>CAKSTB010000008.1 GCA_934490165.1 uncultured Ruminiclostridium sp. | reverse complement strand
GGTAGCTTCTTTTATTATATACCTTGCCTTTCTGTTTTTCTACCCCCTTGTGTCCAGTTTTAGTATAGCACTTCAGGGACAGGGATAGGGGCTGCTAAGTCCCTCGTCCTGTTCCCTTTGGTTCTTCCCCTCGTTCATAGCAGCAACGTTATTAAACAGAATAGCGAACCCGAGAAGTGCTATCCCGAAAAAGGCACTATCGGTAGCCTGCTACCATAGTAAAAACACCAAACATTTCCGCAAAGCTGAAAACAGAAACCGTATCGCACAGAATAGCGCACCCGAGAAGTGCTATCCTACAAAGAGAACTATCGGGGGCTTGCTAGCATTTAAAAAGAACAACAGTTTTTCGCAAATTCTGAAATTGCTTGATTTTCCGCAAGCCATCATCTCCATCCACACCCCATTTAAATTACTTTCTCAACCCTATTGACAAATCGCAAAGTCCATGTTATCATATAACTGTACTAATTCGAATAGTACAGTTATTACGAAAGGCGGTGTGAAATGTTTTCATTAAGACTACAGGGCGGAATGCCGTTGTCCGAGCAGCTTGAAGCGAGAATAGCGGAACTTATAATAAGCGGAGAAATGGCTGAAAATGAAAAGCTCCCTGCTGTGCGCGAAGTTGCCAAGGAGCTTATGATAAATCCGAATACTGTTCAGAAGACCTACAGACAGCTTGAACAAAGAGGGCTTATATATTCGCTCCCGGGTAAGGGCAGTTATGTGGCTGAGAGGTCGCACTATTCATCTGCCGTACTGAAAAGAGCCGCCGAGGAATTTCGTCAGGCTGTGATCGATGCGAAAAAATCAGGGCTTACCGAAGAGATGATGACTGAAGTAATTAACGCCGTTTCAAATAAGGAGGGTGAAATATGATAAACGCAGAAAAGGTAACAAAAAAATTCGGCGATTTTCTTGCTCTTGACGATATGACGCTCAACGTAAAGAGCGGCAGTGCTTACGGACTGCTCGGCTCGAACGGCGCGGGAAAATCAACGCTTTTGCGTATCCTTGCAGGAATATACAAGCAGGACGGCGGAAGCGTTACGGTCGACGGGGAAAAGATCTATGACAACGTGGCGGTAAAACAGAGGATATTCTATGTAAGCGACGATGTTGAGCAGTATGCTAATATGACCCCCGAGGATATGAGGAAAATGTACGAGGTATTCTATCCGACATTTTCAAAGGAGAAGTTCGACAGGCTTATGACGGTGGTGGATCTGCCGCGCGACAAGCGTATGTCGACATTTTCAAAAGGTATGAAGCGGCAGGCGGCGGTAATATGCGGACTTGCGGCATCTACCGATATTCTCCTGCTTGACGAGGCATTTGACGGACTTGACCCGACAATGAGAATAAACGTCAGAAAAATGCTTTTTGACTCTATGGCGGAGAATAACAGCACGGTAATGATCTCATCGCATAACCTGACCGAAATCGAGGAACTGTGCGACAGCGTGGGTCTTGTTCATAAAGGAAAGGTGGTATTTGACCGTGAGCTTGACAGCGTAAAAGGCAATCTGCATAAGATACAGGTTTCGTTTGACGGCGTAAAGACAGCCGCCGATTTCCCCGAGCTTAAAATTCTGTCGGAAAATACGATAGGCAGTGTACAGAACTTTATTGTTAAGGGCGAGCCTGAGAATGTCTGCCGCATAATGCGTGAAAAGGGCGCAAAATTCTGCGATGTGATACCGCTCACGCTGAACGAAATATTCATATACGAAATGGAGGGACTCGGTTATGACAGCTCAGAACTCGATAAGTAAAAAGAGCTACTTCGGCAGCTATTTCAGATACAAGCTTGTCAAAAACAAAAATCTGCTTATTCTTTCTTTGATATTCAGTATACTCGGTTTACCGACATTCGCCGCCTGTGTTTCGGTTTGCACCGGAATTCTTAACGATTTTATAAATAAAAATGCCGATTCGATCGATCCGAATGATATATCGGAAGCTTTGAGCACTAATATACCGGAAATGCTGGGCACTGTTAATACGATTTTGATGTCCGGTGTCATAGTAGCGGTCGTGTCGGTCGTGATACTTCTGATAATGTCATTTGTGGTATCAAACGTCATATTCGGCTACAATCTTAAAAAGTGTGACGCAGATATGTATCTGCCTCTTCCGCTCAGTACTACCCAAAGATTTTTTGCCGACCTGCTTTCGGGCTCGGTCATATGCATTCTTCCAACATTGCTGACAGGTGCGGTAAGCGCAGTGGTAACCTCTGCAAGCAAAATTACACTTTCGGACAAGATACTGCAAATGTTCAACAAAGGCGACTGCACTCCGGATATAAGCGCACTTTACTATGAGACACATACGATATTGTATAAGGATATTGCCGGTGTGGTGCTTTATTTGCTGATCTCAATTGTCATTGTTCAGGTACTTATGTACGTTTTCTGTGTGATGATAAACGCCTGTGCCGGAAGAACGGCTGACAGCATTATCTATTCTGTGCTCGGTATGATAGTATTGTCAATGGCTGTTGTTTCGTTTTCAAGCATAATCATGGGCAGACTGACCAGTGTTTCAAGCGATGAACAGATTTTTTCACTGGCAATGTATGCCGCACCGCTCGGTCCTGTTTTTTCGTTCATCGGTTCTTTCTTCAACTCGTATAAGTATGTTGAATATCAGATGGAGGGAACGTTGTGGCAGAGCGATATGTTCTCGGTGTTCAGTGCGCGCAATATAACGGTACTTGCAGTACTGTTCTTAATTTATCTCGGTCTTGCTTATCTTGCAACAAGGCTGAGAAAAGCTGAAAAGACAGGCTCGCCGTTTGTGTTTGAACTGCCGTATCATATAATAACACTGGGTCTTGTTGTGACTGTTTTTGCAAATATAACAGGAGCAACAGGCTTGCATGAAAATAACATAACGGCATATGTAGCCTGCCTTGTAATAAGCATTGTTCTGTATCTTCTGGCAGAATTGACGCACGGCAGAAAAATACGCAAGCTGTGGCAGTCGTTTGTGAGATACGGCTGTGCGGTTGCAGGCTCGTTACTGCTGTGCTTTGTTATGAGGTCGTATGACATTTTCGGACTTGAACACTATGTACCGTCTGCGTTTTTTGTAGACAACGTAAGCGTTTCAACGTCAAAGGCTTTCAATGAATTTTGCGGCGGCGGTATAGTCGACTACGGATTTCAGGAGTTTGACGATGAAAGATCGATCAAAGCGATAACCGATTATCATTCATTCATAGTCAATAACGGTTATGCGCGTGCAGGCGGCAACGGGGTCGTTCATTACATCGGTACGCCCTACGATCAATATACCGACTATACTACTGTGAGCTTTAAATATCGCCTCAAAGACGGAAGCATTGTGACGAGAACATTTAATGTCAATATCCAAAAGGATAAGAGCGCAGAATATGCGAAAAAGCTGTATGATATGAGATGCGCCATGTCCGAAAGTGACGGATATCAGTCATTTTTTGAGTATTTCGGAAGCGCAGGAAACAAGTGGGATATTATTTCCCACCGCGATGACGGTGAGCTGTACGGAAGAAAGCTTAAATCGGAGCTTAACGAAAAGCTGATTACGGCACTGAAAAATGATATGAAAGCGGGCAGAAACACAGGAAAGCTCGCTGCTGTGCTCGACTTTGTCCTCGCCGATGCAACTTATTCCTCAATGAGCGTTGAGGTCAGAGAGAACTGCAAGGAATCGCTTGCCATACTGGAAAACAAGGATAATTCGACATCGCGCAGGGAAAAAATAATCGGTACTATCCGGACTGCGAAGTACGAATATGACAATACGGAAGCAGGCACAGAGTCAGGTAGCGATGAATACAACACAAGCGTAGGAGTGGAAAACGACTACAATGTATATAGAATTGAAAAAATACTCTCGCCATACCAGGTTTCTTACAGCTCGGATTGGGTATATGCCGTCAATGCAGAGATGGCCGCTGTTCCATACGGTCTTGCAGACAGCGAAGCGGTGACCGAATTTGAAAAGCTGTGCAAAATGTATGACTTCTACACGGACGGAGTGCTTTCCGATAAGAAATATGTACTGACCGAACCGTCTATGAGCGCTTTCGGAGGAGCGATATATTATATACCCGATGAAAACGTGAGCCGTGCAGAAAAGCTCTATAAAACGATAATCGGCGAATATCAGGACAGTACCGGACAAAGCTCTGATAACGAATGATGAGCATAAAAATTCTCCTCATATAAATATAAAGAACACCCTTTGCCGTGCAGACGGTACAAGGGTGTTCTGTTTATTCTGTCCAAAACGCGGCGGTTAATTTAGTACAATATTTCTATTGAGCCGTGTCGCGGATATGTGATACAATTAAAACAGAAGTAAATATATGATAATTATCAAACAGACTTTTTTTAACCGACAAGAAACATTCCGCACTACATCAAAGGAGCTAATTATGAAACACTGGAAGAAGCTATCCGCAATTATCCTGTCAGCAATAATGCTGACGACCGCCTGCTCGGGCAGTACATCTCCCGACAGCAGTACACAAATAAAGGACAGCGACCCCGCCGCTTCGGAAAATGCGGGAACAGACGACAGCGCCGACAGCACCGACAGCAGTAACGACACAACCCCCGAAAGAAAGTCCGTCAAGGACGTTGCCAGGGATATCAGTGTCGATACCAAGGTGAAAATACTGTCGTGGTACAGCCTGAACGATAATGGTATAGCAAAAAATTATACGGAGCTTTTCGGTGTGCCTGAAAATATTCCGCAGGGGTATGAGGAAAGCAATTTATGGGATAGCGGCAATGATACGGAAAGTTCGCCCGATGAACAGCCGTTTGCCGAGATCCGCGTCACTTCTTATGCAGACAGATATTCTCACCTTGCTAAGCTTATACAGGCTGATGATTCACCGGACGCATTCCCCGCTCAGCTGTACGCAATGATGTATTTCAACTCCAATGACAAGAGCGACAAATATTTTGACGCTGTGGACGGTGTTATTGATTTCGGATTATCTGAGCTAGCGCCATACAGCAAAATCCAGAACGATATAAGAATGTTTGATAAAAATTACTGCCCCGTATATAATGTTTCTCCCTCATCGGTTTTATGGTACAGGAGCAGTGTTATCAAAAACGCAGGGCTTGAAGACCCGTGGGAGCTTTACGAAAAAGACGAATGGACATGGAACAAATTCCTTGAAATGTGCGAAAAGTTCTCTGACGGCAAGCAATCGACAGAGGATATAGTTAAGTACGACGGAAATATTAAATTCGGTATCGACGGTGACAATGTGCCGACTAATCTGCTTGCGACAACCGGAATACATCTTTTTGGTAATGATAACGGATTGTATATAGACAATTCAGGTACGGATAAGATGAAAGCGGCGATGGAGTTTCTGAGACAGTTTGACACGACACAGAAAAGTCTGCGTTATCCGAGAGATCTGTTGAACAACTGGGCTCCGAACTATCGTGAGTGGGCGAATGGCAACACGTTGTTCTTTGAAGACGGTATATGGAGATACGAAGAAAAGTGGATAGAATACAAGGAAAAGGAAAAATGGAGTGAAGATGAGATAAACTTTGTTCCGTTCCCAAGATACGACGCAGAAAAAACATACAGCCAGAATATGAATACAACATCATTCCTACTTCCAAAAGGCTCAAAAAATAAGGTCGGCTATCAGTCGCTTATATATACGGACATATATGCACGCAACAATACCGAAATGCAGAAAGCGTCAAGACAATATGACAAGACAGAGTACGGATGGAATGACAGACTGCTTGACAAAGCAGAAAAGATAAGTCAGCCTGACGCTTTCAACTGGGTATGCGACTACAGCAGTATTGCCTTATTTATAATAGGCAGCGGGTGCGGAGAAGATGTACCCGGTGCGTTGCTAAACAATACTTTCCTGACCGGGGTCAAATACGATGAAGTCCTTGAGGAATACGGATCTGTAAATTCCCGGGAGGCAGAAATGCTGAATACGCCGCCTGAAAAAAGCACAAATTGAAATTAATAATATTTTTCTATAGTTAACATCAACACTACATCAAAGGAGCTATTTATGAAACACTGGAAGAAACTATCCGCAATTATCCTGTCAGCAATAATGCTGACGACCGCCTGCTCGGGCAGTACATCTCCCGACAGCAGTATGCAAATAAAGGACAGCGAGCCCGCCGCTTCGGAAAATGCGGGAACAGACGACAGCACCGACAGCAGCAACGACACTGTATCTGCAAGCAAGTCCGTTAAGGACATTATAGGGGATATCAAGGTCGACACAAAGGTGAAATTTCTCGGCTGGTATGACCTTAATAACGGAGATGTTGCAGGCGCATACAAAGAGCTTTTCGGTGTGCCCCCGAAAAATCCGGAGGGTTATGAAAAATATAGCTCCGGTAATGATACAGAACCGTTTATAGATGTTTATCTGAGCAGTTATGTTGACAGATATTATACACTGGCAAAACTGATTGATTCGGGGGATTCTCCCGATGCTTTCCCGGCCGAGATATCAAGAATGTCTTGCTCTGTCGGAGCAGATAAGCTTTTTCAGCCGATAGGCAATATCATAGACTTTGAAACGGAAGAGTTCGCTCCATACTGCAAGATACAGCAATCGTTGAAATATATCGGAAACGATTATGTGCCGATATTCAGCAGTACTCCGCACTCGCTTTTGTGGTACAGAAGCAGTGTTATAAAAGAGGCAGGGCTTGAAGACCCGTGGAAGCTTTACGAAAAGAACGAGTGGACGTGGAGCAAATTCCTTAGTATGTGCGAAAGCTTCAGCAACAGCGAAGAAAAGAAATACGGCGTTGACGGATATTTTGTTGAACGCGAAATTCTCGCCACTACCGGAAAGGGAATTATCGGTATAGAAGACGGTCTTCTTAAAAGCAATGCCGATGATGAGAAGATAATCTCCGCAATGGATTTTTTACGTCAGTTTGCCACATCTCAGAAAAATCTGCGATATCCCAAAGAAGAAGAAAATAACTGGTCGCCGAGCTATTCCGAATGGGCAAACGGCAACACATTGTTTTTTGATGACGGTACATGGAGATATGACGAAACCTGGCGGCTTTATAAGAATAAGAATGAATGGGGCGATGATGAGATCAATTTCATTCCGTTCCCCCGTTGCGATGATGAGCAGTCGTATTATCAGGAGTATAACTGCGCTCAAGATACTTATATGCTCCCAATAGGCTCAAAGAATACCGAAGGCTATAAGGCGCTTGTATATTCGGCGGCATACTTATATAACGACAGCTCCGCGCAGACACGGCTCAGCGAGGAAAAGAAAACCGAATATGATTGGAACGACAGGCTTCTTGACAGAATGGATAAGATAAACAGTCCCGATGCTTTTGAGTGGGTAGTTGACTGCCGCGATTATTTCCGTGAAGTACCGCCTACCGCATTGGTCGATGTCATTGTTGACAGACTTTCAGAAAGCTCGTATGTACACGGCAAGGACTACAGAACATTTATTACCGAAGAAAGACCGGACATTATCAAGGAGCTTGATAAAGCAACAGACAGCATCAACAAATCAGCAGAAAATATCGTAACTGAACAATAAAATTCATTTCGCACTACATCAAAGGAGCTATTTATGAAACACCGGAAGATGCTATCCGCAATTATCCTGTCAGCGGTAATGCTGACGACCGCCTGCTCGGGCAGTACATCTCCCGACAACAGTACAGAAATAAAGGACAGCGATCCCACCGCTTCGGAAAATGCGGGAACAGACGACAGCGCCGACAGCACCGACAACAGTAACGGCACAGCCCCTGAAGGAAAGTCTGTCAAGGACGTTGTAGGGGATATCAAGGTCGACACAAAGGTGAAAATACTGTCGTGGTATGACCTTAATGATACCTTGACATCGGAGTGCTTCACAGAGCTTTTCGGAATACCCGAAAAAATGCCGAAAGGATATAAATCGGTAAGCCGCGGCAAGAGCAGCTCCGATAACGGCGATAATGCACCTTTCGTGGATATCAGGGTGTCGAATTACGCAAGTAAATTAACAGACCTTTCAAGAATGATACAGTCCGACGATGCACCGGACGCATTTCCGCTTTTACTTGGCTCATATCCTGTAAATGTGGCAGACGGTCTTTTTGTTCCTATAGATGATATAGTAGATCCGGAGCTTACCGAGTTCAAAATGTATGAACAGGTATGGCGGAAAACCCGTATCGGCAATCACTATTGCGTTCCTGTTTATAATGTAGCTCCGGCTAATGTTCTGTGGTACAGGACTTCCGTGATAAACGACAATAATCTTGAAGACCCATGGGAGCTTTATGAAAAAGATGAATGGACCTGGAGCAAGTTCCTTGAAATGTCGGAAAAGTTTACAGACAAGGAAAAAGGAAAATACGCTATAGACGGTTATAGTACAGATTTTTATCTGTGGCAAACGACCGGATTGCCTTTGGTTGAACTGAGTGACGGAAAGCTCAAAGGCAATTTCAAGGATGAGAAGATAATAAAAGCCATGGATTTTATACGTCAGTTTGCACCGTCACAGAAAGGCTACCGCTATCCGAAAGAAACCGAAAACAATTGGTCTCCGAGCTATCCGGAATGGGTATGCGGCAATACGCTTTTCTTTAATGACGGCAGTTGGAGGTATGATGAAACATGGCAGCTCTACAAGAATAAGAAAAAGTGGAGCGATGATGAGATAAGCTTTGTTCCGTTCCCGCGGTGCGATGATGAGAAGACGTACTATCAAAATGTCAATATAGATTCGTACCTGCTTCCGAAAGGCGCAAAGAATATTGAGGGTTATAAGGCGCTTATTTATTCTGAGGCTTATGCCGCAAATAACGAAACCATACAGTCAAGGCTAAAAGAGAACCAAAAATCGGAATACGACTGGACGGACAGATTGCTTGACAGATTCAGCAAGATAAACAATCCTGCCGCCTTTTCTCCGGTAATTGAATACAAAAGCTCCTGCGAACCTGATATTTCATCTACCGGCTGTTACTCAAATCCTGTTGGCGAGATAACTGATCTGTGCTACATTCATGGAAAGGACTATCTTAAGAGTCTTGACAGCGAGGAATACAAAAATAATGTTCCGCTGCTTAACGAAATAATCGGTGACATAAATGACAGGATAGAATTAAATTTAGCTAATTAACCTAAATTTTTATGCTTCAATTGTGCTATTTTCACAAAACCGTTTAGCTAAATTACTGCAAATTGTTTATTGACGGTAAGGTGGGAAATTTGCTATAATATGATAGTAATATTACGCTTCCGTGTTAAAACACGGAAAATCTATAGGAGGATTAAGATGAGAAAATATACTAAAGCTATTGCAGGCGCATTAGCACTTGTATCTGCTGTAACAGCTTTTTCAGGCTGCTCAGGCAGCGCTTCTACAAGCGGTGCTGCGGATAATAACAGCTCAGCTGCTTCAACAACAGGCGAAACACAGAAGCAGATGTCTGAGAATGAAGGCGTACAGAGCGCAGTTGCTAATGTATCTGCCAGCGAAAATTATAAGGACATCAAGGTTGACACAAAGATCAAGTGGATGGCTTGGTGGGACATTCAGGAGGCTTCTCCCGCAGTAGAGGTATTCAAGACACTCTACGGCACACCCGAGAACAAGCCTAAGGGCTATGAGAGCGTAGCAGATGAAAACGTATTCGTTAATATCAAGGTTTCAAGCTATGCAGACAGATACACCGGCCTTTCAAAGCTCGTACAGTCAGATGATTCCCCCGACTGCTTCCCCTTTGAAATCTGCAACTACCCCTACAGCATATACCAGAACCTTTTCCAGCCCCTTGACGGCATTATCGATTTCACGACCGATGACTGGGCTGATTATAAGGAGTCTATCGACAAGTTCAACTGGGGTGGCAAGAACTACTGCCCAATCATGAGCCTTACACCTACAAGCTTACTCTGGTACAGAAAGTCAACTGTTGAAGAAGCAGGTCTTGACGATCCCTGGGAGCTTTACGAAAAGGGCGAGTGGACATGGGAAACATTTATGACAATGGCTAGAAAGTTCTCAGATCCCGACAACGGCAAGTATGTACTTGACGGTTACAACCCCGAGAACAGCTTTGTCTGCACAACAGGTACACCTCTTATCGCACTTGAAGGCGGTAAGCTTGTAAGTCACCTCAACGACGCTAATATCGAAAAGTGCCTTGATATGCTCCGTTCATTCGATAACACTCAGGAACAGCTCCGTTACCCCAGAGATATCGAAAACAACTGGGCACCCAGCTACCCCGAGTGGGTAAACGGCAATACACTGTTCTTTGATGACGGTACATGGAGATACGAAGAAACATGGAGACTGTACAAGAAGAAACAGAAGTGGGATGACGATGAGATCAACTTCGTTCCCTTCCCCCAGATGGACGGTTCTGACAAGTACTATCAGAGCATGAAGCAGGATTCTATAATGCTCGTTGCAGGTGCTAAGAACATAGACGGTTATAAGGCTTGGATCTATGCTAACTTAGTAGCATCAAACGATCCCGAAGTACAGAAGGCAGGCAGAGAGCAGTCCAAGGCAGAGTATGACTGGACAGATACACTGCTTGACAGACTGGATACACTTAAGGATCCTAAGACATTCACAGGCGTGTTTGACTTCAAGAACGGTATCGGTCAGGATATCGCAAGCACAGACAATCAGGATAACCCTGTAGAGCAGCTCACAAAGGGCCCCTACATGACAGGTGAATCCTACACATCTTTCCGTGAACAGTATCAGGGTCAGATCGACGCTCGTCTTGCAGAACTCAACAAGACTGTTGAATAATTCTTAATCTGAATAATAATGACGGCTCTGCTTTTGCAGAGCCGTTGCTTTTTATCCGCTGCCATATAAACGCAAAAAGCTCGCCGCAGAATATCCTGCGACGAGCTGTTTATTTATCTGAATTTATTTATGCCTTGCTGATACTATCTATCTTTGCGGAAGTTTCGGTGATCTTGTCACTGAGCTCCCTTATTGTAGCAACATTGGCTTCTATCTTGCTTACTGCGGTCGTAATTTCCTTGTCGATAGCAGAAATTGAGGAGCGTACGCTACCGAGCACGTCTTCGATACTGCGTGTCTGATTGGAAGTCTGTTCTGCGAGCTGACGTACCTCCTGTGCAATTACATTGAAGCCTGCGCCTGCTTCGCCGACGTGCTTTGCTTCTATCGAAGCATTGAAGCCGAGCAAGGTCATCTGAGTGGCAACATTCTGTATGTATTTCAGGATCGAGTCTGTCTGAGCAACCGCCTTAGCGGACTCATTCGCTTTTTCGCGAAGAAGATCAAACTCGTCGGATAACGCCGTAATTGCCGTATTGACTTCTTCGACCTTTGCGTTTATAAATACATAGTCTTCCTGGACCTCATCGAACATTGCCGAAGTATCCTTGTGTTCTTCTGTGATGCGGTACTTTTCGTATCCGACCTGTGAAAGAGCCTGAGCCATCTTGAAAAGAAGCTCTGCCGCATTGTTTACCTTTTCCTCCGAAACTATCGGTACTTTCTTTACGGCCTCTACATATTCATCCGGGTCAACGTCGATTTCCTTTGCTATCGCACGGAACTTTTCAAGGTCGGGTGCTTCCGTCAATACCTGACCGCCAATAAGAGAGCCTATCTGTTCACCATTTACTATTATAGGCGATGCAAAGTCAACAAGTCCGCCGTGACAGTAGTACACCGCGGGTCTTCCTGTCTTGCTTGCCTGCTCGCCGCCTTTTAAATCGCAGAGATTACAGCGTTCGCAGCCCACACTCGACTTTCTGGTGTAATTCATACAGAAGTCTGTAGGACATGAAAGCTGGGTAACAGGACCGCTTTTGTCTGTTGCAAGTGCGGCCATGCCTGTTGCCTTTGCAAATGCGTCCTGTAAGGATTGTAACTGTGCTCTGTCTATAACGTCAAGTAATTTGATTTCTTTGTTTGCCATTGTAATGACACCTTCCCTTTTTCTATGTTGATACAAGACAGACAGCCCTTAGAATAAAAGACTGCTTACAATAGAATTATACTCTGTTTTTAATAAAATTGCAATACCGTAATCGGCAGATTTTGTTAAATTGAACAAGAGAAATTGAAATATTTAGTTATTATTTCCGATTTTTCTTTGTTCGACAGAAAGCTGCACAAATTTTGCTTGATTTTAAACGCGAAATATGCTATATTTTTAAATAGGAATAAGAAACTATAAACGAGCCACGGCGATAATTCTGAAAAGCGTGGCTGAAAGGCGGAAAAAACATGAAGATCCTATATGCGGCAAGCGAGGCTCAGCCCGTAGCGGCTTCGGGCGGACTTGCAGATGTTGCCGGCTCACTTCCCAAGGCACTTGTTGAAGAAGGCCACGAGGCTTGTGTGGTAGTGCCTCTCTATGTAAACACAATTAAACAGCAGTGGCGTGATCAGATGACCTACGTTACTAATTTTTCTGTGCCTGTGGGCTGGAGAAACCAGTACTGCGGACTGTTCACGGCAAAGATAAACAACGTTACATACTACTTCCTCGATAACGAATATTACTTCAAGCGTGATTTCGGTCTGTACGGCTATTACGATGATGCCGAGAGATATGCGTTCTTCTCGCGCGCAGTACTTGAGATGCTCAAGGTTATCGACTTCAAGCCCCAGATCATCAATTCAAACGACTGGCAGTGCGCTCTTATACCCGTATATTACAGCATTTTCTACAGAAACGATGAAAAGCTCTGGGGTATAAAGAACGTATTTACGATTCACAACATTCAGTATCAGGGCAGATATGGTATGGATATACTTGAAGATGTCCTCGGTATACCGAAGCATTTTGCTTCACTTATGGAGTATGACAGAGATATCAACCTTATGAAGGCTGCTATCGAGGTTGCCGATAAGGTTACGACTGTTTCTCCCACATACGCAAGAGAAATTCTCGACCCGTGGTTCTCACACGGACTTGACAGAGCTCTTGCGGACAAGCAGTACAAGACCTGCGGCTTCCTGAACGGTATTGATACCGATATGTACAATCCCGCTACAGACCCCGCGATCCCCGCAAACTTCACTGTTACAAAGAAAGCGGGAAAGAAAACCTGCACGCAGAAGCTGCTTGAAGAGGTCGGACTTCCCCAGGGTGACGAGCCTGTACTCGGTATGGTATCAAGACTTGTTGAGCACAAGGGCTTTGACCTTGTAAAGTGCGTATTTGACGACATTATAAACCTTGGCTACAAGGTTGTTATATTAGGCTCGGGAGAAGCTCAGTACGAGCAGTTCTTCCACGAGATGCGCTGGAAATATCCCGACAGAGTAGCATTTACCTGCGGATATATCCCCGACCTTGCAAAGAAGATCTATGCGGGCGCTAATATGTTCCTTATGCCCAGTAAGAGTGAACCCTGCGGACTTGCACAGATGATCTCACTGCGCTACGGCACTATCCCGATAGTCCGTAAAACAGGCGGTCTTGCAGACAGCATTATTGACTGCGGTGATGAAAACGGCACAGGATATACTTTCCAGTCATACAACGCTCATGATATGCTCTATGCCATAAAGAGAGCAAAGGACTGCTACTGGAACAAGACAGAGTGGAACAAGCTCGTTACCAGAGCTATGAAGGCTGATTTCAGCTGGAATCAGTCAGCAAAGCTGTACATAGGTCTTTACGAAGAGCTTGCAGGTCAGCAGTAAGTAAATAAAACTTTATATGCACGGGCAGTCGCTCCTCAGGAACGTTACTGCCCGTCATTCGTGTAATAAGTGAATTTTTAACTTGGGATAAAAAGAAAGAGGACAAAATGTTAATAGCAATTATCGCTCTTGTAATAGGAGCGGCACTTTATATTATGAATATGGCAGGCGTCAATATAAACGCAAATGTCATATGCTCGCTTGCTGTGCTTATAGTCGGCTTTGTAATGCTGATAAAGGGCGCGGATCTGTTTGTCGAGGGCGCGTCAAAGATAGC
This sequence comes from uncultured Ruminiclostridium sp., assembly GCA_934490165.1. Taxonomy (GTDB): domain Bacteria; phylum Bacillota; class Clostridia; order Oscillospirales; family Ruminococcaceae; genus Ruminiclostridium_E. The sequence goes on along the minus strand of CAKSTB010000008.1, from coordinate 99,449 downwards.
CGCAAAGTTTAAGATACCGCAAATAGTTATCGGACTTACAATAGTCGCAATGGGTACATCTGCCCCCGAGGCGGCGATCAGTATCAGCGCGTCATTTCAGGATGCGGCGGCAATTTCCATAGGTAATGTAGTCGGCAGTAATATCCTGAATATATTGCTGATACTCGGTGTCAGCGCTCTGATAACAAATCTGAAAATAAAGCCGAATACGCTGAAGTTCGAGATACCGTTTGTCGTATTCATTACAGCCGTTCTGTTACTCCTCGGCTGGATAGGCGGCGGACTTGACAAGATAGACGGCGTTATCATGCTGGTGCTTTTTGCGGCGTTTCTCGGCTATCTGTTCTACCTCTATAAGAAGGGCGATGACAGCTCCGCCGAGGAAGTCCCCGAGCTTACCGACAAGGACACGCTCCCGATACTGATCCTCATAACCCTTGTCGGACTTGTCAGCATAGTAATAGGCAGTGACCTCACGGTGTCTGCCGCAAAGAGCATAGCTCAGGTTATCGGTGTCGATGACAGAACTATCTCACTTACCGTAGTTGCATTCGGTACGTCACTCCCCGAGCTTATCACCTGCATTGCGGCTTCTCTCAAGAAAAAGTCGGATATTGCTATCGGTAACATAATAGGAAGCAACATATTCAATATCCTGTTTGTAGTAGGTCTTGCCTCGGTATTCTCACCGAGCGTGCTGACATTCGGCAATGCATTTATCATCGATACTCTGGTCGCAATTGCGGCGGCTGTACTGCTCGGACTTCTTGTTCTGCACAAAAAGGAACTGACAAGAGTCGGCGGCATAATTATGCTTGTCGCATATGCGGGATATTTCGCATATCTGTTTATAAATCCTTTGGGACTTGCTTAACAGGAGAACAATATGATATTTGATAAAATAAGAAAAACCGACCGTGACGAATTTCTCGCTATGGAGCATGATTTTTATCATTCTCCCGCTGTGCTTCACCCTATCCCCGATGAAAACCATGAACTTACATTCAATGTGCTTATGGAAGGCTCGCCTTATGCCGTCTGCTTTATGTTCCGCAGTGACGATAAAAAGGAGATATACGGCTTTGCGCTCCTTGCACTGACCTATTCAAACGAAGCCGGCGGTATGGTGGTATGGCTTGAAGAGATATATGTAAAGCCTCAGTACCGCTGTAAGGGCATAACGGGAGAGTTCTTCAAGTTTATAGATAAAGAATATTCCGATGCCGCAAGAATAAGGCTTGAAACCGAGCCCGATAACGAAAGAGCGGTTAAGCTTTACGCAAGAAACGGGTTTACACAATTAGGTTATTCTCAGATGTATAAAGGTAATTAACTTAAATTTTGTGTAAACGCCGTGTAAACGCAAAATTCGTTGTTGTAATTAGACAAAAATAATTTTCAAGTTTGGATTAACTAATGGTTGATTGAAATCCGAAAATTTGTTATAATTATTTTGTAAAATAAGCGGCAGTGTGTAAAGCCGTACAGGAGGTAAATGATGAAAAAAACGACCAAAAAGATTTCAGCAGCAGCTCTTGCTCTGGTAATGGGCGCTACAGCGTTCACAGGTTGTTCCGGCAGTGCGTCAACAAGCGGCGGAACAACAGGCGGTGCTGACTCTTCAACAGAGAGCACAACAGCTACAGGAAGCCAGAAGATAATGTCTTCAAACGAAGATGTAAAGAGTGCAATTGACAACGTTTCAGTAGCAGAGGACTACAAGAACATCAAGGTTGATACCAAGCTCAAGTTTATGGCATGGTACGACATTCAGGAGGCAGCTCCTTCTGTTGAGCTGTTCAAGTCTATGTACGGCACACCCGCTAACAAGCCCGAGGGCTATGAGAGTGTAGCAGACGAAAACGTATTCGTTAACGTAAGAGTATCAAACTATGCAAACAGATATGTTGATCTCGCAAAGCTCGTACAGTCGGATGATTCTCCCGATACATTCCCCTTTGAAACATCTAACTATCCTTATGGCATTTATCAGAACCTGTTCCAGCCTATCGACGGTGTTATTGACACTACAACGGATGACTGGGCAGACTATAAAAACATTATAGATATGTTCAACTGGGGCGGCAAGGTTTACACACCTATCGTTGATGTAAACCCCGCAACACTTCTTTGGTACAGAAAGTCAATAATCGAAGAGAACGGCTTTGACGATCCTTGGGAGCTCTTTGAAAAGGGCGAATGGACATGGTCAAAGTGCATAGAGATGGCAAGAAAGTTCACAGATCCCGACAATGCAAAGTACGCATTTGACGGTTACGGACTTGACCACGCTTTCATTGCAACAACAGGTAAGCCCCTTATCGGTCTTGAGAACGGTAAGCTTGTAAGCAACCTCAATGATGTAAATATCGAAAAGTGCATGGATATGCTCCGTTCATTTGATGATACACAGGAACAGCTCCGTTACCCCAGAGAAATCGAAAACAACTGGGCACCCAGCTATCCCGAGTGGGTAAACGGTAACACTCTCTTCATTGAAGACGGTACTTGGAGATATGAAGAAACATGGAGACTCTACAAGAAAAAACAGAAGTGGGACGATGATGAGATCAACTTCGTTCCTTTCCCCAAGATGGACGGTGCTGATACATATTATCAGGAAATGAAGCAGGATGCATTTATGTTCGTTTCAGGTTCTAAGAACACTGACGGCTACAAGGCATGGATCTATGCCAACCTCTTGGCTTCCAAGGACGAAGAAGTAAAGAAGGCAGGCAGACAGCAGTCTATTGATGAGTTCGACTGGAATGACACACTGCTCGACAGACTTGATAAGCTGAAGGATCCTACAACATTCTCGGCAGTATTTGAGTTCAAGAACGGTATCGGTGCAGATATCGCCGACACAAATACAGGCGAAAACCCTGTAGGTCACCTCACATCAGACGTTGTAATGGGCGGTAGCTCGTTTGCAACTGTTCGTGAAGAGAACAGAGGTGTTATTGAAGCAAGAATCAAGGAGCTCAACGCTACTGTTTCCTAAGTTTCAAAGGCTATAACAGCTATAATAAGAATTATGCCGACGGTATTTTGCCGTCGGCATTTTTATATATCGGTTTGATCAGAATACACTTGATAATGTTATCTGCTGTCTTGTTATATAAAGCTCTATAAGTCTTTTCAGCACGGCACATTCCGAGTAGATATCGGGTTCTCCGCTCTCGGCAAATACCCTTATGCGTGACAGGCACATTGCTATCTCGTTATCGCATTCGGTGTCTTCTACAAAGATAGTATCCTGTGAAAGTCCCCGCCATATATCCTCTGCATATGCCGCCTTTTCGGCGGCTTTTTTTGTGTCGTTATTATCGATCGCCTGCGTTATCTCATCGGCGGTAATATATATATCCTTCGCCCGCGTGTCGGAATAATTGTACCCGAATATCGCAAAAGCCACCATCGCCGCGACTATAGCGGCGCAAGTTACCATTCTTCCCATTACTGTTTCTCCTGAGGTTTGCATATTGACCTTGTACCGCATTCGTTATCGGACTTAAGCACGGTGTAAACACCCTTGTCAACACTGTCTGTTAGCAGGAATATATCCTTTATATCAAGTCCCATATCCTTTATCATACCGCGCAGCTTCTTCTCATCGCCGTTCCAGCGGCGCAGTCCGGGATAATTGATATCGCCGTCCTTTATAAGTAGACAAGGCGGATCGCAGTTTTGAACCTTGATCCCCATATCACCGTTTTCAACGTTTCTGTAACAGCTTTTCTGATAGAAGTTTATCTTACCGGTGGTTTCAACTATAGCATACTGCACCTGCGAAATATCAAATATCATACATTCACGCATTGCCTCCATAAGCTCGTCAACGCTGTAGCGCAGGTGCTTCATCACTCTGCGGTCGATAACGCCGTTTGTGATGATTATCTGCGGCGTTCCCGTGACAAGACGGCGGAAGCGCTGACTTTTCAGCATAACGAATGACATAAATACGTCAAGACAAACTATCATCAGTATCGGTATAACGCCGTATATCATCGGTACGGTCGAGTCCTCAAGCGACAGCGTTGCGATGTTTGAGATAAGTATGGTCGTAACAAGCTCGGACGGCTGGAGCTGAGCCAGCTGCTTCTTGCCCATCAACCTTAGCGCAAACACTATAAGAATGTACAAAAGTACCGAACGAATTATTATTATCAGCATATTGCCTCCATAGTCGGGAAAGATAATTGATAGATTTTTATTTCACCGCTATTATTTACTGATATTTTTTTATTATGCGAGGGCTTAAGAATGAGCAATATAAAAAAGCCGGATTTTTCCGAAAAGAATACCGAACCCGTAAACAGCTCCGATACCGCGCTGTCGTCAGATCTTGATGAAAACTGCTGTGCCGTCAGGGCGCTTATGAATAACAGCTCGGATCTTATAATAAAATATTTTTCCGCAGGCGGACACAAAATGGCTGTAGTTACCTGCGAGGGAATGATAGGCAAGGCTGACCTTGCAAACCTTATTTTCCGCCCGCTTGTATCATCTCCGCCCGAAATAGCCGATGATAACGAGTTCTTCTGTGCGGTATGTGCCGATATGCCGATAGCCGAGGAGCAAAAGCAGGTTTATGATGTCGGCACTCTCTGTCTTAATATAATGTCGGGCTTTGCCGTGCTTCTTTGCAACGGTGCTTCGTTCGGCATAGCGATAGGCATACAGGGATATTCGCACAGGAGCATAGACGAACCGTCGACCCATATGAACCTCAGGGCTTCCCGCGAGGGATTTATAGAGGTGGTAAGGACTAATGTATCTATGGTTCGCCGCCGTATGAAATCCCCCACGCTCAAAACCGTTATGATGACTATAGGCGACCGCAGTAATACAGATGTATCCGTATGCTACCTTACCGACAAGGCCGATGTTAATACGGTAAACGCCGTTATCGACAAGCTTAAGAATATCCCGCTCAATACTATAGTCAGCAGTGAGTATCTGCAAAGCTTTTTAGAGCCGGGCGGCACAACGCTGTTTTCACAGATATCCGTCACCGAGCGCCCCGATGTGTTCGCGTCAAAGCTTTACGAGGGCAGAGTAGGGATAATAGTGGACGGCACGCCGTTTGCGCTGATTTTGCCGAGCCTTTTCGCAGAGAACTTTGTGACGATGGACGACTATTCGCATAAGCCGTACTTTTCGGCGTTCCTGCGTACTATAAGGTTTTTCGCGTTTATTGCCGCGGCGGTGCTCCCGGGACTTTATGTTGCACTGTGCAACTTCCACCCCGAGATGTTCCGCTCCGCGCTTTTGCTCAACATCTATTCATCTGTTCAGACAACGGCTTACCCGGTTTTCGGCGAGTGCCTGATAATGTATATCCTGTATGAGATAATGCGCGAGGCGGGGCTCAGACTGCCGCGAAGTGTAGGTCACGCGGTAAGTATTGTCGGCGGACTTGTAATAGGTGAGATATCCGTTTCCGCAGGACTTATGAGTGCACCTGTCGTGCTGATAATTGCCGCAACCGGATTATGCTCGTTTGCCGTACCCGATCTGTATGACAGCTGTATGATACTCAGGCTTGCGTTTATTATCGCAGGAGGTGTACTCGGTCTGTTCGGAATAACGGTATTCGGTGTAGCTATATTCTTCAGGATCTGTTCAAAGAACGCATACGGCGTTCCGTATACCGCACCGTTCGCTCCGATAACTATTAAAAGCATTATGCGTGATACCTTTTTCAGAGCAAGCTGGAAGAAGCTTTCCGGCTCAGATATGACCGTACAGCAGTTGTCGGGTAAGGCTAAGAGCAAACGTGGTGGTGAAAGGACGATCAGAGATGAGCAGAATAAGTAACAGACAGCTTGTTATCGCCTTTCTTGCGTGCAGATTGTCGGCGGAAATGACCACTATCCCGGGTGAAATGGTAAGGTACGGTGCTGACCGTTTTTGGGTGATACTGCTTGCAAAGCTTATTGCCGCACTTGTGTACCTACCCGTGATATTCGTAACGCTTAAGTTCAGAGGCGACAGTGTGATAACAGCCGCAATGCGCAGAAATAAAGCATTCGGCATAACGGCAGGAGTAATTATGTCGGTTCTGCTTGCGTTCTCCGCCGTGCAGACACTGCTCAGTATACAGCATTATGTCACGGATACGCTCCTTAACAATATTGTCACCGTATCAGGAATTGCACTGATAACCGCTGTGGCGGTATACGGCGCGGTAAAGGGGCTGAGTGCCGTCACAAGAAGCGCCGTTTTTGCGGCGGTCATATTCGGCTTGCTGATATTCCTTATCGGCGTTACTATGTGGGATAAGACAGAGCCTGATTTTCTTTATTTTTCTTTTGTGAACGACCGTCCGTACTTTTTTAAAAGTCTGATCTCCGAAATAAGTATGAACAGCGAGATACTGATATTCGCCGTAATTACCGATGAGCTTCACAGTAAGCCGCACAGAACCGTGCTTTATTATCTTCCGATACTCCTTATCCTGCTGGAGCTTCTCAACCTGCTTTATAATCTGATACTTGGTCCTTATATGAGTAAGGTCGAATATCCGCTGTATATCATCGCGTCACTGTCCGATATCGTGCTGTTTCAGCGCCTTGACGGCATAGATGCTATCGCCTGGCTGATGTGCGGCATAATCAAAGCCGCACTGCTGATTTACTGCATCGGCAGGATCTATATCGTGTGCAGTAAAAAGCCGCGAACAAAGCTTGCAGTCACAGCCGCGGGCTTCTTCGTCTTTATGCTTTGCATAATTCTCGGCAGTGACGCGGGTGTATATGACAGAATGACAAATGTTATGAACAGCGGCATACACATATTGCTCGGCGGCGTAGTCGTGCCGCTTATTGTCCTTGTAGCAGGCAGAAAAAAGCAGAGCGGGAGGGTGAAAAAGAACCATGAAAATATTTAGAACAACGGCAGTGCTTATGCTTGCCGTATTTACACTCAGCCTGTGCGGCTGTGTTAATTATGTTGACCTTGCGGACAGAGCTATAGTGCAGGCGATAGGAATAGACTACCTCCCCGATAAAAAGGTTTACCGTATAAGTATGCAGTACTTCAATCAGTCGAGCGAGGGCGGGCAAAATCAGATCGATAAAACGCAGGATAATGTGTTAAAGAGTGTCGGTGAGGGCGACAATGTATTCTCGGCGGCGAAAAACGCATCTTTGCTTACAGGAAAAGACCTGCTTCTCAGCGAGAACAGGCTGATTGTCATTGGCAAGGAGCTGAGAAAGTACGACCTTGAGCAGACGATGGAATTTTTCATAGGCAACTTTCACTCCCACCCGCAGGCATATGTAGCCGCGGCTGAAAATACAGCCGAGGAACTGCTCGATATCCGCTTTAAAGAGGGCTCGACCTCATCTCAAAGATTGGCCGACCTTATCAGAAATGCGGCAAGCGAGGGCAGATGCGTTTACAGCTATCCTTACCGGGTAATGACAATGCTGTGCACAGGTACAAGAAGCGCGTTTCTGCCGCTGCTTAAAACCGCCGAGCTTAAGACCGATGTCACTATACCGAAAGAGGGACGCGACAGCGGCAAGGGCGGCGGAGAAGAGCAGAGCGAGGACGGAGAAACAACGATAATCCTTGACGGCGGAGTGATATTCAAGGACGGTGTGGAGCTGTCGCAGGTAAACGCCGACACATCTACAGCGGTATTTTTCCTTACCGGCAGAGTATCGGAATATTCGTTTACTGTGCCGCTCGAAAAGTACGCAAAGCCGAGCATAACACTTGACGATATAACGCGCAGTGTAACAGCAAGCGAAAGCGACGGCAAGGTGACCTTTGATATATCGCTGAAAGCCTCCGGAAAGATAGGCTCACGCGGAAGTATCAGAGAAGGCGACTCGGACGCTGTGAATGTTGTTACAAAAGCCGCCGAAAACGAACTGCGGCGCATAATAAAAAATTCCGTTATACCGGTTGCAGGCAAGGGCTGTGATGTGTTCGGGTTTGAAAATACGCTCCGCAGATGCTGCAACGAATTCTATAACGAAAACAAGGACAGGATAGGTGAGATAATAGCAGACGGCAAATACAATGTGAATGTTGATATTGATATATTCTCGCTCGGACTCAACACAGATTGATCGATAACCGCAGATGAAATGTCTGCGGTTCAGACTGTCGAAAAACCTATATAATTTTAAAATGGGGTTTGGGGCGTAGCCCCAATGCGGGTTTGTCAGTCGTTGGTGTCGCTGCATCGTGCAGCGACTGTGTGCGACTGACTTCAAGCGTCCTTGCTTGGTGAGGGCGGCAGCCCCACACTCAACCCCTTTCCCGGGGAAAGGGGTTTGGGGATAGGGATTGCGAACAAGCACTTTTTTGAAAACATACTTTTTCTACAAGCTGAACCGCAGATGGAATGTCTGCGGTTAATTTTCTGCTTCTTTTTTAAATTTTGAACAACCGGTTGCAAAAAATAAGCAAATATGGTAATATAAAATTATGAGGAGATGTTTTTTCCCTGAAAGGAGCAGTTATGTCAAGAATAAAGCATATTTTAAGGATAGTTTTTTTGTGTTTTGTGATATTTATAAGTGTTTCCGTCGGCGTGTCGCTGACATCGCTTCTGGACGCTTCTTCCGATAAGCTTGTTATGACCGAAAAAACTTCGGGAGCTTCTATATCCGTTAATGTAAAAAACGGAGCAGAAGCGTCATACGAGTATTCCGAAGATGAGATCAAGCTTAAAATCAAAAACGGTGTCAACTATGACGATATTAAGATCACGGTAACTCTTCCCGATGTGAAATACGACACCGCATATCTTGAAAGAGTTCTCGGCGACAGCAAGGAGCAGGAAAAGGAATACCTCGACTCCATGGAAAAAGGCCCGTGGAATTCAAGAGTGGATTATCGTCTTTACAAAGAGGGCGGAGAATACGACAAAAGCGCAGTGTATACGCTGACAGACGGCGATGATACTTACACCTCGTGTCTTACTTCACCGATAGCGGCGGCGTTCGATGAAACAGATCTCACCGAGATAAAAAAGGGCGGCAGGAAAACAATCGTTCTTACGGCGGGCAGTGAACAGTCGGGTGCGCTTGAAAGCGGTACATATGTTTTCCGTGCGGATTTAAAGCTTGTTTCAAGAGCCGAAAAAGACGCTGTGAAATTAACGTATCAGGACAGCTTCAAGGTTGTATTTAATGTTATAAAGGACGCTGTGAACCAGAAGGGACTTGAAAGTTTCTTCTCACCGTCGTCATGGCTTATGTCGTGGGCGACCGTATGCTTTATCGGAGGCTTGTTCTTCCTGTGGAAGGATATCTGCAATAGCTTCAACGTTATCGGAGCACTCTATGACGGTGCGACCGTTACGGAATATATCGTGCACGTATACGTCAACGGAATTTGCGTAGGCTCAAAGCATGTCGTAAGCAGCTCTGCACCGGGATTTGTAATGTCTGTTCTGATTGGCTTCATCGTATACATAATTTCATTCCTGCTTATGCCGATAAGACTTGTGGTACTTCTTATATCCGATATTGTTCACGCAATAACCGGCAGTGAAGAAGGCTTCTCGCTGTTCGGAAATCTTCTTGGCAGTGTGGGAATGCTTATGCTTCTGTATGCTATAATTATGCTGCTGTGTGCTGAGTTCCTGCTCGGTGCGATATTCGGTGTCGTCGGAATAATCCTTATGATAGTGGCAAGATTTCTTTGCAATATGGCGTCCGATATATAACGGACAACGCCCCCTGAAAACAGGGGGCGTTGCCATATATTATTTACCGTATGAAGAAGAATTTTTACTGCTCTAGGCTATTCTCAGAAGATAGCTACAACTGCACCGTTGTACTTTTCGTTGATGAAGTTCTTTACATCGTCTGACTTGAGAGCCTTTATAAGAGCCTGAATTTTGGGGAGGTTTTCGTTACCGCTCTTTACAGCTACAATGTTTGCGTATGTCTGAGCCGCATCACCCGAGGCGTCTTCTACTGCGAGAGCCTTGCTTATATCAAGACCTGCCGCAAGAGCGTAGTTACCGTTGATTACTGCTAAAGAACCTGCATCGCTGTTTGCAAACTGAGCCGCAACCGTATCAGCCTGAACTGTTGTTATCTTGTAGCCGTGGTTATCCTTTATGTCAAGCGTTGTAACGCCGTCCTTGGCATTTGCGCCCTCGGGGAGCTCGATAAGACCTTCCTGCTGTAAGAGAAGAAGCGCTCTTGTTTCATTGCTGTCGTCGGCAGGAATTACAATCGAAGCGCCTTCCTTGATATCTGCGATCTTTTCAACGCCGTTGCCGTAAAGACCGAAAGGCTCATAGTGGATAAGTGCGGCGGGAACCAGATCTGTACCGTTCTTCTCGTTGTAGTTGTTGAGGTAAGGTGTGTGCTGGTGGTAGTTAGCGTCAAGCTCACCGCTTGCAACTGCATTGTTGGGCAGTACATAGTCATCGTAAATTGTGATCTGTAGGTCGTAACCGTCCTTAGCAAGCTTGTCTTTTACAAATTCAAGGATCTCGCCGTGAGGAGTAGCTGTAGCACCGATCTTGATAACCTTGTCTGTATCAGCAGTGTTGTCTGCTGTGCTTTCTGCCGAGCTTGCGGCTGAAGAAGCATCTGCCGATGATGCATCATTTGAAGAAGCTGTTGAGCTTGTGCCGTTTGAGCTGCACGCTGTAAGTGTTGCGCCTGCAAGAGCCGCTGTGAGTATCAGTGATAATATCTTTTTCATTTTAATTCTCCGTTTCTGCGGTTTTACCGCCTGTCAATGTTGTATTTTTTTATTTATCTTTCTTTGTCCTGCACCGTTATTTTACGGGTTTATCTTTCTTATATACAACATCGGCACATTCGCCCGAAACGGAAATTCTGTCTTAAGAGCTTTGTAAAAAGCAGTGACATATTATATCTCTCCTTACTTGTTTATACGCTTGTCTGCCTTTCGCGCTATCAGCATACCAAGCTCCTGAATGAGCTGTACTATGATGACCGTGAGCAGTACGCATATCCACACAATATCGTTATTGAAACGCTGATAGCCGAATGAGATAGCTATCATACCGAGTCCGCCGCCGCCGATCGTTCCCGCCATTGCCGAGTAACCGAGAATAGTTACCAGTGAAATGACTGCGCCGACCATAAGCGCGGGCTTTGCTTCCGGGATAAGCACCTTGTATATTATCTTGAATGTGGAGCTGCCCATTGCCTGAGCCGCTTCAATAACGCCTTTGTCAACCTCTTTGAAAGAGGATTCCGTCATTCTCGCCACATAAGGGATAGCCGCTATGACCAGCATTACTATCATTGCCTTATTGCCAAGACTTGTTCCGACAATAACCTTTGCGGCGGGTAAGCACGCAACCATCAGAATGATGAACGGGATACTGCGGAATATATTGACGATAATACCCACTATTTTGTTGAGCCACGGGATAGGGTGGATACCGTCCTTATCGGTAACTGTAAGCAGTACGCCTATCGGAAGTCCGAAAACGTAAGCTATAAATGAAGAGATGAACGTTAAATATATTGTTTCCCATATACCCTGTAAAAGTACGCCTTTATCCCACAGCTGTATAAGATCGTCTGACATTTTTCTTCCCCCTTACACCTGTGAATAGGTAACACTGTTGGCTTTAAGATATGCTGTTATCTTTTCTGCCGAAATTTCGTCGTCGGGCAGCTGCACCAGTATCTGACCGTATGCCTTGCCGTCGATGTCCTTAGTGTCCGCATGAAGAATGTTGACGGGGGTGTTGCACTTGAGTATCATATCGGATAACAGCGACTGCGAAGAATTTTCGCCGTTGTAGATAATTCTTATCTTCTGTCCGTTCTCGCTTGTTACGGGAAGCCCGCCCTGCGGCATGATAAGCTTTCTTGCGATATCCGACTTCGGATTTGCAAATACCGTTCTCACATCGCCTATTTCGGCTACCGTGCTGTTATCAAGCACTGCGACCCTGTCGCATATGCTGTCTATTACCTTCATCTCGTGTGTGATCACTATTATAGTAACACCGAGAGTTCTGTTTATCTTCTTTAAAAGCTCCAGCACCGATCTTGTGGTATCGGGGTCGAGCGCGCTTGTTGCTTCGTCGCATAAAAGATAATGTGTTTCGGCGGCGAGCGCTCTTGCTATCGCCACTCTCTGCTTCTGACCGCCCGAAAGCTGTGACGGATACGCCTTAGCTTTATCGGAAAGTCCTACAAGCTCGAGCAGGCTTTCGGCTCTCTTTACAGCGTCAGCCTTTTTCATACCTGCAATTTCAAGCGGATAGCAGATATTCTTTATAACGTTTCTCTGTGCAAGAAGGTTGAAGCCCTGGAACACCATTCCTATGTTCTGTCTGGTTTTCAAAAGCTCCTTGTTGCTCAGCTTTCCGAGCTCCTTGCCGTCTATTATTACCTGTCCCGATGTCGGGCGTTCAAGGTAATTTATACAACGTACGAGTGTGCTTTTGCCGGCTCCCGAAAGTCCGATGATACCGAATATCTCACCGTCATTTATTGTTATGTTAATGTCCTTTATTGCTGTGACGCTGCCCTTTGAAGTGCGGTACGTCTTTTCAAGATCCTTAAGCTCTATCATATATCCTCCCATTAAATAACGGACGTGTTTTGCTTAACGTCCGTGCGCTTTGAAGTTCTGAGAGGCTCAGATGTTCTTGCGGGACAGACGCATTATTATATTGTCTTCACACATTCGCATTATGCTCATCATTTTTTCGTCAGCCCCTTTCGTTTTCGTTGTTATGAGTATAACACACTAAACCTAGTTTGTCAATAGGTTTAGTGGAATTAGTTCGCCGAAAACTTTTGCTTAATTCTTATCAGTTTTGTAGGTTTTGCATAAACGAGTTTGAATATAAAAATACGGTAGATATTGACTTTTGAGAAACAATATGCTATAATTGAGTAAACTCAAAACCAGACTTTCAATTATAGTATAGACGGCAATAAGGAGGATATAAATTGAAAGGATTACAACCGAAGGGCGTAGCCCGTCGTAACAAAATGCTGCTTGCCGCAATACAGTTGTTTTTAGAGCAGGGGTATGAAAAAACTACCACCGCACAGATATCAAAAGCGGCAGGAATGTCGCCGACATCGTTTTTTGCGGCATTTGAAAATAAAGAAGCATTGCTTCTGACGCTTACGCAGATCATGTTTGAAAATCAGTTTGCAAAGGCGAGGACATTTGCAAAGGATATGGAGCCGCTTATGGTGTACTGCCTTGAAACCTCATTGCAGATATATATAACCGAGCTGTCCGATCCGCTGAGGGAGATATATGTAATGGCATATACCCTGCCAAGCACTACAGAATATATTTTAAAAAGTACAGCAGTGCAGATAAAGGCTATATTCTCACCGTTTATGCCGGGGGCTGAAGATAAAGATTTCTATGAGATGGATATAGCGTCGGGAAGTATCATGCGTGGTTTTATGGCAAGGAAATGTGATATGTACTTCACGGTGCAAAAGAAGATAGAGCGTTTTCTTGAGTGCTGTCTTAAGCTGTATGATGTGCCTAAGGAAAAACGTGCGAGCCTGATAGAAGCTGTACTTGCGTTTGATCTGCACTCGGTAGCAAAAAGGCTTATCGATGAGATAATCGCAAAAGCGGAAACGGGGCTTGAAAAAGCAATCGAAAGTTCAATAAACGAAATAAGCCAAAACGGATAATTACGGAGGTGGGTTATGTTAAAAAAGATGAAAACAAGGAAAAGGCTGGCGGCGGTAATAACGCTTATAACGCTGTTTACGTTTTCAAGTGTGATGACGGTTATAACGGCGGCACAGGAAGCGTCACTTGTATCCGCAACGCTTGCTACAGACAAGGAGAGCTATGACGAGGGGGAAAATGTAGGTATAACTCTTAACGTCACAAACGGTAACGTTTATGAGATCGACAAGGTAAAGTCGGTAATATCATTACCCGCAGGACTGACCCTTAAGAACGGAAGCCTTACAAACGGCGAATATGTGCTTGCGGCGGGAGAGAGCAATACGCAAACGCTTACTGCGTATATAGAAACAACTCCTGCTCCGCCTGATACACCTGCGCCTGCTACAACGCCGGAGGAAACACCTGCGCCTGCAACAACGCCGGAGGAAACTCCTGCACCTGCAACAACGCCGGAGGAAACTCCTGCGCCTGCAACAACGCCGGAAGAAACACCTGCGCCTGCTACAACGCCGGAGGACACTTCTGCACCGGTAACGACACCTGCGACAACAACAGAACAAACAGCAGCTCCGGATGCTCCTTCGACACCGGATAATCCCGATAATCCTCCCACCGGCGGAACGCTCTGCCCGCTGTGGCTCACACTTGCAGTGATATCGGGCGGAACACTTACCGTACTCGGTATAAAGAAAAAGCACGGTAAGAAGATTTTATCGTTGTTCTTATGTGCAGTGATCTCTCTTACCGCACTTCCCGCAGATGTATTTGCGGAAGAAGTTTTACAACCGAATGCAAGCGGAAGCGTTACCGCAAGCAAGGATATAACTGTAGACGGCGTTAAAAAGACAATAACAGCAAAGGTTACATATAATGAGAACAAGCCTGCAGACGAAGATGAGGTCACAGTGACTTTTGATGCGGGTGACGGCACACCTGTCGCTCCCATCACCGTTAAAAAGGGCGAAACGATAAGCAGACTTCCCGAATCATTCGGTGCGGGCAAGGCATTTATGGGCTGGTTTACCGATACGGCATTCACGACCGAATTTTTCACCAATACTCCGGTAAACGAGGATATGACCTTGTATGCCTCGTTTGAGGATTCTGCCGATGATTTCCAATCAGGTGTGAGAACCACCTACTATGTGGAGGACTGTGCGGAATATCAGCCGATCACGCTTATATGTGACGAAGAAATAACGGCAGATAATGTATGGGAGTACATCACCTTATTTGCGTATACGGGCGATACTCCGGAAAATTATGTTGTAACATCAAACGCAGAAAACGAATATACACTCGTTCCCGAAACCGCATACACAGCCGGCTGTATGTACCGTATGACAGCAGGTGAGGGAGTTACTTTCAAGGGTCTTGACGATACGGTAAACGAGTACACATTCAAGATATACAAAGAGCAGACTAATATAGTAGAAGTCAAGGACAATATTAAATATCTTGACAAGACCAAGCTGACCGCTACCGAGAACATTAACGAATATATGCTTTCGGCGGAATATTTTGAGGAAAATGCTCTTGCTGTTGATGATGTAATATGCATTGACAACGGCACAAAGAATTTCACCGAAGACTGCCTGTTTGTAAAAATCACAGCTACCGCAAAGGATGGTGACGCTTACTATATACAGACAGCCGATTGCGAAGCGGAAGATGTTTATGACAATGTCGATGTTTATTTCACAGAGCCTGCAAAAAACAAATTCCTTGAGGAACAGATAGATACTGAGGCAATAGCGGAAGAAGTGAAGAACAGCGAGGGCGTACAGCAGCTTAACCTTGTACTCGCGGCACTTCTTGCCGAAGATGAAACCGTAAACGAAATAATGGAGGGCGAGCCGCTTGTTACTCAGCCGGTTACAGCCACTTTGGACGATGACAGATTAAAGGATTTCTCGGACTATACACGTCCTAAAGAGGATACGCTCAAAAGCATCGCCGCAAGTCTTGCTATCGGTCTTTCCGTATCCGTAAAGGTCGGTGAAGCAGAAAATGATAACTTTACTACCGTTAACCCGGATTACTGGTCGGTCATTACATTCGAGCTGAACTATAAGACTACCATCAAGAAAAAGCTCAAGGTAGATGCAACATTTACAGTAAGCGAGTATCTTAATGTTTCATTCCAGGGATATAATTCATTCGAATTCAAGTGGTTTGATATACCCGAGATGGAATTCAACTATGCGGCTAACATCTACACACAGACGGATATAGAGCTTAAGGTTCTTGTCTGCTCGGTAGGTTCAAACAGCTACAGGAATATCACGAGCGAAGTCGCAAAGATGCTCGGCAGTGATGAGAAGAACGATACCGCAGGTCTTGTAAAGGATGTCAAGGATATGCTTAACAAGAAGGGCGGAGAGATAGAAATATGCCGTATACCGTTCTTCACGGCGTTTAAGCCACTGTCACTGTTCCAGCTCAATTTTGAGCTCAGCCTTGTTGTAAAGATGAGCTTTGCGGGCGGTATAGGAAGTAAGTTCTCTATACTCGACGCAACGCAGGTAGGTACACACGGCAACTCAAAGGATAAAGAGTTCAGTATGTACAAAAACAAGCTTATCGAGGGCGACAGGTACAGCTTTGATCTTACTGTATTCGGATACGTCGGCGTTAAGATGGGCGTTTCAGGACAGCTTACCGTATCGTTCACAGGTCTCAGACGACTGGGTGAGGTCGGCGTTGAGGTTCAGGTAGGCGCATATCTCGATATATACGGTCTGGCAAAATACCACGTTGTCAAACCGGATCACCGATACAGTACGGTATACCGGACGCTGACAGGCGGATTTTATCTTGAAGCGGGAATTTATCTCGAGGTAAATCTTGTCGCGGAATCAAAGGTATTCAAAATACGACTTGAAGCACCGCTGATACCCGAAATCAAATGGCCGCTGTTCTCAATGGGCGACAAAGACCTTGTTATATGCCTTAACGACGTGACAACTCCGATATTATTCAGCTCAAACGGCACTTACTGGGGAGAGATCAATGTAAATGATCTTCCCGCAGTGTCCGCACAGACGCTTGATATTACAACAGGCGTGATAAATTACAATGCGTCTGTACCGTGGAGCAAGCTGTCGATGAATGTTTCGGGCGAAGACTTCAGAATGCTCTATGACAGAAGAGGCAGATTTATCCGTTACGAGCAGCCATACAGTATGTCCGGCTTCTATAAGAACAGTACAGCCGAAGGTGTCGCTCAGATACACTATACAGGCACGTCACTGCAATTCACAAAGACCGCCGACCCCGAAATGAGCCTTACAAAGTCGGTAAAGGTTATCTGGTATGACGAAACAAGAGTAAAGGAAGAGGACGTAGGCAAGATATTCACAGTCAATTTCTACAGAGAGGTTGACGGAGTTAAAACTCTTGTTGAAACACGAAAAGTACCTGCGGGCAGTCTTGCAGGCTCTTACAACACAAATAACGCGCCCGACAGCTGGAAGTACATTGACTGCCAGTGGAAGGACAAAGACCCGTACTTCATAGCCGTTGACCACGACAACTATGAAATAGTATACACCGCAACAAGAGCGCAGGCTCTTACGGAAATAGAGTATTACGACACCGTAAACAAAGAGTGGGTAGTAGAACTCTGGGCGGTAAATGCAGGCGATGTTCTTAATGTACCCGATAACTCCAGTGACGAGTATATGAAGCTGACCTCATGGCACGCAACCTACGGTACACCGTTCGGTTTTGAAAAGATGTATAAGTATGCCGGAGATAAGCTCAGAGCAATAGACTCCGGATGCCGCAAAGATTACTATACCAGCGGTCAGCCGACAGACAAACCGCTTTACAAGATTACAGGCAACACCCAGAGAGCGGCTTCCGAAAACTTCTACTTCAATCATCACAGCGACTATCAGAAGGTTGCACTTCACTTCAGTGCAAATTACGACAGAGCGCTGATGAACGTAACGTACAATTATTATAATTATGCCGGCGATAAGAAGTCGACAACTGTAAAGGTACCTTACGGTACAAGACCGGACTTCTTCCTGTCAAGCTGGCCTTTCGGTAAGACATTCATAGGCTACACCCCGGACGGCGGTAAAACTTTATACGATAAGGATACCGTATTCAATGAGCAATTGCCTTATGTATATGAGGATACCGTATACGATGCGGTTTACGAAGCGGGAATATTCAATGTTGAGATTCAGTATTACGATGATGTTGCCCGTGAATTTAAGACATATAAGACGCTGAAAGTAGAAGGCGGCTCAAAGGTACCTCAGTCGGTATTTGACGAGGCCTGGAGCAAGAGCAACTGGCAGGAGGGTACAACGATACAGTTCATCGACTGGAGCGATGTATACCTGAGTGAAGAATACGGTGATGCGTACCTCAACGAGTTTATACCCGATAAGACGCTCATTTACAAGAGTATTATACTCCGTCCGAGATTCAGACGTAATGTTACAATTAAGCTGGACGCAGGCGACGGCAGACTGATATTTGAAGAAAGCAAAGAGTTCAAGAGCTACAGCCAGGATAAATACGAGGTAGAAATTTCACGTTGGGCAACCAAGGACTCCGACAAGTACAACGATTATCAGCCTACAGGCTGGAAGGACAGCACTACAGGTGAGATATACGCCTTAGGTCAGACGGTAAAGCTCGATTATTCGACAACGCTGACAGCGATCTATCAGGCCACGCCCAAGACCTATACGGTAAATGTATCTACACCGTACGGTGTACTTCTGAACGGAGAAAAGACAGATACGTTCAGCGGCGGATATGATGCTTATCTCGCATTCGTTGAAAAGTACAACAATTATACGCCCGCCAATGTTGATGGCGAGGGCTATACTCTCGTGTTCAAGGGCTCATCAAGCAATGCGTCCGATGACGGACTGACGCTTGACATAGCTTTTGACAGATGGCAGAAGGTTATCCACAAGCACACATTGAAGCTTGACGCAAACGGCGGTAAGCTGACAGGGAATGATCAACGCACAGCAGATTACGGCACTGAGATAAAGCTTTCGGATATGGCTGAAGCGTCAAAAACAGACGACCTGAGAGATTATATCTTAAGCGGCTGGAAAGACGAGGACGGCACTGTCTATGCTGTAGATGATACGATAACGCTGACAAAGGATATGACGCTTACAGCGGTATGGATAGACGGCGCATATAAGGAATACACGATAACCTTTGTCCTCGATAGTAATACAATAAAAAGAGTGTCTTATCACTATGGCGATGCACTTCCCGTATTTGACGCACCAAAAGAAGCTGACGGATATATCTTCAGCGGCTGGTCGTGGTTCGACACTGAGGGCGAATTATCCGGACAGCCCGACACGATGCCTGCATCAACGCTTACTGCAATAGGTACGACCACAAAGTGCTATATATCTTACGAATTTGACGGTACGGTATATGGCACAAAGGAGGTCGGCAAGATAGGTGATACGATAACCCTAATCGCAAAGCCGACAAAGGATTATTACGATGTGACCGACTGGACGGCAGACGGTATCACAATAACAGACGGCAAGTTTGTAATGCCTGCTCACGATGTTATATTCAAGGCGACCTCATCGCCCGCGTTCTATAATGTCAATATGACGGTTGACGGAAGTGCAAGCTCCGACAGCCCGATGAAAGCACAGTATATGAGTACAGTAACTCTTCCCGAACCTCCGGCGAAGAACGGCTATACTTACTACTGGCAGTCCGATGATGTTGCTATATATGAGGAAAACGGCGAATACAAGTTTACAATGCCTCATAATGATGTAAGTGTTGAGTGCGTTTACACAATGGCAACCTACAACGTTTACTATATGATAGACGGCGAAGCTGCGCCGTATCGGACTATCACCGATGTCCCTGCAGGCAAGGAAATGTTCGCTTATATCGACCCGCCACGCAAGGAAGGCTATCTGTTCAACGAAACATGGATATGCATGGACGCTTCTCTTGTGAATAAAGAAGGCAAGTACACAATGCCCGACAGTGACGTTTACTTCTGGGGCAGATACGCCAAGGACGATGACACTATGGTTATGTTCAGCGTAGAGGTGTATGTTGACGGCAATCCGGAAACGCATTATACCCTTTATACGAACAGAGGCGAAACCGTAACGCTCCCCGATATATTCATGGACGGATATAAAAAGTCATACGAAAGCGCCACGCTGACAGTCACAAACGGAAATGTCACAATTCCGACAGGCGATGATGTCTTTGAGGTATCGCTTGCGATAAAATTTACAAAGAGCTAAACGCTACAAGTTCTTCTTGTTCCGTCACAACAGCCCCGACCTTGCGGTCGGGGCTGTAACTGCATAATCGTATAAAAAATCCTCACGTTTTACCGTGAGGATTTTTATGCTTATGTGATTACTTAACTATAGTAATATCAGAACCAAACCACTTTGTTGAAATCTCGCCGAGCTTACCGTCAGCCTTCATCTCGCCCAGTATCTTCTGAACTTCATCGCGCAGAGCCTGGTCGTCTTTTCTGAATGCAATAGCGTATTCTTCTTCTTCAAGACCCTCTGCCAGCTTCTTGTAGTCCTTACCCGAGTTCTTGATCTCATAGTCTGCAACTACTTCATCAAGGAATACAGCGTCAACAACGCCAAGCTCAAGCTGCTGTAATGCTTCTACATTTGTAGCGATGGGGCTGATCGTTATATCGTCCTTGATTGCGCTGTTTTCAAGTATCGTCTGTGCAGAAGAACCGTTCTGAACAGAGATCTTCTTGCCCTTGAGATCGTCCATCTTTGCAACTGTCGAATCGCCCTTAACAACGAATACCATAGCATTCTTCATATAGGGTTCTGAAAGGTTCATCTTTTCCTGACGCTCTTCGTTTATGCTAAGACCGTTCCATACGCAGTCGCATTTGCCGACTTCAAGGTCGGTTGTGAGCGTATCCCAGTTGATAGGCTGTTTTACGAGCTTTACACCGAGTCTTTTGCAAACTTCCTCTGCTACATCGATATCGAAGCCTACGATCTCGCCGTTCTCGTCTGTGTAGCCCATAGGCTTGAATGTTGCGTCAAGACCTAATATGAACTGACCTGCGTCCTTGACCTTCTGCAGTGAGTTGTCGCCCTCCGCCTTGCTTTCTGTGACAGATGTGCTGTCGCCTGCTGTTGCACTGCTGTCTGCGGTTGAAGAATTACCGCTTGCACTACAGCCTGCAAGACCGAGTGTAAGAGCGGCTGCCATAGCTACGGCAATTGCCTTAAGATTTAATTTTTTCATTTTTGTTTCCTTTCTGAGCGGTTTACACGCCTTAAAAATTACTTTACTATAGTAACACACAAATATGAAAAAGTAAATAGGCAAAATGAATAAAACGGCGGAAATTTGCAGGATTTCAGCAAATTTCCGCCGTTTTTCTGTTTTTAAAGCGATATTATCAATAAAGATATTCATATTGTGAAATATCAGGGCATTTCGGATCTTTAAGCTCATCATCGGTAAAATCGTATCTGATATTCTGATTATACATATACCACAGGCAGACCTTCATACCGCTCATTTCAAGATGAGTGCCGTCCTCGAAGGCGTATTTCTCCTTGAGCTTATTATCATTGCCCTTAAGAAGCCCGGTAGGGTCAACAAAGTGATAATGCTTGCAGTAGCTGTATTTTACGGCATTGGCAAGCGCCGCATTGTATTCATCGATTTTCTCATTCTTGCAGAATTTACTGCGTACAGGCGTTACCGCCATAATGATAAACTCACTGTTAGGGCTTGCCAGCTTGCACTGGTAGAGCAGCTGCATATAATTTTCAACGAACTGCTCCTTGGTAGTAAGATTAACATCGTTAAGACCCATTGAGAACAGCACATATTTAGGCTGCTTATTGTACAGATGAACAAGCACATCTGTGCTGAGATTTCCAGACGTTATCAGAAACTGGTGTATATTCCACGCCGCAATGCTGGGTCTGGCAAGATTGTTCTCCTGCTTGAAATATCCCGCGCTTGCAAATCCTGAGCATACGCTGTCGCCGACAAGTGCAAACTCGTCAAAATATTTGTACATTGCGTCAGTTATCGTATAGTCCGGCTCGGGCTCAGGCTCAGGTGCGGGCTTTACTTCTTCGGTAGTTGCAGCTGTTGTTTCTTCTGTTATATCCGGAACTTCCTCGGGTTGAGAGCTTACTGTGTTGTCATAGCTGATACCGCTATCTGAAGCCGCGGCAGCATAGGCATTGTTGCAGGCCGTGCAGATTATTGACGCAGTCAGCGGCAGGCACAGTAATAAAAACCATTTCATAGGTGAAACAGAGCCAAATTTATTATAATACATTCAAATCCCTTATTCTATAAGCGGTGTAAACGTTACCGCAATAATATATGATAAACCGTTAAAAGGTTATTTTCCTTTTTTAATTATAATGCCGTTTTTACATATTTGCAAGATGAAATTCGGAAAATGTCGCACCAAGTCGAAATTTCATTGATTTGCACAACCGTAAGTCGTTTTTCACTGCTTTTTTATATAAAGTGTATTTTTCTTATCTGCCATGTACAATATGTGGTACTTTTTACACGAAAGTTAAGTAACGAGCTTATGAGTGAAAGCATTTCAATTCTGTTATAGAAGCGATAGGCGTACCCTGGGGGAACAGTACGTTGTTAATTTTGCTATTCAATTCAGCAGTTAAATATTCACTAACAATTTGACATAGTCACTATCGTTTCCGATTTTCCGTAGGGGAGGCGGCTCGCCCCTCCCGTTGCACCGACCCCTGACCATTCACCGAGCTTTTTAATATGTCGAATATCCACCGTAACTGACAATTATTTATAAATCCTTTTAAATTGCTTGCAATAATCACTACGATATTTCGGGAGGGGCGAGCCCCTCCCCTACGAAAAGTTATGCACGAAACTGCGCATATTCTCAGGTAGTGCACCTTTCGGAAGTTTCGGTAATAATGCAGTTGCACCGATATACTCACGAAATTATTAACATCCTATCAGCATAGAAATTGTTTTCAGCGTTGTTAGCTATATATTTTGTTGCACTGCCGCATTTACACTATATTGCTTTGTTTATTTAATTTTTTTCGACAGTTCAATTCTGTTGTAAAAACAACAGACACAGCTATCGGTTTTATGCTACAATACAGTCACGGGTTAAAACTCTATGACGAGAAAGGAAAAAGTATGATAAGAAAGATAATAAAGATAGACGAAGAAAAGTGTAACGGTTGCGGACTTTGCGCCACAGCCTGCCACGAGGGTGCAATTGATATAGTGGACGGCAAGGCGAAGCTTATGAGAGAGCATTACTGTGACGGTCTGGGCGATTGCTTGCCTGCCTGTCCGACAGGCGCGATAAGCTTTGAAGAACGCGAAGCACCCGCATATGACGAGCAGGCTGTGTTAAAGGCAAAGCAGGCAAAGTCCGAAGCAGAGAAGCCCTTACCCTGCGGCTGTCCGGGAACTCACGCAAGAGCCCTCAAAACAGACCATAACGCTGAAGCTTGCCCCGATAACAAGCACGAAAGCAGTCATACCGAAATCAAAAGCGAGCTTTCGCAGTGGCCTGTGCAGATAAAGCTCGTTCCTACCTCCGCACCGTGGTTTGACGGAGCAAATCTGTTGGTAGCCGCCGACTGCACCGCTTACGCTTACGGTAATTTCCACAACAAGTTTATAAAGAACAGAATTACGCTTATCGGTTGCCCCAAGCTCGACAGCGTTGATTATACCGAAAAGCTGACCGAGATAATCAGAAACAACGATATAAAGAGCGTAACGGTAGTCAGAATGGAAGTTCCGTGCTGTGCAGGCATTGAGAATGCCGTTAAGACAGCTTTACAGAACAGCGGCAAGTTCATTCCGTGGCGCGTAGCGATCGTGTCGGTAGACGGACAGCTCACCGAAATGTAAATATAAGTGCGGACGGCTTTTGCCGTCCGTATTTTTATACCCCAAAAGGTATAAAACAGTCATTATCAGCTGAAATTACACCCTATAGGGTATAATTATGATATTGATTGCATAAACTGCACCCTTTAGGGTATAATAACCTATAAATCGCCTTGACATTATACCCTAAAGGGTGTAAAATGTATTCATATTACAACAGCGGAGATGATATACTTGAACAAAATAGCTCAGTTCATAAAAACAAAGCGAAAAGAAGCGGGACTTACCCAGGAAGAATTTGCAATGCGCTCAGGGCTCGGCCTGCGCTTTGTCCGTGAGCTTGAACAGGGAAAAGAAACCGTGCGTATGGATAAGGTCAATACGGCACTTGCCATGTTTGATATGGAAGCAGTGCCCGGTAGAAAGGACGGCAGACAGTGACGATACTCAGAACAGCTTATGTGTATGTCAGAAACGTTTTTGCAGGACAGCTTTGCGAAACCGATGAGGGTTATACCTTTACCTATGACAGCTCTTACCTTGCCGGTAAAAACGCAAGTGCTGTTTCACTTACATTGCCGCTTAGCAACGAGGTTTACAGCTCAAAAACACTGTTTCCTTTTTTTGACGGTTTGATTCCCGAAGGGTGGCTTCTTGATGTGGTGAGCCGTAACTGGAAGCTTGACAATAAGGACAGATTTGGACTGTTATTGATTGCCTGCAAGGACTGTATAGGCAATGTCACAATTATGGAGGAGAAATTATGAAATGTCTGTGTTGCGGAAAGGATATTGACAAAAACGGCGAAAACGGCTGGCATAAAAGCTGTATAAAGCGATTTTTCGGCGTAGCCGGACTACCTGAAATAGAAATTGACGATGTAACGCTTAAAAAGCTTGCAGATGAAACGGTAAACAGAGGCTTTACTGTACCCGGTGTGCAGAAAAAGCTGTCATTGCACCTTATTTCAGAAAAAAAGTCGCCTAAACTGACGCTTGTAAATTTCCCGACCGGCTATATTCTGAAGCCTCAGGTGACTCAATATGAAAATCTGCCCGAAGCCGAGCACCTTGTAATGTCTATGGCGGACATAACAGGTATATCAACTGTTCCTCACGCTCTTATAGGCAATAACGGTACTTATGCGTATATAACAAAAAGAGCAGACAGGATAATGAACACCGACAGAGTAGCAATGCTTGCAATGGAGGATTTTTGTCAGCTTGATTTAAGGCTTACGCAGGATAAATACAAAGGCTCATATGAGCGCTGTGCAAAGGTGATAGAACGATACTCGTCAAGGGTGGGATTTGATATGACCGAGCTTTTTATGCGGCTTGTTTTTTCTTTTGTAACGGGAAACTCGGATATGCACCTTAAAAACTTCTCACTGATAGAAACTGCCGAAAAAAGCGGAGAATATGTTTTATCCCCTGCGTATGATTTGCTACCGGTAAATGTCATACTTCCTGCCGATATTGAGCAGACTGCCCTCACACTGAACGGGAAGAAGAGAAATATACGCAAAAAAGATTTCTATGCGTTTGCATATAAATGCGGTATTACGAAAATTTCCGCCGAAAAGATGATAAATAAAGTAGTTTCTTTAAAAGAAAAATACAAAAGTATGTGCCTTGATTCTTTGCTAGCCGATCATATGAAAGAAAGCTTCTCCGGTCTGATCGATGAACGGTGCGCTATACTAAACTGAATAACAAAACCCGACAGATACATTTCGTACCCGCCGGGTTAATTTTATAGTCCGTTTGCTCCTTTATACGCTTCAATAAATACAAGCGCATCTGAATTTGAAGCCGCAATCTTTGAGTTATATGCGGCGACAGCAGAACAAGCCTCAATATTTTTGCTTGAATCCGTTAATGCTGAAACCTGACTTGCAATTCTGCCGGATGTA
This sequence comes from uncultured Ruminiclostridium sp., assembly GCA_934490165.1. Taxonomy (GTDB): domain Bacteria; phylum Bacillota; class Clostridia; order Oscillospirales; family Ruminococcaceae; genus Ruminiclostridium_E. The sequence goes on along the minus strand of CAKSTB010000008.1, from coordinate 73,990 downwards.
TCAAGGCAATCCTCTAAAGTTTCATACAGCATATACTGATTATCTCTTATCTGATACAGACAGTTGATTGCTGTGTCGAGCTTTGAAATAATAGCATCTTGTCTTATCTCATCTTCATATTTGTTATACGCGCCACCTGCCCCCGTGAGCGCCGTACAGCGCCCGCTGTCAAAGTACTCAAGTATTCTTATAACAGCGACCATATTTCTGTACTTTTGGTGGATAATATCCAGTGAATAAAGACTTTCAAGTGTATTTGAAATCTGACTGACCTTTGATTGCAGATAAGACCGCTGTTGTATTAACTCATCAAGTTCTTCTTTCTCATATGCAATCCGTGATTCTTCTCCGTGTAACAGGTATAGATATCTCTGTTTTTCATTTTTCTTGACAACATGACGGGTTATTATCGGAGAAACGATACCTGAAACAATCGCTGTAAGGCAGGCAAATACCACAGAGTCAGAAATAAAATTTCGGCTACCTTTTAAACTATTGAAACTATAAGCAATAATAAATCCTCCAATCGAACCGACAATCGCCGCAACTACAAATGCTATAAACATTTTATGCCCTGCATTCAAATCGGGTTTTGCAACAGTTCTTTTATTACACAGCTTGTTCATCTTCGCCTGTAATTTATCAACCGCACACAGTAGGGTATACCTCTCACTTTCCAGCTCCTTTGCGATTGTCAGATGCTCAACAATCACGGACGGTGCGATCTTATCTGCGGCGTGGTATTCTCCGCCTATACTTTTTTCAGCCTGATATTCGATAGGACAGCCGCAGTTAGGGCAAGCGTTCGCCCTGTCGGAAAATTCTTTGCCGCACTCGGCACATTTTATCATTGCCATATTTTTAACCCCTTTAATTTTTAATGCTCAGAAAATTATATTTCCGATAGTTCAATTCTAATCTGTTTCAGGTTAAAAGTCAAGACCTTCACACTAAAAGTTTATAATTTAATTATAAAAACGTGAAAGGCACTGATAAAAATGTACAGCAGAACAAGAAACCTCCGTGAAGATTCCGATCTTAATCAGACGGCAGTCGCAAAAATGCTCGGTATGTCGCAGACGGGCTATTCAAAATACGAAACAGGCGAAAATGACGTTCCCACAGCGATACTCATAAAGCTTGCGGAATATTACAGGACGAATGTGGATTATATCCTTGGGCTTACCGATAACCCAATCTATTATAAAGAAATATAAAACCCGACAGATACGTTTATTGAATCGTACCTGGGTTGATTTTATAGTCCGTTTGCTCCTTTATACGCTTCAATAAATACAAGCGCATCTGAATTTGAAGCCGCAATCTTTGAGTTATATGCGGCGACAGCAGAACAAGCCTCAATATTTTTGCTTGAATCCGTTAATGCTGAAACCTGACTTGCAATTCTGCCGGATGTATCAAGGCAATCCTCTAAAGTTTCATACAGCATATACTGATTATCTCTTATCTGATACAGACAGTTGATTGCTGTGTCGAGCTTTGAAATAATAGCATCTTGTCTTATCTCATCTTCATATTTGTTATACGCGCCACCTGCCCCCGTGAGCGCCGTACAGCGCCCGCTGTCAAAGTACTCAAGTATTCTTATAACAGCGACCATATTTCTGTACTTTTGGTGGATAATATCCAGTGAATACACGCTCTCAAGTGTATTAGAAATCTGACTGACTTTTGAACGTAAATAAGACTGCTGTTGTCTTAACTCTTCTATTTCGTGACGCTCATTGGCAACCCGTGATTCTTCGCGATATATTTTACTGAGATATTCCTGTTTTTCCTTTGATTTGACTACCAAACAAGTGATTATAGGAGCGGTAATTATCACTAAAATTGATATAATACAAGCTAACATTATTCCGCCTGTCTCATAAACGGTTGCTGTTACATTAGAATAAATTATCAAACCTATAGAAAAAATTGAAGCGATTATAGATGCTATCCATGTTTTACGTCTAACATTATAATTGGGTTTCGAGATCGCTCTTATTATTCCAAGTCCATTTATCTTTGCCTGTAACTTATCAACCGCACACAGCAGAGTATACCTCTCACTCTCCAGCTCCTTTGCAATTGTCAGATGCTCCACAATAACCGACGGTGCAATCTTATCTGCGGCGTGGTATTCTCCGCCTATACTTTTTTCAGCCTGATATTCGATAGGACAGCCGCAGTTAGGGCAAGCGTTCGCCCTGTCGGAAAATTCTTTGCCGCACTCGGCACATTTTATCATTGCCATATTTTTAACCCCTTTAATTTTTAATGCTCAGAAAATTATATTTCCGATAGTTCAATTCTAATCTGTTTCAGGTTAAAAGTCAAGACCTTCACACTAAAAGTTTATAATTTAATTATAAAAACGTGAAAGGCACTGATAAAAATGTACAGCAGAACAAGAAACCTCCGTGAAGATTCCGATCTTAATCAGACGGCAGTCGCAAAAATGCTCGGTATGTCGCAGACGGGCTATTCAAAATACGAAACAGGCGAAAATGACGTTCCCACAGCGATACTCATAAAGCTTGCGGAATATTACAGGACGAATGTGGATTATATCCTTGGGCTTACCGATAACCCGATCTATTATAAAGAAATATAAAACCCGGCAGATACGCTCAACGTACCCGCCGGGTTGAATTTTTAAAGCACCTTTGATAAAAAGTCCTTAAGTCTTGGATTTTTAGGATTTGCAAAGAATTCATCGGGAGGACCTTGTTCAACGATCTGTCCGTCCGACATAAACATTACTCTTGACGCAACCTCACGGGCAAAACCCATCTCGTGAGTTACGACAACCATCGTCATACCGTCTTCGGCAAGCTGTTTCATAAGGTCGAGAACCTCGCCTACCATCTCAGGGTCAAGCGCTGAGGTAGGTTCATCGAAAAGCATAACGTCGGGCTTCATCGCAAGCGCGCGGACAATTGCGATACGTTGCTTCTGACCGCCCGATAACTGTGGAGGATAAGCGTCTGCCTTATCTGCAAGACCGACACGTTCTAAAAGCCGCATTGCCTCTGCGTCCGCCTCTTCCTTTGTCATAAGACCGAGCTTTACGGGAGCTAAGGTTATGTTTTTCTTGATAGTCAGGTGAGGGAACAGGTTGAAGTGCTGGAACACCATACCCATCTTTCTTCTTATAAGGTTTACGTTAGCCTTGCGGTCGGTGATGTATTCACCCTCAACGCAGATACTTCCGCTTGTCGGCTTTTCCATAAGGTTAAGACAACGCAGGAACGTGCTTTTTCCCGAACCGGAAGGTCCTATGATAACTACCTTTTCGCCCTTGTAGATATGTTCGTTTATGCCGTTGAGAACATTGAGCTCCCCGAACGATTTTTTCAAATCCTTAACGTCTATCACTCTTGCCAAGCCTCCTCTCAAGCAGCTTCTGAAGCTTTGTCAGAATAAATACCAGTATCAGATAGAATGCCGCCGCAATAAGCAGGGGGGTAATAAGGTCGTATGTTTTCGAGCCTACATACTGTGCCGCCTTTGTTATATCTGTTACTGCAATGTAGCCTGCGATCGAAGTTTCCTTTACCAGTACGATAAATTCGTTGCCGAGTGCGGGAAGTATGTTCTTTATAGCCTGCGGAAGCACGATAAGCCACATTGTCTGACCTGCACCGAGTCCCAGCGATCTGCCGGCCTCCGTCTGCCCCTTATCAATTGATTCGATACCCGCACGGACGATCTCCGCGACATACGCACCCGAATTTATACCGAAGCACATTACAGCCGCTACAATGGCATTTGCACCTCTGTAGTTGAATAACACCGCATTTATAAGAAGCAGCTGTACCAGTACAGGCGTACCTCTTATTACGAATACATACAGATCGCAGATCTTGGCTATCCAGCCTATACCTCTTCTGCCTGCACATAACTGCTTTACTACTGCTACAAATGCACCGATAAGAAAACCGAGAATTACCGCAAACAGCGATATGAGCAGTGTGTTTCCGATACCGCTCAGATAGAATTCATAACGGTTTTCTCTTATAAGCGCCTTGTCAATAGCGTCCCATATTCCAAGAAAAAAGTCCAATTCTTATTTCCTCCGTCTATTGCCTTAAAAATCCCTCTTAAAAAATACGGGCGGCATTCCACCGCCCGATTACTTTTAGTTATTACTTAGTGTGGTTAAGTGTGAATTCGTCAACCTTGCCGTCGTCGATAAGCTTCTGAAGAACCTTATTTACCTTTTCTTCAAGCTCTGTGTTGCCCTTCTTGAAAGCAAAAGCGTACTTGTCTGTGAATACCTCTGCGTCAAGGATCTCAAGGTTGTCGTTACCCTTTACCATTTCCTTTGCGGGAAGCTCGTCCATAACTATGCAGTCAACCTTATCGTTCTTTAAGTCTTCTGCCGCCTGAACGTACTTTGTATAACGTGAGGGCTCCTTCTTGAGATCGTCTGTTACATAGAAGTCAGCAACCGTTGACATCTGAACCGCGATCTTTGTGTCACCGCCGAGGTCGTCAACGCTCTTTACTCTGTTTGCACCCTTGAGTACAACGATAACCTGCTTTGACTTAGCGTATTCGATTGAGAAGTCCATAACTTCCTGACGCTCGGGAGTAACCGAGATACCTGCGGCTGCAAAGTCAACCTTGCCCTGCTGAACAGCTAAAAGCGCACCGTCAAAGTCCATTGTCTGGATCTCAAGCTCCATGCCGAGCTCCTTTGCTACTTCGTTAGCTATATCAACGTCGATACCTACAACGTCACTGCCGCTCATATATTCATAAGGAGCAAAACCGGGCTCTGTAGCCATAATGAGCTTGCCGCCTGTTGCCTTGCTGTCATCCTTGCTCTCTGCGGTCGAGCTTGTTGTGTCACTTGATGTACCGCTTGTTGTTGTGCCTGACTGACAGCCTGCCATAGCAAGACCGCAGGTAGCGGCAACGAGAATGCATGCAATTATTCTTTTGATCTTCATAAAAATACCTCTTTTTCAAATCTTTCTGTTTTTATTCTGCGCTTTTGCGCTATCGTTATTATTATAGTGCATTTCTTTACAATAAGCAAGCTTTTTTCGTTTTTTTGTGTAAAATACATATAAAAATCTGCGGTAATGAGGCTCACAGAGCCGAAAAATTGCGAAAAATCACTTTCCTGTAAGAAATAATCAGTCATATTGTAAAGCTGTGGACTGCACAGTTTGCAGAAAAAAGTCTGTTATTTAATGTATTTCTATTATATCGTTTGATGTTTTTGCTATGATAGCAGTGGCTACCGATACTGCTGTTTGTCGGACAGCACTTCTCGGGTTCGCTATTCCATTTAATAACGTTGCTGCTATGTACGAGGGAGACAACCCAAGGGAAGAGAGGAAGGCGCTCCAAAGGCGCTTTCCCCTCTCCCCTTAGGTTTTCTCCCAAATCAGTTATTCCTCTTGAGCGACGAGAGGAGCGGGAGCATTGCTTTTGCAATGCTCAGCGTGGCATCCCTCTTTCCTGACTTCTCATCTCTTCTGCCATAAAGGGGTGTTGGCGATAAGACACACAAACGATTGCGTTTAAAAAGTCGCAATAAGCGTGACGCTCCGCTCTGTTCGACCCGGGGGGCTGTACAGATATCTCAGGATAGTGCGTTTTTTGGAAGTTTCGGTGATAATGCAGTTGCACCGATACACTCACCAAATTATTAACATCTTGTCAATATGGAAATGTTTTCAGTGCTGTTGGCTATATATTTCATTATACTGCCGCATTTTCATCTGCTCTAACTAACAATTTAATATAGTTACTATCGTTTCCATTTCCCGTAGGGTGCGGTGCTGTGTGTGCTTGTATGGTTTCGCGTCCTTGCGAAACTCTGGACACACACTTAAGGCGTCCTTGCCTTGCTTGCCCCGCCCGTTGCACTAACCTTCAACCATTCATCAAACTTTTTAATCTGTCCACTATCAACTGTAATCGACAGCTATTATACATTTAAAATCCTTACAAATTGCTTTCTGTAATCGCTAATGAGCTTTATTTTCCATATGCAAAAAGGATACCGCAAACCTAACCCATTTGCAGTATCCTTTAATTTTATCTGAATATGAACCAACGTCAAAAGGGTGCGCCTTACGGCGCCCGCCGATAACGGAGGTTGCACAAATCGCCTACTTTCAGAACGGCGAATTTACGATGGCTTTCAGCCATTTAGTCGTCTGCGTTTTTGAGAGCATCTGCGAGAGGTACTTTCTTTATACGTCTTGTAAGCGCAAGCGCAATAAGCGCAAACGATCCGACACCGATCAGAGCGGTTTTTGCGTATACCGAAATAAAGGTTCTGTAAGGCAGCCAGCCGGGGTAATCACGCATGAAGAAGACGAACAGCTGACCGAGCAGATAGTCTGACAGCGGTATGGTGACAAGCAGTGTGACAACTGTCACAATGGCGGTTGTCGCAACATATATGCCGTTTATCTCGCTGTTCCTGTATCCGAGTATCTTTGTCATCGATATCGACTGCGCGTTCTTTTCGATTATTATCTTCGACAGCAGATAGATTATCAGCACATACATTATAACGCCGAAAATGACAAAGATATTCATCATATTGCCCATCGACTTTGTAAGCTGACGTGATACCTTCGTAAGATCGTCAACCGTTATCTCTGTTGCGATATAAATGTCGTCTATATCGCTTATTTCCGACTTGGAGAAATAACCCGTGAAATTATCTTTATCATACCCGAACTTTTCGTTGAATGCGTCCTTGTCCATAAATACCGTAAGCGTTGACGGGTAGTAGTAAATTCCGCCCACCCTGAACTTGTATTCCTTTGAGCCGAACTGTTCCCTTAGCGTTATCTCATCTCCGACCTTGATACCGTGTTTTTCCGAGTAGGCATTTGAAATATAAACCTCGCTGTCGTCAAGTGAAATATCGACATACTTGCTGTCCTTAGCAATGCCGTAAACGGTTATCTCCTCGCTTTTGAGTGTACCCTCGATAGTTTTGAGGGTCGTTGCGGAAAACTTTTCAGCGTCCTTGTTTTCCGTTTCGACCTGAGCCTTCAGAAGATACTGGTGATCCGCAAGCAGATTGGTCGTTATCTCCTGCTGATAGCTGTCGAGCACAGGACCTAAAACAAGTCCGAACATCACAAGAATGTTTCCGAGCAGTGCACCTATGATCATTATAATATAGTTCGGCATATTCTGAAACAGCACACGCAGCCTGAAACGCTTCATAATGCCGATCTTCGTGTTCAGCCTGAACGCCTTTTTCTTCTTTCTTCTCGAAAGGTCATGACGGATAAACTGAAGAGGTGAAAGGCTGAGCTTTCTTGTCAGCATTACAAGGTCAATAATAAATACGATTATGATCGGGATTATCGTTGTATTTATAAATGCCTGCGGATTCCACAGCGTTACATATGTCGGCAGGCTGTAGCTTCCGTAATATGCACTTGCCGCATAGTCCTTGAGGAATGTATATCCGAGCACATTTCCGACTGCCGCACCTAAGAATACTACAAGCATCGGGAGCGCCAGATAGTGCCGTACTATCTCCCACCGTGTATAGCCTGTCGCACGGAGCGTACCTATAACGCCTGCTTCCCTTGCGATCGTGTTTGAAGTCGTTATTGCAAAGATGAATGCGATGATAACCACGATTATATAAAGAAACATCTGTATAAAGGTCGTATCGCCCTTTATATCGTCACCGGTGAATAAGATAGCCTGGTTTGTGTATTCGGGAATGTAGCCCGTAACCGCATTCATATATTTAGGCGCTTCCTCGGACAGCTTATCAAGGAAGTCCTCGGACAGTACCTTTGCCTTTGCATCGTCTGCGGGACGCTCGGCATATTTCCACGAGTAAACATAGTGGATCTTGTCCTCGGGATACTCCTTGAATGTATCGGGTGTTACAATGGCAACACCGAACTTGATAGAGTCGAACATCATATCAGACGGGCTTGAAAACAGTGCACTGTAATCCGATAGAGCGACCAGTCCGCATATCTTGTATTCCTTGCCGTGAAGTGTCAGCTTGTCGCCTGTCTTAAGACTGTTGTTATCGGCATACATTCTGTCGATAGCTATTTCAGTGTCGCTTGACGGAAATTCACCGTCCATAAGGCACTCAAGGTTGATATCGGCACGCTTTTTGAATATACGCAGTGTACTGTCAACTTCCTTGGTCGGAAATTCAACATAGAAGTTCTCGTATATCTTCGCGTCATACTTATCGCTGTCTTCTACTGCCTTTAAAAGCTTATCGTCAGCCTTAGCGTACAGTTCAAAGTTACCGTCCTCGATGCTGTACTTTTCAAAGCTCTCATCATATGCGGTAGCCATACTGCCGCCCGCAACGTTCCAGCCCGATACAAACGACACGGAAAGAACCATAAATAAGAAGATAACTATGTACTTACCAAGCTCGTTTTTAAATTCGCTCGGCAGACGTTTAACAAGAGGATTTCTCATCGTTATCCCCCTTACCAGTCAAGATCTTCTGCGGCGATCTTGTTCTCATTGAGATAGTTCTTTCTTATCATACCGTCACGCAGCTTGATTACTCTGTCCGCCATATTTTTGATAGCGTCATTGTGAGTTACCATTACGACAGTGTTGCCGAACTTCTTGTTGACATCGCTTATAAGCTTAAGTATATCCTTTGATGTCTTGTAGTCAAGTGCACCCGTAGGCTCGTCGCACAGCAGTATATCGGGGTTCTTTATAATAGCTCTGCCGATAGCCGTTCTCTGCTGTTGACCGCCCGACAGCTGATTCGGGAGCTTGTGACGGTGCTCATACAGACCGAGCGTTTTCAGTATCTCGTCCGTGTCAAGCGGATTATCGCTTAAGTATGCACCGATCTCAACATTTTCCTTGATATTCAGATTAGGTATCAGGTTGTACTGCTGGAATATATAACCGAGGTGCTTTCTGCGATACAGCGTCAGCTTCTTCTCGTTCATATCCGCTGTCTTTTCGCCGTTTATCGCGATATATCCGCTGTCGGCACTGTCGATGCCGCCTATGATATTAAGCAGTGTGGATTTGCCCGAGCCCGACGGACCGAGCAGAACGCATATCTCACCCTTTTCGATCTCTGCGTCAATGCCGTTCAGAACTTCAACGCGGCTGTCGCCCTCGCCAAAGTGCTTTCTTATGTCTTTGATAGTAAGAAACATTTTACATTTTTCCTTTCATATTCTTCGTTCACACAGTCCGCCGATATAGCTTGATTAGTGAACGCTAACTAAATTACATAAACCTAACTCAATTAGCTACCGCTAACCAAAATGCACAATGCTAACCGGTTTGCGGACTTTTACGAGAATAATTTTATCACAATAAAGCCGTCAAGTCAACAAATCCGCGGCTTAAATATTAACGATTTTTCATTTTGCAGACCTTGCGTTTTTGGATATATAGTAGAAATTGCGCTGTATATATAATTGTGTGGTCGGCTTAAATGTTCTCGGGTAACTGAACGTTATTATCTGTTTATGTGCAAACAGCACATTTGTAAGTGAAAAAGTTGACAAATTAACCATAAAATGCTATAATTAAGTCAAGGAGGTTTCTATATGGTAGAAGAGGTGAGGAGTCAGGAAAGCGGCAAAAGCAATGCTCCCGCTCCTCTCGTCGCTCCAGAGGAATAACTGATTTGGGAGGAAACCTAAGGGTACGGGGCTGTGTCACAGCCCGGAAAAGAAAAAGTGAGTCGAAGCGCTAAAAATAGTGCGCTCGGCTCACTTTTTTGATATGTTGAGAAAGTCTGTTTTTGTGTACTTCTGTTATAACGTTTTAGTAATTAACAATGATAGCAGGCTACCGATAGTGCCTTTTGCGGGACAGCACTTTTCGGGTTCGCTATTCTATTTAATAACGTTGCTGCTATGTGCGAGGGAGACAACCCAAGGGGAGAGAGGAAGGCGCTCCAAAGGCGCTTTCCCCTCTCCCCTTAGGTTTTCTCCCTCGCGCTCCCACTTTCCTGACTCCTCATCTCTTCTGCCATAATGGGGTGTTGGCAATAAGATACACAAACGATTGTGTTTAAAAAGTCGGTATAAGCGGGACGCTCCGCTCTGTTCGACCCGGGGGACTGTACAGATATCTTGGGATAGTACGTCTTTTGGAAATTTCGGTGACAGTGCAGTTGTAATGATACACTCACGAAATTACTAACTCCTTATCCGCTCCGAAATTGTTTTCAGCGTTGTTGGTGATATATTTATTGTTTTGACATTTTTACAATATATTACATTGCAATTTTAATGTAATTTGATAAACTGAGGAATTGTGTCACAGTTCCAGGCTCTTCCTAGTAGCTTTGGTTGCCTCCCTCGAACATAGTAGCAACGTTATCGCACAGAATAGCGAACCCGAGAAGTGCTATCCGACAAAAAGAACTATCGGTAGCCTTCTATCAAAGTGAGCCGTACGCACTATCTTTGCGCTTCGACTCACCTTTTTCGGGTCGCGTCACACCCCACCTTTTATATATAGCAATAATTCTCATTACAGCACATTCCCGATAAAGCAGTATTATGAAACATACAGCCAACACCGCTGAAAACATATCCGCACCGACAAGGTGTTAATTATTTCGTGAGTGTATCAGTGCAACTGCATTATCACCGACTATCAAAAAAGAACGCTACTATCCTAAGATATCTGTACTAAAATGGGACTAAGTGAGCGTCAGCGACCCGCTTATAACGGGACTTGAAACTCAATCGTTTGTGTGTCTTATCGCCAACACAATACTTGGCTCCCTTGTGTAAAGGTGAGCTTCTGTTGCTGAGTTAAACTCAGCCAACTCTTGAGGGATTGTTAGCGGAGGTGATGGCAGAAGCGAAAAAGTTAATAGCAAGCGATCCCTCAGTCTTGACGGCAGATAAGGTATGTGTAATATGAACGGTGTAAGCATCGCTGAATATGATTGTATTGAAAACAAGCAAGCCTTGCCGCAAGCCAGCTCCCTTTGGCAAGGGAGCTAAAAATCAGTGCTTGGCGTAGCGTGTAGTTTTTTATTAAATTGTTAGAGCATATTTAAGAATGCGGCAGTATAATAGAATGTATCGCTAGCACCGCTGAAAACAGTTTCCGTTTATAACGGGATTTGAAACACAATCGTTTGTGTGTTTTATAGCCAACACAATACTTGGCTCCCTTGTGTAAAGGGAGCTGTCACAGTGCGGCGCAACATTTTTTTGTTTTTTAAAAAACTCTTGACAAATACCCTAAGGGGGTATATAATAAAAATACCCCGTGAGGGTATATTGAAACCACAATTCAAATTCAGAGGTAATGCTATGAGTGAAAATAAAACAACCGTAAAAAAAGTCTGTCCGTGCTGTCAGAAGCATACAGTCAGGGACGAAAAGCACAGAAAGGCTCTTCTGAACCGCCTTAAGCGCATTGAGGGTCAGGTACGCGGCATTGAAGCTATGATCGAAAATGACGCATATTGCAACGATGTGCTTATCCAGTCTGCCGCAGTCAATGCCGCAATGAACGCCTTTAATAAAGAGCTTCTCGCAAGCCATATACGCGGCTGTGTCGCACGGGATATCAGAGAGGGTAAGGACGAGGTCATAGACGAGCTTGTTGCAACTCTGCAAAAGCTGATGAAGTAACGTAAAACGGACATAATATACAGATAAAACAAAGGAAAAGAGGATCAAAATGGAACAATATGATGTCACAGGCATGAGCTGTGCCGCTTGCAGTGCAAGAGTAGAAAAGGCGGTAACAAAGGTAAAAGGCGTTACCTCGTGCTCTGTCAGCCTGCTGACAAATTCAATGGGCGTTGAGGGCACAGCGTCACCGCAGGATATAATTTCCGCTGTGGAAAAAGCGGGCTATGGCGCAAAGCTTAAAGGCGCAGGCACAAAGAAATCGGATAATAGTGCCGATTCACTGCGTGATACAGAAACGCCTAAGCTCCGCAAAAGGCTTATAGCCTCCGTCATATTCCTTGTGATACTGATGTACTTCTCGATGGGACATATGATGTGGGGATTTCCGCTCCCGTCATGGTTTGACGGAAACCATGTGGCTATGGGACTTGTACAGTTGCTTCTCAGCGGCATTATAATGGTTATAAACAGCAAGTTCTTTGTAAACGGCTTCAAGGGCTTTATCAACCGTTCTCCGAATATGGATACGCTCGTTGCGCTCGGCTCGGGTGCATCATTTGTTTGGAGCGTGTACGCCCTGTTTATGATGACGGACGCACAGCTTCACGGCAACGCGGACGCTGTAATGATGTATATGGACGAGTTCTATTTTGAGTCCGCGGCTATGATTTTAACGCTTATCACAGTCGGCAAGATGCTTGAAGCACGCTCGAAGGGCAAAACCACCGACGCGCTCAAAGGTCTTATGAAGCTCGCCCCCAAAACCGCAAATGTAATACGGAACGGTGTAGAGCAGACTATCCCCGCAGAAGATGTTGTAAAGGACGATATCTTTGTAGTACGACCGGGTGAGAGCATACCCGTTGACGGTGTCGTGACAGACGGCGAAAGCGCAGTCAACGAGTCGGCTCTGACAGGCGAGAGCATTCCCGTTGATAAGACAGTCGGTGACAATGTTTCGGCGGCAACGATAAATCAGACAGGCTTCATCACCTGTAAGGCATCAAGGGTCGGCGAGGATACGACCCTGTCGCAGATCATCAAAATGGTGAGCGATGCGGCGGCTACCAAAGCGCCTATCGCAAAGATAGCCGACAAGGTATCGGGTATATTCGTACCTGCCGTTATCACAATTTCAATAATTACAATGATAGTATGGCTGCTCCTCGGTCAGGATTTTGCATACGCCCTTGCAAGAGGAATTTCTGTGCTGGTAATAAGCTGTCCGTGCGCACTCGGTCTTGCGACCCCCGTTGCGGTCATGGTCGGAAACGGTGTCGGCGCAAAGAACGGCATTCTGTTCAAGACCGCCGTTTCACTTGAGCAGGCGGGTAAAACACAGATAGTAGCCCTCGACAAGACAGGAACTATCACAAAGGGCGAACCTCAGGTAACGGATATTATCCCCGCGGAGAATGTGACCGAAAGCGAGCTTCTGAGCCTTGCGGTATCGCTTGAAGCCAAGAGCGAGCACCCGCTTGCTAAGGCAATAAACGTATATGGCAGTGAGCACGGCATAACAGCGCAGAACGTTGAGAATTTTAAGGTGCTCAGCGGCAACGGACTTACCGCAACGGTTTCCGGCGAAACCCTCTACGGCGGAAGCCTTAAGTTCATCGGCAGTAATACCGAGCTTTCAGATACAATAACCGCCGAAGCGGAGCGCCTTTCAAACGAGGGTAAGACCCCGCTCCTGTTCAGCCGAAACGGCAGGGCACTCGGTATGATCGCGGTAGCCGATACGATAAAGGAAGACAGCCCCGAGGCTATACGTCAGCTCAGAAATATGGGTATAAAGGTAGTTATGCTTACAGGCGACAACGAGCGCACCGCAAGGGCTATCGGTGACAAGGCAGGCGTTGACGAGGTCATCGCAGGTGTTCTCCCGGACGGCAAGGAAGCGGTTATCCGCTCGCTTAAGGCTCAGGGTAAGGTCGCTATGGTCGGTGACGGCATAAACGATGCCCCCGCACTCACCGCCGCAGATACCGGTATCGCCATAGGCGCAGGAACAGACGTAGCGATAGATGCGGCAGATGTCGTACTAATGAAGAGCAGGCTCTCCGATGTACCCGCGGCAATAAGACTTTCCCGCGCGTCATTGCGTAATATTCACGAAAATCTGTTCTGGGCATTTATCTATAACATCATCGGCATACCTCTTGCCGCAGGTGTGTTCGTTTCACTCGGACTTACACTTAATCCCATGTTCGGTGCGGCGGCTATGAGCTTGTCAAGCTTCTGCGTTGTTTCAAATGCACTAAGACTTAATTTCTGTAAGATTTACAGTACAAAGCATGATAGGAAGGCAAAACCGATAGTATACCAAAACGTACCGGTGGTACAAACCAAAAATAACACAAATATTACCAGAACGATCAGGATAAAAGGTATGATGTGCGAGAAGTGCGAGCATCATGTCAAGACCGCACTTGAAGCAATACCACAGGTAATATCTGCCAAAGCAAGCCATACAGACGGCATCGCCGTGGCGGAGCTTTCGGGCGAAATCCCCGACAAACAGCTTAAAAAAGCCGTTGAAAACAGCGGCTATAAAGTAATATCAATAAAGTAACGGAGGAATTTACAATGGTAAAGACAACACTTAAGATCGACGGAATGATGTGCGGAATGTGCGAATCGCACGTAAATGACGCTATCAGAGGCGCTTTTCAGGTGAAGAAGGTGACCTCTTCCCACTCCAAGGGCGAAACCGTGATAATCAGCGAAGAAGCGCTTCCCGAAGCCAAAATCAAGGAAGTCTTACAGCCAACCGGCTATGAGCTCAAAGGCATATCAAGCGAGCCTTACGAGAAGAAAGGACTTTTCGGAAGAAAGTAAGCCGAACTTAACATAACCGTGCCGCAGGTAAGCTGACTGCTTTTGCACAGCTTTCACAATAAAACCGCGCCCCCTGATCTGAACTTAAATCAGGGGGCGCGGCTGTCTGTCATATTACGCTATGTACTTATTCCGACTGTGTTGTTGAGGATTCGGGGGCGGGTGTTTCCGCAGTTGTCGTAACCTCTGCGGGGGTCGTTGCGGCAGAAGGTCTGATGCTCTTTCTTGTTGTAGTGGTAGCCTCGGTTTCGGTAATTGTCGGGATAGTCGCTATCTCGATTTTCTTGATCACAACCGAAACGGCGGGCTTTGATGCGATGCCCTGTTCATCATCGATAGAGTTTCCCGAGGAAACCTCAACATCGCTTATCTTGTCAAGAAAATCAAGACCCTCAATAGCCTGACCGAATATCGTGTAGTTGCCGTCAATGCTGAATGCACCGCCGTTTGAGAGGTACTTTGCCCTTACATCATCGGGGGTCGCATTGAGCTTTGAAAGGTAGTCGGTGTATGTCTTTTTATCCTCTTCCGTCAGCCTGTCCTTGTATTCTTCAAGGTCTGACGAGATATTCTCGGCTGTTTTGGCTATGTCGAAGGGTGTCTTGTTATTTATGATAAAGAACTGGCTGTTGATGCCGTCGCCGCTCTCCGCATAGCCGAGCGCACCGTAATACGCTCTCATACGGTCGTTTGTTTCACGCGGGATTTCGGTCTTATCGGCGGTTGTTCCGCCTGTGCCGTTTCCTCTGAGTGAGCCGCCCTGTATCATAAAGTCCTTAATAACTCTGTGAATGGTCTTACCGTCGTAATAGCCGCTCTGGGCAAGCTTTACAAAGTTATCCACGCCCTTAGGAGCGACCTCGGGGAACAGCTTGAAACGTATCTTGCCTGTTTCTTCGCCTATCTGTATCGTCATTTCTGCGAGCGTATCGCCCGGACCTACAGTTATCTCTGCGGTGTTATCGCTTTTCTGTGAGCTACAGCCGCTTGCCGTTATCATAGCCGCCGCCAGCGTTATTGCCGCCGCAGCCTTGCATAAAGACCTAAACCTCATTTTATCGGTTCCTTTCACCGTTACGATTTGTTATCAGTTTGATGATGTTGACTCGGTTACACTGCTTGTCGTGCCGTTTGATTCGTTTTGGAGCTTTTCGATTTCTTCCGCCGAAAGATACTTATCCGATGTCGGCTCTTCTATCGTGAACTTGCCGTCCTTATAGGTATCAAGCGTTACTTTTACTATCTTCAGCTCTTCAAGCGGCTTCATATTTGACTTGTCAGAGTTGGTCCACAGTATCTTGTCGAGCACGTCAAAGCCGTTTATGATCTGACCGAATACCGTATAAGCGCCTGCAAAGCCGGGGACGCTTCCTCTCTTTTGAAATGCAGTTATAAGCTCTTCGGGTATTACCTGAGCGCTTGTTTCCTGATTTGTATAGCCCCTGAGCTCCTTCTTGTTTTCCTCGGTCAACTCAAGAGCGCCTGTGAAGAAGAAACGGCTGTCGGAGTAGCCCTGCTGTGAGCTGTAGCCTAAAAGAGCACCCTTGAAAGGCCAGAGATTTACGGAGCATTCGTTTTCAATATACTTGCCGTCATCTGTGATGCCCTCTGTGCCTTCATCGTTTGAAGCGCCTGTTATCGCGTATATGCCCTTTTGTAAAGCGAAGAACGGCTTTCCGTCATAAAAGCCTTCCTCTGCGCGCTTTTTGAAGTTTGCTACCGTATTGGGGGCAAATTCCGCATAAAGTACGGCGGTTATTGTGCCGACATTGGTTTCTATTATTGCAACGTCCTGACCGTCAGCGGGCTTATCAAGCTGAATAAGGTTCATTTGTGTAAAGTCGTAGCTTCCGAGTGCGTTTGTAGACTGACCGCCGAGCAATGAACAGCCGGAGAATGCCGCTACAGCTGTTATTCCTGCCAGTACTGCCGCTATTTTTCTTTTAAAATTCAATTTTTTATTCCTTTCAACTATGAATATATGCTTTTGCAAAAACACCGCCTTTTCGGGCGGAAATTTCTGCTTATTCTATTATAATTCACGCCGCCCGAAAAGTCAAGCAGACATATTATTACAGGTTTATTATAAACCGTATACCGGCGGTTAATCGCCGAGTCTTAACATTTCATCTATGCAACGCTTTGCGCCGAGCCTTACGTCCTCGTCAAGCTCAATTACCTCGCCTGCCGTGCCGCATACGCAGTTGTAAACCGTTGCAAGGCTTGTAAGGTGCATATTGTGACATACGCAGTCCTTCGACAAGGGATAGAACTTCTTATCGGGCTCGTCAAAGCTTAAGTGCTCGACAATGCTGTTTTCCGTACCGATTATAAATTCTTTTGCGTCGCTCTTTTTGGCATAGTTCATAATGCCTGTTGTACTGCCTGCATAGTCCGCAAGTGCAGTTACCGCAGGAGCACACTCGGGGTGAACGAGCAGGAGAGCGTCGGGGTGCTGTGCCTTTGCCTTTTCAACGTCCTTTACCGTCATACGCAGATGCGTGGGACAGCCGCCGCTTACAAGCTTGAACGTCTTATCGGGGCACTGCTTCTGAACAAAATCGCCGAGGTTGCAGTCGGGTATGAAGAGTATCTTGTCGCTGTCGAGCTTTTTGACTATCTTTACTGCGCTTGATGAAGTAACACATACATCGCACACGGTCTTAAGCTCTGAGGTCGTGTTTATGTAAGCTACTACCTTGTAGTCGGGATACATTTCCTTAAGCTGTGAGATGAGATCCTTATCCATCTGCTCAGCCATAGGACATCCCGCGTTGCTGTCGGATAAAATTACCTTTTTCTGAGGTGAGAGTATTTTGACCGTTTCAGCCATAAAGCGCACACCGCACATAAGCACTGTGCTCTGAGGTGCTTTTGCCGCCATCTGACTTAGCGCGAACGAGTCGCCTACAAAATCGGCAACGTCCAATATATCCTGACGCTGATATGCGTGCGCCAGAATGCATATATCCTTTTCTTTCTTTATCCTCAGGATCTCGTCCTGCATTTCTCTTACTGTCATTGTTTGTCCCTTTCTTAAGAAGCGGAGTTGTCATTTCGTTTTTATCCGGATATCGCAGATCAAATCGGCAAAAGCCGTCTTTTGACCATAGACAAAAGGATCTAACGTCTGAAAATATTATACCTTTTTTTGCGGTTATCGTCAAGTAAAAAGCCACACCCTGCTGTGAAAGTGTGGCTGTTGTCTGTTATTAAAGCTGCTTTATAGCGAGAACCGAGCTTTCATAATTGGCTTTCAGCTCTTCAAGCATATCCCGAGTTGTTTCGTCCGTCTTGCCGCGCAGTGCCTCGGTTACATCATATGCCGATTTGTACAGCTTATCAAGTCCGAGGTTAAGGCAAAGTCCTTTGAGAGTATGAGCGGCGCGGAAAGCCGTTTCATAGTCCCCGGCTTCAAGAGCTGTGAAAATATCGTTGTAGCTTGTATCTTCGATGAACTTGCCGAGATATTTTGTTATCATCTTATCGTTCATCAGTCTTGAAAGCACATCGGTATAGCTTCCTCCGAGTGCCTTGTAGCATTCTTCAAGTGTCATTTTTCCTCCTTTGAGGCGTTTTTATCAATGTACATAAGTCTGTCCGCCTCGGCTAACGCTTTTTCTATCGGCTGTATGCCGTATACACCGCCGATAGCGGCAGTGCAATTTATATCGGGATAATCTTCAAATTTTATCTCAGATATGCTTTGTTTTATTTCTTTGAGCTTCTGATGGAATATTTTTTCGGGAATATTGGTCATCAGCAGCACAAATTCATCACCGCCCAGGCGTATAAGGATATCGCTGCTTCTTATACAGCTCCTGATGCTCTCGCACACTGCTCTGAGTACACAGTCGCCTGCGGCGTGTCCGTAGCGGTCGTTTATCGCTTTGAAGTCGTTTGCGTCAAGCATTGCGACTGCGTCTATGTACCGCATTGACTTGGTCTGCTCTTCATAATAACGGCGGTTATATGCGCCTGTCAGTGCGTCGTGATACAGCTGACGGTTGTAATTCACTATATTATCCATAAAGTCGGTTTTGCCGTATGCGCCGAGCAGTACACCGTCTTTATCCTTATATATCATTTCGAGTATGAACGGCTTGCCGCTTATCTCAACGTATTTTGATATGATCTGATATATGCTGTCGTCGGCAAATTCGAGCTTGCTCATCTGACCGCGCTTTTCAAAAGCCTTAGCCGACACACAGTTTTTACAACGCTGCGTCTTGCCCCAGATGGCGTAGCATTTCTGACCGCGGCAGACATCGATCATATCCTCGTTGCCCTCTTTACAACCGGATCTTACCACTTCATTATCGGTTATATCCACCAGCCTTACAACGTCAAATACATTTGTAAGCCTGTTTATTGTTTCTCTTATCTCGCCGTCCTCATCGGCACTGAGCCTGTATTCGGGGTGCACAATTGCAAGCTCACGGTCATTGATGTCTATTATCCTGCCGAGAACGCCTATGTACCGCGGGTACTCTTCATTGTTCCAGAGAGTGCGTATGCGTATTTCATACCACCGTTTCTGACCTGTCAGATCAAGCTGTGTTTTCATGCTGACTGTAGGAGCGGTCGGAGAAGCGTTATTTATGCACTCAAGCATTTCGTTTATAGTGTCTTCACCGATATAGTTTTGTCTCAGTCCTTTAGGGTGCATTGTCATTTCCTGAAGTCCGAGCTGTTCTGCACCTTGCGATGTGAGTCTCAACACGTCGAGCACTGCATCGTATTCAAACTGTATCTCACCCGAGCCTGAAGAGAAGAAGTTCCAGCGTTCTCTTGCAGGAATAGGCAGATGAGAATTGATATTTAGCGTTTCGGAAGAAACTTTGTTTTCGACCAGCTCCTCGGTAGCACGCAGGAGAAGCCTGTCGTCCTGCGTATTATCAAGTTTGTCTGTAAGCTCGGCAAGTATCTGACTTTCACACTCTTTAAGACACTCGAGGAGCAAGGGGTTGAAAGCGCCGCATTGACCGTCGAGTATCATTTCCATCGCTTTTTTGTGGGAGTAAGCCTTCTTGTAGCATCTGTTGCTTGTCAGAGCGTCATATACATCGGCTAGAGCCGTTACCTGTGCGGCTATCGGTATCTCCTCACCCATAAGTCCATCGGGATAGCCTCTGCCGTCATATCTTTCGTGATGCCATCGGCATATTTCGTAAGCCTTATCGAAAAGCGGGTAGTTATGTGTTTCGTGCAGATCGTGCAGCATTTCCGCACCGATAACCGAATGCGTTTTCATTATCTCAAATTCTTCTGCAGTCAGCTTTCCCGGCTTATTGAGAATATTGTCATCGATCGATATTTTGCCGATATCATGCAGGGAAGAGGCGGTGCTTATCAGAAGCAGATCGTTTTCCGTAAGGTGATACTTGTCGGTCTTTTCCATCAGCTTTTGCAGAAGGATAGCCGTAAGCTGTTTTATGTGATGAACGTGCATACCGCTTTCGCCGTTTCTGAATTCGACTATATGAGCCAGAACGTTTATCATCATACGGTTGTTTTTTTCGTTTTCATAAACCTGCTCTTCAAGCGCACCGATCAGCTTTTTCTGCTTGCGGTACAGCATAAGGGTGTTAGATACGCGCTTGTGAATGACAAAGCTGTCAAACGGTCTGCGGACATAGTCTGTAATTCCGAGCTCATAAGCCTTGCGTATGAAGCTGCGTGACGTTTCGGTAGATATCATTATTACCGGAGTATCGTCTAACCAGTGATATTGCTTCATTACTTCAAGTACGCCGAAGCCGTCCATCACCGGCATTATTATATCAAGCAGTACAAGGTCAATATCGTATACGTGTTCTTTAAGAATATTCAGTGCTTCCTCACCATTTGCCGCTTCTGTTATATCGTAATCTTCTATCAGCATATCGCTGAGCATCTCGCGGTTTATCGCAGAGTCGTCAACAACAAGTATCCGGGCACTTTTCTGTTTTGAATTGCTCACAATATCACACCCCTTTTCTGCTCTTCGTCATTATATAAGTATAAACCTTTTTGATGTTCAAGTCAATAGAATGTGTCTAATAATTGTAAGTCTTTCCTGATTATCTGCGTTTTCCGCTTTTCTGAATGCTTGCAGGGCGAGGAAAAACGCCCCATGACCGATTAAATCACGGGGCGCTTGTCATATTTCTTGCTGAATTTACATTGCTTACTTCAGAAGAGCTGTTGCGTCTTCGGCTATCTGTTCGGGTGTCAGGTGAGCCTCACGCATAAGCTCGTTTACATCGTATCTGTCGTAGAACTTCTTGTCAAGTCCGAAGCAGAGCGTCTTTATATCGCTGTCGCCGTAGAAGCGTGCGATCTTCTCGCCGAAGCCGCCCTCAAGAACGCCGTCCTCAAGCGTGATCACAACATTGTGGTTTTTCTTGAGGTTTTCGAGCATTTCCTTGTCAATACCTGTGATATAGTGAGGATTGATAAGCGTGGGCGCTGTGCCTGTCTTTTCTTCGATAAGCTTTGCGGCTTTTTCGCCGAGCTGATAGAATGCACCGAGTGCTATTACGGCGATCTTTGAGCCGTTCTTTGTGATTTCATACTTGTTAAGATCCGACCAGTCGTTCTTTACTTCCTTGCCGTCCGAAACTACCGCACCGCCGGGTACACGGACAGCAACGGGGTGTTCATTCTGCTCTATAGCCCAGTCGATCATAGAAAGATATTCTTCCTTTGTTGCGGGGGCAAGGTATACAAGGTTCGGAATGTTTGACAGCATAGGAATGTCATAAAGACCGAGATGTGTAACATCGCTCATACCGTAGACAGATCCTGCAAATACGCTTATTGCGACAGGACTGTTGTTTATGCAGATATCCTGTGAGATCTGGTCGTAGGTACGCTGGATGAATGTGCTGTAAACGCCGTAGAAAGGCTTTCCGCCGCCTGTTGCTATGCCCGATGCCATTGCAGCCGCATTTTCTTCTGCAATGCCGACATCGATAAACTGCTTGCCTGCTTCATCTCTTCTGCCTTTCCAGAAGCCCGCAACGGTTGGAGTGCCGGAAGTCAGAACGCATACCTTTTCGTCCTTTTTCATTTTGTCGAGTAGCATTTTTGCTGTAAGGTCGCCGTAATCCTCGCCGTCATAATTGTACTTTGCCTTGCCTGTTTCAATGTCAAACGGCATATGCCAGTGCCAGTCTTCCTTGTTTTCCTCGGCGTAAGAGAGCCCCTTACCCTTTTCGGTCACGATATGCAGAGCAACCGGACGCTTGCTGTCCTTGACCTTACCGAAAGCGGCAATAAGGCTGTCGATATCGTTGCCGTCCTTAACAAATACATAGTCAAGACCCATAGCGGTGAAGAGGTTTGTGTCCGCCTTGCCGTTGCCGTCGCGCAGAGCCTTTAAGTTCTTGTACATACCGCCGTGGTTTTCGGCGATAGACATATCGTTATCGTTTATTACCACAATAAGATTTCCGTCAAATTCTCCTGCGTAGTCGAGCGCTTCGAGAGCTTCGCCGCCGCTGAGCGAACCGTCACCGATAACGGCAATGACATTTCCGTTTTCATGCTTTAAATCCCTTGCCTTTGCAAGGCCGAGCGCAAGACTCACGGAAGTTGAGGTATGACCTATTGTGAAGAAGTCATGCTCGCTTTCGCGGGGGTTTGAGTAGCCGGAAATATCATCAAAATGCTCTTCGTAAAGGAAGCCGTCCTTTCTGTCGGTCAGCATCTTATGACAATATGTCTGGTGGGATACGTCGAACACCATTTTATCCGTAGGTGAATCGAAAACATAGTGCAGTGCGATAGTAGCTTCTACAAAACCGAGGTTAGGACCGCAGTGTCCGCCGTGACGACTGAGCTTGAATATAAGCGCATCGCGCATTTCCTGCGCAAGCTTTTTCATTTCTTCTGTGCTGAGCTTCTTTACATCGGCAGGTGAGTTGATTTTTTCAAGGTACATTTTCTTTTTCTCCTTTTCCTTATAATTATAGATTGCTGAGCGCTCGTGACGGTGCGTATAAATACGCTAAGCGCTGCTTTTTTGTTTGTTACGAACGTATTGTATCACATGGAGTTCACTCCAAGTCAAGAGTTTTTTGAAAAATTTTTAAAAATAATTTTTTATCTTATTGAATTACAGCTACTGATGAAATTGTTACCAAATTGTAACCTTTTTTCGATTGATTTTTCATTATTTTATGTTATACTTATTACATACCAAAAATCTAAACTAAAATAACACTTGAATGGATTGAACACCATGATCAAAACTCCGATAAAATCCGTATCCAATGAAGAGGCGGAGGTTTCCGCCGAAAAGTATGAACGAAAGAAAACCGTAAGAAGGCATGGACGGCTCAGGTCAGTCTGTGTTGTATCGCTTTCGGTAGTCATATCTTTTTGCGCGGGTATATCACTGTACTGCGGATATGCACTGCTTGAAAACGGTCAGCCCGTTATTGCGGAGATATCAGCTGCGCAACTGACTACAGTGCAGAAAACAACGGATAAAGAACCGCCTTCACTGCCGCTTCCTGTTATAGTATCTGTCGATATATCCGACAGTATAAATGAAGATTTTACCCGTACCGTAACTTTAAAGTGTAAAAATGATGACAATACCAAAAACGGTCTGTGTTATTATATTTCCGATAAAGAACAGACAGACACTACAGATACGGACAGCTGGAATACTGCGGACGGCGGAGAGGCGGAAGAAAAGCTTTCCGGGGGAGAGTATTACGTTTATGTCACGAATGACAGCGGCGAGCTTGCAAAGAGCGACAAGATAACGGTAAAAGTCGACGCGGTAACCTCGGTCAAAATAGGCAAGACCGATACATATATGAATGTCGGAATGAATTATACGCTGTGCGCACAGGTGGATACTGTAGGCAAACCCGGCGATAAAGAAAAAGCGGTCACATGGAAAAGCTCCGCGCCGAAAACAGTCAGTGTAAATGACGGAGTGATCTCCGCACTGAAAGCGGGTAAAGCGACTGTAACGGCAACTACTGCAAGCGGGCTTTCGGACAGCCTGGAAATTACCGTTACCGACTTGCTCAGAGCGCCGAAGATAACAGCGACAAAGCCGCTTTTACCTGCGGGACAGTACACCGAGGAGGAGGGCGCGCTGATCGATGCCGTGCTCGAAAGCCGCGTCAATACCGCAGGCTACGGCACGAGGGCAGGGGTGGTTGCGGCGGCGAGATTTATCCCGCTTGAATTCAATTACAAGATACCGTATTTTTATGAAAACGGCAGACTTGACCCACAGCCCGAAAGACCGTATTGTGACGGCGAGGGCAGATTTTATCACAAGGGTCTTTATCTTACTCACAGCAAGTTTGAGCTTCTTGACAAAAAAGGTATATTGTACGGACCTGCAACGTGGGGTGAACCGCTCACAAACTGGGAGGACGCATTCGGACTTATTCCCGGTGCAAAGTATGCAAACGGAATGACTTGCTCGGGATTTGTTTCGTGGTGTCTGTATAACGGCGGTGTACCGCTCGGTGATGTCGGCGCGGGAGATACGCCCGATTATGACTATGAATATTCCGACTTCGGAAAGCGCGTATGGCTTGACGAGGACGTAATGCGAAGCGGGGTATTACAGGTCGGCGACCTTATCGGCTGTGACGGTCACATTGCGATAATCGCGGGCTTTGATGAAAATAATATCTACATAGCCGAGGCGCTCGGAAAGGGCATAGTTATGGAGGTGCGCGAGCGTTACCGCGAGGTGTGGGAGTGCGGAGATTACACCTATGCAATGCTTATGGGTGATATTTACGCGGAACATAACGGTGACGGAGATGTTACTGAGATGTGGGTAGACTATTCGGAATAAAACAGAATATAAAACACAACGGTGTCCGACCTTTTACAGCCGGACACCGTTGTTTTGGGGAAATATATGAAAACGAAGATAGCAACATTTATAGGGCTTTGTTCACCCTGTATCTGTATTATATTAGCCTTTTTTAAACTGAATTTAAATTAAACGGGTAATTTTTCCTGATCTCACCCGATAATATTTAATATTTCTTCCCGATTGTCTATTGACACAGGAAGATCTTTATAGTATTATTAGCAAAGAATGTAAACGTTCACACGAAAGGATAATATCATATGATAAATACAATAGACATAAGCGGAAAGTGGGAGCTTTTTATAAGCGAAAATAATCTTCCCGCACTCCCTGAAAAGTATAATGACAGCATAACTCTCCCTGATACGCTTTCAAATGCCGCAAAGGTAGCTGAGAACAAGAACAAGGACGAGGGATATCTCACCGATAAGTATACTTTTACGGGATACGCATGGTTCAGGCGCTCGCTTACGCTTGAAAGCGATATAACAGGCTTTGTATCTGTGCTCACACTTGAACGTACAAGAGTCAGCACACTGTACATAGACGGCGCGGAAGTCGGCACTTGCGACAGCCTTTGCAGTACGCACCGTTATGACATTTCTTCATATATGACTGCAGGCACACACGAGATAGTTATCCGTGTTGCAAATGTCGGCTATAAGACAGGCGGCGGACATATGACTAGCCCCGATACACAGACAAACTGGCTCGGTATTGTCGGAAAGATGAATATTGAGATCTATCCCAAGAGCTATATTTCCGATGTAAGGGTGATCGCTTCGGCAGACGGAGCATTATCTGTAAAAGGCTGTGTTATCGGCGCGGATAACGCCGACATTATGGCTACCGTTACAGCCCCTGACGGAATACGCGTGCTCAAAGCGAATATTATTGCAGACGGCGATACATTTGAAGCGGAGCTCAAGCTTGAAAACGCTCAACTCTGGGACGAATTTGAACGCAACGTTTACCGCCTTACTTTGCAGTGCGGCGAGGATATTTACAATACTACATTCGGATTTGTCACATTCTCGAATATTGACAGAAAGCTGCTTGTAAACGGCAGAGAATCGTTCCTGCGAGGAAAGCATGACGGACTTATATTCCCGCTCACAGGCTACGCTCCGTGCGATGTGAACGAGTGGAAGGAGCGCTTGAAAATAGCTAAGAGCTATGGTATAAACCACTATCGTTTCCATACCTGCTGTCCTCCCGATGCCGCATTTACAGCCGCCGATGAGCTGGGTATCTATATGGAGCCCGAGCTTCCTTTCTGGGGAACGATCGCCGCAAAGGGCGAGGACGGCTACAACGAGGAGGAGCAGAACTACCTCATAAACGAGGGTATCCGCATAATAAGAGAGTTTTCACACCACCCCTCATTTGTTATGATGTCGCTCGGAAACGAGCTTTGGGGCAGCCGTGAAAGACTGGGAGAAATAATCGATATCCTCCGCCGCGAAAATCATTCGATCTATTTCACGAGCGGCTCAAACAACTTCCAGTTCTGGCCCGCCGAAATTCCTCAGGAAGACTTCTTCGCAGGCGTAAGACTTTCCCGCGACAGACTTTTCAGAGGTTCATACGCTATGTGTGACGCACCTCTCGGACATATTCAGACCGACAAGCCTAATACCGTTCACGATTATGACGCGATAATTCGCGGCGAGAACGGCTCCGAGAACGAGGGCGGCGACACGATACAGATACAGTACGGTACAGGCGTAAAGACCGTCAAGCTTAACGCCGCAGACGGAAGCTATATCCCCCACAAGCCCGTGATCTCACACGAGGTCGGACAGTACGATTACTTCCCCGACTTCGACGAGATGAAGATGTACACAGGTCCGCTTAACCCCCGTTATCTCGACATATTCAGAGAAAGACTTGAAGAAAAGGGACTGTATAAGCAGTGGAGAGATTTCTTTGAAGCGGTCGGCGCACACTGTACGCAGTGCTATAAGGACGAAATTGAAACGGCTCTGCGTTCATCTGAGCTCAGCGGCTTCCAGCTTCTTGACTTGCAGGACTTCAACGGTCAGGGCGTATCGCTTGTCGGTGTGCTCAATGCATTTATGCAGTCAAAGGGATTTATTACTCCCGAGGACTGGAGAGGCTTCTGCGACAGCAACGTTCTGCTCGCAAGATCCGAAAAGTACGTTTACGGTGCAGATGAAAAGCCCGTTATCGAAATTCTCCTTTCGTCATACGGAAAGGAGAAGATAAAGAGCGGAGCAGTGCAGTATTCGCTTACTAGCGATGAACTCAACATAAAAGGCAGTGCCGAGTTCACATCTTCCGATACACGTCTTACGTCTGTCGGCACATTTACTCCCGATTTCAGCAATATTACAAAGCCGCAGAAAGCAGTACTCACCCTTACTCTCGGCGAGCTTCACAACAGCTATGTATTCTGGCTTTATCCCGATGTCGATGTTGAAATTACCGAGAACGGCATAAAGACGGCAGACGATGAGCTGATATTTGTTGACAGTGCAGAAAAGGCAAACGAGCTTGTCGCAAGCGGCAAAAAGGCCATGGTTATAACAGACGGCAGTAACGCCATCGAAAACGCATACTGCGCCGATTTCTGGAACTATCATATGTTCCGTATCATTTCCGAGAGCATGAACAAGCCTGTAGCACCCGGAACGATGGGACTTCTTATTGACAAGAACGACAAGCTTTTAAGCGCTTTCCCGTCCGAAAAGTTCACCACTCCCCAGTGGTATGAGGCGGTAACTCACAGCAAGGCTGATATACTTGACGATGATCCTGAAATTACACCTATAGTTCAGGTCGTAGACAACACCGAACGTTGTCACCGCCTTGGAATGCTGTATAAGAAGAACGGCGTTCTTCATTGCAGTATAAGGCTGTGGGAAGCGGCAAACGCTCCCGAAATAAAACAGCTTGCAAAGAGCATAGCAGAGAATTACTGATATATTATGAAACCCGCCCCGTGTGTACAGTAACACAGGGCGGGTTTATTTTAGTTTCAACATATAAAAACCTCCGCACCTGTTACAGTGCGGAGGCCGTTTATTTACTTGTTATCTTTATCGGGCTTGCCATGAGTAAACGGTTTGTGAAATTCCAGTCCTGTGCTTGAAAGATCGTCTGTGCGCTTGACACTTCCGTCATTTCTTACAAGGGAGGTTTTCGGGTCGACCGTGCTCTTCTTGCCATGAGATAAAGTACCGTGTTTCATATAAAGCCCTCCTTTAAGGGAGTAGTTTTAGCGAAATCGGATTATTATACACAACCCTGAGCCTTCATAGCTTCAGCTACCTTTAAGAAGCCTGCTATGTTAGCGCCTGCCATGTAGTTGCCCTCTAAGCCGTATTCCTTGGCAGCTGTATCGCACTGCTTGAAGATTTCCTTCATGATGTCGTGGAGCTTAGCGTCAACTTCTTCAAATGTCCAGCTGTAACGCATTGAGTTCTGGCTCATTTCAAGACCTGATGTAGCAACACCGCCGGCATTTGCAGCCTTTGCAGGACCGTAAAGAAGACCGTTTGAAAGGTAAACTTCGATAGCATCGGGAGTAGAGGGCATATTAGCACCTTCAGCAACTGCGAAGCAGCCGTTGTTTACGAGAGCCTGAGCTGACTCGCCGTTGATCTCGTTCTGTGTAGCGCAGGGGAGTGCAATATCGCACTTGATTGTCCAGATACCTGAGCAACCCTCTGTGTATGTAACGTTCTTGTGTGATGTTCTGTTGAGGTATTCCTTGATACGCTTTCTCTCAACTTCCTTGAGCTGCTTAACAACGTCAAGCTCGATACCGTCGGGATCGTGGATGTAGCCGTTTGAGTCTGAAAGTGCAACTACCTTAGCGCCGTACTGTGTAGCCTTTTCTGTAGCGTAGATAGCAACGTTACCTGAACCTGAGATAACAACTGTCTTGCCTTCAAAGCTCTTGCCGTTAGCCTTGAGCATTTCGTTTGTGAAGTAGCAAAGACCGTAGCCTGTAGCTTCTGTTCTTGCGAGTGAACCGCCGAATGTTAAGCCCTTACCTGTGAGAACGCCCGAGAATTCGTTTCTCAGTCTCTTGTACTGACCGAACATATAACCGATCTCACGTCCGCCTGTACCGATGTCGCCTGCGGGAACATCGCAGTCAGGACCGATGTGTCTGTAGAGCTCTGTCATAAAGCTCTGGCAGAAACGCATGATCTCTCCGTCGCTCTTGCCCTTGGGGTCAAAGTCTGAACCGCCCTTGCCGCCGCCCATAGGCAGTGTTGTAAGGCTGTTCTTGAAGATCTGCTCAAAGCCGAGGAACTTGATGATACCGAGATATACGGAGGGGTGAAGTCTGATACCGCCCTTGTAAGGTCCGATAGCTGAGTTGAACTGAATTCTGAAGCCTCTGTTGACCTGTGTCTTGCCGTTGTCGTCTACCCAGGGTACACGGAACATGATCTGTCTTTCAGGCTCTACTATTCTTTCGAATACGCCTGCATCAACGAGATCCTGTCTCTTTTCAACTACGGGCTGAAGGCTCTCGAAAACTTCTGTTACTGCCTGAATGAACTCGGGCTCGCCTGCATTTCTTTTTTTAACTGTTTCGAGCAGGTCGATAAGATACTGATTTTTTAACGCCATTGTTAAATCCTCCTGAATATTTTCGGCTCAAGTACGATATACCGCATTTTTACGGATATGCTCGGTTTTTCTGCGTTTTTCAGAAAGTAATTTGTGAGAAAACCGACTCAATCGGTAAGTTTTAGTACATTCTTAAGAACTAAAGCCGTAAGTGTTTTTTAACTGCAAGAAAAAGTATATCACATATACGCAAAATTTGCAATAGTTTTTTTAAAATTTTCATAAAAAAGTTTAAAAAACTCAAAAAAGCACAAAAACGACCTGTTTCACCGCATATTTACGCAAGTTTTGAATTATGTTATTGCAAAATGCAGGAATTTTTTACAATGTACTTGCAAATTAGCTTGCAAAAATATCGGTTTTATAGTAAAATAATATTTACACCTTATTTATGACAGTGAATACAGGCATACAGTCCGGTCGAGAATAAACCGGATCATACCTTATATATAAGAAAAGAGGGGTCACAATGGAGAAAACGGCACTTAAAACGATAGCTGACAACAGAAAGGCACGGCATGACTATTTTGTGCTTGAAAGCTATGAAGCGGGAATAGAGCTTACGGGAACAGAGGTAAAGTCGATCCGCGAGGGCGGGCTTAACCTGAAGGATAGCTGGATCTCGATAGATGACGGCGAGGCATATATAAAGCAGATGCACATATCACCTTATGAGAAAGGCAACATCTTTAATAAAGACCCGCTGAGAACCCGAAAGCTCCTTATGCATAAGCGTGAGATAATGAAGCTGCTCGGACAGGTGAAGCAGGACGGTCTGACGCTTATCCCGATCTCCGTTTACTTTAAAGGAAGCAGAGTAAAGGTTCAGGTCGGACTTTGCAAAGGTAAAAAGCTCCACGATAAGCGCGACGCTATGGCACAGCGTGACGCAAAGCGTACGATCGACCGCGAGCTTAAAATGCGCAACAGATAAAACGGAATAACAAAACGGTTTGTCGGATTTTTAAAATTTTCTGAAGAAAATTTTAAAAATTGCTTGACAAACCGTTTTTATTCTGCTATAATAGATTATGCTGATTTGCGGGGATGCTGGAATCGGCAGACAGGCAAGCTTGAGGTGCTTGTGTCAGTATTGGCGTGTGGGTTCAAGTCCCATTTCCCGCACCACGAAAAAAGCCACATTTGTCTTTAGACGGATGTGGCTTTTTTCAATTAAATCCGTCCTACTGACGGAATAATTCTTCCTTACAGCAAGAGATAAGACGTGTTTGATTTCATCCGCGTAGCGGATTTCACCTGTGCAACAGATTTCATCTGCATAGCAGATTTCATCGTTGCCTGCGGCAATGATTTCATTATATCATACTAAGGGACATTCCGTTTCGGGTGTCCTTTATTTTTTGCCGCACTCACGTTTTTCTTGACTTTTTTGCTATTTCCTGATAAAATTTTAATTTGGAGAACTATATATTTAATTTTGTATAGGGTCAACGATACACTTTTGTAAAGAAATGAAGGAGCTGTGAAATTTTGAAAATAAGAGTTCTGATAAACAGCCGCAGACCGTCACTTTTCAAAGATCTGCTGGCTTATCCCGATGATAGATTTGTATTTTTGAGTACACCGGGTTATCCCGATGATATAAAACAGCATATCGCTGTATTCAAGCCCGATATGTTCATCACGGTATTTGAGGATTATGACGAAGAGATGATACAGCAGTATTATCTTATGAAGCGTGACGAGTCGACTTTTGATCTGCCGTTTATGCTTATTGCAAATGCAGATGTTTGCGACGAGTGCAGACTGAAAAACGCAGACCTGTTTGACGCTATGCTGAGGCGGCCGGTAACGATACCTGCAATACTTACCAATGTATTTGAGATAGCCGGACCTATGTGTGAAAAACGTCATGACGACAATGATGATATCTATTCCGCCGGAAGCAAGCATATACGTCCTGCACAGAGCGTTTCGGCTGGCTCTTATGACAGGATAGGTAATTTCGCGCCGACAGCGGAAAAAATCATTAAAAAGCATATCCTTGTGGTAGACGATGATAAGGACATACTGAGAATGCTGAAATCGGCACTTGAGGACAAGTATGATGTTACGACCGTTTCAAGCGGCAGAATGGCTGAAAAGTATCTTGAAACCAAAATGTCGGATCTTATACTTCTTGACTACCATATGCCGGGCGAGAGCGGGGCAGAGGTGCTTACCAAGATAAGAGATAACAGCAGACTTGCTAACATACCGGTTGTATTCCTTACGGGTGTTACCGATTCGGATAAGGTACAGCAGGTCTTATCGATGAATTTGCAGGGATATCTTCTCAAGCCGATAAATATGGACAGGCTGTTCCTTCTTATAAGAAGTCTGATAGGTTAAAGGAGGATAATCTTGACAGATATCACCGAATACATTTCCGCTCAGACGCTGAGCCGTATGGAAAAATCAATATCCGATGTTTTCGGAGTTGCGGCAATGATACTGAATTTGTTTGGCAAGAGCCATTCGGGCGGAACAGGCTTTTCCGAGGAGTTGCGTAAGCGGCTTGATACCGATGCCGGCGCGGTTGAGTGTATGCGCTGTATAATTTCTGCATCGATCAGAAGAGCGGAAAACGGATATGCGGCAAGCGGTATGTGCTTTGACGGACTGACGCTCTTTTCCGCTCCGATAAAGCAGGGCTCACAGACAGTCGGATATCTTGCCGCAGGCTTTACAAAGATCGGCGAAAAGACGATACCGTCCGAGAATATCATATCATATGAGCTTGCCGACAAGCTTTCCAAAGCGGTATGCGAGCTTGCGATAAATCTCTCGGCAATAGTTGCGTCTTCCGCCGAGATGAAGCAGATGACTGATGCCGCACTTAAGATAGCCGAACACCGTTCGGACTTTCTCGCCAATGTCAGCCACGAGATGAGAACACCGCTCAATGCTGTTCTCGGTACTGCCGAGATCGCATTAAGACGCGATATGAGCGATGAGATGAGGGAGTATCTTCATCAGATAAAGTCGTCTGCACATCATCTGCTGATGATCATAAATGACATACTTGATTTTTCAAAGATAGAAACAGGTGAAATGTCTATAGTGCCTGTCGACTATGAGCCGCTGTCGCTTATAAACGATGTGGCAGGTATCGTCAATAACCAGATAGGCAGTAAGAATATAGAATTTACAATAGATGTACCTCCTGATCTGCCGCTTAGCCTCAAGGGTGATAATGTGCGTATTCAGCAGGTGCTTATAAATCTGCTTAACAACGCGGTCAAGTTTACAAGGAGCGGTAATGTATCGCTGAGAATAAGCACAAGACCGATATCTAACGAGAATGTTATGCTTATTGCGTCTGTATCGGATACCGGCTGCGGAATATCTCAGGAGAACATAGGCAGGCTGTTCAAGATGTTCAGACAGATAGACAGCAAAAGAAACCGAAACGCCGAGGGTACGGGGCTAGGTCTTGCAATATCCCAAAAGCTGCTGAGCCTTATGGGCGGTACAATATCTGTGGAAAGCGAGCCGGGCAAGGGCAGTACGTTTACAGTTGAAGTTCCGCAGGAGCTTATAAAGGACGAACATTCAAATGCGAGAAAAGCCCTTGAAGGAACTGTAGCGTGTCTTCTGATCGGAAATCAGTACCTGAGGGAGAGCGTTGAAACCGCTGTCAGACAGATAGGCGTATTGCCTGTAAGCATTGACCGTGCACTGCTTGACAGCAAGGCGTATATTATAGGAGATTATGAGCTTTTAAATGACGCAAGGGAGCTTGTTGCCGAAAATCCGGGGCTCAGGTGCGTACTGATAGACCGATTTGACAGCACGGCGTATTCCGATGATAAAAATATAACGATTATAAGAAAGCCGATTTATTCGTTCACGCTTTCCGCCGCAATGGGAATAGGCGAAAAGTTCACCCGAAATGATGATACCTCAAGCGATGTCAGCTTTACCGCACCCGAAGCATATGTGCTTATCGTTGATGATAACGATATAAACCGTGCAGTCGCGAAAGGTGTTATAGAACCGCTCGGTATGCAGGTCGACGTAGCCGCTAGCGGTGCGGAATGTATTGAGAAAGCGCGTAATTTCCGTTACGATATCATCTTTATGGATCATATGATGCCCGAAATGGACGGTATAGAAGCGGCACATATTATAAAACAGCGTTTTCCGTCGTATGCCGATGTGCCGATAATAGCACTGACGGCAAACGCCGCGGTTGACGCAAGGGAAATGTTTCTGAGAGAGGGCATGAGCGACTTTATAGCAAAGCCTATTTCGCTCAGGACTATCACAAACAAGATAAGGCGATGGCTGCCGTCGGAAAAAATAATTCCTGTCGGCAAGCCGAATGACACCGAGCCGCCACAGCATATACTCCCCGATATACCCGAGCTTGACCTTAAGGGTGCTATGGCGCTTATGGGAAGCGAAAAGCTGCTGCTCGGCGTTATTGAGCAGTATTACAGGTCGATAGACAAAAATATTGCCAGGATAAACGCTTCTTACGGCAACGGCAACATTGAACTGCTGACGATAGAGTTCCACTCGCTTAAAAGCACTTCGAAGCAGATAGGTGCAAACAGACTGTCGCAGACGGCGAAAGATCTGGAAACGGCGGGCAAAGAAAACAATTACATTTATATAAGTGAGAATATCGAAAAGTTCCTTGATGAGTACAAGGCTATGAAGAATGTGCTTTCCGTGCATTTCGGCAATAAGGATAACGAAAAGCCCGAAAAGCAGGAAATAAAACCTCTGCTTGACGAGCTGTCCGATGCGCTGTCGGATATGGACGCTTTGCAGATCGATGATGTTTTGGAGAAGATATCGCAGAATACGTCTGCTTCCGACATGACGTATTTTGATGATATAAAAAAGGCAGTAGATGACTGCGACTTTGACAAAGCCGAGAGCATTTTGTCTGAGTGGAGCGGTACACTGCACAACCGATGACACTTGTGTGTTTGTGTCAGGAGGAAATATGACAGAAGAAGTAATGAAGCTTACAAATCAGCAGGCGCAGGCGCAGGTACAGTGCTTCTCAACACTGTTTGCCCACGCAAGACTGCTGAGCGAGGAACAGGTCAGAAACGGCAGAATATGTACGCAGGAGGACAGGGACAATAACCTGTTTCTGAATGTTGACGATGATGAGATCTATCTTGACGGAATTGAATTGAAAGCGCTTGAAACAAAGTCGCAGATAGCAAAGTTTGACCTTGTCGGAAAAGACATATTTCAGGTCATCGCAAAGTATGTTGAGGTTGACGGAGAGCCTTGCATAATGGAAATGATGAAGCCCATAGACAAGAACGCGGTGTTCAGCTTAAACGGCAGAGAAGAGCTTATCGGCAAGCTTGCAAAAAGCAACGAGGAGGTTTACCGCGACAGCCTGACAAGTACATTCAATCGCAGATATTTTGAAGAAACGCTGAAGAATACGGCGTTCTCAGGCGGTGTCGTTATGATAGACCTTGACGATTTCAAGGTGTACAACGATACGCGGGGGCACGATACCGGCGATGAGGTCCTTAAAGCGGTTGTCGGTGCGATAAAGGACTGTATCAGAAGAACGGATACGCTTATCCGTTACGGCGGCGATGAGTTTCTGCTTTTGATGCCCGGTGTTGAAAATGAAAAAAACTTCAACCGCAAGCTGGGGGAGATCAAAAGAAAGGTTCGCAGGACAGATATGACTGACTATTCGGGCATAAATCTGTCGGTCAGCATAGGCGGTGTAATTGCGGATAAAGAGCCTTTACAGAATGCCGTTATCCGTGCGGACAAGCTGATGTATACGGCAAAGGCACACAAGAATACGGTAGTTACCGATAAGGACAGGCGGGAAGATGAAGCCGAGGATAAGCTGAATATCCTGATAGTAGACGATTCTGAGCTTAACCGTGCGATACTTTCTTCAATGCTCGGTGTCGGATTTAATGTACTTGAAGCCGAAAACGGTGAAAGGTGCATATCTATGCTCGAGCAGTACGGCACAGGCATTTCACTGATACTGCTTGATATAGTGATGCCCGGTATGAGCGGCTTTGATGTGCTGAGCTACATGAATGACAATCATTTTATCGATGATATACCGGTAATTATGATATCAAGCGACCACTCGGCGGATACGGTGCGTGAGGCATATGAGCTCGGTGTATCCGACTTTATAAACAGACCGTTTGACGCAAAAGTGGTGCATCACAGAGTTTTCAATACGATAAAGCTTTATTCCAAGCAGCGCAGGTTGCTTATGCTGCTTACCGATCAGATAAACGAAAAAGAACGCAACAATGATATGATGATAGGCATATTGAGCCAGATAGTTGAGTTCAGAAACGGTGAGAGCGGATTGCACGTTGTACATATCAGAATGCTGACGGAGATGCTGCTTGAACAGCTCGTTAAGAAAACGGATAAGTACAAGCTTGACAGCAATAAAAGGCATCTTATAACAATGGCATCGGCGCTTCACGATATAGGCAAGATGGGTATCGACGACAAGATACTCAATAAGCCCGGCAGACTTACCGATGAGGAGTTTGCAATAATGAAAACACATTCGATGATAGGTGCGGATATGCTTGAAAAGCTCGAACAGTATAAGGACGAAGAGCTTATCAAAGTGGCATACACCATATGCCGATGGCATCATGAGCGCTATGACGGCAGGGGATATCCCGATGGCCTTAAGGGTGATGAGATACCGATAGCCGCACAGGTAGTATCGGTAGCAGACGTATATGACGCGCTTGTAAGCGAACGTGTGTATAAAAAGGCATTCCCGCATGAAAAGGCAATAATTATGATACTCGGCGGAGAATGCGGAGCGTTCAATCCCGAGCTTCTCGAATGTCTGCTTGATATACAGGACGATATAAAAGAAAAATTCAAAAGCTGATTACTATCCGATGACAGTTATATTCGGATAAATGTGAGGGTAACGGCATGAATATGAATGACAAATACGATAGCGGTCTTTCAATGAGAGAATGCTATGAGCTTCTTGGAGAAAGCTATGACAGCATATTACAGCGGCTTGAGTGCGATGAAGAAGCCGTAGAGCCGGCAATACGCGAATTTTTGCACGATGAACACTTTGCAGAGTTTGTCGGTGCAATGAACGAACATGAAACACAAAAAGCATTCAGAGCGGCTCACACTATGAAAGGTATAGCCGCTAATCTCGGATTTGAGAAGCTGCGCTGCATATTCGTTGAAATTACAGAATATCTGAGAAAAGGTGATTATGACAACGCACAACAGCTTCTTATCCCTGCCGTTAAGGAGTACACAAGGATAATAAGTATATTGAAAAGGTGCAAGTAAATAATAACAACCGGGTCGATGATAACAGTGTTTATCATCGGCTTTTTTATACCCTTACCGTTTGCCGAAAATGTATTATATACAGAAAAGTGTATATTTCTGCTTTCTGCGTTTTTGTGCTTGCTTATGTCTTAAATAAATTTATCGGATAGATTTCCGAC
The DNA here is from genome assembly GCA_934490165.1 of uncultured Ruminiclostridium sp. GTDB lineage: Bacteria > Bacillota > Clostridia > Oscillospirales > Ruminococcaceae > Ruminiclostridium_E. Next base: position 37,607 of record CAKSTB010000008.1, on the reverse strand, counting down.
TGAAAAATCGTCTGTTGTTGTTGAATAAACCGATAAATCGATATCGAATTTTCTTGAAAATCCTTATTTGCAATAATTTTTAATCACGTCGAAATAACATATTTTTACTTGCAACATTCTGTATAAAATGCTATAATACCAAAAGAGGTGTATAGTATGAGGATTTGTTATATAGATGATAACGAGGATTATCTGAACAAGTTTAAAGATGACTTCGCTGATATATTATCCGATCACATTTGTTCGGTTATGAGAACCCCTTCCGAGTACCTTACGGGCGATGAGGTGTGTGATGTATTACTGCTTGACATAGAGTTCGGTGAAGACGGGAACGGACTTGATTATATAGATGATGTTATTAACAAAAATCAGCGTACACAGATAATAATGGTAACGGCCTATACGGAAAAATATATCCAGGATGTATTTCTGAAAAAAGATAACGTAGCGGGTTTTCTGGTAAAACCCATTGCGAAAGATGCGCTTATGAAATCGCTTGAAAAGGCAGAAGAGCTTATTGAGCGCAGTCGTTCAACGATCATTAAACGTGAATACAGGGGCGGATATGTTAAAATTAAAGTCGAAGATGTGCTTTACATGGAATCTGTCAGTCACAACATTAAATATGTTACTGCAACAGGTACATATCTTTGTCTGGGGAAGCTTGACGATGAATGCAGACATCTCCCTTATGGGTTTATGCGCTGTCATAAGAGCTTCTGCGTAAATATGAGAAAGATAAACGGCTTTGTCGGCGACAATATAATCATTGACGGCTGTCCGACAATACCTGTATCACGCGCCAAGCGACAGGAGTTTCTTCTCAGATATACCGGCTTTCTTGCCGATGATAACGCATGATCCGTCGGAAATAACTGCGGATAAGGAGGCGGATAATTACGCAGCTTATAAATTACGATAATGTGTACGCATGGGTGACTCTGGTTTCTTATCTAATACAGTGTTTAGTAACCTGTTGGTCTTTTTCGTTGTGCTTTACTATGAAGGTATCCCATTTGAGATATACAGCGGCAGCTTCGGCAGTGTCGTTTATTGTGGTTTTTCCTCAGATATTTTTGCACATTTATATCCCGCTCAAAACACTGGTACTGTTTCTGCTTCTTTTTGCCGTGCTGAGGCTTTTATCCGAAGCAAATACAGTTAAAGCTTTTGTTTTCTGTGCATTTGATATGTTGATAAACGTAGGTGTGGATATGGCTATTCTGGGGCTGATGATGGCACTCAATATGAATGATTTTCAGACAACGGAAGATATCTACACTTTCAACCGCATGGTGGCTACTATTATGTTTACCGTAATATGCATTCCTTTGAAGTATTTATATTCACTTTTGTGGAACAAAATCGTAAATCGCTCGGTATCGGTAAAGATGAATCCCACACTCATTCTGTTTCCCCTCGCACAGATATTCGCTATGATAGCAATTGTTGCGGATCATGCAGGTACAGCCGATAATCCTCAGCATCCTCTCTTGCGCGAAAATTCTTCACTGATGCTGACACTGGCTTTTGTAACATTTCTTATCGCGGATATAATTTATATGAATTTCATTTCCGATATAGAGAAAAAATATTTTCTTGAGCAGGAGGTGAACTCTCTTAAATATGCTCACAGGCTTGAAGAACAGCACTTCAGGGAGATCGAAGAAAAACGCTATGAGGTAGCGAAGATACGGCATGATATAAATAATCAGCTCGTGGCTATAAGAAGTCTTGTAAAGCGTGGACATACCGAACAGGCGGACGAGCTTCTCGGTGAACTCGAAAGCAGTATCAGAGCTACGAAAGAGTACGAATTCTGCAGTGTATCAATAATAAATGCTGTAATTGCCGAAAAAAAGGCGGAAGCTGAAAAATTCGGTATTACTTTCGATACGCACATCTCACTAGAAGATATTCATAATATAACGCAGAACCATCTGTGCAGTGTGTTTGCAAATCTGCTTGACAACGCGATAAGAGCCGAAGCGGGATTTACAGATGAACAGAAAGATAAAAAGGTGATAACAGTCAAGGCTGTAAACGACAGCACAAGTGTCTACATAACGGTTAAAAATTATGTATCTGGTGTTGAAGTGCCCAGAGAAGACGATACTTTTCTGCACGGATACGGTCAGCAGATACTGCGTGATATTGCAGGGATTTACTCAGGAAGCTTTACTGCATTTGAAGAAAACGGAGTATATACAGGTATAATTGTAATGAATACTAAAAAAACAGGTAATTAAACAGAGCTTACCCGAAAAGAGCGGATGTAAAAGTACATCCGCTCTTTTTTATATCTATAAGCAATAAAAAATTATCGAAAAACGATAAAAATCTATTGACAAACGAAAAACGCTGTGTTATAATTCAGGAAAACAAAGGCAACCGCCTTATGAAAGGATATGAATTTTTTGAAAAGGAAGAATTTTTCGGTAACTTTATCTCTTGTACTTGTCAGAATAGTATTTGCACTTATAATCGTAAGCTGTTTTATAGGTCCTTATATTGTGAAAATATACGACCAAGGGGTCATAAAGCTTACGGGTCAGTCGGTGTTTGTTCCGCTTATAGTTACGCTGTATTGTTCGGCAGTACCGGCAACTTTACTGGTAATTGCACTTGACAGACTGATATCGAATATAAAGCGCGGTGATGTATTTACCGCTAAGAATGTAACAATGCTCAGGGTAATATCGTATTGCTGTTTTGCGGCAAGTGTTATTTTCATTTATTTCAGTTTTATAAGACCGTTTGCATGGCTGATCGTTGCGGCTGCCGCGTTCTTCGGACTTATTCTCCGCGTTATCAAGAATGTCTTTGAGCAGGCGATCGAAATAAAAGAAGAGAACGACTTTACTATCTGATTTGTGAGGTACTGATATGGCAATTGAAATAAATCTTGATGTAATGATGGCTATGCGGAAAATCTCGTCAAACGAGCTTGCCGCCGCCATCGGCATAACCCCCGCAAATCTGTCGGTGCTGAAAACGGGCAAGGCAAAGGCTATCCGCTTTTCAACGCTTGAAAAGATATGTGAGGTCTTACAGTGTCAGCCCGGTGATATCCTGTGTTATAAAGGCGGTGGCGAAAATGAATGAGTATAATAATGCAGAACAATACGGCAATGTTCAGCCGGTGAATGTATACGGCAGGGCAGAGGGTCAATATGCACCGATGTATAACAGTCTGCAAGGTCCTCCCGAGGCGAAGAAAACTTACAATATGCGCGACTTCATATTCGCTGTGCTTACGGCTGTACTCGGCTTTATAACACTTAAGCTGTTCTTTACCGAGGGCGAGATATTTCCGTTTGCAGAGGTTATAGCATCGGGCTGGTATCATATTATTGTTGCCGCTCTTGCTGTTATGGCGGTAATATATATCGGCAAAAAGCCGACAGCTTCACAGTGGGCGATATTCGGCTGTGTGATAATATTCTGCACTGTTCCGATATTTGCATCAACCGGACTTGTACGCTTTCTTTCATGGGTGTATGCCGCAATTCTGCTTTGTTACTTTGCTTACAGCTTTACTACAACCAAGCCGCTGTTTTCGGAGGGGTTTGCAAGGGAGCTGTGCGAAGCGGTATTTTCGGTATCGTTCAGAAACTTCACAGCAGCACCGAGGAGCATGGCTGTTCCGTTTGCAAAAAAGGAGCATAAGAGCAAAACCGCACTGTATATTCTGCTCGGGATACTTTGCTCTATTCCCGCAACATTGATAGCGGGTGCGGCGCTTTCAAGCGCAGATGATAATTTCGGCAGAATGATATCCGTTATGACAGGCGGATTTTTCAACAACTTTTTCAGTAATATTATAATTCTCGCAGTAAGCATACCTTTTTCGTTTCTACTTTTCGGCATTATGAGCGGTGCAAAGGGCAGAAAGCGCAAGATGACAGGTGACAGCGGGAAAGCGGCGAAAGTGCCTGCCGCGGCTGTATGCGCGGCGCTTACGCCTCTTATAGTTATATATCTTCTGTTCTTCGCGTGCCAGATACCGTATTTTCTAAGTGCGTTCGGCGGTGTCCTGCCCGAGGGCTACAGCTACAGCGAATATGCCAGACAGGGCTTTTTTGAGTTGTGCGGAGTTGCGGTGCTTGATCTTTTCGTGATATTCCTTGCAGAAGTGCTTGCTAAAAGAAATGACAATGGCAGAAAGCCTGCTGTTGTGAGGATTTACTCTGCGGTATTCGGTATTGCCACAATACTTCTGATATGCAGCGCAATGTCAAAGATGATAATGTACATCGGTGAATATGGACTTACGGGACTCAGATTTTACACATCATGGTTTATGATATTGCTCGGTATAGTTTTCTTTGTGCTGATACTGCACGAGATATTACCTGATATGAAAACCGTGCTGACGCTTTTTGTGTCGTTTACCGCAATGCTCGGTGCGCTGTGCTTTTGCGACCCCGATGCCAGAATAGCACAATATAATGTTGAAAGCTATCTCAGCGGCAATATAGCGGAGATTGATACTTACAGCCTTTCCGCCTTGTCCGAGGGTGCCGCTCCTTATATTGAAAAGCTCGGTGATACCGATGAAAATCTGCGTCCGAGGTGTCGTGTTGCACTGGCTCAGATGAAGGAAAGCAGAATATCACAAGTATATTTCCCTCTTTCGGTTACTACCGTAAAATCCGACGGGATATACGACAGAATGCGGGGATAATCGCCGACAGGGTTAATTTTCCGCGCAGAAAAGCCGTTTTTTCTATTGACTAATTTTTGCCTTTATGTTATACTAATGTGAGAAAGATTATCAGTTTATCCACGGAGGTGTAATATGACGATATTCTATGAATTTGAGGGTAAGCTTTATGCCAATATAACGAATAAATGTCCATGTGCCTGTGTTTTCTGCATAAGAAAAAACGGCGACAGTGTGGCGGATAACGACAGCCTTTGGCTTGAGCATGAGCCGAGCTATGAAGAGATCATCAAGGCTTTTGACGATTTTGACAAGACGGGACTTCACGAGCTTGTATTCTGCGGCTACGGTGAACCTATGGAACGTGCGGACGTTCTGCTCGAGGTCGCAAAGTATGTAAAGCAAGCTACGGGTATGAAGATCCGTATAAATACCAACGGACTGGTCGACTTTATAAATCCCGCGTTTGACTCATACAAAATGCGATATATAATCGACTGTATTTCTATAAGCCTTAATGCTCCCGACCCAGAGAGCTATCTTGAGGTGACGCGTCCTAAGTTCGGACTTCCGTCATTCAATTCAATGCTGAATTTTGCAAAGACTGTAAAGACTATTGTACCCGAGGTAAAGTTTACGGTGGTAGACGTAATAACACCGGAGCAGATCGAGCAGTGCAAGGAGCTTGCCGAAGGACTGGGTATCCCGCTCAGAATTCGTCATTGGGTGACGGATAACGAGAGCTATACCTGATAGGAGGACTGGAGAGCAGTATGAACTATTCCCAACAGAGAAACTGTATACTGAATATCGTTGTGTCAAATCCTATCCACCCGACAGCGGAGCAGGTATACGATATAGCAAGGCGCAGTTACCCAAAAATAAGCCTAGGTACTGTTTACCGCAATTTAAACCAGCTTGCAGACCACGGTATACTCAAGAAGATATGCAGTTCTTACGGAAGCGTGCGTTTTGACGGCAGGACAGATCCGCATTTTCATATGATATGCAGCTGCTGTGAAAAGGTGTTTGATGTCGAGCTCGGAGAGATGATGTGCCTTAACGATAAGATACGCACAAAGTATGATTTTGACGTTACCGAGTACGAGATAAGTATAAAGGGCATTTGCAGTGAATGCAGAGAGAAGCAGGAAAGCGGAGAGTCGGCGTAAAAATGTCAAGGTAATATAGCAGGCGGAAATCAACCGCCTGTTTTTTATGTGAAAAATTCGGGAAACGTTTTCAATCTATTGCTTTTTCCTCTGAATAAGGCTATAATAAATAGGATAATGTAAAAAGGAAAGTGATACAATGCTTATCAGAATAGCCGGTACGGTCAGTGAATCGATCGTGGACGGACCGGGAATAAGATATACAATATTTACTCAGGGCTGTCCGCACCATTGCGAGGGTTGCCACAACCCCGAAACGCATGATTTTAACGGCGGCAGGCTTGCCGATACGGATAAGATATATAATCATATAGTGGCTAACCCTCTGCTCAAAGGTGTGACATTCTCCGGCGGAGAGCCGTTCTGCCAGCCTGCACCCTTGTATGAGCTTGCAAAGAAGATAAAAGAGAACACAAAGCTTGATATAATGTCATATACAGGCTTTACCTTTGAACAGCTTGTTGAAAAATCAAAGACGGACGAGGACGTTAAAAATCTGCTGTCGGTAGTGGATATACTGGTGGACGGTAGATTTGTTCTTTCGGAGAAAAGTCTTGAGCTGCGCTTCAAAGGAAGTAAAAATCAGAGAATAATCGACTGCCGGAAGTCGCTTGAGAGCGGCAGTGTTGTAATTAAGGAGCTTTGATGAAGAGAAGACTTACAGCGTGCATTACGGCATTACTGCTGTGTATCAGTTGCTTACTGATGACATCGTGCAAGGAGGATGACGGTAAGGGATATGTATTCGGATACGACATATCCTCAAATCCCGGAAGTCTTGACCCTCAGTATGCCTCCGACAGGGAATCGTATCTGATAATCGGCTGTATATTTGAGGGATTGTTCAGAACATCGGGTGACGGCAGTGTCGAAAAGGCTATGGCGGAAAGCTACACCGTGTCCGATGACGGACTTACATATACTTTTAAGCTGAAGCAGAACAGATGCTGGACAGATGTCAACGAATACAACAAACAGGTGACCGCAGATGATTTTGTTTTCGGTTTTCAGCGCCTGTTTATGCCCGAAACCAGGGCGCCTAAAGCGTCCGAATATTTCTGCATAAAGAATGCGCAGAAGATAAACAGCGGCGAAATTACCGATGTATCACAGCTTGGAGTAAAGGCGGACGGAAAGTTCGGGCTTACAATAGAGCTTGAATACACCGAGCCGTCATTTGAGCTGTTGCTCACTATGCCTGCGGCTATGCCGTGCAGTAAGGAATACTTCACGGCGGCACAGGGCAAATACGGGCTTGACGCGGAGAGAACCCCGTCAAACGGACCTTTTTATGTAAAGACGTGGTATTACGATGCGTGGAGCAAAAATAATAACAATATGGTATTGCGCTACAGCGACAAGTACGATGAACACGATGAGGTAACACCGCTCGGTCTTAACTTCTTTGTCGAAGATAATCATATGACCGATTTTACGGACGGCACATCTCAGAGCATAGTGCTTTCGGGAAGCACGGCAAAGGATTATCTCGGAAGCGGGTATGTTTATGACGAGTATTCGACCGCCGTATACGGCATTATGATGAATACGAAAAAATCGATCTTCAAGAGCGACAAGCTGAGATATGCACTGCTCTTTGCATCGGATAAATCATCGCTCAGTCTGCCGTTCGGCTATTCTGCAGCTGACGGAATTGTAGCTCCGTCGGTTAAAAATTCTCTCGGCAGCTATCGCGATACAGCAGGAAGCAGGACTGCTGTAAAGCCCGATGAAATAAAGGCGTATTCTTCATATCAGAGCGCCTGCGAAAATATCGACAAGGCTGACCTGCACAGCGTGAACATTCTTGCGGTGCAGAACCGCGACGAGGAGATAGGCGAGTCGCTCGGAGGGATATTACAGCAGTGGCAGGCCAAGCTTGGCTTTTATTGCAGTATCTCTTATGTAAGCGAGAGTGAATATGACGAGAAGATCGCAAGCGGAGATTATGCACTGGCGCTTACAAGAATAAACGGTGAATACAACCGTCCCGAGGCGTATCTCAGGCAGTTTACCGACAGCGGCTATAAGTACAGTGCGATGGACGATACATATTCAGATCTGCTCCGGCAGGCAGCGCAGGCAAAGGATCTGAGTGAGGAGTATGAGCTTTGCGTAAAGGCTGAAAAACAGCTTATGACAGACGGGCGCTTTATACCGATCGCATATGTTACCGAGTACTTTATCAGTACCGAAAACTGCGAGGAGATAGCATACGACCCGTTCACAGGTCAGATAGATTACCGAAAAGCGTTATATTTCGACTGATAATATGACAATACGGAGAAAAACGGATAAAAAATGCGGGTTTCGATTGACTTTTACTTTACTGTGTGATAAAATCATTGTAAGCGATTACACCTGACGCAATGAAATTTAAGGAGGCTTTGTATGGAAAATTTAACAGAATTACAGCCGTACAGCGTCCTTATGTCTGTATACGGCGGTGAAAATGCCGCATTTTTTGAGCAGAGCCTTGAAAGTCTATATATACAGACTTATCCTGCCGATGAGGTAGTGCTTGTATGTGACGGTGCTCTTGATAAGGAGCTTAACGATGTTATTGCGGTATACAGTGAAAAGTTTGGCGGAAGACTGGTAGTTAATCGCCTTGAAAGCCACGGCGGTACTGCCAAATGTGCAAACACAGGGCTTGCTCTTTGTAAAAATGAGTTTATAATGAAGATGGACTCCGACGATATCTGCCTTGATAACAGAGCAGAGAAGCAGATGAGATACCTTGCCGAGCACTCGGATATTTCTATTCTCGGCTGTTATATTCAGGAGTTCAACAGCGGCACAGGAGAAGATATAGCAACGCGTTGCCCGCCGGTCGAAAATGACGAGATACGCAAGTTTGCAAGGCGCAGAGCCCCTTTCAATAATCAAACGCTTGTGTACAGAAGGTCACTTGCATTATCAATAGGCGGATACAGCGAGGAGCTTGAGCGTTGTGAGGATTACGACTTTATGGTTCGTATGCTGATGGCGGGCGCTAAAGCCGCTAACATTCCGGAGGCGCTTGTAAGGTACAGAGTCACACCGGGCAACCTGAACCGCCGCAGAAATTTCCGCAACACCAAGAGCTTTATTGCGGTAAGAAAAAAGATAAGAAAAATGGGATTTTCAAGCTTTGCGGATTTTCTTATTCCGTGTGCAGGTCAGATAGTTCTGTTTATAATCCCGAACTGTATAACAGGTTTTCTTTATAAGAAGCTGTTAAGAAAATGATAACGGTATCGGAAAATTACGAATAACAAACTCCGCTCTGTTAATACGGCAGGGCGGAGTTTTTGGTATGGAACGGATACAAAATGCGGCACGGAGAGATTTCTCAATGCCGCATTTTTATATCTGTTATTATTGCTTTTTTACAGAGCCTGTACAGCTTTGCATTATTGAGCTTATTTTTTCGACAGGCTCTTTACAGTCGTTTTTAAGCCATTCGGTGACTATCGCCATCATTCCGCGTACATAGAAAGCCATCATATAATTTCTGCTTTCTTCGGGTATTCCGAAGCGTTCAAGTATGGGGCTGAATATGTGCCGGAACATAAGCGTATACGACTTATCCATTTTCAGCGATACCGGGTTGTTAAGTATGGTGCAGAACAATCTTTTATGCTCCTTGGCAAAGTTAAGATACGGCAGTAAATATTCATCGGTGAGAAAATACAGCTTTTCGTTTTCGACATTGCTTATACTGCCTATGACGTGTTTTGGGTCTTTACCCATATAAGACAGAAAGCTGTCGTTTATGTATTGCGCGCTTTCTTCAAGCAAATCGTCGATCGTTTCGTAATGCAGATAGAATGTGGAGCGGTTCACACCCGCGGCAGTGCATATCTCCTTTACGGTGATATATTCAATATCCTTTTTTTCGAGGATCTCAAGAAAAGCCTTGTCCATACGGGCGGCTGTATTGAAGTATTTACTCTCCGATTTTGTCATATTTACCTGCCCTTTCGTTTTTGAGTATCGGTACTGACCGCACGATCATATATATTGCGGTTGATACAGTGATAACAAGCACTCCAGCTCCGGTTGCCGTATTCATTATCATACGGAAATCATCGCTCTCACCGGAAAAAACCGCTATCATTGCAGTTTGCAGACCGAGCAGTGACATTGCGGACGATACAAGGTTTAACGCTTTTGCCGCCGATAAAACGGGACTTCCGAGCCTGCGGTATCGTACTATATTTATTACCGCCGTAATTGCGGTATAGAATGTGTACATTGCCGACAAGTATATGATGTATCCCGGATATACGAAACCCGAATTTGTGTGTATCATAAGCAATATCATACCACCCATTGGGATATTGAGAAATAACAGCAGTATGCCGGTTTTAATATAGCGGCGGTATTCATAGGCTTTTTTAGCGCTTTCGGCTGTATGTGCGGCTTTTCTGTATGAAAAGGCAAGATACAGTCTTATAAGAGCCAGTACAGCGTGATATGCCGCCAGTGATAAAAACCATACCGAGCCGTAGATTATACCTGTCACTGCACGGAATGCCGTATAGAGAGTATCGGCGGTAAGACTGATATAAATGCCCGCTTCTCCTCTGAAATGCCTGCTGTCAAGGTAACGACATATAAGCTTTGATGAACGAAGCTTTGATATGACCCTGCTTTTATAGGTAAACCTCAGCCCCGATATTTTTGCCCGTCTTATTGCGATTATGCCTGAATAAACGCAGGAAGCAAGGCAGTATGCGGACAGAAAGTATATCACATATGCCGTTATGCTTTCGTTGTATCCGTTCACAAATACACAGATAAGCGCGACCGATACAGGTATTGAGGTAAGCAGAAGAAAGGTGAGGGAGCGACCGAATATCGTCTGTAATATCCGTCTGAGCATTTGCACGCTTACTGCTTATCGCTTATCTCTTTTGCAAGCTGTATTATTTCAAAAGCATACTTCTGTTTTCCGCTTGCAAGCATTTTTTTGTATATCGGGTAATTTACGCTGACACCGATCATTCCGATAACGCCGATGATTATTCCGAGTACGGTCATTGCGACACTGCCCGAACCTATAATGTTCATTGAAAGGCACATTCCCGTGCCGAATATAAGCGCCGATACAATGCCCAGTGTGTAGGTAAACACCGTAGCCGGCATCTTTGCCTTAGCGTCAAGCTTTCTCAGTGCGACTACCTTTGAGGTGTCCTTGGGTGCATATTCGTTTGCGAGCTGTTCCGCATAAATTTTGTCTGTGTTCATTTTCACAGCCTCCTTTTTTTCTTTGTTGTCTTAATTATATCAGAGAAAAAAGCAGAACTGAACGACACAGATCATCAAAACTGTCGTGTTGTGACAATTTTATCATAACCGGGATATTTATTCAATGATTTAAAGCGAGAAGCCCGTTTTTGTATTTGATATTAAAAAAATCCTCGGACATTAAGCCCGAGGATCTTTAAATGCTTTATTATTCGTCTTCTCTGAAGGTGAAGCGGCTTACAAGCTTTTGCAGTGTCTGTGCCTGAGCTGAAAGCTCTTCTGAAGCGGCGGCACTTTCTTCTGCTGTAGCAGAGTTTGTCTGTACAACGTTTGAGATCTGCTCTACGCCGATATTGACCTGCTTTACCATGTCAGCCTGTTCTATGCTTGCTCCTGCGATCTTATTTACTATCTCGCTTACGCCGCCGGATCTTGCTTCAACCTCTGAAACAGCCTGAGCGGTTTCGTTTGTGATGTTGTTACCGTTTTCAACAGCGGCAACGGCACGTTCAATAAGCACCGTTGTATCGTGTGCCGCATCGGCAGATTTACCTGCAAGGTTTCTGACCTCATCGGCAACGACCGCAAAGCCCTTGCCGGCTTCGCCGACTCTTGCCGCCTCGACTGCGGCATTAAGTGCAAGAATATTTGTCTGGAATGCGATATCCTCGATAGTCTGTATGATCTTGCCTATCTCTGTAGAAGCATCGTTGATCTCCTGCATAGCGGCTGTGAGGTTCTGCATCTTTTCATTTGCCGAACCTATGTACTCGGCTGTTTCATCAACAAGCTGTCTGCCCTTCTGGCAGTCTTCCGAGGTCGCTTCGATATGAGCATTGATGTTGTGGATAGTTGCCGCAAGCTCTTCAACAGATGCCGCCTGCTCGGTAGCACCCTGAGCAAGTGACTGAGCACCTGCGGATACCTGCTCTGAACCGCTTGATACCTGATCGCCCGCAATGCTTATCTGGCTTAAGGTGTCGTTCAGTCTGCGGTTGATATTTCTTACAGACTCGATAAGCACTTTGTAATCGCCGCGGTATGTATTGTCGGCATCATTGCTGTGTACATCGAAATTACCCTGAGCCATATTGCTTAAGATATTGCCGATATCGCTTATCATAGCATTCTGCTCGTTTACAACCTTGGCGGCTGACTTAGCGAGTATCTTGACCTCATCATGTGACTTAACCATAGGTACAGGGCTTGTGAGATCGCCTTCGGAGAGCTTTTCGATACGCTCTGCGCAAAGTCTAATGGGCTTGCCAATCTTGCGGCTGATAATTCCTGCGATTATACCGCCTGCTACAGCAGATGCCGCACATATTATAGCGAGTATAATAAGTCCTCTGAAGCAGTGAACCATATAATCATCACCGTGGACTGTTACCGCAATAGACCAGCCGTTAGTTCCGGATATGGGGGCGTAGCCTATGTACTTTGAAATACCGCCTGATACATATTCAGCAAAGCCTGTTTCTCCGGCTTCCATCTTTTCGTGTGCCTGAGCAAGAGCTGTGTAGCTTGTATCCTCCTCGGCGATCTTCTGTATGTTCTCGCCGTCCCTGACAAGCTGCATATCAATGTCGGCAATGGTGTTACCGTTCTTATCTATGATATATGCCGCACCGTTTTCGTTTACCTTGATCGCACGGACTACATCATTGAGGAATTCTTCATCGGGAACAAAGTAAACGCAACCTACGACCTCGGTGTTGAGCTCGCCGTTTTTCCATATAGGAGCGGCAATTATTACGCTCAGCTTGCCGTTGGATCTTCCGATCATAGGCTCTGTGATCGTTGTTTTGCCTTCCATAGCGGCTTTGTAGTATTCACGGTCTGCATATTCAATTTTGTTTGAGCCGTGACCTTCGTAATCTATCGATGCGCCTCTGTTAAGACCGAAGTTTGCGGCGATCGTGTCAACCTCTCTCTGCTTCTGAGAGTTTGTATAAATTGGCGATGACAGCTTGGGGTTGCAGCCTGCCTGTATTGCAACATTCTGAATAGCTTTCAGTTCCCATGTAACTCTGTCGGCCGCAACTATAGCCGTTTCGGTCAGAGTCTGCTGGGTCAGTGATTTTGTCGTGGTGTAAATTATACCTACCGATGCGACCGTAGCCACGATCAGTGATATTACTACCAGCAAAACAGTGAACAATGTCATTTTTTTGCTTATGGATTTCATAGTATCTGCCTCATTTCTGTACCCTCGTCAAAGATACATATTTAATATACGCCATAATTATATCACTTCCGAACAAAAAAAGCAATATTATCCGGTTTATTTCGTCAATAGTAACAAAATTACGGTTGGAAATTTTTGCGCCACGCCGAAATTATATGTTGTCCGTTTGGAAATAAAAATTTTTAATTTTTTGTGGACATTTCTCTTTGCTATGGTGTATTATGTATGAAGATGTACATTTTCAGCTATAAAAAGAAAAAGGGGGAAGAATTTTGACGTCGAATTATTCTTCTGAAAATATAAAGGAAATATATGAGCGACATTTTGTAACCGTGTACAGAGTGTGCTTTATGTACCTAAGAAATGTGCACGATACGGAGGACGCAGTACATAACACTTTTATTAAGCTTATCGAAAAGCAAAAGCACTTTGAAAGCACCGAGCATGAAAAGGCATGGCTGATACGCGTATCACAAAATGTCTGCAAGAATATGCTGAGGGCAAACAACAGACGGCGCGAACCGCTGACTGAGGATATTGCCGTAACAGACAAGCCTGCCGTCAGCGATGTGATGGTTGAGCTGTCTGCGCTTCCGGACGAGCTGAAGATACCTGTTTATCTGTTTTATTGTGACGGATACAACAGTAAGGAAATTGGCAGTATGCTTCATATCAGCGCCTCGGCGGTGCGTTCAAGACTGCAAAAAGCGAGAGAGCGGTTAAAAGAGCATTTGAGCTCGGAAAGGAGTATAGAATGAGTATCAGAGATGAATTTGAGAAAATCGATCCTACAGAAAAGCAGAAAAAAGATATTTTCAGGCGCATAGAAGAAAGCAGCAGAATAAAGACCGACTTCAGACATCAGGTAATGCGCTATACATCGGTTGTGGCGGCAACGGTTGTGGTTGTCGGAACTGCGACAGTCGGTATATACTTTGCAACAAGAGGCAACGGAATAGATTACACTATGAGCGGCAGCTCGTCAAGTTCGGTAAGCACTGCCGATCTTGTGACAAGCAGAGCGGACGACAGTAATGGCGGTGTTCCGGATGTGAGAAGCAATGCGGATGACAGTAAAGCCGATGATTCAAACGCGGAAAATCCGTCAAATGGTAATGACAGCTTGTCTGATTCCTCAAGTCCGGAAAGCTATGTGGATTCATCTGTTGATAATGTAACAGAGCCGGAAATAACAACGGATAACAATGGAAATTATATTATCAACAAGGCGCTTTATAACAAAATAATGGATGATGAGCTTTCCGATGATGAATTTGCAAAGCTGGTTGAGTATGTGTATAAAGGCGATTATAATATAAACGAAGATCTGGACGAGCTTATAAAAGCAAGAGCCGAATACAATAAAACGATACAGCAGACATTCAATAGATTTATAGCGTCAGGCGGATATGAGAATGACGATGAATGGCATATAACACCTGCTACACCCGGCAACTGCCACAGCATGAAAGAATGGTATGATACCGCTTGCGCGCTGTATGCCGATATGCCGGATTATGATACATTCCTGAGCAGATACAGTGAGTACTTCAAATTTGACGAGCAGGGCAATTTCTATTATACGACAAATAAACCTACCGATTGTTTGTACTTTGAGAAATTACCGTTCAATGCACCGACATATAACATTTTTGACGTGTCACCGCGCTGTTTTGCAGTGAATGCCGGCACGACAGGAGGTGCGGGATCAAGTGTAGGTGTTTTGTTTTTCATCAATGTAGGTACGGACGACAAAGCTTACAGTCTGAACATTGCTTACTTTGATGTAAAGGAAACACCGGAAGGTTACAGATTTATGAGAAACGAAAACAGTTAAAGTATAGTATGAAAGGCAGAGCCGAGGCTCTGCCTTTGTTGTTTATTTTGTGCTTGATTCGTAATATTATATCACGAAAAATCAGCTTGTCAACAGTTATCTGTGATAAGCAAAAAATACCGATTGAAATCAAGGCATAGTCAAAGTGATAACATCGGCAGTTTTTTCAAACCCCACTTTTTCCGCCAAGGCTTGAGAAGCAAGGTTATCAGACGAGGTCGACCATATCGGGCATAAGTCGTTTTCTAATATGTTGGAAATACATTTTTTACAGCACTCTGTTGCAAATCCTTTGCCGTAAAAGTCGGGTAACGTGTTTACGCCTATTTCGACAACCGTATCGTTCATATACGGTACATCGGGAGCATCTGTACAGCTGACAAGTGTATTGTCATGGAAAACTCCGCAACAGAAGCGCTTTTCCGCCATCGCGATAAAATAGTCGTATAACCAGTCGCCTGCCGTTATATGATGGCATTTTTCAAAAAACTCTTTGTATTTATCAAAATCCGCCGCTTTAAGAGTAACGGCGTCCGAGCTGAGCGTTATCTGTTTTGCGTATACATATTTGATGTTGTGAACAGGCTTGATATGAAAAATCCTTTCGGCAATACAGCCAATCTCGTCGATCGTCATATTTTCTGTTATGCTTTCATTAAATGTGCTTATATACGGCTTTGCTTTGCTTCCGTATGATATAACCGTGCGCTCCGGGCTTTTGAAAATATATATGTCGAACGGAGCGCCGTAGCCCTGCTGAGTTTTTTCGCGTTCTTCCGAATATAGAAATTCAATGCTGTTTTTGCTTTGCGAAAGATTATTCTTTTGCCCTATCCAAAGCGAATAATAGGCAAGTGTAGTATCGGATATTTGCTTTAAATTCGGTGAGTTCATATTTATTGATTTCCTTTTACGATAGGCGCTTGCGGTATATCGTTAATTCAGTCTGTAGTAGCAAGTGCTTTTTCCTTTACCTTCTTTTTTCAGCTCACCTGTTGCGACAAGCTTTCGCAGTGCGCCTTCGATAGAGCTGTCACTGATTGTAGGACAGAGCTCCCGTATGTCCTGTTTGTTAAATCGCCCGATTTTGTTTTTGCTTGCCCTTCTGACCATTTCGGTAGTTGTCAGTTTTGTTTCCACAAGTGCCATACGTTCCTCAAAATCCTTGTATGCGGCAAGAATTGTACCGAGGATATACTTGATAAACGGCACAGCATTTTCATTACCTTCATGCCAATCGGTCTGTGATTTTGCAAGCGAATTGTAGTACAGGTCTTTGTTTTGGGCTATCTTGGCTTCAAGTGAAATATACCTTCCTACATAAAAACCGTTACGATACAGAAGTAATGCGGTCAGAAGCCTGCTCATTCTTCCGTTTCCGTCGTTGAAAGGGTGAATACACAGAAAGTCGTGAATGAAAATCGGAATAGCAATCAGCGGTTCCAGTTCCATATTTCCGATAACACGATTGTATTCTTCACAAATTCTGTCAAGTGCTTCGGGTGTTTCGTATGGGGCAAGCGGTATAAACAAGGTTTCGGTGTGACCGTCAGGGTAGGTGGCGCTTATATAGTTCTGTACGGTTTTAGTGCGTCCCGCAAGCGGATTATTCATGTGACTGTACAGTATTTTGTGAAGTTGAAGGATATAATTTTGTGTGATAGGAATAGCGTCAAAGCTATCATGGATGATGTTCAATGCGTCGCGGTATCCTGCTATTTCCTGTTCGTCACGATTTTTAGGTGCTGTTTTTTCGTTGACAAGCTGGCGGATACGGGTATTTGTTGTAACAATACCCTCAATGGCGTTGGATGCTTCTGTGCTTTGTACTTTGGCAATGTCAATCAGCTTTTCGAGTTGTTCGGGGCGTTGCTTCAGATATAATTCCTGCTTTCCCGCTTCTTTATATATGGCGGCTATCAAACCTAAAATCTCCGAATCCCATTTTTGTTCCTTTATTGCAGAATAATTAAATGCTCTCATTCTCTCACCTCCATCGGTTTTCCCTTAAATAGTAGCACAATTTAAGCGAATAGTCAATCGGGTAAGCAAAAAATCCCTTATTATTATGCGCATATTAAAGGAAATCTATACGGCGAAAGAATATAGTGTACATCGCTCAAAAAGGAATATGTCAAAACAGCAAGGTTACATTACCACCTTGAAACAAACTCCAATGTTTTAACAAGCGAGTCCATACATACAAATTCTATCTGATGTCGTTCTTATTTTCCTGTTTTCAGCACATTTCATCACCATATTTATTATACCACATATCAATGAAAAAGCCAAGCATTTCTGCTTGACTTTTTCGACAATCTTAAGGCAGAGCTTCGGCTCTGCCTTTCAGTATAGTATATGTTTTACTTTTTGCCTTTTCTGCCTTTTTTGCAATTATTACAGCCCTTGCACGCCGAACAGTCGCCGGAGCAACCGCCGTTTCTTATAATATGTATGATCACAAGCACGAGAGCGATCACTATCAGCGCAAGCAGAATAATGCTCGGTATATTCATCTCATCCATAATTTCACCTTATGCAACACCGAAAATCATTCCGACACAGCGTACAAGAAGCGCCATTATCCACGCAATAGCACACTGCATAAACACTGTTGCTGCGGCAGAACGTACACTTCCGAGTTCACGCTTTACTGTTGCTATAGCGGCAACGCACGGGGTGTACAGCAGAGTAAATACGAGGAACACGACAGCCGTGAACGGCGTGAAAAGCGTCTGTATCTGTGAAACATCTCCACCGAGCAACAGAGTAAGGGTGGAAACAACGCTTTCCTTTGCGGTAAGACCGGTGATGAGTGCGGTCGACGCTCTCCAGTCGCCAAAGCCCAGCGGTGCGAATATCGGGGCGAACAGACTGCCAAGCATTGCAAGCAGGCTGTTTTCGGTGCTGTCGGCAACATTGAGTCTGATATCAAATGTTTGCAAAAACCATATAACGATAGAAGCGGCAAAGATCACAGTAAATGCTTTTTGTATAAAGTCCTTTGCCTTTTCCCATATCAGCTGACAGACGCTTTTTGCACCGGGCAGACGGTAGTTAGGCAGTTCCATTACAAAAGGTACAGGCTCGCCGTGAAATGCGGTTACTTTCAGTATAAGCGAGTAGAGGATACCGCAGATTATTCCGAACAGATACAGTCCGACAAGTACAAGCCAGCGGTACTGCGGCTCAAAGAACGCACCCGCGATCGTTGTATATATGAGTATCTTTGCCGAACAGCTCATGAACGGAGTAAGTAGTATCGTCATCTTACGGTCACGTTCGCTTGACAATGTTCTTGTAGCCATTATTGCAGGTACTGAACAGCCAAATCCCATCAGCATTGGTACAAAGCTTCTTCCCGACAGACCGAGCTTTCTCAGCGGTCTGTCCATTACAAACGCAACTCTTGCCATATAGCCCGTATCCTCGAGGATAGACAGGAAGAAGAACAGCGTTACTATAGTGGGCAGGAAGCTGAGCACACTGCCTACACCGGCACATATTCCGTCCACGACAAGCGAGTGTACAACGGGGTTTATCTCAAGATAGGTAAGCCCGTTGTCGATAAGCCCGGTAAGATAATCTATTCCGAGTTGCATAAGGTCGGACAGTGCCGCGCCGATCACCGAGAAAGTCAGGAAGAAAACCAGTGCGATTATGCCTAAAAAGCAGGGAACAGCGGTATATTTACCTGTCAGCAGGCGGTCTATCGCCATACTGCGTTTATGCTCCTTACTTTCGTGAGGACGTACTACAGTTTCACGGCACAGCTTTTCAAGGAACGTGAAGCGCATATTTGCAAGTGCAGCCTCTCTGTCCATGCCTGTTTCCTGTTGCATAATGGAAACAAGGTGGTCGAAAGCGTCATGCTTTTCTTCGGGGATCGTGATTTTTTCCTTTATCAGCTCATCGCTTTCAACGAGTTTTGTTGTGGCAAACCTTACGGGTAGTCCTGCCGCCCTGATATCGGGTTCGAGAAGCGTTGCGGCAGAATGAATACAGCGGTGTACTGCGGCAACAGGGTCGTGAGGATCGTCACTGTCTGAGCAGAAATCCATACGGGCAGGTTTTTCACCGTATCTTGCGATATGTATTGCATGGTCGATAAGCTCGTCAATACCCTCGTTTTTGACTGCCGAAATAGGAACAACGGGTATGCCGAGTATACGTTCCAGGTCGTTTACGCGGATTGAACCGCCGTTTGCTTTTACCTCGTCCATCATATTGAGGGCAAGCACCATAGGAATACCGAGCTCCATCAATTGCATAGTGAGGTACAGGTTTCGTTCGATATTCGATGCGTCCACTATGTTTATAATTCCGCTGAGGTTGTTATTAAGCAGAAAGTCGCGGGTCACGATCTCTTCGCTTGAATACGGTGACAGGGAATATATACCGGGAAGATCCGTAACTGTCGCTTCAGGGTGATTTCTGATAGTTCCGTCCTTGCGGTCGACTGTTACTCCGGGGAAGTTGCCGACGTGCTGGTTTGAGCCTGTCAGCTGATTGAACAGGGTGGTTTTACCGCAGTTCTGATTTCCCGCAAGAGCAAAAGTAAGCGGTGCGCCTTTAGCAAGGACTACGCCGTGCTTCAGCTTAAGCTTCTCATATTGGGCGAGTTCGCCGACACCGGGGTGCGGGGTGTTATTGTGACGTTCAGCTGACATCCGCAGGGGACTGTCTTTTTTATGCACATCGCAGACAGTTACCTTTCTTGCTTCTTCAAGGCGCAGTGTAAGTTCATAGCCACGCACCTCAAACTGCACAGGATCACCCATCGGGGCTACTTTCTGTAATGTTATCTCTGCATCGGGAGTAAGTCCCATATCAAGCAGATGATGTCGTAAAGCACCGGTGCCGCCTACCGTTTTGATATAGGCGCTTTCTCCCGGCTTTAATTCGTCCATTGTCATCGTGACAAGTCCTCCGTGACATAATTTGTATGTTAATGTGTCTGCATATTGCGTTTGCCGAAAATGTAATATTATGTCGGAAAATGCGGTTTTGCGAGCTTAAATATGACCTGTCGTAAAAACGACAGGTATTTAAAATCTTCAAGGCAATGCAGATGTCATAAGATGTAAAAATAATACAGCTGTTAGATATAGCTAATCGCTTGATATAAGTATAGCACGGCAGTAAGTCGCAGTCAAGAAGAAAATGGTTATTCTAAACTAACCGAATGGCTCTGTTATGCGGAATATCGGCTGTCGGTAAAAGGAAAAGCCGCACAATGCGGCGAGAGAAAATATCCGTAATTATACGCAAAAAATCAACGCCCATATATAATATATGAGTGTGAAAAAAATGGTGGAGCCGAGGTATGGATACTACGTTTTTTCGAAAATCACCCGATTTGCAATAAAAATCTGCTGATACTGCATTAACTGATTTTAGCTCGTTTACAAAAGCAATAAAAGTCGTTCATCGCTGAAATAAATTAGATAATTGTGATTTGTTTATAATAAATTCAGTTGTTTCTTGAGCATTTTTCCGCATCGATGGCAAGAACCAACATCAAAACATACAATGCGTCCTGCGGGTCTTGTACGTCAAGCACATAGGTATCTGTCCAGTTCCAGATTTCTTTGGATACAGAGGCTATGTAATGACCGGCAGAGTTACGGATCGTATAGTCCCACTCAAGCCAGTCGCCGTCTATATTCCAGCCGTTATAATCAATGTTGAATCTGGGTCTTATGAATGTAAACTCTTTGCTGATGCAACCAACATATCGAGAGTCAACATACATCTCAAACTTCGGAAGCCAGGTAAACACCTTTTCCTTAATATACCCAACCTCTTTTCCGTTGGTGTTATAAATACGGAGCAGGTGTCCCCATGCAAGCTCACCTTTTACAACGAACGCAGTATTTCCGGCTTCATCATAAATGTCGTAGCTGTCAAACCACGAGAATAATCTTTGCTTAAATAATAGTTTCATTTAATGCTTTCTCCTTGATGCGTGAAAATTAAATCTTTAGCCTGAAAAAATTCTGTTATCAAAACCAGTATAGCATATCGGGAATTAAAAGTCAAAGGTGATTATACTATAATTATGACGGTGTCAGGGCAGTGCTGACAGGTACGGAAAATGTCGGATAATTTTATGCGTTTTGTACTACCGTACACAAAAAATTCCACACCCATATATATGAGCGTGGAAAAAATGGTGGAGCCGAGGAGAATCGAACTCCTGTCCGAAAACCGATCCGCCAACCTTTCTACACGCTTAGTGAAGTCTTTTGAAATTCCCTTTCTCCGCTCCGACTCACAGGATAGAAGTCCGGTAGTCCTTTGATGTGTTGACGGTTACAGGACTCTCACCGAAAACATTGGCTGTTAGTCGACGCCCTTTATAGAGCCACAGCGCTCTCTACAAGGACGGTAGCGCACTTAGGCAGCTACTAATTCAGATCTATTGTCTGCGTTTAATTTTAAAAATGCCCCGTTTAAAGAGATAAGGCGATCTCTGCGTGCTTAGCCGGGTTCACAACCCCCGTCGAAACCTTTACGGCCCCTTGTTTGGATAATTATTGTAGCACAAAGAGCTGGGTTTGTCAAGCAAAATTTTATGTTTTTATGCGCTTTCGGATAAGATTTTCGTAAATATTCCGACTTTTTTCGCAAAACCTCTTGACTTGGAGTGAACTCCATGTGATACAATACAGAAGGACAGAAAGAAAAGAGGTGCCGATATGAAAAATATTGAACGCGGTTATTTTACCGGTGAGCGCGCGCTGTTCGGCTCGTGCGACCTTTCGATAAAGGATTCGATATTTGCCGACGGCGAATCACCGCTCAAAGAGTGCAGAAATATAGAGCTTGACGGCAGTATGTTCCGCTGGAAGTACCCGCTGTGGTATTCAAAGCATATCGCTGTAAGCAATACGACGTGGTTTGAGAATGCAAGGGCAGGCGTGTGGTACACAGATGATATAAAGGTCAGTGACTGCCTTATCGAAGCTCCGAAAAACTTCCGCCGTTGCAACGGACTTACGCTTGAAAACGTATCGTTTGCAAATGCCGCAGAAACGCTTTGGAACTGCAATAATGTAAGGCTCGACAAGGTTTCGGCAAAAGGCGATTACTTTGCGATGAACTGCAAGAATATGCGAATAGACGGACTTACACTGTACGGAAACTATTGCTTTGACGGTGCGGAGAACGTGGTGATAAGCAATTCAAAGCTTCTCAGCAAGGACGCATTCTGGAACAGCAAAAACGTGACCGTTAGAAATTCGTTTATTTCGGGAGAATATCTCGGTTGGAATGCCGAAAACCTGACGCTTATCGACTGTACGATCGAAAGCCTGCAGGGACTGTGCTACATTGAGCACCTGACGCTGAAAAACTGCAAGCTGCTCAATACTACGCTCGCATTTGAGTATTCGTCCGTAAATGCGGACATAACGGGTAGTGTAGACAGCGTGCTCAATCCCTCTCAGGGCAGGATTACAGCCGACTCGATAGGTGAATTGACGATAGAACCGGACAAGGTCGATCCGTCAAAAACAACAATAATATGCCGTGATAACTGCGGCGGCAAAGGCTCAAAGGGCTGTGCGTAAGAGCGCAATAAAGGTACATTATGCGCTTGATGCGGCTTATAATGCGGGTAGAAATGTATGAAAGGATTATGTTATGGAATTTGATTTTGATGAGATAAACGACCGCTCGGGCACATATTCGCTCAAGTGGGATATCAAAGACGGTGAGCTGCCTATGTGGGTGGCTGATATGGATTTTAAAACCGCGCCGTGTATCACCTCGGCAGTAGAGCAGCGGGCAAAGCACGGAATATTCGGCTACACGATAATACCCGATGAGTGGTACGACGCATATATATCATGGTGGAAGTCACGTCACGGAATAGAGCTTCATAAAGACTGGTTGATGTTCTGCACCGGCGTGATCCCTGCCATATCATCAATTGTGAGAAAAATTACCACTCCTGCCGAAAAGGTAGTGGTACAAACACCGGTATACAATATTTTCTGCAACTGTATTGAGAACAACGGCAGACAGGTTCTGGACAATAAACTTGTATATGAAAGCGGCAATTACTGTATGGATTATGACGATCTTGAGCAAAAACTTGCCGATCCTCAGACAACGCTTATGATACTTTGCAATCCGCAAAATCCGTCGGGCAGAATATGGAGCAGGGAAGAGCTTGAAAAGGTCGGGGAGCTGTGCATAAGGTACGGCGTTACGGTTATATCCGATGAGATACACTGCGACATTACCGAGCCCGGAAAGCGATATGTTCCGTTTGCAAGCATAAATGACGAATGCAGAGATAACAGTATAACGCTTATCTCTCCGACAAAGGCGTTTAATATAGCCGGACTTCAGACGGCGGCAATAAGCGTTCCGTCGCCAAGACTTCGCCACAAGGTGTGGAGAGCGATAAATACCGATGAATGCGCCGAGCCCAATGTATTTGCGATGACGGCGGCAATTGCGGCACTGACGGACGGCGGCGAGTGGCTCGACAGTCTGAATGAATATCTGTCGGAAAGCAAGCAAACTGTGTACCGCTTTCTGGAAGAGAATATCCCGCAGGTGAAAGCACTGCACAGCGATGCTACCTATCTTATGTGGCTCGATGTATCGGCATTAACAGATAACAGCAAGGAACTCGCCTCCTTCATAAGAAAAGAAACAGGGTTGTATCTTTCGGCGGGAGCGGCATACAGAGGTAACGGAAATCTGTTCTTAAGACTTAATATTGCTTGCCCGCATTCGGTGCTGAATGACGGCCTTGAAAGGCTGAAAAAAGGAATTAACGGGTATATCGCAAATAAGTAATATAAACTGACAATGGTAAGTTGATACTTGCCGTTGTCCGTTTTCTCTTATATGTGAATAATGGTACTTGAAAATCAAATCCGTCTTTCTCCTGCCAAAAGGCAGATCTCATCACAAAGTGATTTCATCTTTCGTAAGGAAGATTTATTCCGTCAGTAGGACGGATTTAATTGAAAAAGCCACATTCGTCTAAAGACAAATGTGGCTTTTTCGTGGTGCGGGAAATGGGACTTGAACCCACACGCCAATACTGACACAAGCACCTCAAGCTTGCCTGTCTGCCGATTCCAGCATCCCCGCAAATCAGCTTGTTTATTATATCAGAATGTTGTGGTTTTGTCAAGCACAAAAATTTACAATTTTATATTTTCGGTTTTGAACAAAACATATCGTGTTTCATATGCAAGTTTTTCGTGCTTTCGTTCCTCTATATCGCTGTTTATGCGTTTTATATTGACTTCTTGCGGAGAATTCTTTATAATAATGCCATACCGTTAAGCTTGATACGAGCGTTGCTATGCTCGAAAAAGCTATATAAAGATATCGTTGCTCCCTTACTTTATCGGGGAAACGAATTCAATGAAACAGAGGAGGTAAAAATGTTAAAACGTCATTTTATGAGATCCGCACTTGCGCTTGTACTGGCTCTTACCATGATTTTTCCCACATTTACAATGATGATCAATGCGGGCGGCGGAGATACTGTTTCCGCACAGACGGCAGGCACAAAGGAAGCGTCCCTTTTTGACAGTGTGATAAATCTTGTCAGCGAAAAGGGAGCGGGAATAGTAAAGGACAGTCTGCCTACAGTGGGCGATTATCTTTGCGCACAGGTATTTGATTGTCTTGGCATCGACTATACAGACAGCTATACAAAGCAGATAAAGGAAGTAAATAAAAAGCTCGGTGAAATCCAGAACAGTCTGGTAGAGATCCTTAAAAATCAGGAAAAACGTATTTCTCAGAACACGATGATAGAGTTTTACAATACCGTAGATGTTTTTTCGGGTACTGTTTATCCGATCTACGCCGGATATTCCGCAATGACTGTCAAGGAAGCGTCCGGAGGGTATACAAAGGAACAGGCAGATGCTGAGGAAGCAATGTTCTATAAGAACAATCTCGAGCATATTCTTTTCGGCTCTTCGACCTCTACGGGCGATCTCTATCTTCAGTTAAAGACTCTGCTTGAGAAAATAACACTTCCGAATGTTACAACAGGCAATCTTTCCCTGATGAACCACTATAACGTGACTTATGAGCATCTGTGGGCATTCGATACACAGTCCTTTGCACCGAAGCGTGAATTTCTCGAGTATGTTTCGGCAACGGCGCTGGAAGGACTTGTTCTGTATGCGTTCCAGAATGCATACGAAACCAAAAACGCAAGCGATACACAGAAAGAAATATACCGCGACAGATGGGCGAGAATAAAAGCCGCGGCAGAAAAAGCGTTTGAATACCTGCAAAAAGAGATAAATGAGCTGGATAAACAGGAGCAGAACCGTAAGGATACAAACAGCGTTCTTCATTATGCCAGCGGTAAGGTGTTATCCGCAAAGCTCTATGTTTCAAAAGCTTTTCCGACAAGCGGAAGTAATCACTATACATATGCCTCCAGACGCAGTACGACAAGGCAGGGAAATATGAGAACCGTAAAAGTTTATGCACTTAACAATGCAGCTTTCGTGGATATGATCCAAAGTGATTTTCAGAATTACAAGAAGAATTACAACAAGGATAACAATTTTACCATGGCACAGTTTTTGCAGACAGCAGGCTTTACTTGCAATGACTGGAATCATTCGCTCTACCGTAAGCAGAGAATGAAGCACGAGGGAAGTACGCTCTCTAACGAATACTATAAATTTTACACAAGCTATGTCAGCCAAAACGGCAACTCTGTAGATGAAGTATACTGGGGCGACCTGAAATACAAGGTTTTCGGCTCTCCCACTCCGCGATATTATAGCGGAAAAGATTGGTCCTATATCGCATTTGCAGGCACGGACGGTATCCTGCTCGGCTCATATGACGAAATATACAGCGACAACGGTAATACAACTGTAGATGCCATTTACAATATGTTTCAGGGTAATATGAACAATATGCCCGAAGTGTTCGGAAAGGTAGAATGAGAGAAATGAAAAAGAAACTGCTTGTTACAGCGTTTGCATTCGCGCTGTGTATGCTGTGCCTTGCGGGCTGTGATGAAAACGACACTTCTTCTGTAACGGATGATACGGCATATGTATACTGTAGCTCACAGTATAATGCGGGCTTCGGCAACTACGGTTCTTTTGCTGTTGCACCGATGGACGACTGCGAGCCGGAAACCGATTTCAAAGACCTTTCCGCGTTTACGCTCGGCGGTGCATTTACCGGTATGAAAGTGGATAACGCCGCGTATGATGAGGAAAACGGCTGTATTGTTTTCTCTATTTCCGGAGCATTGGCGGAAGGTGAATACGGCACGATAGAGGGCGAGGGCATTATCAAAAACAAATCGGTGAAAGCCGAAATCCCGATCACACAGGCGCAGGCGCATTCTGAATCCGTTGTTTACGGCGGAACCGAAAAACAGCAGATCGAAATAAATCTGGAATCCGCTTGCTTCAATAAGGATATTTCCGCTTCTGACTTTACACTGAGCGGAGCGGCGCAGAATATGACTGTGGAATCGGTCAAAACGGATTTCGTTACAGATGATGACGGAGATGAAGTTCTGTCGCAGACGGCAACACTCACTCTTTCCGGCTCGACTGACGGAAGCGACTATGCTTATATCGAGATCCCGGGTAACGCGACTACATTCAATAAACCTCTGACGTTGACGCTTACAACCGACTTTTACGGCGTATATGTAACAAACGACCATGTGGATACATTCACGCTTTCCGATATTGTCTATGTACAGGCGAAAAATATAACATTTGTTAATGACATCAAGGCTGAAGATATTTCTCTTGACGGCTGTCTTAAGGACTACGCCGTGATCAGCGCGGTCGATTATGTTAATGAAACGCTGATTGCTCTGCACCTGTCCTTCCCTTACACCTATATTGAAAATGACAACAGCATAGGGTATATAAATTTCAGTGCAAAAACCAATACAACAAATGCCGAATACTCTTGTTCGACCGTTGTGGCAGCTCCCGCGATCCATTCTTTGATAGAAGTTAAAGATCATACCGTAAGCATGGAGCTCACTCTGGAGCATGAGGAATTCAATTTGCTTGACTTCTATCCGTTCAGCGTGTATGCGTCAGATGGTTCTGAGGTGCTTGTATCGGACATTGATATTGTGGATCTTGATGAATACCTGAGCATTACGTTTGTTATGCCCGATAACGCAGAGGGCGTTTTCCGATTTGAACTGAAAGATGCCTATGATGTTGTAAAGGCGGACGGCAGTAAGGAGAATATCACGATCATAACCTATTTTTCATAATTTTTTAATAACAGCTGAAGTGCCAAAAATATAAAAATACAGCAGTGGGTCCAGATACAAGAACCCACTGCTGTATTTTTTATATAAATGTAAAATCTGTTGTCGTAAGTCGCTTCTGCGGCGTATATCCCTGCTTTGAAACGGTTGTATCATTCCTCAACAGGCAGTACGATGCGGGAGCAGTAGCGGCTGGTGTCGATCTCTCTGCCTGTATATTGGGCTACTATTCCGAGTACACGGGCGGAGCTACAGGCTTCAGACCGCGGGCTTTTGCTTCACGTCCGAGTGCCAGCCAAGCTTCGTCAATGCCGCTGTACAATACCGACAGCACCCGACATTCCGGCAGTACGACCGCATCTGCCGCCGCCTTGTTCGGGCGAACGGGCACACATACCGCATTGGGGTAGGGCGTATCGCCTATATAGCCTTCCAGGTAGTCCTTACGATCCATAATAGCGAAGAGCGGCTCGTCGGAAAGTAAGCAACCCTTGCGGACGCACTCGCTGTAAAATGCGTACATTTCCGTGTATCGTTCTGCGGTGGTAAGACACTTGCACCAGTGCATACGGCAGGTAACGGACGGCAGGTTCATCATCTGTACCGAGATACTGGACGGCTTCATAAGCCGCAGGCGCATCTCCTCCACACTGCGCTGAAGGTCGTGCAGGCGGCTTTCAAGAAACCTCATCATACTAAAAATCAATGCCATCTCAATAAAATCAAACAGTAAACACCGCCGCATAGAGAAGCTACTTTCTGTGCGGCGGTGTTCCTTCATATTTTCTTATCGTACATGATGCACTGCTTCAACGGAAGCCTCAATTACGCTCAGACCAATTTTTTCTTTCTTATGATACTGATCGCAACGCTCACGACATTCCAGAGCAGAGAAGTGCCCGCAACGGATACTGCCGCGGTTGCAAGCGGCTTGGAAACATTAACGTTGTCGCTGATAGCGGAAATATTGCCCGCGTCCAACGTCGTACTGTCAGTCAGTGTCAGAATCAGGTTGCCGTTGTCATCAATGCGGCAGCCCTTGATTCCGATACCGTTCTTTCCGTCAACGCCGTCCTTACCGTCTTTTCCGTCAGTACCGTTCTTGCCGTCAGTGCCGACGATTTTACCGAGATTGGTAACAACGCCATCGGTAAACGTGATAATCAGATTGCCGTCGGCATCAATATCAGCCGATTGTATTCCGTTGCCGTTTGAACCGTCCTGACCGTCCTTGCCTGCGTCACCTTTTTCTCCGGTGACTTTGCCGAGGTTGTGTACAGTACCGTCTGACAGTGTAATGATCAGATTGCCGTTTTCATCAACAACAGCATTCTCAATGCCGACTCCGTCAGTGCCATTCTTACCGTTTTCACCGTTGCTTGCAATTACCTTGCCGGCGTTATGGACTGTGTTATCGGTCAGCGTGATTATGAGGTTTCCGTCCTCGTCGACCGTTACCGATTTTACGCCTACGCCAGTAGCGCCGTTTTCGCCATTGTCACCGTTGTTTCCTGTGATTTTGCCGAAGTTGCGCACAGTGCCGTCAGACAGGGTAATGATCAGATTACCGTTTTCATCTACAACAGCATTCGCAATGCCGATTCCGTCAGCACCGGTGTTTCCGGTGTCGCCCTTGTCGCCTTTTTCGTTCTTAACTCCGGTCACCTTACCGAGGTTATACATTGTATCATCTGTCAATGTGATTATGAGGTTTCCGTCATCATCGATCGTTATCGACTTCACGCCTACTCCCCAAGCGCCGTTTTCGCCATTGTTACCGTTGTTTCCCGTAACCTTGCCTGCGTTATGCACGGTGTCATCGGTCAGGGTGATAATAAGGTTTCCGTCTTCGTCGATCGTTACCGATTTAACGCCTACGCCTGTAGCACCGGTATCGCCCTTGTCGCCCTTGTCGCCCTTGTCACCTTTATCGCCGTTGTTGCCCTTATCGCCTTGTTCGCCTTTATCTCCGGTGACCTTACCGAGGTTATGCACTGTATCATCAGTCAGAGTGATTATGAGGTTTCCGTCATCATCGATCACTACCGATTTAACACCTACACCTGTAGCACCGATATCGCCTTTGTCGCCCTTATCACCTTGTTCACCTTTATCTCCGGTTACCTTGCCTGCATTATGCACAGTGTCATCAGTAAGAGTGATAATAAGGTTTCCGTCTTCGTCGATAGTTACCGACTTAACACCTACGCCTGTAGCACCGGTATCGCCCTTGTCGCCTTGATTGCCTTTATCTCCTGTTACCTTGCCTGCGTTATGCACGGTGTCGTCGGTCAGAGTGATAATAAGGTTTCCGTCCTCGTCAACCGTTACCGACTTAACGCCTATGCCGGTATCGCCTTTTTCTCCTGTTACTTTTCCGAGATCAAGTACAGAGTCATCGGTCAGAGTAATGATCAGTTTTCCGTCTTCGTCAATGACAACGGATTTTACACCGACTCCGGTGTCACCTGTATCGCCCTTTACATCTGTCACTATGACAGTAAGGAGTATATCGCTGTCTACAGTAAATGTTATTTCGTTTTTGTTTGTTTCGGAAAGCAGTTCGCCGCCGATGTACCAGCCCTTGAGAATAAAGGTCGGGTCAAGTGTCACGGTAGCGGTAAGCTGTGTTCCCTCAAGGAGCTTGTCGCCGCTTGAGATCTTTTCTTTACCGTTTTTAACCGAAAGGATACAGCCCTCAATAGTTGTGGGGAATGTAACCGTATATTCCGGTATCTTCTCAATTTTTACCGAGATGTTTGTATTCGCTTTGACAGCACCTGTCTTATAGGTATAACTGCCGTCGTTGTTGTCGATCCACGAAGCCGTGTCTGCAAGGCGGTAGTTTTCATTCGGCTTTACTGTAACGGTGATCTCATCTCCGTAGCGAACGGTATTACCGCTTACAAAATCTTCGTTTCCATTTTTAACAGTCATATCGGCATTTTCGATGCTGTCTACTGTAACCGTATATTGCTCGATTTCGGTGAAATATACCTGAATGTCGGTTTTGGTATCCATAACGATTTCATAATCGTACTGACTGTACAGCTTATCATCTGTCGTTATGGTGTCGACCTTGTCGTCACGGGTAATGACGAGCTTCTGCACTCTGTAATTTTCTGCCGCCTGTGCGGTAAGAACAATTTTTGTGCCGACAATAACACCCGTACCCGACTGATAACCCTGCTTGGTTGCCACTGCACCTGTCTGTTCGCCGCTTGCGGCAGAATAGGTCAGCATCAGACGGACAGGAACATCAAATTCTGCACCGATCTCAGTGTCCTTTGTAATAGTCATAGTGAAGCTCTCGCCGCTTTGACCCTCGGCGTCGCCTGTCCACGCGCGGAATTTGCAGTCTGCGTCAGCTTTGACAGTGAATGTCAGTTCACAATCAACAGGAACATACACGCTGTTGTTGTCATTCAGCTCTATAATATCGTCGTTTGCGTCGGTGATCTCTATTGTACCGCCCTCTGCGGGGATATTTACCTTTACCTGCTTGCCAATCTCGGAAAGAGACGCAAATTCTGCTTCAACAGTGTATTCTTCCGATGCCAATCTCAGAGTATAGGTGTCTGAGCCTGCGGCATCTATGGTTACGGTATTGTTATCCGCATCGGTGATCTTCCACGATTTCAGTCCGTAGCCGTTTTTCGGTACTGCGGCAAATGTTACATCATCGGTGACTGTGCCGCCGGGAGCGCTCAGCGGAGCATCTCCCACTGTCGCACTGACCGTACCTATTACCGCGCCGTCCGCCGTATATGTATCGGTAAATGTGACCTGAGCGGAAGTTACCGCACGCTTGGTTGAAACCTGAATATTTGCTTCACCGTTCAGGGTAAAGGCACATTCGATAGTTCCGTCTGCTTCCGGCGTGAATATCATTGATTCTCCGCCGTTGTCAAGCGTCATGGATACAAGCTCATACAGTTTGCTCTTTGGGGTGACCTTTACCTTGATGATCTCGCTCTCGCTTATCTCATCTCCCGACTTGATCTCAACATTACCGAGATGGCGCACCTTAATATCGGCGGCATCTTCGTTATCGACAGAGTAGTTGACCTTATAGTCTTTCTTTGCCGTTGTAACCTCGGCGATATTCGACCATGTGCTTTCATTTTCTTTGCCGTCCACCTTGCAAACAGAGGTAACAACAAAGCTAAAGTCGGTGTTGGTTTTCATGTTTTCAATGTCATAGGAGGTCGTGTCGGCGGAGAGCATCTCGGAAATTTTCGTATACTCGCCGTTTTCAATGCTGTACACATAGTAGCCCTCTACCTCCGGCCAACCGGGAGTCTTGTCGGGCTGAGACCATGTAAGGCGCACTGCGTCATCTGCGAACAGTTCAGCTTCCAGATCATCTACCGCAGGAGCGGGTGTGCTGACATTTGATAGGCTGTAGCCGATAAAGACAGTCTTGTTGCCTTCCTCACCGTAGAGGTGACGGAACCACTGTCCCAGCGTCCAGTCGAATGTGTACTGTGTGTAAATACTTGCGGGGATTCCTTCCTCGGCAAGAGCAGGACCGTCAATATCGTTTACCGCACCGATGCAACCCTGCGAGGAGGTTTTCGTGGTCGAAACGCCCGAACCGTTGCTGTAGCTCAGACTGGTTTCAAAACCAACATCATGCGAGAATAGTATACCATCGCCGAATACACCGAAGCTGATGGAGAAGTTGAAGTAAAATCCGTGAGAAATCTCCTCAGAAACCGATTTGATATTGCTCTTTGAATAGGAAACCTCATTCAGACCTCCCGCATAGCCCAGACGGATAGTGTTCTGGCTGAGCTGCTGAGCGCCGAGTGCACTGTATGCGCCCCAGCCCAGCTGATTGTACATATAAGGGTTGCCCTCGTTGCTGTTCAGCCAGTTTTCTTCTTCGTTGATCTGCTCAAGGGGATAATAGCAGGCTTCGTCTTTTGAGGTCTTATCCGACTCCTTAGTGATGGCGCGATTGCCCTTTTTCTCCATATAGGAGTTGTATTCTTCGGCAAAGCTGTTGTAATCGTCAATGCTCATCTGCTGATACACCGGCTGCTGTGGGATAGACAGGCTTATTGCCGTCTCGTCCGACCACTCGCCGTTTTCGTTCAGCACCTCATAGCAGTAGACAAATACCGGCGTTCTTGCAACCAGTGCCGTATTATACGCCTGCGCCTTGACGGTCATGGCGTATTCGGTTTCCAGTGCTTCGGAAAAGCTCTTGCTCCATTCAAGAGAATAGCCGGCAGAGATCTCCAACTCAAAAGGCGCAAACAGTCCGCCGTAGCTGTAGGACATACCCACGCTGTAGGAAACATTTTTTGAAGAGGACTGCTCCAACTCGTAGCTTTCGGTTATGGTATAGTCGGTCTCGTTATTTGCCGAATCGCCCAGTGCCGCAAAGTAGGGCGCCGCCTGCATGACTGCCTTGACCTCGGGGTCGCTGTAGGCGTAGCTCACGCCCTTATATCGTGCGATAACGCCGTCCTGATCACGGTCGCAGGCAGTCAGCAGTACCTGTGCACCGCCGCCCTTATAACCGCCGTCTGCTTTGTTCGGACCCCAATCGGAGAGTGTTGTTTTAAAGCCGGTCGCAGTGCTGTAATCGTCGTTAGAATCGCTATATACGCCGGTGATCATACCCTTTTTGAAGGAATAAACATCGTCCTTGTCTCGGCAGGAAGCAACAAACACGATCTGCTCTCTGCCGGCGGTATTTCCGTCAAAATTACCCACGGCAACCGAGCGGAACAATTCTTGCTTGCCGCCAAGTCCATCGGTGAACTGGAATCCACTCACCGAATAGCCCTTGGAAGAAACTGCATCAAATTGACCTGCGGTAGCGTTGTATGTATAGATTGAGCCATTGAGAAAGAGGTAGTCAGCTACGGTACTGCCGTCGAAAGCGACCGCCTCTGCGGTTGTATACATGACAATCTTATCATCGCCACTTTCCTGCGTCCATTTATTGGAGTTCATGGTCTTTACAGCGCCTTGCGCAAAGCCCTTGTTATGATTGTTGAGAAGCACAGAGTATGCAAATTTTTCTTCATTCTGGAGTATAAGACCTCCTATAATTGCCGATATGGAATTATTTGGGTCTACCGTGCCGCTCTTTTCTACTCCGACAACAGCGAGATCCTCGTAGCCGTCGTTGTTGAAGTCGCCGCTGACAAGTGAAACGGCGTCGATGGTCGTAGCACTATATTTGCCGTTACTGTCCGGGTGAGTTTTATCCATTATATTGTAAACTTCGTCGGCTCTTTGATCGACGATACTGTCAGACAAATTTGAGTTATAGCCCGTCCTAGTGCCATATTTTATCTTGAGCTGCGGTGTCAAATAACCCAGATTCTCTTCACGCGCGAGCTCACTGATAGGAAGAGATAAAACGGCGAGATCGTCAATGCCATCACCGTTAAAGTCGCCGACGCGCATTCGGACATACAGTTTGCGAATATGGTTGTATTCGGAATCACTTGATCGGATATAATCCAAAGTACCCCCGCCGTTTTGTGTATGATACCGCTTGATATATTCATCGTGAAGCAGCCTGTCTCCGATTTCGTTGTATCCCTGACTGTTTTCTGTGTTGCTACGCATTGTTAAGGTGCCGTTGTCAAAGGAATATTCCTTGATAAAGCAGCCAAGATTATTATTCCTTTCGGAGTTATTTACATCGAAAATTTTCCCTATAGAGGTACTGCTGTTCGGCACATAGACGATAATGGTGTCTTTACCGTCGTTGTCAAAGTCACCCGCCGCAACCGTGATCAGGTTGTTGGAGTAGTAGTTTTCCACCACAAGATTACCTTTGTTATCATAGATCCACTCCATTTCGCCGACTACCTGTGAGCCGACAAAACGGTTGTTTACCGCATCGTAAACATGGGCATATACCTTTCGATCGCCGCGGTTCAGACCAACATATACGATGTGGTCGCGCCGTCCCGTGCCGTATGGGTCAAATGCCACAGCCTGTATATAGGCATAGTTGCTGAAAGCACTTATATCCACATTGGGCAGTGAACTGTCCGAGGCGGTGTTGCTATTGGATATAAAGCTTTGCAGGCTGTTAGCTGTCCCTACATCGGCTATTTTGCCTGTGGTGCGACCGGTATATGTCTCAAAGTAAATCAGCTCATTCTGCTCCACCATCGCAAACGGGCGGTCAACATCGTAGCCGTAGGGGTTAGTCGTCTTGTCGTACCCGGCAGGGACGGTGTTTTTCATCAGCGAATTTGCCGCATCCGATGAAAAGGTCGGACTGTCCGAGCCGTCCTCGGCAAATGACGAAAACGGCAGACTTGCGGCTATCATCGCAACAGCCAGCACCGCACTTATCGCTCGTCGAAAAATGAATTTCTTGTTCATAGTTCATACTCCTTCAAAATCGGGTTTACTGCATACAGCGGCAGAATAGAAAATAAAAAATGAGTCATATAGCTCTTATTAAATATTATATCATAATGCGGAGATTTCGGGCGTGTCGTTTACGCTGTATTGTTGTCGTTTACGTCGCAGAGAATTACACAGACAAAATATCGCTTGTCAAACGACGGATTTTAATGTAAAATAAGTATACGGACAATCGGCACAACGAATTTTACTGTAAACGGGAGGTTTCTCGTCATAATGGAGAACAATATACAAAAGTCTTTACGGTGGATATGCACGGCACTGTTTCCGATCCTTTGCATCGGAATGATATGGTTTTTGCAGAATTTCACTAAGCTTGATACATCTATACAATATATAGACTGGCAGACTGCCGTCAAAATCGGACAGGACGATTCGCTCACCGAGCTTGACTATTCCGTACCACCGGAAATAGGTGACAGGTTTCGGCTTGAAACAGTCATTCCCGCAAACAGCAAATACGGCAATCTGGTATTTGAAACGGCAGGAATGAATCTGACGGTCAGCATAGACGAAAAAGCGGTGTGGCAGTCCGAGACCCTTGTGCCTGAGGGAGCGGCAGGGCAGGCCCAGGCGATTATTCCGCTGCCGCTTAATACCGAATGTAAGCTTACCGTTATCGGCACAGTGACCGACACGACAAGCATTATTTTTCCGCCTTTTCCACGCTTTGTGCCTGTAGATGCGGAAGAGATCGAAAGCTACGCCTACGCAAATTATTACAGTATTCCAGCAGGTGCGACCGCTTTCATATCGCTTATGATCGCAGGTCTGTTTCTTTTGGGAATTGCGCGCAAAAATACGGATTGGAGTCTGATACCGCTTTTCCTCGCCTCTGTGGGGCTTACTATGCAATGGATCACCAAAGGAATGGGACATCATTTTCTTGATGACGGATTGGTCGATTTCCTTAATCGGCAGGAAATAGGCATTTTACTGCTTGCGCTTTTGATAGTATATCTTGTTATGAACAGACAACGTAAATTCTGGAAATACTTTGGGGTTTCCGCCGCCGTAAGTGCCGTTACATTGGCTGTCGCATACACGGTATCGTTTTTCACAAACAGCCGCCTTTCAAAATATATCGGCAGACTGATCTCAGATGTCACGGAGCTTTATGATTATTCAGGACTTCTGTATTGGATCACCGTCTGGACAGTCGCCGTATGTGCGGTCATCTCCGCCTATGCCGTAACACGTTCGATCATTTCGCAGCAGATGGAAGCCAAAACGCTCCGTCTGCGCAACGAGCTTATCATGAACAGCTATCATGCGATAGAAAGCAAGGTGACCGACAGCGCCGCCATTCGCCATGAAATGAAGCATAAAATAATCGCCCTTGACGCACTGTATCAGAAGGGCGATTATAAGACGCTGGGACAGCTGATCGGAGATATAAAACAGCAAAACGATCATTTGGCACAAACGCAGTTTACCGAAAATTTCACGGTCAATACGATCTTGCAGGACGCCGCTTATCGTGCGGCACAGTCTGACATCAGCTTTGATGTGCTGGTTTCTGTTCCGCCGCAGCTGACTGTTGCCGAAAGCGATTTATGTGAGCTTTTGATGAATATGCTTGATAATGCGTTGGAAGCCGCCGCGGAGGTTACCGACGGAAAACGGTTTGTCCGCTTTCAAATTGAAACAAAGAACGGCTTTCTTGCCGTCAAGTGTGAGAATTCATATTCCGGAAAGCGTAGACAGGACGCAGACGGCAACTATCTCACAACCAAAAATGACGCCGAAACCCACGGCTTCGGCTTAAAGCTGATGAACGCTGTCGCCGTGCGTTACCACAGCATACTGGATATATTCACCTCGGAGGATCGGATCTTCACCGTGCAGACGGCACTCAAACTACCTAAAAAATAAATATTAAGAGGTCACCGCCGAATATAAGCGGTGACCTCTTTGTTATTGATTTATATATCGCACAAATGCGCTTTGAAAGGCTTTGTAATAGGCTCTTCCCACCGGGAGCGTTTCGCCGCTTTGCAGGGAAAGCTCGGTTCTGCCGATCTCACGCACCTCATTCAAATTCACAAGATAGCTGTTATGACAGCGGGCAAATTGCCCCGCAGGAAGCTGTTTTTCAAAATCCGAAAGCGAAAAATAATAGGTGCTGTTACCTGTACTTTGGTGGATTACTATGCTGTGATTATAGCTCTCGACATATCGTATGTCCGAAAAAGATAAATGCACCAGTTTATTTCCGATGTGAACCACAACGGTTTTCGGTATGTAATTCAGCTTCAGATCAGTGTGGATCGCACTTGCCAGTGCTTCCCGCCGTACAGGCTTTAAGAGAAAATGAATAGGTTGAACGCCGTATCCTTCGCTAAGATAATCCTCACACGCTGTCACAAAAATGATTGACACCCGATTACCTTTTTCTCTTAAAGAACGGGCAAGTTCCATACCCGTCATGCCGTCCATCTGAATATCCAATATCAGCAGGTCAAAGGGGCAGTTTTCGCTGTTAAGCCGTTTTTCAAGCTCTTGAGCCGAAAGAAAGGGCTCAAGCTCATATTCAACACTGTCATCAGTTAAAATATCACTACAAAGAGAACATAAATTTTCTCGTATTATATCATCGTCATCGCAAATTGCGATACGGTATGCGTCCATCTTCTCACCTGCAAATTCGGAATTATTATATGTTATTATACCACAAATCAAATCAGCGCCAGCCGACACGGCGGTACGCCGTGCTTTTGTCAACAGACAAAAGGATTTGACGGAAAAATGTTCTCAGACTTGCGGTGCTCCGCAAGCCGTGCAAAGCACGGCAAAATCCGCTTTCGGCGGATTTTATGTCTGGGGTTATTATA
>CAKSTB010000007.1 GCA_934490165.1 uncultured Ruminiclostridium sp. | reverse complement strand
CAGCCGACACGGCGGAACGCCGTGCTTTTGTCTACAGACAAAATGATTTGACGGTAAAATGTTCTCAGACAAGCGGTGCGCCGCAAGCCGTGCTTTTTGCACGGCAAAATCCGCTTTCAGCGGATTTTATGTCTGAGGTTATTATACCACTAATTCAAGTGTTTTTCAAGATTTAGAATTTGCCGAATACGGAAGCGATAGTTAGCCTCATAACTTGACACCCCTACTACAGTGAATTTCAGCGAATTTCAGTAAAATTTCTGCTTTGATAACAATTACTGAAAATGCAAAAAAACCGCTTAAGCATTATACTTAAGCGGCTGTTTTTATGGAGCTTGTGACGGGACTCGAACCTGCGACCTGCTCATTACGAATGAGCTGCACTACCAACTGTGCTACACAAGCAAGATCATTTTTTATCATAATGCACTTACTGCAAAACGTACTTGAAATAAGTAGTGGAATATGATAAAATAAATATAGTCATATCTGAGAGGATATCTCAAAATCGACTATATAATTATATCTTATTTTTAATTTGTTGTCAAGAGCTTTTTGACGGAAAGAGGCAATTTTGATAAAAAGGTCGTCAGTTGCAAGAGCAGTCGGCATTGTTGTCGGGATAGTGCTTATAGTGTTTGCCGTATTCCTGGCAGTAACTTCAATGCTGTTTTCTTTCGGCAGCGGTTCTGCGCCGGATATTTTCGGCTATAATGTTTACATAGTGCAGGATAACGGTTTTTACCAATTGAAAGCGGGTACGGCAGCCATTGCTCAGAAGGTCTGGCCCGATGAGGTAAATGACGGTGAGCTGATAATATATAACCGTTACGAAAACGGCGGCGCACAGCTTGCAAAGGTCAATTCTTCAACGCTCAAAGAGGGCGTTATGAGCTTTGATATAGAAACGCAAAGCGGCGAGAATACTACAATTTCTCAAAGCCAGCTTGTGGCAAGGGTCAATTATTGCAGTGATTTTCTGGGTGCTGTGATAGGCTTTGCCATGTCACCGTTCGGCGTAATGGCGATAGCGATACTTCCTTGCCTTGCAATAGTGGCATTCGAGATAGTCAAATTCATCTTCTCAAAGCGCCCTGTGCCAAAGGTGGAAACCGTAAAGCTTCAGGAAGAAACCCCTGTTTACGCTCCTGCCGCAACTGTAACGGAAAAAGTAAAGAACAACGTCAATGCAGGCAGTGCAAAAATTCCTGCTATATCGGATAAATCACGATTGCCGCGCAAGCCGCTGACGGACGGCAGGCACAGCAGAACCGATGAATTTACCGAGCATCTCAGGGCAAAGCACAGCGTTGCCGATAAAGCCGAGGAGGTCAAAGACAGAGCCGATTTTTCGGGCGCAGCCAAGCGCAGAATGTCGGCAGACAGGATAGAGGCTGAAAAAACGGCGAAAACGGCAGAAGCTGTTATCAAAAGCAGCGAACCGGCTGTCGTTGCGGCAAAAACGGAAACGAAAAAAACACCTGCACCGGTCAAGACGGAAAAACCGGCGGCAGGTTCTGAACCCGATATATCGCTTGTTTTTCACGATGATGAAGACAAGAGGTATGACATTGATGATATACTTGCCGATATAGAGAAGCGGCATCATTGACAGACAGAAAAGTAAGAACGAAAGAGGCAACCTTTATAATGTACAGATTACTTGATCTCAAGAATTCCGATCTCAGAACCAAATTATTTTTGGTACTTGCGATCACAGGCTGTATATCCAATATTGTGGGATTTATAGCTAACGCGGCAATGTTCGGGTATACGATCCAGACACTGATGTGTGCCGTATGCGCGGTAATAGTTATATGTTCATCGCTTTACGGATTTTTCAGCGGGCGGACATATGTCGCGACTTTTATAATATTGCTCATACTCGGATTTTTCGAATTTCCCATGCTGTATATTTCTTACGGCGAGAGTACCATGGTATATATGCTGGTCGCGGAAATAGGAATAGTGACCTTTATGAAATCCGTGCACAGAGTTATAATGGGTACGGCGGTGTTCCTTGCGGATATCGGTGCGTTCATAGTGCGCCGTGCCTGCCCGCAGCTCAATGTTGCCTCGGACAGCCTGGGCATCGACACGCTGGTATCGTTTATAATAGCATTCTTTGCGATACTTGTTGCGGTGGCAATGGTAATGCTCCAGTATGAACGTCAGGCAAGGGAGCTCAGCCGAATGAGCGAAGAGCTTACTCAGGCGGTGAATACCGACCCGCTTACCGATGTCAGAAACAGGCGTTATCTTATGCAGTATCTTGAAGATCAGATAGCGAAGATGGGCGACGAAAAGCGCTATGCGGTGCTTATTGACCTTGATCTGTTCAAGTCGGTGAATGATACATACGGTCATGTATTCGGCGATAAAGTCCTCAGGCAATTTGCCGATACGGTAAAGAGAAACCTCGGGGAAAACGACCTTATCGCACGTTTCGGCGGGGAAGAATTTATGATACTGTTCGACACAGACGATGAGGAAAAGGTTCTGACGATCGTAAACAGGATAAGCAGGGAATATGCCGACTTCTTCAGAAAAGAGAAGGGTAAAGAGTTCACATTCAGTGCGGGAGCGGCATTGTACGGCAAGAACAGCTCGATAACGGATATTTTCACTGCCGCGGACAAAAGGCTGTATAAAGCCAAAGCGGCAGGCAGAAATATGATCGTGACAGATTGAGGTATATAATACGCCCCGCTTTTTTAAGCGGGGCAATGCTTTTTAA
The DNA here is from genome assembly GCA_934490165.1 of uncultured Ruminiclostridium sp. Classification (GTDB taxonomy): domain Bacteria; phylum Bacillota; class Clostridia; order Oscillospirales; family Ruminococcaceae; genus Ruminiclostridium_E. The sequence continues at coordinate 111,317 of CAKSTB010000007.1, read as the reverse complement.
CGTCGGCGTTTTTCGGAAATGCCGACGTTTTATTTAACTGTAATTTTAAGTACGGCTCTTGAAGCGCCCGTTTCGGTCTTAAGCCAGTTTTTTATAGTCTGTTGCTTATCAGCCGAAAGAGCCTTCTTTGTTGTGCCGCAGAGCAGTACATATTCGCCCTCAGAGTCGGTCATTATGCCGCAACCGATATCGGAAATTTCCGTAAATATAGCGGCGGCTTTTTCGGAAAGCCTTTTCATATCGGGCTGAGAAGCGGCGGTAGATTTCATTTCGTCAAGTTCCTTCTGCTGTTCCTTGATATTCTTTTCCTGCTCGTCAAGCTGTTTCTGAAGCGATTCGATAGTCTGCTCCTGAAGCGCTATGGTTATCTGATCGGAATTGTCGGCGGTAACTGTCTTGTTCTGCGTGATATTGAGCTTGTAGCTTTCCAGTCCATAATTACTGAGGTCTTTTTCAAGTACCGCTATCACATCGTCGGAAAGCTGAGTGCCTACAAGCGATAATGACACCTCACGGTTCATGATATCGATCTGACTTTGTACGACTTTTGTATCACTGAATGTAAACGAATTATCAAGGTAGCTTGAAAGATTCTGTTTCATTACGGTTTCGTATACTTTATAAGATCCGATCAGAACGCTCGGAACGATCGTAAGAATTGTTATCAGCACTACAAATCTGTGTATTCTGCGCTCCTTTTTAGTATCATTTATCTTGTGGGTCGGGATACGCATGAGTTTTGTTATAAAAGCTGCCGACAGCATTATAAACAGTGTATTTATCGCAAACAGATAAAATGCGCCTGCTATGAACCTCAGCTGTCCGGTAGCAAGTCCGTAGCCTGTGGTACAAAGCGGCGGCATAAGAGCGGTTGCTATAGCCACACCGGGAATTACGTTGCTCTTTTTCTTTCTGGTATTACCTATTCCGCCTGCGATACCGCCGAACAATGCGATAAGCACATCCCACAGCGTCGGGCTTGTCCTTGCTATCATCTCGCTTGTGGCGACTGTCAGCGGTGAAATGGCAAAGTATAACGTTGATGCGATAAGGCTGATTATCACCTGAATGCCGAAGCGTGTAAATGCTTTCCGAAGCAAAGTCAGGTCAAAGGTTGCAAGCGAATAGCCCATCGTGAGAATACCGCTCATCAACGGAGAGATAAGCATTGCACCGATAATTACTGCGGTGGAGTTTACATTAAGACCGATAGAAGCAATGAATATCGCCATTATCAGTATCCACATATTCGAGCCGCTGATAACGGTGTTGTCCTCCATCATCTGCTGTATCTCGGCGTTATCCATCATATCGTCACGGATCCCGAACAGCTTGCGGAAGAAATTGTACACATGTCCGTGGGATACGGTCTTTGTTATCTCGCCTTTTATTTCGTTTATGTCATCAGATAGGGTGGTTTTCATTTTGGTGTCCTCTTTTCAGGGTGGAATTATATATGCTGAAACATTTATAATTATAGTGAAAAAGAGGGTGGGTGTCAATGAGGTGAGAGCAGTGCTTTTCCCATCTGTATCTTACTTTGTAAGTTTAGAAATCGATCCTTATATAAAGAGTGTTGCATAAATATTCCGCCGCGATCGTTCCTCCCATACGCTCGACAAGATTTCGTGCAATCGAAAGCCCCAGCCCTGTTGAATTGCGTGCGGACTCAACCGTGTAGAACCGCTCAAACAGCCTGCCAACATCGACCTTGTCAAGAGAAGAGGCAGTATTTGAAAATGTGATTATACCGTTATCGTCAAGCGTGATGCGGAGATCGCCGTCACTGTATTTCAGCGCGTTGCAAATGATATTTGCAAACACTCTCGACAGATCCGTGCGGTTTATCCGACGTATGATCTGCTTTTCGGTAATATTGATAACAGGTTCTATGCCTTTGTCGCATAAAGCCGCATAATATCCCATAATGCTGTCCTCAAGGACATTGTTTATAGCCACGTCTTCCGTTTTTGTGCTTTCGTTTTCGGACAATATAACGGAATATCTGAAAAGCTCCTCTGTAAGCTGTTTCATAAGTGCCGCCCTGTCTTTGATTATGTCAAGATAACCTGCAAGCTTTTCGGACTTTTCCTCGTTTTTCATTATGTCAAGATAACCGCATATTGCCGTAAGCGGCGTGCGTAAATCGTGAGATATGTTTGTTATCGCCGTTTTCAGCTCTTTGTCGCCCTGTGTATATCTCAGACGCTCACGCCGCAGAACGGCAAGCTGTTTATTTATGCTGTCGGCTAGCTTTCGCATACTCTTATCCTTTGAGGAAATGTCGATAAGGGTATTGGTATCTCCGGAGAGTATTTCGGGGAGCTTCTCGCTGATTTCCTGCGCGGATTTTTTCATCAGCAATATTTTTATCAGCAAAAACAAAGCAAGTATCCCTGTAACAAGCAATACAGCAACCCAAATACTCTCCAAAATTACTACCTCACTTTATGTCTTTTTTGCAGAAAACAAGCACGCCGACTGCTGTCATTGCCACAATTGTACCTGTGGCAAACAGTGTGATCTCGACAGGAACGGGAATTTCCGTATAAACGTCATTATCAGCGGAAAATTTCTGATATTCCGTATAGGCAGGATAATACAGCCTGTTGCAATAGCTCTCCTTTATCTGCTTTTGTTGTCCGAACGGATTTATATCCCGGATACCCTCACAGATTCCGATCAACAGCTTTTCGTTATCGGAAATGTTCTGCTTTTCCGATTGTGACATAGGAATGCCTTGATAATATGCCTCGAATGAATATCGGGGCGGAGTGGGATTTAACACGAATAACAACACCAAAACCAGTAGAGAAACCACTGTGCCTTTTGATTTATGCTGAATGATCAGTGAGATTATTGTAAACAATACGCTCGCTTCTATAAGCGATATAAGCTGTAAGAGCTCATAAAGCATTGTTTCGCCGAAAGAAAACAGAAATCTTCCGCTTGTTACCACTCCCGACAGAATGACTGTTGCGATAAAAACAATGTGAAATAAAACCGTTGCGACAGAACATGAGATCATTTGCGCCAAAAGAATTTCAAACCGCCTTTTTCCCGCGATTATTTTGTTGCGTAAAGCACCGTCATGCTCCGCACCGACAAAGATCCCCGAAAAAACCGCAGTCAGAATTAAAAGGAATATCCCGCTTTCGCTGAAAAGAGGGCTTTCGGCGAGTATATTATGCTCGATGGGCTTGAGTGCGTTTGATATTGCTTCGAACAGAGCAAAGGCCACTGCCGATAATATGCATATATAAAACAGTTTTCCTTTGAAAAGTCGTGATAAGTTTGCGTTCAAAAGTTTTATCACAAGCTCTCACCTCACTTTATATCTCTTTTGCGGAAAACAAGCACGCCGACAGCGCTCGACAGCACACAGATACAAGCAGATGACAGTACGATTTCAATAGGATAATTTACTTCGATATAACCGGTTGATTGTCCGCACTCCTTGTTTATCATAAGGCGGGAAATACTGTTTCCTATCTGATAATGCTGACCGAGCGGCAGTATATCCTGTGCCGCAATAAAAACGTCTTTTTTGACAAAGTCGGTCTGTGTCGCGCAACCGTCACCGATCCTTGCTTCTATTTCGTGAAGTTGTCCGGGAATGCCGTTTGAAATGAAGAAAAAACCGAATATAAGCAAAAGTCCGGCGATCGTTCCCGCCAATTTCTGAGGAATAAGTATCGATATTGCCGTGAACAGTGCACACATTCCAAGCAGTGAAACAAGCTGAAGAAGCTCATAGGCGATAATCTCATTTAAAGTAAGCACGAATACGCCGTTACATAAAAATCCCGTGAAAAGCTCTGTGCCGACAAACAGGATATGAAGAATAAAAACTCCGACAAATCCCGTCAGCAGATCGGCAAAATAAACCGTAGCCCGATTATGCCCCACAATGATTTTATTTCTGAGAACACCGCTATGCTCCGCACCGACAAAAGCTCCTGTTAAAACAGCCGTCAGTATCAGCAGAAAAAATCCGCTCATATTGAAAAGATAGTTTTCGGGAATGAGCCTGTATTCGGGATCGGCTGCAGGATTTTTTATGTGCGTAACGATTTCAATGATCGCAAGGGTGACTGCTGCCGCAGAGCAGGACCAGAATAGTTTTCCCTTAAAGAGCCGCGCAAAATTCGCATTCAGAAGTCTTGCCATCAGTGCTCACCTCCAACTAAGGAGATGTAGAAGCTCTCGAGGCTTTCGTCCTGCTCCTGCACGGAAATAAGCTCGCACTGATTTTCGCCGAGTGCTGCCGCAAGGCTTGTGACCGTCGGCTTCCCGAAAATATCGGCGCTCTTCCCATCGATCATCTTATATTCAAGCCCCATTTTATCAAGCACAACTGCAAGCTTTTGTGTATCGGAAACTGTGACGCGCAGGCACTTTCTGCAAGCGGCTTCAAGCTCTTCAACGCTCATTTCTTTTATGATCCTGCCGCGGTCAATAAAGCCGTAATGTGTAGCGAGCTTTGCCAGCTCGTCGAGAATGTGACTTGAAATGAGCACAGTTATCTGCCGCTCTTTATTGAGCTTCAGAATAAGCTCGCGGATCTCGACTATACCTTGTGGGTCAAGTCCGTTGATCGGTTCGTCCAGCACAAGAAAATCGGGATTTCCGCACAGTGCAACGGCAATGCCGAGCCTTTGACGCATACCGAGTGAGAAATTGCCCGCTTTCTTTTTCCCCGAATCAGACAGCCCGACCAGCTCCAGAAGCTCGTCAATTCCGTCAAAAGACGGCAAGCCTAAAACGCGATATTGCTGTTTAAGATTATCCCTTGCGGACAATCCGGTATAAATAGCGGGCGTTTCCACAACTGCGCCCATTCTCCTGCGGGATTTTATTATCGAGCCGCTGTTATTGCCAATTCCGTACAGCGAAAAAGAGCCATTTGTAGGGTTTTGCAGACCGCATATAACACGGATAAGTGTGGTCTTGCCCGCTCCGTTTCTTCCGACAAATCCGTATATTGAGCCTTTCGGCACGTTCATTGTTACATCGCTTAATGCTGTGAAATTACGGTATTTCTTTTGCAGGCTCTGCGTTTTCAGAACATATTGCATAGGTTATCACCATTCCTTTCTGAAAACAGCATAACATAAAGCGGTCAAGAAAGCGGCAAAGAAAAGGTCAATATTTTGTCAAGATCTCATCTTGAAGCCTATTCCGTAAACCGCTTCTATATAATCTTTTCCGCTTACTGCTTGCAATTTTCGCCTGATATTGCTGATGTGTTGTTTAAGAGAGCGCTCGGTGCAATCGGGAGTGTCAAGGTTGATTTTATCAAGTATCGAGCTTCGGCTGACAGGGATATTTGGGTTATTCATAAGAAGCTTTAAAACAGCGCATTCAGTTCTGGTGAGCCTGATCTCCGTATCGTTCAAGACAACAGTAAGCGTATCCGGGTGCAACGTTAATTCATCAAAGCAAATTGTATCGCTGTGAGCGGCACTCCCGCCTTTGCGCAGTTGTACCTTCACCCTTGCGAGAAGCTCGGGGAGCTCAAACGGCTTAGTGATGTAATCGGCAGCACCGTTCAGAAGCAAACCTACCTTGTCCGAAACCTCAGCTTTTGCGCTGACTACAATTACTGGAATGTCGCATATTTTCGGAAGAAGCTCCTCACCCGAAAGCCCCGGCAGCATAAGATCAAGCAGTATCAGATCCGGCTTTGCCTTTGAAAGCACAAGCTGTGCCTCCGTGCCCGAATAGGCTCTGATCACGGAATAACCCTCGCCGCTAAGCGCTTCTTCAAGCAGATTGCCGATATGTATATCATCATCAATGACCAGTATTGTACTCATATTGCACCCTCCGGATAGAACGAATGAGAAATGTTGATTTTATTATAGCAGGTCTGTGGCTTTATTTCAACCGCAGTCTTTGATACAATAAAAAAACCCCCGAAATCCGATTTGCAGATTTCAGGGGATTGAGTTGTAGGTGTGTATGCTGTTTGATTTTAAGCGGGGTGATTACTCCCACTCGCTCCTTGAACCGTAATCTTAACCAGATAGAGTTAAGTTTTATCGCTTGTGGTATCTCTATTATCTTATTTGTCTGTCAGATTTGGAGTATCTGATTTTTTGTTGCCATTGTGTTGCCAGTGGACATATTGAGTATAGCGCATAATCAGAAATATGTCAAGCTATAGGTTTTCTATTCTGTCTATATAAACAGAAGGGTACTCATTTAATAATACCTTTATCTTGTTTTTCTGCTTTTTTATCATTTCTCGTGCGTCACTCTTTTTACTACTCGTTCCAATCATCTTAGCTATTTCTTGTGCTAAATAGCGATCATTGAATCCTAGTTCGTAAATAAAAATAGCTGTTCTATCAGATAAACCATATTTTAAGCATTGCATTATTTGCTTTAGAGTTTCAACTGCTTCTGTAGACTCCTCACTTTCTTTTAAACTGATTATTTCGCAAATCGTATTAATTATAACAGAAGAAGTATAACCAAAATCGCTATCACATACCGAAGTTATGTCATCTATCTCTACAGGTCTAAGCTTTGTTCCCCTATATACTTGAAAGCTGTTTTGGGATGAATGCTGTAATATTGAATAATATGATTTGCCTTGCATCCATAACTTAGCAATTTGTACTACATCATCCTGTTTTTCGTATTTGTGCATCTTAACTGATGAACAGTATTTCCAAATCATCTGAAGAGAAAAAATCAGCAATTCATCTTTTCCAATTTCATTGAGTTCTAAGGTTTTCATTTCTGCTTTCATATTTGTGTATACTTCGATTGAAATTAATGAACGAGAAAAAACAGCTTTTTCATGTGAATCGGGAAAAGTGTTAATAACATGATTACATATAAGTTTAAATACATCTCTCAATTGCTCTTTTTCTGCATCATTAGCTAGAGAATAAGCAAGAGTATGTTTTAGTACGGTATCTGTAAAGTCTTCCGAGAAGCCCAAATCAACAAGAGCTAATGAAATAAAGCATTCAATTTTTCCTAAAACATTTATTACATGATCAATCCAATGTTTTAGTTCTTCTTGATTTTCTGATGTTTCTTCAATACTATCAATGATGTTATTATATTTTGTTCTATCATTATAATATGTAGTTATTAGAGAGTGAAAGTTATAAAGTTTTTCGTTGATTACTTTTGTTTTTATAATCTCTAAAATTGAGCTTCCGCATTTTTCTGAGTTGAGAGGTTCTAACAAATGAATATACTTACGCCATTTCCAATCATTATTTTTATTATTAAATACAAATGGATCAGAAATAATAATTGTTCCCTCGGTAAACATACCTGATCGCGCAGTTCTTCCTATCAAGTTTTGAAAGTCTCGTACTTTAATAATCTCATTTGCCTGATAAATACTTGATACAATTAGATATTTTATTGGAAGATTCACTCCTTGTGCCAGAGTGGATGTACATATAACATTTGTGATCAGGCCTTTTCTCAAGGCAAATTCAATTGAGCTTTTTATCCCTTCTGCTACACCTGCATGATGTGCAAATGCACCCAATACTGATGCTTTATACAAATGATTATCGATACCATAATTCACTTTTATCAATCTAGATAGCTTGTGAATTTCAGAGGTTGCCGCTCTTTGGGATAAACATTGTAATTTTAATCCTCTATCGTTTAATTCAATAATTCTTTTTAAAATGCTATTGGCTATTATTCTGGTTCCGCAGAATATAGCAGCATTATTCTCTGTCACAACTTTTAGTAAACAAGCTATCGACATATCATTCTTTTCATTCATACTACCTTTTGATAAATTAACATCAGGAAAGGAACGTTGCTTCCGTTCGCCTTTTTTCTTATTCAATGATATTATATCTATCATACGGGGAACGTAGAAATCATAGTTGTACTTGTTATTTTTATCAAGAAAGTAGAGATAACAATAATTTCTCTCCCATTTCAATACTGACGGAAGTTTGTCTACTGTCATCATTGATTCTCCAGAAATAGTAGCGCCATTGCCACTAGTAAACCAACTATTAATCTCATCAACATTATTAATAATGGCAGAGATTAGTATCTTTTGTGTTTCAGGATTTAATTCACTTATAATCGATGAAATAAGCAGTTCGTAATTTGCACCACGTTCTTCATCATCAAATAAATGCCCTTCATCAAAAATCAATTGTCCTATATCATTTATTATACTATCGTCTTGTCTTAAAATATAGAGGAGCTTCTCTGGCGTGGTAACGACAACCGTTTTTTTATTTGGATTGAACAGTTCATCAATTACATAATCAATTTGAAGTAGATCCGATATTTGATTGATTCGTATATTCTCATCAAAACTCAGATCAGATTTTAAATCATCATATATCTCTCTGCATAATGCTCTAAATGGTGCTACAACAATAGAAAGTTTGGTATTATCGGAAGAAAATGACGAGTAAATAGCAATTGATAACGCTTTTGTTTTACCTGCTCCGGTAGGCATTTGAATGACACCTGATTTACCGTTAAATAATCCATTTTCACACATTATGCGTTGCGATGGCCATAGTTCTCTTACAAAATGATTAGATTTAACAATATCTGCCAGTGATTCTTTTGAAATAGAGGAGTGCATCGGCAACATCGAAAAAATAGAATACTCGGTTTTTAATATGTAAATAGCTAAAAGTGCATCAATAAAGAAAATATCTCTAAAATCTCTTTGGCTGTATATTTCATCTCTAAATGAATTGATCATATCATAGTCTGCTTCAATTCCTTCTGTCATCAAGCGGTTGTACTGATCAATGAATGAGGAAATGTAACTATTATCATGTATATTAGTAGTTGCATCATTAGGGATATAGATAGAGTTATTCAAAACATGAAATAATAAAACATCCAGTTTGTTATATGACAGGGCAAGTGTTTGAGGCTCTATTCTTTCAGCTAGAACTTTTGAACTGCCGATTAAGTCACAAAGATAATATGCGATTGCACCAACCAGAAAAAAATAGTTATTATCATAAAAATATTTTTTTTCGTTATCATTTATATAGATGTATGCATCATAAAACTTGGAAGCAAAGTAAAGTTCACTTGAATATTGTTTTATTTGAGTCACAGGTATCTCTTGACGAATAATACCAGAAGATAAGTCAGCTATACAAGCAATTGCCACCGGAAACAGTTCATCAATATCTACATCTTTTTTTGCTTTTAATTCGTCTGGAACTCTGAATTCAATTTCCTTTGCCGTTGCTCGAGCTCTTTTTAAGTAGTATTGTGATTTCTTTTCTAATTGCATTTTGCAGCCCTCTCATATAAGCTGTGAACAAGTTTCATTAGTTCGGCTCGTTTTATTACGATAAGCCATCGAGCTCCCCCTTTTAAATCAACAGTTTTTAGTACTGATTCTGAATAGTTCTTTATATCATGCACTGTTGCCGCACCATTCTTTTCAACATAAGGGTTATCTGGTTTGTTTTGAAAGCGTTGAATCTGCTGAGCTTTGTCAGATTTTCCTTTTTCGATATAAAGTTGTCTTAATGCACTAAGCGTTTCTCCTTTTCTGATTGGATCCTTAAAAGAGTCATTAATAGCATCCTGTAACCGGTTTTGTGGAGCATTTCCACTTGCTTGCGCTTTTACTTCAAAAGTAACTAATTCATCATTAGGATCATTCGATGTACCAGATATTTTGTATGCTAATACATCGGTTCCCTGTGTGGATGAACTACGATTAAATTTGTTTTTATATCGTTCTCTTGGGACTGTATAGCCAAGAACGAATTCAAGATAATCAGATATCAGTAATTCTCCAAAATCACCAGATCTCGTTCCTGGACCAAACCCATCTGTTTTATCAGGAAACTTGTGTGATAATAGGTATTCTTCTTTTGTCATTCCGGTGCCATCTATAAGTATTTCCAATATATCATCACTACAATAATTCTGACGGAAATGTGCAGCCCATTCCTCAAGTGATGGCTCGTCAATATCTGCTTTGAGTTCAAAAACATCTACTGTATCACCATTATCTGTTGTGATACTGGGCAATGGAATCAGGTAATCTAGGTATTGCATAATATCCCTCCATATTGAGTGTTAATCTATTATAATTATAGCACTTTTCCTAGTTATTATCAACCCTTGATAATACAAAAAGCGATATCGTTCGTAAACAATACCGCTTTCGTTATTATTCCTGCCCCGACTTTTTCAAATTACAATCCCTGCACAGCATCTGCAAATTCTCCGGAACGGTTTTACCGCCTGCGTGTGTTTCTCATCGTCTGCGGTGTGCCGAAAATGTTTTTTCAACACATTAAGAGCCGCTGCAATCGCAGCGGCTCTTAATCATAATAGTATTAAATTGTTTCAAGTTGGCTCGATATACGGAATTTGAGGTCAAAGTGCGGTCAAAATCCAAATCGAATGCTTGCAAATGGCTCTGCTACGCGGTTTATTGAGGTTTGCGGCTTATTCCCACTCAATAGTAGCCGGAGGCTTACTCGTGATATCGTAGCAGATCCTATTGATATTCTTGACCTCGTTTACGATTCTCACGCTTGCTTTTTCAAGCACGTCGTAAGGGATTCTTGCGAAGTCGGCGGTCATAAAGTCGCTTGTAGTAACGCCTCTTAAAGCGAGGGTGTAATCGTAAGTTCTGTCGTCGCCCATAACGCCTACAGAACGCATATTTGTCAGAACGGCGAAATATTGGTTTATACTGCGGTCTAAACCTGCGTTCGCGATCTCTTCACGGAAGATGTAGTCTGCGTCCTGAAGAGTTGCGAGCTTTTCACGGGTGATCTCGCCGATTATTCTGATCGCAAGACCGGGGCCGGGGAACGGCTGGCGCCATACGAGTACGTCTGACAGACCGAGCTCAGTACCGAGCTTTCTTACCTCGTCCTTGAATAAAAGACGGAGCGGCTCGATTATTTCCTTGAAGTCGACATAGTCGGGCAGACCGCCTACGTTGTGGTGCGACTTGATAACTGCGGCATCGCCTGTGCCGCTTTCAATAACATCGGGGTAGATCGTACCCTGTACAAGGAAGTCGACCTTGCCGATCTTCTTTGCCTCTTCCTCGAATACACGGATAAATTCTTCGCCGATGGTCTTTCTCTTGGTTTCGGGGTCGGACACGCCCTCAAGCTTGCCGATGAAACGGTCGGCGGCATTTACTCTGATGAAGTTTACGTCCCAGTCCTTGAATGCCTGCTCGACCTCGTCACCCTCGTTCTTTCTCATAAAGCCGTGATCAACGAACACGCAGGTTAGCTGGTTGCCGACTGCCTTTGAAAGCAGAGCGCAGGCTACCGAGCTGTCAACACCGCCCGAAAGAGCAAGGAGAACCTTGCCGTCGCCGACCTTTGCGCGGATCTGCTTTATAGCCTCTTCCGCATAGTTCTTCATTGTCCAGTCGCCCTTGCAGTGACATACCTTGTACAGGAAGTTTCCGAGCATATCAAAGCCCTGTTCGGTGTGGTTTACCTCGGGGTGGAACTGCGTAGCGTAAAATCCTTTTTCAACGTTCTCAATGGCGGCATAGGGACACTTGTCACTGTGACCTACAGCCTTGAAGCCCTCGGGGAGAACCTCAATATAGTCGTTGTGGCTCATCCATACGACCGAGTTCTTCTTAAGTCCGTCGAATACGGGACAGGTTGTGTCAAATTCGCACTCTGTCCTGCCGAATTCTGCGGCGGCATTCTCGTTAGCCTTGCCGATCTTTCCGCCAAGGCCATAAACCATAAACTGTGCGCCGTAGCAGATACCGAATATCGGTACGCCGAGTTCAAATATTTCGTTTGTCATTCTGGGCGAGTCGTCAAGATATACGCTTCTCGGACCGCCGGTGAAGATGATACCCTTCGGGTTCTTCGCTTTTATCTGCTCTATAGGTGTTTTGTACGAGATGACCTCGCAGTATATGTTATGTTCTCTGACTCTGCGGGCAATAAGCTGATTGTACTGACCGCCGAAGTCAATGACGAGTACAAGCTCGTGCTCGTTTGTTGAAAATTCCGCCATTTTCCAGTTTCCTTTCCTTTTTGTCTTTCCGTCATTCAGTGCAGAAATCCGCACCGATCATGGCATTCCGCATATTTCAAAGTATATCATATCCCGGCGGCTTTTGCAACTTGTTTTTGAAAAATTAAAATCAGTAATTATTACGAATTACCTTGACAATTCCCTTTACATATGATAAAATCAAAACCAGAATAAGTACGATAAAATTACGTACGATATTCCTGATGATGTAACAAACAACGAAAACGAAAGGAAGTACAAGCTATGAGCCATATAGAAGTAACAGCTGAGAATTTCAATGAAGAGGTATTACAGTCCGATAAGCCGGTTTTAGTGGACTTCTGGGCACCGTGGTGCGGTCCGTGCAGAATGCTTGCCCCCGTGCTTGACGAGCTCGGCGAAGAACACCCGGAAATTAAGATATGTAAGGTCAATACCGATGAGGAGCGCGATCTTGCTGTCAATTTCGGCATAGATTCTATACCCTGCGTAATATCTTTTCGGGGCGGTAAACAGATAGACAAATCGGTAGGATTTGTCAGCAAGGAAAAGCTCCTCGCTTTACTTGACTAAAACTGCAAATCCAGCCGGGGAGCGGTTTTGAGGTTACTTTACGCTAACTTGAAAATGACGTAAAATTTCAGAAAAAAGCGCGATATTTCAATATAAATTTATCAAAAGGACTTGATTTTTTCCGAAAGTGTGTTACAATATAAGCAAGTCATATAACTCTATGACAAATTATCACAAGGAGGATCATTCCGATGGCTTATAAAATTTCTGATGATTGCATCGCTTGCGGCGCTTGCGCTGCTCAGTGCCCCGTTGAGGCAATTTCCGAAGGTGACGGCAAGTACGTTATCGACGCTGACACTTGTGTTAGCTGCGGTGCTTGCGCAGGTGTATGTCCCGTTGGCGCACCCGCTGAGGAATAATTTTTACATTAAGACAGCCATGAGTTTTTACTTGTGGCTGTTTTCTTTACCTTTTGTGAAAACGATAACACGGCAGTACACAGGCTCTGCCATAAAAAGGAGTATTTAAAATGAAGATATATTCTGTTAATGATAAGGAATTTGCCGCATACGGCAAGGTACATACAGGCTATGATGTAAGCGATCTGCTTTCCGCACTTGACAAGAGCACCCCCTTACCCGATGCTGTAGGATATGTTCCGAGCGAGGCGGCGCTTGAAAACACAAAGCTGTTCGGACTTTTACAGAATAATGCTTACGGCGGTATGCCTATCCAGCTCGGCTGGTGCAATGGTCACAATACAAAGCTCAACTGCCTTGAATATCACCGTGACAGCGAGTTCAACATCGGCTTATACGATTTTATCCTGCTCGTTGCAAAGGAAGACGATATAGTTGACGGCAAGCTTGATACATCTAAGGTTATGGCGTTTAAAGCAAAAGCAGGCGATGTGGTTGAGGTTTATGCTACAACATTACATTATGCTCCCTGCAATGCAACCAAGGACGGCTGCTTCAAGGTAGTTATTGCACTTCCCAAGGGAACAAACGGCGCAAAGCCCAACATCACTCCCGTATACGAAGAGGATAAGACACTCTGGGCTTGCAACAAGTGGCTTCTTGCTCACGCAGAAAGCGATGAGGCAAAGCAGGGCGCTTATGTAGGTCTTACAGGCGAAAATATCGATATCAAGGATATTATCTGATATCGGCAAGCGAATATATCGACAGCCGCGGTACTTACTGCGGCTGTTTCAGACTGTCGAAAAACCTCTATCGTTGATAAAAATGGGGTCGCAGGGGCGTAGCCCCCGACAGGGTCTAGGGGCGGTAGCCCCAGTAATATAGCCCCTTTCCCGGGGAAAGGGGTTTTCGGCAAGGATGCCGAAATAAGGGCACACCGAGCTTTGCACGAGGCAAAGCCATCAGAGTGTCCTAAAGGGGATAGGGATTGAGGACAAGCACTTTTATTGAGAAAACATACTTTTTCTACAAACTGTGACAGCCGCGGCACTGACTGCGGCTGTTTTTATATTACGGGCAAAAGCTGAAAACAAACCAAACCGTATCGGTTCTTGTGTTTCTGCCTGTTTTATGATATTATAATAAAATAACAGAGTAATAAGGAAAGGCGGAGTTCTTTCAAATGGGAGCAAAACTAAAGCTGTATGATCTTCTTATAAACCGTAACCGCACAGTAAAGCATCACTATGAGCATTTTGTAATGACCCATGATGGCTTGCACGCAAAAGCACCTTTTGTATCATGGGGATATGCTGTGTGGCTCAATATAAAATATACGCTTCTGCACATTCCGGACAGAGAGCTTAAATACAAGCAGAAAGCGGGGAATGAAAGCGGTCTGGCTTTCAAGATGTCGGCAGAAGAAACAGCCGCCGCGCTTTGCAGTGCTGACATTGTATCGTTTGATGTTTTTGATACGCTGATATTACGACCTTTTTCAGCGCCCGCCGACCTGTTCTATATAATAGGTGAAAAGCTCGGAATACCGGATTTCCGCTCATTGCGCAAAAAATGCGAAAGCGAAGCGAGAAAGCAGAAGCTTCAGACAGACGGAACTACGGAAATAACAATAGAGGATATATATGAGCTTGTGGCAAAGAAAACAGGTATATCTCCGCAGTTCGGCATAACGACCGAATGCGATACCGAGCTTGCACTTTGCCGCGCCGATCCGTTTATGCTCGAAGTATATAAAAAAGTATTGTTGGCGGGAAAAACGGTCATTATCACTACCGATATGTATATGTCTGAGGATTTTTTCAAAGAGCTTCTGCATAGAAACGGCTTTGACGGTTATGAAAGTATTTTTCTTTCCTGTGCTTACGGCTGTGGAAAGAGTGACGGAAAGATATACAATATAATAAAGAAGAAGTACGGAAATAAGCGTTATATCCATATCGGTGACAATCGTCATTCCGATATCAAAAATGCCGCAAAGGCGGGCTTTGAAACAATTTACTATCCCAACATCAACAGCATTGCCAAGGAGTACAGACCGCACGATTTGTCATATCTTGTCGGCTCGGTTTACTCCGGGCTTGTAAATGCAAGGCTTTACTGCGGCGGGTATTGCTCAAAAGCTTATGAGTACGGCTATAAATGCGGAGGCCTGCTTATACTCGGATATTGCAATTTTATATATAAAGCGGCACTTGAGAAAAAGGCGGATAAGGTGTTCTTCTTTGCTCGTGACGGATACATTTTAAGGCAGGTGTTTGATAGCCTTTATCCCGATATGGCAACAGAGTATATATACTGGTCGAGGACAGCCGCAACGAAGCTGTGTGCAGATATATTCCCATTTGATTATGTAAGACGGTTTGTAAGCCAGAAGGTCGGCAGGGAATATACTCTCAAAGAGATTTTCTCTGCTATGGAGCTTTCCTGCACAGATTATTCGCTGATGCCCGATGAAATACTGACAAATGCCAACCGTAAGCGTGTGGAAGAGATTGTTTACAATAATATCCGAAATATAGCCGAAAGCTATTCCGATATGATAAAAAGCGCAAGGGGTTATTTTGACGAAAAAACCGCCGGATGTAAAAATATTCTGACGGTCGACTGCGGCTGGGCAGGAAGCGGAAGCATAATGCTTGATGCGCTTCTGAACCGCAAATTCGGTATGGATATAAATGCGACAGGCGTACTTGCGGGCACAAATACCAGAGTACAGCTTGACAGTGATTTCAGCGAAACATATTTTGCCGATGGAAAGCTTATTCCGTATTGCTTCTCTTCATCGCTTAACCGCAGATATTACGAAAATCACCATCCGGATATGAAGCACAATATCT
This sequence comes from uncultured Ruminiclostridium sp., assembly GCA_934490165.1. Lineage (GTDB taxonomy): Bacteria > Bacillota > Clostridia > Oscillospirales > Ruminococcaceae > Ruminiclostridium_E. Next base: position 95,515 of record CAKSTB010000007.1, on the reverse strand, counting down.
ATTTTGAGCTTCTTTTCGGTGCTCCCGAGCCGTCATTTTCGGGATTCGGGGCAAACGGGGCGATGAACTTTGACAGCGAGTGTGAGAACGCGGAAACGGTCAAAGAAATTCACAGCGGTGAGTGTGATTTTATAAAGGACTATCTCGAGGTATGCAAAACCGCACCGTATCTTGAAAATATCAGCGGCAGTGATGCGTATGCGCCGTTTGCCGCCGCTGTAGGCGATGATAAATATCTTGCCGATGTGTTTGCGGATACGGTTTTTGATGATACTGCATCAGGTAGAAAAGATAAAATATAATAAGTGGGGTTGTGACACAACCCGAAAAAGAAAAAGTGGGTCGAAGCGCAAAACAAAAATAGTGTGCTCGGCTCATTTTTTGGGTATGCGGAGAAAGTTTTTTAGTGTACTTCTGTTATATCGCATTAGCAATTAACGTTGATAGCAGGCTACCGATAGTGCTGTTTGCCGGATAGCACTTCTCGGGTTCGCTATTCTGTGCGATATAGATTTTGTTTTCAGTTCGACGGAAATGTTTGATATTTTTATTGTGATAACAAGCTACCGATAGTTCTGTTTGTAGGATAGCACTTCTCGGGTTCGCTATTCTATTTGATGATGTTGCTGCTATGTGTGAGGGAGACAACCCAAGGGGAGAGAGGAAGGCGCTCCAAAGGCGCTTTCCCCTCTCCCCTTAGGTTTTCTCCCTCGCGCTCCCACTTTCCTGACTCCTTTTCTCTTCTGCCATAATGGGGTGTTGGCGATAAGACACACAAACGATTGCGTTTAAAAAGTCGGTATAAGCGGGACGCTGACGCTCTGTTCGACCCGGGGGACTGTACAGATATCTTTGGATAGTGCGTTTTTTGGAAATTTCGGTGACAGTGCAGTTGCATCGATTTACTCACGAAATTATTAACACCTTGGGTGTGCGGAAGCTGTTTTCAGCGTTGTTGGCTATATATTTATTGTTCTGACTTTTTTCGATATGTTGCACTGCAATTTCAATGAAACTTTGATAAACCGAGAAGCTGTGATGAAATTTTTGCATTTCGTCACAGCTTCATTTTTATACACCCCCGTGAGTCCCCTTTTTACCGAATGTCTTTTTTGGGGGATAGGGCACGCCGTCGGCATTCGGTACGGCATACGGATAAACGCTGCGGTATTCATCTGCGGCGTTTTTGCTGTCGGGATCGGCAGGTATCAGTCCGGTGCAGTCGGAGGACGAACAGCTGCCGCAGAAATTATCAAGTATAAGATCGTCCATTGCACTGCGTTCTTCGGGTGTGTCGGGAACAGGCTTTTTCATAAGCTCACTTTGTTGTTTTAAATTCTTGTTGTCCATAAAATTGTTTATTCCTTTCAGACTGTGTATTGTGAAATTTTATCTGCGTGTATAGTATGCTCTGTTTACCGCAACAATATAACAGCAGAGAGATGTAAAAGCATTCTGACAGCCTGCTACAAATTCGTATGACAAAATTATTAACTTTTTGTGCAAATTTTAATAAAAAACCTCTTGACAAAGTTCAAAAAGTGTGATATAGTGTGTTTAGCACTCGGAGAGGTAGAGTGCTAGCAAAGAAAAATAATGAGTGCTAACGAGCCGGAAACAGCGGAGCTCCGCTGAAAAGGGGATAGAAAAATGGAGAACCGTACACTCAGGATCCTTGAAGCGATAGTTGATGAATATATACGCACGGGCGAAGCGGTAGGCTCAAAGCTTATTGCCGAGAAGCTTGACAACGCGGTATCAAGCGCGACTATCAGAAATGAGATGGCGGCGCTTGAACAGCAGGGCTATCTTGAACATACGCATACGAGTTCGGGACGGCTTCCGACATATCAGGGACTGAGGCTTTATATAGAAAAGGTAATGTCACCCGCGCAGTTACCCGATGAAGAAAAAGAAGAGATCGACCGTATATTTGAAAATATCGGCGGAGCGACTGACGATGAGATAATCGATAACGCGTCAAGGGCGCTTGCGGATATCACAAAATGCGCGATAGTTTCTACCAACACCGTAAACAAGTTTTCGGTGATAACAAAGGTAGACGTTATCCCGACAGGCAAGAGAATGTATGTTCTGCTTCTGATAACCTCGGAGGGCAACATAAGAAACAGAGTATGCAGGCTGAGCTTTGATCTTACGAACGAGCAGATGGAGTTCTTCACACAGTTCGTAAACGAGAACCTCAAGGGCGTAAACCTTGATGAGCTGTCCGATGAATATATAGATAAGCTGACGCAGGCTATGGGCGGATATATGATGACGTTGTCGCCGCTTCTCAAGGCGGTTGTCGATATATCGACCGAGATGCAGCAGCAGGTAGAGTTCAGCGGTGAAAAAAATCTGCTGACCTGTTCGGATTTCTCAAACACTCAGATAGCAACGATACTTGACGGCAAGAACGAGCTTTGCAGCTGGCTTGACGATACATTCTCGGGCATACAGATAAAGTTCGGCGCCGAAAGCGATACATTTGCCGTTACAAATTCCAGTCTGATAGCGGCAAGCTTCAACAAGGACGGACGAAAGGCAGGCTCTTTCGGAGTTATAGGTCCTGTAAGACTGGACTACAAGAAGCTGATCCCATATATTGAATATTTCTCGTCAAAAGTCACCGATGCATTGTCGGGCGGAGATGAGGAAGAAGAAAAGAACGACGAAAAGGAGGCGGATTCAGTTTGAGTAAGAAGGAAAAGGAAACCAAGGAAGAAACTCAGCAGACCGCAGACACAGCCACTGAAGAAGTAGCTGAAAAGACCGAAGAGGTGACAGAAGAAAAGGCTGAAACAAAAGCCGAAGAGATCAAGGTAGATCCCAAGGATCTTGAAATTGCCGACCTTAAGGATAAGCTGCTCAGGACTATGGCGGAATTCGACAACTACAGAAAACGCACCGCCAAGGAAAGAATGGAGCTTTCTCCCGAGATCACGGCAAGAAACTTAACGGAGTTTTTACCCGTTATGGATAATCTCGACAGAGCGCTTGCGGCGGAGTGCAAAGACCCCGACTACAAGAAGGGCGTTGAGATGATACATGAGAGCTTTGTTACGGCTCTTCAGAATTTGGGCGTTGAGGCGATCGAATCGGACGGCGCACAGTTCAACCCTTCGTATCATCAGGCTGTACAGCAGGTTGAGGACGACAGCAAGGAAGAGGGCACTATAGCCGCCACATTCCAGAAAGGCTATAAGATCGGAGAAAAGGTTCTCCGTTTTGCGATGGTAGCAGTCGTAAAGTAAAAAAAGCAAGCAAATGGGCTTAGATCCCGAAAAATAAAGGGTTCGGTATGGACCTTACAGCAAGGAGATAATTATCATGGGAAAAATAATAGGTATTGACTTAGGTACAACAAATTCATGTGTAGCAGTTATCGAAGGCGGCGAGCCTACTGTTATCACAAACAGCGAGGGCGCAAGAACAACTCCCTCGGTTGTTGCTTTCACAAAGGACGGCGAGCGTCTTGTAGGTCAGCTCGCTAAGAACCAGGCAGTTACAAACCCCGATAAGACGGTTATTTCGATAAAGCGTCACATGGGCAGCGACTACAAGGTTGACATTGACGGCAAGAAGTACACACCTCAGGAGATCTCGGCTATGATCCTTCAGAAGCTGAAGACAGAGGCTGAGGGTTACCTCGGTGAAAAGGTAACAGATGCGGTTATCACTGTTCCCGCTTACTTTACAGACTCACAGCGTCAGGCTACAAAGGACGCAGGTCAGATAGCAGGTCTTAACGTTCAGCGTATCATAAACGAGCCTACAGCCGCAGCTTTAGCTTACGGTATCGATAAGGAAAACGAGCAGAAGATCGTTGTATACGACCTCGGCGGCGGTACATTCGATGTATCCGTAATCGAAATAGGCGACGGTGTTCAGGAGGTTCTTGCTACAGCTGGTAACAACCACTTAGGCGGCGATGACTTCGACCAAAGACTTATCGACTACTTTGTAGCAGAGTTCAAGAAGAGCGACGGTATAGATCTCAAGAACGATAAGTTTGCAATGCAGAGATTAAAGGACGAAGCTGAAAAGGCAAAGATCGCACTTTCAAACGCTCCTTCCGTAAACGTAAATATTCCTTATATCACAGCAGACGCTACAGGTCCTAAGCACCTGAACATTCAGCTTACAAGAGCTAAGTTCAACGAGCTGACTGCAGATCTCGTAGAATCGACAATGGGTCCTTTCAAGCAGGCAATAAGCGACTCCGGCCTTTCGATGAATGAGATCGACAAGGTACTGTTAGTCGGCGGTTCTACAAGAATCCCCGCTGTACAGGAAGCTGTAAAGAAGTACACCGGCAAAGAACCTTTCAAGGGCATCAACCCCGATGAATGCGTTGCTATGGGTGCTGCTCTCCAGGGCGGTGTTCTTAATAAGGAAGTAACAGGTCTGTTACTGCTCGATGTAACTCCTCTGTCACTCGGTATTGAAACAGCAGGCGGTGTCTGCACAAGAATGATTGAGAGAAACAAGACCATTCCTACAAAGCACAGCCAGATATTCTCAACTTATTCGGATAACCAGCCCTCAGTTGATATCAACATCTTACAGGGTGAACGTGAATTTGCAAAGGATAACAAGTCTATCGGTATGTTCAGACTTGACGGTATTGCTCCCGCTCCCCGTGGTATCCCTCAGATCGAAGTAACATTCGATATCGATGCAAACGGTATCGTTAATGTATCCGCTAAGGATCTCGGCACAGGTAAGGAACAGCACATCAGTATCACTGCTTCTACAAATATGAGCAAGGACGATATCGATAAGGCTGTAAAGGAAGCCGAAGCATTCGCCGCTGAGGATAAGAAGAAGAAGGAAGAGGTTGAGGCTCGTAACGCCGCTGATCAGATGGTTTACCAGACTGAAAAGTCAATGAACGAATTTGGCGACAAGGTTACACAGGCTGATAAGGATTCCGTAAACCCCAAGCTTGACGCTCTTAAGGAAGCTCTCAAGGGCACAGACGTTGAAGCTATCAAGAAGGCTCAGGAAGAGCTCCAGACAGCATTCTACGCAGTAGCTGAGAGAATATACAAGGAGCAGGGCGCGGCTGCTCAGCAGGCAGGTGCGGCTCAGACAGACGTTCAGGGCGAAGGCACAAATGCCGCAGGCGGTTCTGATGATAATGTGGTTGACGCTGATTACACAGACGCTAACTGATAAATAACACATTGCGTATGAGCCGGGAACTCTCGGCTCATATTGCTGATTTTGCAATACTTTAAAACACGGCAGATAATTCTGTCGGGAAGGTAAGATCATTATGGCAGAAAAAAGAGATTATTATGAAGTGCTCGGTTTGCAGAAAGGTGCGACCGATGATGAAATAAAGAAAGCCTACCGTAAGCTTGCCAAGCAGTATCACCCCGACCTTAATCCCGATAATCCTGAGGCTGAAGCCAAGTTCAAGGAGATAAACGAGGCAAACGACGTTCTCTCCGACCCGCAGAAGCGTGCAAAGTACGACCAGTTCGGTCATGCAGGTGTAGACCCGTCTTACGGCGGCGGTGCAGGTGGATTTGGCGGCGGATTCGGCGGATTTTCAGGCGGATTTTCGTCGGCGGACGGCATAGACCTCGGTGATATATTCGACTCGATATTCGGCGGTGGCGGTGGCGGACAGCGTTCCAACCCCAATGCGCCGAGGCAAGGCTCGGATATAGCGATTAGCCTTGATATAAGCTTTATGGAAGCGTGCAAGGGCCTGTCGCACGAGGTTGAGATAAACCGCGCAGAAACCTGTGACAGCTGTCACGGCTCAGGCGCAAAGGCAGGCACTACTCCCAAGACCTGTCCCGACTGTCACGGCAGCGGTCAGGTAAGAGTACAGCAGAGAAGTATGTTCGGCATGATGTCCTCTACACGTCCGTGCTCACGTTGCGGCGGTAAGGGCAAGATAATAGAAACTCCGTGTCCCACCTGTAACGGTCAGGGCAGGGTACAGCGCCGCAAGAAGGTCGTTATAAATGTACCTGCCGGTATAGACAACGGTCAGACGCTCTGCGTAAGAGGCGAGGGTAACTGCGGTACTAACGGCGGACCTAAGGGCGACCTCAATGTCCGTATCACGGTACGCAAAGACCCGATATTCGAGCGTAAGGGCTTTGACGTATGGTGCGAGATACCGATAACATATTCACAGGCAGTCCTCGGTGACGAGCTTACAGTGCCGACAATAGACGGCAACGTCAAGTACAGCATACCCGAGGGTACACAGCCGGGTACTGTTTTCAGGCTGAGAGGCAAAGGCATTAAGAAGCTACAGCGTGAGGGCAGGGGCGACCAGATGGTAAGGGTAGTTATCGAAGTGCCCAAGAAGCTGAACAAGAAGCAGAAGGACGCATTGCTGAGCTTTGAAAAGGAGCTTACTCCGTCGAATTATGAGAAGCGTACAAGCTTCTTTGATAAGATAAAGAAGTTCGGTGATGACCTTAAAAAGAACTTTCAGTAATTGAATAAATCTGAGCCGCGATATGGACTAAACCGTATCGCGGCTTTGTCTGTCTAAAAAATTATTTAATATTTAAAAAATGGGGTCGCAGGGGCGAAGCCCCCGGCAGGGACTAGGGGCGGCAACCCCAGCAAAATAGCCCCTTTCCCGGGGAAAGGGGTTTGGGGATAGGGATTGAGAATAAGCTACATTTCCCCAAAACATACTTTCCCTTCCTTGTTGACAACAAAGTGCAATAGTGCTATAATCACGTTAGCCAATACTAACTTGATTTGTGAGGATATATCTATGAACAAGAAAAAGAAAATGATGATTTGCTTTGTACTGGGAATGATAGGCTGTCTGTGCTTCGGCGGCGGTGACTGGCTGATGGTGTACGGCGATACGGCGCATACAGGTGAGCTTTTCTGGCTGACACAGGGCGTAATCGGAATATCTCCGGCAAGAAACGCATTTGCGATGGCACTTGCATTCCCGGGTATAGTCTGCTATAGTATGGGGCTTTTCGCAATGGCGGGCTTTATAAGGGACAACAGGGAGAGAAAGATATACCGCGTGCTCAACATATTCGGACTTACTCCGTGGCTGTGCCTGCACATCTTCTACATATTATTCTTTGCGATCTACGCCTATATGGGAAGCAACGGTTATCAGGGCGCAGATGAGATATGCTACGCTGTGTACTCCTCGCTGTCGTGGATAATACCGCTTTCCGAAGTGTTTATGCTGCCGCCTTTTTTCTACTATATGTATCTGCAACTCAGAGGAAAGACTTATTTTTCAAGGCTCGGCGGATTTTTCGGTGCTAATGTGCTGGTAAACTACGGTGTGCTGTACGCTGTAATGCTGATAATGCCCGATACTCCCGCAAGGCTTGCATTCAGAAACGGACTGATGAGCGAAAGTATGATAATACTCTTTGCGGTGATGATCATCTGCACGGCAAAAAATATACGCGGTGTAGCGGACGAGGACGTCTTCACTCTCATTCCGTAAATAAAAAATCCCGATTGCTTGTCATTTTATCCGGGACACGGACATATAATTCTTCAGACAATACAAGCGAGGAGGATTTATTATGTTCGTGATGACTATGACCAAGCGTAAGCTTATCCGTGCGGTCATGTTTATTTTAGTGCTGGTGACGGGTATCGCTATCGGAGTGTTTGCCATACTCTCATCTATAGATACCGGGGCTGAGAATATCAAACTGCCGATATACAATGTAAAACGTACCGACAACAAAATCAGCATTACGTTTGACTGCGCATGGGGAAACAGCAACACCGACAAGCTGATCTCGATACTTGCAGAAGCCGATGCAAAAGCGACATTCTTTGTTACAGGTGAGTTCGCGAATAAGTATGCCGATGATATAAAGAAGCTCAGCGATGCGGGTCATGAGATAGCAAACCACAGCGACAAGCACCCGCATATAAAGGGTATGAATGTAAACGACCTTATCGCCGACACCAAGGAATGCTCACGCAAAATAAAGATGATAACGGGTAATGCCCCAACGCTTTACCGCGCACCCTACGGAGAATATGACGACAAGGCGGTAACCACGCTTTTCGGCATGGGAATGAGCGTTATCCAGTGGAACAAGGACAGCATAGACTGGGATAAGCCGACACCCGAAACTATAATCGAGCGTACAACAAAGAACATTTCGGGCGGCTCGATATTGCTTTTCCACAACGACCTTGAAAATACTGCTCAGGCACTGCCGACTGTGCTGAAAAGTCTTAAGGAGCAGGGATTTGAGTTCTGTACAGTAAGCGAGCTGTTGCTTGAGGGTGATTATACGATCGATTCGAACGGTATGATGATACCTAAGAGTGATGCGAAGCAGACGGTAAATCAGATAGTTTTCAGCGATAACGATGAAGCAAATGCCGCGTTTGAAATACTTGCCGAAAAGCTGAGTATAAGCGACATTGACGCATTGCAGAGCGAGGATATTTCTATAGAGACCGCGCAGAAATTAGCGTCATATCTTACGGCTGAGCAGATAGCGGCGCTTAAGGCACTGCCTGAGGAAAGTCTGTATAACGGCTTTGAAAAGCTGAAAGAGGCGGTTTACACGCGGGAGAATAACGCACCGGAAAATTCGACCGAGCCGATAATAAAGGACTGAAAGTGATATCTTACCGCACGGCAGGCAAAAATGCCGTGCGGTATTTTGCGTTACAGTTGACCGACAGTTTAAAATCGTGTAATATAATACATATATCTATCAGACGATGAACATCGGAGGAATTTTAATATGAAAGCCTTACTGACAGTAAATCCCGTATCGGGAAAGAAACGAATAACAGGCGAGCTTGTAAGCATAATCAGCCGCCTTGAAAAGGGCGGATATACAACTACCGTACACGTCACCGACAGACGCGGCGATGCCGCCGAAACCGCAAGACTACACGGCGGTGAATATGATGTTATCATCTGCTGCGGCGGTGACGGAACGCTCAGTGAAACGGTAAACGGAATGATAGCGGGCGGGCATAAGACGAAAATCGGATATATCCCGTCAGGCACTACAAACGACTTTGCAAACGGTATAGGGCTTTCGCCCGATACTCTGAAGGCGGCTGACGATATAGTAACGGGACAGCCGAAGTCCTTTGATATCGGCAGATTTAACGAGCGTGAGTTTATGTATATAGCATCGTTCGGCGCATTCACGCAGAGCTCTTACGGAACGCCGCAGAACCTGAAAAATACATTCGGACATTTTGCGTATATCCTGAGCGGAATAAAGGAGCTTGCCGAGATAAAGCCGTATCATATGAGCGTTTACGACGCGGAGGGGATACTGCACGAGGGAGATTATATCTTCGGCGCGGCTTGTAACGCGACCTCAGTCGGAGGAATAATCAAGCTTGATAAGCGGCTCGTTGACTTAAGTGACGGAGTATTTGAGGTAATGCTTGTGCGCTGTCCGAAAACCCCGGTGCAGATAAGCCTTATGGCAAAGGCACTTCTCAACGGCAACTATGACAACGAATTTCTTGACTTCTTCCACACAAAACGACTTGATATTCACTGTGATGAAGCTCTGCCGTGGTCGCTTGACGGAGAAGAGGCAGAGGGCAGAACCGATACCGAAATAGAGGTATTGCACGAAGCGGTAAGTATTATACTGCCAAGTAGTGGTGAAGACATATGACAGAGATAGAATATATCCACGAACCGACCGACTTACAGTGCGGGCAGGCTGTGCTTGCTATGGTGCTCGGAAAGACGGTCGATGAGATAATCCGGTATCTTGATAACGACCGCGAAACCACTCTTGCCGAGATGAAAAAAACATTCAGAGAACACGGAGTTGAAATATCCGATGAGCGTATCGCGGTACAGAAAAAGGAACAGCTGCCGCCGCTTTGCCTGCTCAGCCTTGAAACTCCGCGATGCTGGCACTGGTCGCTGTATGCGGACGGTACGTTTTATGACCCCGAACATGGGGTCATGAGCGATTTTCCCGAGGCGAACAGAAAGTATTATTGGAAATTGGAGAAGTAGACTTTTTATAGCACTGATGTAATAATTGATTTTTCGTATCATGTCCGTGTGAATACGGAAAATCTACTGCCTGCAAAAATCGGACGAGTGTTTAAAATATATTTTTTGTTTCTCAGATGACAGCCTGCTGTTTTATACGGCAGGCTGTCATTTTTGCACCATAAGGTGAGCATTTTGTGATATCAAAGCTAAAGTCTTGATTATTGCGACAAATTGTGCTATACTAAATTCAATTATAAACTACTGACAGGTGTGCAGTAATTAAGGATGTGTCGTATTGAACAGAGATAAAGAAAAATACAAGCGCACCGCGCTTATAGTTGACGCGCTTGTGCTCCTTACATGGGAAACCTCAACATTCGGCATTATTTGGCTGAATTATTATAACAGTGAGATAGCGAACAGTTTTTTCAGAAAAGGAAACTGGCTGTTATTCGGACTGTATATTGCCATACTCTATATTTTCTCAAAAGTATACAAGGGTCTGAAAATAGGCTCTCATAAAACGGCGGATATAATAGTATCGCAGATACTTGCAACGCTCTGTACGAATTTTATTACTTATATACAGATATGTCTTATATCGCGTTCTATGCTTGACCCGCGACCTCTGCTGATAGGTACGCTGTATCAGGCGGTGGTAATAGCGCTGTGGGCATTTATCAGCGGTAAGATATTCCGTGCGCTGTATCCCGCAAAGAATGTGATCATGATATACGGACTGGAGCAGCCCGCAAGAATGCTTGTCGAAAAGATGAGCAAGCGCCGCGACAAATACAATATCACGCGTATGATGAATGTTTCCGAGGGGCTTGAGGCTATTACCTCGGAGATACCTAAATATGATGGCGTGGTGATATGCGATACTCCGAATGAGATCAGGAATGACATACTCAAATTCTGCTTCAAAACATCAATAAGGACTTATCTTGTGCCGAAGATAAGCGATATTATCGTAAGAGGCGGAGATAATATGGAGCTTTTTGATACACCGCTTATCATCTCTAAAAATTACGGACTGGGTATAGAGCAGCGGTTCTTCAAACGTTGCTTTGATATACTTCTGTCATCAATTGGTATAATCATAGCTTCCCCGTTTATGCTGGCAACCGCAATAGCGATAAAGCTGTGCGACCGCGGCCCTGTGCTGTATAAGCAGGTAAGACTTACCAAGGACGGCAGGGAGTTCAAGCTTCTCAAGTTCCGCAGTATGGTGGTAAATGCCGAGAGTGACGGCGTGGCAAGACTTGCAAGCGACGGCGACAAGAGAGTAACGCCTGTAGGCAAGTTCATAAGAAAAGTAAGACTTGACGAGCTACCCCAGTTGTTCAATATCTTCAAGGGTGATATGTCGGTAGTAGGTCCTCGTCCTGAGCGCCCCGAGATAAGCCGTGAGTACGAAAAGGAAATGCCCGAGTTTGCGTTCCGCCTTAAGGTAAAGGCAGGTCTTACAGGCAACGCACAGGTTGTCGGAAAGTACAATACAACGCCTTATGATAAGCTGAAGCTTGACCTTATGTATATTGAGAAATATACACTTGCCAAGGACATTCTGCTTATACTTAAAACAGTCAAGATTATCTTTATGCCCGAAGAAAGTACCGAGGGTATAAAGGAAGGATATATAACTCCCCTGCAAAAAGGAGAGAACGTGCAGAACAAGGAAGGAAACAACAATGGAAACATTCAGTAATCTTATTGATCTTGACGCATATTCACCCGATGAGTGGAATATGATAGTTGAGCTTGCGCAGCAAATTCAGAAGAACCCTGCGCTCTACCGCTCAAGATGCAGCGGAAAGATAATGGCGACGTTGTTCTATGAGCCGTCCACAAGAACGCAGATGAGCTTTCAGACTGCGATGCTGAGGCTCGGCGGTACGATAATAGGATTTGACAACCCGTCAACATCTTCTGTTTCCAAAGGCGAGAATATCAAGGATACGACAAAAATAGTAAGCAACTATGCGGATATACTCGTAATAAGAAATCCGTATGAGGGCAGTGCAAAGGCGGCGGCTTTAACTGCCGATTGTCCGGTCATAAATGCCGGTGACGGCGGACATCTGCACCCGACGCAGACGCTTACGGATATGCTGACACTCAAAAACGAAAAGGGCAGACTGGATCACCTGAAGATAGGTCTTTGTGGTGATCTGCGTTACGGAAGAACGGTTCATTCACAGCTTAAAGCGCTGTCACGCTATGAGGGTAACGAGTTTATCCTGATATCGACCCCGGAGCTTGCACTGCCGTCATATATAAAGGACGTGCTTAATGCAAGAGGCTGTACATATAAGGAGATCTACTCGCTTGATGAAGCTATAGCCGAAGAATCGCTCGATATGCTGTATATGACGAGAATACAGAAGGAGCGCTTTGCAAGCGAGGAGGAATACAACAAGCAGAAGGACGTGTTCCGTCTTGATACCGAAAAGATGAAGAAAGCGCCGAAGGATATGATAGTGCTGCACCCGCTCCCCAGAGTAGACGAGATAGCAATGAACGTGGACGACGATCCGAGAGCAATGTACTTTACTCAGGCAAAGAACGGAATGTTCGTGCGTATGGCACTTATCATATGTGTGCTTGAGGGCAGGCTCGGTGCACCTAAGCTGCTCACCGGCACGGTAAAGAATGATGTTGAATGCACAAACCCCAAGTGCATCACAAAGACCGAGCATTATCTCCCCCACAGCTTCAAGGTACAGGGCGATATATGCGAATGTGAATATTGTGACGAGCGTATTCTGCTCGACTAAGCAAGAGGAAATATATGATGGATTTTTCAACCAAAAAGAGAATAGTTATAAAGGTAGGCACAAGCACGCTTGCTCATAACACAGGCAATCTGAATATAAGACGTGTGTCAAAGCTTATTGAAGTGATGTCGGATCTGAAAAATTCCGGCAAGGACGTGATATTTGTTACATCGGGCGCTCAGGGTGTAGGTGCGGCTAAGGCGGGACTTCACTCCAAGCCTACCGAGATGCCAAAGAAGCAGGCTTGCGCCGCTATAGGTCAGTGCGAGCTTATGCACATATACGACCGTGAATTTGCAAACTACAACCACACGGTGGCACAGGTGCTTCTTACGCGTGATGTTATCAGCAACAAGACAAGAAAAGAGAACGTTATAAATACATTCAGCACGCTTCTTGATATGGGAATAGTGCCGATAATCAACGCTAATGATACCGTTTCGATACAGGAGCTTGACTTTGACGAGAACGATACGCTGTCGGCGATCGTTGCGGCGCTGTGTGATGCGGATCTGCTGATAATACTCACGGATGTTGACGGACTGTACGACAAGAACCCGAAGCTCCCCGGCGCAAAGCTTATCCCCGAAGTAAAGCAAATAACAAGCGAGATGATAAGCTCGGCAAAGGACAAGGGCAGCGAGTTCGCGAGCGGAGGAATGATAACAAAGCTTGAAGCGGCTACTATCGCAAAGGAGCACGGCATACCGACTGTAATAATAAACGGTCAGCGTCCCGAAATACTTTACGATCTGTTTGAGAATAAGGCTGTCTGCACGGTGTTTACGGCAGATGAGGACTGAAAGGATAAATATGAGCTACATAGATGAACTCGGAATAAAGGCAAAGGCGGCGGCAAAGCAGTCCGCAATATTGCCGCAGTCGCTGAAGAACGATATCCTCGGCACAATTGCCGAGATGCTTGAAGGCGGTAGGGAAGAGATAAAAAAGGCGAATGAGCTTGATATAGCCGCGGCACATGAAAGCAATATGGCGGCGGCAATGGTAGACCGCCTTACACTTACCGATGCAAGAATTGACGGTATGGCTGAGGGTGTAAGACAGGTTGCGGCTCTGCCTGACCCTGTAGGAAAAATTCTCGGCGGCAACACCTTGCCGAACGGACTTACCGTAATCAAGAAATCCGTACCGCTCGGCGTTATCGGAATAATTTTCGAGTCGCGACCCAATGTTACGGTAGACGCGGGCTGTCTGTGCCTTAAGGCGGGCAACACTGTAATACTGCGCGGCGGAAGTGACGCGATAAATTCAAACAAGTGCCTTGTAGGTATTATGAGGGCGGCGGCTGAAAAGCACGGCGTTGATCCCGATATCGTACAGCTTGTTGAGGATACGTCAAGAGATACCGCGACAGAGCTTATGAAAGCAAACGAATATGTTGACGTGCTTATCCCGAGAGGCGGCGGAGGACTTATAAACGCCGTTATCAAGAACGCTACAGTTCCCGTAATACAGACGGGCGAGGGCAACTGCCATGTTTATGTTGACCGCTTTGCCGATATCGATATGGCGGTGGATATAGTCGACAACGCAAAGACTCAGCGTCCGTCCGTATGCAATGCTATCGAAAATGTACTTGTTCACAAGAACATAGCGGAGGGCTTTTTAAAGAAGCTTGCCGAAAGGTGGAACGGCAAGGTCGCGTTTGTCGGCGATGAAGCAAGCAGTGCGTATATTACACTTGAAAAGATCGCCGATGATGAGGACTACCGCAGAGAGTTCCTGGATCTTAAGATCGCGGTAAAGATAGTTGATGATATAGATGAGGCTATAGCTCATATCAACCGCTTCGGAACAGGTCACAGCGAGTGCATAGTTACCGAGTATCTGAGAAATGCGGAGAAGTTCCAGCGTGAAATAGATGCGGCAGCTGTATATGTAAACGCAAGCACGCGCTTTACCGACGGCTTTGAGTTCGGGCTGGGCGCAGAGATAGGAATATCAACGCAGAAGCTCCATGTAAGAGGTCCTATGGGACTGGAAGCACTGACAACGTTCAAGTATCTTGTGAACGGTAACGGTCAGGTAAGAGGCTAGGAGGAACGCTTATAAATGGCAAAAAAGAGGAATAAAAATAAAAATCGTATCGAAGCGGACAGCGAAAACAAGGTGCTCCACGGTATTGCCGGTTCGCTTGAAGAAGCTTTTTCGGAAGATGTAAGCGAAATAGAGCAGGACGAGGTGATCGTCGTTGATGTGCCTGAGCGTAAGCATAAAGGTGCTGCAAAGAAAGTCGCTTACTTTGTTGTCGGACTGCTGATTATCGTGTTTGCGGTCGTCGGCGTTGTCAATACCGTAATAGCGGCAAGCGGTGCGATAAACCGTATCGCGGATCAGACCGACCTTAAGGAAGAGTTCGCACTCTATCTTTATCCGATAGTCGCGACCGACCCGCCGAGCTTCGAAGACGCATCAACGCTTACACAGTCAACTATAATCAAGGCGGCTGTATCAAGGATACTGCTCACGGGTGATACCTCAAACTATGAAACGGATACCGGTGTAATGTATATCCCTGAGTTTGACGTTGAAACAGCGGCAAAAAATATATTCGGAAGCAGCATTGAGGTAACACATCAGACGGTAGGACACGTTCAGGATCTTGCAACGTATAATTCCGAGAAGAAGGTTTATATAGTAGCAGATACAAACCGTGTGCCTAACTATTATCCGCAGGTTTCAAAGATCGAAAATGTCGGCGAAACATACACGCTGACAGTAGACTATTATCCGCCTACGGTTTCTATACCCGGACTTGTGACCGAGCACGTTTCGAGCAAGTCTATGACATATGTTATCACAAAGAGCGGCGATAAGAAGACTATCACCTCTATCGCACTTGATAAGGTAGCGAGGGAAGACGGTTAAGCAGGATGTAATCTTGCATAATTTTCTCCACCTCCTTTTGTGACAAATAACGATTATTCAAAAACCCTCCTGTCATTTACTTGACAAAGAGGGTTTTTCCGTATATAATCAATTTAGCCGTTTAAAGCAACGTAACTTGAAAGTGATAACACTTTAAACGGTCATAATTATTTATTCTTATTTGCAAGGGGACAGAAAATGATATTAGCAATACTCATTCTGTACATTCTGTCGGTAGTCGGAATAGGCATATACTGCCGTAAAAAGACTTCCACAGTAAGTGACTTTGTACTCGGCGGCAGAAGCGTCGGACCGTGGTTCACGGCTTTTGCATACGGTACATCTTATTTCTCAGCCGTTATCTTTGTCGGCTATGCGGGCAAGTTCGGCTGGAACTTCGGACTTGCGTCAACCTGGATAGGTATAGGAAACGCGATACTCGGCTCACTTCTGCCGTGGCTCATATTAGGCAGACGTACACGAGTTATGTCAAAGCACCTTGAATCCGCTACAATGCCCGAGTTCTTCGGTAAGCGCTTCAACAGCAAGGCTATGAAGATAATCTCGGCGATCATAGTGTTCGTATTCCTTATCCCTTATACCGCAAGCGTTTACAACGGATTGTCAAGACTGTTCGGTATGGCGTTCAACATTGATTATTCGTTCTGCGTTATCGGTATGGCGGTAATCACAGCAGTATACGTTATTGTCGGCGGCTATAAGGCAACGGCGCTCAATGACTTCGTGCAGGGAATTATAATGCTTGTCGGCATAGTTGCGGTAATTGCGGCTACACTTGCCTCAAAGGGCGGCTTTGGCGAGGCGGTAAATCAGCTGTCGCATATCAGCACGGAGGGCACGGCATCACCTGATCTTAACGGCGGATTTGTTTCGTTCTTCGGTCCTGATCCGATAAACCTGTTCGGCGTAATAATACTTACATCAATGGGTACATGGGGACTTCCTCAGATGGTACATAAGTTCTACACGATAAAGGACGAGCGTTCTATCAGAACAGGTACGATAGTATCAACTGTCTTTGCACTTGTGGTTGCGGGCGGAAGCTACTTCCTCGGCGGCTTCGGCAGAATATTCGTATCCGATGAGGAGCTTACGCAGATAGGCTCGGACGGTATTATCCCTAAAATGCTCGAAACGCTCCCCGAAATACTTATCGGTATTGTCGTTATCCTCGTTCTTTCCGCGTCAATGTCAACGCTTTCATCGCTTGTACTTACATCTAGCTCAACACTGACTCTTGACCTTATAAATCCGCTTTGCAAGAATAAGCTTGACGAAAAGAAGTCGCTTATCGTAATGCGTGCGTTCATCGCGGTGTTCCTTGCTGTGTCGGTAATAATAGCCCTCAACAAGAATGCTCTTATCTCGGATCTTATGGGCTATTCGTGGGGTGCGCTTGCGGGTGCGTTCTTAGCGCCGTTCATGTACGGGCTTTTCTGGAAGGGCGTTACCAAGATAAGCGTATATGTAAGCTTTGCTGTCGGCGTTCTCGGCACTGTACTGCATATGATAATCAAGCCTACAGGTACTATTCTCGGTTTCAATGTTGCATCTCCTGTAAACTTCGGTATGTTCCTGATGGTTGCAGGGCTTGTGCTTGTACCGATTGTGAGCCTTGTTACACCTAAGATGAAAAAGCTTGAGCTTGACGAGATATTCGCCTGCTACAAGCAGAAAGCTGAGGTAGAGGTCACAGAGGCTATACCTGATGCAGATAAGCTGAAATAATCACGGTCGGATATGCACCGCAGTGGAAACACTGCGGTGCTTTTGTGTTTACGGTTGCATAGCCGCAGAAGATATGATAAAATTTATATATAAAATCGTAAGAATAAGAGGTGCAAATTATGCTTAATATGAGAAAAGGCTTTTCGGTGTCATTCGCCGATAAACTCAGCGAAGGCTATAAAACAGAGGGAAAATTCTATACCGTGAACGTATCCGCGGAAAAAACACTGCCGCTGCTTGAGAATTTCATAAAACTGCATGAAGATGAAAAGCAGTTCTTTATCCTTGAGCTACCGACTCCCGAAACCGCCGAGCCGAAAGACGAAAACGGAAATATCACCGCATTCCATAAGGATATCTATTACCTTGACGATTGCACGCCTGCCATGATAAGAGATGTGCTTGATATCGCGGGGGAAATGCTCCTTGACGACGGAATATCACAGTTCGGCGTGGGTGTACATTCATCGTGTGATGAGATGATGATCTGCAAGTACAATGTCGTTCGCCTGTATCACAATGACGAGAAAAGCGGGCTTTATGACGGCTTTTTTGAAAACATCGGCATAGATAGAACCTACAACCTTGTTACTGCATGGGATATGATCTCTCCCGAAACCCCCGGCGAATGTACAATGAGTGAAAAGGACGGAAGGACCGTCTACGATATCCCGTCCGTATTTGCCGAGCTCGGAATGTATATGGCGAAAAGGTGCGAGGTGTGATTTATTCACCACATTCACCCCGGGGCATATAATGTTAAAAAAGCGGCAGAATGTACGGTGGCTCTGCCCGTGAATTGCCGTACATGGCTTTACCTGCCGCTTTTTTGACTGCAACAAGCCGTACAGGCAGTCAAGTCACTTAAATATTGCGAGAAAGCTCGGCACGTATTGCAGAAAATCGTGCCGATTTTTCAAATAAACGCGGTTTTTGCATATTGAACATTGCGAAATGCAGTTTGACGGCAAATATCATTCATACGTCAAAACGACATAAAACACCGCAAATTTGATGATATTGAGCAGATTTAAGATGATTTGAGCGTTTAAAATAACACTCAATCCTTAAAAGAGATAGTACATATGCATAACCAGAGCACAAAAAATTCACGTTTTTATTATGCAGATTTCACAAAATGCAGGATTTAAATAAAAAACTTGCAAAAAAGCGTTGACAAATCACCCTGCCGTCAGTATAATAATACTTGTAAGCAACGGAGCTACACGAACCGAAAAGTTCGTGCGGCTCCTTTTGTTTTAAGTGAGATTGCAAAAGTTCTGCAAGATCTTGCAAAGGCGCAGAGGGGTGCAGATAGGATTTTTTCAGACTCACTTAACGAAAAAGCGGCACAGCCGCAGTCAGAAAATTACCTTTTGAAAGGGGCGGTTATCAATGGATCTCTTATCCACGCTAACTCTAGCTGCCGAATCGGCAGACAAAATTCAGGAAACCGTTAACGCCACAATGTTCAATGTCGGCGACGGTAACGGCATATGGTACCTTATCGGTGCCGCATTGGTATTCTTTATGCAGTGCGGTTTCGCGATGGTAGAAACAGGCTTCACCAGAGCGAAGAATGCCGGCAACATTATAATGAAAAACTTAATGGACTTCTGTCTTGGCACGATCGCATTCGTACTTCTCGGCTTCGGTCTGATGCTCGGTGAAGATACATTCTTCGGACTTATCGGTGTTCCGAACATTGACATACTGACTCAGCTTTCGGGCTTTGACAGATGTGCAGAGTTCGTATTCAACTTAGTATTCTGTGCTACTGCCGCAACGATAGTTTCAGGTGCTATGGCAGAGCGTACAAAGTTCATCAGCTACTGCATCTACTCATTCGTTATAAGCCTTGTTGTTTATCCTATCGAGGCTCACTGGATCTGGGGCGGCGGCTGGCTCGCACAGCTCGGCTTCGTTGACTTTGCAGGTTCAACGGCAATTCATATGGTCGGTGGTCTTACGGCTCTTATCGGTGCCGCAATGGTCGGACCGCGTATCGGTAAGTTCAGCAAGGACGGCAAGCCCAGAGCTATCTTAGGTCACTCTATCCCCCTCGGCGCACTCGGCGTATTCATTCTCTGGTTCGGTTGGTACGGATTTAACGGTGCTGCCGCATCAGATGTAAACTACCTCGCAAATATATTCCTTACCACAACAATTGCTCCCGCAGTTGCTACGGTAGTAACGATGATATTCACATGGCTCAAAAACGGCAAGCCCGATGTTTCGATGTGTCTTAACGCTTCACTCGCAGGACTTGTAGCTATCACAGCTCCCTGTGCAGATACAGATGCACTCGGCGCAACGATAATCGGTATTGTTTCAGGCTTCCTGGTTTGCTTCGGCGTTTGGTTCCTCGATTACAAGCTCAAGGTCGACGACCCTGTCGGTGCTGTAGCGGTACACTTCTTCAACGGTGTATGGGGCTCACTTGCAGTAGGCTTATTCGCAACAGGTAAGGGTCAGAACGGTATCACGGGTCTGTTCTACGGCGGCGGTTTCAGCCAGCTCGGCATACAGGCACTCGGTGTAGTTGCGGTTTGTGCTTTCACAGCAGTAACGATGTTCCTGACATTCTACATCTTAAAGCACACGATCGGTCTGAGAGCTTCAAGAGAAGAAGAGCTCAAGGGTCTTGATACGACAGAACACGGTCTGCCCAGCTCATACGCAGACTTCGTTATCGCAGGCGACAGCGTATACAGCGGTTCTTCCGCAGAAGATACTGCAGTTGTTACCGAGGCTGCTCCTGTTGAAACATCTGTACCTGTACAGCACGTTTCAAAGGCGAAAGCTCCTATCAGCGCAAGCGATGTAAAGATGACAAAGGTAGATATCATCGCAAATCAGGAGAAGTTCGAGGTTCTCAAGCACGCGCTTTCATCTATCGGTATCACCGGTATGACGGTATCTCATGTAATGGGTTGCGGTATGCAGAAGGGCTCAACTGAGTTCTACCGTGGCGTTCCTGTAGACGCAAGACTTCTTCCTAAGATGAAGGTCGAAATCGTAGTATGCAAGGTTCCTGTTGAAAAGGTTGTTGAAGTTGCAAAGAATGCGCTTTACACCGGTAAGATAGGCGACGGTAAGATATTCGTATACGACGTTGAGAATGTTATCAAGGTTCGTACAGGCGAAGAGGCTTACGAGGCTTTACAGGACAACGATTGATAAAAAGCAAAAATTAACATTGGTTCTTCCTTGAATGTGATGCACCGCTCTTTTGATAAGGGCGGTGCATTTTTGCGTTAACCACTTGCTTTTTTGCCCGAAATGTAGGATAATATATAATAGATTTTTATGCCCGCGGGCAAATAAGAAACAAGAGGTATTACTATGCAGTTCAGACAGGTAGACATATATACGAAAAGCGAGGCGGTGCAGGTGCTTACAATGCGCCTATCCGAGCTCGGACTTAACGGATTTATAATCCATGATCCGGCAGACTTTGAGGAGTTTCTTGAAAACAAGGAGTACAACTGGGACTATGTAGACGACAGTCTTATGGGACTTAAAACCGTAAAGCCGCACATTACCTGCTATGTTCAGGATAACGAGCAGGGTGCGGAAATGCTGTCGGCTCTCAGCGGAACGCTCGGTGAGCTCAAGGCAAACGACAAGGACGATTTTTACGGCAGTCTTGACGTGGAGATAGACTGTGTGCGTGAAGAGGACTGGGCTAATAACTGGAAGCAGTACTACAAGCCTTTTACGGTAGGTGAAAAGCTGATAATAAAGCCCAGCTGGGAAGATGTTGAAAATACGGATGGCAGAAAGATACTTGAAATAGACCCCGCCTCATCGTTCGGAACAGGTCAGCACCACACGACCCGCCTTGTCATGGAGCTGCTCGAAAAGCAGATACACGAGGGCGACAGAATGCTTGACCTCGGCACAGGCAGTGGTATACTGTCGATCGCAGGACTGCTCCTCGGTGCAAAACAGGCGGTAATGGTAGATATATTTGAAAATTCCGTCCGTACCGCAAAGGAAAACACCGAAAAGAACGGCTTTGGCAGTGATATGGTTTCGGCTTATGTCGGAAATATCAGCGACGACGAACCGCTCAGAGAGAAGATAGGCACAGGCTTTGACATTATCACGGCAAATATCGTTGCCGATGTCATTATTTCAATGTCGCCGTATTTCAGCGGATTTTTAAAGAAGAACGGCAAGCTTATAGTATCGGGTATCATAACAGAAAGACTTGACGAGGTGTTGTCCGCTCTTAAGGAAAACAATATCAGGGTAGAGAGTGTATCGGAAAAAGAGGGCTGGAACGCAATTCTCTGCACCTGCAATCCGTAACAGAAAAAACATTTGCACCATATAATGAGGTAAACTGATAAAAGGGGTGTATCTTATGAGTGGTGCATACATAATGCTATTTGCACTTATATTTCTCGGAATAATGGGCGCTGTGAACGTTGTGCTGTTCATCGGCAGTCTGGGTACTGCCAATGCGCCGCCGGTATATGTCAGACCTGATGGGTGCGATGACGTAGAGGGAAAGGTCAGAAGCGCACTTAAGGCTACAAACGGTGATGTTGTGATAATAGTACCGGAAAGCCTGACAGCAGACACGGAGTTTATCACTATATGCCGTGCTCTTTCTGCCGATTGTCCGAGAGTATGTATGAAGTAACGCTAAGAAGAAAAACGAGGGAATGTAATTGGATAATCAGAAGGTCGATATTTCCGTTGAGCTCAGCGGCTCTGTGGAGGACGTTATATATAAAAATGCCGACAACGGCTATACGGTTATAAATCTCGGCTGTGAGGAGGGACTTATCCCGGTAGTAGGAACGCTCGGTGATGTGAACGAGGGCGAGCGGCTTGATCTGCGCGGCGGCTGGATCACAAGTCCGAAGTACGGCAGGCAGTTCAAGGCGGCAATGTGCGAGCGCTCTATGCCACAGACCGAAACCGAGATAGCGGCGTACCTCGGCTCGGGCGTTATAAAGGGTCTGGGTCCCGCTATAGCAAAGCGCATAGTAAAGGCATTCGGAACTGAAGCGCTTGATATAATCGACAACGACTGTATGAAGCTCACGGCGATAAATGGCATTTCTTCGGATAAGGCGCTTTACATATCAAACGAATACCACAAGATAACCGGAGTAAACGAGGTCATAAAGTTCCTCGGTGAATATAATTTCGGCCCTGCACACGCAATAAGCGTATGGTCGGCATTTGAGCACGACAGCATAAAGCAGATAAAGACAAACCCGTATATACTGTGCACAAGCGGTATAGATATAGATTTCCGCTCAGTCGACCGTATGGCGGCTGACCTCGGATTTGACGCGGAGAACAGCGACCGTGTACGCGCCGGTATAGTGTATGTCCTGCACGAGAACGCCAACGCAGGTCACACCTGCCTGCCTACGGAAAAGCTCAGGGAGTCGGTATGCGACAACCTCGGTATAGAGCGCAGACAGTTTGAGTCCTGCCTTGACGACTGCGAGGAAAAGGAGTGGGTGACAAGGCTTACGCTCGGAAAGCGCGAGTTTGTGTACCTGCCCGAATACTATCTTGCGGAAACCTATATTGCTAAGAAGCTTGCGTTTATGATACGCACCTCGGCACAGTACGAAAAGGACTATTCCGATGAAATAAGAGGTGTGGAGTTCTCCGAGAATATTCAGTATGAGGATCTGCAGCGCGCCGCTATAAACGCTTGCCTTACAGGCTCGGTGTTTATTCTGACAGGTGGTCCGGGTACAGGTAAGACAACTACTCTCAACGGCGTTATCAAGATACTTAAAGCGCATAAAAAGCGCATTCTGCTCTGCGCCCCGACAGGCAGAGCGGCAAAGCGTATGAGCGACCTTACAGGTGAGCCTGCAAGGACTATACACAGACTGCTTGAAGTCGATTATACCGCAAAGGGTGAGCTGAAATTCAAGCGCAACGAAACCAATCCACTCCCCGCAGATGTGGTTATTGCCGATGAAATGTCGATGGTGGACGCACTTCTTATGTGCTCGCTTGTAAGGGCTATCAAGCCGACCTCAAAGTTCATTATGGTCGGCGACTCAAATCAGCTCCCGTCGGTGGGCGCGGGAAACGTGCTGAAAGACCTTATAGCGTCGCATTATATCCCGTCCGTTGAACTGAAAGAGATATTCAGACAGGCGGCGCAGAGCCTTATAGTCACCAATGCACACAGGATAGTAAAGGGCGAATTTCCGGTGCTTGACGACAGGCAGAATGACTTTTTCTTTATGAACAAGCCCAACGAGAGTGAGATAGCGGGGCTTGTGATACAGCTTACAAAACAGCGCCTGCCCGACACCTACGGATTTTCGCCGATAGATGACATTCAGGTGCTGTGCCCCACAAAAATGGGAGCGGCGGGAACGAGAGAGCTTAACAAACAGCTTCAGCTCGCGCTCAATCCGCCGTCACAGAACAAGGCGGAGCTCAAATTCTTCGATGTCATATTCCGCACAGGCGACAAGGTAATGCAGACAAAGAACGACTATGACGTGCTGTGGACGAAAAATAATGAAAAGGGCAGTGGAATTTTCAACGGCGATATCGGAATAATCCGCGCGGTCGACCGCTTTTCTCAGAATGTAACGATAGACTTTGAGGGAAGAATGGCGATATACACCTCCGAAATGCTCCGAAAGCTCGAACACGCCTACGCTATCACTATACATAAGAGCCAGGGCAGTGAGTATGACGCAGTAATTATCCCGATAACGGGTTTTACACAAAATCTGCTGTACAGAAATCTGCTCTACACAGGTGTTACCAGAGCCAAGAAGATGATAATAGTCATAGGCACAAAACAGCTTGTAAAGACTATGGTGGATAACGACAGGAAGATGCTCAGATATTCGCTGTTAAGACCTCTGCTTGAGATTGAAATGAACCGTAAGGATACGCAGGAAGAGGAAAATACGGACGAAGAGTGACGATGATATATTGCGGATAACAAAAACCGCGGCTTATTTGATTTTAAGCCGCGGTTTTTCTGCAAACAAAACAGGCTGATGCGTTTGCATCAGCCTGTCAATATATCCTTTAACCGTTATCAGTTCTTGCTCAGATATTCATCAATGCTCTGTGCCGCCTGCTTACCTGCGCCCATAGCAAGGATAACTGTAGCCGCACCTGTAACTGCGTCACCGCCGGCATAAACACCCTCACGGGTCGTCTGCATTGTGTCTTCGTTAACAACAAGGCAACCTCTCTTGTTGGTGTCAAGACCGGGAGTTGTGCTTCTGATGAGGGGGTTGGGAGATGTACCGATCGACATAATAACTGTGTCAACGGGAAGCTCAAAGTTACTGCCTTCCTTAGCGATAGGCTTACGTCTGCCGCTTGCATCGGGCTCGCCGAGTTCCATCTCAATGCACTCCATAGCCTTTACTCTGCCGTTCTCATCGCCGATGATCTTAACAGGGTTGTTGAGGTTCTTGAAGATGATGCCCTCTTCCATAGCGTGGTGTACTTCTTCCTTACGGGCGGGCATTTCTTCCATACCTCTGCGGTATACTATGTATACATTTTCAGCGCCAAGACGCTTAGCGCATCTTGCGGCATCCATAGCAACGTTACCGCCGCCGACAACTGCTACAGACTTGCTCTTGATGATAGGCGTATCATAGTCTTCAAGATAAGCCTTCATAAGGTTTGTTCTTGTGAGGTACTCGTTAGCCGAGTAAACGCCGATGAGATCCTCGCCCTCGATACCCATGAATGAGGGAAGACCTGCACCCGAGCCGATGAATACAGCCTTGTAGCCCATCTCGAACAGCTCGTCTACTGACAGAACACGGCCGATAACCATATTTGTCTTTACTTCAACGCCGAGATCCTGGAGGTTCTCGACTTCCTTCTTAACGATAGCCTTGGGAAGTCTGAATTCGGGGATGCCGTAAACCAGAACGCCGCCTGCTGTGTGGAATGCTTCAAATACTGTTACTTCGTAACCCTTCTTTGCAAGGTCACCCGCACAGGTAAGACCTGAAGGACCTGCACCTACAACAGCTACCTTCTTGCCGTTCGACTGGGGCTTAACTGCCTTTGCATTGCTGTGCTTCATGTGGTAGTCAGCACAGAAACGCTCAAGACGTCCGATCGAAACGCTCTCGCCCTTGATACCTCTTACGCACTTGCCCTCGCACTGGCTTTCCTGAGGACAAACACGACCGCTGATAGCGGGGAGGCTGTTTGTGCTTGTGATTATTTCATATGCTTCTTCAAACTTACCCTCTGCAACCTTAGCTACAAATTCGGGTATTCTTACATTGACGGGGCAACCGCTTACGCAGGGCTTGTGCTTACAGTTAAGGCAACGTGATGCTTCTTCCATTGCCATTTCTTCTGTATATCCCATTGCAACTTCGAGGAAGTTCTTATTTCTTACGTTAGGGTCCTGTTCGGGCATAGGAACCTTAGTTAATGACATATTAGGCATTTTCTTATCGTCCTTTCCTTACTGCTCAGCCTTGTAGAGTCTGCAATGCTCTCTGTCGTGGGCTTCTTTTTCCTTGTATGTTGAGTTACGCTTCATCAGCTCGTCAAAGTTTACTAAATGACCGTCAAAGTCAGGTCCGTCAACGCACGCAAACTTGATCTTTCCGCCGACATTTACACGGCAGCCGCCGCACATACCTGTACCGTCGATCATAATAGGATTGAGTGATACAAGCGTCTTAATGCCGTAAGGACGGGTAACCTCACAGACAAACTTCATCATAGGAACAGGTCCTATTGCAACAACGAGATCGTACTTGTTGCCGGCATCGATAAGGCTCTGGAGCTTGTTCGTTACAAAGCCCTTTTCGCCGTATGAACCGTCATCTGTTGTGATATAGAAATTGGTGCTTGCTTTCTTGAACTCATCTTCAAGAATAACGATATCCTTGTTTCTGAAACCTGCAATAACGTCAACCTCAACACCCTCGTTGAATAACTGTTTTGCGGAAGGATAAGCGATAGCGTTACCTACGCCGCCGCCGATAACACATACCTTTTTAGCACCCTCAAAGTCTGTTGCCTTGCCGAGAGGACCTACAAAGTCGAGCAGTGCATCGCCCTCCTTGAGCTGTGATAAAAGCATAGTAGTCTGACCTACTATCTGGAATATGATGGTAATAGTACCCTTTTCTCTGTCATAATCCGAAATGGTAAGAGGTATTCTCTCGCCCTTTTCATCAACACGCAGAATGATGAACTGACCTGCCAACGCCTTCTTCGCAATGAAGGGAGCGTCTACCTCCATCAGTACAACGTTTTCGTTGAGCTGACGTCTTTTGAGTATTTTATACATTGTAAAAACCCTTTCCTTTCGTTATATGTGGAAAATTCTGCAAAACGCACAGAATTTCTGATCCGCCACACCATAGTATAGCAGATTGCCGCAAAAAATTCAAGCGTTTTCGATATTTATATATTGAATAGCGTCATTACTTAAAGTGATGATGAAAAAGAAGCTGTAGCGGCGAAAGCGCAGACTGTCGAAAAACCTCTATCGTTGTTAAAAATGGGGTTGAGGGGCGTAGCCCCCAACAGGGACTAGGGGCGGTAGCCCCAGTAATATAGCCCCTTTCCGGGGGAAAGGGGTTTGGGGATAGGGATAATAAATCAGAAGTTTATTTCAAAAACAGTCTTTTTCTACAAACTGAAGCGTTTTATACGGCTGATTTTCAGTGATATAAAGCACCGCGGAGCGTATACGGCGGCAATCGACCTTTTTCTCGTTGACAAAAACTGCGAAATGAGGTATAATTATAATGTTATTGTAAAATGGGATTACAGGTGTGTAAAGGTCGGAATATATGCCTTTACTTTAAACCGGGAGGCTTAATGAAAAAGAAAAAATCGAATAAGCTAAACCTTATTATTTGTGCCATTGCATTTGTATTTATGATTTTTTATGTTTATTTTGTGGACGGATTTGATAATCTTGTTAATTCTATCCGGAAGATAAACGTCGGATTTTTGTTTATAGCGGTCGGTCTTATGATAGTATACTGGCTGCTGGAGGCGCTTGGTATCCATGCGGCGCTGAGAACAACATATCCGAAAGCAAAGTTCAGCAGAACGTTTATGACGGCATTGCTGGGTCAGTATTTCAATTGTATCACTCCGTCCTCTACAGGCGGTCAGCCTATGCAGGTGTATTATTTCACAAAGTTCGGCGTTCCTATGTCACACGCTATGACGGCGCTCCTCAGCAAATTCATAATGTATCAGTTTGTGCTGACGGGATATTCCGCAGTTGTACTTATAGCCCGATTCAAGAATTTCTCGACCGATTACGCACCACTTATGGCACTGGTAATTCTTGGATTTATCATAAATACTATCGTAATAATACTGCTTTTTATGCTGGCATTTTTCAAGAAGCCCGTAAAGAAGCTGGCTGTATGGGCAGTAAAGCTGCTTGCCAAGATACACATTTTCAAATTCCGCTTTATAAAGAGCGAGGAAGAAAAGATAAAGAAGATCAAGTCCGTTGAGGATATTGTAGACGAATATCATGATAATTTCGTGTTCATTAAGAAAAAACCGTGGCTTATCATAAGACTTATCATTTACAATGTAATTCAGCTTACGGCTTACTTCTCGATCTCCTATGTTATTTATCTCGGCTTCGGACTGTCGGGTACGGATTATCTTACCATTATTTCGTGTCAGGCGTTCGTGCTGATGATCTCGGCATTTATGCCTTTGCCGGGTGCGCTCGGTGCGGCGGAGGGCAGTTACACACTGTTCTTCAGTACTATATTTATCGGCTCGGACGGAACAAAGTATGTCGGTATTTCGACCTTTATCTGGCGCTTCCTTACGTTCTATCTGCCGATAATCGCAGGTCTTGTATTATCCACCTTTGTCGGAAAGTTTATGAATGTTGAAGTTCCGGACAAATCTACTATCGAACTTACGGAAGAAGAACTGAAAGGCGATCCGATAGACTGATCGCTGAAATTAAAAATGATCTTACGGCAGAGGGCGTGTGCTTTCTGCCGTTTGCTGTATCCGAAAACTTCAATGTGCTTTATACGGCTCTGTTGAGCCGATGCAACCGCAAATTTACATAGAAATATTCAAAAGCAACACAAAGTAGGTAGACCTTACACGGCGATTATGCTAGCATATTTGCAGACAGAAAAAGCTGTCTGGAAAGGAAGAATATATTATGAGCTTAGGAACAAATATTCAATTCTATCGTAAAAGAAAAAATATGACTCAGGAGGATCTCGCCGAGCTTATGAACGTGTCACGTCAGACTGTATCAAAGTGGGAGTCTGATTCTGCGTTTCCCGAAACGGATAAGCTTATCACCCTGAGTGACTATTTCGGTTGTACGCTTGACGAGCTTATCAAGGGAAGTGCCGAGGAAAGCTTAACGGAAGACACGGCGGGCTATGACAAGCAGATGAACAGCTTTACAAGATCTATCTGCCTTGGTACCGCTACTGTGCTTGCGGGTGTCACTACATTGCTTTTAACAACGGGTCTGGGACTTGATGAAACCATAGCTGCGGCGATATTCATGCTGTTTGTGACAGTTGGCGCGGCGATATTTATAGTAAGCGGCATACGACACGGCAACTATGTCGAGGAAAATCCCAATATCAAGCCGTTTTACAGCGTAGAGCAGATAAAGGCTTTCAGAAATAAATTTCCCGTATTCATCGCAAGCGGTACGGTGCTTGTACTGCTCGGCGTAATTGCATTGATGGTAATGCAGAGCTTTGTCGGCAAGGTTGTACCTGATGTTATGACCGAGGAAAGCTTTGATGCGCTGTGCGCGGCGGTTCTGCTTTTATGTGTTACTGTTGCCGCGCCTATGTTTATATATGGCGGTATGCAGTATGCAAAGTATGATATTGAAGAGTACAACAAGGAAAATAACCCCGATAAGCCGTTCGCGGACAGACTTATGTCGGCTATATCCGGCGGTATAATGCTTGCGGCGACTATAGTGCTTTTTATAATGGGATTTTGTTTTGATAACTGGGAATTGTGTTGGATAGGCTATCCGATAGGCGGTGTTCTTATCGGAATTGTACACTGTATATTCGGCGCTGTAAAAAAATAAGCAGATACTTGCATAATTTTTGTGAATATGGTACAATTAAAGAGCGATAACTGTTACAGTTCTTACAGCAACAGCTATCGTAATAAATAATTTGAGGAATTTTCACCGTGAACCCTTTATTGATTGTACTGTATGTTTTGCTCGGACTGCTTGCGGTATACGCCGTACTGTTTCTTATTGCGGTACTCCGTGCCGTATTTATGAAGAAAGAATTTGCGGACGATAAGCCGTTCGATCCGTATAAGGACGGTATCGACTGCGACACCCACGCAGAGCATCTGTCAAAGATTATACAAGTGCCGACTGTAAGTATCCGTGGCAGAAACGATAACACCGAGATCTATAAATTCCACGACCTGCTTGAAAGGCAGTATCCCAATATACACAGGGTATGCGAGCGTGTCGATATTGACGGAGCGTTGCTGTTTATCTGGCGCGGTAAGGATAAAAGCCGAAATCCGATATGCCTTATGTCGCATCAGGACGTTGTTCCTGCCGACAGCGAAAAGTGGAAGTATGACGCTTTTTCGGGTAAAATAGCCGAGGGCAAGATATGGGGCAGAGGTACTGTCGACACCAAGGGCGCGCTGTGCGCTATTCTTGAGAGCATAGAAGAGCTTATAAAAGAGGGATTTACCCCCGTGTGCGATGTCTATGTCGGAAGCTCCAACAACGAGGAAATAACCGGTGACGGCGCAGTAAAAACGGTCGAATATCTTTATGAAAAGGGCATACATTTCGATCTCGTTATGGACGAGGGCGGCTCGGTGATGTCGTATGAGGACAGCGTCAAGGGCAGAATGGTAGCCCACAACGCTATGATAGGCATACTCGAAAAGGGCAGAGCCAACATTAAGTTCACTGCAAGGAGCAGGGGCGGTCACGCAAGCGTTCCGTTCAACAATAACCCGTTTGCAAAGCTGTCAAAGCTGATGTATATAATCGAACACAGAAACCCGTTCAAGAAAAGGATAACCCACCCCGCGAGAGTGCAGTATCACGCTATGGCACCGTATATGCACCACTTCAGACACCGCCTGCTGTACGGAAATCTGTGGCTTTTTGCACCGATAGCACCGTACATAATGCACAGGATAGGCGGCCCTGCGGGAGCGGTGGTAAAGACCACCTGCATATTCACTATGGCAGAGGGAAGCAAGGGTGCAAACGTGATACCCGAAAAAGCAAGCGTTACCGCAAACTGCCGCTTTATGGTGCACGAGCCTTTACCTCAGTCGTATAAAAAGCTCGGCAAGCTGTGCCACAAGCTCGGCATTTCTATGGAAATGCTGGCAGGCTTTGACGTTCCGCCTGTTGCGGATATGAACTGCTATGCGTATAAATATGTAAATAAGAGAATAAAGGAAACCTTCGGCGATATCCCGAGAATACCTTATATAATGCTGGCAGGCACCGACTCACGTCACTATACGAAAATATGCGACTGCGTACTGCGCTTTGTTCCGCTTATGATGACGGGCGCACAGCTCAACAGCGCACACGCAATTAACGAAAACCTCAGCGTAGAGTCGCTTGAACGTGGAATTGTGTTCTACCACGACTTTATAAAGAATTACGGCTCGGAGCTGTAAAGATGTATGTTGAGAAATTTTGTCGAAAGGGAAGATGACGACGGATTTGTCGTGATGGAAAAGAGAATATAAACGGCAGAACGGTTTTTTTATAAAATTTTATTTTTAACGGACAATGTAGCTTTCTCAGTTGTATATACAATATAGCACTTACATACTTTTCAAAACGGAGGTAATTACTATGTCTGAAAATTTTTCTAAGCGTTTTCTTCACAGCAAATTGGTCGGTATGATCGTTATTGCGGCAACCGTCCTTTCATGCGCCGGCTGTTCATCAAGCGATACGGTTTCGTATGATGCTTCAAAAGCAGAAAGCCTGAGTGAAAGCACTGCTTCACAACCGGCTGAAGAAACTATTAAATCGGATATAAGCGGATTGCAGTTCTGTAACAGTAAAAAATTCTGGGAGCAGTTCGGAACGCTAAGCTATATGTACACTGATTATAAGGTTGATATAAAGAGCGATTTTGACAAGCTTGCCTGCCTTGATAAGGCGGTACAGCGGAATATACTGGAGCTTACAGATAAAGCAATAGCGCTTACCGATGAAAAAATAAACTTCTGTGACGGCTTCAAGGTTATCGGATTATCATCAGATATGACCGATGAAGAGCTTGAGCAATTTAAAACCGATGAAAAGAATTACCTCAAATTCGATTGGAGCGAAGATACAAGATGGTTTCCCGTTGATAAGAATTATCTCGGATTTGACGATGCGGACAGTATATATAAGACAGTAACCGAAGTATACACCGGAAGAACAGCCGAAGATTTTAAAAACACCATGATGGCGTATGTGCCGGGATATGTCGCTCTGCCCGATTATAAAAGCAATAAATTTTATATAGATGAATACTATCTGTTTACAACAAAAGAACCGTACAAGGTTTATGACAGATATTGCATCGCACTGTATGATGACGAAAGCAAAAAGAGCTTGTCGTGTTATGTACTCACAGAAAACACCGATACAGAGAAAAAAGGAAGCTATGCAATAAGAAAAATTCCTTTCAGATATGAAAATAACCGCCTGCGTATAGTGGCGGTGCACAACAAGCAATATTATGCGAGCGGCAGTTTTGATATTGTCAACAGCACAATGTCGGATTACGGTTATGATTACAGCAAATTTGAAAATGAAATATCCGATGTCGATCTTACTCTTGCAAACGATATGAGCGAAAATACAAGAGAAGTCACAGATAATGGTGTCGAGCCGGCACCGAAAAAGAACATAGAAAACTTCATGGGGACTTTTCCCGATAGCATAACCTACAACGGAGATGAATATCTGCTTTGCGATACAGAAGAAAATTACTGGATGGACAGGAATTTTTACTACAACGGCTGTGATGCCGAAGAAACTGTTGCAGACGGTTATATCGCCAGAATATATGAAATTAAAGACGAAAACTATGATATTCTCTTGCAGGATGACGCACTTTTCAATATCAACGGATATTATCTTACCGATAGGGAAGTAATTGCAAATGTCATTTGCAGAGAAAACTGCGTTTATGACGGCGGTGTATTTGTTGACAGCAAAGTAAAGCCGTATATGAAAAAAGCTTTTGCAGAGCAAATCGAAAAGGAATATACAGATTCACGATACGGAATAACTGCCGGAATGGCATATCGTTCATTCAACGCTCCGCAGAAAGATAAATGGGCGAATGTCGCAAAAACAGACAAGCTGATTCTTTGCGACAAAAATGGAAAGCCTTACTGTAACGAAACAAAAACCGTTTTAACGATCGACAATATTGTACTTAAATACATTGAATATGCCGATGCTGACGCAGTGCCCGAAGACCCGAATGTTCAGTTTGAAAAGAAGCCCGTTTATATAAGGGATACCGTGGAGCTGACTACCGATTCAGCCGGAAGGATAATCAAGACAAGTCTTGGACTTTCTGACGAAAGCGGAGAAAGCACGCTTATATATTTCGGGTATTTGCTTATGCCGGTTGAATGTGATGAGTACGGAGAAATAACTTTATGCAATATATATAAAGTAACTCCCGACGGAATAGAATTTATTAAAGAGTACAGCGGTGCGGCTTTTCAGAATATATATTTTGACGACACAACGAATCGATAGTCATTTTTGACGAAAAAACAGCGCTCCGCTCGCAAAAGTCATTGACAATAGCCAAAATAGATAGTATAATAATATAGTACGCAGGCGAAATTCGCCATAGCGGAATTCGGAAACACGGTATTTCACCGTAATATAACATGGAGGCTTTTGGTAAATGAGAGTTTATAACTTTAGCGCAGGTCCTGCGGTACTTCCCGAAGAAGTACTTAAAGAAGCAGCAGATGAAATGCTTGACTACAAGGGCACTGGTATGTCCGTTATGGAGATGTCCCACCGCTCAAAGGCATACGATGCAATTATAAAGGAAGCAGAAAAGGATATCCGTGACCTTATGAATATCCCCGACAACTACAAGGTTCTGTTCTTACAGGGCGGTGCTTCACAGCAGTTCGCCGCAGTTCCCATGAACCTTATGAAGAACGGCAAGGCTGCTTACATAATCACAGGTCAGTGGGCTAAGAAGGCATATCAGGAGGCACAGAAGTACGGCGAGGCTGTAGCTGTTGCATCATCGGCAGATAAGACATTCTCTTATATCCCTGATTGCTCGGATCTTGATATCCCCGAAGACGCAGACTATGTTTATATCTGCGAAAATAACACAATTTACGGTACAAAGTTCTGGCAGTTACCCAACACAAAGGGTAAGGATCTTGTAGCCGATGTATCTTCATGCTTCTTATCAGAGCCTGTAGACGTAACAAAGTACGGTGTTATCTACGGCGGCGTTCAGAAGAACGTTGGTCCTGCCGGCGTTGTTATCGCTATAATCCGTGAAGATCTTATCAGAGATGACGTTAACCCCGCAACTCCCACAATGCTCAAGTGGAAGACACAGGCTGACGCTGATTCTCTTTACAACACACCTCCTTGCTACGGCATCTATATCTGCGGTAAGGTATTCAAGTGGATAAAGAAGATGGGCGGCCTTGAGGCTATGAAGGCTCACAACGAGAAGAAGGCTAAGATCCTTTACGACTTCCTCGATCAGTCAAAGCTGTTCAAGGGCACAGTTGAAAAGAAGGATCGTTCACTGATGAACGTACCTTTCGTTACAGGCAACGAAGAGCTTGACGCTAAGTTTGTAAAGGAAGCTACAGCAGCAGGCTTTGTAAACCTCAAGGGTCACAGAACAGTCGGCGGTATGAGAGCTTCTATCTACAACGCTATGCCTATCGAGGGCGTTGAAAAGCTCGTTGAGTTCATGAAGAAGTTTGAGGCTGAAAACGCTTGAATCTCCGCTGAGATTTAAGTACAGGAGGATAAACCAATGTACAACGTAAAGACATTAAATAAGATCGCCGCTTGCGGTACAGACCTTCTCGACAGAAGCAAGTACACGGTAGGCGACGATATAGACAATCCCCAGGCTATACTCGTTCGTTCTGCATCTATGCACGAGATGGAGCTTGGCGATGATTTACTTGCCATCGCAAGAGCAGGCGCAGGTGTCAACAACATTCCCGTTGACAAGTGCAGTGAAAAGGGTATCGTAGTATTCAATACTCCCGGTGCTAACGCAAACGCAGTTAAGGAGCTTGTAATACTCGGTCTTCTTATCAGC
Source organism: uncultured Ruminiclostridium sp. (assembly GCA_934490165.1). Taxonomy (GTDB): domain Bacteria; phylum Bacillota; class Clostridia; order Oscillospirales; family Ruminococcaceae; genus Ruminiclostridium_E. Next base: position 60,785 of record CAKSTB010000007.1, on the reverse strand, counting down.
AGCCGTAAGGTAACAGCCGCTATCGACTGGGCAAAGACATTAAAGGGCAAGGGCGACGAGGTCGGCAAGCTTGTTGAAAAAGGCAAGAGCCAGTTCGTAGGTCCTGAGATAAAGGGCAAGAAGCTCGGTGTTATCGGCCTTGGTGCTATCGGTGCTTTAGTTGCAAACGCAGCTGCTGAGCTCGGTATGGAGGTTATCGGCGCTGACCCGTTCCTTTCTGTTCAGGGCGCACTCAACCTTTCAAACAAGGTCAAGTATGTCAAGAGCAACAAGGAGATCTTTGAAACCTGCGACTACATCACAGTACACGTTCCGCTTACTCCCGATACAAAGGATATGATAAATGCAGACGTTATCAAGACAATGAAGAAGAATGTCCGCATTATGAACTTCGCAAGAGGCGGTCTTGTAAACGAGGACGCAGTTGTTGAGGCTCTCGCAAACGGCGGTATGGCGGCATATGTTACAGACTTCCCCGGCGACAAGATCCTCGGTGTTGACGGCGTTGTTGCACTTCCTCACCTCGGCGCTTCTACTCCCGAGAGTGAAGATAACTGTGCTGTTATGGCGGCAAACGAGATCAAGGATTACCTTGAAAACGGCAACATCGTAAACAGCGTAAACCTCCCCAACGTTTCAATGGCTATGACAGGCGACGCTAAGATCTGTGTTATCCATAAGAACGTTGAAGGTCTTATTGCCAAGATCACAGCCTGCATTACAGAAGCAGGTATGAACATTGAGAATATGGAAAGCAAGTCAAAGAAGGACTATGCTTACACAGTTCTTGACGTTAAGGGCAATGCAGACAGCGTAGCCGATAAGATAAGAGCAGGCGAGTCTGTGATCTCTGTAAGAGTTATCAAGTAATTATCACATTATAAAACATTATCCCCTCCGCGTTGCGGAGGGGATTTTTGCGTTTATATACAATTTGAAGCTTGCGGCTCACATACCGAGCATTGCCCTTTCTTCGACGTTGAGCTTTGAGGTGTATGCTTTATACCCCTCTTCACCGTAGCTGTTAAGAACAATATCCATTACTTCACGGAAAATGTACTGGCTTGCCTTTTCGAAACTTATAAACAGCTTTTTATCAAGTGTTTCACCGTTCAATGTGTGACTACAGATATAGATCAGACATACACGTTTTGCCGTAATCGTGAAATTCTCACTGTAGCAATCGCCTGTAAACGAGTACACAGGCGGAATATCAAGCTCCCGGAAACGTTCTTCGAGAGCTTTTAATTTTTTCGGTACGGGTCTGTATTTCTTTAGCTTTGCCTTATCCGCACCGGCAAATTCACGGCACATACTTTTGTCCGAAATGTGACTTTTATAAAGCTGAATTATCACGCTGACAAGCGCCGCAACTGCCACGGCCGAGCCGATGATCAGCAGAACAATGCCTATAGGAGAACTTATTATCTGCGAGCTGTTCATATTATACCTCAATAATTGTTAATGCGTGTTTGTGGTCGTTGTACTTATTGTAGTTGTCGTGCTTGTATTATTGTTTACGGGAACAGTATAATCCTGAGGCTGGATCGGTGCTCCGCAGTGCGGGCAGGCGTTGCAGCTGCCTACTGTATAAACTCCTCCGCAGTATTCGCAGGATGCCTGTTTCATTGTGACCGAATGAGCAGGAGCTTGCGCAAACGGGATATCGTTTGCTCCCATTGACACTTCCACAGCACCCTTGTATTTATTCGCGTTCGGACGGAAGAATACCATAAAGAATGCGTGAATGCTGACAAATACAAGTATGAAAAAACCAATGCCGAATGTTTCGCCCTCAAAACTGAACTGCATTACGGTAGGTGTCAGAGCCTCAAAGCTGTCGGTTATAGCGTCGTTTACCGATGTTCCCTCTACAAGCAGCCGCCTGTGGAGGTCATTTGTGAAGTCGTATGCTACCGATGAAGTTATAATATTGTCTGTATCGTCGCCCTGCATACCCTCCCAGTACCAGTTGTTGAATTCATCGTTGGGGCCTTCGGGCTGTGAGTATACGATAAGCCAGTGCTTTTCATCATAGAACCTGTTTACATAAAGCTCATAAGCGTATTTTTCGAGATCGGTGTAGTGACCCTCCCAGTCGGAATTATAGACGGTAATGATCGCAGGAGTTATTCCCGTGGTGTTGAAGAAATCATCGAGAGCTTCTGTCATTTTTGTCGTATCGCCGAGCACATGAGCGTTGTCCTGTATAACTATAGTCGAGTTATAGTCGACCTTCAGCTTTGACGGAATGCCGAACGATGTGACGATCAGCATAACAGCCGACATAACAAACGGTACATAGAAAAGAAGCAGTAAAAATCTCAGCTTGCTCGGTCCCTTTGATAAGTCGGAGTCCGAATACACATAGTTCGGAACGCCGTTAGTATAGTATACGAATTTTCTCGCACCGGGGAAGTATGTGCGCGAAGTTCTTATTCTGCTTGAACTTCCTCCCGAAGACGAATGATGCGATGAGCTGTGTGATGAGGACGAGTGGTGGCTGCCACCGCCGTGAGATCCTCCGCCTGATGAGTGTGGCATAATCTACCTTCTTTCATATAACCTTATCTGTATTGTATCATAAAATCCGCTGTAAATCAAGATATAAAGCCGCTTAAATGCTATCCGGATTTTTGTAAAATGCCGCGCCGCCGAATGTAAAATCACCCTGATTTTATGTAAAGAGTGCTCTATATCCCGCTTTGTTATGAAGAATTTTCAACTTTACAAAAACTTTACGAACATTATACCGTTCCTTGCTTTAATGTAAAGCCCGTTGCGACTATAATATGAAATGTAGTCGGGAGGGATACCGAACGGCAGATAAAAATGTACATAAATATTACGGAGTATCAGGAAACTCCGGGGGAGAACCCCTTTAAGAAAGGAAACAACATGAACAAGAAGTTAATATCACTTATCGCAGGCGTAGCATTAGCAGCTACAGCAACAGGATGTTCAGACAGCGCAACAAGCAGTACGGCAGGCACATCTTCCGCAGCAGGCACATCTGCAAGCGAAGCTTCATCGGCAGAAGCATCATCTTCCGCTACAGAAGAGCTCAGCGGCACACTGTCAATGAACGGTTCAACATCTATGGAAAAGGTTATCAAGGCTGTAAACGGCGCTTTCATGGATAAGAACAAGGGCGTTACAGTAAACTTAAACCTCACAGGTTCAGGTACAGGTATCCAGGAAGCTTCCGAGGGTAAGTGCGACATCGGTAACTCATCAAGAAAGCTCAAGGACGAAGAAGCCGAAAAGCTTGACGCTACAGTGATCGGTCTTGACGGTATCGCTCTTGTAGTTAATCCTACAAACAAGCTTGAGGATATCACAATAGAGGATCTTGCAAAGGTTTACTCAGGCGAGATCACAAACTGGAAGGATCTCGGCGGTGATGACAAGTCGATCGTAGTTATCGGTCGTGAGGACGGTTCGGGTACAAGAGATGGTTTTGAGTCGATCGTAATGGGTGACAAAGAGCCTAAGTACGCACAGGAGCTTGAATCCACAGGTTCTGTGATCAATGCGGTTGCAACAACTGACGGTGCTATCGGTTACGCTTCACTTGCAAACGTTGATGAAACAGTAAAGGCACTTAAGGTCGGCGGAGTTGAAGCTACAGAAGAGAACGTAAAGAGCGGCGCTTACGAAGTACAAAGACCTTTCATCTGCGCAACACTCAAGGGTTCCGATAACAAGCTCGCAAAAGCTTACCTCGACTTCATTCTCTCAGAAGAAGGTCAGGCACTCGTACTTGCACAGGGTGCAGTTCCCGTAAAGTAATTAAAGCAAGTTGATAATTCCTATACAGTAAATGGCTTTTCCGGTAGCAATCCGTTACCGGAATTTGCTGTATAAAACATATTTGTATGTGATCCCGAAAGGATGGTTTGCTTGGAAAAAATGAGCGGTGCTGCTGTAGCGGTTAGCACGATAGGAAAACAGAAATCTGCGATCAGAAGTAAAAAATCAGGATTTACGAATGTAACGGAACGCGTGATGAAATACATCTTCACTGTATGTGGCATAACTGCTGTAGCGTGCGTTCTGATGATAACGATATATATGATAATATCCGGTGCGCCCGCTATCGGAAAGATCGGCATAACCGACTTTTTGTTCGGCGACACCTGGTATGCAAAGAAAGAGCAGTTCGGAATACTTCCGCTGATACTCACGTCAATATTCGGTACTCTCGGCGCTATAGTGATCGGCGTGCCGATAGGACTTCTCACAGCGGTGTTCTTATCCGAGCTTGCACCAAAGACTTTAAAAAATGTTGTAAAGCCGGCAGTTGAACTGCTTGCAGGTATTCCGTCGGTTATATACGGTCTTCTCGGCGCTAACCTTGTAAAGCCGCTTATGTACGGACTTGAAGAGATCATCTATGCCAACGACCCCGAGCATCAGTTCACAGGCGGCGCAAACCTTGCGAGTGCTATAATCGTGCTTGCGATAATGATACTCCCGACAATTATCAATATCTCCGAAAATGCAATAAGCGCAGTACCCTCAGAGTACAGAGAAGCAAGCTACGGACTGGGCGCTACCAAGATACAGACTATCTTCAAGGTAGTTATCCCTGCCGCAAAGTCGGGAATTGCTTCGGGTGTCGTTCTCGGTGTCGGCAGGGCGATAGGTGAAGCTATGGCTATTATCCTTGTTGCGGGCAACAGTGCTAATATGCCCGAGCTGTTCTCATCGGTCAAGTTCCTTACAACAGGTATCGTTGCCGAATTTCCGTATTCAAGCGGACTTCACAGAGAAGCGCTCTTTGCGATCGGACTTGTGCTGTTCGTATTCATTATGATAATCAATCTGATATTAAACGGCATACTCAAAAAGGGCGGCAAGAAGGAAAAAGCGGCTAAGACCGCAGGAAAGGCGTGATAGGTTATGGCAAAGACAGTTTCCAATTCACTTACCTCAAAGCGCAGAAGACCGAGCGATATAATACTTAAGCTGTTGATATTCCTGTCATCGGGCATAGTTGTAGCGCTGACGCTCGGTATAATAATCTACATAATCATAAAAGGAACAGAGGGTATGAGCCTGAACTTCCTCACTACTCCCGCATTCTCATATCCTTATGAGAACTACGGCGTGCTCGGCAATATAGTAAATACGCTGTATCTTGTAATTATCACCCTGATAGTTGCAACGCCTATCGGCGTAGGCGCGGCTATATACCTTACCGAATACGCAAAGCAGGGCAGACTCACAAGAATGATCGAATTTACCACCGAAACTCTTGCAGGTATCCCCTCAATTATATACGGACTTTTCGGCAGTGTGTTCTTCTACAATATCTTCAAGGTAAACTACTCACTGCTGACAGGTGCGTTGACGCTTTCGATTATGGTTCTTCCCACTATAATAAGAACTACACAGGAAGCGATAAAGACAGTCCCTATGGGCTACAGGGAGGGTGCAATAGGTCTTGGAGCACCCAAGTGGCATACAATAAGAACTGTCGTTCTTCCGAGCTGTATAGACGGTATTCTGACCTCTGTGATTCTGTCTATCGGTCGTATAGTCGGCGAGTCTGCGGCTCTTATCTTCACGGCAGGTATTGCGGCTGAAGTCGGTATAAATTCGATCGGCGACATATTCGCAAAGGTGATGAACCAGGGCGGATCGCTCACGGTTCAGCTTTACCAGTATGCACAGCGCGGCGGTGCGGAAATGAAATACGCATTCTCCACGGCGCTTGTGCTGCTTGTAACAGTACTTATAATCAATATATGCGCAAAGCTTGTAGCCTACAGAATAAGAAAAAAACGTTCGGTATAAAGCCAAAGTGAGAAATGAGGATAAACAATGTCAGATATATTAGTACCTCAGAGCAATGTCAAGCTCTGTACAAGAAACGTAAATCTCTATTACGGCGAAAATCACGCACTTAAGGATATAAACCTTGATATAAAGACAAACAAAATAACCGCATTCATAGGCCCTTCGGGTTGCGGTAAATCTACATATCTTAAAAGCCTTAACCGTATGAACGACCTTATTCCGGACTGTAAGATAACAGGTCAGTTCCTGCTTGACGGTGAGGATATCTATGCGGACGGCGTTGACACAAACGTACTGCGCCGCAGGATAGGAATGGTGTTCCAGAAGCCAAATCCGTTCCCAATGAGCATATACGATAATATAGCGTACGGTCCGAGAGTTCACGGCATAAAGAGCAAAGCAAAGCTTGACAGGATAGTTGAGGAGAGTCTTATCGGTGCGGCTGTATTTGATGAAGTTAAGGACAGACTGCACAAGTCCGCTCTCAGCCTTTCGGGCGGTCAGCAGCAGAGAATATGCATAGCAAGAGCGATTGCGGTTCAGCCGGAAATAATCTTGATGGACGAACCGACATCTGCGCTTGACCCCGTATCTACATTGAAAATCGAAGAGCTTATGAACACGCTGAAGGAAACGTACACCGTTGCTATCGTAACTCACAATATGCAGCAGGCAACCAGAATTTCGGATTACACCGCATTTTTCCTTGTAGGCGAAATGGTTGAGTACGCTCCGACAGATGAGTTGTTCTCACGTCCTAAGGATAAACGCACTGAGGATTATATCACAGGACGTTTCGGTTGATTTTCTGCAATATGTGTGATATTATATTAGAAAGGGCGAAGAAAAATGAGAGAAACATTTGAGCATAAGCTCGGCAAGCTGAATAACGACCTTATCCGCATGGGCGGAATGATAGAAGAGGCTATAGCTTCATCGATAACAGCACTGCGTGACAGCGATGCTGAGCTTGCAAAAAAAGTAGTAGACGGCGACAGACAGGTAGATGAAGAAGAAAAGAACATCGAAAGCCAGTGCCTGTCGATAATTCTGCGTGAACAGCCTGTCGCAAGGGATCTGCGTAAGGTTTCTGCGGCACTGAAAATGGTGACCGATATGGAGCGTATCGCCGATAATGCCGCCGATATTGCGGAGATCAGCCTTACAGCCGATGTATCCACCATTATGCATATCGTAAAAGAGATACAGACTATGAGCGAAAAGGTCATAATAATGGTATCGCATTCGATCGATTCGTTCGTTACTACAGATATGACGCTCGCAAACGAAACCATCAAGGCGGACGATGAGGTCGATGAACTGTTCATTTCGATAAGAAATCGTATAGTCGAGCTTATAAAGAGCGAGCATTGCAACGGCGATGTTGCGGTCGATGCCCTTATGATAGTAAAATATCTAGAAAGAATAGCCGACCACGCAGTAAATATCTGCGAGTGGGTCGAGTTCTTCAAGACAGGTGAATATAAGAATACCCGCATTATTTAAACTTTGGAGGCAGATATAATGGCTGAACGTGTCTACATAACCGAGGACGATGACAGTATAAGGGAGCTGGTCACAGTTGCTCTTTCCGCTTATTCGTATGAAGTCGAAAGCTTTGTAAGCGCCGAGGACTGTCTTGCCGCCGCCGAAAAACAGCCGCCGGATATATTTCTGTTTGATATAATGTTACCCGGTATGGACGGTGTACAGGCGGTAAAAATACTCCGTGAAAAGGAAGCAACTAAGAATACGCCTATACTTATGCTGACAGCAAAATCTGCGGAGATAGACAAGGTGTTCGGACTTGAAAACGGCGCAGACGACTATCTTACAAAGCCGTTCGGTATTATGGAGCTTGCCGCAAGAATAAAGGCACTGCTCAGACGTGCGGGCAGGACCTCTGCCGAAAGTACATCGGATAAGATAACCGCAGGCGGCATTACGATAAACACGTCACTGCGTGAAGTCAGCCGCGACGGACAGCCGGTAGAGCTGACGCTGAAAGAGTATGAGCTGTTGCTGTATCTTCTTAAGAACCGTTCAAGAGTTGTCAGCCGCGAGGAGCTTCTGACAAAGGTATGGGGCATAGATTTTGTCGGTGAAACGCGAACACTTGATATGCACATAGGAACACTCAGGAAAAAACTCAGCGATGATGCCGATAATGCACATCTTATCAAGACGGTGAGAGGTATCGGCTACAGATTTATAGGAGAATAACGGGAGGACGTACAGATGAAAAAAGCACTTATAGTACGTTTTCTTATTGTGATAGCGATAGTTATGTCGGTGTGTATTGTTTCTGCGACCGCACTGCTTTCAAGTACGGAACAGAATGTCAGAAAAAGCGATATGCTGACCTCTCTCGGGCTTATCCGTGAGATATATGAGGACGAACCAAGCCACGACTATGATCTCGCTTACAGATTAAGCTCACTTATCGGCGATGCCAGAGTGAGCTTTATCAATAAGGACGGCACTGTATTTGTAGATACCTATATAGACGGCGAGCCAGACGATAACCACAGCACCCGTGAGGAGATAAAGCAAGCCGAGCTTACGGGAAGTGGGGTATCGGTAAGATATTCAAAGACACTCGGGAAAAATCAGATATATGCCGCTATGAAGGTAAAGGACGACGATATAATCCGTATAAGCTATAACATAAACAGCTATATGGATTTTGCTTCGATGTTCATTGCACCTATGCTTATAGCCGCCGCAATAGGTATAGTTGCCGGACTTATAGCGGTAAGCAGTGTCGCACGGCAGATAATGAAGCCTATCAACAGTATATCAGCGGCTATGGGCAAGATGAAGGACGTAAGCAATGAAAACGCCGCCGAGCTCGAAGAGATACCCTCGCACAAGTACCCTGAGCTTGACGAGTTCGTGACGATGTTCAACTTTATGCGTAAGAACATACAGGATAATATGAAAACGCTTGAAAACGAGCGTGAAAAGGAACGCTTCATACTTGAGAGCCTTCAGGACGGCGTTATACTCTATGATAATGACCTGTCCGTGATATCCATCAACCGTGCGGGATTAAAACTGCTCGGATCTTCCAAAGACAGCCGCATTTCAACTATCCCCGAGCTTGCAAGAAAGCCGGAGATAATAAGCGGTGCTGAAAAGGCGGCAACCGAGGATAAGACGGTAAATATTGAAAGCACAGTTGACGGCAGGATACTGCTCGTTCAGATATTCCCTGTTTCCAAGAGCGGGATAGACGCAATGCACGGCGGACTTATGGTTATCCGCGATGTTACCGACAAGCGTATGTCAGAACAGCTGAAGGCTGATTTCTTTGCGAATGCGGGACATGAACTGAAAACGCCGCTGACGGCAATTTCAGGCTTTGCGGAGCTTCTTGAAAACGGACTTGTGCCGAAGGATAAAAAGGACTATTACATCGGAAAGATCCTTACCGAAGCCAAGAGAATGTCAACCATAATCAGCGATATCCTTGAAATATCCTCGCTTGAAAACAAGACGACAGCAGAAGAGATAACCGACTGCAAGCTGTCCGAGATATGCACCGCAGTAAAGGAATGCCTTGAACCCTCGGCATCGGCAAAGAATGTGACGATAGATCTGTCGGGTGACGGCTTTACCGTCCGCGCCGCATACAAGCATATATACGAGCTTGTCGAAAACATAGTCAGCAACGCTGTAAAGTACAACAAGGACGGCGGCAAGGTAGAGATCACCTTGCACAATGTCGGAGAAATAGGCTGTATTTATGTAAAGGATAACGGCATAGGAATACCTAAGGAGTCGCTTAACCGTGTATTTGAGCGTTTCTACAGAGTAGATAAAGGCAGGAGTACAAAAGAGGGCAGTACGGGACTCGGGCTTTCTATAGTAAAGCATATCGTCAACTGCTACGGCGGAACGGTGACATTAGACAGTGAGCTCGGCAGGGGAACGCTCGTCTGCGTAAGACTGCCTATCGCAAAGAATATAACGGAGTAAGCTTTTAGTTTATAGAAAAATTGCTATCTTTGCTAAAAAAGGGGTCGCAGGGGTGTAGCCCCCGACAGGGTCTAGGGGCGGTAGCCCCAGTAATATAGCCCCTTTCTGGGGGAAAGGGGTTTGGGGATAGGGATTGAGAATAAGCTGTTTTCTTAAAAACAGACTTTTTCTACAAGTAGGTAAGTTTCTTAATTCATATTTTTCCGCTTGACACGGCGTTGCATTTATGATACACTAAGCATATAGTAAAATATAGGTGTAAAGACCGTGTACGGCAAGAGTACCCGGAAAATGAAGTCTTACAGAGAGCCGTGTCAGGTGAAAGACGGCAGACGGATTTACGGTGAAGTGCGGCTGTACGGATATTTTTATCCGGGTCGGCAGGGGGAAAACATATTGTAAGTATCTCTGCCCGTGTAGTCTGCGTTAAAGACATAAAGGGAGCGCAAGCTCCGAAGCGAAGTGGAACCGTGGTACGAACCGCCTTCGTCTGTTATGCAGACGGAGGCATTTTTATTTTCGGAGAAGGGTAGGAAACATATGTTCGATAAAATTAAAGCGGATATAAAATCGGTCAGAGAACGAGATCCTGCCGTTAAGAGCGACCTCGAGGTATTTTTCCTCTATCCGAGCTTCAAGGCGGTAAGAGCATACCGCAGGGCGCATAAATGGTATCTTAAGAAGCACTACTTCATAGCAAGATGGATCTCACAGCGCGCTTTACGCAAGACGGGCATTGAGATACACCCCGGTGCAACGATAGGAAAGGGCTTGTTCATCGACCACGGAAGCGGCGTTGTAATAGGCGAAACCACCGAGATAGGCGACTACTGTACGCTGTATCAGAACGTTACGCTCGGCGGTACCGGTAAGGACACCGGAAAGCGTCACCCCACCCTCGGAAACAACGTAATGGTAGGCTCGGGAGCAAGGGTTCTCGGACCTTTCAAGGTAGGCGATAACGCAAAGATAGCTGCAAATGCCGTTGTGCTGTCGGAAGTGCCGCCAAACTCAACGGCAGTCGGCGTTCCCGCAAGGGTAGTACGCCGTGACGGTCAGAAGGTCAACGCCTGCGACCTTGACCAGATACACATTCCCGACCCTGTGGCACAGCAGATATGTGCCTTGCAGAGCAGGCTTGAAACAATGCAGAGCGAGATAGATCTGCTAAGAGAAGAACTTAAAGAAAACAATATTAAATAAAAGCGAGGATAAGAAAATGCAGTTATATAATTCACTGTCACACAAAAAGGAAGAATTCGTGCCGAATGTCGAGGGCAAGGTAAATATGTACACCTGCGGACCTACCGTGTACCACTTTGCGCACATAGGCAACCTCCGCAGCTACATTATGGAGGACGTGCTCGAAAAGTATCTGCGCTATGTCGGTTATGATGTCAAGCGTGTTATGAACATTACAGATGTAGGACACCTGACAAGCGACGGCGACACAGGCGATGACAAGATGTTAAAGGGTGCAAAGCGTGAGCATAAGACAGTTATGGAGATAGCAAAGTACTACACGGACGCTTTCTTTGAGGACTGCAAGAAGCTGAATATCAAGCGTCCCGATGTTGTTGAGCCCGCTACACATTGTATCGCCGATTTCATCAAGGTAATTTCTTCTCTTATCGAAAAGGGCTACGCTTATGAAGCAGGCGGAAACATCTACTTCGATACATCAAAGCTTGAAAAGTACTATGTGTTCAACGACTTCAAGGAGGAAGACCTTGCGGTAGGCGTTCGTGAGGGCGTTGAAGAGGACGGCAACAAGAGAAACAAGGCAGACTTCGTTCTGTGGTTCACAAAGTCAAAGTTTGACGACCAGGAGCTCAAGTGGGACAGCCCGTGGGGTGTAGGTTACCCCGGCTGGCATATCGAGTGCAGCTGCATAAGTATGAAGCACCTCGGAGAATATCTTGATATCCACTGCGGCGGCATCGACAACGCATTCCCCCACCACACGAATGAGATCGCGCAGAGCGAGGCATACCTCGGTCACAAGTGGTGCAACTACTGGTTCCACGTTCACCACCTGAATACAAACAGCGGCAAGATGAGCAAGTCCAAGGGCGAGTTCCTTACCGTATCACTGCTTGAAAGCAAGGGATACGACCCCGTGATATACCGTTTCTTCTGCCTGCTGTCACACTACAGAAAGTCGCTCGTATTCTCTTATGAAAATCTTGACAACGCAAAGGGCGCATACGAAAAGCTGGTAGCTAAGATAGCACAGCTTTTAAAGGCAGAGCAGGGCGAGGTCGACAAGGCGGCATACGATAAGCTCCGTGAGGGTTTCACCGCCGCTATGGATAACGATATAAACACATCGCTTGCAATCACTGCACTGTACGATGTGTTAAAGGCAGACACAACACCCGCAACAAAGCTGGCGCTTATCGCTGACTTTGACAAGGTACTTTCACTGTCGCTTATCGAAAAGGCAAAGGCGGAAAACGAAAAGCCCGCCGATACAGCCGATGAGCTTCCTGCCGAAATCCTTGAGCTTGCCGAGCAGAGAAAGCAGGCAAGAAAGGATAAGAACTTCGCACTTGCCGATGAACTGAGAGATAAGATAACCGCAATGGGCTATGTTGTTGAGGAAACAAGACAGGGAACGGTTATAAAGAAGAAGTAAGCGGGGTTTAATTCAGCGTTAATTGAGTGGCTTTGCGTGCTTGATATTCATCTGATAAAGATACAAAAAGAGGGAAACGACAGACGGTCGCTCCCTTTGAGTGGTTAAAAAATAACCGCCTTCTGTTTGCGACTGGGGCGGTTATTTCTTTTTTTGTTAAAAGATAAAATGCTGAGTATAACTGCGGTAAAGTCGGTTGTGTTATTCGCTTCTTGCGTGAAAATCATCAAGGCGGATCTCCTGCTTGAATTCTTCCTCACTTGGAATGCAGGTCATATACTTTGAAGCAAAAATCTGAGTGTTATTCTCGGGCAGTGTATATTTTACAATAGAATCGCTCTTATCGGCACAAAGAACGATACCTATCGGCGGATTGTCACCGTCGTTCATAAGCTCTCTCGTATAATAGTTTACATACATCTGCATTTGACCTAAATCCTGATGAGTCAGATCTCCCAGTTTCAGATCTATAAGCACGAAGCATTTGAGAATGTAATTATAGAATACAAGGTCTATATAGAATTGTCTGCCGTCAAAGGAGATTTTCTTCTGCCGTGCCACAAAGCTGAAACCTCTTCCGAGTTCAAGCAAAAACTTCTGGAGATGATCTATCAATGCTTGCTCGAGATCCTTTTCATAAAAATGAGGGTTAGCAGGCAAATCAAGAAACTCAAGAACATAAGGATCACGGATTATCTTTTCATACTCCGGAGCAGGCTCGGTTGTCTGTATTTCCGCTTCAACAGTTTCCTTGTCACGGCTTGAAAGGAGGCGTTCATAAAACATTGTGTTTATTTGCCGCTCAAGCTGACGCACGCTCCACCCCGATTCAGCACATTCATCTGTATACCACGTCCTACGCTTACTATCTGAAATTCTCATAAGCACACGATAATGCGACCAGCTCAAATTGCTACACACTGTGTAGCGTTTTGGAAATGCAAGATAAAACTGTCGCATATTTCGTAAATTAGATACTGTAAACCCTTTTCCAAATTCAGCTGTCAGCTTATCCGAAAGAAAGTTCAGCAGGCCTTTACCGTATTCTGCACGTTCATTTTCACCGCAGGCAATATAGATCTGTTCGCCGATCTCCCAATAAGCCTGAACCATCGCCGAATTGACAGCCGTGTATATCTTGCTTTGAGCGGAGATAATGCTTTTTCGGATATTTGTGTAGGTTTTGCTTTGTTCGGTCGGACTTGCGTTTTTGGGCGTAATATTGCTCTTTTGCATATTGTACCTTCTTTCGTAACATTCAAGGTTTCCCTCAATGTTATTTTAGCATATATTGTTAAACAATTCAACAGTAAACCGCAGTATCTATCCGATACTGCGGTTATTTGATATGCTTATCTTACTTACTCTTCCTGTTCAGGTACTCCTCACAGGCTTTCAGTATGCCCTTATCCTGTTCCCAGTTCAGCTTGTTCATAGCGTCCCCGTAGCTTAACAGCCAGTCGCCTATTATCTCTTCCTGCTGAATGGTAACTGCGGCATCCCTGTCAAATTTTCCTGCAAAGAATACGCTTGTCTTTTCGGTGTTATCAAGCGTGTGGAATGTATACTCCGCACGGAAATCTTCATCTAATTCCGCTTTAAGTCCGCATTCTTCAAAAACCTCACGCAGAGCTGTTTCACGTTCGCTTTCGCCGTACTCGATATGACCCTTCGGAAAGCCGATATGACCGCTGTTGTTCTTGATAAGGAAGTATCTGCGGTTATCCTTGTCACCTGTGTACATTACCGCGCCGCAGGTCTTTTCATATAAGGCAAATATCTCAGCGGTGTGGAACTGCTCCTGAAAATGTACGGCGTTCACTATATTGCACTCACAGCAAAGCTCCGTGCCGACAAGCTCAGACGGTACGCCGACCCACTTGTCCTCGTTGTCATCGGTGCGCATTATCGTTGCGATGATAACGCATTCCGCCTTGTCAACGGGCTTATCAACGCCGAGAATATACACGTCCTGCTCCTCGCCGTCACCGCCGAGAAGCCCCTCGACATAGCCGTAGTTTATCGGATATACTATCTCCGGGTGCTTGGGATGATGCGTGCCTATCGGGCGGTCAACCGTCACCGTGACAGTCTTTCCTATATATGATTTGTCACCCCTCGGTATCTTTGTCATAGCTTTTCCTTTCAGCTTACTGCTTTCTTGCAAGCTCGTATTCGTCATCGTTTCTGAAATACGGGCAGTTGTAGTTGTCGCCTGTTATAAAACGGCGCATTTCGTCCTCGTCAAGATTTACAAGACAGGTGTAGCAGTCGTACTCATCGTCATAGACATAGTTTACGCAGCAGTCGCAGTTTGTCATGCCTTCTTCTTCCACTTCATCGAAATATCGAAAGCCGTTACGCTGTGTGTAAGAGCGCCAAGGCTGATAATATCAACGCCCGTCAGCGCAACGTCACGGATATTGTCAAGCGTTACGTTTCCGCTTGCTTCAAGCTTTGCTCTGCCTGCGTTTATCTCTACCGCTTTCTTCATATCCTCACAGCTCATATTGTCAAGCATAATAACGTCAGCCTTTACCGCAAGCGCCTCGTTCAGCTCGTCAAAGTTGCGCACTTCGACCTCGATCTGGAGCATATGTCCCGCTTTTTTACGCAGAGCCGTAACAGCCTGTGTAATGCCGCCATATGCGTCAATGTGGTTGTCCTTGAGCATTGCCGCGTCTGTAAGATTGTAGCGGTGGTTTCTTCCGCCGCCTGCCACTACAGAATATTTCTGTAAAGGACGTAAGCCGGGGAGCGTTTTTCTCGTATCTGCGATAGAAGCATCAGTACCCTCGACTGCCTTTACGCACTTGTTTGTGTAGCTTGCAATACCGCTCATGTGCTGTAAAAGATTGAGCGCTGTACGCTCAGCCTTCAGCATAGCGCAGGTGTGACCCTTGAACTCGGCGATAACATCGCCTTTCTTTATAGCGTCGCCGTCCTTGAAATGAATATTCATCTCGATGGTGTCGTCAAGTAAGGTGAAAACACGCATTGCAACATCAATACCCGCAAGCACACCGTCAGCCTTTGATACAAAATAGGCTTCGGATATATCGTCCTCGTCAATAAGCAGGTCGGTAGTGCTGTCTATGTAGTTTATATCCTCTGTTATCGCTCTTTTTATCAGATCGTCAACGTAAAACTGTAATAATTTCATTATATAATGCCCTTTTCCTTTCCCTCTGCAACCACTTCGCTGAGGATTATGTAAGCAACGGTAGTCAGCGACTTAGCTTCAATATAGTCGGGAGTTACCTCGAAACCGCCGTTATCGAGCAGGTCTTTAAGCTCCGTCACGCGCTTTATATCCTTAGCCGCTTCAACATAGTCCGGTACAACGAAATATGAGCGCTGCATGATATGTCTTATTTCTGTACGAATACCCTTGGGGAGCGGCTTTCCGTCGGGTGACGGATAGTCAAATTCAACCGTTCCGAGCTCATGATGAACATTGTTCTTATTGATATCCTCGGCAATAAGACGGCTGAATACCAGTGCCTCAAGCAGTGAGTTGCTTGCAAGGCGGTTGATACCGTGAACGCCGGTATGCGCACATTCGCCTGCGGCATATAAGCCCTTGACATTTGTTGCGCCGTGTCCGTTTACGCCTATACCGCCCATAAGGTAGTGCTGACAAGGATATATCGGGATAGGCTCTTTTGTCATATCATAGCCCTTTTCAAGAACCTTGTTATATATCATAGGGAAGCGGTTTTTGATAAATTCGGGATCTTTATACGAAATATCGAGATAGAACTTGTCGCTGCCCGTTTCTTTCTGCTCTTTCATCATATCCTTGGAAACCACGTCACGGGGAGCAAGCTCCTTGCGCTCGGGCTCATACTTATGCATAAAACGTTCCTTGTTGCAGTTGAGCAGATATGCGCCCTCGCCGCGTACCGCCTCGGATACAAGAAAGCACTCACGGTTTTCGTGGTCGGCAAAGGCTGTGGGGTGGAACTGCACATAGCTCAGATGCTGAATATCAGCGCCCATATTGTATGCAAACTGTATGCCGTCACCGGTAGCGATCGCCGAGTTTGTGGTATAATCGTAAACTCTTCCTATACCGCCTGTTGCAAGAACGGTGTTCTTTGTGGTATAATAGCTGTGCTTTCCTTCGTGAAGCACATCAAACAGGAAATTATCACCGCGCTTGGTAAGACCGAGCAGGTGTGAGTTTTCAAGAATTGTGACATTAGGCAGCTTCTTGACGCCCTCAATAAGAGAAGTTACGATCTCAAAGCCTGTGCTGTCCTTGTGATGAGCAATTCGGTGACGGCAGTGCCCGCCCTCAAGCGTAAGGTCGATCGAGCCGTCCTGCTTTCTGTCAAAGTCAACTCCGTAATTGAGCAGATTTTTAACGTCCTTCGGACCTTGCTCAACGAGTATGCGTACATTGTCGATATTGTTCTTGTAGCCGCCGGCTATAAGAGTGTCCTTGATGTGCAGTTCGTAGTTGTCGTTGGACGTATCCATTACAGCGGCAACACCGCCCTGTGCGAGAGCCGAGTTGCAAAGTGTCAGTTCACGCTTTGAGAGCATGAGTATCTTCATACTGCTGTCAAGGTTCAGAGCCGCATAAAGACCCGAAACACCTGTGCCGACAATTATTACGTCGTATTCTTGGAACTTCATAAAGATTACCACCTTTTGCGGAATACCGCATAAATTTACTGTATTATTAACAAACCGGAAAGGAACATTATGAACGAATCAACAGTAAACAATCCGATTTTAAAGGAAAACGAATTGACCCGAGCCATACTCGCAGGAGTTGATACCGGCGAATATGATGCGGAAATATCTATGGACGAGCTTGAAGAACTGGCTGAAACCGCAGGTGCGGTGACAGTCTGCCGTATTCTTCAGAAGCGTCCCGCTATTGAAAGTGCGACTATCCTCGGCGAAGGCAAGATCGAAGAACTAAGCGCCGTTGCAAAGGATCTTGACGCACAGCTTATTATCTTTGATATGGAGCTCAGCTCCAGTCAGATACGCAATATAGAGGACATAACCTCGGTGCGCGTCATTGACCGTACTATGCTTATACTTGACATATTCGCAGGCAGAGCGGTCACAAACGAGGGTAAATTGCAGGTCGAGCTTGCTCAGCTCAAATACCGTCTGCCGCGCCTTATGGGAATAGGTACATCGTTATCACGTCTTGGCGGCGGTATCGGTACAAGAGGACCGGGTGAAACCCAGCTTGAAACAGACCGTCGTCATATAAGACGCAGAATTGAAAAGCTCAGCGATGAACTTAAGGAGCTTGAAAAGCGCCGCGAGCTGTCACGCCGCCGCAGAAAAAAGGACAGCGTGTGCGTGGGCGCGATCGTGGGATATACAAACGCGGGAAAATCGACCTTGCTCAACGCTCTCACGGATGCCGGTGTGCTTGCCGAGGATAAATTGTTCGCTACTCTTGATCTTACATCAAGGGCGATCGAACTGCCCGACGGAAGAAGTCTTACGCTTGTAGATACCGTAGGACTTATAAGACGGCTTCCTCACCACCTTGTAGAAGCGTTCAAGTCAACGCTTGAAGAAGCGGCAAGCGCGGATATAATCCTGCACGTCTGTGACGTGTCCGACCCGGAAGCCAAGGAGAAAGCAGAAACAACGCTTTCTCTGCTGTCAGAGCTTGGTTGCGGCGAAATACCCGTGATCACTGTTCTCAACAAGTGTGACAAGCTCGATTATGAACTGCCGCCCGCCGAAAATACGGTAATGATCTCCGCAAAGAACGGTACGGGATTTGACGAACTGCTGAAAGCCATATCGGATAATCTTACCGATAAGGTAAGCCGTATGGAAATGCTGATACCGTATGACAGGTCGGGACTGGCGGCGGCACTCCACTCACACGGAAAGGTGCTGAGTGAGGAGTACCGTGAGGACGGTATCGCAGTAACTGCACTCGTAGACAAGCTCCATAAGCATGAGTACGAGGAGTTTGTTGTTTGATCATATATAGGACAGCCCTGCGGGGCTGTTTCTTTATATAATGAATGATGAATAATGAATAATGAATAATTGTGGTTACGCCTGAGGCGTTTATTTTAAAAACCGCCGTATTACGCATTTAACACTACAACAACCCTTGCAAAAGCGTCACTATCCCTCGCCTCGCACTACCACCCTTGCCTCCCCTCGAAAAAGGGGAGGTGGATTGACGGCACGACAAAACCGTTATCCTATATCATCTTCATTTTGCAATTTGCCCGACTGTTTCAGAATTGTTATATTTCCTGCCGTCAAGACGGTGGGGATTGTTTCCCCTCCGCACCATCAATCACCTTTTCGTACTATTCTCGCCATTACAGAATGAATAATGAATAATTGTGGTTACGCCTGCGGCGTTTATTTTAAAAACCGCCGTATTAAGCATTTATCATCACAAGTCTGTAGGGTGTGTGTCTGTGTGTGCTTGTATGGTTTTGTACCCCGGCAAAACTTTGGGTACACACGTTTAAGTCATCAATGTCTCACTTGCCCCTCTTGAGGTATTTCAGCCGTTCAATCTGACACAATCAATTATCCGCTATGATTACAACGATACATCGGGAGGGGCGAGCCCCTCCCCTACAAAAAGTGAAGCAGATATACTGCTATCACAATGTTCCGATGTAACAAATCGTTATTTGCAAAGCTCGACTTATATAAACAATATCGCCCTCAGTGCAATTAAAGCTCTACCTCAGTGCCGCCCACGGGACGTATTGAAAGAACATGACAGCTTCCTGCGCCGAACACCTTTTCTATATCAACGATAAAGCCTTTTAAGATATCCTGCGGAACGAAAGCCTGTATAGTTCCCGCAAAACCGCCGCCGTGAACTCTGCAAGCACCCTTTCTTGTAAGAGCGTGCTCGGCAACGTTCAGTGCAATTCCGACTGCCTGATGTGTGTAGTCGGAAACGGCAAATATATTCTGTAAGTACTTGTAGCTTGAATTTCCGCTTTCGTTTATTGAGCTTAGGAAATCATCGAAATGTCCGTGCTTGAGCGAATGCACAAGCTTGTCCACACGCTCGTTTTCCTCAAAGAAGTGGAGAGCACGCAGAACTGCACGGTCACCGAACTTCTGCCTTAAAATGCTCATATTGAGAATAACGTCAGCGCGTGATATTTCGCGGAGATATTCTGTTGAGAAGTAGCCTGCTATCGCTTTCATCTCGCGGGGGATAGCGGCATATTCGTCTGTAAGGTCGGCGTGATCCGCCTTTGTATCGATAATGCACAGAGCATGTCCGTATGATGAAAAATCAACCGGGATATTCTCAATGATAGGCGCTTGTGTATTCTTGAAGTCAATAGCAACGAAACCGCCCACCGAGCTTGCCATCTGATCCATAAGACCGCTCGGCTTGCCGAAATATTCGTTCTCTGCATACTGGGCTATCTGGGCTATCTTTACAGCACTGATACCGCCTGCGTTGTAGATACCCGAAAGGATATTTCCGATAAGTACTTCAAAAGCGGCAGAACTTGAAAGGCCTGAGCCCTTCATAACGTTTGATGTCGTATAAGCCTTGAAGCCGCCTATATGGAAGCCGTTGTTCTTAAAGCCTGCGGCTACGCCTCTTATAAGGGAAGCCGATGTATTTTTCTCGTCTTCGTGAACCGAAAGATCGGATATGTCAACAGTGTCCTGCGGGAAGCCCTCGCTCTTTACCGTGATTATGTTGTCGTCCGTAGGCTCTACTACTGCGATAACGTCAAGATTTACGCTTGCCGCAAGTACTTTGCCGTGATTATGGTCGGTGTGGTTGCCGCCGACTTCTGTACGTCCGGGAGCGGAGAAGTAACGGAGTGAGCCGCTGTCGCCGAAAATGCTTTTAAATTCTTCCGCCGACTTCTCATATCTTTCTTTCTGAGCCTTTACTGCACCCTCTGAGTAGATCTCCTCAAGTGTGTGGATAGTGTTCTTTGCCATGATCGTTTCCTTTCATTTTGCTTTATCTTTTCTCCCATGGGGAGTTAAATCCTGCTGTTATTCCTTTTCGGTGTAGAACATTCTGTATTTGGTGGAGTTGTGATAGCTTACGCTGAGTACAAGCCCTATCGCTACAAACAGGCATACTCCGGACGTACCGCCCGCACTGAAGAACGGTAGCGGTATTCCGATAACCGGCGCTACACCGAGCACCATTCCGATATTTACCGTTGTGTGGAATACAATAAGTGCGAATACACCGATACAGATAAGCCTGCCGAGTGTGTCCTTTGCACTGCTTGCATTTGACAGTATTTTAAGCGACAATGCCGCGAGCAGTCCCACAACAAGCAGACAGCCCAGCAGTCCCATTGTCATTCCGATATATGAAAAAATGAAGTCGTTGTGTATTTCGGGAACGTAGGTATATTCTCCGCCCGAAAGTCCCTGTCCCGTAAGTCCGCCCGAGCCTAAGGCTATCTTTCCGACACGCTGCTGCATATATATCCCAAGCGCCTCTTCCTCCTGCATCTGAGCGTCCCACAGTACCTGAAAACGCTTTTGCTGATGAGGTTGCATAAGATAGTTCCACAGCACATAGACCGCCGGAGGGATCGCTACCGCTATCATAACAAGGTACTTCCACGAAAGTCCCGCCGCAAACATCATACAAAGGAAGATGAAAAGGAATACTATAGCCGAGCCGTCATCGCCTGTCTGCCTTATAAGCAGTGTCGGTATCGCACCGTGAATGCACAGAAGAATGAAGTGTATCGGCTCGTTCATTCTGTCCTCGACCTTTGACAGGTGGAAAGCAAGGGAGAGGATAAACGCAAGCTTGAGTATCTCGGATGGCTGTATTGTAACTACTCCGAGGTCAAGCCAGCCGATATCGTCCGCACCCTCTCGCTGAAGTCCGAGCGGCGTGAACAGCAGGAGCGTAAGTCCCAGTCCGACCGGGACATAGATAAACCATAGCTTCGCTATGAACTTGTAGTTTATTGCCGCAAGCACAAGAGCTATCACAAGACCGCCGATAAAGGCTATCAGCTGTGTCTTGTACTGGCTCGCGGTAACAGCCGAGCTGATGTCATTTTCATAGAGCGTGTACTGAATGAACACTGCAAAGCTTGCAATGCCGGCACACATGAACAGCAGCAGTTTATCCAGTTTTCCGAAATAGGTTTTGATCTTGCTTAGAATAAATTTCATAAAGCTGTGTTCCTTTTATTATAATGCGGGCTGAGCCGCAGTTGCTTTTACAATTACAGATAAGTATATTATACACGGAAAACGGTTCTTTTTCAAGCAAAACGAAAATAAAAGAGGTGTTTAAAATAAATTTGCAAATTAAATACAAAAAGCCGAAGAATTATCGATAATTCTTCGACTTTTTTAACAAGGGGGAAGGGGGGAGATAGTATGAATTGTTTTTGCAATATGGTTTCTGTTTTCGGCTTGGCGAAAATGTTTGATGTTTTACTGTGATAGTAAGCTACCGATAGTTCTGTTTGTCGGGCAGCACTTCTCGGGTTCGCTATTCTATGTAATAACGTTGCTACTATGAACGAGGGAAAGCACCAAAGGGAACAGGTGTAAGTCTGAGCCTAGCTTACGCAAGGCTCGTGCACTCCGCTAAAGCTCCGTTGGACTTAAGCAGCCCAGTGAAGCAAAGCGAAACGTCCGAGTGCTTGCGAAAGCAAGACTCAGCCCTATACCCTTAGGTTTTCTCCCTCGTGGCTCCCTCTTTCCTTACCCACACCCGTACCCCGCCAAAGGGGTGTTGGCGATAAGACACACAAACGATTGTGTTTTAAATCCCGTCATAAGCGGGACGCTCCGCTCTGTTCGACCCGGGGGACTGTACAGATATCTCAGGATAGTGCGTTTTTGGAAGTTTCGGTGATAATGCAGTTGCACCGATAAACTCACGAAATTATTAACACCGCGTAATCATAGAAATTATTTTCAGCGGTGTTAGCTGTTGCGGCTGAGATGAATGATTATGGGGGATATACAGTTAAGTATTTTTTGCTGATAAGGTGCATATTGCATTACTGCTTGAAAACGGTGAAATATTCATTTTCCGCATAAGGCGTGCCGTCAGGCTTATCGCTGTATTCTACATGGTAATCTATATCGTGCTCTCTCAGCATATCGAAAAGCGGAGCGTACATTTCAAGAATTTGTCCCGCGTTTTTGGCATTAAGCCAGACGCTCTCGTTTTCCGCACAGTCGGGCGGTGTGGGGAGATTGTCAAGTACAGGCATCATACGCTTGATGATCTTCTGCTCGCGGTTTGTGAGAATGCGCCTGTGGAATATCAGCTTCATAAAAGCGATTATATCGTATTCACGCTCCTTATACGGTACGAATACGCGGATATATCTTGCGTAAGGCTCGCCATTTGTGCGGTGATCGTACAGCATATCCGGACGCTTTCTGCGGGTCACTTCAAGTGCGGTCTCTTCCTGCCACTTCGCAACGGCATCATGTGCGCCTGTAAGTAGAACAAGGGGCACGGCTCTGTCGTGCCAAACCTCGGGACGGGTATACTGCGGGTGCTCAAGAAGCCCGTTATAGTGGCTCTCTATGCTGTAAGCATCGCTGTTAGGAAGCACTCCGTCCTGGAGCCTTGCTATCGCATCGGTAAGTATAAGCGCCGGGAGCTCTCCACCCGTCAGCACATAGTCACCGACAGATATCTCCTCGGCGCAAAGCTCGTCAAGTACACGCTGATCCACACCCTCGTAATGTCCGCAGAGTATTATGAGATTATCCTCGGCGGCAAGCTCCTTTACTATGCCTTGCGTCAGTACTTTGCCCTGAGGCGACATATAGACTATGCGCGCAGAAGAGCCGCTTTCCCGCTGTATTTCGGTTATACAGTCGTATATCGGCTGAGCCTGCATGACCATACCCGTGCCGCCGCCGTAAGGCTTATCATCAACGCGGTTGTGCTTGTTGCCTGCATAGTCGCGGATATTGTGGCAATGTATGTCTATATGACCTGCTTTTCTTCCTCTGCCGACTATGCTTTCCGACAGGTACGATTCGCACATATCGGGAAAGAGGGTAGCTATATCTATTCTTATCATAGGTTCTCCGTTTTATGTTTGTTTTCGTTGATTTTTAATTCTTAGCCGAGCAATTTACATATACCGAAAATTTAAAGCAACGTTTTGCGGGAGGGGCAAGCCCCTCCCCTACGAATGCGGGAATAGGTTCTCCGTATTTATTCTTCGTCAAACAAGCCGTCGAGCGGTCTTATAACGAGATACCCATCGTCAATGTTCTTTTCGAGCAGGACTTCGGGGATCGCGGGGAACATAAGCTCCTTACCCTCTGGGGTTTTAAGCTCATAGACATCTGCCGCGCCGTGCTGAAAGATATCCGTTACCTTACCGTAAACCTTGCCGCTGTCTGCGTCACGCACTTCAAGTCCGATGAGATCCTGTATGAAGTTCACGCCCTCGGGAAGCTCCACATCGTCACGATCCATATAAAGCATTTTGCCGACTATGGTCTTTGCCTGCTCCACGCTGTCTATGCCCTCAAGCTTCAGCACGGCAAGCGTCTTGTGCGGACGTGCCTTTTCAACCTCGAGCTCCTGCTTGTCCTTACCTAAAAACAGCCTGTCAAAGCTGCATATAACGTCTGCGCTGTCGCAGTAGTACTGCACTCTGACCTCGCCGCCGAGCCCCTGCGTTGCTACTATCTTACCTATTTCAAGATACTTTTTTCTCATATTTTCCTCATTTCTCTGTTATGTCAAGAATATCAGAAGGCTTATGTGCGATATATTTTGCGCCGTTATCGCAAAGCTCCTTTTCGGTGCGGAAGCCCCACAGAACGCCGCAGGGGGTAAAGCCCGCGTTTACGGCTGTCTGCATATCAACGCCGCTGTCGCCTATGTAAAGTACCTCGGACGGCTGTACGCCGAGCTTTTGCGCTACGTCAAGTGCGCCGTCCGGGCACGGCTTTGCCTTTATCCTGTCATCAAGTCCTCTGATATAGTCGAACACGCCGTCGCCGAGGAAGTGCGGAACTACCTGCTGTGCTATATTGTGCGCCTTGTTGGTAATCACGCCGAGCTTCATACCTTTTTCGCGGGCGGAGCTCAAAAGCTCGGGTATGCCGTCATAAGCGGCGGTCTTGTCTTCGCTGTGAAGAGCATAATATTCCATAAACATGGCAAGCGCCTGTTCCTTATATTCCTGCCTGTCGGACGGCAGACAGCGTTCTATAAGCTTCGGTATGCCGTTGCCGACAAAATATTTATATTCGTCAATTGTGTGGGTAGGAAAGCCTAATTTGCACAAAATGTGATTTGCGCTGTCCCCAAGGTCATCGATTGTGTTCAGAAGTGTACCGTCAAGGTCGAAAATAAGTGCCTTATATCTCATAGAAATACCTCTTTTCTTGCTACTATCTATAATATTATATAGCTTAACACTGTTCGTGTCAACCGAGCTGACAAATTTAAATTTGAAATTTTGCACAAAAAGTTATTGATTAAGAGCTGTTATTATGCTAAAATCGGTACATACAGCAAGAAATGCTGTATGTAGAATATTGCACAAAACGGCACGAAAGGAAAAAGCTATGAGCATAAAAATGTACATCAACGGCAACGACAGAAAGGGTCGTATCGCTCCCGAAATCTACGGTCATTTTTCCGAGCATCTCGGAAGATGCATATATAACGGTATCTATGTAGGTGAGGACAGCAGTATCCCGAATACAAACGGTATAAGAAACGATATAGTTGAGGCTTTTAAAAATATAAAGATGCCTGTCCTGCGCTGGCCCGGCGGATGCTTTGCGGACGAGTATCACTGGAAGGACGGCATAGGGGAAAAATCACAGCGCAAGAAGATGGTAAACACCAACTGGGGCGGAGTGACGGAGGATAACAGCTTCGGCACGCACGAATTCTTCAACTTCTGCGAAATGGTAGGCTGTGAGCCGTATCTGTCGGGCAATCTCGGCTCGGGTACGGTGCAGGAAATGTCGGAGTGGATAGAATATATCACCTCGGACTGCGATTCGCCTATGACACAGTTAAGAAAGAAGAACGGCAGGGAAAAGCCGTGGAAGCTGAAATATCTCGGTGTCGGAAACGAGAGCTGGGGGTGCGGAGGAAATATGTCGCCCGAGCAGTATTCCGCACTGTACAGACAGTATCAGACGTATTGCAGGAACTACGGGGCAAATCAGCTTTATAAAGTGGCGTGCGGACCGAATGCGGACGATTATAACTGGATGAAGGTAATCACAGAGAATATAAAGCCTTGGCATACTAATGCCGTAAGTCTGCACTATTATACACTTCCCACAGGAAACTGGGAGAACAAGGGCAGCGCTACAGGATTTTCTGAGGACGAATACTATAAGACACTTGAAAAAACGTGGTATATGGAAACGCTTGTCAAGCGTCATTGTGATATTCTTAACGTAAATAATCCCGAAAATAACATAAAACTGGTTGTAGATGAGTGGGGAACGTGGTATAATGTAGAGGACGGTACAAATCCGGGCTTCTTATATCAACAGAATACGATGCGTGACGCTATGGTGGCATCGATCAATCTTAATATATTCAACAGCCACTGTGACAGGATATCTATGGCAAATCTTGCGCAGGCGGTAAATGTGTTGCAGGCGCTTATTCTTACCGAAGGCGAGAGAATGATACTGACACCTACATATCATGTGTTCGATCTGTACAAGAACCATCAGAACGCAGAGCTGTGCTACAGCAGTATAGCGGACGAAAAGCAGGAAGGATATAATCTTCCCGTTATTTCGCAGAGCGTATCGGTAAGCTGCGACAACGAAATGACGATAACGGCTTCAAACTGCTCGCTTTCGGAAAGCAAGACTATTGAAGCAGACATATGCGGATTTGAGTTCAATTCTGTCAGGGCAAGGCTGCTGAGCGGCAATGCAGGTGCACACAATACCTTTGACGAGCCCGAAAATGTCACGATCGCTGATTTTGACGGCGTTACAAAGAATGAGCGCGGTATCACATTCACGCTTCCTCCGTGCAGTGTAGCGGAGATAATCCTTGAATGAATGTCTGCAAAAGATGTCTGCTGAGTGCGATGAGTGCCGAGGCGTTTCAGAATATCAAAGAGAATGTTGAGCTTATTCCCGATGAGAAGAAAGCCGATGAAACGCTGTACAAAAAACGTCTTGAAATATGCACGGAGTGCGACTGCCTTATCAACGGTATGTGCAGTAAATGCGGTTGCTTTGTGGAAATGAGGGCGGCATATGCCTGCAACAGATGCCCGCATGAAAATAAGCTTTGGTAGTGAAAGGAAAAAAGTTATGGCTGATATGAAAAAGCTTCAGCGCGATTACGGCGATGTTATCTGGACAGGCAAAAAGTGCATTATGGGTATGCCTATTTCTTTTACAAGATACATACTTACGTCAAGTGTGCTTTATACGAAGGTCGGATTTCTGAATATCAAGGAAGATGAAATAGAGCTGTACAAGATAGTTGATAAAACCATGAAGCTGTCACTCGGTCAGAGAATGGTCGGATGCGGTACTATCGTGGTCACATCAAGGGACTGTGACACTCCGAACAAGGAGCTGAAGTCTGTCAAGAAGCCGAGAGAGGTAAAGAAAATACTTGACGAGGCGGTAAAGCTTGAGCGCGATAAGTATATGGTAAGAGGCAGAGATATGGTCGGCGCAAACCTGCATGAACACGGCGATATGGGTGAAACTAATCTGCATAGCGAAGATTTTGACGAAATGGCGGATATGTAATTGGATAAGATAAAGGAAATACTGAAAATGGCTCTGCACCCGTCACAGTGGAAGGAGCTTTTTACAAGATACCGTGAGATAATAATGTATGTCATATTCGGTGCACTGACAACGCTTGTATCAATAGTGACGTACTTTATAATTCGTTGTATATTCCCGAGCGAGGAGAGCGTACCTGCGTTTTTGAAATGGACATATCGGCTCAATTTCAGCGGCGGAGATTCGTCAACCGTACTGCCGAATATCATTTCATGGATAGTATCGGTCACATTTGCGTATATCACAAACAGGATCTGGGTGTTCCAAAGCAAGGTAAAGGGCTTTGGCAAGAATATAGTGCAGGCGCTGTCATTCTATGCGGCAAGGCTGTTTACGCTGTTTGTTGATCTTATAATAATGTTCCTGCTTGTAAATCTGCCGAATATTGAGAACGGGCTATATGAATTCTGTGCAAAGGTGTTCTCGAATATCGTAGTGCTTGTGCTGAACTATATTTTCAGCAAGGTGTTCGTATTCAGAAAAGAAAAGCAGAAATAAACAGTAAAAATCACAGCGTGTGTTCACCGCTGTGATTTTGTTTGTTGTGAAACTTCCGATATCAAAGGAGCTTTTATGAAAGAAAAAGAATATGTGTTTTCGTATTCTCTTGACAACAAGCGTTATCATACTCTGAACTTCCATAACAAGACCGTTTACGGCGGCAGGGTAGGCAAGGCTGTTATAGATGCGGGCTTTACCTGTCCTAATAAGGACGGAACAAAGGGTACGGGCGGCTGTATCTACTGTATGGACGGAAGCGGATACTTTACCGCGGCGCAAGGCGGCGATATCTACGACAGTGTACAGCGACAGCTTTCAGCAGAAAAGGAGCGCATCTTCAAAAAATACCCCGACAGTATGATAATTGCATATTTTCAGGCTAACACCAATACCTATGCACCTGTTGAAACGCTCAGGAGCGCATTTACCGCGGCTCTTGATTTCGGCGTAACAGGCATATCAATAGGCACAAGGGCAGACTGTCTGCCCGATGATGTTATCGAGCTGCTTTCACAGCTGAACAGCAAGACAGACCTTACTGTAGAGCTGGGTTTGCAGACTGTACACGACAGAACCGCCGCCGTTATTAACCGATGCTATGACTACCGCGAGTTCCTTTCCGGCTATGAAAAGTTGAGAAATGCCGGTATCCGTACCTGTCTGCATATAATTAACGGACTGCCCGGAGAAACAAAGGAAGATATGCTTGACACGGCAAGAGAAGTCGCGCGTCTTCACCCCGATGCAGTCAAAATACATCTTCTTCATGTCAACAGTAACACCGCTCTGGAAAGAATGTATCTCAGCGGAGAGTATATTCCGCTCGGTAGGGAAGAGTATATTGATATAGTGATATCACAGCTTGAATATTTCCCGCAGGATATAGTCATAGAACGTATTACAGGCGATGCCGACAAGAAATATCTTGTTGCGCCGAAGTGGAGCGCGGATAAGATAGCCGTGCTCGGCGGAATAGACAAGCAGATGAAGGTGAGAGATACTTATCAGGGGATAAAAGCCGAGGCTATGTGATTTTATATCTGAATATAAGTGAAACCGCAGTATCGGGTCAGTTTTCGATACTGCGGTTTGCTGTTGCTTTTCTTCTTTTGATATGCTAAAATATTCACGAGGGAAACCTTGGACGATAGGCGGTCAATTCATCTCCCGAAAGTGCATTGCACTTTGAAAGGAGGTGGAGCTGTGTACATAACGCTAAGTGATTTAACACAGATAGGAATATTTCTCACTGGCTTTACAGTTATGATATTCACCATCATTTCTTTTTATAAAAAGAAATAACCGCCTTCGCTACCAAACTAAAGCGGTTATTCTATAACTTAATCTAGGGAGCGATCGTCTGTCGTTTCCCTCTTTATTTATATTATAACATATTTTTGTGTGTTGTCAAGTTCGTTTGAGTTGCTTTTTCTACTATATTATGCTAAAATATTCATGAGGGAAACCTTGGACGTCAGGCGGTCAATTCATCTCCCGAAAGTGCATTGCACTTTGAAAGGAGGTGGAGCTGTGTACATAACGCTAAATGATTTGACACAGATAGGAATATTTCTTACTGCTTTCACAGTTATGATATTCACCATCATTTCTTTTTATAAAAAGAAATAACCGCCCCCTGTCGCAAACTGTGAGCGGTTATTTTAACCAATCTTAGGGAGCGACCGTCTGTCGTTTCCCTCTTTATTTATATTATAACATATTTTTGTGTGTTGTCAAGTTCGTTTGAGTTGCTTTTTCTGCTATATTATGCTAAAATATTCACGAGGGAAACCTTGGACGATAGGCGGTCAATTCATCTCCCGAAAGTGCATTGCACTTTGAAAGGAGGTGGAGCTGTGTACATAACGCTAAGTGATTTAACACAGATAGGAATATTTCTTACTGCTTTCACAGTTATGATATTCACAATCTTTTCTTTTAACAAAAAGAAATAACCGCCCAAGCCACCAACTTAACGGTTATTTCTAACTGATTATTATTGGGAGCGACCGTCTGTCGTTTCCCTCTTTATTTATATTATACCATATTTTCAGTTGTTGTCAAGTTCAATCCGGTTGCATTGCTGTCGCTTTTGTGCTAAAATACGCTTGTAGAACTTAAATCCGGCTTATTATAAAGGAGAAACACTATGGATATGAAACAGCGTATGCACGCAAATCTTCCCTATAAAGCATGGCTTGACGGACTTGGTGACGAGCGTGCACAGTGCAAGCGTAAGATATACGAATTTAATAACTGCCACCCCGATGACAGAGGGAAAATGGACAAAATTCTCCGTTCGCTTCTCGGAAAAGCAGGTGAGGGACTGCATATCGAACAGCCGTTCCGGTGCGATTACGGCAGTAATATAGAGGTTGGCGACAATTTCTTTGCAAACTACAATCTTGTGATTCTTGATGTTGGAAAGGTGACGATCGGCGATAACGTCTTTCTTGCCCCGAATGTAGCTATATATACCGCAGGTCACCCTGTACATTATGTCCCCCGCAACACAGGCTATGAATACGGTATAGATATCACCATTGGTGATAACGTATGGATAGGCGGAAACGTTGTTATTACTCCCGGAGTTAAGATTGGAAACGGTGTTGTGATCGGCGCGGGAAGCGTTGTAACAAAGGATATCCCCGACAACTGTATAGCCGCAGGAAATCCCGCAAAGATTATTCGTGAGATAACCGATGAGGACAAGCATTATTACTTCAAAAAACGCCGCTTTGACGTTGATAATTATCTCACTGATGATGAAATAGACTGGAGTAATATATGAACACACCGACTTTTGATATAAATAAGGTTGATACCCCTTGCTACGTTACCGAGGAATGCTATCTTAAACGCAACTGCGAGATACTTAAAAGCGTTCAGGATATGACTGGTTGCAAGATACTGCTTGCACAGAAAGCGTTTTCGATGTATAGCACTTATCCTCTTATAAGCGGATATCTCAGCGGTACTACTGCAAGCGGGCTGTATGAGGCAAGGCTCGGCTATGAATATTTCGGCAACGAAACACACGTTTTTTCTCCTGCCTATACAGACAAGGAAATAAACGAGCTTACAAAGTACGCCGGACATTTTGTATTCAACTCTATCCGTCAGTTTGCCATGCACCGTGACGCAGTGAAAGGCAAGCACTGCCTTATCCGCGTAAATCCGAGGTTTTCGACTCAGGAGGGACACGAGATATACGATCCGTGTGCTCCCGGCTCAAGACTGGGACAGACGCTTGCTTCATTTGAAGAGGATATAAGGCATTACGGCGAGGAAATTCTCGATGAGATAGACGGACTGCATTTTCACACGCTCTGTGAGCAGAACAGCGACGACTTAAAGCGCACCGCAAAGGAAGTCGAGGTTCAGTTCGGTAAATATCTTGACCGTATGAGCGTTATAAATTTCGGCGGCGGACATCATATAACAAGGGACGATTACGACATTGATACCCTTGTTGAAGTGATCAACCATTTCAAAAACGAATACGGTCTTGAGGTCTATCTTGAACCCGGAGAAGCGGTAGCGCTTAACGCGGGCTTCCTTGTAACAACGGTGCTCGATGTTATAGCGGGCAGAATAAACGGCGAGGACGACATAGCTATACTTGACGCGTCCGCCGCCTGCCATATGCCCGATGTGCTTGAAATGCCTTACCGCCCTGTTATCATTCAGCCGAACGGCAATATTGCAGGTGATAAGGGCGAAAAGGCTGTCACCGTGCGCCTTGGAGGCAACACCTGCCTTGCAGGCGATGTGATCGGCGATTATTCGTTTGACAAGCCGCTGAAACACGGCGACCGCCTCGTACTGTGCGATATGTCAATATATTCGATGGTGAAGAACAACACGTTCAACGGCATGGCATTGCCGTCGATCTACTATAATACCTCACTCGGTATGCGCAAAATCAGAGAGTTTTCGTATGAGGATTTCAAATGCAGGCTGTGATTTCGGCTTAAAAGCAGGCAATTACGGCAGCCAGCCGATAATTGTGGTCTGCGAACAGACATTTGAAGAAGCCCCGTTTTCAGAGACAGCTTTTCCGTAAAAGTAAGCATTTCAAAGGGTAAAACAGCCGAAATAAGCAAAACGGTTGAAAACTAATGTGTATGTTGAATACTTTGTTGAAAGTTTTTTGTGCATAACACACAAATTGCACTGCGATGATTAAGGACTATTGAACAAATATGAAAAATAATCGCAGAAAAATTGACAAATTGAAAAAACTTTGTTGACGAACAAAGAACATTTGGATATACTATAGGTACAGAGCAGGGATACCGCATAACATCTCAATGCGGGCGGCTCGACGGAAAGATAATACGAATTTACGGAGGTAACTAATCATGTTTGTTAAAGAAGTAAGCGTTAAGAATCAGGTAGGTTTACACGCAAGACCCGCAACATTCTTCATTCAGAAGGCAAATGAGTACAAGTCATCTATCTGGGTTGAGAAGGAAGAAAGAAGAGTAAACGCAAAGAGCCTTCTCGGTATCCTTTCACTCGGTATCGTTGGCGGTACAACAATCAGAATCATTGCTGACGGCTCTGATGAACAGCTCGCAGTTGACGGTCTTGTAAAGCTCGTTGAAAGCGGTTTCGCTGAATAATTCACGCTCCCGGTCAAGTAGTGTAATCGGGTCAGTCCCGATGTGTAGACGTGTAGAAAAGTGTAGACGACAGAATTTACATTTATAAAAAACAGCGGGGATTTTGCATTAAGCAGGTCACCCGCTGTATTTTTGTTTCACGTTGCAAATCGTTAAATCGCAAAAGGAGCATTATGTTGAAAAGAACAGGAAAAATCGTTGCCGCAATTATTACGGCAATAACGGCAGTAACCTCTGTGACAGCTTGCCGTGCCGATTATTCGCATATAGACGGCTACAGTGATGTGGAAAATGCCAGAAAGCTTTATGCCTCGCTGTATTCCGCCGAGCTCACCGTTACCGATAAGGGCATAGGTATGGTGACGCAGGAGCTTACATTCTGCTACGATCAGAACGATACGCTGTCATACAGCTATTTCGGAACTGACGGCAACACAAAGTATTACGAATATCACAACGGCTCGGAATACAATTACTACTCCGACGGTGAGTGGCATACACTTGTAAGCGGCGATCAGAATTATGTCAGCTACAACCGCACGAACAAAATGTCAATGACCGATGAGGGTATGATATTCATAAAGCCCGACAGCGTTACAAGCTCAGAGGTCAAGGAAACGACAGACGGTAAAACCATCACAATGCAGTATGATGTGTCAAAGCTCAACAGCTCAATGTCATCTCAGCTCGGACTTGTGGGCGACCTTGACAGCTTCAGCGTTGCGTATAACCTTGACAAGGACGGCTACTGCACTTCAATGGAGCAGATCGGCACTGCCACTAAGGACGGCGTACAGAGCAAGGTCGACTTTTTTATGACCGTAACGCATATGAATGATGTCGCGTCGGTAGAAAAGCCCGAGGTCGACGGCAGTCCGGAAGATAGTTCCGAGAGCAGTACGGATAATTCGTCCGATACCGATAGCACAAGCTCAGATAACAGCAACCGATAAAACGAATATTCCGGGGCTGTTACACAATTCCTCAGCTTATTAAATTCCGTTATAATTGCAATGCCGTATATTATAAAAATGTCAAAACAATAAATATTCAGCCAACACCGCTGAAAGCAATTTCCGTACCGACAAAGTGTTAATAATTTCGTGAGTGTATCAACGCAACTGCACTGTCACCGAAACTTCCAAAAAACGCACTATCCAAAGATATCTGTACAGTCCCCCGGGTCGAACAGAGCGTCAGCGTCCCGCTTATGACGGGCTTTTAAACGCAATCGTTTGTGTGTCTTATGGCCAACACCCCATTATGGCAGAAGAGAAGAGAGGTCAGGAAAGTGGGAGCGCGAGGGAGAAAACCTAAGGGGAGAGGGGAAAGCGCCTTTGGAGCGCCTTCCTCTCTCCCCTTGGGTTGTCTCCCTCACACATAGCAGCAACGTTATCGCATGGAATAGCGAACCCGAGAAGTGCTGTCCTACAAAGAGAACTATCGGAAGCCTGCTATCAATGTTAATTACTAAAACGGTATAATAGAAGTAAATTACATAAAAAAGTGAGCCTAACGCACTATTTTTAGTGCTTCGACTCACTTTTTCTTTTCCGGGTTGTGTCACAGCCCCTTTTTTGCCGCATTTTCCCGTATTTCGTCTAAAAATAATGCGAAAATGTTGTGAAAGTTTACAAAAACGCTTGATTTGTGTTACGCTTTATGGTAAAATTAAATAAAATCATAATGGCGGTACTGCGGATATATTCAGACACAGCCAAGCCTTGTGATTTACCGTGTTACCTCGCTTTAACAGTTTACCCTATTAAACTATCATACTACACAGAAGCCTGAGGAGGCGAAAACGGTGCAGCTTAACACCAACAATCAGAAATTCATAAAGATAATAATAGGATTTTCAAGAGATTTTCCGTTTACAATAAATCCGGGAGAAGCAACAGAACAGACATATCCGTCACTTTTAGAGCTCATAAACCCCGATGATATCCCGCCGATAACCGAGATGTTCACCGATGTTTCACAGGATGAAGAAAAACGGTTTGAGGCACATTGCCGATTTATGGTGAATGATGAATATCACTGGTTCTTTCTTTCGTGCAAGGCAGTCTATGCCGAATACGGCAGACCTGTAAGGTTTGAGGGCACTATGTGCGATGTTTCTACATACCTTGAAACCGCGGGCGATGATCTTGTATACAACGAGTTCAGAAAAAAGCACAATATAAGACTGACGGAGCTTAAAAAGGGCGCGCCGGGACTTGCGGACGTGCTTGATGTAGATTACCTGACCAGCATTCAGCGTCCGTTTGCACAGCCGCAGCTCTATTCGGCTATTTTTGACGAAAAGGGCAAGCTGATATGCGCTCCGAAGACACAGCAAAAGTCACTTTCACCCGATGATTTTGCATATCAGAAGAAAAAGAATATCCGGATAAATCATCTTGTAAGCGGAACGTGGGTGCTCTGTGCAAAGACGCAGGAGCTGCTCGATGAGAATATCCAGCTGTGGGAAACGCTTGTACAGACCGTTTCGCGTATGGCAAACGCCTTTGTCGTTGTTATGTCGGAAATGGATAACTCGCAGAACGCTAACAAGCTTCTCGGTCAGAATGTTGAAGAGCAGATCCTGCTCAATAATATCTATGCCATAATTATGGAGAGCAAGAGCGCGGATATAGCGCTTAACTCAGTCACAGAGCTTATCGGCGACTATTTTCATCTTGACAGGATAACGATAGTCGACCGTGACGATTTCGCACAGGAGCTGTGTTGGTGCAGAGATTACAAGTACCGCCGTCTTCCGCTTGAAATAAACGAGGAAACGGTGCTTAACTGCAACTCGATACGCGAGGATCTGAGCCTTACATCTTCTGCGTTTTCCGATGCGGATACAAACGACCTTGAGAAGTACGGCATAAAGTCGTATGCTATTTTCAAGCTGATAAATTCGGGCACGTTTGACAGTCTGATAATGTTCCAGACGATCGAAAAGGAGCATAACTGGACACAGCGTGAGCGCAAACAGCTCCGCAACATTTCGCAGATCATTTCATCGCTTATGATGCGTAAGGAAACGCAGGATAAGCTCGAGCAGTCGCAGAAGCGTATGCGTCAGCTCGCGTTCTATGACGCTATATATGGTATCCCGAACCGTGCAAGGTTGAACAAAGACCTTGACAAGATAATGAAGCGCAACGGTAAGGGCTCGCTTATAGCGTTCAAGGTCACAAATACACGCTCGCTGTCGGCAGTGTACGGTCATACATATTCGGATATGCTGCTGCGCAGTATAGCGCAGTATCTCGGCAGCCTGCCGATAAAGGATATCGGGGTGTACTATTTCACAAACGCTATATTTATGCTCAATCTCCCCGACTGTACGGACGATGAGGCGAAAAACCTTGCGGAGATGCTGATATACCGCTTTTCAAAGCCGTGGAAGTTCGGTGAAGACGAGCACTCTATCCATTGCAGCCTTGGTATAGCATTCTATCCCGAAAACGGTGACGATGCCGAGGAACTGTGCAAGGCGGCAAGTACCGCTATGTACCGCGCAAGGGAATTCAAGCAGAACAGCTACGCTTTCTATGCAGGTTCGCTTGAGCGTACAAGACTGTTTGCTGCAAACCTTGAACAGCATATAAGAGAATGCATAAACGCCGGTATGAGGGGCTTTTCACTGCGTTTTCAGCCGTGCTTCAGCGCGGAGGACGGCAGTATAACAGGCTGTGAAACATTTGTGCGCTGGCACGATGAACAGTACGGAAATATACCTAATTCGACACTTTTTCCGATGGCAGAGAACCTCGGTCTGTCACATATGATTGACGGTTGGGTGATGGAACGCTCGTGTGAGTTCTGCAAGGAGATACAGGACGCAGGCTTTGAGAATTTCACTGTCAGCGTAAACCTTACCGCGGGAGAGCCGCAGTCGGAGGAGATCGTGGCTCAGGTGAGCCGCGCACTTGAAGTAAGCGGATTGCCGCCGCAGTCGCTGATGCTCGAAATACCCGTAAAGGCAAATATCTTCTACAGCGACAGCACGCATATACTGCACGATCTGCGTTCGCTCGGTGTGAATATTGCCATAGATAAATACGGCACGGAGAACATATCACTGAAGGTGCTGAAAAATTCATATGTCAGCCTTGTGAATATACCTGCAAAGCTGTTTATGAACCATGAAGATGAGTTCGACAACGACCTTGTAAGCTGTATCATACACCTTGCAAAGTGCCGCGATCTTGTCGTATGCGTAAAGGGCATTGAGGATAAGGAACAGCTTGATACTGTGCAGAGCTTCGGCGTGGATAAGGTTCAGGGTTATTACTGCTCGCGACCTCTTTCACGCAATGAAGCAAAGGCGGCTTTCCTTGAGAAGATCTCTGTCAACAGTTAAAAGCGGAAAATGGAATAATATAAAATGCCGATGAGCACCCCGCTCATCGGCATTTTTATGTTCATTTTTTGCTCATATCCGAAATAATATTGCTGATCTCTTCCCAGCTGTAAACCCGCCTGATATTCTCGTGCTTAAGCTCCCTGTTGTACGGTGCGTCAAATAGCAGAACCTTTACACCGTTATCCGCTAAGAACTTTGACACCTTCGGGTTATCGTCTATCATAATGTCAACACTGTATTTTTTACATCCTCTCAGCTTATCGCCGTTTGAGTCCCTTTCGGTGCAGAAGTGCGTTCCGTCAAAGCTGTAATCGTTCTTTTTTATCCAGTCGGTGTACAGCTTCTTGCTGTAAAGTCCGAGAGGATTTTTGTACGCCGCAAATCGTCTTGCGGTGATCTGATATACTCCGTGACCGTTTTTCTTGAAGCTCTCTATCACTTTCAGCGAATTTTCCCGTGGGTGCGCGTTTTTGCAGTATGAGAAGAAATACCTCACGCCGAACATGGCTTCGCTCAGCTTTGAACAGCCGAAAACCTCGGTCGCCCTGTAGCCCGACGGATTATCCGGCTCACGCCTGAACCACTTTTTGCCGTATTCGATTATAAATTCGGACAGGTCGGTGAGTACGCCGTCACAGTCTACGCCTATGTTCATACCGTTCTCCTTAAAGCTTGATATATATCCATTATACTATCAAACAGGCGGGTTGTCAAATGAGCCGGCAAATGTGTTCAGTCATTGCTGTAATTCAGGTACGCAGGAATTTTCACGGTGCTGACCTTGCCCATATATTCTGCTCGGTATTTGTTTTTACCGACAGGTGTCAAAACGCCGAGCGGTGTTATCTTGCAGTCTCCGCCGTTCATCACGTCCCAGTCCCTGTATCCCATCTTGTAGCGCTTGAGATAATAATAAGCCGTTCTCAGCTCTGCCGACTTAGCGGCAATATCATTAAGTATCCCGTCCTTTTCTTTCATCGCTTCGAAAGTTGCCGCCAGCTGTATTGCATCTCCGACTACAGGAAGTGCTGCGGCAGGAGAATTTACCTTTATCGGTATCATTATATTACAGCCCTTTGTGAATTTCATTTTGTAGCAACAGCCGGTTTCATCACGCATTATCTTAGTAAAGCGTTTCATTGTATCAAACTGCGCCCTTTTGACTATGTAGGAGAATATGGTTATGATACCGCCGAAAATCATCAGATAGACAAGCCCCTCGTTGCCCATGACTCCGGCTAGAACCGCAACTCCGATGAAGCCGAGTAAAATCGCAGAAGCGATTATAGTTATGTGTGCTTTTTTCGGCACATCGTCATTCATTCCGTACAGCCTGCACTTTGATATTATCGCTTCTTCTCCGCTGGGATAATTTGCTGTATATTCCTCGTAGGTCATAGTTGCTCCTTGAATTGTGATTTTTTAGCTATAATAGCACTGAACTGATAAAACAGCTACCATGGATATATAAAAACAGGGTAAAATTATATTAAAGTCACATGGGGCATCTATCGATCAATGCAAAAACCGCCGTCCTACGACAGCGGTCTTGTCGTTATTAAATTAAATTATCTGTTTGTATGACTCCGCCGTTTTGCTATCGTTTGATAATCGCAATCGTTTCTAAAGGCGGAATTGTCAGCGGCGACCCGCCGCAAAGGCGGAATTGTCAGCGGCGACCCGCCGCAAAGGCGGAATTTGCGCGACTCACAGCCGCAACAAAAAAGCGGTCACCGCTTATTGCCATGACCGCTCATATTCAAATTATTGCTTTGTATGACCCCGCCGTTTTGCTATCGTTTGCCAATCGCAAACATTTCCAAAGGCGAAATTTGGAGCGGCACATTGCCGCCCGCCCGCTAGTCTTCAAGACCTTTGAGTGCCTGGAATTCTTCTTTCTTTATTCTTATCTTGCCGTCCTTGAGAAGCTTTACATCTTCACGCTTGAAAGCGGTGGCGGCGGCATCGGGATTTTTGTCAAGCTTTACCTTGAGTACCCCTGTCAGCAGATTAGCGTCCTCAACAATGCCTCTGCCCTCGGCAGTTTCGACAAGCGCGCCGACCTTGGGCGTTATTGAAAGAAGCTCCTCATAGCAGTTCTGCTCATACTTAAGACAGCACATAAGTCTGCCGCAAGTACCCGAAATCTTTGTCGGATTGAGGGACAGCGACTGCTCCTTTGCCATCTTTATAGATACCGGCTGAAATTCGCCGAGGAAAGTCTTGCAGCAGAACGGTCTGCCACAGATGCCAAGCCCGCCGAGCATCTTTGCCTCGTCACGGACACCTATCTGACGCAGTTCAATTCTTGTGCGGTAAACCGAAGCGAGATCCTTTACAAGCTCTCTGAAATCGACCCTGTTTTCGGCCGTGAAGTAGAACAGTATCTTACTTCCGTCAAAGGTGCAGTCAATGTCGATAGGCTTCATATCAAGCTTGTGCTCGGCAATCTTTCGGGTAAAGACCTTCATTATTTCCTGTTCTTTTTCGCGGTTTTTCCGCTGTGTGTCAAGATCCTTAGCGGTTGCAATGCGTATAATGCTCTTGAGCGGCTGTACGACCTTACTGTCATCTATTTCGCGGTTTGCGATAACGACCTCGCCGCATTCAACGCCTCTTGCGGTTTCCACTATGACGTGACTGCCGCATTCTATTTTATTGCCGGAGGGGGAAAAGTAATATATTTTTCCGACATCTTTAAATCTGACTCCTATTATCTCAGTCATTTATATTCCTTTCCAATCGGTGTCTATTCAAGCACACCGAACAGCTTTGCGGGCATATACGCCTGCATAAGCTTAACATTTATATTTGTTCCGTCAAGTAACGCAAGCTCCGACAGCACTTCATAAAGGCGGTACAGCCTTGCTTTGGTAAGCTTTTTAAGCGGAGCTGTCTGCGGCGGATCTTCGCCTGTTTCAAGCTCGCGCAGAGTCTGCGTAACACGCTCGTACAGTATAGCTGTGACGGCGGACAGATCTTCTCTTGTCGTACAGCCCGATAAGACTGCGGCGGCTGAATATTCGTCCTTGCGCGACAGTGCCCAGATAAGCTTTTCTGCTGTGTCATAAAACCGTATCCGCTTCTCGTCTGACAATATGCCGAGTATCCTGCCGGGATTATTGCCGTACATCTCTACAGCCGATTTTGCGGTATCTGCTTCAATTCCGTTATGTTCAAGGCAGGAAATACACTCGTCCTGCGTCATCTCGGAAACGGCGATCGTCACAAGTCGCGACATAATTGTTTCAAGCATTGCGGAGGTGTTCGAGCAGGTGAAAATGTAGCGGTTGTGCTCGGACGGCTCTTCAATGGCTTTCAGCAGGACGTTCTGCTGTTCCTCCGTCATATCTTCGCAGTCCTCGTAGATAAATACGCGCGTATCGCCGTCATTCGGCAGAGTAGAAGCAAAGCGTACATTGTCGCGGATATTTTCCTTGGTGTATTTTTCGCCTTTAACGTATATCACATCGGCGTGCTCGCCCGATATGATGTTTTTACAGCTTCTGCACCTGCCACATGGCACACCGCCAGCGGGAGAAGCGCACAGATACAGCATAGCGCACCATTTTGCAAGGATACGCTTGCCCAGTCCCTTTTCACCTGTGAAGATTATTCCGTGAGGAAGTCTGCCGCTTTCTGCCATTTCCGATAACAGAGCGGTTTCACGCTGTTTGCCGAACAGTCTTATGCTGTCAATATCGCCGGGCATCAGACTTTCTCAAATCTCTCTATATTGGTTACAAAAATTGTTGCGCCGCCTACGAATACTTCTACAGGGAAGCTTGTGTAGCTTCCTACACCGTAAGAAGCAGCAGAGGGTACAAACTGCTTTCTCTTGTGTGAGTGATCCTTGATTATGGCGATTATCTCGTCGATCTTATCATCTTCCGAGCAGATGAGAAATGTTGTGTTTCCCGACATTAAAAAGCCGCCTGTAGAAGCAAGCTTTGTAGCCTGAAAACCTGCCTGCGTAAGTGATGAAGATACCGAGTGGGCATCATCGTTGTTTACGATAGCGTATATAAGTTTCATAAAGATTACCGTCCTTTCTGTAGCCGGTTATTCTTGTGGGTTTGATATTCAAGGTTATTATAGCACATTTTAGGCGGAAAGTAAAGTTTTAACGCGAGATATTATACTGTAACGGAGATGTCGGCTACGCCCTTGTCGCGCAGGACGCGGGCGGCATCTATCGTTATCGTTTCGCCCGGCATTATAAGCGGTATACCTGGAGGGCAGGGAGCGGCGGCACAGGCGCAGGTCTTGCCGACCGTCATCATCACGGGGAGCTTTACCTTGCCCGAAAAATACGCCTTTGCGGGCGAGCAGGCGGCTTGCGTCCTGATATGTATCGGGGGAGAAGGCGGTCTGCGTACAAATACCGAGTGCGGAGGGTTTGCTGTCAGCACGGTCTTTATCGTTTCAAAATCAACATCGGTGCTGGAGTAGCCGAAGAGAAGCACACACTTATATTCATCGGCGTATTCGCATTCAATGCCGAAATCGCTCAGCATCTGAGCCATGGCGAAGCCTGTTGAATGTATTGCCGCACAGTCGAATGTTATCTTCATATAGTCGCTCGGGGAGAGGGCGTATCCCATATCGGCGGCGTGTTTTTTCAGCGCGGTGACTTTGCCGCATATATCGGATATGGCAAGCGGCTTTTCCGTCAGCGCTCTGTTGCAACGGTCCAGGCTGTCAAGTATGAGATAGCTCGGGCTTGATGTGGCTATAAGCGACATCGCTTCTTTAGCCTGCATACAGTATTTTTCGTTTGCTATGTGAAGATATGCGCCGCCTGTCAGCACAGGTAAGGTCTTGTGGGCGCTGTCCGCGCACATATCCGCGCCGAGCGTTATCGGGTGTAAGTCAACAGGTGCGAATTTAAGATATGCGCCGTGAGCATTGTCAACCAGCAGAGGTATACCGTGAGAATGGCACACATCGGCTATAGCGGAAATATCGCTCATTCCGCCGTAATAATCTATCGAATTTATAAATACCGCAAGCGTCCTTGAATTTATTTTTGCTTCTATGCTTTCCGGGGTAACTGCGGCACTGAGATATTCTTCGGGATATACCCACGAGGGGGTGAGCCCGAGCAGAACGCAGGAATTTATAAAGCTGCGGTGAGAATATCTGCCCGCCACTATATGGTCCTTACCGCTGCCGCGCATTTTTGCGAGAGTAAGCATAGTCTGAATGGCAAGCGTACTACCGGAGCAGGAGTACAGCGTCCTTTTACTTCCGAACAGCCTTGACGCGTTTTTTTCGCTCTGCGCTATTATGCCCTTTCCACCGTTTGTGTCGGTGTCGTAAAGACTGTCCGCACCGTTTATCTCGGTAATGTCAAACGGATCTTCCGTTCCCTTATGTCCCGGCATATAGCAGCGTATCGTATGACTTTCGCTGTTCTTGACAAGAAAGTCGTGTATCGGTGTTGTCATTTCTTCGATTAAATTTGAAATATCCATCAGGTATCATTCCTTATCATTTCGTTGATCGCTTTATTCCTGTAAACAAGATCGTGCCGTTCGGTAAAGCCGAGTTTTTCCCAGAATTTATTTCCGTCCTCGTTATGTTCAAAAACCACAAGCGCGACCTTATTTATTCCGATATTTTTCATAGCGTCCATAACCGCATTTACAAGAGCGGTCGCTATTCCTCTTTTGCGGTATTGCGGGTCTACCGCAGTGTGATAAATATAGCCTCTGCGCCCGTCCGAGCCCACCATTATAACGCCTATGACCTTGTCGTCCTCGCAAGCGACAAAGCAGGTATCGGGATTGCGCTTCAGAAACGCATTTATGCCCTGTTCGCTGTCGTCGAGATTGTTAAGCCCCATGCCCTTGCAGGACAGCCACAGCTCATAAACATCGCGGTAATATTCAGGTATCATTTTTGTTATTTTCATATTTCATTTCCCCTTTACTATTTATTTTATCATAAATTTCTGAGATTTTCAATTTTTTTGTAATAAAAAAATGAAAAAAGGTTGAATTATTTGCGGATTTTCATTATAATTATAATCAGCAGTAGTACGAAATACGAAAAATAAAATCAAAAAATACTTTGTAAGCCTTTACGGGTTTACACGGTTTTGAGAAAGGGAGTAAATAAAATGCCCGCACCTAAAAGAAGA
This sequence comes from uncultured Ruminiclostridium sp., assembly GCA_934490165.1. Classification (GTDB taxonomy): domain Bacteria; phylum Bacillota; class Clostridia; order Oscillospirales; family Ruminococcaceae; genus Ruminiclostridium_E. The sequence continues at coordinate 17,952 of CAKSTB010000007.1, read as the reverse complement.
GGAAGACCGAGAAAGGAAGCGACCGCCGCTAAGACTGCTACGGAAAATAAAGCCGCGGCAAAGAAGTCAACGGCTAAGAAAACTGCGGAAAAGAAGCCGTCATCTGCGGCTAAGAAGACGCTCAGAGCGCAGGGCGACACCGTGTTCGCACTGGATATCGGAACGAGGACGGTTGTCGGAGTGCTCGGATATATGGACGGCGAGGTGTTCCGTGTGACAGACACCGAGAGCGTCCCGCACTTGAAGCGCGCTATGATAGACGGACAGGTCGAGGATATAGAGCAGGTAGCAAAGGTAGCGAGAAAGGTCAAGGAAACGCTTGAACAGCGAAACGGCATCAGGCTTACAGAGGTATCGGTTGCCGCGGCAGGACGTGCACTAAAGACATATCGCGTGTCGATGGATTTTGACGTTTCGGACAAGAATACCATAACTGCGGATATGGTTCGTACCATGGAATACGAAACGATACAGAAAGCTCAGAGCGGGATCGATGAAAAATTCCGTGAAGAGGAAGCAGTATTTTATTGTGTCGGTCATTCGGTAGTTCATTATTATCTTGATGACTATGCAATGGCAAACCTTGAGGGGCACAAAGGTGATAAAGTGACAATAGACCTTATCGGTGCGTTTCTGCCCGAGGTCGTTGTCGAGGGCTTATATGCCGTTACCGATAAGACAGGTCTTAAGGTCAAGAGTATGACGCTTGAGCCTATCGCCGCGATGAACGTTATAATTCCGCCCGAGATAAGGCTTATAAACATAGCGCTTGTCGATATCGGCGCGGGTACATCGGATATTGCGGTCGCGCGTGACGGTGCGATCGTCGCTTATGCTATGGCTACCGTTGCGGGCGATGAGATAAGCGAGGATATTGTAAGAAAGTTCTTTGTTGATTTCAATATGGCGGAGAATATGAAAATTCAGGCGAGCGGCGACACTGACAGCATTACATATCGTGATATCTTCGGCAGGGAGCAGACTATGACCAAGGCGGATTTCTTTGAAAAGTGCAGTCCGTCTGTCGACAGCCTTGCCGATGTGATAAGTCAGACGGTCTGTGACGCGAACGGTCAGAGCCCTGCGGCAATGTTCCTTATAGGCGGCGGCAGTATGGCGAACGGACTTACGGACGCGCTTGCCGAGAAGCTCGGGATCGACCCCGGAAGAGTAGCGGTCGGCGGTCAGGAATTTATGAAAAATGTCGATGTCGGCGGCAGAAGGCTGGGTCCGGAATATGTAACGCCTGTCGGCATTGCAGTGACAGCCTGCACAAATATGGCGTATGACTTCTCGACCGTGACGCTCAACGGCGAGCAGGTGAGAGTGTTCGATACAAAGTCGCTGAGCGTGTTTGAGCTGCTCGGCTCGGCAGGCTACAGGACATCTCAGATAATGGGACACAGCGGCGCGGGACTTAAGTTCACATTAAACGGTGAAACAAAGATACTTAAGGGTACTGCGTTCACTCCTGCGATAATTACGGTGAACGGCAAGTCCGCCGCACTTACGACAAAGATAAAGCAGGGTGATGATATCATTCTTGTACCTGCGGTGAACGGTGAGAATGCACACGCGTTTATCCGTGACTATGCAGATGATCTTTCCAAGGCGGGGGTAATATTCTGCGGTGAAAATGCGGTTGCGGGAAAGCGCGCTTATGTAAACGGCAGGGAGGTCGGCGCGGACTATGAGATCCAGCCGCTCGACAACATAGAGATACACGACGCGAGAACACTCGGCGCATTCCTTATGCAGTACGGCGGAGATACCGAAACGGCACAGGTGTATGTAAACGGACAGGTTCAGCCCGAAAGCTATATTCTCAAAAACGGAGATATACTGGGCTTTGATAAGGGAACGGCGGCATCGGCAGTACCTGTGGAGGAAGCCGAAGAAAATATATCTGCGGCGGTTCAGCCTGAGCCCGCAGAGGAACAGGGCGGCTTTGTATCGATAATATTCAACGGCGTTCCGACCGATCTTCCCGAAAAGGACAGCAGGACACCGTATATGCTTATCGACCTGTTTGAAAGAGCGGATATCGATATTGAAAATCCCACGCGCAGACTTGTACTCAGCGTAAACGGCGGCAGTGCGAAGTTTACGGACAAGATACAGTCGGGCGATATAGTGGTCATTAAGCAGGAGGACTGACTTGCACATCAGAAAAATAACGGCGGCGCGGGCGATCGCGGCGGTAATTGCGGCAGTGACGCTTGCGGGCTGTACGGAAATAGACTACTCGGGTAATTCATCTGCGCAGGGCGAAGAAACTACAACGGCGCAGGAAAGCTCTGTGCCTGAGGCGAACATTGTCACCGAAAGCAAAACAAAGGAATATAAGCTTAACAAATCGGCGTTCAGTTATACGCTTGAAGCGGAAAAGCTGCCCGACACAAAGCTTATATCGGACAGCAAGAAATACAGCGGCGACGGATATATAACGGTTGAGGCATATGATCAGGCGTCGTTTGAGCTTGAGGTTTCGTCCACACAGTTCTATGACATTTCGATAAGCGCGCTGTCAAAGAAAGGCGGCAGTATAACGCTGACGGTTGACGGCGAAAAGCAGATCGACAGCGAAAACGGAGTTTATAAGCGCATAAACGGCGAGCTGTACGGCGCATATAACGTGGTGCAGAGCGATACGTTTGAAAGCATTTCGCTGTGCCCCGTGTACCTTACGCAGGGAAAGCACAAGGTGACGCTTCAGACGGTCGTAAATTCGGTTTCTGTTGATAAGATAACGGTGAAGAATACCGAAAGGGCAAGCGACAAAAGGTATAGTGACGCAGGAACGTGGATATCGGGCAAGGACGTAAACACCGAGCGTATAGCGCTGATGGATTATCTCAAAAGCATATACGGCAAGAAAACGCTTACCGCGCAGAATGTCACTCCGAATACGAACACCGAGATAGACGCGATAGCAAGAAACACCGGGCGCTTTCCCGCGATAAGGGTAAGCGACCTGAGATATTACACGGCGAGCGGCTCAAAGCTTGTGAAGAACAATACCGACATTCAGCTTGCGCAGGAGTGGGCGAAGAACGGCGGCATAGTGTCATATACCTGGTACTGGTATACGCCGATAGGCAAGGCAACGTTCTACCTTGATGAGAGCAGTTTTGATGTAAACTCGGTGACAAGCGACTATGAGGATCTTGCGGTCATGAATGAGGAGTCGCTGGCGCTTCTTCTTAAGGATGAAACGATATCCGAGGAATGCTATGCGGTGCTGTCGGATATGGACGCTGTGGCAAAGCAATTATCGGTGCTCAAGGACAGCGGCGTTACGGTGCTGTTTACACCTCTGCCGACAGACAGTGCGGGTAAGTACTGGTGGGAGAAGACCGGCAAGACGTATCAATGGCTGTGGCAGACCATGCACAGACGTTTTGATGAGCTGTACGGACTGTCAAATCTGCTGTGGGTATATACGGCGGACATTGACCCGCAGATGTTTCCCGGGGACGACTATGTTGACATAATCGGCTGTGATGTGTATGACAATACCGATACGGCTCACCTTGCGGCGATGTATGCTACGGACGCGTTATCGCTCAACAAGCGTATGCTTGCGCTGACGGAGTGTGCGAAAGCTCCTGACCCTGATATTATGGCAAGGGACAATGCGGTGTGGCTGTGGGTCGCTCCGTGGAACGGAAAGTATCTTATCAATGAGAAAGGCGAGCTTACAGGCAACTATATGTCAGTGGACGAGCTTAAGAAATTTTATAATCATGAGGCTACTGTTACAAGAGATGAGATAAGTATTGAGGAGCGGTAGCGGGAAAATTGAAGTTTAATAAAACACCTCGGTTATGCGGAGAATGCGCATTGCCGGGGCGTTTTTTATATCGATTTATGTAGGGCGGCGAGGATAATGAATAGTTAATAGTGAATAATGAATAGTGAATAATGAATAATTGTGGTGACTGCCGTTGGCAGTGGATTAAAAATGGATAGTGCTTGGCGGAGCGTGCTGTTCTTTTTTGAATGATGTTGGGTTTTATAGAGGTTTTGCATTATGCACAACATAAAAATAGAAGTATCACACTTGGCTTATGAACGCTCTGTTGGTTTCGCGTCCTGCGAAACTTTGGGCGTTCAACATCGGGCATCCTTGCCCATCCCTTGTGTAAAGGGAGCTGTCACAGTGCAGTATAACATTTTCAATATTGCTTTAAATATCAGGATAAAGATGTGTAGGGTAAAATCAAGTTTTCCGTCACTGTGACTGAGGGATTGTCAGCGAAGGTGATGGTGGAAGCGGAAAAGTTCAGTAGCAGGCGATCCCTCAAGAGTTGGCTCGGCTTGACCGAGCAACCAAAGCTCACCTTTGGCAAGGGAGCCAAGGATTAGTGCTTGGCGGAGCGTGTTGTTCTTTTTTGAATGATGTTGGGTTTTATAGAGGCTTGGAGTTAAGCGTAAATTGTGAAAAAGAAGTATCACTTTAGCTTTTGAACGCCCATAGTTTCGCAGGACGCGAAACTATGGGTGTTCAACTTCGGGCATCCATGCCCGTCCTCGAAAAAGGTGAGGTTTTGTTGCTCAGTCAAGCCGAGCCAACTATGGTGGAAATTGTGATTGCTTAGAAGTTTTGAGGATAGCAGTGCTATCAATTTCAATCCCCACCGTCTTGACGGCAAAAAAGTTTGGTAAATAAAAAAGGCGGATATATCGCAAGCAAAACGCAATAATATCAAGGTTTGCGCCTTGCCGTCAAGCCACCTCCCCTTTTTCGAGGGGAGGCAAGTGTAGTGCTTGGCGGAGCTTTCGTTCCTTTTAAGATGATGTTGGGTTTTATAGAGGCTTGGAGCTAAGTGTGTTGGCGATAAAGTGCAGGGACGACCGGGGGTGAAAGGTTTGTGTAAGCCGGAAAGGAGCTGATCAGTTCCGTTTTAGTACATATATCTCAGGATAGTGCGTTTCTTAGGAATTTCGGTGCATTTAGGTTATGCGGATGCACCCATAAAATATTAACACCTCGGCTGTGCGGTTGTTTTACCGCATAGCCGAGGTGCTTTTTTATTCTCCGTTATAAAGTCCGTAGTAGACGAGCGCTTCTTTCATAAAATGCTCGGTGACATTGAAATGATCCGCAAGCTGCCACAGCTCGGTAAGCCCGCCGCGGATAGCCCTTACTATCACCCGGCGCGAAAACGTATTGCATATTGCCCAGACGGTCGCTCTGCGCTCGCATCTGCCGCGAGGGATAACCGGACAGGTTTCGTCATAAAATGCGCCTGTCATACAATGCCCGAGCTCGTGGGAGGTCTTTTCCTTAAGATCGGCAAATCCCGAAACCTTGCACGGGTCGATGGCGATAATGCACATTCCGTCCATGCACTGGCTCATTGCGCCCTCCTTGCCGTACATAGGCATATCGATTATCGGTATATCATTATCCTGCGCTATTTTAAGCATATGTTCCAATTATACGTTCCTCCTCCCGGCTGTACGTTTTATATGATCGTATTTATTTTTCTGAGTCTTTTTCTTTACTGCGGCGAAGCTCAAGGTGGAGCTTTGCAAGGCGCTTTACATCGTCAAGAACCTCGTCGTCTATCTCGGTATCGCCGAAAAGCGCAAACTTAAGGCGGCTGTCGGGTATTTTTGCGGCGTTGTTGCCCGACAGCAACGAGTCGGTATCTGTGCCGAAATAATCCGCCAGCTTTAAAAGCGAGTCGAAATCGGGCTCACGCTTGCCTGTTTCGTACAGGCTGTATGCCTGCTTTGTTATGCCGAGGTACTCGGCTATCACTGCCTGGGAAACACCCTTTTGTTTACGCAGTTCTCTTATTTTATCGGAAAAAGTGCTCATATCCGCTCTTCCTTTCATATTGACATTCAGTTGTCTGTAGTAATTATAGCAACATTGCGTTGATTTGTCAATATTAACAACAAAACGTTGCGCAAATTTGTTGTTGTTTCACAAAATTGAAGAAATTGCTCAACAAAGGGTTGACAAATGACAGAGAGTGTGTTATGATAACGACAACGAAAGGTTGATTGTATGAAACAAAAAATCTTTTGTCGGGGATTTATATTTAATTATAGCGGATATCCGGTACTAAAAAACGGACAAATACGGTTAAACGGAGGGGAAATATGTATAAGTGTCTGAAATGCGGCAGAAAATTCGACAACAAAGAGCTTACAACCGTGCCGCAATACAGGGGCGAATATCAGGGGCGGGCGGCGTATGAAAATGAAAGCTTCTGCCCGGTATGCGGATATGATGTCGAATACTGCGGAGAATGGGAAGGAGATGATAGTTACGGCGGAGAAGCTTGAGGTCACGCAGGATACGATCGAAAACATACGGCTGTGCATTGAGGGCGGATACAGCGAAAGAAAAACCGCGGAAACGCTCGGCATAAACAGGGGTACGCTGAGAAAATGGAAACAGCAGTACGGCGAGATAAAGCAGTTGTATGAGCCCGAGGAAATCACGGAGGAAGAGAAAATAAAGCAAGTCGAGGGGGCGCTTTTAAAACGTGCTATCGGGTATACGCAGACCGAGATCACACGGCAGGTTGGAAAGGACGGCAAGCTCGGCATAGTCAAAACCGTTGAAAAGCAGGTCATGCCGAGTACAACGGCGCAGATATTCTGGCTTAAGAACAGATGCGGGTACGAGTGGGAAGGAAATTTGACGCAGGACGGCGAGGAGGAGAATGAGAGGGGAATCGTGGTACTGCCGGAGAGGGAGGAGTGAAAATGAAGAATGAAAAATGAAAAATGAAGAATGAAGAATTGTGGTGGCGCCGATGGCGCGAATTTCGATTCTTGATAGTGCGGGGCGAGGGATAGTGAAGAGTGGCGGTGATGAGGGAGAATGAAAAATGAAAAATGAAAAATGAAGAATGAAGAATTGTGGTGGCGCCGATGGCGCGAATTTCGATTTTTGATAGTGCGGGGCGAGGGATAGTGAAGAGTGGCGGTGATGAGGGAGAATGAAAAATGAAAAATGAAGAATGAAAAATGAAAAATGAAGAATTGTGGTGGCGCCGATGGCGCGAATTTCGATTTTTGATAGTGCGGGGCGAGGGATAGTGAAGAGTGGCGGTGATGAGGGAGAATGAAAAATGAAAAATGAAGAATGAAGAATTGTGGTTGCGCCGATGGTGCGAATTTGAAATTGGGGCGGTGCGATGGCGAGGAATAGAGCAGATTGGAGGTGACGGCGGTAATGGCGGGGGTGGTGGCGGCGATTCCTCAATAGTTGGCTGAGCTTGACTCAGCAACAGAAGCTCACCTTTGGCAAGGGACGGGCAAGGATGCCCGATGTTGAACGCCCAAAGTTTCGCAAGGACGCGAAACAAACAGAGCGTTCATAAGCCAAGTAATAGGGGTAGTGAAGCATTGCGGAGATGTAGAAAGTTTGAGAGATGGTGCAAGGTCGCGGGGTGCGTTTTTAATTCGCGCCGCAGGCGCCTCCACAATTCTTCATTTTTCATTCTTCATTATTCATTAAAACAATAGTTCCGGGGGGTAGAACAATGGGAGTAGATAAAAAGAAAGAGAAGATAGCGCGGCAACCGGTGCGGAGGGTTGTCTGGTCGCCGCAGGAGAAGCAGGCGCAGTTTATGAAAAGAGGGGAATATGAGGCGCTGTACGGCGGGGCGGCGGGCGGAGGAAAATCGGACGCGTTGCTTGCCGAGGCGCTACGGCAGGTGGATATCCCGTGCTACAGGGGGATAATCTTCAGAAAGACGTACCCGCAGTTGTGCGAGCTTGAGGACAGGTCGGCGGCGCTATACCGCGCGGCTTATCCGAGGGCTAAGTACAATAAGACCAAGCACTGCTGGAGCTTTCCATCCGGGGCGAAGATATATTTCGGGGCGATGCAACGCAGTAAGGATAAGCTGAACTATCAGGGTAAGCACTTCGACTTTGTAGGGTTTGACGAGCTGACGCAGTTCTCATGGGAGGAGTACAGCTATATGTTTTCGAGAAACCGTCCCGGCGGAGAGGGCACGAGGGTGTACATAAGGGCTACTGCGAACCCGGGCGGACCGGGACACTCGTGGGTGAAGCAGAGATTCATCACGGCGGGAGAGCCGCTGAAACCGATAAGCGAACAGCATACGGTGTACAAGCCTGACGGCACGGCGGTGAAAATCAGCCGCTCGAGGGTGTTTGTACCGGCGAGCGTGTTCGATAATGAGAAGTTACTGAAAAATGACCCGGCGTATCTTGCGAGCCTGTCGATGCTGCCGACTGCGGAGAAAATGGCTCTGCTGTACGGCGACTGGGACAGCTTTTCCGGGCAGGTGTTCTCGGAGTGGAGAGATGCTCCCGCTCACTATGAGGACAGACTGTGGACGCACGTTATAAAGCCGTTTGAGATACCTAAACACTGGGCGATAGTACGGGGATTTGACTTCGGGTACACAAAGCCGTTTTCGGTAGGGTGGTACGCAGTGGATACCGAGGGACGGATCTACAGGATACGCGAATATTACGGCTGTACGGAAAAGCCGAACGAGGGAATAAGGCTTGAACCGTCGGTGATAGCGGAGAATATCAGGAAAATCGAACGTGACGATCCTAATATAAAGGGGAGAAACGTGTACGGGGTAGCAGACCCGTCCATATTCGACAAGAGCAGGGGCGAAAGCGTTGCCGACCTTATGGCGAGAGCTCCGAACTTTGTGATATGGTCGCCGGGGGACAATGCGAGAATTGCGGGGAAGATGCAGTATCACAACAGGTTTGCTTTCGGAAGTGACGGAAAGCCGATGTTCTATTGCTTTTGCACTTGCAGGGAATTCATACGGACGATACCTGCACTTATGTATGACGAGAAGAACGTCGAGGACATCGACACCGCAACGGAGGATCATATCTATGACGAGTGCCGTTATGTGCTGATGGAGCACCCGATAGCCGCTCCGCTGAAGCGCGCGGAAGCTCCTGTCGGGGACGATCCGCTCGACCAGAGAAAGCGGGAACGCAGGGAAACATTTTATATGCTGTAAGCAGAAAGGAGAAATATGAAAGAGAAGATAGGCAGGGCACAGGTGCTTGCCGCGGCGGCGGTGCTCAAAAAGTACAAGGAAGGTAAGGCGGTGCTCGACAAGAGAATAGTGTCAAATGAGCAGTGGTGGAAAATGCGGCAATGGGCGGAGATAGGGTATGAGCCTGACGATACGCGTCCTCAGCCTGCATCGGCGTGGCTGTTCAATTCGATCGCAAACAAGCACGCGGACGCTATGGATAATATCCCCGAGCCCTCGGTGCTTCCGAGAGAGCAGGGAGATGAGGAGTGCGCAAGGCAGTTATCGCTTCTTCTGCCGGCGGTGCTTGAACGATGCGGCTTTGAGAAGCTGTACAGTGACGGCTGGTGGTACAAGCTGAAGAACGGTACGGCGTGTCAGGCGGTGGTATGGGATCCTGCGCTTGAGAACGGCAGGGGAGATATCGCTATAAGAAATGTTGATATACTCAACCTGTTCTGGCAACCGGGTATAAAGGAGATACAGGAGAGCAGAAATCTGTTCTATGTGTCGCTTGTTGACAAGGAGCAGCTGTGCGAAATGTATCCCGGGCTTAAAGACGGTATATCGGAGGAAACGGTGAATGTCGAGAAGTACAGAACAGACGACAGGACTGACGACAGCGGCAAGGCGGAGGTCGTTGACTGGTACTATAAGAAAACGGTCGGCGGGAAGAAAATTCTGCACTATTGCAGGTTCTGCGGGGACAAGGTGCTGTATTCGAGCGAGGATGACGAGAGCTGTAAGGACGGGTTCTACAGCCACGGAAGATATCCGTTCGTTATAGATCCGCTGTTTACTCAGGAGGGAACACCGTGCGGATTTGGCTATATAGACGTTATGCGGGACGCACAGACGTACATAGACAAGCTGTCGCAGGTGGTGCTCGAGCATACGGTGCAGATGAGCAGAAAGAGATACTTCATAAGGCAGAACAGCGCGGTGAACGAGGCGGAATTTGCCGACCGCAGGAATATGTTTGTGCACGTTGCGGGCAGTCTGACAAATGACGATATCAGAGAGATAAAGACCGAGCCGCTTGACGGAGCGGTTATGAGTGCGCTGAGCTTCAAGATAGACGAGCTTAAGGAAACGAGCGGCAACAGGGACTTTTCTCAGGGGTCGACCTCGGGAGGCGTTACGGCGGCAAGTGCGATAGCGGCGCTACAGGAGGCGGGAAGCAAGCTGTCAAGGGATATGATAAAGGGAACGTATTTTGCGTTTCAGCAGGTGTGCTATCTTATCATAGAGCTTATCAGACAGTTCTATGACACGCCGAGAAGCTTCAGGATAACAGGCGGTTATGCGGCGTTTGACAACTCGGAGATAAAGAGCCGCAGGGAAGAGCTGTTCGGGGTGGAGCTTGGAGAAAAGAAGCCTGTGTTTGACATTGTATGCACGGCGGCTAAGAAATCGCCGTTTTCAAAGGCGGCACAGAATGAGCTTGCAAAGCAGTTGTTCCAGCTCGGATTTTTCAACCCGGATATGGCGGTGCAGGCACTGGGGTGTCTTGAAATGATGGATTTTGAGGGAAAGGAGAGCGTTGAACGCACTATAAGAGAGGGTGCGGGTATGACGCAGAAAATATGAGATGACAAGGGTAAGGATAGACAGATCAAGGCTAGGCAGGGATATCTATATCACGGGGCATTGCAGAAACGAGGGGGACAGCTCGGCTGAAGCTTCGCTTGTATGCGCGGCGATCACAACGCTTGCGCAGACTATAGCGCAGAATGTATATGACAGCGAGGATACCGGCGACACGGATATCATAGATGTCACGCTGAAAAGCGGTCAGGCGATAATCAGCTATGTTACGGACGATGAGGGGCTCAATACGGCAGTTGACGGAATATGCAAGGGATTTTTTATGCTTGCGGAAAACTATCCCGAGTATGTTGATTGCTACGGTAAAGAGGGGTGAGTATGATGGAAAACGAAGCTGTGAATGTTGAAAATGCGGCGGAAGAAAAGCAGACAGAAAATACGGATATCGGTACGGAAAGCACTGAAAAAGCAAGTGACGGTGAAAAGCCTGTACAGGATAACGCGGACAGTAACACTTCTGCGGAATATCCCGATGAGAAAGGCAGAGAAGAATTCAGGCAGGCGGTGCTGAGAATGAAGCAGGCGCGTGCGGGGAAAGCAGAGGGGATAATAAGGCTTGCGGCAAGGCTGTGTGGGGCGGACGAAAACGACCTTGACGGCGTAGAAAGTGCCGTAATAGAGCGGCAGTCCGAATGGGAGCAGAGGAATGATATGCGGTACAGGCTTGACAAATGGCGCGCAGAGGGTGAGGCGGTAAAGGAGATGTATCCTGAATTTGACCTTGCCGAGGAGATGAAGAACAGGGATTTTTTCTCGCTGTGCTACAAGGGGATAGGGCTTGCGGACGCTTACCTTATTGTGCACAAGGACGAAATTATCCGCTCGGCTATGGAGTATGCCGCGTCTGAGCTTATGAAAAGCGGGGCGATGAGAGCGGACGGCAAGAGAATGAGAGAGAGTATGCTGTCGGTGAGTGATATACCCGACAACAGTAAGAAGCTGTCAAAAAGTGAGAGGAAGGAGCTGATAAGGAGGACGGAGAGAGGGGAAAGGGTGGTGCTTTGAAAAACGAAGAATGAAGAATGAAGAATGAAGAATGAAAAATGAAGAATTGTGGTTGCGCCGATGGCGCGAATTTCGATTTTTGATAGTGCGGGGCGAGGGGGAGGGCAGATTGGCAGTGATGGTGGGAATGGCGGGGTTGGCGGCGAAGATAATGAAAAATGAAAAATGAAAAATGAAAAATGAAGAATTGTGGTTGCGCCGATGGCGCGAATTTCGATTTTTGATAGTGCGGGGCGAGGGGGAGGGCAGATTGGCAGTGATGGTGGGAATGGCGGGGTTGGCGGCGAAGATAATGAAAAATGAAAAATGAAAAATGAAAAATGAAGAATTGTGGTTGCGCCGATGGCGCGAATTTCGATTTTTGATAGTGCGGGGCGAGGGATAGTGAAGAGTGGCGGTGATGGTGGGAATGGCGGGATTGCGGTGGATTAAAAAAGATAGTGCAAAGTGATAGTGAAGTAGGAAGTTTGAAATAGTGAAAGGTTGTGGGGGCGTTTTCAATACGCGCTGAAAGCGCAACAATAATTATTCATTATTCATTATTCATTGAAAAAGGGGATAGTGCGTGGTCGGAGATGATGGTGAAGTTTGAAAATAGTGAAAGGTTGCGGAGAGCGTTTCTAATACGCGCTGAAAGCGCCTCCACAATTTTTCATTTTTCATTCTTCATTCTTCATTTTAATAAGGTGGTGAGATATGAAGATTTAAACGGGTGGGTCGGCGGGAAAAGACGGACAGAAATGCGCGGTTTCGGACTGCGCGGGGAAATGTATTTATTATAAAAAAAAGAAAGACGGCGGCGGGAGAGCCGCCGGGGAAAGGAAATTTATATGAAGATAAGAAATGTAAGATTAAACCTGTTTGACGTGCAGACTACGGCTATGCCCGGTCTGTCAGCCGAGATGAAGACCTTTTACGAGAACACGCTTATTGATATGGCAGAGCCGAAGCTCGTACATGACCGCTTTGCGGACAAGTATCCTATACCGAGAAACGGCGGTAAGACTATAGAGCTCAGAAAGTACAGCTCACTTGCAAAGGCTACCACTCCTCTGGTCGAGGGTGTTACTCCTGCGGGAAATATGCTGTCGGTGACGGCGAAGACTGCGAATGTAAACCAGTACGGCGACTATATAAAGCTGTCGGATATGCTGGAGCTCACGGCGATCGATAACAACGTTGTGCAGTCAACAAAGCTGCTCGGCAGTCAGTCGGGCAGAACGCTTGACACTATAACAAGAGAGATAGTCAATGCCGGTACAAATGTAATATACGCGCCCGGCAAGGACGGCAGTGAGGTGCTGTCAAGAGAAGCGCTTGACAAGGACTGCGTGCTCACTGTGGACACGGTATTCCGTGCGGCGGCTCAGCTCGAAAGTATGAACGCGGACGGCATAGACGGTGAAAGCTATGTTGCGATAATCCACCCTTATGCGGCTTACGAGCTGATGAGAAGTCCCGAGTGGGTCGATGTGCACAAGTATGCAGACCCTGAGAGCATATTCAAGGGCGAGATAGGTTCGCTCGGAAATGTAAGATTTGTTAAGAGCACGGAAGCCAAGATATTTGCGGACGACAGCTGTCCTCAGTTCTATCAGCTGACCGCTGACGCTAACTTCATAAGCGGCAAGGATTATTACACAAAGTCGGGCAGTAACTATTCTAAGGCTACTGTAACGGCGGGCGGAGAGGTTACAGCATCTACCTATTATGAAAAGAAGGCGGTTGCGGTATTCTCAACACTTGTTATCGGTGCACACGCATATGCGGTCACCGATGTGACCGGCGGCGGTCTTCAGCACATCGTAAAGCAGCTGGGCTACGGCGATGACCCGCTGAACCAGAGAGCTAGCGTAGGTTGGAAGGCGGTGCGCACGGCGGAGATCCTTTCAGATGAATATATGGTGAGAATAGAAAGCTGTTCGCCTGTATATTCCGAAAAGACAAGCGCCAACTGATAAGATGAGGTGAAGCCTTGTGTGGGGCTGAGATGACGGCACACGGGAGGGTAAGGGGAATTTTAAAAAGGGGAAAGAAAATGAACGAAAATAACAACAATGAACTTAAAAAGCTTGTACCGGTAAGACTTTTCAAGGATAACGACAAGTATAACGCCGACGTCTTTGTATCTGTAAACTGCAACAATTATCTTATACGCAGGGGCGAAACGGTTATGGTGCCGCAGTTTATCAAAAACGAGCTTGACAGGGCAGAGATGCAGAGAAAGAAGGCGGAGTACTACCGTGATGAGGGCTGGAAGCAGTCGCTGATAGTCCAGGAGGGTAAGTAATGACGGTAAAGGAAGTGCTTGCGGCGGTAGACAGCCTGCGCCCGAATGAGATAGGTAAAACAGAAAAGCTCGGGTGGCTTGCGGATATTGAGAGCCGCATATACGAGGATATTTATCTTACGCATGAGCATAACGGGATAAGCTTTACCGATACGGAAAAGATCGGGACTGATGAGAACACGGAGCTTTTTGTGAAAAGACCATTTTCGGAGATCTATATCCTGTTTTTATGTTCGCTTATCGATTTCTATCATGCGGAATATGAGAGATATGCCAATGATGAAGCACTTTATGAAACGTTATATGATGAGTTTTGTAGGTACTGGAACGCAAGGCATATGAGCAATAAGAAAACGAAAATGAAAGGATAAGAAAATGGCGGTAAAAGTATCTAAAATCGAAACCGTCACGGAAAGCGCCGAGGTATTCGGCGGAATAGACCGTTCAAACGGAACGCCGCTCGGATACTGGCAGGAGCTTGTCGGAATGGAGCTTACCGCGTATCCTGCGCTGAGAACCTGCGAGCCGTTTTCGTATAAGGAGCTTCCTGACGGAATAACCGGATATATGTTTAAAAACGGCGGGATAGTCTACACAAAGGCGGACGGCATTTATATTGACGGGAAGAAAACCGCTGTTGAGCTCAGTGCGGGCGAAAAACAGCTTGTCGGTATGGGAGCGTATATACTGATATTGCCCGACGAGGCGCTTGTAAACACTGCGGATAGTCCGATAAGTGTGACATATCCGACAAAGCATGAGCTGAACGGCTCGCTGTATGAGTATAATCAGAACCAGACGCGCCCGACAGTGTCAATCTTCAAGCTACTGTATATAGATGTTGCCAAAGACAGTGCGGCGCTTTCTTATTACAGCGAGGGCGATCAGATAAGGATAGCGTACAGCTACGGCGGTAAAACGAAATACCTCACCGCAAGAATACAATCGATATCGGAAGAAAGCTATACAAGCAGTGGGTGTGTATCGATAAATCTTGATACCTCTGTGTATAACGACACACATTACTTTTATACAGAGGACAGAAGAATGGAAAGCTTCAGGATAGTTTGTATAAAGAATGCGGTTATAAGCAAGCAGATCCCTCAAATGGATTTTGTCGTTGAACATAACAACAGGCTGTGGGGATGCTCTTCCGCCAATCACGAGATATATTGCTCAAAGCTCGGAAGTGCGGTCGAATGGGGCAGTTATGACGGAATATCGACTGACGCATGGACTGCTACCGTAGGCTCGGACGGCGACTTTACGGGGGCTTGCGTATACGCGAACAGCGTGCTGTTTTTCAAGGAAAACTGCGTACATATTGTGTACGGCACGAAGGCTTCAAACTTTACGGTGAGCACGATAAAGCTGAGGGGTGTGCAGAGCGGCAGCGGCGGTTCGCTGTGCATTTCGGACGGACTGCTTTATTACAAAGCGCCTGAGGGAGTGTTCTGCTTCAATGGTTCTGCGGCACACAGGATAGATTCAAAGCTCGGCGGAGATATAACAGATACCGCGGTCATGACGGCTGACGGAAGATATATAGTTATGGCGGCGGCTGACGGGACGGTGTACTTCTATGACAAAAGATATGGGGCGTGGTATGAGAGAAAGCTCTGCGGCGTGCGCTCGGCTCATGAGGTCAACGGCAGGCTGTATGCGGTGGCAAAAGGGAACAGCGGAAAGCTGACGGTCATAAGACTTGTCGGTACGGACAGCAATGCGAAAAAGCAGGCTGAAAACAGCTTTGAAGCAGTAAGCGGCGACATAGGCAGAGGAAAGATATTCAACATATACAAGAAGCTCAGAGCCGCTGTGCGGTACAGCCGCAAGGATAATGAGGTTCTCAGGCTTTCGCTGTATGTCAGCGGTGACGGCACAGCATGGAAGAAAGCGGCGGAATATAACAGTACCGAAAGCAAAAGTGAGGAAATAACAACAGCGCCGATCATACCGCTCAGATGTAAAACTGTAAGGATAAAAATCAGCGGCAAGGCGAGCGGTGACGCATATGCGGCGCTGTACGGAATATATCTTGACAGCGAAAAGGGAAGTGAAATAAGTGGATAATATCAATATAAGCTTTGCTCCCGACAAATCGGCTGACAGCGAAAAGCGGCTGAATGATATCGAGAACTTTATCTCACTGCTTGCGGACAGGATAAAATTCTGCCTTGCCGATATAAATGACGATGTTGCCGCAAAGTCGGACGGTGAAGAAGAGAAAAAGCTGATATATCAGGTGCTGTCGGACGGAGTGGGCGAGTTTACAAACGCTGATAAAAACTGCGAGATATTCAACGACTATGAAAACAACGTGGCTAGCTCGTATTATGCCCATGCCGAGGGCAAAGAAACTACAGCGAGCGCTCCGTACAGCCATGCGGAGGGCAGAGAAACGGTTGCTTACAATATGCACTCTCATGCAGAGGGTTATAAGACGGTAGCAGGCGGTCAGAGTTCGCACGCAGAGGGTGAGAATTGCCGTGCAACAGGCAGTTATTCTCATGCAGAAGGATACAAGACAATTGCGAGCGGCGTCAGTTCTCATGCTTCCGGTTTGGGTACAGTGGCAGAAGATGACGTAACGTTTGCAATAGGGCGGTGGAACAAAACAAGCGGTGGATTGTTTGTTGTCGGTAACGGATGGAATTCCAGTTCGGACGAAAGCGATGCGCGCAGGTCGGATGCTTTGGTGCTTGACACGATGGGAAACTTGCATATAGCGGGGAAGCTTACGGCGGATGGTGGTGTTGACAGCAGCAGTGACGGCGGTGGTAGTAGCGGATATACATTGCCCGTGGCAACAGCCGATACGCTCGGCGGCGTAATTATAGGGGATAATCTGCTGGTATCGGAAAGCGGTATAATTGCCGCCGATCTGTCGGAATGTGTTAAATCCGATGAAATTGCGGACTGGGCGAAAGCCGAAAACAAGCCTGCGTATACGGCTGAGGAGATAGGGCTTGGTAATGTTGATAACACAGCAGACGCAGATAAGCCGATATCGTCAGCAATGCAGACGGCGCTTGACGGCAAGGCAGATGTGTCACATAAGCATACGATATCTGATATCACCGATATGCCCGCGTCACTTCCCGCAAGCGGCGGTAATGCGGATACGTTGGACGGCAAGCACGCGAGTGATTTTGCGGCGGCATCACATAAACATACAGCGGCAGATGTAGGCGCGGCGGCAAAGAGCCACACGCATACGAAGTCACAGATAACAGATTTTCCGACACTGGGAACGGCGGCGGGAAAGAATATTGATTACTTTGCGGCGGCATCACATAAACATACAGCGGCAGATGTAGGCGCGGCGGCAAAGAGCCACACGCATACGAAGTCACAGATAACAGATTTTCCGACACTGGGAACGGCGGCGGGAAAGAATATCGATTACTTTGCGGCGGCTGAGCATACGCATACAGTCGATGAAGTCGGTGCGGCGGCAGAAAAACATACGCACACTAAATCGGATATCACCGATTTTCCGACAAGTCTTCCTGCAAGCGGCGGTAATGCGGATACGGTGGACGGCAAGCACGCTAATGCGTTTTATCCTGCAAAAGCAAATTTTGCTTTGGGGTTGGATTATAACAGCTTGACATCAAACGGCATTTTTGAATTGCTCGGAAATGAGTCAAATCCAACAAAAAACGCACCTAACGGCAATGATGCCAGTAACAATTTCTATGTTCAAGTGTTTGTTCATAGTACAGCCTTTCTTACGCAAATAGCTACATCGGTGAGATCGGACAAGACGCAATATATCAGATCAATGAGCAACGGGACGTGGAACGCCTGGGGAAAAATAAAATCCGGTGACGCGGATACGTTGGACGGCAAGCACGCGAGTGATTTTGCGGTGGCGGGACATACGCATACGGCGGCAGATGTAGGTGCGGCGGCGAAGAGTCACACGCATACGAAGTCACAGATAACAGATTTTCCGACACTGGGAACGGCGGCGGGAAAGAATATTGATTACTTTGCGGCGGCTGAGCATACGCATACAGCGGCTGAGATAGG
>CAKSTB010000006.1 GCA_934490165.1 uncultured Ruminiclostridium sp. | reverse complement strand
AACACAGTAGTTAAGCTCATTTACGTCGAAAATACTTGGCGGGTGACTGCCCGGGAAGATAGATAGATGCCGACATATATGCACCTTTAGCTCAGTTGGTAGAGCAACTGACTCTTAATCAGTGGGTCCTGGGTTCGAGTCCCTGAAGGTGTACCAAACCTAAAAAGAATAGGCCCACACAGCCTATTCTTTTTATCTATATGGCCTGTTGGTCAAGCGGTTAAGACTCCGGCCTCTCACGCCGGCGACGGGGGTTCGATTCCCCCACAGGTCACCAATGCACCATTAGCTCAGTTGGTTAGAGCAACCGGCTCATAACCGGTCGGTCCGGGGTTCGAGTCCCTGATGGTGCACCAATTTTATTGGTGCCGTAAACTTATTCCTATAGGGGTGTGGTTCAATGGCAGAATAGGGGTCTCCAAAACCTTTGACGTGGGTTCGATTCCTACCACCCCTGCCAGTGAAAAAGCACGCTTAGCGTGCTTTTTCGATTTATTTAATATGCACCTTTAGCTCAGTTGGTAGAGCAACTGACTCTTAATCAGTGGGTCCTGGGTTCGAGTCCCTGAAGGTGTACCATGCTAATCCCGTGTATTTTGCACGGGATTTCTTGTTGTATAAACTTCTTGTTATTTAGATTTACATTGTTTAATCGTAAATTTATTTTTATATGCGATTCTTTCAGCGAAAGCCAGATATACTGTTCCTTGATAAAGTGTCTGCAAATGCTTTTGTGTTTCTATCACTTCCTGCTCAGTCAATGAAATCATCTGTCCGTTTGTCCCTAACTGCGTTGTTCTGCGTAATCTATTCACATCTTTTAATGTAAGCTGAGATATTGGCTTCATATGCTCACTCCTTCCATTCGAGAAGTATTGTTTTTATCTTCTCAATTGCTTCTATATCTGATTCTCGGTTTAGTAATAGTATCTCTACGAGCCGCTTCACCATTTCAGGACCGTTGAGATCTGTTTCGCTTGGTAGTTCATTTTTCTCGCCTACTATAAGAACGTCTTTTTTTAACACTTCTAGATATTGGTATTCTAGGATTTCAACTTCATACCGTGTCTGCAGTGTTCTCAGGTTCAAAGCCGTTATAATTTTATTTTCGATCATGACCAGATCATCAGTCAAGGCGTCGTCTACTCTCATCTGTATGGCTGTCGGTGCGTTGATATCCTTGGGGACATTATTTTTAAATTTTTTTAGTTGGACTGACAGTTCGATCCACTCTTGTTCAGTTATTGCTTTTGCTTTTTCGATTGCCCGGTTAAAGATCGCTGGGCGTGACAGATCCTGGTGAGGATCTAGCTCTTTGATTAGTTGTTCACAGTAGGCAAGACACGAGCTGCCTTTGCAAGATTTTTTCACTTCTGACATTTAAATACCTCCATAGCATAGATCAAATTGTGGGTAGTTGAAAGTAATCGAACGATGACCTTCGCTAACACAATTATACAACTTAAATGCCAATTTGTCAAGACGTAATTTGTAAATTACCAGATCTAATTTTCTGAAATTTACTTTTAATTTTAAAGCTTGTCAATAGACGGTAAAAATGCACCTAAGCTATGAGTGGGCAAATTTCAGATAACTGAGATCAGATTTAAGGATTTTTTAATAATTTATATGTTATCATAGAGGTACAGAAATTCGTAAAGGGGCAGGGAAATGTATATCGACATACTTAAAAGAGACATAAGGCGCAAGAAGTCGATGAATGTCATAGTGCTTGTGTTCATAATAATGGCGACGATGTTTGTTTCGTCAAGCGCCAACAATATTATAAGTGTTACTTCTGCACTGGATAACTATTTTGAAATGGCGAACGCGCCCGATTTTATGTTTGCTACAATGAACAAGGCGGGCATAGCCGATATTGACGGAGTTATAAGCAATGCGACAGTGGCTGACAGCGTGAGGTCTGAAAAAGTAATATATTTATCGTCTACCGAGATAAAGTGGGACAGGGAGGATATAAAGCTTTCGGCGGGAACTAACGTTTTGCAGAGTGAAAGCGATATGGCACTGAATTACTTTCTTGATGACGGGAGTATCCTCAAAAGCGTAAAACATGGCGATGTATATATTACCGGACATTCGGCACAGTCGGCGGGAATAAATATAGGCGATAAGGTTACCGTTACCGTAAACGGTGTCAGCCGTGAGCTGAGATATGCAGGTGGCATAAAGGATGCTGTACTCGGCTCTAATCAGATGACGCTGGCAAGGTACATAATGAATGACGATGATTTTAAGGCTTATTACACACAGGATAATGTTGTCGAAAATTACGGCGGCGAGTTTGTCTACATTGAAAGCGGCGATACGGATAAGCTCAGCAAGGAGCTTAAACCGCTGTCTGATCATACGGTTATCAGTTTTGACAGAGATTTTATGAAATTTACATATGTCTTTGATATGATAGGGACAGGTCTGCTTCTTGTAGTGAGCTTGATTCTGATAACGATAGCATTTGTTGTGCTGAGATTTACGATAACCTTTACTATAAATGAGGAATATCGTGAAATCGGGGTTATGAAGGCTATCGGAATAAGCAATATAAAAATCAGGGGGCTGTACCTTGTAAAGTATACGGCGGTGTCGGTGATAGGCGCGGCTATCGGGCTTATATTCAGCTTTCCATTCGGCGAAATGCTGAAAAATGTCTGGTCTAAAACTATCATTATAAGCGGACGGAATGTAATAATTATAAATGTCTTATGCGCTGTGCTTGTCGTGGCGGTCATAATGCTGTTCTGCTACGGCTGTACGGGAAAAGTCAAGCGTCTGTCGCCGATCGACGCAATAAGAAACGGACAGACAGGTGAGAGATTCAGAAAAAAGAGCCTTATCGGTCTTAGCAGATCAAAGCTTGGCGCAGTGCCGTTTATGGCGGTGAACGATATTGTAAGCAGTCCCAAGAGATACGGCATAGTAACGCTTACGTTTGTGTTATGTCTTCTGGTTATGCTGATGCTGTCGGGTACGGTATCTACACTGAAAAGCAAAAGTCTTATAACAACATTCGGTATGGCGGATTGTGATGTCGTGTTATTCGGTGATCCTTCGCTCGAATTTATGTCTGACGGCGGCCGTGAAAAAGCGGAGGAATATCTTACCGATATGGAGAAAACATTGAGCGAAAACGATATGCCGGCAAGCTGCTTTTGTGATTTTCAATTCAATTTTGCGGTAATACACGGCGAGAACGAGCGAAAGGTACATATGTATCAAGGTGTCAATATAAGAACAGATGAGTATTCATATTTATCCGGAACTGCACCTCAGAGAAACGGCGAGATCGCGATAACGCAGATAACGGCGGATAAGCTCGGAGTCGGTATAGGCGATAACGTTACAATAAGAACTATGGAGGGAAGCAAGGAATACATTATCACGGCGTTATATCAGACAATGTTTAACCAGGGTGAGGCTGTAAGACTGTACACCGATGAAGATATAAACTATGTTTATGCGAAAGGCAAGACCGAAACGCAGATTAAATTCACGGATAACCCGGGTGACGATGAGGTACAAAGGAGAATTGAAAAGATATCTCAGCTGTACCCGGACATAGACAGAATAATAACGTGCGGAGAATTTGTAGCCGAAAACGCCGGTGTGACAGAAACGCTCGATACGATAAAGCAGATGGTGGCGATACTTTCGATCATTCTGACCGCTCTTATAACCGTGCTTATGGAAAGGTCGTTTATTGCAAAGGAGCAGGGCGAGATCGCTCTTATGAAAGCGATAGGAATGAGGAACGGCAGTATATATGCTTATCACACCCTGAGGTTCGCAACAGTGGCAGTAATTGCGGTGATCGTCGCCGGGGTATTTGCTGTTCCGTTCCTGCATATCTTTATTGATCCCGTATTTAAAATGATGGGTATGCAGATCGGCGTGGAATATGTGCTTGATATTTCTGAAATGTATTTTGCTCTGCCTGCGCTCATCTTTGCAACGACAGTTATAAGTGCATTTATCACATCGCTTTATACAGTCAAGATAAAAGCGTCGGATACGGCAAACATCGAATAAGGAGGAAAGTATATGAATATTCTTGAAGTCAAGGATCTATGCAAGACTTATGTAGTAAACAAGCGTCAGAACAACGTGCTGAAAAACGTAAGCTTTTCTGTTGCCGAGGGCGAGATGGTGGCTGTTATGGGACCGTCGGGCTCGGGCAAGTCGACTTTATTATACACCGTGTCGGGAATGGACGGCGCTACAGCGGGAGAGGTGAAGTTCTGCGGAAGAAACATTGCGGATATGGCACAAAAGGAGCTTGCAGATTTAAGGCTTAATGAAATGGGATTTATATTTCAGCAGATGTATATGCTGAAAAATCTCACCGTGCTTGACAACATTATCTTACCTGCGGTGCAGTCGCATAAAATAAATGAGAGCCGTAAGGAAATACAGAAGCGCGGGCAGGAGCTTATGCGAAAGCTCGGCATTATAGAAACAGCCGACAACGATATAAACGAGGTGTCGGGCGGACAGCTGCAGCGGGCGTGTATATGCAGAAGTATGATAAACAGTCCTAAGATGATATTTGCCGATGAGCCGACAGGCGCACTCAACCGCACGTCATCTGACGAGGTAATGCAGAAGCTCGGCGAGCTTAACGATGACGGTACAACGATAATGCTTGTAACTCATGATGTAAAGGTTGCCGCTGTGTGCACAAGAGTGCTTTACATAGTTGACGGAAACATAAAAGGCGAGTATAATTTTGATAAGCGAAAAAGTGATATGCCTGCGAGAGAGCGGGAGAGAGCACTCAACAACTGGCTGTTGGAGCTTGGTTGGTGATATTGTAAGCGGATGAGCCGAAAGGAAATATATATGTCGGATATTCTGGATATACTGATAGTCGAGGATAATAAGGAGCTTGCGGATATACTGTGTGATTTTCTCTGCGCGGAAAATTACACGGTATCTGTAGCCGAAAGCGGTGAAAAAGCCTTGTCGCTGTACGAAAGGTACGGGGCAAGGCTTATTGTGCTTGATATAATGCTGCCGGGAGCGGACGGCTTTTCGGTGCTCGAGAGGATAAGAAAGGAAAGCAACACGCCGATACTTATAGTCAGCGCAAAAACGGAAAAGGAGGATAAGCTGAACGGACTTATGCTCGGAGCTGACGATTATATAGAAAAGCCGTATGACATTGATATTCTGCTTGCAAAGATAAGCGGAATTTTCAAGCGGAGATATTCGCTTGATACCGTAACTGACGGCGATATAGTTATAAACCTGTCTGCAAGGACGGCGACAAAAGGCGGTACGGCGGTCGAACTATCCGCAAAGGAGTTTGACTTACTTCTATTGCTTGTTGAAAACAAGGGACGGACGCTCAGCAAGGAATATATCTTCAAATCCGTATGGGGAAGCGACAGCTTTTCTGAACAGCAGACGCTCACTGTACATATAAAACGGCTCAGGGAGAAGATAGAGGATGATCCTGCGAAGCCTGAGAGAATAAAGACGATATGGGGAACGGGCTACAGATATGAAAGCGTATAATAAAGTCATTATCGCCGTAATCGCTGTAACAGTGCT
Organism: uncultured Ruminiclostridium sp.; assembly: GCA_934490165.1. Lineage (GTDB taxonomy): Bacteria > Bacillota > Clostridia > Oscillospirales > Ruminococcaceae > Ruminiclostridium_E. Next base: position 111,108 of record CAKSTB010000006.1, on the reverse strand, counting down.
TATAATTACGGCGGCGAATATCCTGCTTATTGCCGGTAATAATGGCAGTAACGACAGAGAGTACCGTGTTGAGATCGGCAGGGTCGCGGAAGATATCAGGAATAACGGATACAATTCATCGATATCGGAAAATTGCCGATATGTCACCGCTGTTAAAAAATACGGCGGAGATATCAAAAACACCGATATTTTCGATACGGACAGCGACTATATCATAAAGGAAATAAACGGCGAGCTTTACCGCATTGAATATAACGCGCAGAGCAAGTCCGACAGAACATCAGAGATAATAATTGTGAATGCTTCTCTCGGCGTTATGGCGGTGCTGACTGTCGCTGTGCTGTTTTATATAAAAAACAAGATCATACTGCCGTTTGAACGATTGTCCGATGTGCCGTATGAGCTGTCGAAAGGAAATCTGACAATGCCCGTAAAGGAGAGCAAAAGCAGATATTTCGGGCGGTTTGTATGGGGCGTTGATATGCTCAGAGAAAGCATTGAACAGCAAAAGGAGCGCGAGCTTGAGCTTCAGAAAAACAAGAAAACCTTATTGCTATCCCTTTCACACGATATCAGGACGCCGCTTTCGGCGATAAAGCTGTATTCAAAGGCTCTGTCAAAGGGGCTTTATACCGATAAGGCAAAGCAGACCGAGATAGCGGAAAATATTTATGCCAAAGCCGATGAAACAGAGGGTTATCTGTCCCGCATAACGCTTGCGTCAAGAGAGGATTTTCTCAGCATAGAAGTGAAGTGCGGAGAGTTTTATCTGTCTGAGCTTATAACGCGGATAAGGGAGTACTATGGGGAGAAATTGTCGCTTATCGGGACGGAATTTACGGTTTCGGACTATTCCGACTGTCTGATTTACGGCGACATTGACAGGAGCGTTGAGGCGATACAGAATGTCATTGAAAATGCAATAAAATACGGCGACGGAAAGAAAATAGCGGTAGATGTCGGCACGGAGGACGGCTGTATTCTTGTAACGGTCGCAAACAGCGGTTGTACGCTTGACAGCGATGAGCTGCCGCATATTTTCGAGAGCTTTCAGAGAGGGAAAAACGCTGTCAATGAAAAGGGAAGCGGACTTGGGCTTTATATAGCAAGGCAGATAATGAGCAAGATGAACGGAGAGATATTTGCGAGGATAACTAATGGAGAGTTTGAGGTCGGGTTGGTTTTCGGAAAGGCGGGATAAGAGTAAAGCTACATTACGGCTGTTGAGCCGGGCTGTAGCTTTTGATTATTTCGGGAGGTGCAGGAAACCGGTGGAGAATGCGTTAGGTAAATGGAAGTTGATTTATTGTTTGCTATTTTCTGTATATCATTCATAAAATCCACCCGGAAAATTCAGCTTACTGATTGTGGAAATAACAGAAATTATATAATTTTTTGAAAAACGCTTGAAATTATTTAAAAAATAGTTTATCATTTATTGTAGAGCAATATTGTTTTCAGAAAGTCAGGCTATATATGAAAATTTAAGAAAATTTATTGTATCGCTTATATCGGACGTGTGTGCTGTGGCTGTGCCGGCAAAACGTCACCGTATAAGTAAACCGTCTTTACACCATTAAGTTTTAAAAAAGGAGCAGAAATGATGCAGAAAGTTATAAAAATATTACTCGTGATTGTTGGATATATAATCGTAACAATTGCTTTGATTACAGCAACACTTGCACTTGTGGGAAATGTAGAAATAGGTTTTGATTCTAACGGTAATTTCCGGGCAGTAATGAAGAATGATAACAATAGCTTTGATTCTTATGACCGGGCAATTCAGTCCACGCTGACTACCTATCCCACTGACATTTTTGTTTACGGAGAGGACTGCAAATTCCGAAAGAATGTTAAGTTCAAGCAGATCGACAAATTATCGGAGGAAAACCTGAAATCAGACAAGAAATACAAGCTTATTGTATTCAATGACCTGTATGATAAAACAGATCTTACCGATGATGATATTGCCGTTTTGAAAAAATATGTTCTTGAAGGTGACTATGCCTTATTTTATACCGGGCGCAAGCATATGGATACCTTCATAGCAAACGGCTTTGCAACAAAGCATATTGTTGAAGGAGACATCGGCTTTGCTTTACGCCATTCCGGCGGAATAGTTGTACAAACAGACGGCTTGTGGGATGAAACCTCTTTGGAATATTATGAAAACAACAATCCGGAGTTACTTGGAGAAAGCGTATTTATCTTAATTGAAAGAATAATCAGAGAGGACTAAAATGTTATCCGTCAGAGATATGGAATTTCTCTTATGCCTGTACTTGGATATTGCTTTTTATAGCGCTTTCAATAACCGTGCTTGTGTTATTTTCCTTCATCACATTCAGTATCAATTCAAACAGCAGACAGATCGGTATCTTTCGCTCGATCGGTGTGACAATTTCGCACAGCCTGAAAACAATTACAGCGGCATTACCTCGTGCTCGGTCGCATACTTGCCGAGTTCCTGAAATAAACCAATTCAAAACGCACAGCATTATCATCTGTGCGTTTTTTCGTTATAACTGACAATTTCCGACTGCTGTTTTTGTGCAAAAGGCGGAAAATGAAAACCAAACCGCAAAATCGGCTTTCAGCTTCGTTACATAAGACAAGAGAAAAATTTATTTGATTGACAGCCGATCACCTTTTATATTACAATGATTTTATCAAGCTTAAAGGAATGGTTACAACGCTTAGTTTTTACATATCGCTTGCCGAAACGGCGGAGGATAAATCGCTCATAGAAAGGCTATATAACGGCTATGAGCGGTATATGTATGCCGTTGCGTTTTCGGTGCTTCATAACGAACAGGACGCAGAGGATACGGTGCACGAGGCGTTTCTGCGCATCATAAAAAATCTCGGCGAGTATGATTTTTCCGCCGATGTTCAGACAAAGACACTTCTCGGCGTGATAACACGCAATATTGCTATTGACCGCTACAGGCATAAGAAAAAGCACGAGAGCGGGAATGTCGAGCTGAACGAAAACACCATAGGCTCTCAGCTGCCCGATACCTCGGAGCTCAGCAACAGCGAGCTTAAGGCGATACTCGACAGCCTGCCATATGAGCTCAAGGAGGTCATACTGCTGAGATATGTCGCGGGATATACGATTAAGGAAACCGCGGAGCTGCTTGGTGTCACTTTCGGCACGGTACGCTACAGGCAGGATAAGGCTATAATCGCGATCGAAGAGCTTATAAAGGGGTGAAGATATGAACTGTACAGATAGCAGGATAAGAGATTATATCCTCAGTGAGTTTGCCGAGGCTGCTGCGGGTAAAGAGGCGGAGCACAGCTTTTCAAAACATTACCTCAGACGCAGAAAAAGAATTATCAGAAAATACGCGCAGGTGCGCAGATCGGCTGATATACATACGGTGTATCAGCGCAGGGCGATGAAGTACGCTTTTATTATGACCGTGATCGCTATTTCGTATATTGTCGGCTTTACCGATTATATAAGCGCGGGCGGGTTTAATTTAACGCCGCATAAAGAGCAGTCGCAGGTATATTATTTCGGCGATATAAGCGGGTATCCCGAAACACTGACGAGCCGCTACACAATAGGAAATGCACTTTACGGATACAGCGAGCAGATCTTGTGCGATACCGATACCAATTACAGCGTTTATTATACCGACAAAAACGGCGGCGATGTTATAATATCGCAGTGGGTCGCGAGTGTATTCAAGGGTGACATATGCATAAACACGGAAAGCGCGTCGGTGCTGCCGACTGACATAACAATAAACGGACACAGCGGGTTTTACTATGCGACTGGTGACGGTCGGCATTGCTGTTGTATCGTATATGACGATTGCATTATGATCTATTCGTGCAGTAAGGATAAGCAGACCGTTATCGGTCTTGCAGGGAACACCCGCTTTACGGACGTTTGATGAAAGGAAAGAAAATGCCACTGTTACATATAGAAAATCTGACTAAAAGCTATAAAGGCAAGAAAGCACTGGACGCGGTCACGCTTGATTTTACGGTCGGGGTAAACGCACTGCTCGGCGCTAACGGAAGCGGAAAATCCACAATGATGAATATAATAAGCACTGCGCTCTCACCGACAAGCGGCGCGGTGTATTATGACGGCAGGGAGATCTGTTCGCTCGGTGCGGAGTACCGCAGGGTGATGTCTGTGCTGTTTCAGCATCAGCCCTATTTCCCGTCTGTGACGGTGAACGACTATATGCTTTATAACGCGGCGCTGAAAGGAATGAGCGGCAAGGACAGACAGGCGGTTATCGACAATTCCCTCAAAAGGCTGAATGTGCTTGACTGTAAAGCTAAAAAGCTGAAGGAATTATCCGGCGGACTCAGACAGCGTGTTTTTATAGCACAGACAATAATGAACGAGCCGCAGGTGATAATTCTTGACGAGCCAAGCGCGGGACTTGATATTGCGGAGCGTGAGGAGCTGAAAAAAACAATAAAGTCGCTCGGAGAAAATGCCGTAGTGATAGTTTCTACGCATATAGTTTCCGATATCGAGGATATTTCGGATACGGTGCACATAATCGATAACGGAAAGGTGATAGTAAGTCGGAAAAACGAGGGTATTGAGGATATGTCACGCTATTATCTGGAGGTTATCGGAAAGGGCGGAGCTTATGCTTAAAACGATGCTCCGTGAACGATTGCCGTCAGCCGCATTCGCCTTTATAATGGTTGTAAGCATAGCGTTTATATATCTGTACACCTCGTCGGCTGAGGCGCTTAAGTGGAATGTATATGAACAGAAATATGTAAGCAAAATGACCGCCGATGAATTTTTGACACAATATCCTGCCGATTATGAAAGCGCACGCAATAAGTTTTTTTCTATAGATAACCTTGAGGGGATAGATACAGATGATCTGTCGGAGGATAAGCTGATGGCTCTGCTTGCGGGAGATTATGCTTTCAGTGACGCAGAGAATATATGGCGGTATCGGCAGTATTCAATGCCGGGAAGATTTGCCGATACGGTTATAAACGACTATGAAATGATGTCGGATATGTACGATTATTATGCTCCTATGCTGAGATATGAGGAGCGGCTGAACGAAAAAAGGACGATAAACGAGCGAATGCTTGCAAGAACCGGCACAAGCAATGCCGACAAGATCAAAAGTGAAAAAATACTTTCCTATATCTCTGAAATTCCTGAAAAGCCCGACAGTATAGCACCGCTTGTCAGTGCGGATATATTTTCGGAGAGCTTTGCAAAGGACGTGCTGTTCATATTTTTCGTGGCGGTGCTGTGCTGTCGTATGTATTCAGGCTACAGACAGTCGGGATATCTTGATTTCATTAAAACGACAAAATGCGGGGCGGGAAAGTTCTTTGCCGTGCAGTATTTATCCCACCTTGTTATTATGACCGCGGCGTATATTTTGTACTGCGTTTTGTATCTTCTGTTCATATTATCGGGGGCGGGCACTGCCGATGTGCTGTTTATGCCGTGCCAGGTGCTTAAGAGTGCGGCGTATTCTGTGTTCCCGCTTAACGTATGGCAGTATCTGATTGTTATGGCGGCGGCAAGATATTTCTATTATCTGCTTGCATTTTCACTGTTTGCGCTTATTTCCGCACTTTGTCCGCTTGATGTCATATCTTCGGCGGTGTGCGGTATCGTATCGGCTGTTCCGATCTATACGGCATATGTGACTGCGGGAGATACGGCGGTAGGAGCGCTCGGTCGGTTTGTTACGGGAAATTTTGCAGACTGCTTTGACGGAGCGGATCTGACGGTGATATTTAATATCGCAGTGCCTGATATAGTGCTGTGCACAGCTTGTTTAGTTGCGGCGTTTTCAGCTGTTACTGCCATCGTTATTATAACGGGGCGCATTCTGTGCAGAGTGCGTACATCAGCAGGTACATCTGTAACTTTCGGAAAGGCGGAGTGTGATGTTTAAAGCGTTTTTGCGGTTTGATGCGGGCGGCAAGCTTATAGCAGTATCAGCGATGCTGCTTGTGATAATTATGGTCAAACCGTTTTTGAAAAATGACAGCGGAAACGCAAGGCTTTATCAGGACGCTTGCGCGAGAGCACAGACAGTGGCGGGTATGGAACATAATGCGGCTGAAGCAAGGCTTGATGAGATAGCTGTCGAGGAAAGTCAGAAGGCTATCCTTGAAAACAGCGACCCTGTCGCTCTTCAGACGAAGCTTGATAAGGAGAAGAATATCGGCTTTATACTTGACGGAAACCTGTATACCTTGCAGAAGGCTCAGGAATATATAGATAATGCAAAATACGGCACAGGCATAACGCACGATGTACCCTCAGAACGCTATTATGATAATCTTGATGCGTATAAAAGGCTTGATACGCCATCTCTTGTGATAAACGAGGTGTGGGACAGCTATTATAATATCACGGGGTTTGATCTTACGGCTGTAACGGCACTGCTTATAGCGGCACTCGGATTTTTGCGCAGCTTTGAGCTTGGCACGGACAGATGTGAATTGATAACGGCGAACGGAAGTAAAACGGCAAGGCTGAGGTTTTGGTCCTGGTTTGTGCTGACGGTAGTGATTACGGTTATTTCGTTTGCCGCAGATGTGGTGATATCCGATGTTATGATGTCGGGGGATCTGTTTTCACTGATGATACAGGGGATTAAAAAATTCGCGACCTGCTTTACAGAGCTTTCACTCGGGAATTATCTTGTATGTTCACTTGCGTTCAGAATTATGACGGCGGTAAATATGTTCTGCATATTTTTCATCATCGCAAAAGCGGCAAGGGACACATACCGCTATTTCACAATTTCGCTCGGGATACTTATGCTGTCTGCGGTGCTGACGGCTACCATACCGTCTGTAAGCTGTTTTCTGCCGCTCGGCTTTGCCGATATAGATACGCATATATTGAATGCGGTGTGGCTCGGAGGATATGATTCGCTTTGGCTCTATATGGCGGTAGCGGCTGTACTGACGGTATCACTTACGGCTTTCACTGCGGTAAGCTCGGATAAAATCAGGTAATGTGGAGGTATTATGAAAGGACGAAGAATAACAGCAGTAATTGCGGCGGCAATAGTTACCGCACTTTGTATGTCGGGCTGTGCGGACAGCTTTGACTGCACGTTTTATGAAACCACGGGAAACACAAATCCGTTTTTCGTAAAAACGCAGGGGGATTGCTTTTATACCCCGGATTATTCGGAACACCCGGGCATATGGGAGTATGACACAAAAGCACTCACGGTAACGAAAGTGATCGATTATGAGCAGGTAACCGATACAGCACTTAACATTTACAACAGCGGTGTGCCTGCGACAAGCTATGGCGTTATCCCCGCAGGATTTATAATGATGTCGCAGGAGGGAGCGAAAAACCGTGACTGCTATGACGGCGATATATCATATTCGACTGTGTACTATCTGAATTTTGCGGGCGAGGTAAAGCATACTGTCAGAATAAAGCAGTATAATGAAAATAACACGGATATTAAAAACGGCGAGCCGCTTATAAACGAAGACACTTATGCGGCGTTTGATGATTTCAGCAATTTCTACGCTCATAAGGGATATATCTACGGCTATGATCATGAACGCCGACCGATAAGACTTGATCCGCTGACCGGGATAAGGCAGACAGTATACGATAAAAGCTACAGCGACTATGTGGGTATTTATGATAATTACATATACGTTCAGGGGGACGATGGGATAGTCCGTATAAGTGAAAGTGATCTGTCCGTTGATAAGACAATAAGTGATACATCGCCACTTGCGGCTTCTTCCTGTCAGGTGTGCAGTGATGATATTATCATAGGCTACAGCAGTACAGACGGACAGGTCGTTATAAAGCTCGGGGAATATGTTAAAAACGTGCCCGAATACATAGATGATGTTACATATGCGGATGGCAGTTTTTATTATATAAGCGAAAATTCGCTCTATAAAACGAGTGATATTGAAGCAAAAGGAGAAAAGACGGCGGACGGATATTCGGGTATTCATAATGCAAGTGAAAAGTGGCTCATACTCACAAATGAGGATACAAGCGAGGAGAGTATGGCTGTATTTGATATAGAAAAACAAAAAATTCTGATATTCAATAAATAAACATAAAAACACCGCCTGCACGGAAAATGTGCAGGCGGTGTTAAAAATACAATTTACGGTTGCTTGACTAAAAAAGATGTTAATGCTATACTTGAAAAAAATCGCAGATTTACTTTAATCAACACGGAGATAAAAAATGGACAAGATATGGAATGAAATGTACGCAAGGGCTAAATCGGTGCAGAACAGCAGAGATATAAACGGATATATTTCCGCAGGAGGAGTAGCCGCCGCTGTGCTGTCGGCTTCGGGCAAAATCTATACCGGAGTGTGCATAGACACTTGTTCCACTCTCGGAATATGTGCGGAGAGAAACGCCATATTCAATATGATAACAAACGGTGACGACAAAATCAGCAGGGTGCTTGCGATAATGCCGGACGGAAAGACGGGTGCGCCGTGCGGAGCGTGCAGGGAGCTTATGGTACAGCTTATGGCAGGCGAATATAAAAATATTGAGATAATGCTCGACTATGAAAACGATAAGGTGATAACGCTCGGAGAGCTGACACCTGAGTGGTGGATAAAATGAACGCAGTAACAAAATACAGGCTCGGCAACAGTGAAATTGAGAAGATGTACCGAAGGGCGTTTTCCGACAGCGGTGAAATCAAAATCAGTGCTTTGTCGGGAGGATTTTGCAGCAGTGTTTATCTTATAGACAGCGGCAAGAATAAGGTCGTGCTTAAGGTCGGGACAAAGAGCAACGTTAAAGTGATGTGGCACGAAACGGCATATATTGCGACCGAAGCGGAGATGCTGAAATTGATAGGCGGAAAAACAGACATAGCTATGCCCGAACTGCTTTTCTATGATGAAAGCGGGGAAATCTGCGATGTACCGTATTTCTTCATGAGTTTTATAGACGGCAAACCGCTGAATGATACAGAGGGATTGACCGCAGAGCAGTACGGCAATATAAAATATGAGGTCGGCAGACTTACAAGGCAGATAACGGATATGCCTGCCCGGTGTTTCGGAATACCGGGTATTGCCGAGAGTTTTTGCAATAGAAATTCCGATTTTGTGATATTGCTTTTTGAAAAGCTGCTTGCCGATTTAGAGCAAAAAGGCGGAGCGCTGAAAAGCATATCACATGATGAGCTGATGAAGCTTATCGGTAAATTCCGCGCACAGCTTGATACGGCGGATAAGCCGTGCCTTATACATACCGACACATGGAACGGAAACGTTATGGTGAAAGACGGTGAGTTTTCGGGAATAATCGACTTTGCGGCGATACTTTACGGAGATCCGCTTATGAGCCATGATTTTCACGACTTCGGGGAAATCAATGCGGATTTTCTGAGAGGGTACGGCAAGACCGAGTTCGACAAAGATGAGCTTATCCGCATACAGATATATAAGGTGTGGCAACGGCTCGGTATGATAGTTGAAAAGGTGTATCGCGAATATGAGGATAAGAACCTTTATTCGTGGGTCGACGGTGAGTTTGATAAAGAAGTTGAAGTACTTAAACGAATGTAAAGCAAAAGCGGTCACGGGAAAAGTCCTGTGACCGCCGTTTTCTTATTTACGTCTGCTCACGCTTTTTAAGTATCTTCGGGAATGTAACAGCGAAAATGGTTGTACAGCAGATCGCCGAGGTCGCATCGGCTACCGACTCGGCAATGTATACGCCCTCCACACCGAAGAAAGTCGGGAGGAGAAGGGCAAGAGGGATAAGCAGTATAACTTTACGCAGAAGGGCTATGAACAGTGAAATTTTAGCCTGACCGAGAGCAACAAACATACTCTGGCAGGTACGCTGAAGTCCGAATATCGTCATACCTGTAAGGAACAGCGGCATCATTCTGCCGACTGTTTTTATAAGTGCGGTATCGTCTGTGAACATTCCTGCGACAAATTCGGGGAAGGTGATCATAAACAGGTTAGTCAGGGCGAAGAATGAGAACATAATTATCACGGAATATTTAAAGCAGAGGCGGACACGGTCTGTGTTGCCCTTGCCGTAATTGTAGCTGACTATCGGAACAAAGCCCTGCGCAAAGCCGCTCAGAGGTACGGCGGCAAACTGCATTGCACTCTGCATTACCGTAAGGGTGCTGACGTATATATCGCCGTATTTGCTCAGCGAGCCGTTGAGCACGAAGCCGACAAGACTTTCCGTACTTGCCATTATAAACGGGGCGATGCCAAGAGCGAACAGCGAGCCGATTATCTTTATATCGGGCTTAAGATATTTCGGCTTTATTTTCAAAGTCGCTTTGCCGGATACAAGAAAGCCGACTATCACAATTGCGCTTACCGCCTGCGATATCACGGTTGCAAGAGCCGCGCCTGTGACACCCATACCGAACGCATAGATGAACAATGGGTCAAGTCCGATGTTGAGCACTGCACCGATTATCACGGCTATCATAGATATGCCCGGTCTGCCCTGTGCGTTGATAAAAGAATTAAGTCCTGTGGCGAACATTACAAACAGTGTGCCTGTGAGATATACCGAGAGGTAGTCCGTGGCATAGCCGATCGTGGTATCACTTGCGCCGATAAGGCGGAGCAGAGGATCCATAAAGATATAGGTTATGCCCGATGTTACGACTGCGAACAGTATAAGGAGCGAAAAGCCGTTGCCGAGTATCCTGTGCGCTCTTTCGCGGTCGCCCTTGCCGAGCGCTATTGAAGCAAGCGGAGCGCCGCCACCGCCGACTATCTGTGAAAATGCCGATATCAGAATGATTATCGAGCTTGTAACGCCGATACCTGCGAGTGCGTCCGTTCCGATAAGGTCAATGTGACCGATGAAGATCCTGTCAACTATGCTGTAGAGCAGATTTATAAGCTGTGCCGCAAAGCCGGGCAGAGCCATTTTCAGTATCAGCGGCAGCATCGGCGCTGTGCCGAGCCGCTCTTCGTATTTATTATCCATTTAAAGTATCTCCGTGTTTTGTCTTTATATCTGTAAGAGAGTATAGCACTTAATGAGAGAAAAGTCAAAGGCGGGCGGGCGGCGTGCCGCCGCTTCAAATTCCGCCTTTTGCAACAATATTGTTATGCTTAACTTGGCTAAACGGCGGGAATAAACGGTAGCGTAAATTTTATAAACGAATTACGGCAGATATGCGAAAGCGTATCTGCCGTTTCGTGTTTTAAACACCTTTCATATTATTCGTAATTCAACTTTACGCTGAACCTTGTCATTTTTACAATTGTTATAAACTGTCACAAGCTTTCGTCTTGCACCATGTCTCTTGCCTCCCCTCGAAAAAGGGGAGGTGGCACGGCTGACGTAAGTTTTGGAATTGCGGTACAGTATTCAGATAATACGACCTTTATAATTAATGAAACAATTTCGAGCCGTGACGGAGGGGATTGTGTGTGCTTAGAAGTTTTAAGGATAGTGCTCCTATCAATTTCAATCCCCACCGTCTTGACGGCAGATTAGCTTGGCGATTTCAAAAAGTCAGATATATCGTAAAAAAATACTGCTGAATTAAACTTTGCGCCTTGCCGTCAATCCACCTCCCCTTTTTCGAGGGGAGGCAAGATATGGTGCTTGGCTAAACCATTACTCTTATTATTATGCTATTGAGCTTTATATTGGATTGAGCAACCACGACCTGTAACAGAACTGCCGTACTACTAATTGCTTGAATGAGTTAAGTGACAGCATTTCAATTTTTGAGAAAGAGGTAAATTAGTGTTTTCTGTATGTTGTTATTACAAAAACAAAAAGACAGTACCGCCCGGCACTGCCTTTAATATTTCTGAAATTATAAATAATTACGCCTGTTCGCTGGGTGCAAAGCCTGTTCTTTTCAAAGCCTTTGAGATTGCGAGAGCGGCAAAGTATGCGAGTACTACGCTGACTATATCCTTTATAAGATAGGGAGCGGATACGAGCAGGAAGCTCGATAATAAGTCCTTGCCCGCTACAAGCGCATACTGTACAAATCCGCAGATATGGCAAGCGGCAACACCAAGGATGCCCATTGCTATTCTCAGCGGTACACGGAACTTTTCGGGCATATTTCTGAATGCAATTCCGCTGATAGCCGCCATAGCGATAAAGCCGATAATAAATCCGCCTGTAGGACCGACTATTGATGCGATTCCGCCTTTGAAGCCGCTGAATACCGGAACGCCTACCGCACCGAGCAGAACGTATACGAGCGTTGAAACGGTTGCTCTTGCCGTGCAGAGATAAAAGCCGCAGAGAGCTACCGCAAATGTCTGTAGTGTAACCGGTACGCCGGAGGGCATCGGTATCGCTATCTGCGAAAGTATAGCCGTGATCGCCGCAAAGAGCGCGCATAGTACGATGGTTGTGATTTTCTGTCTGTTCATATTTTTTGTTTCCTTTCCTTGTGTCGAATTGACTATAACAGGATACCACCGCCTGCCGTCAGTGTCAACTAAACTGCACAAATGGGTGACAATTGAGAGTGGCTTACGGTTTAACTTAATAACCTAATTGTACAAATTAACTAAAAGTTGTGTGGTAAATGTGTGAAAAATGCAGATTGATTTTTTGACTGGCAGAGGTTATAATTAGTTTAATTGAGAAAGCTGTAGACGTTTTAGTCAGCGCTCATAAGAACGAAACATATACAATTTGTTTGGAGGTAATTAAAATGAAGTTATTAAAGGTATTATCCGCAAGTGCGGTAGCAGCTGCAGTAGCATCTACATTAGTAGTAGCAGCAGGTGCTGAAAAGGCAGGTCTTGGTTTCCAGACAGCTAACTGGCTGTTCAGAAACAACCTTGAGCAGAGCAAGATCTATGTTTGCGACACAGACGCTGAAGAAGGCAGCGGCGAGGCTGTAGGCGATGAGTACTTTGCACGTCCCGGTTCATTTGAAGATGTAACAATCGACAAGGACGGTACATATACAGCAAAGCTGACAGGCATTGAGGGCAAGGATCGTGGCGACAATATAGCTACAGGCTTCAATGTTCTTAAGCTTTATACAAACATCGTTGTTGAAGATCACCCTGATCTTGTTATCACACTTACAAGCATCAAGTTCTCAGGTACGGAAATGCTTACTGCTCCCGTTTCATACGACTATGTTGAAGATAACGACATCGCTGACTTAGATACATCAAAGCCCGATGCAAACTGTGCTGATAACAAGGATGCAGTCGTAGCAGGCTTAGCAGGCGTTCCGATCATCAACACATGGTCAACTGACGCTGAGATCCTTGATGACAAGGCAGGCAACTTTGCAAGTGATATTGAAGTTACATTTGATGTAACAGGCTATGATAAGGCACCCGTTTCTGACACAGAAGCTCCCGCTACAGATGCTCCTGCAACAGAAGCCCCCGCTACAGATGCTCCTGCAACAGAAGCTCCCGCTACAGATGCTCCCGCTACAGATGCTCCTACAACAGGCGATTCTACAAAGCCCAGCACAAATACAGGCGTTGAAGGTATTGCAGTAGTTGCAGGTGTTGCAGTTCTCGCAGCAGGCGCAGTAGTAGTTGCTAAGAAGAGAAAGTAATCTTTAACGGAGATTAGCTAATAATGACAGCCCTCATTCGTGAGGGCTGTTTTAATATCACAAGCCGAAAGAGGAAATATGAAGAAATCTATAATAATGCGTACCATTGCGGTACTTACGGCGGCGATTGTATTGGCGGGCTGTGCAACACTCGATGAAAGTGTTTTATCATCGATCGGCGTTGATTCAATAACGGAAAGCAGCGTGTCCGATACCGATGAAACAAGCAGTGATGTTGATGATAATTCAGAGGGCACCTCCGATAATACATCCGGGGATTCGACAGACGAAAATTCGTCAGATGACAGTGATACATCTTCCGATACTTCCGATAACGCCTCCGAAACGGAAGCTTCGTCAAAAGCAGATGATACATCAGAACCCACCGTCACAAAAAAGCCTGACGATACGGAAAAGCCGGCAGGTACAGAGAAGCCTGCCGATACAGAAAAGCCTGCCGATACGACAAAGGCGGTTACTTCTGCGTCTTCAACGACCAAAAAGAATGATACTGAGAGCAAGCCTGCTGTTTCACAGAGCAATTTCACCGTTCAGTGGAACAAGTCAAGCGATTGGGAAGAGGGCGGCAAGAAATGCGGCGGTTATGAGATCGTGATAACAAATAGCGGCGATACGGTAAACAGCTGGACAGCGGAAATAACAGTGCCTGACGGCATGACGCTTTCTTCAAGCTGGAACGGAATATTCAGTATTTCAGGTAATAAAATGACGGTTAAGAATGAGAGCTACAACGGTACAATAGAAAAGGGAAAAAGCGTTTCGTTCGGCTTTAACTACGCGGCTAACGCTTCTATGAATGAGGGTAAAGTGACAGTGAACGGAAGCTCTGCCGGCACAAGTTCAGCAAACAACGGCGGAAATAATAACAACAATAACAACAATAACAACAATAATAATACGGCAACGACTCGAAAGCCTGCTTCAACAGTTCCTCCCGCGCCGAGCGACCCTAAGGGTACAACGCCTGTTTCTCAGCACGGTCAGCTTTCGGTAAAGAACGGACAGCTTGTCGACAAGAGCGGCAAGGGTTATCAGCTCAGGGGAATGAGCACACACGGACTTACATGGTTCCCTGAATTTGTGAACGAGAGTGCATTCAGGACGCTCCGTGACGACTGGAATACCAATGTCGTGCGTCTGGCTATGTATGTTGACGAATGGGGCAACGGACAGTGCTATATGGGTAACAAGAGCGGAAGCCTTGAGCTTCTCGAGCAGGGCGTTGACATATGTATCAAGCTTGATATGTATGTTATCATCGACTGGCACGTTCTTAATCCGGGCGATCCGTCAAAGTATACCGATGAGGCGATATCGTTCTTTGAAACGGTGTCAAAGAGATATGCAAAATATCCGAATGTTATCTATGAGATATGTAACGAGCCGAACGGCGGAGTATCATGGAGCGACAACATAAAGCCTTATGCAGAGAAGGTGATACCTGTTATCCGCAAGAATGCGCCCGACTCTGTAATTATTGTCGGCACACCTACATGGAGTCAGGAGATCGACAAGCCGCTTTCCGATCCGCTTGACTTCAAGAATGTAATGTATGCGTTCCACTTCTATGCGGCAACTCACGCAGGTCTGCGCTCAAATGTTGAGAACTGCGTGGCACAGGGGCTGCCTGTATTTGTGTCGGAATTTGGTACTTGTGACGCATCGGGCGGCGGTGCAAACGACTTTAACGAAACCGAAAAGTGGCTGAGCTATTTTGATAATAACGGCATCAGCTACTGCAACTGGAGCTTGTGCAACAAGGACGAAACCTGCTCGGTACTGCGACCGGGTACATCGGCAAACGGTAACTGGAGCGAGAGCGATCTCACCGAAAACGGCAAATGGATACGCAACTGGCTCAAAAACCACTAGTGCCCGTGGGGCACGGCAAATTCCGACCTTTTGAAAGGTTCGCGATTGGCGTGACTTTGCGGAACGGTCGGGGTTAAACAATGGCTGAAACTCAATAAAACATAGTGTTCGTGGGGCACGGCAAATTATGATCTTTTGAGAGGTTTGCGTGACTTTGTGGGACAGTCGGGGGGTAAGGAAAACAAGGAGATAATATGCTGAACGATATTAAATGGTTATTTTTTGATGTCGGTTCAACACTTGTTGACGAAACCGAGTGTTATAATCATCGCATACGAGATGCTATTGCGGGAACAGATATTACCTTTGAGGAGTTTAACGAAAAACGTTTGAATTTTTCAAAGCAAAATCTGAAAGGCGATATTGAAGCGCTGAGATATTTCGGACTTGCAAAAACTCCTTGGCATCATGAAGATGAAAAGCTCTGTAAAGATGCCGAAAACGTACTCGAAATCCTATGTGAAAAAGGATACCGTATAGGTGTAATCGCCAACCAGTCGGCAGGCACTGAAAAACGACTTGAAAGCTGTGGCTTGATGAAATATATACAGCTTGTTGTAGCTTCTGCCGAAGAAGGAGTTGCCAAACCTGATAAAAGAATATTTGAGATAGCTCTTGAGCGCGCCGCGTGCAGTCCGTCCGAAGCGGTAATGATCGGCGACAGGGTGGATAATGATATAATTCCCGCTAAAGAAATGGGAATGATGACGATATGGGTGAGGCAAGGCTTCGGTAAATATTGGAACATCACCGATGAGAGCGAAAAGGCTGATTTTGCTGTGGATAGCTTGTCTGAGCTTTTGGATATTTTTTGATAAGGTTAAAACAGAATATTGCGGGGAAAGTATATTGCTTTCCCCGCTTTTTCGTGCAGTATCGGCATAAAATGGGATATACCGTGAGCAGTGATATTTTTGTATAAGCGACTGGACTTTTTAATTCTTATGTGATACAATAAATTCAGAAGAAAAGGAAAAGTAAGTTGAAAGGAGATGGGCGAATGTCAAGAAATATAGTTAAGGCAAAGCTGGATATAATATTCAAGAAGTTGTTTACGGATGAGGGAAATCTGCATATATTGCAGGCATTTCTCTCAGATATACTTGAAATACCGTATGAGTCGATAAATAATATAATCGTACTCAATTCGGAGATAATGCCGGAGAACGTTATAGAAAAGTACAGCCGTATGGATATAAAGATGACGGTTGACGGAAACAGACTGATAAACGTAGAAATGCAGATCAAAGATGAGGGTGATTACAGAGATCGTTCACTGTACTATCTTTCAAAGCTGTATGGCAATCAGCTCAAAAGCGGTGAAGATTACGGAAAGCTCAATCAGTGCATTTCAATCAATGTACTGAACTTCAACCTTTTCGATGAGTGGCCTGATTTTCACGCATCATTCAGAATGAGAGAAGATAAGCACAATTCCGTTCTTACCGATAACTTCATCGCTCATTACTTTGAACTGAAGAAAATCGGAAAGAATTTTGACAAAAACAACAAGCAGGAACTATGGCTCAGACTTATAAATGCAGAAACGGAGGATGAACTTGATATGTTACAGCAGACAGGTGTAAAGTCCATACAGGACGCAGTAGTTGTACTGCACAAGATGAGTGCAGACGAAAAGACAAGAGAACTTGCCGAAATGCGTGAAAAGGCACTGCATATCGAGGCTACTGAGAAATCATATGCAAGAGCCGAGGGCAGAGCCGAAGGAAGAGCCGAAGGAAGAGTCGAAGGAAGAGCTGAAGGAAGAGCTGAAGGAAGATCAGAATTATTAGCCGAGCTGATAAAGCAGGGTGTAATAACAGAAGAACAGGCAAAGAACTACAGAAACTAATAGGAAGTCACCTCTGCTCAGACTTATAAATGCAGAAACGGAGGATGAACTTGATATGTTACAGCAGACAGGTGTAAAGTCAATACAGGACGCAGTAGTTGTACTGCATAAGATGAGTGCAGACGAAAAGACAAGAGAGCTTGCCGAAATGCGTGAAAAAGCACTGCATATCGAGGCTACTGAGAAATCATATGCAAGAGCCGAGGGCAGAGCCGAAGGAAGAGCTGAAGGAAGAGCTGAAGGAAGAGCTGAAGGAAGATCAGAATTATTAGCCGAGCTGATAAAGCAGGGTGTAATAACAGAAGAACAGGCAAAAAACTACAGGAACTAAAAATAAATAAACTCCGCTCAGATTTGACGCGATTTAGACACTGTAATTATTAAATGAGCTGTGATGAAATGCAAAAATTTCATCACAGCTCATTTTTTTGTGGAAAGAGATAATAAATCAGCAGTTTGATTTTAAATCGGACTTCTATCTGCAAGCCGACTCCGCATCGCAGGGTGCGGATTTTCTGTTATGTTTATCATTCCGCCGTTTTCAAATGCGCAAGTCCGTTTGCAATAAGGCACTGACCGGGGTAATAGAGCGCAAGGCAGAAATTTGAGAACGGAAAATCAATTTCCGAGAAATACGCCATCAGGAGCATTATATCGGATATCAGAAAAAGCGTACTGCCGAGAGCCAGAATAAAATTAAATCTGTTTTTTACGCGGATACAGTTCATGATTGATTTGCCGGTCATTACCGAAATTATAAATGCGTAGGTTATTCCTATGATTTTCATCATTACAGAGCCGAAGTCGAGCAGAGGTGAGAATATCATAAACAGCGCTACGGGAACAAATATGATCATTGCGGGAATAAAATCTGTGACGCGCGGTTTCTGTATTACCGAATATGCTATAAAGTAGCAGATATGGCCTAAGGCGAAAATCGCCGCGCCTGCGATAAAGTTGAGATTTATCGCTATATCCGCACACATGGCAAAGAATACGCCGACAGTCATGGTGATCGACGATGCTTTCTTGTCGGGAAAGTATTTCAGCGCATATATCAGGTTTACTGCACCGGCAAGCATAAAGAGTACGCTTGCGGTTACTTTTAAAGGGTAGAGGTGGGTTATCATAAGTGCTATGTCAAAAACAAACGACAAGCCGAGAAAGATTATGTTGAGCGGTAAAACGAGTTTTTTCATATACTTATTTCCTTTAAAGGGTAGAGGTGGGTTATCATAAGTGCTATGTCAAAAACAAGCGACAAGCCGAGAAAGATTATGTTGAGCGGTAAAACGAGTTTTTTCATATACTTATTTCCTTTGCTTTAATTTTCAAGTTCGATATTGACTTTTCGGGTGTATCTTGAAAGCGGATATTCTCCGTCGTGGGATTCTCCGAAAAAGTAAGCGGACATATTTCCCGCCTGTGTTATTCTTGTTACTCCGGCAGAAAGCAGCAGGTTTGTAAGCTCCGCCCGGTCGCATTCATTACAGATAAGTCCCACAGTTTGTAAAAAGCCTTTGGCTTTTCTCAGTGCGGCAACTATGCTCTTTCTCGGAAGCCTTTTCACAAGCACATTGCACATCATCGGCGAGAGCTCAGGTTCACAGTCGTTTTTTATGATAAGACTGCAACCCTTTCCGCCAAATGTATCGGGAGAGATCTGCCTTATGCCGACTGCTTCTTCAAGGTGAGCGGTGTAGCTTATGATCGTATCTCTTGCCCGCGTGCCTATGGAAGTATTTCTGTGTTTTCCGACTGCCGTTTCAAGGTAGGGCAGGAATATTTCACAGAACCGTGTAAGCTCGTTTTTGTCATCGGTGTCGATAAACACGGTCTGACAGGAACTGCAAAGCAGTTGCCTCGTAGACGCTATATGCTCTGCAAGAGCCGAAAGCTCATCGGGATGATTTACATAATCGGAAATATAGCAAAAACTGAGCTTGTGTCCCCATTCGATCAGCTTTACACCGGGTGGCGCTAGCGAGCGCACAGCTTTTACGGCTTCAATGCCGCCCCATACCACGATACCGTCCGCAAAGCCCGCAAGCGTCTGAATAGTCCGTACATCGCTTGACGGAGTATCAAATACATATATGTAGCGGGACAGCAAAGGCTCATATTCACAAAGCCGTTTTACTATTTTCACGGATAAGCCTTTGTCGGCGGACGGAAGCTTCAGTATATTTATATTGCCCGCGAGAAGTCCCTCGGCAATGCTCATTACGGGTAAGCCGTCCGCATTTCCTGCGGCTATGTGGAAAAGAACGCCGAGAGGTCTTGTTATTACCTGTATTTTCGGAGTGACGCCACCCGAGGGGCTTGTTATAAAGTCCGTATCACCAAGCTCGGTTTTCAGCCTGTATTCAAGGTTTTCGCGGCTTAGAGCGGCGATGATGAGCCGTTTATAGTAACCGATGTCGTCAACGTCAAGCCCGGAGATGATATCGTCAAAAGCGCCGTTTTCTATATCGGCGCCGATTTTTTCGGCGGCAGTAATGACCTTTTCGGCAGAAAGCTTGTTACTGCCGAGGGTTTCACATATTACATCTTCAAAACGGAATATCAGCTTGTCGCGCATATCGTTTTCGTATATTTCGCCGTCAAAAAATATCATACGTTCAACCCCCTTATTATCTCCTCTGCGCCTGCCGCACAGGTCTTTATATCCTCGGGCGCTACTCTGCCGACAATTTCCAGAAACGGCGTTTTGAGTCCGCAAGGGCACTCGTCACCGTTATGAAGTACGCCGAGATCATCGGTCATTACCGAAAGGACAGGGGTCGCCTTGACCATGGGAGTTATCAGGTTCACAAGCCCCGGTTTGCCGTTTTCAAGCGGCTCAAGAGTATCGACATCTCTTATGATAACTCTGCTGTAAGCGGGAACATGGAAATGATGCTCCTTGCAGTCACAGTATAATATCGGGTGTTCTACCGCGCCGAAAAATTCGATAATGTCATTTTCCTTTATGCCCAGTACCCTTTCGGCGAGACGGTAGAAGGAATTTTTATCGGTCTGCTCGGCATAATATTGCTTCCAGCCGCCGCCTAGCATAATGCGTGAGCCTTTCGGCATTCTGAGGTGGATTTTGCGCTCGTCCATTATCCTCAGCAGGAAATATGTATAAGCGGGAAACCCCATAAACCTTGTGGGGAAGCGGGAATGCGAATGCCTGATGATCAGGCTTATGATCCTGTCGAAGTCGGGAGAATAGCCGCCTTTTTTATAGGTCAGGATGTAATTTCTGCTCAGTGCGGGGGTGAAAAGTGTTGCGCCGAAAGCCGTCTTTGTTACGGCTGTGCGGTTGCCTCGGTGGTGCTTATAGCCCATTACGATATAGTGGCACGGAACAGGGGATAACAGGCTTCTGAGCTTTGATATACGCACCACCATTTTAAGTCCGCACATAAGGCCGCCGGGGTCGAAGGCTATTGTGCTTTTTCTGCCGCTTGTACCCGATGAAGTGGCTTTAATAAGAGGAATACAGCCGGAGCTGAACATCTGCTTTTTCTTGAAAAGCAGGGTCGGGATCACGGGAAGCTCCGAGCTGTCCGACGGGGAGGATATGCCTAGTTTTTCGCATATCCTGCGGTAATCATCGCAGTGGGAAAGGCAGTAGCTGAAATTCTCTCTGACGGCTTTGGTGAACAGCTCGTCACAGTTATCGGTGTACGGGTCTTTGAGTGAGAAGAGTTGTCGTCTGTATTTCATCGGCTTTCCTCCGACTTATTAAATGTTAATATAGTAAAATGATACCATAAAGACCGTGGTATGTCAACAATCACGGGGGAATGCGGTTTACTTAAATGCGATGTAACCCGTTACACGGCGGTGCTGATAATTTCGTGTGAAAATGACGTAAAATTATCAAAATTCTGTAGACAATGACGGAAATTTGTGATACAATAATAATAATCCCCGTCGCAGAGGTTTTTTGTTTTGTAAAAGCAAGTAAACGATTACCCAAATTTCGGTGTGTACCATTCGGTATGTACCGCGGTTCATATATGCGGCGGAATTTTGACAGACTTATAAAGCAGAGAATAAAACTGCACAGAAAGGAATTTTTACTATGAAGAACATACCCGATGTAAAGCTCGGAATTGCGGCTGTAAGCCGTGACTGTTTCCCCATGAGTCTTTCGGCTTCAAGATGTGAGGCTGTAGTAAAGGCATGTCAGGAGATCGGTGTTGACGTATTCAAATGTCCCACCACTATCGAAAGCGAAACACACATGATGCAGGCTCTTGAGGAGCTTAAGGGCGCAGGCTGCAACGCACTTGTCGTATACCTCGGTAACTTCGGCCCTGAGTCGGCTGAAACACTGCTCGCCAAGTACTTTGACGGCCCTGTAATGTTCGTTGCTGCGGCAGAAGAAACACAGGACAACTTAGTAGGCGGCAGAGGCGACGCTTACTGCGGCGTGCTGAACGCAAGCTACAACTTAGCGCTCAGAAACATCAAGGCGTACATACCCGAATACCCTGTAGGAACAGCTACAGAGGTTGCAGATATGATAAAGGACTTCGTTCCTGTTGCAAGAGCAGTTATCGGTCTGCGTAACTTAAAGGTTATCTCGTTCGGCCCTCGTCCTCAGGACTTCCTCGCTTGTAACGCTCCTATAAAGCAGCTGTACAACCTCGGCGTTGAGATCGAGGAGAACTCGGAGCTTGACCTTTATGCCGCATTCAACGAGCACAAGGACGACGCAAGAATCCCCGAAGTTGTTGCAGATATGGAAAAGGAACTCGGCGACGGCAACAAGATGCCCGGTATCCTGCCCAGACTTGCACAGCTCGAGATCACATTGCTTGACTGGATGGAAGCACACAAGGGCAGCAGAAAGTACGTTGTATTTGCCAACAAGTGCTGGCCCTCATTCCAGACACAGTTCGGCTGCGTTCCCTGCTATGTAAACTCAAGACTTACAACAAGAGGAATCCCTGTTGCGTGTGAGGTTGATATCTACGGCGCTATCAGCGAATATATCGGCGCCTGCATTTCGGAAGACGCAGTTACACTGCTTGACATCAACAACTCTGTTCCCGCAGATATGTATGTTGAGTCCATCAAGGACAAGTACAACTACACGCTCAAGGATACATTCATGGGCTTCCACTGCGGTAACACTGCTTCATGCAAGCTGACAAGCAAGACAATGAAGTATCAGCTCATCATGCACAGAGGTCTTGAGCCCGATAAGGAGCCCGATATCACAAGAGGTACACTTGAGGGCGACATCGTTCCCGGCGATATTACATTCTTCCGTTTACAGAGCACAGCTGACGCTAAGCTGAGAGCTTATGTTGCCGAGGGTGAGGTTCTCCCTGTTGCTACTCGTTCATTCGGTGCTATCGGCGTATTCGCTATCCCCGAAATGGGCAGATTCTACCGCAACGTTCTTATCAAGAAGAACTATCCTCACCACGGTGCAGTTGCATTCGGTCACTACGGCAAGGCTATCTTCGATACACTGAAGTACCTTGGCGTTGAGGATCTTGAATTCAACCGTCCCGCAGGTATGCTGTATGACGGTGAAAATCCTTACGCTAAGTATTGATTTATCGGACGGTAATACGAAAGTTGTTATAATATAGTAAAAACCCTGAGAGCTGCTACTCTCAGGGTTTTTATGTTGATAATTATTGCGGTAAAGTTAATGAATTATCAAAAAAATAATCCGCCTAATTCCGGTAGGCGGATTACTGTGATATATGCACTTTAATTGCCGAGGGAAACCGTCTATGAGGGCTTCCTACATATTGATTATAGCAAATGAACGGGTTAATGTCAAGGAAAATCTCAAATTCGTGTCATTTTTATGCAATATTTAAGGACGGTTTTATGGCAGTCCTTAATTGAAAAATCCCTGAGAGTTGAGGCTCTCGGGGATTTTTGCGTTGTTTATCTAATGATGTTATGTAATTAGTTGTTATCTGTTTTGTCCGCAGTGGACGCAGAACATATCTTCTTCACTGTTTAAACCGTTGCATTTTTTGCAACGCCATGTATCTGCGTATTCATAAGATTTTGATTGAGTGTTGTTGCTATTCGTATTGCCCGGCTTTGCATTCTCTTTTGCGGAATTGAACAAAGCAATATTCGCACTTATTCCGGTGTTCTGTACTATACTTCCGAGCGAACCGACGAACAGTGCTATTGTGTGATATAAGCAGTATTCTATGAACGCATAGAGAAGAGTAGTAATGACAGCATTAAGAAATACCCAAATGTCGAAGCTTTCCTTCATAGTATAGTCTTTAACTACAAAAGCAGAAGCAAAGTCAGAAATCACACCGAAAACTATAATAGCGAATAATATAATTTTTCCGAAATTTTCGAGCCTGTGACTCCATTTCCAAAGATTTGTTGAAATCGGGTCGGGCTCATAGCACTCATAGAAACTTTTAGGTACTGTTTTGTACTCCTGATTGGTAAACATATTTTTCATTGAAATGTCCTCCGATAAATTTAATTTAAGAATTTACTAAATTCTTATCTTTAACACCATTATAGCTCATAAATATGTTAAAGTCAAGAAAAATCTTATCTTTAACATAAACGAGGTGCTGTAATGAAAATTTATGAATTTGAGGGTAAAAAGAATATATGCGGTGGCAGGGTACACGAAGCGCGCCGTCGCGCCCATCTGACCCAGCGTGATCTTGCGGCAAAATTGCAGATAGAAGGAGTGATTATAGAGAGGGACAGCGTATCTCGCATAGAAATAGGCACAAGGTTTGTTGCCGATTATGAATTGCGTGCGTTGTCCTCTATACTCAAGGTTTCGGTGGCATGGTTGCTTGGAATGGAAGAATGATATGCAATTATTACGATAGGCGTAGATGTTGTAAGTAAAAACTTTGCTTTGCCGAATTGAAGTGTTTTGGATAGCTTTGGACTGCCTGTAGGCAGTTCTTATTTTTATCGAAAATTCGTTGTGTGGTCAAGCTGAGCCGGTTCAGGTGGGGATCAAAGTTCTTAAGATAGTATCACTATCAACTTCAATCCCCACCATAGTTGGCTCGGCTTGACCGAGCAACAGAACCTCACCCTTTTTCGAGGGCGGGCACGGATGCCCGAAGTTGAACGCCCAGAGTTTAAGCAAGGATGCTTACAAGTGGTCGAACCCAGTCGGTATGCAAGGATGCATAAAGTCAGTCACACTTAGTCGTTGCACGATGCAACGACACAAATGACTGACGAGGCAGAGACGCACCGACCACAAACGACCACGATTGCAGAGACGCAAAACAAACAGAGCGTTCATCAAAAGGCAAGTGTGGTAGTGCTTTTCTCATTATAGTTTAAATTTCACAAGTGTATAGGTGTATTTTCAATAGCTTGTAATTTTGCCGTTAATCTCAAAATCAGCTGTAATTGCAAATGGCATTATTAAGCCGTTTGTTATATCATTATCGGAAACTGTGCAAGTTGAAATCAAGTGCTACCGATTAAACACAGGGTATAAGAAAACCGCTCACGGCTGTGGGCGGTTTTATCGGGATTTATTATGCAGTTTCACGTTTCTTTTTTGCTTCTTTTTCAAATTTGTCTATTTCTTTCTGTAACTCTTCTTTTGACATTTTTTTAATGTCATCAGGAATGATGACCCTGTCATCAATAAAATATTTCTTTTCATTCATTACAAAGCACCTCCCATACGCTTATATCATATGTTTGCGAT
The DNA here is from genome assembly GCA_934490165.1 of uncultured Ruminiclostridium sp. Taxonomy (GTDB): domain Bacteria; phylum Bacillota; class Clostridia; order Oscillospirales; family Ruminococcaceae; genus Ruminiclostridium_E. The sequence goes on along the minus strand of CAKSTB010000006.1, from coordinate 86,123 downwards.
AACTTATTCAACGCTTTCATTTGAGCGTCATACTCGTTGTATTCGTCTTTTAAGAAGCTTTCAATGTACATATTATAAATGCGCTCATTAACTTCTTCATTAGCAGTATATCCAAAAATTTTGCCGTTATGACACGCAATAAATCCTTTTTTATAGCCGTTTTTACAGCAAGAGTTTAAATCGGAAACACTTGGCGGCATACTGCTTGGATGAGTATGAAGCGTGATCACATTTTGCCGGCTCAGTATTGCCTTTTTTATTTTATCGGTATATATAATAGCTCTTTCATCTGTACTGTCTGTCACGGAAAGAAGTATTCTGCCTGTATCGCTGTCAATCCAATACATATCCTCATACGCAGTACCGCTACGATGTTTAAGCGCTGTTTTTGCACAATTATAAAGTGACCTGTTGACCTCAGAATTATCAGTCATATTGTCAAATTTTCTTCGGTATTCTCCACTTTCAATATATGTATTATTGATAGTTGTCGATTTATTTCTTCCGTATCTCTGATTTTCAAGAGCCAATTCATCACTTCCTGCTTTAATTATATCACTTTCGACCGATTTGTCAACACCATTCCCTGCTTCCGGCAATATATCGCCACTTACCGTAATCACCCTGCTGTAAGTTCCGTTTTCATGACAATCCCTCAGTCACAGTGACGGAAAGCTTTGTTCTATTCTACACGCATTTGACTTGGTATTTAAGGCGATATCGAAAATGTTGCAGTGCACTGTGACATAGGAGATTGTGATGGCAGAGAAGTTTTGTTGGTTAGCGTTCCTATCAATTTCAATCCCCACCGTCACGGCTCGGAATTGTTTAAAAATTATGAAAGTCAGATTATCTGAATGACGTACCGTAAGCGAAAAAACGGTACCAGCCGTGCCACCTCCCCTTTTTCGAGGGGAGGCAAGTGTGGTAGTGCTTTTTTCATTATAGTTTACCTTTCACAAGCGTATCGGTGCATTTTCAAAAGCTTGCAACTTTGCCGTTACTCTCAAAGTTTCAGCATATAACCAATACGCTTGCCAACAACAGTCGGAACGGCGAATTGTCAGCGGCGACCCGCCGTCCGCCGTCAACGTGACCTATGCATATTGCTGATATTGAGAAAGGCGAATTGTCAGCGGCAACCTGCCGCACGGCGAGTTTGAAGCGGCTCACAGCTGCCCGCCGGTAACGGAGGTGAAGCAAAGCTCGAACCGACAGAACGGCGAATTTGCCTCACGCCGCATCGGCGTGACTTGCAAAAACGGGGGATTTGTGGTACAATAAAACTAATTATTGACTAAAGTTGCGCTGTGCGGGGGAGCACGGCGGTTGAAAGGATAAAGCTGATGGCAAAGAAAAATTATGACGATAACAGTCTTAAACAGCTGAAAGGACCTGACCAGGTGCGACTGCGCCCGGGCGTTATATTCGGCTCGGACGGGCTTGACGGCTGTTGTCACTCCGTGTTTGAGATACTTTCAAACTCGATAGACGAGGCGAGAGAGGGCTTTGGTAACAGGATAATCGTTACACGCTTTCTTGATAAAAGCATTGAAGTGCAGGACTACGGCAGAGGTATACCGATAGACTTCAATAAAAACGAGGAGAAGTACAACTGGGAGCTTGCTTTTTGCACACTGTACGCGGGCGGTAAGTACGACAACAACAGCGGTGACAACTACTCATACTCGCTCGGACTTAACGGTCTGGGTCTTTGCTCGACACAGTTTGCGGCTGAGTATATGGAGGTCGAGAGCAACAACGGCACATGGATATACGACCTGAGATTTGAAAAGGGCTATAACGTTGAAAAGGAAGAACGTGGCTTCCGCCGTCACCAGTCGGACGGAACAACGGGTACAAAAATCAAGTGGAAGCCCGACCTTGACGTATTCACCGATATCGATGTACCGTTTGAATATTTTGACGATGTTCTGCGCAGACAGGCGGTTGTAAATGACGGGCTTACTTTTGTGCTCAGAAACGAAGTGCGTGACGAGGAAACAGGGAAAACACGCTTTGAAGAGCATATCTACTGCTATGAGAATGGCATCAGTGATTATCTTAAAGAAATAGTAGGTGATACGGCTCTCACTACCGAGCAGGTATGGAGCGCACAGCGTACAGGTAAGGACAGAGAGGACAAGCCGGAATACAAGGTAAAGATGAAGGTCGCTTTTGTATTCTCAAATAAGGTACAGCTTATACAGCACTATCACAATTCAAGCTGGCTCGAGCACGGCGGAAGTCCCGACAAGGCTATGCAGGCGGCATTCACAAATCAGATAGACGGCTGGCTGAAAGCCAACAGCAAGTACAACAAGACCGAGGGCAAGATAAAATTTACCGATATTGCCGACTGCCTTGTGTTTATATCTTCAAATTTCTCAACGCAGACAAGCTATGAGAACCAGACGAAAAAGAGCATAACCAATAAATTTATCCAGGAGGCTATGACAGATTGGCTGAAGCATCAGCTTGAAGTGTACTTCCTTGAAAACCCGGACGAAGCGGTCAAGATATGCGAGCAGGTGCTGATAAACAAGCGCGCCCGTGAAAATGCCGCTAAGGCGAGGGATACAATAAAGAAACAGCTTTCGGGCAAGATAGACCTTGCAAACAGGATACCTAAGTTCGTTGACTGCCGCAGTAAGGATACGGCAAGACGTGAGCTTTATATAGTGGAGGGTGACTCGGCTTTAGGCGCTGTAAAGCAGGCAAGGGACGCAGACTATCAGGCTGTAATGCCTGTAAGAGGTAAGACACTGAACTGCCTTAAGGCAAGCTATGATAAGATATTCAAGAGCGAGATCATCACAAACCTTATGAAGATACTGGGCTGTGGTGTTGAGGTAAAGGCTAAGGCGAACAAAGACCTTTCGACCTTTGATCTAAATAACCTCAGATGGGAAAAGATAATAATCTGCACCGATGCGGACTATGACGGATACCAGATAAGAACGCTCATTCTTACTATGCTGTACAGACTTGTCCCGACCGTAATTGAGCAGGGATATGTATATATCGCAGAGTCGCCGCTTTATGAGATAAACAGCAAGGATATGACCTACTTTGCTTATACGGAAGCGGAAAAGCAGAGGATACTTGCCGATATAGGCGAGCAGAAGTATAAGATACAGCGTTCAAAGGGTCTTGGTGAGAACGAACCGGAAATGATGTCGCTTACCACTATGAATCCCGAAACAAGACGGCTTATAAGAGTAATGCCTGAGGACGCACAGAAAACGCAGGAGATATTCGAGCTTCTGCTCGGTGATAACCTTGACGGACGAAAGGACTATATCCGCGACTACGGCTATAAGTACCTTGATGATATAGACGTATCGTAAGACGGAGGATATATGGAGATCAACAGGATAGAGGTAATATCGGCGGTCGTATCGGAGATGATAGCGACACTGCCCGAGGAAAGACAGCGGAAAGCATACATTCATCTTTTCGGCACGGCGCAGACGGCGGGGCTTATCGCACTGCGCAGAGGTGTGAACGCGGAGCTTGCACAGATAAGCGGACTGCTCCACGACTACCGTAAATATCTGACGGGCGTTGACGAAAAGCACGCAGAGGAAAGCGCTGACGCTGTAATGCCGATACTGGCAAAGACAGGGCTTTTCAGCGTGTGCGAGATAGGCAATATCACAAGAGCTATTGCAAATCACAGCGACAAGGAAAATGTAGGACTGCCGCTTGACGAGGTGCTGAAAGACGCAGATGTTTTACAGCACGTTTTGCAGAATACAACGCTGCCGATAAGAGATAAATATGAAAAACGCTTTGAAAAGCTGAAAAAAGAGTTTTCGCTCTGAGCAGGGCATAAAGCTAAAAAGAGGTATGGATTTTGAGAAAAGGAAAGAACGAAAAGAGCGAGAAGAAAATCGCTTCCAATAAAAACGCTTATATAGAGGGCGCAGGCATTGTCGAAAATCAACCGATAACCGATACGCTGACCGAAAACTATATGCCGTATGCGATGAGCGTTATAGTTTCCCGTGCACTCCCGGAAATAGACGGTTTCAAGCCGTCCCACAGAAAACTGCTGTATACTATGTACAAGATGGGTCTGCTTACGGGAGCGAGAACAAAGTCCGCTAATATTGTCGGACAGACGATGAAATTAAATCCGCACGGCGATATGGCAATATACGAAACGATGGTAAGACTTGCAAGGGGCAACGAGGCGCTTCTGCACCCGTATGTTGACAGTAAGGGTAACTTCGGCAAGGCGTATTCAAGGGATATGTCGTTTGCGGCATCACGATATACGGAGGCAAAGCTCGACCCTATCTGCGCGGAGATATTTGCGGATATCGACCGTGATATAGTTGACTTTGTGCCGAACTACGATAACTCGATGACAGAGCCTGTACTGCTCCCTACAAGATTTCCTGCGGTACTGGTAAACAACAATGTCGGTATCGCCGTATCTATGGCAAGCAATATCTGTTCGTTCAACCTGTCGGAGGTGTGCGAAACAGCCGCCGCACTTATGAAAAATCCCGAACATGATATTGTATCCACCCTTAAAGGGCCTGATTTTCCCGGCGGCGGGTTTATATTACAGGACGAGAACGAGCTGCGCCGTATATATGCTACCGGACGCGGAAGCGTCAAGGTGCGCAGTAAGTATATCTATGACAAAGCGGCAAACTGTATCGAAGTGACCGAGATACCGCCTACAACTACTATCGAGGCGATAATCGACAAGATAGTGGAGCAGGTAAAGCTCGGCAAGCTGAAGGAAATTTCGGACGTTCGTGACGAGTCGGATTTATCGGGTCTTAAGATAACTATTGATTTAAAGCGTGGGCAGGACAGCGAGGCGGTAATGAAAAAGCTGTTCAGGATAACTCCTTTACAGGACGTTTTCTCCTGCAACTTCAATATTCTTGTAGGCGGTATGCCGAAGGTCATGGGTGTTGCGGAGATACTTGAGCAGTGGACGGATTTCAGGATCACCTGTGTAAAGAGAAAGACAAAGTATGAGCTTGCCAGAAAGAAAGAAAAGCTCCACCTGCTGACAGGTCTTAAGAAGATACTGCTTGATATAGACAAGGCTATAAAGATAATCCGTGAAACAGAGGACGACGCGGAGGTAGTGCCTAACCTTATGATAGGCTTCGGTATAGACGAAACTCAGGCGGAATATGTTGCGGATATCAAGCTCAGAAATATAAACAAGGGCTATATCTTAAAGCGTATTGAGGAAATAGACAGTCTTAAGGAAGAGATAGCCGATATGGAGGATATTCTTTCTTCGGAGCGCAGAGTAAAGCAGATAATAATTTCCGAGCTTGGCGATATTGCAAAGAAGTACGGCAAGCCCCGAAAAACGATGTTCATCTACGGTGCGGAGGAAGAGGAAAACGAGGTAGCGGAAGAGATACCCGATTATCCCGTAAATCTGTTCTTCACCAGAGAGGGCTATTTCAAGAAGATCACTCCGCAGTCGCTGAGAATGAGCGGCGAACAGAAGCTTAAGGAAAGCGATGAGATAATCGTGACATACGAGGGCACGAACCGCGCGGAACTTTTATTCTTCACCGATAAATATCAGGTATATAAGGCGAGAGCCTGCGACTTTGACGACGGCAAGGCAAGCGTTATGGGCGACTATCTGCCTGTTAAGCTGGAGCTTGACCCGGACGAGAGGATAATAAAGATGGTTGCCGCAGAGGACTACAGCGGAACGCTTGTGATGTTCTTTGAAAACGGTAAATGCGCAAAAGTGCCTATGGCATCGTTTGAAACAAAGACAAGACGTAAAAAGCTTGCAAATGCATACAATGACGGCTCGCCGCTTGTATCTATGACGCTTATTGACGGAGATTGCGAGTTTATGTTAAGCTCGGACGCAGGAAAGGTAATGATATTCAACACCGTGCTTATCCTGCCGAAAGCGGCTAGAGATACGCAGGGTGTGCAGGTAATGAGGCTTACAAAGGCAAAGCTCAGATCTGCTGTTAAGTATGAGAACGGAATGATAAAGGACGAGGACAGCTACAGGACAAAGACTGTGCCTGTTGCGGGAACGCTGTATGACGAGGATATTGACCAGCTTAAATTTGTGTAAATCCGTAAGCGGCAGTCGGTGTAAAATATCCTTTAAACCTTGAAATTCACACTGTACTGTGCTATACTTAAAGTATGTCTTTATAAGACGGAAAAGGTTATAATTCAAGCGGACAACCGCAGTAAAAAGAGGTAGATTATATGCTCAGTGATATTGAAATTGCTCAGAACGCAAAAATGTTAAAAATCAAGGATATAGCAAAGGATCTCGGCATTGACGAGGACGAGCTTATCCCTTACGGTCACTACAAGGCGAAGATCTCTCAGGAATGTATAGATCGCCTTGAAAGCAAAGAGGACGGCAAGCTGATACTTGTTACGGCTATAAACCCCACCCCTGCGGGCGAGGGTAAGACTACTACATCAGTGGGTCTTGCAGAGGGTATGTACAAGATAGGCAAGAAGGCTGTGCTTGCGTTACGTGAACCGTCGCTCGGTCCGGTATTCGGTATCAAGGGCGGCGCGGCAGGCGGCGGATATGCGCAGGTAGTGCCTATGGAGGATATCAATCTTCATTTCACGGGCGATATGCATGCTATTACATCTGCGAACAACCTGCTGTGTGCGCTTATAGATAACCATATTCAGCAGGGTAATATACTCGGCATAGACCCCAGACGTATACAGATAAAGCGTTGTCTTGATATGAACGACAGAGCGCTCAGAAACTGCATAATCGGTCTTGGCGGTAAGGTGAACGGCGTTCCGAGGGAGGATCACTTCCAGATAACAGTTGCAAGCGAGATAATGGCGATACTGTGTCTTGCGGACGATCTTGTCGACTTAAAGGAAAGGCTTGGAAAGATTCTCGTTGCTTATACTTATGACGGCAAGCCCGTTTACGCATCGGACGTTGAGGCGGTAGGCGCTATGACGGTGCTGTTAAAGGACGCTATCAACCCGAACCTCGTACAGACGCTCGAAAATACTCCCGCTATTATCCACGGCGGACCGTTTGCGAATATCGCTCACGGCTGTAACAGCGTAAGAGCTACCAAGCTTGCAATGAAGCTCGGTGATTATGCTATAACGGAGGCGGGCTTCGGCAGTGACCTCGGTGCGGAGAAGTTCTTTGACATAAAGTGCCGTTACGCAGGACTTAAGCCCTCGTGTACGGTTATTGTTGCTACTATCCGTGCACTGAAATATAACGGTGGTGTTCCGAAAACGGAGCTTACGGCGGAAAACACAGAGGCTCTTAAAAAGGGTATCGTGAACCTCGGCGCGCATATCGAGAATATGCGCAAGTACGGCGTGCCCGCTGTAGTTGCGATAAACCACTTCTATACCGATACAGAGGCTGAAATTGCCATTGTCCGTGAATACTGCGAGAAGATGGGTGCAAAGGTCGCGTTCTCCGATGTATTCTTAAAGGGCGGCGAGGGCGGCATTGAGCTTGCAAACGCCGTTATAGAGACAATAAATGAAAACGAGGGCAAGACAAGCTTTGCTCCTATATATGACGAAAAGCTTTCTATCAAGGAAAAGCTTGATATAATCGCAAGGGAGATATACCGTGCGGACGGTGTAAATTATACTACGGGTGCTGAGAAGGCAATCAAGGAAATTGAAGCTATCGGCTTTGACAAGCTCCCTGTATGCGTTGCAAAGACGCAGTATTCCTTATCGGACGATCCGACAAAGCTCGGTTGTCCCAAGGGCTTTACTATAACTGTCCGCGATGTAAAGCTGTCGGCGGGCGCGGGATTTGTGGTTGCGCTTACGGGCGACATTATGACAATGCCGGGTCTGCCTAAAGTTCCTGCCGCAAACAAGATAGATGTCAGCGCGGACGGCGAGATAAGCGGTCTGTTCTGATGGAACGGTTTATTTCAAGCTCGCCCGAGGAAACGGTTGAGATCGGCAGGAAGATAGCCGCGTACTTAAAAGCGGGCGACTGCGTGTTGTATACCGGAGAAATGGGCGCGGGAAAGACGCATCTTACGAAAGGTATAGCGGAATATTTCGGCAGTACGGACGATGTTACAAGTCCGACATTCGCTCTTGTAAATGAATATGAGGGTGATGTGCCCATCTTCCACTTTGACCTTTTCAGAATAAATACGCTCGATGATCTGTACGCTATCGGATTTTTCGACTACCTCGACAGGGGCGGGATAATGTGTATAGAGTGGAGCGAGAACATACCCGAGCTTGCCTCGTATCTTGACGGCAGGTGCGGTGTGAATATCACCAAGACAGGGGATAATTCAAGAATAATAGAATATATCCCGCAGGAGGAACTATGCTGATACTCGGTATCGACACCGCCGCCGCTCCTTGCTGTGCCGCCGTGTACGATACGGAAAAACAGCAGATACTCGGCAGTACGGTGATAAACAATAAGCTTACGCACAGCGTTACGCTGATGCCTGTCGTAAGGGATCTTATCAGAAACGCAGAGCTTTCTATGGAAGATATAGGACTTTTCGCGGTGGCGAACGGTCCGGGATCTTTTACCGGACTGCGTATAGGTATTTCGGCGGTAAAGGGACTTGCCTTTGCTATGTCGAAGCCGTGTGCGGCGGTTTCAACACTGGAAGCTATGGCGTATAACGTTACGGCTTATGACTGCGTTGTATGCTCTGCAATTGACGCAAGGTGCAACCAGGTGTATATTGCGCTGTTCCGCATAGAGGACGGCAAGGTCGAAAGGCTGACCGCGGAGGAGTGTCTTAAGACTGACGAAGCGGCAAGAATGCTGTCGGAATATGACGATGATATAATGCTTGTCGGTGACGGCGCATTCATAATGAAAAAAGCAACGGATAACGAGGGAATGGAAAATGTAAAGATCGCCCCCGATCCGTTAAGATATCAGACGGGCTACGGAGTGTGCCTTGCGGCTGTGAATGCGCCGCGGCTATCACCCGAACAGCTTATGCCGATGTATCTTAAGCTGCCGCAGGCTCAGCGCGAGCTTATGGCAAAGAATGCTGACGCATATAAGGAAAGGAAAGAGTAAAAATGCTGGCAATAGGTAGCGATCATGCGGGATACGCGTTAAAGTGCGAGGTAAAGAAGTTCCTTGATGAGCTTAAGGTCGAGTATATCGACTGCGGCTGTGACGGAGAGAGAGCGGATTATCCCGATATTGCGGAAAAGACCTGCGCGAAGATAACAAGCGGAGAATGCGACAAGGGCATTCTGATATGCGGTACGGGAATAGGTATCAGTATATCGGCAAACAAGATAAAGGGTATCCGTGCGGCTTTATGCCAGGATTATTATACGGCAAAGTACACACGTCTGCACAATGACGCAAATGTTCTGTGCATGGGCGGCAGAGTAATAGGACCGGGTACAGCCGAGGAGATAGTAAGAGTGTTCCTGTCAACGGAGTTTGAGGGCGGAAGACACGCCGCAAGAGTTGACAAGATGATGGCGCTCGAAAATAAGTAAGTATATAAAAACTGCGGATTTTTCCCTATGAAAATCACGGCAGGACTAACAAAATAAAAATCCATTTATCCATAGGGAGAAAAGAGTATGTTATGGCAAACGAAAAACTCCACATCTGCGACCACCCTCTGGTACAGCACAAGGTATCTCTTTTAAGAGATAAGAACACAGGCGCTAAGGAATTCAGAGAGCTTGTAAGCGAAATTTCAATGCTTATGTGCTATGAGGCGACAAGAGATCTGCCCCTGAAGAAGGTACAGATACAGACACCCATAGCTATTGCAGAGTCTAACGTTATTTCGGGCAGAAAGCTTGCATTTGTGCCTATTCTCCGTGCAGGTCTTGGTATGATCGAGGGTGCTACCGCGCTTGTTCCTGCCGCTAAGATAGGTCATATCGGTATATTCAGAGGAAAAGGCGGATCGGACAAAACTGTTGCAAACGAGTATTACTGCAAGCTCCCGTTCGATATTGATGAGCGTGACGTAATCATCACAGATATCATGCTTGCTACAGGTACATCGGCAGTACATGCTATACAGAAGGTAAAGGAAGCGGGCGCGCGTTCTATCAAGTTTATGTGCATTATCGCCGCTCCCGAGGGTATCGCCGCTATACAGAAGGCTTTTCCCGATGTTGAGATCTACTGCGGTGCGCTTGATGACGGACTTAACGAGGATCTTTACATCACTCCCGGTGTAGGTGACGCGGGCGACAGACTGTTCGGCACTAAGTAAGCGGGCGGCGGGTGTGACCCGCGGCAAATTCGCCGTGTGGCTGAAAGCCACTGTAAATTCGCCGTTCTGACTGTTGCCGATAGGTGACAGTTGCGTTACCGGCGGGCGGCGGGTGCGACCCGTGGCAAATTCGCCGTTCTGAAGGTTTGCGATTTGTGCGACTTCCGTTACCGGCGGGCGGCATTGTGCCGCTTCAAATTCGCCGTTCTGACTGTTGCCGATAGGCGACAGTTGCGTTACCGGCGGGCGGCACACTTTAATTTTACATTGAAATTTTATATCGAGGTCCGTTGTCTGAAAAGGCGCGGACTTTTTGTTTAATGAATAATGAATAATGAATAATGAATAATTTTGGCTGCGCCTACCTGCGGTCGTTTGTGGTCGCTGCGTCCTTGCATTGACAGCCATTTGTGCCGTTGCACGATGCAACGGCTTTGTGTGGCTGTCTTTATGCGTCCATGCATAGCGACTTTGTGCGACCGCTGTGAAGCATCCTTGCTTCAGGCGCGAATTTGAATTTTTGGTGGTGCGGGGCGAGGGATAGTGCGGATTTGGCGGTGTTTGCGGAAGTGTAAATAATCGGGGCGGCGATCCCTCAGTCTTGACGGCAGATAGGGTTTGCGAGATTTGGACGTTGCGTGTGTCACGAATAATAGTAGTATTTGAAACAAGCGAGCCTTGCCGCAAGCCAGCTCCCTTTGGCAAGGGACGGGCAAGGATGCCCGATGTTGAACGCCCAAAGGCTTTGCACGGATGCAAAGCCAACAGAGCGTTCATAAGCCAAGAATTAGCGCTTGGCGGAGCGTGTTGTTTTTTTTGAATGCGAGCCGTGGAAAGAGCCTAAAATTGTTAAGCCATATGCAGAAACATTGCCGCATTGTCATTGGTGTGTGCAGGACTTAATAAATTCGATGACAGGTGCAGGGTTATCTGTAAGGGAAATGGAAGAATTGTAGGCAGAAAACGCTTCATTCTGGTTTTCATACGAGGAACTAATCAAACAGACCTCGGAAAATCTTGATAAAGTAAACAACTGGGAATACAATCCTATGGCGGCGTTACCTGCTTGGATTTCCATTGTTGCTCAAAAATAAAATAATTGCGTTATAAAATATACAACAGCCGCATTCAGATTTTCCGAATGCGGTTGTAATTTTACATTGAAATTTTCCGAAATCCGCGGTATAATAATCCCATAAAGCAATCAAAGGAGAACAGCCTATGCTTATAAACAATAACGAGTATCTTGATATTGTCGAAACAATTAAGCTTGAAATAAAAAGCGCACAATACAAAGCCGCTGTAAGCGTAAACAGAGAGCTGATTATGTTATATTACAACATCGGCAAGATTATCAATGAGCATAAGACTTGGGGAAATAAATTTATCGAAAACCTTGCCGCCGATATCCGCATATCGTTCCCCGGCACAAAGGGCTATTCCATAAGAAATCTGAAGTATATGGCTAAATTTGCGGCTGAATATCCCGACGAGCAATTTGTGCAGACAGTGTCTGCACAAATTCCGTGGTCACACAACTGCGCTATTTTAGATAAGGTTAAAGAGTTTTCAAAACGTGAATGGTATATCAGAAAAACCTGTGAAAACGGTTGGTCGCACAGCGTACTTATTCATCAGATAGAAAGCGGCTTGTACGAGCGACAGGCAACGGCAGAGAAAATTTCAAATTTTGAAAGCCACCTTGCCGCTCCACAAAGCGAGCTTGCTGTTCAAACGATGAAAGACCCGTATGTGTTTGATTTTATTCCGTTCAAAGAGGATATGGTTGAAAGGAATATTGAGGAGGCTCTTGTCAAGGACGTTACAAAGCTGCTGCTTGAGCTTGGAACAGGCTTTGCCTTTCTCGGAAATCAGTACCGTCTGAACGTAGGCGGAGATGATTTTTACATTGATTTGCTGTTCTACAACCTCAATCTTCGCTGTTATGTAGTCATAGAATTAAAGACAGGTGAATTCAAGCCCGAATTTGCAGGTCAGCTTAATTTCTATCTTTCGGCTGTTGACGGAATACTGAAGCGTGATGAGGATAACCCCTCTATCGGCTTGCTCCTTTGTAAGAGTAAAAATAATCTTGTTGCGGAGTATGCTCTCAAGGATATGTCAAAGCCTATGGGCGTCAGCGAATATACCATAACAAAGAGCCTGCCCAAAGAGCTGGAAAAGCAGCTGCCGTCTGTTGAGAATATTGAAAGCAGGATTAAGAAATAAGATTTACAGCCGCAGACGGATTTGCCGAATGCGTCGTATGATGCACAAAATTTGCTATGAAAGGATTTAAAAATGTATTTATACCACTATTATGAAAGTACAGGCTTGCCGTTTGCAAATTTATCTGATTTATCGGTAAATGAAGCAAATGCTGTACTGAATAAAATAAAAAAAGATAAGCCCAATTCTCAGCACGCACAAAGACACGAAAAATATGTTGAATACAGAAGAAACTGCGAAAGCATACTTCGCAGCAGATTTATTGAAAAAGGCGGTATTATCAAAAAAAATAATCCTTATTATATGACTATTGAACATAGTCCTTGGTTAAGTACTTGGTTTGAGAATTCCGCATTCATCAAAATTCCTATTGAAGAATTTGATATAAAGACATTATCATTTACATACGGTGATTCAATGCCTACATTCAGTCAGGCGATAGTGAACAAAAAAGAATATCATAATCAGCTCTACACTTATGATGAAATACTTAAAATAATTGATAAGTACGGTTTGCCGCAGAATTGGAATGATGACGGTAAATATGGATATGAGCGGTATATTGAGGTACATATCTGGAATGATTTCCCGATAAATAAATATATTACAGATGTAAACGGATTTTTTCAAATACGGCAGAATATATAGAGGAATAATTAAAATCGGAGGAAAAAATGAACAGCGGACTTTTGACTATTGATGATTTTCCGTCGAAAAATACACCTGCGATTGTGGATTATCTGAAAGAAAAGAATATAAAGGTAATTTTCTTTGCGACAGGAGAAAATGTTGAGCGGTTTTACAACGAGGCAATTTATGCTTTAAAAAGCGGAAGGATTGTGGGTAACCACAGCTATTCACATCCGGGATTTTCATCTCTAACCTTAAAGCAATGTATTGAGGAAATTGAGAAATGCGAGGAAATTCTTGAAAGGCAGGTCTTGCAAAGAATACTACTTATAAGTTCAGAGTAAAGGCTTACTATATTAGCGGTAAGACGGCGCTTTACGGTAATTGCGGTAGTGTGAGCGGAAAGACCGCGGCGAAGTAATTACTACTGAATAAAAGTTAATAGTTTAATCGGGCGTCGGTGTGAAAGCTGATGCCCGATTTTTTGTAGCGAGGTGCGGGGTTGGCAGTGAAAGCGGGGAATTTTGCGGGGCAAGTGTAAAAACAGCAGAAAATAAGCGGGGCAGGTGTGAGGTCTGCTCCGCTTTTTATCGGGATATTTACTTTGCAAAACGCGCTTTGATTCTGGAGATGAGTGATTTGCGCGGTTCTTTATAGAGCTTCTGCGCCTGTTCCGCTTCATCATAGGCGCGGTCATAGAACAGCTTGTGCACCTCGATATGCTCGTCACCGGGCATAGGCTTTTTATGACGATAGATACCGTCACTGCCCTGAACGCGGGCTTTGACGTTGTCTTTGAGCATTGTGTCAAAGATGTCAACTGCCTTGTCGGCAATTATCTTATCCTTCAGCGGTGTTGCTACTTCGACGCGGCGCTCGGTGTTTCTGGTCATAAAGTCGGCGGAAGAGATGTATACCTTTCTGCGCTCACCTCTGCCGAAAATATATATACGGCTGTGTTCAAGGAAGCGTCCGACTATCGAAATCACCGATATATTTTCGGTGTAGCCCGGTACGCCTGCGATAAGACAGCAGATACCTCTTATTACAAGCTCTACTTTTACGCCGTGGCAGCTTGCTTCTATCAGCTTGTCTATGATATCCTTGTCTGTAAGCGAGTTCATCTTAAGTCCGATATAGCCGTCATTGCCGTAGGTTATCTCGTTGTCAATCATCTCTACAACCCGCGACTTAAGGCACTTGGGGGCAACAAGCAGGGTGGTACTGCTTTCGACCGTTGTGCCGAGCGACAGGGCGTTGAACACCGTGCTTGCGTCAGCACCGATATCCTTGTCCGAGGTCATCAGGGTAAGGTCGGTGTAAAGGCGGGAGGTCTTCTCGTTGTAGTTTCCTGTGCCTATCTGGGTGTAGTATTTTATATTGCTTCCCTGACGGCGGGTGATAAGCAGGAGCTTTGAATGAACCTTAAGAGCGTCAAGTCCGTAGATTATCTTTACGCCCGCTTCTTCCATCTTCTTGCTCCAGCCGATGTTGTTCTCTTCATCAAACCTTGCGCGAAGCTCCACAAGAGCCATTACCTGCTTGCCGTTCTCGGCGGCTCTTATCAGAGCGCTTACTATCTCGCTGTTTCGTGCGACACGGTAAAGGGTTATCTTTATAGAAGAAACATAGGGGTCGTCTGCCGCTTCGTCAAGCAGTCGCAGGAAGTTCTTGAACTTGTTGTAGGGGTACGACAGGAGTATGTCGTGCTGGGAAAGCTGTGTGAACATACTTTCGTAAGGGTTCACCATTATTGAGCTCTGCGGGGAAACGTGATAATAGAACAGCTCGCTTCTGTTTTCGAGCTTTCCCTCAAGCGCCGACATAAAGCCGAAGTCGAGCGGGCAGCTCTGCATAAACGAGAAGCTGTCGGACAGCTCGAGATATTCAAGCATACGCTTTACAAGCTCGGGGGACGCATCGTATGAAAATTCAGCCCTTACAGGCATAAGCTTTTTTCTCTTGCGGCACAGCTCTTCCATTACGTTTCTGAAATCCATATCGTGGTCATAGAGCGCTTCGTTAGCGTCGATGTCGGCGTTTCTTGTTACACGCATTATGCAACGGTTCTCAACGTAGAAGTTCGGGAACAGCATATCTATATAGTGCAGGATCACGTCCTCTGCGAGAACATAGCGGAGCTTTTCGCCCGGCAGGAAAATTACGCGGGGGAAATCTCTGTCGCAGTCGGCGCTCATTATGCCGACAAGCTGCTTCTTTTTCTCATCGTTCTTGTTTCTGAGCAGAGTGCCGATATATATAGCCCTGTTCTTAAGGAAAGGGAAGGGGTGATTTTTATCTATAATGCTGGGAGAAAGCAGAGGGAGTATCTCTCTTTCAAAGAACAGGCGCAGGAAAAGCTTATCATCGCCTTTTAAATCGGCGGGCTTTTTGAGCTCTGCGTATTCGCTCATCTTGGCTGTTACCTCGTTGAAGGCGCAGTCCTTGACATAAAGCAGATCTCTTACTCTGCGGGCGATCTCCTTAAGCTGTCTTGCGGCGGTCATGCCTGTCTTGTTTTCGCATTTTTTAGGTTCGACCAGATCCTGATCGTAGAGTGAGCCGACACGAACCATAAAAAATTCGTCAAGGTTGCTTGTAAATATTGAGATAAATCTCATTCGCTCAAAGAGCGGAACGTTTACGTCCTGTGCTTCTTCAAGTACGCGCTGATTGAACTTCAGCCAGGATAATTCGCGGTTGTCGTATACGTTGCTGTCAGTCATAAATACCTCTCTGTGTTTTATCGTTTTTAACTTAAAATGTAAAGGGAGTGTAAAACTGTCCTTAATATGAATATAACCGCCCGCTTTCACGGGCAGTTATCAGGGATATCTTTACTTGTTTGCCTGTTCAAGCGACGCTCTTATAAAGTCCTTGAATAAGGGGTGTGCTCTGTTGGGACGTGACTTGAATTCGGGGTGGAACTGAACTGCCACGAACCAGGGGTGAACCTCTCTTGGAAGCTCAACTATCTCAACGAGCTTTCCGTCGGGCGACTGACCTGCAATAACAAGACCGCTTTCTGTCAGTTGTTTGCGGAATACGTTGTTGAACTCGTAACGGTGGCGGTGTCTTTCATAGATAAGCTCATCGCCGTAAACCTCGCGTGAGATCGTGCCTGCTTCAAGCTTGCAGGGATATAAGCCAAGACGCATTGTACCGCCCATGTCAACGTCCTTCTGGTCAGGCATAAGGTCGATAACGTTCTGGTCGCCGTCCTTGAATTCGCTTGAATTTGCTTCAGTAAGACCTGCAACGTGACGTGCAAATTCAATTGTAGCCATGTGCATACCGAGGCAAAGTCCGAAATAGGGCTTTTTGTGCTCCCTTGCGTAACGTACGGCTTCGATCTTACCCTCAATTCCTCTGTCGCCGAAGCCGCCGGGTACTAAGATGCCGTCGCAGTCGTGAAGAAGCTCGTCCGCTGTTTCGGGTGTTACTTCTTCTGAGTTTATAAGCTTTATTTCAACGTGTGATTCGTTTTCAAAACCTGCGTGACGCAGAGATTCCATAACGGAAAGATATGCGTCGGGGAGCGCTACATACTTGCCGACAAGACCGATAACGGTGTTCTTTGTGGCGTTGTACTGGCGCTTTACCATCTCTTCCCACTCGGTAAGGTCGGGAACGCGGGGGTCAAGTCCGAGGTGCTCGCAGACAACCTTTGCAAGACCTTCCTTTTCGAGCATAAGCGGTACTTCGTAAAGAGAAGGAGCGGTAAGGTTCTGGATAACGTCCTGCTTGCGGACATTACAGAAGCTTGCTATCTTCTCTGTCATTTCCTGAGGGATATCCATCTCGCTTCTGCAAACGAGAATATCGGGCTGGATACCGAGGGAGAGGAGCTCCTTTACGCTGTGCTGTGTGGGCTTTGTCTTCATCTCGTTGCTTCCTGTGATGAAGGGAAGGAGGGTAACGTGGATATAAACAACGTTTTCTCTGCCTACATCGGAAACTACCTGACGGATAGCTTCAAGGAAGGGAGTGCTCTCGATATCGCCGACTGTACCGCCGATCTCGGTGATAACAACGTCTGCTGTTGTTTCGGCTGAGTTTGCAACTCTGTATATTCTTGACTTTATTTCGTTTGTTATGTGGGGGATAACCTGGACTGTACCGCCGAGGTAATCGCCGCGGCGCTCCTTATTAAGAACTGTCCAGTATATCTTACCTGTGGTAACGTTGCTGTACTTTGAGAGGTTCTCATCAATGAAACGTTCGTAGTGACCGAGGTCGAGGTCTGTTTCCGCGCCGTCGTCTGTTACGAAAACTTCGCCGTGCTGATAGGGGCTCATTGTGCCCGGGTCAACGTTTATATAGGGGTCGAACTTCTGGATAGTTACCTTGTATCCCCTCATCTTGAGCAGTCTTCCGAGAGAAGCCGCAGTTATTCCTTTTCCGAGTCCCGACACAACACCGCCGGTGACGAATACGTACTTTGTAGCCATTATTTTGTTCCTTCCCTGAGCTTTAAAAGCCCGCCGTATTGATTTTATATGTCAATTTGAAAAATAAACACTACTCACTATTATACTAAATCCAATCCGCTTTTTCAAGTGTTTTTCGGGTATTTGGACGGGCTTTGCGGTGTACAAAATAAACAAATAACCTTTTTTTATTTTGTGCATATCGTTTAATTTTGAAAAAGTATAGAAAATTTATGTGAAAAATGCTAAAATTAAAATAAGCATCCCTATAGTGTTTTTTAAATTTTGACCATATAAGGACAGCTAGATCCTTGATTTTCTATATAAGGAAAAGATGCGCAAAACCCTTGATCTTAAGGAAAGGAACGAAAAAATGAAAAAGACCCTTATGCGTGTTGCGGCGGCCGCCGTAATATGTGCCATGGCAGGCTCGGCATCGGGCTGTTATTTCTTCCCCGAGGAGGAAAAGCTGCTGGATCCGCCGGTGCTCAAAGTAGAAGATGTTACTTATTCTACCTACAAGGCGGTAAAGAAGACGATAGTCAACAAGGCTAGCGCCACCGGCTACTGTGTGTCTGAGGTACAGCAGGACTGCTCGTTTACGGAGCGTGACGGCACTCTCAAGACGATATATGTCAAGGCGGGCGATACCGTAAAGAAGGGCGACCTTATAGCGGAGTACAGCACAGGCGACCTTGAGTATGAGATACGCTCGCAGGAGCTTAAGGTCCAGCAGGCGCAGAATACATATAATTCGAGCGGTGCGGAGAACGACAGATTACAGCTCGAGATCGAGAAGAATACACTGGCACAGCTGCAGAACGAATATGACGGCTCAAAGCTGTATGCTCCGTGTGACGGACTTGTAAGCTTTGCGGAGCGTATGAACGCGGGTACAAAGGTGCAGTCGTATAAGGTGATAGCTACTATAATCGACCCGGACAAGATATATGTCAAGGCTACAGTAAATGACGACAAGAAGTTTACAAAGGGTCAGGAGGTCACCATAACGATAGAGGACGAGGATTATACGGGTACTATCGTTAAAACTCCGACAGAAGCAAAAGAGCAGGGTGACGAGGATACATCATCAATATACGCCGAGTTCAAGGGCACTGTTCCGAGCTTTACAAAGGTAGGTACGGTAGCGGATGTAAGCTTCATCAAGGAGCAGGCGGAAAACGCGATAGTTATACCGAAATATCTTGTAAAGACACTTTCGGGCAAGAACTATGTGCAGGTGTACAAGGACGGTGTCAAGACTGAGGTCGACATTGAAACCGGAATAAGCAACGCTACGGAGATCCAGATAACATCGGGACTTTCCGAGGGTGACGAGGTCGTTGTAAAGTAATACGGTGTATTCACCGACACTTACCTTAAGGAAGGAATAAAACAGATGTTTACTTTACTGTGGCGCAAGATGCGCAATACAAAATGGATGGTACTATGCCTGTTTATCGGCTTTTTGCTTGCGGCGGGCATGATGAGCACTATCCCGATATATATGGACGCGTCCTTGCAGCGTATGCTGATAAAGGATATGGAGCAGTATCAGATCGACAACAATAAGTATCCCGGTCTGTACTCCGTAACAAAGACACTCCAGCTGACTACCGATACAAACACACAGCAGGCAACGATAGACGAGCTTGTTTCAAAGTCCGACTCGAGGATAAACGCTATAGGAATCGCCTCGGAGAACAGCAAGACAACGCTTATAGACGACTGCCTTTACATCGTAAACGGTGAAAGAAACGGCGCAGAGCTGTCTACAAGACTGAAGCTTATCGGTATGACCGACAGCCTTGATCATATGAAGCTAATAAGAGGCGAGCTACCGTCAAAGACTCCCGTTGACGGAGTGTATGAGGGTCTTGCGTCTGACGATGCGCTGAAAACGCTCGGAATAAATGTCGGCAACACATATAAGGTGGTATCCCTCGCGGCAGGTGTTGAGCCTTATTATGTCAAGATAACCGGCGTATATGAGCAGAAGACCGACAACGACAGCTACTGGGCAGAAACGCTCGACAGCTATCTCAACGCGATATTCGTTGACTATGATATGGTCAGAAACGACCTTATGCCCGCGGGAAGATTTAACGCGGTAAATATCGCGCGCAGATATTCGCTCGACTACCATACTCTTGATATGAACAGGATAGCGGCTGTTACGGCAGAGCTTGAAAAGGATACGACGTTCTATCAGGAAGCGGGTTATGCGCATGAATTCAATGTTGCGGATATAATCGGCAATTATACGGAGCGCGCGGAAAAGCTGACGCGTATATTATGGATACTTCAGATACCGGCTATGGTAATGCTGGCGTTCTATCTGTTTATGGTATCTCAGCTCAATGTTGACAGAGAGCGCAACGAGATCGCAGTGTTCAAGAGCCGTGGCGCAAGCTCATGGCAGATATTCGGAATGTATGCCGCAGAGTCGGGCATACTCGGTATTGTGACGCTTGTGATCGCACCGTTTATCGGACTTGTACTGTGTCAGTTCCTCGGCGTATCGAACGGATTTCTGGAGTTTGTAAACCGTACCGGAATTGCCGCAAAGATAACCGGTATCAGCGTACTGTATGCGCTTCTTGCGGTAGTGGTATTCTTCCTTACTACGATGATACCGATCATTCCCGCGTCAAAGCTTACTATAGTACAGTACAAACAGAGCAGGACAAAGGTCGTGAAGATGTCGCTGTGGGAAAAGTGCGGTGTCGATATTGTGCTTCTTGCCGTAGCGTTCGGCTTCCTTTACTTCTACACAACTAATATCACAAATTCGATAGCGGAGGGAACATTTGAGGCGACAGGCGAGCTTGACCCGCTGCTCTTCATATTCTCAACGCTTATGATACTGGGCTTCGGACTTCTGTTTATCAGAATTTATCCGTATCTTTTAAGGCTTGTTTATTATGTACTGCGCCCGTTCTGGACACCGTCGCAGTATATGGCTATTACTACTGTTTGTCGTTCACAGGGCGGCAAGGAGCGTTTTCTTATGCTGTTCCTTGTTATGACGTTCTCATTCGGTCTGTTCTCGGCGAACACGGCAAGAGCTATAAACAACAATATCAGTGACAGAATCTATTATGAAAACGGTGCCGACGTTGTGCTGACCGAATATGCGCTGTCGACCTCGGAGGAGGGCGGATCGAGCAGTTATGTCGAAACCGATTTCTCGCGTTATGAGGCGCTTGACGGCGTGGATATCGCTACAAGAGTGCTTGTAAACGATAATGTAAAGCTGAGGATCGCAAACAAGAATGTTGCGGATCTTACACTTATGGCAATAGAGCCTGACAAATTCGCACAGACTGCATGGTTCAGGAACGACCTGCTTCCGATACACTGGTGGAACTACTGCAACGCTCTTGTCGAGAGCCGTTCGGGTATAATAATTTCGAGAGGGCTTGCGGAAAAAGCCAATGTTTCGCAGGGCGATGTGATATCGCTGAAGTGGGGCGGAAACGACAGCCTTGATACAACGGTAATGGCGATAGTAGATTATTGGCCCGGTCTTAACCCCAATAAGTGCGACTTTGCGGTCATGAACTACAACTATGTAAGAGCAAGAACAGAGCTTGAGCCGTATCAGATATGGCTCAAGATGTCGGACGGCGCTACAAGCGAAGCGCTGTACAAGAGCATTGAGGACGCTATGCTCCCGCTTGAGAGCATAAAGGACAGCTCACAGATGCTGATAAGCGAAAAGACAGATCCGTCACTCCAGGGCATGAACGGTGCGCTGACGCTCGGATTTATAATCATAATGGTAATGACTATAATCGGCTTCCTTATCTACTGGATACTGTCGATAAAGGGCAGAACGCTGCAGTTCGGTATTTTAAGGGCTATGGGTGTTTCTTTCGGCGAGATAATAGGAATACTGGGATATGAGCAGCTGCTTGTATCGGGTGTTTCGATAATATTCGCATTTATCATAGGCGGCGTTACAAGCGACCTGTTTGTTCCGCTGTTCCAGTATATGTACAATGTAAATGAGCAGATTCCTCCATACAGAGTAGCGGCAATGCAGGCAGACTACATAAAGATGTATGTGCTGATAGCCGTAATGCTTCTCGGCGGCTTTGCAATACTCGGTGCTATCATACGCAAGATAAACATCAACAAGGCACTGAAGCTCGGCGAGGATTAAAAAATCGCGGTATGAAGCCTGTCAGGACTTTGTATGCGGGCTTATGAAGGAGGATCATTTTGGAGCTTGCTCTGGGAATATTCAAAAAGACGCGCTTTTTGTTCGCGCTGATCGCGGCTGCCGCGGGTGGTGTAGGAATGGCAATAAAGAATGATACGGCTTATGTCGTGTGTATAATCTTCATTGCGCTGACGATAGCGGCAGACGCAACGGTGATGGTGCTCAGCAGAAAGCTGAACATACCGATAAAG
Source organism: uncultured Ruminiclostridium sp. (assembly GCA_934490165.1). GTDB lineage: Bacteria > Bacillota > Clostridia > Oscillospirales > Ruminococcaceae > Ruminiclostridium_E. Next base: position 64,186 of record CAKSTB010000006.1, on the reverse strand, counting down.
TACCGTGAAAATTATTTCAGGTTCGGCAAGAACAAGAAGGATAAAAAGTAATGCAGAAGATACTCGGATATATCAGAAAAGCCGTACAGGAGTTTGACCTGATAGAAAAGGGCGACAAGATAGCTGTCGGGATATCCGGCGGCAAGGACAGCCTTGTGTTGTTGTCCGGTCTTGCTCTTATGAGGCGCTTTGCCGAGTTTGACTATGATATAGTCGCTGTTACGATCGACCCGGGATTTAACGGCGTGCCGAATAACTATGAGGCAGTGGCAAGGCTTTGTGAAAAGCTGGACGTGCCTTTCAGCCTTGTGCATACGCAGATAGGCGAGATAGTGTTCGATGTCAGAAAAGAGCCTAATCCGTGCTCGCTGTGTGCAAATATGAGAAGAGGCGCGCTTCATGATGCGGCAAAGGCGGCAGGGTGCAACAAGCTGGCACTCGGTCATCATAATGACGATGTTATCGAAACATTTATAATGAATTTGTTTAAAGAGGGGCGGATAGGTTGCTTTTCGCCGAAAACACACCTTGACCGAAAGGATATAACGGTAATACGTCCGCTTGTGCTTGCGCCCGAGTCGCAGGTGATATCCGCCTGCAACCGCAACAGCCTTGAGGTCGTAAAGTCGGTTTGTCCTGCGGATAAGACTACGACAAGACAACAGACAAAAGAGTTCCTTGCCGATATGGAGCGAAAGGATAAAGGCTTCAAGCTGAGAATGTTCACGGCGCTGAGAAAGAGCGGTGTTGACGGCTGGGGCTACAAGCAGAAATAAACGAGAGGTGACTGTACTTGGCTGTTAAAAGGCAGACGCTGAATATACCCGAACAGGCTTTGCAGGTTCTCAGAGTGCTTGAACGTGCGGGAAACAAGGCATATTTTGTCGGACAGTGTGTAGCCGAATTGCTGAGGGGCGGCTCGCCTATGGACTATGATATAATCACGACTGCCGACTTTGAAGAGATGCTGTATGTGTTCAGCGATATGAGGATCGTTTCGCAGAATGAGGACATGAGCAGTGTTATGGTTTCATCGGTCGGTCTTGTTATACAGGTGTCGAGCTATTGCAGTGAAGTTAAGGACGGCAAGGCGGTGTATACGGATAATTATCTGTTTGACCTTGCAAGGCGTGACTTTTCGGCAAATGCTATAGCATATCACCCGAGAAAAGGCTTCAGAGACCCGTTTGACGGTATGCAATGTATCAAGGACGGAATAATTACACTGAAAGCTGTCGGCGAGTATCCTGTCGTACTGTGGCACGAAAATGACCTTGATGAAAATGAGCTGACTTTAAAGCTGGAGCCGAAGTCAAGTCTTGTCACAGACCCGTTCAATATACTGACGGCGCTCGAGCTGCTCGGCGGAGAGAATTATGAGATCGACAGCGTTACGGCAGACGCGATAAAGGCAAATACGGGGCTTCTGTGTGCAATGCCCGGAAGAGAGCTGTTCAGACGTTTTACGAAGGTGCTTCTTACAAGAAATATATCTGTCGTTATGACGCGCTTTCCTGAGGTGTTTGCGGCGATCGGGCCGGAGCTTCTGAAAGCGCAGAGGTATAAGGACAGATATCATGACTGTACGCTGTGGGAGCATATTTCAAAATGCGTTGAGTTCGCACCGCCGCAGGCAGATATCAGATATGCCGCACTGTTCCATAACGCGGGACTTCCTGATTGCAGATGCCGCGACTCGCACGGCAACACTTATTTCTACGGGCACGCAGAGCTTGGAAGGATAATAGCGGCGAATTTCTTTGAAAAATACAGGGCGGAGCTTAAGCTTCGCAGTGATACGGATATGCTGATAGAGGCGCACGATACGGTATTTACCGAGGACAGAGTGGCGCTGAAGCGTCTGCTTTGCGATTATTCGCATGATGAGCTGAAAAAGCTGCTCAAGCTGAGGATAGCGGACGATACGGCAAAGCCGACGGTGCACGAGGGACAGATCGCCGCATACCGCAGGACGGTGACGATGCTTGACGATATAATAGCATCGGGTGAATGCTACAGCGTGGCTCAGCTTGCCGTAAAGGAAAATGACCTTATAATGCACAGGCTTGCGGCGAACAAGGCGCAGGCAAAGGCTGTTATAAACTCGCTGTATGAGGCGGTGCTTGCAGAGCCATCTCTGAATGTAGCACCAGTACTGCTTGATATGGTGAGAAAAAGTATGCGCCGCTGAGTGCTATCGGCGGACATACCGATAAGTCGAAAGGATTGATGTTATGCAGAATTGTTGCCTTTGGATAGGCGGAGTGAAGGTATCCGACCTTGACGGCATAAAAGACAATTTCAATATAACCGATGTTAAGGGTTATTATCTCGGCGGCAGACTTGCCGACTGGCTCAGAATGGGCGGTTACGATGCCGAGGCAACAAAAATCGATAACATTGACAAAAACGGCGATATAGATAAGGCGCTTGAAGATATATTTACAGGTAATGATGAAGAACACGACAGCAAAAATATAAGCGGGGAGTACGGCGGTTATCGCTTTCAGACTGTAACGCCGCCGTTTTTAAAGCGTGACGCGGGCACGATCGTTCTGTCGGCTGACGGCTCTTTCAGAGTGCCGGTAATAACCGACAGCTCTTTTGCGGGATCGTATGCCGGTTCGTCTTTTGCAGGCTCTTTCGGTTCTTTCGGCTCGTTCATGCACAGGCATCAGTATGAATATGAGTACGAGTATGGCTCGGGTATATCAAGCTTCGGCTCGTTTAATTTCGGGAGCTTTGACATTTCAAGCTTTCTTTCGGGCAGTTTTTCGTATGATGAGCTGTGCGAGGGAGGAAGCTTTACACCGCAGGCGCTGATGCTGTTCTTTTCGTCAGAGCCGCTCAACCGCTATGGGTATGGGATACATCTTATATGAACGGATTTCATTCTTTTTCATCGGCGGCTTTTTTTGCCAAAAATCCGGGCAAAAAGCTCAGTATGAGCCTTCCCGACATATATTGCACAGTAATTTCGGCTTTGCAATGGCGCAGGAACGGCAACAGTATAACTATGCTTACCGACAGCGCAGGAGCGGAGCTTTTTTCGGCTCTGGGGATAAACGATATATGGAATGATATCAGGGTCGTTATCCCCGATGATCTGGACGGGATCGACCCGGTCATGTTCTGGGCGGGGGGAAAGCTTATTGCGCTACAGCAGTTTCCCGCTCCGTGTGCTATGATAGATACCGATTTTATCGTGTGGGAAGACCCGCCGTTCGGCGATAAGATAATAGCGGCGCATGAAGAGGAGCTTATGCCGTCTGTGTATCCCGATGTGTCGACGTTCAGGCTTCGCGGCAAGGTGCTTGACGAGGGACTTGATTACAGTACACTGCCGCTGAATACGGCGTTTCTGTATATCCCCGATGAGGATTTCAAGCAGTATTACACTTCACGGTCGATCGCTTTTATGAAGTCGGCGGTGTACGGCGGAGATTATCTTACATATATGGTTTTTGCCGAGCAGAGGCTGCTCCCTATGCTTGCGAAACGGTGCGGGATAGAGTATACGACGCTTCTTGACAAGGACAGGCTTTTCCTGCCGCAGAATAAGTATACTCACCTGTGGGGTGCAAAGCAGAAAATGCGTGATGATAAGGTGCAGCTTGAGAAGTTCTGTGAGCGGTGCAGAGAGCGGATAAGAAAATCGTATCCGCAGTATGGGTATATCGTTGATAATATCGAAAAGAGTGTAAAATAAAAACGTGCGTTGCGGGTTTTGCAGTGCACGTTTCAGCTTGCGGGAAAAGTGATATGGGTTTTGGGCACATATCATTGTGTAGTTGCCGCATTCATATATCGTGTTTTGATAATAATACGGTATGTTACATTTATCTAAATAAAATTATTCAAAAAGGAGTATTATATGTCACACTACGATTATCTTATAGTCGGTGCGGGACTGTTCGGTGCAGTCTTTGCATACGAAGCTAACAAGAGAGGCAAGAAGTGCCTTGTTATCGACAAGCGCAACCACATTGCAGGCAATATCTACACCGAAAAGGTGGAGGATATCAACGTACACAAGTACGGCGCACATATTTTCCATACCTCCGATAAGGCTATATGGGAGTATGTAAATCAGTTTGCAGAGTTCAACAACTATATCAACTCTCCCGTTGCGTCATACAAGGACGAGCTTTATAACCTGCCGTTCAATATGAACACATTCAGCAAGATGTGGGGTATCAAGACTCCCGCTGAGGCAAAGGCGGTAATCGCAAAGCAGATCGAAGATCTCGGCATAACAGAGCCCAAAAACCTTGAAGAACAGGCGCTTAAGCTTGTCGGAACAGATGTTTACGAAAAGCTTATCAAGGGCTATACCGAGAAGCAGTGGGGCAGACCCTGCACAGAGCTGCCGTCATTCATAATCAAGCGTCTTCCGCTCAGATTTATCTATGACAACAATTATTTTAACGATCGCTATCAGGGTATCCCGATGGGCGGATACACACAGATAATCGAAAAGATGCTCGCAGGCTCTGATGTAAAGACGGACACTGACTATTTCGAGTTTATCAAGGAAAATCCCGACATTGCCGACAAGACTGTATACACAGGTCAGATCGATGAGTTCTTCGGATTTGAATACGGTCCGCTTGAGTACCGTTCTGTACGCTTTGAAACAGAGGTGCTTGACGAAGAAAACCACCAGGGCAACGCGGTTGTAAATTACACCGACAGAGAAGTTCCTTATACGAGAATAATCGAGCATAAGCACTTTGAGTTCGGCAAGCAGGAAAAGACGGTTATCAGCCGTGAATATTCCGCAGAGTGGAAGCCCGGTGTTGAGCCGTACTATCCCGTAAACAACGACAAGAACAATGCACTGTATGAGAAGTACAAGGCTCTCGCAGATACACGCAAGGACGTTATCTTCGGCGGCAGACTCGGACAGTACAAGTACTATGATATGGATAAGGTTATCATAGCGGCACTTGACAGTGTTAAAAACGAATTTGGCGAATAAAATGAATGGCGCAGTCTTTCGGCTGCGCCGTTTTTATATTGTCATTTTACCTGCAATGTGTTATACTACATTTAGCTGATCAACGAAAGGCGGGATAGAAATGACACTGCTTATTACCGGCGGAGCAGGCTTTATCGGAAGTAATTTTATATTCTACATGATGAAAAAGTATCCCGATTACCGCATTGTCTGCCTTGACAGCCTTACTTATGCAGGAAATATAAATACGCTGAAACCCGTGATGAGCTTATCGCGGTTCAGATTTATAAAAGCCGATATAACGGACAGGTCGGCAGTGGATATGGTGTTCAGCGAAGAAAAGCCTGATATTGTGGTTAATTTTGCGGCTGAGAGCCATGTAGACCGCTCAATAACATCACCATTGCTATTTACCGAAACTAATCTCATCGGTACACAGGTGCTTGCAGACGCGTGTGTGAAGCATAATACACCGCATTTCCATCAAATATCGACCGATGAGGTATACGGTGATACAGCGGCAGATAGGGGCATATCCTGCACCGAAAATGCACAGCTGTGCCCGTCAAATCCATATTCTGCATCTAAAGCCGCGGCAGATCTGTTGGTACTGGCATATCATCGCACATACGGGCTGACGGTGACAATCTCGCGCTGTACAAATAATTACGGCCCGTATCAACACATTGAAAAGCTGATACCGCTAATGACGGTGAATGCAATTAAAGGCTTACCTCTGCCTGTATACGGTGACGGAAGTAACATAAGGGATTGGCTGTATGTTGAGGATCATTGCAGAGCTGTCGATATGATAATACACCAAGGTAAAAACGGTGAAATATACAATATCAGCGGTGGGGAAGAGAAGAGAAACATTGATACGGTAAAGCGGATACTTTCCCTTTTGGAAAAGGACAGCTCGCTTATAAGACTTGTTACTGACAGAAAAGGTCATGACAGGCGCTATTGCGTTGACAGTTCAAAGATACGCAACGAGCTTGGCTGGAAGCCTCTTGTCGGATTTGACGACGGACTGCGCCTCACAGTTGAGTGGTACAAGCAAAACAAAAATCAGTGGGATAGTGATATATAAAAACAGTGCACAGCGGATACTCTGCTGTGCACTGTTTTATGTCATGCTATTTTCTGTTCGTTACTGTAGATTGTAACGGTTTCTTTATTACCGTTTTTATAAGTGACTGTAAAATCAGACTTAACTCTGTATGTACCGCTTGTAAGCCCTCTCTTCGCATTTGAATATACTGTCGAATTGTCATACGTTGTCAAGTTCCATTTGCCCAGTGAGTCCCAGAACCATAGGAATGAGTGCTTTTCAAAAGTCTGGTCGATCCTGACACATTTGATCGAAGTGTCCGTGCTGTAAAACGTGCTTGTAAAATCAGCTCTGCCCGACGAGATCGTCAGGATGCAGGTTTTCGTTGCCGAACTGAGATCACAGGTATCTACAGTGGCTGCCGAGGCTGTAACGCAGATGCCCATCATGATGCATACAACCAAAAGGACGGATATAATTTTTTTCATACGCTTATTCTCCTTGAATTTTAATATCAGAGAGTTACCTCTCTAATAACAGAACGTATGAAAGGCAAAAATCTTACATAAAAATTTACAAAAAACTATTATTCTACTTTTTGCACTGATTTTGATAGCTCAATTAGTTTATTTTTACTAAATCCGTATGCGATAAGTTGTATTATAGAATCACCCATTTTCCAGATAAGCACTTTTTCATGCTTGTAGGTTTCAAAATAGACGGCATTTTTATTGTTACCGATTTCAATCAGTTCGGGATATGTTATAGCATTTTCTGTATTGAGTCGTGCTGCCCAATACGCATTTTTTGGTGTTTGTGAAAAAATAATTTGCTGTTCGTTTGTTTCATTTGAATAGCGCACAGCGTACGTATGTACGGTATCGCCTATAATGTCTTTTGCATATTGAGAGAGGTCCATTACAAGGCGGTATTTTTCGGTAAACGCTATCGACCCATCCTTTGTATCTTCGATGGTCATTATAGAGAAAATATCATACTGCTTTACTGTGAACATACCGAGGTTACGGGTTATGACTGTGATTCCGCCGGTGATTATTGCCATAACGATCACTATTATTGCGGCTATGAGCAGACGGCGTTTTAAAGGTATGGGCTTGCGTTTTTCCTTTTTGATCGGCTGACCGATGTCTGCTATCAGCTTTGATATCCTGCGGTCGAGCCTATGCGGAACTTTGTATTGAGGCAATCTGTCATAAGCTTCTATATCGGATAGGAGTACGTTTTTAAGTGCCTGAGCTATTATGATGTCTTCATTCATTGGTATTTTCTCCTTGTTTTTTGATAAGAGTTTTTCTTGCACGCGAGATAGCCGAATAAACAGCTGAATCACTTAAATTCAGGATTTCGCCTATTTCTGCCGCGGAATATTGCATAACGAAATATAAGGTAGCTATATTTTTAAGTGTCGGCGAGAGTTCGCTTATATTTTTTATCACGGTTTCACAGTCAAGCTTTATCTCGATCTCCCTGGCTGTATCAGCGGAGGTATATTCGTTCAGGTCGCAATCATCATATAAAGCCTCGTGACTGCTTTTTCTTAGCATATCAAAACAGATATTGCGTGCTATGATTGCTAAAAAGCCCTTGGTTTGCGGCGATTCAACGTCTTTTATCTTTGAAAGATTTTTGATTATACGGACAAATGTTTCATGTACAGCGTCTTCTGCATCTGCACGATTATGAAGTATGGACACACTTATGGTGTAAAGATATGATTTATATGTATCATAAAGCCGTGTGACGATATCCTTTTCTTCATCTGTGCCGACCATTGACAGATATACGGAAAGCACAACTATTCCTCCCCTGTGAGAATTCAGATGATGAATATAATATTTGTATCATTTTAATTTTATCAACAGTTATAGGAATTGTCAACAATAAGTTATGAAAAATCCGAAATAATTTCCATATATCATAATTTTACCGTATATTTCTGCGTTAGTTGCGGCGTGAAATTTATCCTTTCATATATAATAACGTATTAGCGGCGAAAATCTTACAATAATTTTGAAATTTCTTGTAAAATTTTTCAATTAACAGATCATTAAGTCGAGTGCAACACTTTTCTGTAAAAAACTAGAGATGAAAAGAGCCCGGACATTTATAATGCTTAAATTATCCGAAAATAATAAAAAAACTTGACAAGCGGTTATTCTGCTGTTATAATATAAGTAACCGAACGGTTACCGAAACAAAGAGGTGAAGTTATGGCAGGTGATACAAAAGAGCGCATCTTAGAAGCGGCGCTTAAATTATTTGCACAGAGCGGTTATTCGGGTACATCTATGAGCGACATTGCAAAGCAGCTCGGAATTACAAAAGGGGCTTTGTACAAGCACTACACAAGCAAGCAGGAAATATTGGACAGTATCGTGGCGCGAATGAACCAAGCTGACAGCGAGCGTGCCGAAGAATATAATATGCCCAAAACAAAGACGGACGGCTTTGAGGAGGCTTATCTGCGTATTCCGATCGAAAAGATCCGTGCATACGGCACGGCACAGTTTGATCACTGGACGAAAGAGCGGTTTCCGTCGGATTTTCGAAAAATGCTGACTTTGGAGCAATATCGTGATCCGACGCTCGCACAGCTATATCAGGATTATCTCGCGACAGGGTCTATCGGGTATATGGCGGCAATTTTCCGAAAACTGACAAGCTCCGACGAGTCCGCTATGCAGTTGGCACTCGAATTTTACGGACCTATATTTCTGCTTTACAGCATTTATGACGGAGCAGGCGACAAAGAAAGCGTTGCGCAGATGTTGTGCAGACATATAGACCGCTTCATCGCCAAAATTGAATCCGAGTACAAAAAGCCGGAAATATCACGATGAACAGTATCCCGAATAACCGCATCGGGTTTTATACCCGATAAGCGGAGCAAATGCAAACACTATTGTGTTATCAACGCCAAGAATTTTATTATTGAAACCAAATAGCCGGACGCTAAGACGCAGTGCTGATCGTAAAACCGATCATGCACCGCGTTATTTTTTTTGAAAAGAGGTTTTTTTATGAACACGATTATTTACACCACAAATACCGGCAGTACGCGGCATTATGCCGAGCTGTTGGCTAAGAAAACCGGACTTCCGGTGTACTCCCTTACCGAAGCCAAAAAGACTGTAAAGGCAGGGGCGGATATTATCTATCTGGGCTGGATTATGGCAGGCTCGGTCAAGGGCTATGCCGCGGCGGCAAAGCGATACAACGTGCGCGCAGTCTGCGGTGTGGGCATGGGACAGACCGGGACACAAACAGAAAACGTGCGGGAGAAGACTGCAATTCCCGCCAAAATTCCTGTGTTTACCCTGCAAGGCAATTTTGATGTCAAAAAGCTGCACGGCATATATCGTCCAATGATGGAGTTGATGGTCAAAACGGTGGGCAAGGGTCTAGCCGAAAAGAAAGACCGAACGCCCGAGGAAGATGATATGCTTGATATGATGTTCCACGGCGGAGATCGGGTCAAGGCAGAGAATTTATTGTCAGTACTCAATTGGTACAATGCAGAGTAATAAGAACGGAGGGTTTGATTATGAAGTGTCCGAAATGCGGAAGGGAAATGAGAAACGGCTATTTGTTCAGCAGTAAGGACGGTGCTTTCAGCTTTGCGAGCAAAATACCAAGCGCCTTTGAAAACGCAAAAAACACAGACGGCTTTGTGAAGATCACCGGGCAGAAGGTCGGCGGTCGTACAAGCGTGGAAGCCTGTTGCTGTGATGAGTGCAGTATGCTTGTGCTTCAATACAAATAAGGGAGCAAATTTATGCCTCAGATGAATAAACGACCGGAATTAAATAAAAGAACAGACGCAGCCGATTTCCGCAGTTTTTATTATCTCAAACAGGAATTGATCGACTTTTGCAGAGAAAACGGGCTGCCTGCTTCAGGCAGTAAATCGGAGCTTACGGACAGAATTGCTCGCTTTCTTGACACGGGAGAAGTATTGAAATCCTCTGCCAAAAGAAAACCGATCGTAAATATCGGTGCAATTACCGAAGACATGATCATAGAGGAGAATATCGTCTGCTCCGAAAAGCACAGAGCGTTTTTCCTCGAAAAAATCGGGAAAAGCTTTTCGTTCAATGTTATGTTTCAGAAATGGCTGAAAGCAAACGCAGGAAAGACATATGCCGATGCGGTTCAGGCATATTATCGCATCTTGAATGAAAAGAAGCATGGGAAAACAGCTATCGACAAACAGTTTGAGTACAATACATACATTCGCGATTTCTTCGCGGACAACAGCGGAAAAAGCTTAAATGAAGCAATTATATGTTGGAACTACAAAAAGAGCCTGGCGGGGCATCATCGGTATGAACGCTCCGATCTCATCGCTTTAGATTTAAAAATTCCACAGGGCTGAACAGAAAACAGGGGGATATTGAAATGGTGCATTTGGTTTATTGCGATAATGCAGGAAAAAAGGGCGAAAAAGAGCTTGACAAAATTTTCGCAGGAACAAAAACAATGGTCGTGCGCGGTGCGGCGGGAAGAAAAATCCCTCACAGTCGTGTTTTTGCCGGGGAGCGTCTTTACTTTATGGAAAAGGGGAGTGCTTCTATAACAGCAACTGCCGTTGTCAAAGAGGTTAAGAATTTTGTAAAGCTGTCCGATGAAGAGATTGCAAAAGTTTTTTTCGACAATCGGGAAAAGCTTAACCTATCTGAAAAGCAAGTAGCACGCTGGCATAAGAAATGCCTTTGCCTTACGGAGTTTGAAAACGTTGAAGCAATATCACCTCTCGCCTTTGACCATCAGGGCAATATGGACGACTGGCTGATCATAGAAAAGATTGAGGATGTTGTTGTAGGAACGAGCATACCGTATAATTATGAAAAATCGAAGTTTAAAGGGTGATTGAGATTATTCGTTTTGGGGTGCGACATTGAATTATATGTTCTGTTTTTTTGTAATTTTTTGGTTCGGCTTACGTTTTCCTGTTCATGGTATAGCTGATAGCTGAGGAGCGGGCTCTGCTGTCAATGACCAAAAAGCAGTTATAGCAACGGGCGGTTCTGCTGTAATCTCAGCCGCGGGTATGAAGCACCTGAGAGAAAATGGTATATGCGTATATCTGAGAGTGGACGAGCAGGAGTTTATCCGCCAGCTTACGAATATAAATCGCGCTGTATTGCCTGCCGTTCCGGTGAAATGGTAGCGGAGATAATTCCGAGCGTGAGGAAGTATTATAACCGTTATGCGGATATTACGGTTGACTGTGTAGGTACGATAGCCGAGCAGGTAGTCGGTATGATAATGGAGAAGATTGGAATTCATTATACTTTTTGCAAAAGCAGAGACATATGTTGTGTGGATTTTATAATATTTTTGTACGATTTGTATATTTAATTTTTTAGACGGCTTGTTGAAAAGTGTTGAATAGTGTGGTAGAATATATTTAGAATATTTCAAGCATATTCTATAAGGATGTTCATAAATATCCTGGTGCAATTTATTTGATGTGAGGAACTCTATGAATAAAATTCCGACAACATTGGAAATTTTAAGTTACGATATACCTCTCACTAATGATGAAAAAAAACTGTTATATGTTCGTAATGAAAATTTTAACAGGAGTGGCGGTATACTTGAATTTTCGACGTATTTCAATGCAGTTTCTGTTAATAAAATCCGTCAATATACAAATGTTTCTCGTATAGGGTATAGGTACGAAACAAATGTATCGGTTATTTCAGAATTGATTTGTTATGATGATAGAAGAAATGAAACAGTAATAGCTAAAAGCTGTGGTTGCGGATTTTCTTGTATAAGCGTTGAGGTTGATTCAATTCCTGATAACTGCATATTGGTATATTTAAGACTAAAAGCAGTTGAAGAAGGAGCTAATCTACTGTTTTGCAAAGTATTCTATGAAGGCATTTCTTTATGTCAATCTCCTAATATTGCTTTAATAACTTGTACATATAAGAGAGAAAAATATATAAAAAGAAATGCTCGATATATAATTGAAAATGTTAGACACAACAATCTTCCTTTTACATTGATAGTAGTGGATAACGGAAAGACAATACATCAAAAAGAATTACCGAGTGAAGCAGTGCTTATACCTAATGATAATACAGGTGGTAGTGGCGGTTTTGCTAAGGGAATGCAGCAAGCGTCTGCAATGCAACGATTTACCCATTTCATTAATATGGACGATGATATATCTTTGGATATTACCTCACTGCAAAAACTGTATATTATGTTGTATTTCATAAAGCCTGAATATGCTGATTTATCAGTCAGCGGGGCAATGCTATATTTGGACAAGCCGTGTATACAGTTTGAATGCGGCGGAAAATTTGATACTGACAATGGCAAACAGATAGGCTATGGTTACTTGACTGATTTGTCAGAAAAAGATAATATAGCGGAAAATGAGACTCCTAAAGATATTAATTACGGCGGGTGGTGGTTTATGTGTATGCCGATTAAGTATATAGATCAAGGTAATTTGCCACTTCCGTTTTTTATTAAATATGATGATGTTGAATATGCACTAAGATGTCAACTTAGAATAGTCACTCTTAACGGCATATGCGTGTGGCATGAAAAATTTGAGAACAAGTTTAATTCTTCGGCTGTATATTACAATACACGAAATTATCTGCATTTATGCAGTATGTACTGCAAGGATTTCAACAAGAGAACGGCAAAGAAATTTCTTAGGGGAAAGGTCATTGAACATACTTGCCGACAGCAATACAAGATGGCACAGGCTGTAATTTCAGGATATGCTGACTATCGTCTGGGAATAGATTATTTATATCGTATCAATCAGGAAGAGCTGCATAGAACTGTTTCTGAATTAAACTATGATATGTTCGAATTAGACAGTGAGGCTTTAGGTTATTCATCTGATTTATTATACGAAAAATACAAGCAGTGTAATTTATTGCTTTATAAAAAATATATGCGGATTTTCATTTACGGACAGATTATACCATATTTTTTTTGCAAAAAAGAAATATGTGTAACGGATGCTTTTTTTGATCGAAAAGAGTTATATTGGAGAAGAAAAAGCGCTTTGCATTGCAATTTTTCGTTAAATACAGGATATATGACGAAAAAAAGTGCAATAACGTGTATCAACTTGATGTTAAAAATAATTTAAGGAAACATTGGGCTATATATAAGAAGTATGTTAAATACTAAAATACGCCGATGAAAATAGTATTAGTGTTTCAGCAACAATGTTTTTCCTGTGAATAATTAATAATTGATTTATTAAAAGCGTGCTAGATCCATCTTTAAAAATATCTGAATTGTTTGCATTTGTGAAGTTTTTGAGAATGAGAAAAATAGTTACTAATCGATTATTGTAATAATAAAGAAACACCTACTGTTTGATTTTCCGTCGTAGATTTGATAATGGAAAAGCTGAATTTTGTTTAAATAGGAAGCTAGCTTTATGTCAATATATTTCAACTCAAATGCGCTTTTTAGTTAAATCTGAACAAAAGACGCTCCACGGGATTTGTCAATACAACTATGTAAAGGAGCTGTGACGTAATGCAAGAATTTTGTCACAGCTTTTTCGTTGAAATTTTCCATCTACAAAAATAATGGCTCTTTGTCAATAGTTGGGGTACGGAAAAACAAAAAAATGCTCATAATGCAGTTACTGAATTTTCTGAAATTTCTATAGCTGTATGTATTTTTCATTAAGACTTTGACTTTGTTGTTGCAACCTTCAATAAGCCATTGGTGTAACTGAAAGCAAAAGAACGGAAATGCCGTCAAACCATGATTTCAGTGTTCGGTGCAATACCGGAAATCTTCAAGCGAGCTTATCTCAGCAATATGTATACATTCAGCCAGTCTTTTCTCAGCCTTTTCGGCATCGCTTTGCAAAGCAGTGAAAAATTTTTCTTTCAGGCAGTGTGCATCTCTGATATTGGCTGAATACGAAAATACAATATTCATCGCTTTCTGTCTGTGTCATTTAAGCTTTTAAAGGCGCAAACGCTTGAAATACTTTGTCATATCATAATTGAGTGATTGCTGTGATCTTTTTCTGACTCTCACAAACGTCCAGATAACTTGGCGTATCCGGTGATATTTGTCTACAATCTCATACTTTCTGAAATATGAATTCAAGTCATTTTCAAATCTTGTCTATAAAATATCAAGCGCCATTCTGTTTTAAGGACCTGTAAGTAAACATTGATATTTTTCTTCGCAGGCATTGCAATTAATTCATCAAAAAACATCACTTCGGGTAATTCGCTTATGTGTGGATAATTCGCATTATTGACGAATATTGTTGTAAGGAATTTGAGAGTGATGAAAGTGCAGACCAATGTCGAATTAAACGATTACATTTATTTATGAGTGTTGATTTTTTCGATTTTTATGATATAATTATTGTATATTCAATAGACGTTCCTTCGATTAACAGACATCGATTTTTCAGATTGACAATACATTTTGTTTGCGGTATAATTTATAAGAATCGGTCATTTTGTGAAAAAAGTCAGTATGTATAAAATGCATTATCAAAATCTACGATAATGTGGTTAAGGAGTATTAAATGGAAGTATTGGCAGTTATTCCCGCAAGAAGCGGATCAAAATCCGTTATAGACAAAAACATCCGTCCGATAAACGGAAAACCCATGCTTGCGTATTCAATTGAACATGCAAAGGCATCTAAATATGTAACACGTATTATCCTAAGCACGGACAGTGAAAAGTATGCAGAAATAGGTAGGAGTTTTGGCGCAGAAGTACCTTTTATCAGACCGTCAGAATTTGCTACAGATTCCGCGCTGGACATTGATGTGTTCAGACATGCACTTTTTTTCCTCAAGGAAAAGCAGAATTATTTTCCGGATATTGTCGTTCAGCTCAGACCGACTTATCCGATTCGCCAGCCTGAAGATATAGACAGTATGGTTGAAATGCTGATAAATGATCCTAATGCGGATTCTGTTCGTTGCATTGCCCCGGCAAAAGAAATCGCATATAAAATGTGGCGCAAATCGAGTAATGGTAGGATAATCCCTCTTTTGGATGATATTGATGAAGCGTACAATATGCCAAGACAAGCTCTTCCAAAGATTTATTATCAAAATGCGTGCATAGATGTTGTCCGTGCCACAGTTATAACGGAACAGAATTCAATGAGCGGCAAAAATGTACTTGGCTATGAAATGAATCACAATTTTGACATTGATACCGAGCAGGATTTTGCCAGTGCCAGTGCATATCTGACACTTAAAGAAACAACAAATAGTACATTTGTTTTTGATATTGATGGCGTAATTGCGCAGTTTCGTGAAAATCTCGATTATGCATCTTCCTGTCCTATTCAAGACGTGATAGATATTATTAATAAACTTTATGACAGAGGAAATAAAATAGTTTTATTTACTGCAAGAGGTTACAAAACCGGAATAGATTGGCAAAAAATTACAGAGAAACAAATGCGTGATTGGGGCGTTAAATATCATGAGCTTAAATTTGGCAAACCCGATGCCACGTATTACATTGACGACAAAATGCTTGATCTTAACGTATTAGTGAAAGCATTTGGTAAATAAATTAAGGAGAAAGAAAATGAGTATTTTTAAGGATCTTATCATTTTTGAGATGGCAAACAGCCATCAAGGCAGTGTTGAGCATGGCCTAAAAATCATTCAGGAAATGGGCAAGATTGCCCGTAAGTACAATGTTAAGGCAGCGGTAAAGCTTCAGTACCGTAACCTTGACACATTCATTCATCCTGATTACAAAGGAAGAACAGATGTTAAGCATATTCCAAGATTCGAAAGTACAAGATTAAATTACGATCAGTTTACCGTTTTAGCCGAAGCTATAAAACACGAGGGAATGGTTTCCATGAGCACACCATTTGACGAAATCGGTGTTGATTGGTGCTGTATGCAGGGACTGGATATTATTAAAGTTGCAAGTTGTTCCGCAATGGACTGGCCGCTTCTCGAAAAAGTTGCAGCAGCCGGCAAACCTGTTATAATTTCAACAGGGGGAAAGACTATATCAGATATCGATAAAATCTACAACTTCTTTACACACAGAAATGTTGAATTCGCATTTATGCACTGCATTGCAGAGTATCCTGCTCCAATTGACTCTATACAGCTAGATTTTATCGACAGAATGAAGAAGAGATACAGAGGTATAGAGATCGGCTACTCAGGTCACGAGGATCCCGATGATAACATCATTCCTATGCTAGCAGCAGCAAAGGGTGCTGTCCTTTTTGAAAGACATGTTGGATATCCGACCGAAACTATCAAACTGAATGCTTATTCTATGAATCCCGAACAGGCAGACAGATGGGTGCAATCCATACTTAATGCAAAGCAAATATGCAATCTTAAAAAGGAAAATGACAAGTATATCAGCCAGGCTGAAATAGATTCTCTGCGTTCCCTTTGCAGAGGCGTATTCGTTAACAAGGATATTAAGGCAGGAGATAGACTCACATCAGATGATGTTTTCTTTGCAATGCCATGCCAGGCAGGACAGATGACAAGTGGCGAGTTCAAGGATGGAATAATCGCTTCCAGAGATTACAGAAAAAATGATAGTGTTTATGAAGCCCCCGTATTTACTAATGTTAACCTTGTTCGTAGTGTTATTCATGACGCAAAAGGTTTACTGCTTGAAGCAGGAATTGCACTTGGAAACAATTATGAGGTTGAACTCTCGCACCATTATGGCATGGAACATTTTAGAGAAACAGGTGCAATAATCGTAAGCCTTATTAACCGTGAGTACTGCAAAAAGCTTATTATTGTGCTTCCCGGACAAAACCATCCGATGCACTTCCATAAAGTCAAGGAAGAAACATTCCAGGTACTTTATGGAGATCTCGAATGCGTAATTGACGGCAAAACTTACAATATGAAAGCAGGAGATATACAAACAGTTATGAGAAATTCTCCGCATGCTTTCAGCTCCAAGCATGGTGCGATATTTGAAGAAGTTTCCACCACACATATTAAGGGTGACTCGTATTATGAAGATCCAGCTATAGCGAAACTTGACTTGATAGAACGCAAAACCGTTATTGAAAACTGGTAATCTATTAAATCGTTATTTTTGACATAACAAAAACTCCCGCGACAAGTATTTGTCTGCGAGAGTTTTTGCATATTTGCAACACTTTTTGACGCAAATTGGCAATTCCAAGATTTTGTATATACTTATTTTGCTATAACCGGATTATGTGACTTGTCTGTTAATTTCAGAATAGGAGATAATACAAATGCATGATTATTTAATTGTAGGAACCGGATTATTATCAAGAGTAACGTGGTTTACACTTTGCGCAAGCACATGGTTTACGTGTTGCGAATAGCAAACGAACACATAAAATGAACTGGAAATGAGGGCGAAGCCTGAATGAAAGTTCATTTTTTATATTTAGTCCCGGCGAAACGTGAGTTATTTTCGGTTATGTAATATACGATGAATATAATAATTCGTTATATTCAAAAATACGCAGCTCCTACAAAAACACAAAATAACTCAATATTTGGAGGAAGATTTGGGCAATGACGGTATTATGATATTGACGAAGTCACAAGAACTGTACTAGATGCAGTAGGCAACGAGATAAAAAGTAATATTTCAGTATTGATTTTTTCATTTCGATGCAGTTTAACTTATCCGGAAAGAGGCTTATCATTTCTTGGTTACCTATTAAAATTTCATTTCATCTATCCATATATCAAAATAGTCGAACGCTTCTACCATATTTTTCATTAGGGGTTTTATATAAAAGTGCAAGCTATTTATTATTGATTTTTGGCATTTAATCATGTGAATAAAGCTCTGTATCCGCAGTAGAACGGTTGACAAATAAGCAAAATGTTGTATAATATAAATGCATGGAAGTTTTTATCTGATTTTGTTAGGAGATTGTCTGTGGGCAAAGCTATATTCATTGTGAGTACTTATTATCATACTCTCATAAGCTGTCTTAAACAGATCAAGCGTCATTCCGATTCTGATATTCTTGTAACGCAGTATATACCTTGTGGAGAACAGCTTGCATCAAGATTGCAGCATAGTGGTTTGTTTGACAACGTATTGTTCGTTGCTGATATACGTCAATACGAACCCAAAAACAAGTTTGATTATCTGTTTAACCTGCATAGAAAAAATGCTGAAAAAATAGAAGAGCAACTTGATTTCAGCTTTTATGATTATGATGAAATAAATGTATATCACGACGATATTTGGGCTGCGAGATACTTTAAGGATAGAAGAATAAAATATAGACTTTGCGAGGATGCACTTGACTCATTCAAATCGCTTTCACATTCTCCGTTTGCGTTTATGTTACCGCGATTCACGCTAAAATCATATATAGATAAAGTGTTCCATTTCGGATATGCTTTCTGTGGTAGTGATAACTGTACTGTTTGCGTTGAGGTCAACGAGGCAAATGGTGTTGAACTCAAAGGTTCGATTCGAAATAAAATTGTCGAATATCCACGAGCTGACTTATTTAAAGACCTATCGGTAGAGGATAAACTGATATTAAGCGATATATTTTTATGTCATAACTTGGTAACAATTCCCGAAAATGCTGTTCTTTTATTAACTCAACCTTTGTTTGTTGATGGGATAGTGTCAACACAGGAAGAACAGATGAACATTTTCAGCCGGGCTATAAATAATGCTATTGACAGTAATCAGCAACTTGTTGTCAAACCGCATCCGCGTGATATATTGTCTTATGAAGAAAAATTTCCGGATGCTTTGATCCTCGATAAAAATATGCCGGTCGAAATGTTTGCAATATTGGCTGAATATAATTTTGCGAAGATCATAACATATAATTCCACTGCTCTCAAATCATTGAGAGCAAAAGAATATATAAAAATCGAGGAGGATAAAATGAGCATCCCTGTGATTGATAAAATTGATTCCGATAAGAAAGTTATACCTGTCTTTCTTTCCATAAGCAATGAATATTATAAATACTTTTCTGCACTTTTGGTTTCTTTGTCCGAAAACCTTAGCAGCAATGAGTATCTCGACATAGTAGTGTTTTCTACAGAAGATCTAAACGAAACCAATACCATCTGTACCGAGAGAATAAAGAAAAGATACGGCAATTTTAATTTAAGATACATAAATGTGTCTGAGATGATAAGCGGCTGGAAGCCTTATGTCCGCGGACATGTTACAATAATGACATATCTTCGGTTTTTAGCCCCGTTTTTGATGAAGGATTATGATAAAGCAATTTATCTGGACGGAGATACACTTGTTATAGATGACATAGGTAAACTCTTTGCGATAGATATCGGCGATAACTTTCTTGGCGCCGCAAGAGATGCTGCTGCCGCCGGTATTTATGCAGATGGCAGGAGAGCGGATATTGTAAACCTATTTGACAACATTCTTCAACTTTCAGATCCTTTTAGCTATTTCCAAGCGGGAGTACTGATTGTTAATCTTAAAAAATTCAGAGAATCTTTTAAACTGAATGAACTTATGAGGCTCTGCGAACGTAATACATGGTACTTTGTTGATCAAGATGTGCTCAACTATCTGTGCAAGGATAATGTTTTTAGGATTGATATGTCTTGGAATGTTGAGTCAAAAAGTGCACTTGCGATAGCTCTCAATTTTGCTCCGCAGGACATAAAAGATGAGTATGAAAAAGCAAGAAAAACTCCTAATATAATTCATTTTGCTGGTGCTGACAAGCCGTGGAAGAATCCATCGGCAGATTTTGCAGAATATTTTCTCAGATATGCTAAGATGAGTCCGCTTTATGATAGTATAACAGCTGGTTTTGTGACTGGATTTGATGCGCCAATGATAGCAATGGCAAATAAGAAATTGTATTTCCGATGTACTACACCATTACATTTGTTCAATGCAATAAATATAAAGAATTCTCTTTATAAGAATAATTATGCGACTGCTGTACTCACCGGTGATATTGACTGGGGAAGCATGTATACAGGTCTTAAGGAAGCGGAAATATTTAATGATATTATTCTTTCCGACAGTACGAGAGATGTGACAGCTTATAATAAGATAAGTGAAAATGATAAAGCGACTGTTGCCGAAAACCCCGAGAAATTTTTGATAAACAATGGATTTACTAAAGAACTTGATGCTATAAAGAAAAATGGTCCGTTTACTGATTTGTTTTTTTCATTGGACAGTAAAAATGAATGGATGCTTTATTACTATGTAGCACAAAAAAGTAAATTTGCTGTTGATGTTCACCTTTATGAGGAAGGCACTGCTTCATATATCTTTGATCACTATGACTATATAAAAAGATGTGATTTTGTTCCAAGAGTAGCCAATATCAAGCCTTATCTTAACAGTATTTGTGAATACCTTGTATATGATCCATTGCTTATCTGCGTTCCTGATTTTAAGTTTAAGGCCGTAAAGATGCCTGATATAAAAAATAACAATGAAGATATTAAAAAGATAACTCTTATGGTGTATGGGAAGCCTTCACTCCCAAAGGAAAGATTTATTTATTTTGATTCTCCGGGATTTGATCAAAAAGAGGATTATTGCAGCATTGATATTCTTGAGGAAATTGCTAAAATTGTCGGTAAGGAAAACATAATAGTCAAATACCATCCCCGTACTAAATCTGACAGGTATGCAGCAAGAGGTTTTAAAGTCATGACCGCCACATCTCCTTTATGGGAGGCCAATTGCTTTGATGCGGAACTTTCCGACAAAGTATTTCTTTCTGATATGTCTACTGCAGCACTTAATTGCTACAATATTTTCGGAATAAAAAGCAGAATCATCAATCTCCATCGACTTAACACGATGTCGAAGAATTTGTTCTTGACACAAAAAGGTGCTCAGAAAATAAATAATAAACTAGTCGAAAACAAATCTCCTCTTGCAGAATATATACGAAGTCCGAGAAATATTGACGAGCTACGTGAGTTGCTTCGTTATCTGAAAGGAAATAACTGAAGATGAGTAATAAACCTTTAGTGTCTGTCATTGTTCCAATATACAATTCCGAAAGCTATTTGGAACGATGCCTCGATTCGCTTGTAAATCAAACTCTTCAAGAAATTGAAATAATTGCGGTAAATAACGGTTCAACTGACCACTCTCTAGAGATACTCGAAAGATATCACAAAAAATACGGAGACAAGTTAAAACCTGTCACTATACCGCATCAAAAACGTGCCGGCGCAGGAAGAAACGCAGGAATGAAGCAGGCAACTGCTGACTACATCGGCTTTTGTGACTCCGATGATTTTATGGAGTTAGATGCTTATGAACACCTTTATGATACAGCTATAAAAAGCAAAGCCGATTTGGTATATTCACCGTTTTACCATGTTATGGACGGCAATGTCAGACTTGTGTATAAACTTCAGAACGTAAAAATAGAAAATGTTCTTATATCTGGAAATTTTGCTTTGTGGAATAAGCTGTATAAAAAAGAAATTCTTATGAAAGCAGGCGATATGCCTACAGATTTCGGATTTGAGGATTTTGCATACTATCCTGTTGTTGTTTCTCACGCACGCAGTGTAGCTTATTGCGATCATCCAACATATTATTATGTGTGTCGCGAAGGATCCGAAGTTAACGCTGCTTCAAGCATAAGAATGATTGATCCTTTGAAATGCTGTGACTATAACATAAAGCATATCGTTCCAAAGTATAGAAATTCTATAATGTTCAGCGATGTTCAGCGCCTTGTTTCAGCCCTCCCGGAAAGATGGATATTCACTGATGCTTACGCAAAGTATTTCGAAAAACATTATAGTGAATATGAAAAAAACGAGCTATTTAATTCACTGAATGGTTTTCTGCATACCATAAAGTGTTATATAAATGATTTCAAAAGCGGCATGCCGAATGTGATATACATTTCCGGATTCAACGGTGAAGCAACCGAAGAGCGGAAAGAATATATTAAGGATAATTCCTACTATGACGGTACCGAGTTAAATGTTTTAGACGAAAGTAGTTGCAATATTCATTCCAACTCATTTATTGAAAAAGCGTATAACGCCGGAGAATATAATTTGGTTGCAAGATATTTTGCGCTAAAGAAGATCAATGAAACCGGCGGTGTTTTCGTTGATGCCAGCATGATAATTGATGCACCGTTCAACTACTTGAAGATTACTCGATCTTTCTTTGGAATGAGCAGTAATACAGAATTTACTGACAATGTTTTTGGTGGAAGAGCAAAGCAGAAAATATATGAAGAACTGCTTGCAACATTCCGTGAAGATTACTTTCTTGGTGAATTTGCCCCATTGAGCGCAAGAATGAAAAATCTTTTCAGTGCAAAATATGATGTTCCGCTACTCGGACAGACATATATGCGCAAATTCCCAATGACAATATTCGGGCCTGAAGTCTTTCAATATGACATGAGAGGAATCGGAACACAGCCTAAATTTAATCCTCATTTTACGCACATTAAGCAGGATTTAAGCGCCGAAGATAGCAATGTTGTTGTGGTAGACAGGGATTTCTTGAATCAATTCATTGAAAAACGGAATCCCGTCAACACAGATCCCGTTCAGAATAAAACAGCACTTGAAAGATTACAAATGGTAACTGCAGAACTAAACAATATAAAGGCCTCAAACTCGTGGCGTTTTATTCAGCAGATCAAGCGGCATTCAAATAACATTTTTGTCAAAATGGCAAAAAAGATATACTTTATTTTCACAAAAAGAAAGGAAAAGAAAATATGAAAGTTGTTATTTTGGCAGGAGGATTTGGCACAAGAATATCCGAAGAAAGTCAGTTCAAACCCAAGCCCATGGTTGAAATAGGTGATAAGCCTATTCTTTGGCATATAATGAAAATTTATTCTGCTTACGGGTTTAATGAGTTTGTAATCTGTGCGGGTTATAAACAGCATGTTATCAAGGAATATTTTGCTGACTATTTTTTACACCAGAGCGATGTTACATTTGATTTTACGAACGCCAACGAAATGATCGTTCATCATAATGTTGCCGAACCATGGAAAGTCACAATCGTTGATACCGGATTAAACACTATGACTGGAGGACGTGTAAAACGTGTAAAACCATATCTTGACAATGAACCATTTTTCCTTACATACGGTGACGGTGTATCTGATGTTAACATTGAAAAGCTTCTAAACTTTCACAAAATGCACGGTAAAATGGTTACTATGTCTGCTTACAATGCAGGTCAACGTTTTGGTGTACTCGATATTGACTCCAATGGTCATATTAATGAATTCCGCGAAAAGACAAAAGGTGACGGAAATCTCATTAACATCGGATTTATGGTTTGCCAACCCGAGTTCATTGATTATATAAGAGATGATAGCACCGTATTGGAGAAAGAACCACTTGAAACAGTTGCAAAAGATCATCAACTTATGGCTTATAAGCATGAAGGGTTCTGGCAATGTATGGACACTGTGCGTGAAAAAGAGCAGCTGGAAGGCTTGTGGAGTTCTGGAAAGGCTCCGTGGAAAGTATGGTAAATAATACATGGGCTTATTTCAAAAATTTAAGAATTTATTGAAAATATTTATTCCTATTCCTACAAGATCGTTTATGAGAGAAGTAAATGCTCTTTCGTTACAGATAACTGCTAGGACAAAAACGATTGAGCATTCGATTTATAATCAAAGCGGTCGCATCAGCGCATTAAATGAACTAATGATAGCACAAGCGCGATTGATTGATGAATTAAGCCGTTGCCAAAAAGACAGCGTACTTAATATCAAATCAGTTTTGCTAAAGCATGATGATAAACTCTCAGAATTAAAAGAACTGATATCTGCACAAAACAGACTAGTATCGAAAACAATTGATACCTCGGCACAGCTCGGTACTTCATTAGCAGAACAAAAGATTCAGCTTCAGAGTTTACTTATTGTGACCGAAAAACAAAGTAAGTTAATTGAGTTGTTAAGTAGCAATCAGGAAAATAATTTTGGCTCTCTTGCTGAACTATCTGCAAAGCAGGAACAGCGAATAAATAATCTGAGTTCTGCAATCGTAGAGCAAGTTCAAATTATTCAAGAACTTAATAAATCATGGCAAGATAAATTCGAAAAAATCAGCGATTTCATTACTGATAATAATTCCCAATTACAAACGCTCGGCGAAACAATAACAGCACAGAGCGGAATGATAGAAAGCTTTCGTAATGACAGTACTACTGCTCAAAATGAACAGGAACGGAAAATATCTTCTCTTAGTGATGCAATAACAGCACAGAGCGGAATGATAGAAAACTTTCGTAATGACAGTACTGCCGCTCAGAATGAGCAGGAGCGGAAAATATCTTCTCTTAGTGATGCAATAACAGCGCAGAGCGGAATGATAGAAAGCTTGCGTAATGACAGTACTACCGCTCAAAATGAGCAGGAACGGAAAATATCTTCTCTTAGTGATGCAATAACAGCGCAGAGCGGAATGATAGAAAACTTGCGTAATGACAGTACTACCGCTCAGAATGAGCAGGAGCGGAAAATATCTTCTCTTAGTGATGCAATAACAGCGCAGAGCGGAATGATAGAAAGCTTGCGTAATGACAGTACTACCGCTCAAAATGAGCAGGAACGGAAAATATCTTCTCTTAGTGATGCAATAACAGCGCAGAGCGGAATGATAGAAAACTTTCGTAATGACAGTGCTTCCGCTAAAACCGAGCAGGAAAAGAAAATCATTGCTCTCCAAGAGTTGGTAATAAGGCAAAGCAGTCAGATAGATGCATTAAAAGAACTTAATAAATCACTTATTACTAAAATTGCAGAGGTTGGTGACTTATCAAGAAAATCTGTTGATGGGATGTTTGCTCACTTGACTCCGAATTCAAAAATAGTTTATTATACTCATTGGCGCGAAAGATTATTTTACGCAAACACTTTTAATTTCAGCGTGTTCACTCAGGATGATTTTATGGATAGAACAATCAGACTTTTGAACGGCTTGGATCTTGAGAGTCGTCAAACAGTATGTATGCTTCTCAATCGTATGCGTGCCATTATGGAATTCAAAGGCGAAAAGATTTCCATTAATATGTTCACGTTAGAAGAACAGAATTTTATTAATAGTGAGCTTGCCATATTCAAAAAATCAATAACGAAGCTGGCAAATAACGTCTATTGCTACAACGGCTATCTGCTTCCGATGAACCATTTTGAATATAACGTTTTTAGGGATGAATACGGTTTGCGTTATATAAGAGATATTTCATTTATTAAAAACAAACATATAATAGATGCAGGTGCGTTTATAGGCGATTCTGCGTTGGTGCTTTCCCGTTATACCGATAAATTGGTACATGCTTTTGAGCCAAGCCCTGAAAATTATGATTTGATGCTCAAGACTATTGAACTCAATTCTTTAAAAAATGTTATCCCAAATCAGCTTGCGCTTACCTCAAAGGATGACAGTACTTGTGTTATTAATCTTGGCGAGCTTAAAAGTAGTAGTAGCATTTCGATAAATGACGGTTTCAATTACGTTGGTTCCGCCGAAGCTAAAACAATTACACTTGATACATATGTTGATAAAAATTCTCTTGAAATAGGTCTGATAAAAGTAGATGTTGAAGGGGCAGAACAAGATTTCTTGAAAGGTGCACTTCGAACGATAAAATCACAGAAACCGGTTCTTATCATCAGCATTTACCACAATTCAAGTGATTTCTTCGACATTAAACCCATGATAGAAAAGCTGGATTTGGGTTATTCATTCAGGATACATCACCCTGTAATTGGCTCTGTCCTAACTGAAACTGTACTTATTGCCGAAGTAGTTCAAAAATAAATAGTAAAGGAAAATAGGACCATGAATTTATCATTTTACAAGAACAAAACTGTACTTGTGACGGGTCACACAGGGTTCAAAGGTAGTTGGATGTGCAAGTTGCTTGCTATGGCAGGTGCAAAGGTAGTCGGCTATTCGCTGAATCCTCCCACCAACCCATCTCTTTTTGAGCTTTCGGGAGTTGAAAAGGAAATAACTTCTGTAATTGGTGACATAAGAGATCTTGCAAAGCTGAACGAAACGATGCAGATGTACCGTCCCGAAATCGTAATTCACATGGCGGCACAGCCCATAGTAAGAGAAAGCTATGTCGAGCCTGTCTACACATACGAAACAAATGTCATGGGTACGGTAAACATCTGCGAAGCCGTAAGACTTTGTGACAGTGTAAAGTCATTCGTAAACGTTACTACAGATAAGGTTTACAAGAATAACGAATGGGAATGGGGTTACCGTGAAAATGACGCTCTTGACGGATACGATCCTTATTCAAATTCAAAGAGCTGTTCGGAGCTTGTAACAAGCTCATATAAAAAATCGTTCTTCTATAACAGGGATATTGCGGTTTCGACCTGCCGTGCAGGTAATGTTATCGGCGGCGGCGACTTTGCAAAGGACAGAATTATCCCCGATTGCGTAAGAGCAATGGAAGCAAAGCAGGAGATTATAGTAAGAAATCCTTACTCGACACGTCCTTATCAGCACGTTCTCGAACCTGTTGTAACTTATCTTGTACTTGCAATGAAGCAGTATGAGGATCACAGCCTTGCAGGAAATTACAACATAGGTCCCGATGACTGCGACTGCGCCGCTACAGGCGAGCTTGTCGATCTGTTCTGCGCTCACTGGGGCGACGGTGCGTCATGGAAGAATGTCGCAGACAAGAATGCTCCCCACGAGGCTAATTTCCTGAAGCTAGATTGCTCAAGAATAAAGCGTGTACTCGGCTGGAGCCCACGTTGGCACATTTCGGACGCTATCGAAAAGGTGACTGAGTGGAGCAAGGTATATCTTGCAGGCGGTGATATAAGCGCAGTTATGGAAAAGCAGATAAACGAATATCTGGAGGTAAAGTAATGAAAAAGGCTCTTGTAACAGGTGCAAACGGCTTTGTCGGAAGTGCGCTTGTTCGTGAATTAGTAAAGAATAATGTTGAGGTAATTGCTCTTGACCGTGATGGTTGCAATAACAACATACCCGAAAATGTAAGATTTGTGGCTCATGAGCTTTCGGAGTCGTCAAAGCTTGCAGAGCTTATCTCCGACCGCGATATCGATGTTTTCTACCACTTTGCATGGGTAGGCTCGGCAGGGCCAGCAAGAGCAGATACCGCTTTACAGCTCAATAACGCACAGTGGACGGTTGACTGTCTGCGTGTGGCAAAGGAAATGGACTGCAAGAAGTTTGTATGTGCAGGCTCGATAATGGAGCATGAAACCATATCAGCCGCATTCAGGCAGGGTAACAAGCCCGGTGCAGGTTACATATACGGAAGCGGTAAGCTCGTAGCTCATACAATGTGCATGAGTGTTGCTACACAGATAGGTATTGATCTTTGCTGGGCAAAGATAACAAACGCATACGGCGTAGGCGAGCTGTCACCCCGTTTTGTAAATACAACCATAAGAAAAATCATTAACAACGACCCACTGCAGTTTACTTCAGGCACACAGAACTATGATTTTGTATACATTGATGATGTTGCGAGAGCTTTCAGACTGATTGGTGAAAATGGTAAGCCATTCTGTAACTATCTGATAGGCAGTTCCAACGCTAAGCCTTTGCGCGAATTTGTGCTTGAGATGAAGTCTTCCATTGCACCGGATAAGGATTTTGTTTTTGGTGATGTCCCATTTACAGGTGTTAATATGCCCATTGAGAAATTTGATTGTTCGCTGACCGAGAAAGACACAGGATTTAAGGCCGATATTTCTTTTGGTGAGGGAGTAAAAAGAACAATGAACTGGCTGAAGGAGCAGAAATAATATGATACAGAAATTTGAATTCAAAGAAACAGAAATCCCCGGACTCATTGAAGTGACCCCTTTCAATGCCGATGATATAAGAGGCTGTTTCACAAAGGACTACTCAAAGGAAGTGTTTGAAGCTAACGGTATAAAGCACGATCTTGCAGAGGTATTCTACACAACAAGCTACAAGGGTGTTATCCGTGCGCTTCATTTCCAGCGTGAAAAACAGCAGCCCAAGCTTGTACGCTGCATACACGGTCATGTTTACGATGTAGTTGTTGACTTACGCAAGGAGAGTCCTACATTCAAAAAATGGCTTGCATTTGAGCTTATCGGAGAGAAGCACAACGAAATACTTGTTCCCGCAGGCTGTGCTCACGGATATCTTGTGCTTGAGGACAGCATAGTTTCTTACAAGTGCGGCGAAAAGTTCTACGGAGAATATGATGACGGCATTATGTGGAACGATCCCGACATTGCCGTTGACTGGAAGCTTGATAGAGTAGGCGGAATAGATAAGGTCATACTTGCCGATAAGGATAAAAACCTCCAGACCTTTAAAGAATTCATGAGCAAGTACTGTGGCTTTTAATGAGCAGTTTTGATTTTGACACGCTGATAGTCGGCTGTGGACTTTCGGGTGCGGTTATAGCCCGTCATTTAGCAGAGCAAGGTAAAAAGGTAGAGATATGGGAACGCAGAAACCATATCGGCGGCAATATGTACGACCATGTTGACAGCCACGGAATACTCGTTCAGGATTACGGTCCTCATACTTTCCATACAAAAGAGAAATATCTCTTTGATTATATGTGCCGTTATGAGCAGTGGTCGGATTATAAGCTGACCTGCGGTGCGGTATGGAATAAAACATACACTCCCACTCCTTTCAACTTTACAACGATCGATAAGTTCTTTGATAAGCAAAAGGCACAAACACTCAAGGCAAAGCTGACTAAGGCTTACGAGGGCAGACCGACCGCTACCGTGGTTGAAGTTCTCGAAAACGAGGACGATGATATAAGAGCATACGCTCAGTATCTTTTTGATAACGACTATGCGCCGTATACCGCTAAACAGTGGGGCGTATCTCCCTCTGAGATTGACCCGTCCGTGCTTAAAAGAGTACCTCTGCGTTTTTCGTATGACGAGGGATATTTCGATGACGCTTATCAGGTAATGCCGGTACATTCATTCACGGAGTTCTTCAAAAATCTGCTTAACCATGAGAATATTACGGTAAAGCTCGGAGTTGAAGCGCTCGAACATATTTCGGTTAAGGAAGATAAGCTGTACATAGATGGTGAGCCGTATAACAATATTTTTGTGTACACAGGCGCACTTGATGAGCTTTTCGGTGAGAAATACGGCAGATTGCCGTACCGTTCGCTCAGATTTGAATATAAGTACACCGAAAAGGACAGTTTTCAGGACGCTCCTGTTGTTGCATATCCCCAGGAAAAGGGTTTTACTCGTATCACCGAATACAAGAAAATTCCCGTGCAGGACGTTGTCGGCAGTACCTATGCAGTCGAATATCCGCTTCCGTATAAGTCGGGTGAGAAGCTTGAACCGTATTATCCCGTTCTCACAAAGGAGAGCATGGAGCAGTACGAAAAGTATAAGGCTTTGGCGTCAAAGATTAAAAATCTTGTTTGTTGCGGCAGACTTGCGGATTTCAGATATTACAATATGGATCAGGCATTGGAAAGAGCTCTGGAAGCATGTAGCAGACTAAAACAACGATAATTAACGATTATTTATGATGTGATTTTATTATCGATTCTATGCCAAAGTATTTTTAAAGTGACAAAGTCGTAATAGTCCCGACACACTGTTGAGTAGACTGTCCAAAAACAAAATAACATTTAAATAATTTTAGGCACTATAATAAATGTTTGTGACACTAAGAGCCTAACAGAAAAATAAAATTAAAAATAGAGCATATTGGTTAAAAATCCGTTAAAATAGAAATTGCAAGAGCGAAGCAACGGAGGATCAATATGCTCTATATTGATAATATAACAAAATTTCTGAATTTGCAGACTTTGAAGCCGAAAAAATGGTGTCTGTCACGCAAACGCAAAAAGCGAGAATTTACGGGATAAGCCGAAATCAAATGGGATAAACACCTGTCCTCGAAGAAAATTGTAAGCTGGGAATACGCAAGTCCACAGTCACGAACGGTCATTGTACACCCCTTTGATAGCTTTTTTACGTTCATAAAAATGAATTTTATGAGCGAATCATGCGTCGGAAAAATTGCCTTGGATCAAGTGAATTTTCTGACCATTCTGTGGTAGTTCTCAACTGCATTCGTTGTTAATGTTATCTTTCTTATCTCCTGTGGATATTCGATGAAAACAGTCGGTCCGATCGGTTTTTGTTCCCAATTTTAAAATATTGGAATACTTTTATAACTTAACAAGTTCTGTTTGCTTTTCGCTTAAATCATGATTTCTGTTCTTTATACCAATTTACCTTGATTTTTCTTTGTGGAGATTATTTGCATTTACACAGTTGGTTATTCAGACTCGTACTAATGCATTTTCTGTTTTTCGCACCTCAACTATTGACAAAAAGTCAAAAAATTAGCTGTCCTAAAAAAACGGAACAGCCAAAAGCGGATATTATATAATTACAGCGTATTACCGATGCTCTCAAGCTCTTTAACAGCCTCTGCATTGCCTGTGAGATCATCTTTTCCGTACGCACTGAATGCCTTGTTAAATATGATCTCCCAACCGAGGTGGTCTGCTATGCACTTAAACTGCTTACTTATCAGTTCATACTGCATATCGTCTGCCGGAGCGGCGCCGATTGTGATAAAGCCTGCCTTTTTGTCTTTTAACTGCATACCCTTGCAGTAGCATTTGTCTATCACAAGCTTCAGTTGAGCGGTCACTCCCCACCAGTATACCGGTGTTGCAGATACGATCATATCCGCATTTACAAGTCTGTCCACCATTGCATTGGTATCGTCCTTGGCTACACAGCCCTTGTGACACTGACAGACACCACAGCCCTTACAGCCGCTGATTTTCAGCTTGTCGGCTTCGATGATATCTATGGTCATGCTTTTCCGAGATGCCGCTTACAAGCGCGTTTATCGCTGTTTATGTGTTTACTTTTCGTGCACTGCCGTTTACAATTGCTATTTTCATGTGTTTTTGTCCTTTCCTGCGCTATCGGATACGCGGATACGCAAAACCGCCCTGTCCTTTCGGACAGGGCGGTGTATTGTATCATACGTTATCCGTATCTATACTTTAATTACTTCTTGTCAGCGATAGCTGCCTGAGCTGCTGCAAGTCTAGCGATCGGTACACGGAAGGGTGAGCAAGATACATAAGAAAGACCGATCTTGTGGCAGAACTCAACAGATGAGGGGTCGCCACCGTGTTCGCCGCAGATACCAACGTGCATCTCGGGACGTGTAGCCTTACCAAGCTTGATAGCCATTTCCATCAGCTTGCCAACGCCTGTCTGGTCGAGCTTAGCGAAGGGATCGTTCTCGAAGATCTTAGCGTCATAGTAAGCATTGAGGAACTTACCTGCGTCATCACGCGAGAAGCCGTATGTCATCTGTGTAAGGTCGTTTGTACCGAAGCAGAAGAACTCAGCTTCCTTAGCGATCTCGTCAGCTGTAAGAGCAGCTCTGGGGATCTCGATCATTGTACCAACTTCATACTTGAGGTCAGCGCCTGCTTCCTTGATAACAGCGTCAGCTGTTTCAACAACGAAGTTCTTAACGTACTTGAGCTCCTTAACGTCGCCAACCAGAGGAATCATGATCTCAGGAACGATTGTCCAGTCGGGGTGATTCTTCTTAACGTTTAATGCAGCCTTGATAACAGCCTTAGTCTGCATCTTAGCGATTTCGGGATATGTTACTGCAAGACGGCATCCTCTGTGACCCATCATGGGGTTGAACTCGTGGAGAGATGCGATGATGTTCTTGATAGTTTCAACTGACTTGCCCTGAGCCTTAGCGAGAGCCTCGATGTCAGCTTCTTCTGTAGGAACGAATTCGTGCAGAGGAGGATCAAGGAATCTGATCGTTACGGGGCAACCTTCAAGAGCTTCGTAAAGAGCCTCGAAGTCAGCCTGCTGCATGGGTTCGATCTTAGCGAGTGCAGCTTCTCTTTCTTCAACTGTATCTGAGCAGATCATCTCACGGAAAGCGGCAATTCTGTCAGCTTCGAAGAACATATGCTCTGTACGGCAAAGACCGATACCTTCAGCACCGAGCTCTCTTGCCTTCTTAGCGTCAGCAGGAGTATCAGCGTTTGTTCTGACCTTCAGAACTCTGTACTTGTCAGCCCAAGCCATGATTCTGCCGAATTCGCCTGCGATCGTAGCGTCAACAGTAGCAATAGCACCGTCATAGATGTTACCTGTTGTACCGTCGATAGAGATTACGTCGCCTTCAACGAATGTCTTGCCGGCGAGCTCGAACTTCTTGTTAGCCTCGTCCATGTTGATTGCAGAGCAACCGGAAACGCAGCATTCACCCATACCACGAGCAACAACGGCTGCGTGTGATGTCATACCGCCACGAACTGTCAGGATACCCTGAGCAGCCTTCATACCTGTGATATCCTCAGGTGATGTTTCAAGACGAACGAGAACGACCTTTTCGCCCTTAGCAGCCCACTCTACAGCGTCTTCAGCTGTAAATACGATCTTACCGCAAGCAGCTCCGGGAGAAGCGCCGAGACCCTTACCGATAGGTGTAGCGGCCTTGAGTGCCTTTGCGTCGAACTGGGGGTGAAGAAGTGTATCAAGGTTACGGGGATCGATCATAGCAACAGCTTCTTCTTCTGTTCTCATGCCTTCGTCAACGAGGTCACAAGCGATCTTCAGAGCAGCCTGAGCTGTTCTCTTACCGTTTCTTGTCTGGAGCATATACAGCTTACCGTGTTCAACTGTGAACTCCATATCCTGCATATCTCTGTAGTGGTCTTCAAGAGTCTTGCAAACTTCTGTGAACTGCTTGAAAGCCTCGGGGAACTTCTGTTCCATTTCCTGAATGTGCATAGGTGTACGAACACCTGCAACAACGTCTTCGCCCTGTGCGTTTGTTAAGAACTCACCGAACAGACCCTTTGCACCTGTAGCAGGGTCACGAGTGAATGCAACACCTGTACCGCAGTCATCACCCATGTTACCGAATGCCATAGACTGTACGTTTACGGCTGTACCCCATGAGTAAGGGATATCGTTGTCACGTCTGTATACGTTAGCTCTGGGGTTGTCCCATGAACGGAATACTGCCTTGATAGCGCCCATCAGCTGTTCCTTAGGATCAGAGGGGAAGTCTTCGCCGATCTTAGCCTTATATTCAGCCTTGAACTGACCTGCGAGGCTCTTTAAGTCGTTAGCGTCAAGCTCAACGTCCTGTGTAACGCCCTTTTCAGCCTTCATCTTGTCGATGAGCTCCTCGAAGTACTTCTTACCAACTTCCATAACGACGTCGGAGTACATCTGGATAAATCTTCTGTAGCAGTCCCAAGCCCATCTCTCGTTGCCTGACTTTTCAGCCATTACTGCAACAACGTCCTCGTTAAGACCGAGGTTAAGGATAGTATCCATCATACCGGGCATTGAAGCTCTTGCACCTGAACGTACAGATACGAGCAGGGGATTTTCCTTATCACCGAACTTCTTGCCTGTGATACCTTCCATCTTTACGATGTATTCGTTGATCTCAGCCATGATCTCATCGTTGATCTTACGGCCGTCTTCGTAGTACTTTGTACAAGCCTCTGTTGAAATTGTGAAGCCCTGGGGTACGGGAAGACCGATGTTGGTCATTTCTGCAAGGTTTGCACCCTTACCGCCGAGAAGCTCTCTCATTGTAGCATTACCCTCTGAGAAGAGGTAGCAATACTTATGTGCCATTGGGGGGTTCCTCCTAAATTATTATTCCGGCCGTTTGTCTGAATTTCCCATTTCTGCGGTAAAACAGCAGAAATACAGACTTCTCAGCCATACAATAAGTATTATAACAGATTTAAATCTACTTTTCCAGTACTTTTTTAAATTTTTTTGTTTTTATGTACCGAAATTGAAGAAAAATTTTTGTAAAATGTGACTAATTGATTTACAACTTGTAAAAAAGTCAGCTTTTTATAAAATAGCGTAAATTCTCTAACCCTAACCCCAAACCCCTTCCCCTGGGGAAGGGGCTAAGTATGGGGCTGCCGCCCACACCCCGCTTGGGGCTACGCCCCAAACCCCATTTTAAAATAAATATACAGGTTTATCAACAAACCGAATTTACTTGTTTTTTCATCTTTTACTTGCAAATCCCCCTTTACTTATGGTACAATACTAATATACTGCCGTAATAGCGAATTATCGCTTTACCGTGATGAATTAAAAATAAGGAAGATGTTTAAATATGACCGGCGAACAGATAATGAAGGTTACGGGGATACTCCTCGAGAACCTTATCCCCACACTGAAAATTTTCGGCTTTACCCTGCTGTTTTCCATACCGCTCGGACTTGTCGTTGCGGCGCTGAAGATGTGCAGATTTAAACCGATATCGTGGCTTACAAACCTCTACATACTCATAATGCGCGGCACTCCGCTTATGCTTCAGATCATCGTTGTATATTATGCTCTGCCTTTCTTGAAAACGGCAACAAAGGGTACGGGCGGATTTATGGAAAATCTGCTGAGCGGAGTTGATCCTGCGGCTGAGAGCTTTATGTTCACAATGGTAATAATCGCATTCGTGCTGAACTATGCGGCATATTTTGCAGAGATATTCAGAGGCGGTATAGAATCGATACCGAGAGGTCAGTACGAAGCGGCGGCGGCGCTCGGTATGACTAAGGCTCAGACGTTCTTCAGAATAATTCTTCCGCAGGTAATAAAGCGCATCGTTCCTGCATCATCAAACGAAGTAATCACGCTTGTAAAGGATACATCGCTTGCAAATGTAGTTGCTTACTCGGAAATTATGCTTGCGGCTAAACAGCAGATGATGAACTACAGCTCACTTGTGCCTCTGTTTATTGCCGGTGTGTTCTATTTCGTAATGGCTACTGTGCTCACGGCACTGTTCGGCTTTATCGAAAAGAAGCTTAACTACTACAGATAAGGAGCTGTCAATATGTCGATACTCAGTGTAAAGAATATATCCAAGAGCTTTGGCAAGCTTGATGTATTGAACGATATTTCGTTCAATGTGGAACAGGGCGAGGTCATATCTATAATAGGTCCGTCGGGAAGCGGAAAATCAACGCTTCTGCGCTGTATCAACCAGTTTGAGAAGATAGACAGCGGCGAGTGCGAAATATGCGGCATCACCATGACTAAAAATGATGAAAACGGCAAGGCTGTATATGCGGACAATAAGACGCTCCACGATATCAGGCTGAAAATCGGGCTGGTGTTCCAGAACTTCAACCTTTTCCCGCATATGTCGGTGCTGAAGAATATCACAGAAGCACCCGTCCATGTATTAAAGCAGGACAAGGCACAGGCAGAACAGACGGCTATGGAGCTGCTCGGCAAGATGGGACTTGCGGACAAGGCAAACGAATATCCGTGCAACCTCTCAGGCGGACAGCAGCAGCGTGTATCTATCGCAAGAGCGCTTGCACTCAGCCCCGAGCTACTGTTCTTTGATGAGCCCACCTCTGCGCTCGACCCCGAGCTTACAGGCGAAATTTTGAAAGTCATCAAGAGCCTTGCGGAAGAAAAGATGACTATGGTTATTGTAACTCACGAAATGCAGTTTGCGCGTGAGATCTCCGACCGAGTAATATTCATGGACGGCGGCTATGTCATAGAAAACGGTACTCCCGAGGAAGTGTTCACAAACAGCCAAAATGAGCGTACACGTCAGTTCCTTGAAAGATATCATTCCTGATTTTACTTGACGACAGTCCGCATTTATGATAGAATATCTGTTATACGTTCGCACTGACAGTAATTATATGGAAGGAAACTAATATGAAGGTACTCCTGTTTTCAGAAGGTATGAACCTTATCAAGATATCCGGGCTCGGCAGAGCGATAATGCACCAGCAGAGAGCTATGGAGCTTAACGGTATCGAATATACACTGAACCCCAAGGACAGCTATGATGTTGTTCATATAAACACACTCGGACTGAAATCCAAGCACCTTGCAAAGAAAGCGAAAAAAGCGGGAAAGAGAGTAGTATACCATGCTCACTCCACACAGGAGGATTTCCGCAATTCGTTTATTGGCTCTAATCTCATTTCGGGACTGTTCAAGAAGTGGATATGCAGCTGTTACCGCAGAGGTGACGTTATAGTTACCCCGACCGAGTATTCGAAGTCGCTTATAAGAGGTTACGGACTGACTGCCCCGATCTATGCCGTGTCAAACGGTATCGACCTTGCGAGATACGAGCCTAAGGACGGTGACAGGGAAGCATTCCGCAAAAAGTTCGGACTTAAGGACGATGATAAGGTCGTGATCTCGGTAGGTCTTTACTTTGAGCGTAAGGGTTTGCTTGACTTTGTGCAGATGGCAAAGGATATGCCCGACTATAAGTTTATATGGTTCGGAAAGACTCCGCTTTACAGTGTTCCGCATAAAATAAGAAAAGCTGTAAAGACAAAGCTGCCTAACCTCACATTCGCCGGCTATGTACAGCCCGATGAGCTTAAACAGGCTTATGTCGGCTGTGATGTCTATATATTCCCGACCTTAGAGGAAACCGAGGGCATAGTGCTCCTTGAAGCGCTTGCGGCAAAGGCAAACGTCATTGTCCGTGATATCCCGGTATTCGACTGGCTGAACGGCGGCACAGACTGCTATAAGGCTAAGGACAAGGAAGAATTCGAGCGTATGATAAAGGAGATCTATGAGGGTAAGCTTCCGTCATTGCGCGAAAACGGTCGCAAGGCTGTCGAAAATATGGATATAAAGAAAATCGGCGAAAAGCTGATTAAGATATACAACGGTACCGCAGAGGGCGGAGATTGATAAGAGATAAACAAAAGGGATACCTTAAAATCCGGTATCCCTTTATTTTTTATGCTGTTTTCAGTTGATTAAATCCACAAACACAAGCTCAGGTCGGTTGAATACCCTCGGTATCGCGATAAGCGTTGAGGGCTTCCACAGTCCGCGGCTGACAACATGAGCGGTGTCACCGTGCATATATACGCCCGCTGTGTATTTCGGGAATAATCCCTGCCCGGGAGCGAAAACGCCGTCAATAAGTCCGGGTATTCTCCACTGACCGCCATGAGCGTGTCCCGACAGAACTATATCAAAGTTGCCCTTTAAATATTCGTCTATCTGTTCGGGGAAGTGAGCAATAAGCACCCTTATGCGCTTGCTGTCTTTTTCCGAAGTCACGGCATCAAGCTGATTTACAAGCTCGCCGTTTATCTCATCATAAGTATGCGCGTCATATATGCCACAGATCTCAAGCTCGTTGCCGCCTACATCGATTACAGTGCCGTTTCCCTCGAGTACATTCACGCCGAAGTCAGACATCTGCTGTTTTATCCTTGCGCTGTCGCCTCTTGCGTTTTCGTGATTACCGATAGTGTAGAAGCAAGGATAGCGCTTGACAAGGTATTTCACCAGAATGTAAGAATTTTCGGGCAGGCAGTCCTGCGTCTTGTCGGCCAGATCTCCGCCTAATATGACAATATCGGGTTTTGCGACATCTATTGCGCTTATAAGCTCCGACTGTCCCTTGCCGAAAAGGCTGTTGTGCAGATCGGATACAAACGCGATGCGTACAGGGGAGGTAAGCTTGCTGTCGGTAATCTCGTATGAGGTTGTCTGTAGTCGCATATCACAGGCAACAAGTCCGACAGCGGCAAGTGCCGCTCCTGCAACGCCTGCGGCACAGCCTATAGCTATTCTTTTCTTTGTCTTTTTAGTGAGCGTAAAATCACCTCTTAATATCCGCCCGAGCCGTCAAGGCTAGGGTCGTTTTCAATCCAGCTTTCAACATTGATAACCTTATATTCGTTTGCCGTCTGACGAATGTAAACGTCTTTGATACCTGCGTTGATGATAAGACGCTTGCACATTGAGCACGGCTCAACATCGCCGCAGAGTGTGCCGCCGGAAGTCATCTCGTGACAGGCAAGGAAAAGCGAAGAGCCTATCATATCCGTTCTTGACGCGCTGATTATGCAGTTTGCCTCGGCGTGAACCGAGCGGCAAAGCTCATAGCGCTGACCCTTGGGAACGTTCAGCTTTTCGCGAGTGCATATGCCAAGGTCTGAGCAGTTTTTCAGCCCTCTTGGTGCACCGTTGTAGCCTGTAGCTATTATCTCATCATTATGTACTATGATCGCACCGAAGTTTCTGCGCAGACAAGTGCCGCGCTCACAGACCGTTTCGGCTATGTCAAGGTAGTAATTTATCTTATCTCGTCTTTCCATAGTTAGCCTTTCTGAAATTAGGTTTAGCTTATACTAAATTTAATATAACACAAATGCCGCCTGTTTGTCAATTGCAAAAGAAAGGTATAAATATGAAAAACCGCCGTGATTTTACGTCACGGCGGCATATTTTAATCGGTTTTCTTTGCATCGGGGAGCATATATTTTTCACTGAAAATTGTGAACTTTCTGCGGAACTCCTCGTTGTTTGTAGCCTTGAGGTCGCTGATGTAGCTGTGAGTATCAAAGCTGTTATCGTGTATCTGTATCATACAGACTGCAATGTTTGAGCAGTGATCCGCAACTCTCTCATAGTTCGTGATAAGGTCGGTCAGTACAAAGCCCATTTCGATGGTGCATTTGCCCTTGCGCAGACGCTT
This sequence comes from uncultured Ruminiclostridium sp., assembly GCA_934490165.1. Classification (GTDB taxonomy): domain Bacteria; phylum Bacillota; class Clostridia; order Oscillospirales; family Ruminococcaceae; genus Ruminiclostridium_E. The sequence goes on along the minus strand of CAKSTB010000006.1, from coordinate 25,612 downwards.
GACGTGTCTGTTTCTTATCTCGGTACGCAGGTTGTCGATTACCTCTTCAAGCGGCTCAACGGACTTAGCCTGTTCGATGTCACCGTGCTCAAATGCCATAATTGCGGTGTCGAGTATTTCATTTAAAGCGCCGTTGAAAATGTGTATTTCCTCGACTGCCTTTTTCGAGAACGAAAGACCCTTTGTGTGCATTTCTTTTGCACATTCGCAGATGTTTACCGCATGGTCGGAAATACGCTCAAAGTCGCTTATGCAGTGAAGAAGCATATTTACCGTCTGGCTGTCGCCGGTGGTAAGGTTCTTTGAACCGAGCTGTAACAGATAACTGCCCAGCTTGTCCTCGTATACATCGACCTTTTCCTCGTTCTCGTTTACTATCTCGACATCACGGTCGTTGTATTTTGATATCAGCCCCATTGAGAGCTTTAACGTATCTCTTGCGCAGTCTGCCATTCTGACAGCTACCGACTTGCACTGTTCGAGTGCTACCGAGGGAGTTGCAAGGAAACGCGGGTCAAGTATCTGAAACTCGTCCGTAGGTCCGTTATCGCTTTTCTTGTCGCGAACAGAGATATATGCGAGCTTCTCAAGCAGTTTCATAAACGGCAGCCATACTACTGTTGCGAAAATATTAAATACGCTGTGCAGAATTGCAATACCTGCCTGGTTTGCCGACTCGGTAAAGAACTCAAACGGGAATATTGCGTTTATCGCATAGAACAACAGCATAAAGACTATCGTACCGATAAGGTTGAAGTAAAGGTGAACCAATGCGGCACGCTTTGCATTCTTGTTTGCGCCTATAGCGGAAAGCAATGCGGTAACACAGGTACCTATATTCTGTCCCATTATTATCGGCAGAGCAGTGCTGTAGGTGACCGCTCCGGTAGCGCACATAGCCTGGAGTATACCGACCGATGCGGATGAGCTCTGGATAACGGCTGTAAGCACAGCACCTGCCACAACACCGAGTACGGGGTTTGAGAACATCGTCAGAATATGTGTGAACTGCTCATTGTCGGCAAGCGGAGCAACGGCATTGCTCATTGTTTCCATACCGAACATAAGTATTGCAAAACCCATAAGGATAGTACCTACATCCTTTTTCTTGCTGGATTTTGACATCATTATAAAGAAAATGCCGATTATTGCAAGTATAGGCGTAAACGAAGAGGGTTTGAGCAGCTGCATGAATATGCTGTCACCCTGTATTCCCGTGAGCGACAACAGCCACGAGGTCATTGTAGTACCTATATTGGCACCCATAATAACACCGATAGCCTGCGACAGCTTCATAATACCCGAGTTTACAAAACCGACTACCATTACTGTGGTCGCCGATGACGACTGGATTACTGCTGTGACTAAAGCTCCGAGCATGATGGCTTTGAAAGGGTTGGAGGTCATTTTTTCGAGAATTCGCTCAAGGCGGCTTCCCGAAAGCTTTTCAAGGCCTTGTCCCATGGCGTTCATGCCGAACAGGAACATTGCAAGCCCTCCGACCATAGTCAGAATGCCGAAAATATCCATAGTTTTCCTTTCCAGACTTGTCTTCTTTTGATCTGTTTTCTTGCCGTCGGAAATGCGGCAAGACTTTTTCTTCTGCTCTTCATTTTGACTGTACAGCGGTATTTATGCTAACGTTACATTTTTGTATCGGTGTATTTACCGCTTTGTTACAGCTTCTTTACTCAAAACACACAGACTTATCCCCGTGAATAAGGCTTTCGTCTTATACGGGGAGTCCGCTTTATATAAGATTATATTACTGCCAGTGTGAATACTACCGTACCGAAAGTAAATTCTACCGGTATTGTTAGCGTGAACTTTGCTTTTATACTGTTTACAGCCGCTGCTGTGGTAGTTTCCTGAGGGTTCAGACCTATCTCTTTACCTGTTGTTTCGGAAATATTGACGTTGTACAGACCGTTGCTGAGGTTCAAAAACTCGCTGACAGCGTCCTTTGCATAATCGCTGTCTGTTATCTCTTCCTCTGCAAAGCGGCTCGCAAAAGCCATGCCTGCCTTGCTGTCTGCGGTGATTGCCGATACTGCGTTGAAGTCGCCGCACAGCTCCTGAATAACGGCAATGTCATTGTCATCGGTTACTGCCGACTGCAACGGAGTGAAGTCATCTCCGACAAAACGGATAAGATTTTTGAACAGAACATTTACATATTCCGAGCAGTAATCCTTGTACTTGCCTTCTATAGCATAGAAAGAGGAAATAACGCTTTCGGTCTTCTTATTGTCCTCGTTGCTGAAATCCTTGTCCGAAAGACCGTTTTCGTTTTTATAATCGTTGAGTACCGTTTCAAATTCTTCGTTGGTAAGACAGCCCATATCGACGAGCGCCTGTCCGAGTAAAAGACAGCCTGTCTTCTGGCTTGAAAGCAGCTCTTCTACCTGCGCCTCGGTGAGATATCCCATTTCAACGGCGATATCGCCTATTCGCTTATCAACGGTTGCCTGCTTTCTATGTACCTCATCGACCTGCTTTGCAGTCATATAGCCTGCGTTTATGGCAAGCACACCGAGCTTTACTCTTGTTGTATCCTTCTTTTCAAGGGCTACGCGGAGATTAGCGGGTGAAACGATCTTCTTGTTTAAAAGGAAGCTTCCGAAAAATTGTGTAAACATTGCTTATGCCTCCTTCTTGAAATAGTTGTCGAGGAGCTTATCGAGCTGTTCTTCGTCGACGGGCTTCTGTAAAAAGTCGTTTGCACCGAGCTTTATTGCCTCTGAGAGGTTTCCGACAGTACCTACCGATGTAGCCATGATCACAACGGCATCGGGAGAATTTGTCTTGATGAGCTTCAACGCCTCGACACCTGAGAGCTCGGGCATAACGATATCCATAAATGTGATATCGGGAATAATGTCCGCAAACTTTTCGACTGCCTGAGCACCGTCATTGGCTTCGTAAATCTGTGTGAAGCCGTATGCGGTAAGAAGCTTTTTCATCTTGTTCCTGACCATCATGGAGTCATCGCATACAAGTACTTTTGCTTTTGAAACATCTTTTTCCATAATTCTGTTCCTTCCTGACCTCTGAAATTTATATCATAATAATATTTACCCATTACTAAGCGCCGAACACAAACAGGTAGCTCAGTGCAAACCATTCTCTCACCCAGTAGACAGGGATAAGATACCATGGTGTTGCGGCGCTGACGCATTTAACATCATATCCGAGACTTTCGGCTTGCAGTCTTGCCCGCCACTGATGAAAGCCGTCGGTAACAATAGCGATCCTTAGCGGCTTGCCGTTGTCTTCAAGTATCTGCTTGGAAAACAGCAGATTTTCATAAGTGCTTGATGATTTGTCCTCTTTTGTGATACGGCTTTGCGCTATGCCGTCATTCACAAGTACCTCATACATAGCCTCGGCTTCGCTGATATGCTCGTTATCGCCCTTGCCGCCCGAAACGATACAATCGGCTTTTTCGTCTTCGGACAGAAACTCATAAGCCGCGTCAATGCGGCGGCTGAGCATAAGACTCGGACCGTCACGTCTGACCTGACAGCCCAGTACGATAACCGTGCGCGAGCCGTCCTTTTCGGGAGCATCGTTCATATTGGCTATCATAAATGCCGATAATGTAACTGCATAAGCCACAAGCACGGCATATATTATCAGCACTGCGCGAAAAATATATCTTACCCACTTTTTGCCGCTATCAAACAGCTTCGGGGTGAATATACCCATCAGCAAGGTTACCGCACCGATAACAAACCCGAAATACGAGCCTGTGTTCAGTGTTCCGCTGAATAGCGGTATTATGAACATTATAAGCACAGCAATGCCGATAACGGCGAGCGTATATGACAGTATCTTTACCGGTTTTGATATACCGCCTGACGTTCTTGCCATTTACTTTGAAAGGAGCTTCTTTACTCTCTGCATAGCCTCAACTGTGTTTTCGTGAGTGCCGAATGCAGTAAGTCTGAACCAGCCGTCGCCGTTTTTGCCAAATCCTGCGCCGGGAGTGCCGACAACTTCAGCTTCGTTCAAGAGCTTGTCAAAGAATGTCCAGCTGTCCATTCCGTCGGGGCACTTGAACCAGATGTAAGGGCTGTTCTTGCCGCCTGTGTACTTGACGCCGAGTTCGTCGAAGGTTTCACTCATAGCCTTTGCGTTCTGCATATAGTAAGCTATAGTAGCTCTTGTCTGCTTGTAGCCCTCTTCTGTGAATACAGCCTCTGCGGCACGCTGAACGGGGTAAGAAACGCCGTTGAACTTACTGCCCTGTCTTCTGCACCATAACTGCATGAAGCTTATCTCTTCGCCTGTGGGAGTTTCAAGCATAAGCTCTTCGGGGATAACGGTGTAGCCGCATCTCGTACCTGTAAAGCCTGCTGTCTTTGAGAGCGAGCAGATCTCGATAGCGCACTTTCTTGCGCCTTCTATCTGGAATATCGAGCGGGGGAGTGTTTCATCGGAGATGAAAGCTTCATAAGCCGCATCGAAGATAATTACGGATTTGTTCTTTATAGCATAGTCGACCCATACCTTGAGCTGCTCCTTTGTATAAACAGAGCCTGTGGGGTTGTTGGGCGAGCAAAGATAGATAAGACCGGGTTTCATTGATTCGTCGGGCATAGCGGCAAAGCCGTTTTCCTCTGTGGAGTTTACATAGTGAACTTCTCTTCCGCCCATTACGTTTGAGTCAACATATACAGGGTATGCGGGATCTGTAACGATTACGTCCTCGTTTTCGCTGAAGATATCGCCGATGTTACCGCAGTCGCTCTTTGCACCGTCGCTTATCAGTACTTCTTCGGGAGAAACCGTTACGCCGAAGCTCTTGTAGTAGCCTGCTACCGCTTCACGCAGGAAGTCGTAGCCCTTACCGCTGTCCTCATAACCTCTGAATGTTTCCTTTACGCCCATTTCGTCTGCGGCTTTCTTCATAGCCTCAACTACAACGGGGGCTAAAGGCTGTGTAACGTCGCCTATACCCATCTTGATAATCTTGTTATCGGGGTGAGAAGCTGTATATTCTCTTACTCTCTTGCCTATTTCAATAAAAAGATAGCTTTTCTTGAGATTTAAAAAGCCCGGATTCATCTTTGCCATTTTTTTCTGAGTTCCTTTCTTTCTGTTATCATCATGTCATGATATCGACACAGATATACACAATATCATTATATCCGCTGCAGCGTCAAAAGTCAAGAAATAACGGCACTTAAAACTAGCCAAATAATAAGGGCGTTTTACGGTAATTTTTACTCAAAAATCGGGAATAAGGGATAAAACGCACACTTATTTAATATAAAATCGCGGATATGTCTTGAAATCCGTGGGGAAATAGTGTATAATTATTAAATAATGCAGACACAGCCTCCGCTTTTTTACGGAGGCTGTGTCTTATTTAGGTACAAATTCTATTTTGAGCTTCATATCCATTCCTGCGGCAAGTCGGCACAGTGTTCTGAGTGACGGATTGGAATTTCCGTTTTCAAGCTTACTTATATCGCCTTGTGCTATGCCTGTCTTTTCCGATAAAGCTTTTTGCGTTATGCCTTTTGACTTTCTGGCATCTATAATTGCTCTGATAAGCGTGTATTCAGGCTCGAGAGCGTCGTATTCGGTTTTGAAATTTTCATCTTCAAGCTGCTTGCTGAGGTAATCGTTAAAATTAGTCGACATATCTGTTCCTCCTTAAATTATGATTTGTTTTTGTTCAGATAATCTCTTCTGTAATTGTTTGCTTTTTCTATTTCAGACTGTGGCGTTTTCTGCGTCTTATTTATAAAGCCGTGTGTAAGTATAGCTTTTCGTCCTGATACAAAAAAATACAGAACTCTTGTTATATCGGTGCTGACTTTTGCTCTGAGCTCGAATATCCCGCACTCAGATGCTTTGAATACGGTTCGCGCAGTTCGTATCCGTAATCACGAAGAAGCTCAATAGTACGTATCATTTTAGCTCTCATTTTGTGATCCAGACCATCGAGAAATTCTTTAGCAGGTTCAGAACCGTCATCTTTCTCATAAAAAATTATTTCAAATTCTTCTATATTTATCACCGCTTTTTGAATCGATATAGGATATTTTCTATATTCATTATACGCTTTGTTCGCTGAAATGTCAATATCAGATTTGGCTCTTTTAATACTTATTTAAGATAATTTGTCTTTATCTCTTGAAATCCGTGGGGAAATAGTGTATAATTTTGAATGTGTAGCGCTCCTGAAAAGTTAATATTGCGTTAAACGGAGCACGTTAAAATTTCAGCATAAAAACGGCGCAAAGCCGTATAAATACCCGGAAGGAAAAGAACAGATGTTACATATAGGACTTGACGTAGGTTCGACGACCGTTAAAATCGCGGTACTGGACGATGAGAATAATGCCGTATACAAGAATTATCAGAGGCACTATTCCGATATAAAAAAGACGATCGCCGAGGTACTCGGAGGATGTCTTGAAACTATTGACGATGAAAAGGTTACCGTCGCGGTAACGGGCTCGGGCGGTATCTCGGTATCGCACTGGCTCGGTATACCGTTCGTGCAGGAGGTTTCCGCAGGAACAACGGCAATACAGACCTTTATCCCTCAGACAGACGTAGCTATCGAGCTTGGCGGTGAGGACGCAAAGATCACATATCTTACAGGCGGTATTGAACAGCGTATGAACGGCTCATGTGCCGGCGGTACAGGTGCGTTCATCGACCAGATGGCTTCACTTCTCAACACCGATATCACAGGTATCAACGAGCTTGCAAAGGACTACGCGACAATCTATCCCATTGCGTCGCGTTGCGGCGTTTTCGCAAAGTCGGATATACAGCCTCTTTTAAATGACGGCGCAAAGAAGAGCGATGTTGCCGCTTCAATATTCCAGTCTGTCGTAAATCAGACGATAAGCGGACTTGCCTGCGGTAAGCCGATAAGAGGACACGTTGCTTTCCTCGGCGGACCTCTTCATTACCTGTCCGAGCTCAGAAAGCGTTTTATCGAAACATTACAGCTTGATGATGAGCATATCATATTCCCGCCCGATGCAAACCTTTTCGTTGCAATGGGCGCATCGCTTGCGGAAAACCGCGAGGAGCTTTCCATTGACAAGCTCAAAGAGGACTTAAAGGCGCTTGCAACGGTAGAAGTACACGAGGTTGAAAGACTGGCTCCCTTATTCAAGGACGAGCAGGAGCTCAAGGAATTTAATGACAGACACGCAAAGGCGGTCATTCCCGTAAAGGAGCTGTCGGAGGCTGAAGGACCTTGCTATCTCGGTATAGACGCAGGCTCTACAACAACAAAGGCGACCCTTATCGATAAAGACGGCGTTATACTCTATTCGCATTACGGAAACAATATGGGCGACCCACTCAAATCCGTAATTGAGATAGTAAAGGACGTATATTCAAAAATGCCCGAAAAGGCATATATAGCAAAGTCGACCGCCACAGGCTATGGCGAGCACCTTATCAAGGCGGCTCTCGGCGTGGATTTCGGCGAGATCGAAACAATGGCGCACTACAAAGCCGCTGAGAAGATACTCCCCGGCGTTGAGTTTATCCTTGACATAGGCGGTCAGGATATGAAATGTATGCGTGTAAAGGACGGAGAAATAGAGAGCATACTTCTTAACGAGGCGTGCTCCTCGGGTTGCGGCTCATTCATACAGAACTTTGCAAATGCGCTCGGTATGCAGCCTGAGGAATTTGCTCAGATAGGTCTTTCGGCAAAGAGCCCTGTTGACCTCGGTTCGCGTTGTACGGTATTTATGAACAGCCGTGTAAAGCAGGCCCAGAAGGAAGGCGCGAGCGTTGCGGATATATCCGCAGGACTTTCCTATTCTGTAGTAAAGAACGCTCTTTTCAAGGTTATCAAGATACGCGACCCCAAGCAGATGGGCGAAAAGATAATAGTACAGGGCGGTACGTTCCTTAATAACTCGGTACTGCGTGCATTTGAGCTTACCTGCGGACGTGAGGTAGTACGTCCGGATAAGGCAGGTCTTATGGGCGCATATGGAAGTGCGCTTGTCGCTCTGTCCCGTGACGACGGCAAGGGCAGTACGTTAGCACCGCTTGAAAAGCTCGAAAACTTCACCATACAGAAGACTACCGCACGTTGCGGCAGATGTTCAAACAACTGTCTGCTTACTATCAGCAAGTTTGCGGACGGAACAAGATACATAACAAATAACCGCTGTGAACGCGGCGCAGGACTCGGAAGCAAGAGCAAGGAGCTTTTACCTAACCTCTTTGACTACAAGTACAAGAGATTGTTCGACTATGAGCCGCTTGACCCCGAAACAGCGCCCAGAGGTGTTGTCGGTATCCCGCGTGTACTCGGACTTTACGAGAACTATCCGTTCTGGTTCACGCTGTTCACAAAGCTTGGCTACAGCGTAAAATTGTCACCTAAATCAAGCCGTGAGATATACGACAGAGGTATCGAAACAATGCCGTCCGAGTCGGTATGCTATCCCGCAAAGCTCTCTCACGGTCATATAATGTCGCTTCTGGACGATGGCGTGAAGTTCATATTCTACCCCGCACTGCCCTATGAAATGGATAACGGCGGCGGTGGAGATAACCACTATAACTGCCCCGTTGTTGCGACATACAGCGAGGTCATAAAGAACTCCGTACCCGAGCTTCGTGCAGACGATGTAACGTTCATGAACCCGTTTTTACCTATATATGACGAGGACAGAATGCTTGAACGTCTTATAGAGGAGTTTATGCCGCTCGGCATAGGCGGTGCGGAAATAGGCGTTGCGCTCAAAGCCGCTTATGAAGAGGACAGACGCTTCAAGGACGATATCCGTTCAAAGGGCGAAGAAGTGCTCAGAATGCTCAAGGAAAAGGGCAAGAAGGGTATTGTTCTTGCAGGCAGACCCTATCATGTAGACCCCGAAATAAACCATGGTATACCTGAGATGATAAACGGTTACGGCTTTGCGGTGCTTACAGAGGATAGTGTAGCGCATCTTGGCACTGTAGTACGTCCTATCCGTGTTGTAGACCAGTGGATGTACCACACAAGACTGTATGCGGCGGCTACACTTGTAGGTCAGACCCCCGAGCTTGAGCTTGTACAGCTCAACTCATTCGGCTGCGGACTTGACGCTATCACAACAGATGAGGTACAGGAAATTCTCCAGGGCTACGGCAGAATGTACACCGTACTCAAAATAGACGAGGTAAACAACCTCGGTGCGGCAAGAATAAGACTGCGTTCACTGATATCCGTAATGGAGGAGCGTGAAAGAAACGGTATAAAGCCCGTACCGAAGTACAAGGGCTATATCCGTCAGCCGCTGTTCACAAAGGAAATGAAGAAGGACTATACGATCATAGCTCCGCAGATGGCACCGTATCACTTTGAACTGCTCGAACAGGCATTCCGCTATTCGGGATACAATGTTGAGATACAGAAGAACTATTCAAAAGAAGTAGTTGACGAGGGACTTAAGTACGTCAACAATGACGCTTGCTATCCCGCTATCATCACTATAGGTCAGCTCCTTTACGCGCTCAACCACGGCAAGTACGACAAGGACAAGGTAGCTGTGCTGATTACTCAGACGGGCGGCGCGTGCCGTGCTACAAACTATGTCGGTATGCTGAAAAAAGCACTTAAGGACGCCGGTCTTGACAATGTTCCGCTGATCTCTCTGAACGTTGTCGGAATGGAGAAAAACCCCGGATTTTCACTTACGCTCCCGCTCGTTTACCGTGCATTCATATCGGTAATTTACGGTGATCTGCTCAGCCGCTGTGTTTACCGTGTACGTCCTTACGAAGCCGAAAAGGGCGCAACGAACAAGATGTATGAGAAGTGGAACGAAAAGCTGAAGGGTGAGATAAAGAGCCTGTCGCTTGCACGTTTCAACAAGAATGTAAAGGCTATCGTTGCCGACTTTGATTCTATACCCACACTCGACATTGAAAAGCCCCGTGTCGGTATTGTCGGCGAGATACTCGTAAAATATCACCCCGCCGCAAACAACAACGTTGTTGAGCTTGTCGAGGCTGAGGGCGCTGAGGCGGTAGTACCCGACCTTATGGGCTTCATCTACTTTATCTGCGATCACGCAAATTCACGCCACGAGCTGCTTACCGTTTCCGGCGCAAGATATAAGCTCAGCAATATGGCGATAAAGCTTATCGAGTTTATGCAGAAGTCATATAAGGGCGCTATTGAGGGCACAAAGTTCGGCTCATTTATGAAGATAAGCGATATGAGAAAGCTTGTCAAGGGCGTTGTATCGACAGGTAACATAGCAGGCGAGGGTTGGTTCTTATCGGCAGAGATGATCGAGCTTATCCACAGCGGCGTAAACAATATAATCTGTATGCAGCCGTTTGCCTGCCTGCCGAACCACGTTACCGGCAAGGGCATTATCGGAGAGCTGCGCAGACAAAATCCCGAGTCGAATATCATAGCCGTTGACTATGACCCCGGCGCATCGGAGGTAAACCAGGTCAACCGTATCAAGCTTATGCTTACCCAGGCGTTCAGACAGATGCGTGAGAAGAAGCTCCCGACAGAGGAAAGCATTGTTGCACCCGAGGCTAAGGTGAAAATCAACGATAAATATTCCGCACTCGATGTTTAAGTGCAGTTAATAACCTTGTGTTATTCTGTGAATGTAACATAAACCCGACAAAAGAAAGGCAAAATTATGGCAGAAATGAAATTCAGCACAAGCTCAGGCTCATCTGACAGCAACGGATTTAACGGTAAGAAGGCAGGCAAGATAGCGGTTATCGCTGTCATAGCCGTAGCTCTTATCATCGTTATATTCAACTGCTTCTCGATAGTAAACGAAGGCTTTATCGGTGTCAAGTACACATTCGGAAAGATAACGCAGGATAATCTTGCGCCCGGTCTTAACTTCTGCATACCGTTTATTGAAGAAATAAGACAGGTGGATACAAGAGAACAGATCTATTCGGTAACGGACGACGCTTATACAAGCGACACGCAGACGGTAGAGTCGTTACAGCTCAAGCTCAACTACAGATATGACAGCGCAAAGCTGTCCGACATTATAAGAAATGTCGGTATCGACAATGTTGAGTCAAAGCTTCTTGTTCAGAACGTTGCAAAGATATCAAAGAACGAGATAGGTAAGGTAAAGGCAGAAGAGCTTGTACAGTCAAGAGCGGACGTTCAGCAGACTATACAGGAAGAGCTTACGAATACGCTTGCTCCGAGCGGAATTATAGTTGTTTCTTTCGCAATAGAGAACCTTGCGTTTGACGAAGCGTTTGAAACATCTATCCAGGCTAAGGTCATAGCCGCACAGGACGCTCTCAAGATGGAGAACAAGACAAAGGAAAAAGAGGAAGAGGCAAAGCAGGTAGTTATCGCCGCACAGGCTAAGGCAGACAGCACAAAGCTTGAAGCCGACGCTCAGGCTTATGCTATCCAGGCTGTACAGAAACAGCTTGAAACAAGCCCCAACTACATTGATTATATGAAGATAAACAACTGGAACGGTCAGTTACCTCAGATAATCGGTGACGGTGTAAATCCTTTCGTAAATCTTGACAGCAGTGCAAACAGCACAGAGAGCAAGAGCGACAAGAGCGACAGTACATCAAAAAGCAACTGACAGTTTAACAAGGCAGAATAAAGAATTTTGAAATATGCCCGCAGGGCAACCTCAATTATTCATTATTCATTTTTCACTTAAAACAGGTGACGGTGTAAATCCTTTCGTAAATCTTGACAGCAGTGCAAACAGCACAGAGAGCAAGAGTGACAAGAGCGACAGTACATCAAAGAGCAACTGACGGTTTTACAAAGGCAGAATAAAGGATTTTGAAATATGCCCGCAGGGCAACCTCAATTATTCATTATTCATTCTTCATTTTTCATTTTTCATTAAAAAGTAAGGGGAGGGGAATACCCTCCCCGTTCTTGCCGTTTAAGTGGCAAATAAGATCAAGGGGTAATTATGGACTATTTAACACTCAAAAAGCAGGTGCTGAACAAATATTTCAGCCGAACAAACGATATGCAGAAAAAAGCGGTGTTCCGTATAAACGGGGCAGTGCTTATTGTTGCGGGCGCGGGAAGCGGTAAGACGACCGTGCTTTGTAACCGTATAGCGAATATGCTCCTTTTCGGAAATGCGTATAACAGCAATACGGTAAGAGAGCTGTCGGACGATGAAATTGCGTTTGCACAGAGCTTTCTTGCAGGTGAAATAAACAACTCTGACGCGGCTGAACGTTTGTCGGAGATTTTCGGCGAGGACAGGATAAAGCCGTGGAACATACTTGCGGTGACCTTTACGAACAAGGCGGCGGCAGAGCTTAAGGAACGTCTTGAAAATATGGGCGCAGACGTTGACGGCATATGGGCGGCGACATTCCACAGCGCCTGCGTAAGAATACTGCGTCAGGATATAGAAGAGCTCGGAATGGGATATAAATCGAATTTCACGATATATGACACTGACGACCAGCTTAAGGTCATCAAGACGGTGATGAAGGAGCGCAATATATCCGACAAGGCTGTAACCCCTAAATCAATTCAGAATATAATTTCACGCTCAAAGGACAAGCTGATAACTCCCGATAAGTTTTCAACAAAGGGCAAGAACGGAAATGACGATTATCAGCTTTCAACCGCAAAGACTATCTATACCGATTATCAGGCAAGGCTTGCGGCGGCGAATGCGCTTGACTTTGACGATATAATAATGCTGACTGTAAGACTGTTTGCACAGTGCCCCGATGTACTTTCACACTGGCAGAACAGGTTTAAATACATAATGGTGGACGAGTATCAGGATACCAATGCGGCGCAGTACAAGCTTGTATCACTGCTTGCCGAGGGCAGCGGAAACCTGTGCGTCGTTGGTGATGAGGATCAGAGTATCTACCGCTTCAGAGGTGCTACCATCGAGAATATCCTCTCGTTTGAAGAAGAGTTCGGTGCTGAGGTCATAAAGCTTGAACAGAACTACCGTTCGACCGCGACCATACTTAAAGCGGCAAACGCGGTCATAGCGAACAACACTCAGCACAAGGACAAGAACCTGTGGTCTGATCTCGGTGACGGCGATAAGATAAGAATGGATCGTTTCTCGACCGAGCAGGAAGAGGCTATGTTCATAACGGAGCGTATCCTTGACGGAGTGAAGCAGGGCAAGAAGTACGCCGACCACGTTATTCTTTACCGTAACAACGCCCAGTCGAGAACAGTCGAAACCACGCTTGCAAAGAGCGGCATACCGTACAAGATAATCGGCGGTGTGCGCTTCTATGAGCGTAAGGAGATCAAGGATATGATCGCGTATCTGTGCGTTCTAAACAATAACTATGATGAGGTTCGTTTCGGAAGAATTGTAAACGAGCCTGTAAGAGGAATAGGCGCGGCAACGCTTGATGAGCTCAACCGTATAGTATCGGGTATGGGTATATCCTATGTACAGGCAATGTGCGAAAGTGACAGCCTGCCCTCACTGTCAAGAAAGGCAAAGGTGCTTGTGCCGCTCGGCGAGGCGTTCTATGAGCTGTCACAGCACACCGATGATATTTCGGACGGAAGTCTTATTGACGATATACTTGACCGTTTCGGCTACAGAGAGGCTATGCAAAGACAGGGACTTGAGGGTGAAGTCCGCCTTGAAAATATCAACGAATTAAAGTCGAATATGATAACCTTTGCAAAGGAAAACGAGGGCGCGGGATTATCGGAATTTTTAGAGCAGGTAGCGCTTGTATCCGATATGGACAGCTACGAAGCCGATGACGACAAGACGGTACTTATGACAATGCACTCGGCAAAGGGTCTGGAGTTTGATACCGTATTTGTAGTGGGTGCGGAGGAAAACATCTTCCCCGGATACCGCGCACAGTTTGACCCTATGGAGATAGAGGAGGAGAGAAGACTTGCCTATGTTGCGATAACAAGGGCAAAGCGCCATCTTTACTTTACCTGCGCAAAACAGCGTATGCTGTACGGTCAGACAATGAGAAACAAGGTTTCACGCTTTGTGGTCGAGATACCGTCACAGTATATGGCATACGATGATCATACCGCTATAACCGCTTCTGCGGCGGCAAGAAGTGCAGAGCAGATGAAGCCGCGTGTAGGATATCTGCAACAGCAACAGCAGTCATACCGCACAAAACAGCGTGAGATAGAAAAGCGCACCGAGAATGTAAGCTATGCACCGGGTGAGCGTGTTCATCACGGAGTATTCGGCGACGGTACGATACTTTCGGCAAAGGCTATGGGCGGCGACTGGCTGTTAGAGATAGCATTTGACGATAAGGGTACTAAGAAGGTTGCCGCAAAGTTTGCCAAGATGACGAAGATATAAGGAGTACATATGGAGATAAAAGCAGTAATATTCGATATGGACGGGCTTATGCTCGATACCGAGAAGCTTCTTGTGAAATACTGGTGTGAAGCGGCAAACAAGCTCGGCTTTCCTATGGAGCGTAAGCACGCACTTGCGCTGAGATCATTTTCAAGAAAGTTCGCAATACCGAAGCTTAAGGAGTGGTTCGGCGAGGACTGCGACTATATGGCAATACACGACCTGCGTGTAAAGCTGATGAAAGAATACACGGACGTACACGGCATAGAGAAAAAGCAGGGACTTGATACTCTGCTTGACTACCTCACAACACACGGCTACAGAACTGCGGTCGCTACCGCCACCAATATTGAGCGTGCGGAGGAGTATCTTAAGAAGATAGGCGTGTATGATAAGTTTGAAACGATAATATGCGGCAATATGCTTGAAAACGGCAAGCCGTGCCCCGATATCTATCTTTACGCCTGCGAAAGGCTCGGGCTTGAGCCGTCCCTGTGTATGGCACTCGAGGACAGCCCAAACGGCGTGAAGTCCGCAAGCAGTGCAGGCTGTGTCACCGTAATGGTGCCCGACCTTACTGAGCCCGAGGAGGAACAGCTCAAATCCGTTTATGCGGTCGCACCGTCACTCGATAAGGTGATAGATGTGCTTGAAAGGGCTAAGGGAGAATAGGTAGGAATAACGGAATATAAAAGCAACCTCACTGTATGAAACGGTGAGATTGGTTTTGTTTGTAGAAAAAGTATGTTATTCGTATGCTTCTATTATATTGTTCGATGTTTTTGCTATGATAGCAGGCTACCGATAGTTCTATTCGTTGGATAGCACTTCTCGGGTTCGCTATTCTATTTGATGATGTTGCTGCTATGTGTGAGGGAGACAACCCAAGGGGAGAGAGGAAGGCGCTCCAAAGGCGCTTTCCCCTCTCCCCTTAGGTTTTCTCCCTCGCGCTCCCACTTTCCTGACTCCTTTTCTCTTCTGCCATAATGGGGTGTTGGCGATAAGACACACAAACGATTGCGTTTAAAAAGTCGGTATAAGCGGGACGCTGACGCTCTGTCCGACCCGGGGGACTGTACAGATATCTCAGGATAGTGCGTTTTTTGGAAGTTTCGGTGACAGTGCAGTTGCACCGATACACTCACGAAATTATTAACACCTTATCAGCACGGAAATTGTTATAATCGGTATTGCCTTCACATCAGCATACTCCCCGGCAATGACACAACAGCTTTTGACTTAGGCACGGCTAAGCCCGACATCAGCACGGCGTTCTTTATCATTCCGTCACCGAAGCGGTTTCTTATATCAAGTATACAACGGTCGGCTTTTTCCATCTTGTCAAGCCTTGCGGTATCGGTAAACAGATCACTCTGACATACCGTTCCGCTGTCGACAAGCGAAAAGGCGGTCACGGTGAGCGACCGCACAGGATTTGCCCAGTTGTAGTTTTCACAGAACAGCCTGTACGCAGTATCGGCGATTATCATAGGCGAGCGTGTCGCTATCGGCAGATCGGTCTGCCAGTCTGTGTTTTTAAGCTTGCTTGACCTTGCGTTGACCGATATCTTCAATGCGTACTTTTTCTGCAAGGTAAGTCTTCTGCCTATATCCTGCGCAAGCTCAAGAAGTATCGGCTTTGCCTCTTCACAGCGTGTTATATCCGTTGTGGTGGTGATACCGTGACCTACGCTTTTCGCGGGCATTGAAAAGTCGGCGGGGTGAACGGGCGAATTGTCGTTTCCGTTTGCATAGCACCACAGCATATAGCCGTTCTTGCCGAGCAGTTTAATTATCCAGTCGGGGTTGCACCGTGCAAGATCGCCGAGTGTGAAAACGCCGTAGCCGTTTAGCTTTGATGTTGTTGCTCTGCCCGCGCCTATCATATCGCTGAGCGGTAAGCCCCATATCTTCTTGCGGAACGACTCGCGAGGTATGACTGTCACCGCGTCGGGCTTTTTAAGATCACTGCCGAGCTTTGCAAACACCTTATTGAACGATACCCCGACCGATATCGTAAGTCCGAGTTCTTCTTTTACGGTACGGCGGATCTCATCGGCCACCTTTTCGGGAGGTCCGAACAATCTCCTTGTGCCGCTTATATCAAGCCAGCACTCGTCCATACCGAACGGCTCGATAAGGTCGGTGTAGCGCTCGTATATCTTATGTGCAAGCTTGCTGTATTTTGAATATTCCTCAAAGTGCGGCGGCACTATGACAAGCCCGGCACATTTTGACTTTGCAGATGCTACTGTTTCGGCTGTCTTTACGCCCTTTGCCTTTGCAAGCTCGTTTTTGGCAAGGACTATGCCGTGTCGTTCTTCCACCGAGCCGCACACCGCGACAGGATAGCCTTTAAGCTCGGGGTGCAGCTTGCACTCCACCGATGCGAAAAAGTTGTTCATATCGCAGTGGAGAATATCACGAAGCATATTATCACTCCTCATTATCGTCTTGACAAGATACGCAATTTATGGTATCATAAACACGCAGTTAAATTTCCAATTAAGATTATACGCATATTTTTTGCGTTTGTCAAGACAAAACGCAAAATATTTACGCGAATTTTATGCTTACGGAGGAAAATTTATGATCAAGCGTTATGATGTTAATGAAGAATGGGCACACAGCGGTATTATTAAAGCGGGCGATCTCTGCTTTCTTAATTACTGCGTCGGAAATATCGGCGGCAGTATCGAACAGCAGATAAACGGTGCATTTGACGAAATGGAAAAGCGTCTTGCGCTTGTCGGACTTACGCTTGAAAACGTAGTTCAGATGGACTGCCTTTTCAGAGATATCTGGGATATTCCCGTTATGGAAAAGGTTGTAAAAGAACGTTTTAACGGCAAGTATCCTGTTCGCAAGTCCATACAGACCGAATTTGCACATATCGGCGGAGAAAACGGTCTTAAATTTCAGGCAGACGCTATAGCTTACTGCAAATAAGGAGAACATTATGAGATTCTGTGATAAAGTTAAAAAGGAAAGACGCGCAAAGGGGCTTACACAACAGCAGTTTGCCGATATGCTCGGTGTTTCGCTGAGGACTATAACAAACTATGAGAAAGGCGACAGCTATCCAAAACAGCGTGAAATATACGGAAAAATGGCTGAGATACTCGGAGTCGATATCAATTATCTGCTCACCGAAAACGAAGAGTTTTACATAAACGCGGGTGAAAAGTACGGCACGGGCGGTGCCGCACAGGCAAGGGCGCTTATGCAGGAAGTGACAGGACTGTTTGCGGGCGGCGAGCTTGACCCCGATGATATGGACGAGATGATGAAGGCTATACAGGACGCTTACTGGATAGCCAAAGAAAAGAACAGAAAATACGCCGCAAAGCGATAAGGAGCGGTTATGCTTAGTTGTTTTAACGAAGCGGTCGCAAAAGCAGACGAGCTTATCGGGCTGTACGGCAGGTGCAGTCCGAAACAGCTTGCAAGGGAGCTTGATATAGAGGTGCTTGAACGTGACTTCAAAAATCAGAAGGG
The DNA here is from genome assembly GCA_934490165.1 of uncultured Ruminiclostridium sp. Classification (GTDB taxonomy): domain Bacteria; phylum Bacillota; class Clostridia; order Oscillospirales; family Ruminococcaceae; genus Ruminiclostridium_E. The sequence continues at coordinate 7,805 of CAKSTB010000006.1, read as the reverse complement.
CGCATACAAGCTGATACTGAAAAACCGCTTTATCTTTATAAAACGTGACCTTTGCGACAGTATGAAAAAGCTCGTGCTTCTCCATGAGATAGGGCACGATCAGCTCCACAGGGACAGAGCGAACGACTGCGGCGGATTTTGCGAATATGATATTTTTGATATGCAGGATCGCGCTATGGAGTATGAGGCTAATCTGTTCGCGGCTGAGTTTATGATGTCCGATGAAGAGCTGTACGAGTGCATAAGCCGCGGATATGATATCAATATGGCGGCATCGGCGCTCGGCACGGACAGAAATATAGTTGCGCTTAAAGTCGATATTTTAAGACGGCGCGGAGCAAAGCTCAGTTCTCAGCCGCACGATAATAAATTCCTTGCAGAAAGCTGATTTTCGAGGTTATGATGAATAAATTATTAACACGTTTCAAGGCAAGCGAGCACGGCAGTGAGTACCTTATGCGCTTCATTTCCGCGTGGCTGTGTTCGCTCATATTTATATTGCCTTTCAGACCGATAATAGTCAGCCAAGTATTTAACAAAGAATACGCAGGCGAAGTTTCGTATTTGAAGCTTATCATATTGTTTGCCGTGTTCTACGGCTTATTTACCGGACTGCGTTTTATCCCTCGGCTTAAAAAGCTGAAAACCGACAGTGCCGCATTGCTTATATCAACTGCACAGTTTACAGTTGCTTATGCTGTAGTCATGTTCAGAGAAAACGGCACGAATATTGATTTTTTTCTCGGGGTTGTCCCGTTTATAGCCCTCGCTGTATGGTATACTGTAGGAAAGTACAAAATAAGCCTTCCGAAAATCATGAAAAAGTGCTGGATAGCGGTTATTGTACTGTCTGCCGTATTTATGCTTGTGTTCACCGCACTTGCAATGACAATGCGGTATTACAAGCTGTCTACCCCTGCGTTTGATTTCGGAATATTCACGCAGATGTTTGAGAATATGAAAGACGGGCTCGGACCTGTGACAACAGTAGAACGTAATTACAGACTGTCACACTTTGCAGTGCATTTTTCTCCCGCTTATTATCTGCTGTTGCCGTTCTATATGCTTTTCCCGCACCCTGTTACATTGCAGGTATTGCAGGGAATGCTTGTTACGAGCGGAATGATCCCCGTGTTCCTTATCGCAAGAAAATACGGCTTTTCGCTAATACATTCCTCGCTTTTTTCAGCGATATATGCCTTATATCCGGCATTCACAGGCGGCTGCAGCTACGATATTCACGAAAACTGTATGCTTCCGGCGTTCCTGCTGTGGCTGATATGGGCTGTTGAACGCGAAAAGACTTTACCGATGCTTGTCTTTGCATTGCTGACGCTTCTTGTAAAGGAAGATGCCGCCGTATATGTTGCGGTGATCGGACTTTATCTTCTGCTGTCCGACCGCAGTGAAAAGACAAGAGCGCTCGGTGCTGTGATTTTCGGAGCGGCCTGCGTTTATTTCTTTGCAGTATGCGCTTATCTCAATAACAGCGGGCTGGGGATCATGGAATGGCGGTACAAGGATTATATGTACAGCGGCGGCGCGCTTATCACATCGATAGTCGTTACGGCGTTTACAAATCCGGGTTACATACTGTCAAACCTGTTCACAAGCGATAAACTTAACTTTACGGTTCAGACGCTCGGTGTACTGGGCGGTATACCGCTTGTAAGCAAAAAGCTCGCACGTTATATATTGCTGATACCGTTTGTACTGGTAAACCTCATGCCGGAATATGTCTATCAGCACTCGATTTATTTCCAGTACGTTTTCGGCTCATGTGCTCTTATTATCTGGCTTTTCATAATGAATATATCGGAGCTGTCATATAACAGGGCGAGATGCTTTACAGTATTTTCGTTTATTGCCTGTGCGGTCATGTTCATGTCAACCATGACAGGCTACTGGAACAATTTCTATGACAACGACTATGAAGCACACGGCGCCGTTATATCTTATCTTGAACAGCTCCCGGACAACGCAAACGAGAGCATCACGGCAAACACATTCTTTATTCCGCCGCTGTATAAGCAAAAAGAGCTGTATACGATAAATGACCGTGACGTGCCTACAGACGAATCTGCACCGCTTTCGGATATTGTTCTGCTCGACAGAAGAAATGCAAAATTTGAAACCAATTATAACTATTTCACCTCACTCGGAATGAAAGAGGTAACGATAGAAGACGAAAGGGTTGCGTGCCTTGTATGCAGGCTTGAATTATAAATCGTTTCACGAAAGGACTGAAGAAATATGCAGGAGATAAAGTGCCCCAACTGCGGCGAAATATTTACGGTAGACGAAAGCGGATATGCGCAGATACTTCAGCAGGTACGGGATAAGGAGTTTGAAAAGGAAGCACAGCGCAGAGCGGCAGAGCTTGAAAATGCCAAGGAAAAAGAATTGCAGATACTGAAAATGCAGTTTGAAAAGGATAAAGAAAATGCGCTTACACAAAAGGATAATGCTCTTACCGAAAAGGATAAGGAGATCGCGGGCTTGCGCGCAAAACTTGACGGAAGTGAAAACGAAAAGCAGCTTGCCGTATCGGGTGCTGTAAGAGAGTGTGAAAATGCTTTCAATGAGGAAAGCCGTAAGGCACAGCAGGCGCTCAGCGAAAAGGATATAGAGATAGAACAGCTTAAGGCAAAGCTTTCAATGGCACAGAGCGAAAAGGAGCTTGCCGTTGACAAGGCAAGCAATGCTAAAAACAGCGAGCTTTCCGCAAAGGATATGGAAATTGAACAGCTTAAGGCACAGCTTTCAAGAGCACAGACAGAGCAGACGCTTGCAGTCGAAAAGGCAAGCAATGCAAAAGAGCTTGAGATTTCCGAAAAGAATAACCGTATAGCACAGCTTGAGGGCGAGCTGAAAAATAAGGACAATGAAATGGCACTAAGCTGTAAGGCTATCGAGGACAAATATGTCGTTGAACTTCGCAACAAGGACGAGCTTATAGAGCAGTACAAGGATTTCAAGGCAAGACTGTCTACAAAGATGGTCGGCGAAACCCTTGAACAGCACTGTCTGACCCAGTTCAATTCTATCAGAATGTCGGCATTCCCGAATGCGTATTTCGATAAGGATAACGATGCAAAGAGCGGAAGTAAGGGCGACTTTATATTCAGAGAGGCATCGGAAGACGGCATAGAGTTTATCTCGATAATGTTTGAGATGAAAAACGAGATGGATACTACCGCCACAAAGCACAAGAACGAGGACTTCTTCAAAGAGCTTGACAAGGACAGGAACGAAAAGAACTGCGAGTATGCGGTGCTCGTTTCAATGCTTGAAGCCGACAGCGAGTTTTACAATGCGGGTATAGTCGATGTATCATACAGATATCCGAAGATGTACGTTATCCGTCCGCAGTTTTTTATACCGCTGATATCTCTGCTCAGAAACGCGGCTAAAAATTCGCTTGAATACAAGCGTGAGCTTGCACTTGCAAAGGCGCAGGAGGTAGACCTTACAAACTTTGAGAATAATATCAACGAGTTCAAGCGCACATTCTCAAGAAACTATCAGCTTGCAAGCGATAAGTTCAAGACGGCGATCGATGAGATCGATAAAACTATACTCCATCTTCAAAAGACAAAGGACGCTCTGCTGTCATCGGAAAACAACCTGCGGCTTGCCAATAACAAGGCGGAAGAACAGCTGTCGGTGAAAAAGCTTACACGGAATGCCCCGAGTATAAGAGAAGAGTTTGAGAATATAGCAAAACAGCAGTCGCTCCCCGGTGCAGATTGAAGAACATAATAAACAAGAACGGTCGTGAAAAACTCACGACCGTTTAACATTACAGATTGTCGACAAACCTCTTTGACATCTAAAATGGGATGTCGAGTATTGCTTGCTCTGTTGGTTTTGCATCGTGCAAAACTTTTGGCAAGCAACCAAAGCATCCTTGCTTTGGGGCGAAGCCCCCGTACAGGTCGTCAGCCATTTGTGCCACTGCATCGTGCAGTGGCTTTGTGTGGCTGACTGCAAGCATCCTTGCTTGGACTAGGGGCGGCAGCCCCAGTAAAATAGCCCCTTCCCACGGGGAAGGGGTTTGGGGTTAGGGATTGTGAACAAGCACCTTTTTGAAAAAACAGACTTTTTCTACAAGCTGTAATATTATCCTTATTTTTTACTTTTAAGCTCAACTATCATCCTGATTATTTTATCAATATTGACCGGCTTTGAAATATGTCCGTCCATACCCGCGTCCCTGCACTTCTTCACATCTTCGCTGTAGGCGTTTGCGGTGACTGCAATTATCGGAACGGTTTTCGCATAAGGAATTTCCTGACGGCGTATAGCCTTTGCGGCGGTAAGTCCGTCCATTACAGGCATTTGCATATCCATTAAAACAGCGTCATAGCAATTGTTTTCGGCACTCGCAAACATCTCAACGCATTTTTCGCCGTTCTCCGCATGGTCACAGGTGATATCGCGCATTTTCAGCTGCTCGGAAAGTATCTCGTAATTAAGCTCATTGTCTTCTGCAACAAGAAGATGCATTCCCTTTCCGATATCGCCGCCGTTCTCTTCGTCGATTGTCTGAGAAACGCCGTTTTCTTCAAGGTATGGTACATCAAGCGTAAAGCGGAAGGCAGTGCCCTCATGCAGCTTGCTTGTAACTTCTATTGTACCGCCCATGAGATCGGTAAGCTTCTTTACTATAGCAAGTCCAAGACCGCTTCCTCTTACCCTGTTTACACGGGTGTCGACCGCACGGGAAAATTCATCGTACATTCTGCTCATATATTCTTCGCTCATACCGATGCCTGTGTCACTGACTATAGCTATAAGGCGGGTGTGCCGCGGAGTATCCGAGTTTTCTTCAAACATTTCAAGGCTGACTGTGCCGCCGTCCGGTGTGTATTTTACCGCATTTGACAGAAGATTGATTATTATCTGACCTAATCTTATTCGGTCGACGTTTACAATATTTTTGCTTATATCGTGCAGGTCACAGTTGTAATACAGCTTTCTGTCTATTCCCGCTCCGAGCATCGACTGCTTGTAGAAGTCAAATATATCGTTTATTTCTGTCGGCTCGGCGTTAAGCTCAAATTTGCCGCTCTCTATCTTTGACAGGTCAAGAACATCGTCTATCAGCTGTTGAAGATTACTGCCGCTGTATCTTATTTTTTCAAGGCAGTCGGCAAGCTTTCCGGGATCATCGAGGTTCTGCTGTGCTATGTTTACAAAGCCCATGATCACGTTCATGGGAGTTCTTATGTCGTGCGATATTCTCGACAGGAAGTCCGACTTAGCCTCATTTGCACGGTTAGCTTCTTCGGCGGCTATTATCCAGCTCTTTTCACGCTGTTTTTCTTCGGTTATAAGTCTTATTACAAACAAAAACTGCGTGGGATCGCCGTTTTGGTCGCGCTCCTGTACGATGAATCTCGCAAGATGCCAGTTGCCGTCTGTCGCAAGGTATTCCGTACCGGTAGATTCGTCGTTTTTAAGACGCTTTTTTAACGTTGAAATATCAAAAAACGCGGTTACTTTTTCGCGATATTTAGGTGAAACAAAGCTGTTGCACATGGATCTCAGTTCGAATGACGCTCTGCCTTTTTTGCCGGTCAGGCGATGCTCGGCGCTGTCGCTTGAAATTTCCTCAAAACAGTCTTCGTTGATATCAATACGGTAGATAAGAAAGTAGATCTTGCTTATTGCAAAGATTATACCATTGTTGAATTTTGCAAGCTTAAGTGCCGCTTCCAGCTTTTCGCGGTGCTCGCGCTCCTCCTTTACTATCTCATCGATATGACGGAAGTCGATCAGCACCTGAAAGCTGTCGTTGTCTGATTTTATCCTTGAGGCTCTTACCTCAAAAAACACCTGACCGAGCTTATTTGGGACACTCATAAAGCGTGCGCTTATCCTGTCCTTGTCGCTGAGCTCTTTCATCAGGTTTTCACAGCTGAACTTTTCAAGAAAATCCGGTGCGAAACCGCTCACGACATAGTTATTATAATACGATTTAAGTGTTTCGGAATAGCAAAAGTTTTTTCTTTCTTTCGTATCGATAAAATCGAAAGCGTTTGTATAGCTTTCCATCTTGACGATCTGAGCGGTGTCCTTGATAAGGTCAACGCGGTAAACCGATGCGTTATCGGCACACAGCACCATAAGTATATCGTTTTCGTTTTTTATATGTGTGATGTTGTTTTCAAGCGCTTCCTGCTTTTCCTTGAGCAGTGTGAGCATTTTCACATTGGCTCTGGATATGCCGATATGAGTGCCCACAAGTGAAAGAAGCTTTATAAGAAGCTCTGACTGACCGTGTGGGTTATCAAGTCCGATAAAACCGCTCAGGTGCTCTTTGTAGAATATCGGTACGGATATTTCCGATTTTATATCCTGCACTCTGAGAATTTCATATTCACCGGGCATAATGTCCTTGATATTTTCTATATCGTCTATGACTATCGTTTCGCCGCGGTTGAATTTATCCGTCCAGTACGGCATATCGGAAGCGGAGATGTTGAGCAGATTGCTTATCTGTGGTGTTACGCCTTCGGCACACCATTCGTATGAATTTGTAAAAATATCCGAGTTATCATCAAGTCTGTCAAAGATATAAACACGCTCTGCACCGGTATTTTTGCCAATCGTGCCGAGTGTTGAAGAAATTGCGTCATGCATATCTTCGGCATTGGTGATATTATCTATGATCGTAATAGAGTTGAGGATAGTCTGCGCCATATCCATATTGTAGGCAAACTTGTCATTATCCGTCTTGTTTACAAGCTCCGTCATTATGTTCATTCCTAACATCGTGAATTATTCGGTACATTTTTATATAATTATATCAAAATTCGTCGGGAAATACAACAGGTGACTGGGCGTGGAAGAAAATTTTACATTATTATCCGTAACGATTTGCCTTGATACCCAATATCTTTGTATTGAAATATACGTCTAAATCGTGTATAATAAGAATATCTCCTGAGGGAGAAATACATAAGGAGGTCGTTACAATGTGCAATTTCTTTAACGTATGCAGCTTTGCAGACCTTTGCAATGCTATAAAGGCGCTTTGCGGCAAGTTCGGCTGCTAATTGCGGCTAAGTTCCCCGTTCCTCTGATCCGTTGGGACGGGAGGTATGATATATCATAAAAACAGCGGCAGTCAGATGATTGCCGCTGTTTTATTTGTATATTTGTCCTCTGTTGCCTGCATTGGTGACAATTACGGTGAGAACATCGTGTTCCACTCTGTAAATTATGCGATAGTCACCGACACGCAGACGAAAATATGATGTTTCGCCTTTTAACTGCTTTATGTCGCCGCTGTCGGGCAAGCCCGCTATAGCCTTTAAGATTCGTTTCTGCTGATTTGCAGGCTGTTTCTCTATGAACTTACGGGCAGGCTTTTCAATCAGTATCTTATAGCTCATTGATGTTTATACCAAGCTCCCTCGCAAATGTTTCAAGCGGTACGCTCTCCGTTTTATCCGGGTCGGTATCGTTGCGGTAGTCCTCAAGCAGTTTATGACAGTATTCGTCATCTTCCTGTTCTGCCTGCAACATATTCTTGACACTACCGAGCATAGCAAGCACCTGTGCAAGCTGTTCCTCTGTAAAGCCGTCAATAAGGCTGTATATCTTCTCTTTCGTGCTCATTTGCGCTGACTCCTTTCTAAAAATATCAATGTTGACTTTTTTATCCGCTTTCGGCGGATTTTATGTCTGAGGTTATTATACCGCAAATCAAATCGGCGCCAGCCGACACGGCGGAACGCCGTGCTTTTGTCTACAGACAAAATGATTTGACGGTAAAATGTTCTCAGACAAGCGGT
>CAKSTB010000005.1 GCA_934490165.1 uncultured Ruminiclostridium sp. | reverse complement strand
TTCCTGACTCCTTTTCTCTTCTGCCATAATGGGGTGTTGGCTATAAGACACACAAACGATTGCGTTTGAAAAGCCGCAATAAGCGGGACGCTGACGCTCTGTTCGACCCGGGGGACTATACAGATATCTTTGGATAGTGCGTTTTTTGGAAGTTTCGGTGACAGTGCAGTTGTAACAATGCCCTCACGAAATTATTAACACCTTATCGGTATAAAAACCGTTTCCAGCATTGTTGGCTGTATATATTGCTCTGACTTTTTTACAATATGTTGCATTGTAATTATAATGAGGTTTTACATGCTGAGAAGCTGTGATTGAATTTTTGAATTTTGTCACAGCTTCTTTTAATGTTGTAATAATGTAAAATTCATCTATTGTCTAACCCCGACCGTTTCACTATCCTGCATATATCCGCAACCTATAAAAAGGTCGGAACTTGGTGCGGCACATTGCCGCAAGGTTGGAACAGTCAGCGGCGACTTTTGATGAACATTAAATCTTTACTATCGTTCATTCCCGACCGTTCCACTATCCTGCATATATTTGCAACCTATAAAAAGGTCGGAATTTGAAGCGGCACATTGCCGCCTTAGTAGCCGTATTCGTCGGCTATGAAGATTACTTTTATTCTGTCCTTGTCGCGCTGATGAGCCATTATGACATAATCGTTGCAAATTCTGTCGGGGCTTAAGCAGTGCGCGCATCTGCCTGTCTTTGCACAAGGGGTGTTTCTGTTCAGTCTGACACAGTTTGCGGGGGAGGCTATCGTTTCAAGACGGTCAACTGCGGCGTGAAGGTCTGTCACGATCTTGTTTATGCCGGCAACAATAATTACCTGCTTCGGTCCGAATATCATGGCGGCTACACGGTTGCCTGTGCCGTCTACATTATATAATTCGCCGTATTCGGTGATAGCGTTCGTGCTTGTAAAGTAGGTGTCGGCTGAAAATGCCTTTCTGTAAAGGTCGTTTACCTCATCGTGAGAGAGCTTTTCACGGTCAATGTAGATACCGCTGTAGTTTTCGTTCAGAAAATTCTGAATGCCGGTTTCCTTGAGCGTCATAGTTCCGCCCGAAACTATCAGCTTGTCGTCCTTTATAAGCTCCTTTATTATTTCCTTTGCCTCATCGGGAGTGTCTACAAGATAACCTTTCATATTGTTCTTTTCAAGGGCGGATATTACTTTTTCCGCTCTTTTTTTGAGTGCGGCTTTTACGTTTTCATTCATATCATTCGTTCCTTTCGTGCGGCGTGACCGCTGTATAAGATAAATATAACATATTTCGCAAAAAAGTCAAGATTTGTGATAGACATTTAAAGCTTAATGTGCTATAATTGACTGTAAGCAGAGTTGTGACCTGCGGTTTATGAAGATACGATAAAAAACGGTATTATTCCGATAAATAGAAAGGAACATAATATGGAAATATTAAAGCTTGATGCGCCCTGTAAGGATTATATCTGGGGCGGAAACAGATTAAGAGAGGAATATGGCAAGGTATCCGATGCCGATAAGATCGCCGAGAGCTGGGAGCTGTCCTGCCATAAGGACGGTCAGAGCGTTATCGCAAACGGCAAGGATAAGGGCAAGACGCTTTCCGAATACGTTGCAGAGAACAAAATGGCGCTCGGTACGGCTTGCGACAGATTCGAGTATTTCCCCATACTTATAAAGCTTATCGACGCTAAGGATAACCTGTCTGTTCAGGTGCACCCCAATAACGATTACGCTATGCGCGTCGAGGGCGAGTATGGCAAGACAGAGATGTGGTACATTGTTGACTGCGAGGAAGGCTCACAGCTTATATATGGCTTTGATAAAGAAATTTCAAGAGAAGAGTTTGCGGACAGAATAAAGAACAATACCTTACTTGAGGTCACAAACAATGTTCCCGTTCATAAGGGTGACGTGTTCTTTATAGAATCGGGTACGCTCCACGCTATCGGCAAGGGTATACTTATCGCCGAGATCCAGCAGAACAGCAACACAACATACAGAGTATACGACTACGGCAGAGTAGGCAAGGACGGCAAGCCCAGAGAGCTCCATGTTGAAAAGGCTATCGATGTTACAGAGCTTTGCCCTCCGAAATACGATACAAAGCCGCAGGGTAAGCCCGAAAAGATAGAGGGCGGCGAGGAAACACTGCTCCGCACCTGTGAGTATTTCGATGTTCATAAGATAAAGGTTGACGGCACGGTAACGCTTGACGCTGATGAAAAGTCGTTCCATTCGATACTTGTTCTTGACGGCAACGGCAAGGTCGGCGAGCTTGACGCAAAGAAGGGCGAAAGCTTCATTATCCCCGCAGGCTACGGCAAGTATACTCTTACAGGCAACCTTGAGGTAATTCTTTCTGATATAGTTTAAGCCTTGTGTTATGAAAGGTTAAAGGGAAAATATGAAATATTATATCGGCGTTGACATAGGCGGTACTAATATCAAGGCAGGAGTGGTCGATGAAAACGCTCAGCTCGTTTCAAAAATATCACTCAAGACAAATGCGGCGGACGGCTATAAAAGCGTCCTGTCGGTAATAATAAACGCGATAGAGCAGGCTGTCCAGCTTTCGGGCGAGGATATCGACAAGATAAAGACTATCGGTGTCGGCTGTCCCGGAACTATGGATAATGAGAGCGGCACGGTCGTTTATTCAAACAATCTTCACTGGGAGAATGTGCCGCTTGCAAAGGATCTAGAAGCGCATTTTGCAAAGAAGATAATACTTGAAAATGACGCTAATGTAGCGGCATACGGAGAGTTTCTTGCAGGTGCGGCAAAGGGTGCGAAGAATGCCGTTGTGCTGACGCTCGGAACGGGTGTAGGTGCGGGTATCGTCATAAACGGCGAGATATACAGCGGCTCAAATAATGCTGGCGGCGAGATAGGTCATACTGTAATAGAAGTAGACGGCGCACCGTGTACCTGCGGCAGAAACGGCTGCTTTGAGGCTTATTCGTCTGCCACGGGGCTTATACGTATGACAAGAGAGATGATAGAAAAGTATCCTACAGGCAGACTGCATGAGATGGTCGACCACGACGGTAAGATATCCGCAAGAACAGCGTTCAATGCCGCAAAGCTCGGCGATCCCGAGGGAAGAGAAGTAGTCGAAAAATATATAAAGTACTTAGCTTGCGGTATCACAAATGTCATAAACGTATTCCAGCCTGATATTCTTTGTATCGGCGGAGGAGTATGTAACGAGGGCGATAATCTGCTTATACCGCTCAAAGCACAGGTGGCAAAGCAGATCTACACAAAAAACAGTTCAAAAAATACCGAGATAGTAATCTGCACGCTTGCAAATGAAGCAGGTATGATCGGCAGTGCCATGCTCGGCAGAAAATAAAAACACTTTTTTACAAAAGGAAAGGACAGTAAAAATGAGAAGCGATCTTATCAAGAGCGGCGTAGACAGAACACCGCACAAAGCCTTATTAAAGGCACTGGGCGTAACAGACAGCGAAATGCACAAGCCCTTTATAGCAGTTGTATGTGCCGCAAGTGACTATGTTCCCGGTCATGCACATCTGCACGAGATATCAAGACAGGTAAAGGACGGTATCAGAAACGCAGGCGGCGTTCCGTTTGAGTTCTTCACCATCGGCGTATGTGACGGTCTTGCAATGAACCACAGAGGTATGAGATATTCTCTCGCTTCGCGTGAGCTTATCTGCGACAGCATTGAAGTTATGCTGACGGCACATCCCCTTGACGGTATCGTATTTATCCCTAACTGCGACAAGATAGTTCCCGGTATGATAATGGCTGCCGCAAGAATGAACCTCCCCTCTATTTTTGTAAGCGGCGGTCCTATGAATCCCGGTCGTGTACAGGGCAAGAGAGTAGGCTATAACGAGATATACGAAGCTATCGGTCAGTATTCAAACGGAACTATCGGCGATGATGTTCTTCTTGACTATGAGAACAACGCTTGTCCTACCTGCGGTTCATGTTCAGGTATGTACACGGCAAATTCGATGAACTGCCTTACAGAAGCGATCGGTCTTTCAATGCCGAAGTCGGGTACTGAGCCCGCTGTAAATGCCGCCCGCCGCAGACTTGCTAAGGAAACGGGCGAAAGAATAGTAGAGCTTGTAAAGCAGAACATCTGCGCCAAGGATATAATCACAAAGAATAATATGATGAACGCACTTGCTACAGATATGGCGATCGGCGCTTCTTCAAATACAGTTCTTCACCTTCTGGCTATCGCGCATGAGGCAGGAGTAGACATTTCTCTTGACGATATCGACAACAAGAGCAAGACAACTCCTCAGCTGTCAAAGCTCAACCCTGCAAGCGATATATTCATAACAGATCTTAACGATGTCGGCGGTATCCAGTCAGTTATCAAGGAACTTGCCAAGGGCGGTCACGTTGATACAAGCGTACTTACGGTTTCGGGTACGCAGGCTGACAGAATTGCAAAAGCTCCGAATGCTGACGGTACAATAATCCATACTTGTGAGAATCCTATCAGAAAAGACGGCGGTCTTGCGATACTCAGCGGTAATCTCGCTGAAAACGGCTCTGTTGTAAAGCAGGGTGCAGTTAAGCCCGAGATGATGGACTTCACTGGTACGGCAAAGGTATTTGACGGTGAGCAGGCGGCTTGTGACGCTATCCTTAACAATGTGATAATTCCCGGTGACGTTGTAGTTATCCGCTATGAAGGACCTAAAGGCGGTCCAGGTATGCCCGAGATGCTCGCTCCCACAGCGGCTATTGTAGGTAAGGGACTTGACGGAAGCGTAGCGCTTATCACTGACGGACGTTTCAGCGGTGCAAGCAGAGGCGCGGCTGTAGGTCACGTTTCTCCCGAGGCGGCTGACGGCGGACTTATAGCTTATGTTGAAAACGGCGATAAGATCCACATCAATATCCCCGCAAGAAGCATTGAGCTGCTTGTTGACGATGAAACTATCGCACAACGTAAGGCTAAGGGCGTAAATCCTCCCGTAAGACAGCTTGACGGCTATCTGAAGCGTTACGCAAAGCTTGTTACAAGCTCAAATACAGGCGCGGTATTCAGCGACTGATAAGGGTTACTAAATATGTTCATCAAAGGCTGTGTATTCCGGTACACAGCCTTATGGTGATATTAACGACAGAAAGGCGGCGGTAGTTATCGCAGACAAGGACAATATGCACGCAGGACACAGAGAGCGGATGATAAGCCGTCTTAAAGAGCATGGCGGTGAGAGCTTTCAGTCACATGAGCTGCTCGAAATGATGCTGTACAGCTCGTTTAAGCAATGCGATACAAACCCGATAGCTCACAGACTTATTGACAGATTCGGCTCGCTCAGCGGAGTGTTTTCTGCAAGCGAAACGGAGCTTTGTGAGGTCGAGGGCGTAGGAAAATCTACCGCGCAGATGATAGTCGTACTGCGTGCAAATATAGAGCGTATGCTGTCCGAGAGCGTTCAGAAGGGCGAATCGCTCAGAGCGTCGGGAGCAGTCAAGGATTATTGCACGGGACTGTTCCGATTTGCCGATACCGAGCAACTCAGAATGATATTTCTTGACAGTGAGTATTGCTTTGTGTCGCAGGAGATAATAAGCACGGGCGCGCTTGAGCAGGTGCACCCCGATATGATGAGATTGCTTGAAAAAGCGGTGCAGAAGCGCTGTCCGATCGCGGTTATGGCGCATAATCACCCGCGCGGCAGTGAAATGCCGTCTACGCAGGATAAGGTGATGACAAGAAATCTTTTCAACCTGCTTGAAAAGGCGGGCATTTATCTGGCGGATCACATTATAGTCGGTATGCACGGCAGTCTTTCAATGCGCGAAAACAGTATACTGCCGGATATATGGAATGATTTTTAAGGAGCGGAAATGGACAGGTTTGTATTAAAATCAGATTATAAGCCGATGGGCGATCAGCCACAGGCGATAGACAGCCTTGCAAGCGGTGTACTTGACGGTGATAAGGAACAGGTTCTGCTCGGCGTTACGGGTTCGGGCAAAACCTTTACTATGGCGAATATCATTGAAAAGGTCAACCGACCCACGCTTATCCTTGCACATAACAAGACGCTTGCGGCACAGCTTTGCAGTGAGTTCAAGGAGTTCTTTCCGGATAACGCAGTCGAATATTTTGTAAGCTACTATGACTATTATCAGCCCGAAGCGTATATTCCGTCAACCGATGCCTATATCGAAAAGGACAGTGCAATAAACGATGAGATAGACCGCCTGCGACACTCGGCAACAGCCGCGCTTGCGGAGCGCAGAGATGTAATTATCGTAGCGAGTGTAAGCTGTATCTACAGCTTAGGCAGTCCCGAGGATTACCGTGAGAATATGCTTTCTATCCGTGAGGGTCAGGAGCGCAGTCGTGATGATATAATCAAAAGACTTGTTGAAATACAGTACGAGCGCAACGATATGAACTTTATCCGTAACAAGTTCAGGGTAAGGGGCGATGTGCTTGAAGTTTTCCCTGCGGGAAGTACCTCTGACAAGGCGATAAGGATAGAATTTTTCGGTGATGAGATAGACAGGATATCCGAGATAGATATTGTGACAGGCGAGGTGAAACGCCGTTTTTCTCACGTTGCTATTTTCCCCGCGTCGCATTATATTGTCAGCAAGGCACGGCTTGAAAATTCGCTTACGGAAATAGAAAACGAGATGGAAGAGCGTGTAAAGTTCTTTACCGATAATCACAAGCTGATAGAGGCGCAGAGAATAGAGCAGAGAACGCGCTATGATATGGAGATGCTCCGTGAGATAGGAACGTGTAAGGGTGTCGAGAACTATTCGAGAGTTCTTGCGGGAAGAGCACCCGGCAGCTCGCCTATTACGCTTATGCACCATTTCCCCAAGGATTTTCTTATGTTCATAGACGAGAGCCACGTTACATTGCCGCAGGTAAGAGGTATGTACGGCGGCGACTTCGCAAGAAAGAAAAACCTTGTGGATTACGGCTTCCGCCTGCCGTCCGCATACGATAACCGACCGATGAATTTTGACGAGTTTACCTCAATGATAAATCAGGTCATCTATGTTTCGGCTACACCGGGCGAATACGAAAAGAGCCACGCTGTGAATACCGCCGAGCAGGTAATACGTCCTACCGGTCTGCTTGATCCGATAATCGAGATAAAGCCCGTTGCGGGACAGATAGAGGATCTTTATTCCGAAATAAACGAGCGTACCAAAAAGGGCGAGTGTGTGCTTATCACCACGCTTACAAAAAAGATGGCGGAAGATTTAACTGCATATTATGAAAAGCTTGGCGTAAAGATACGCTATATGCACCACGACATTGATTCTATCGAGCGTATGGAGATAATCAGAGATCTGCGTATGCACGTCTTTGATGTGCTTGTCGGAATAAATCTTCTGCGTGAGGGTCTTGACCTGCCGGAGGTATCACTTGTTGCGATACTTGATGCGGATAAAGAGGGCTTTTTACGAAGTGAGACCTCGCTTATACAGACGATAGGCAGAGCGGCAAGAAACGCAGAGGGCAAGGTCATAATGTATGCCGATACGGTTACCGACAGTATGGAAAAGGCAGTGACCGAAACCAACCGCCGCCGTGAAATTCAGATGAAGTATAATGAAGAACACGGCATTACGCCTAAGACTATCGTAAAGGAAGTAAGAGCGGTGCTGGAAATATCCACAGGTAAGGATAAGGGCAAGAAGCGAAAGTACACAAAGGCGGAGCGTGAGGCGCTTATCAAGCAGTATACCGCAGAGATGAAGAATGCGGCAAAGCTGCTTGACTTTGAGCACGCCGCATATCTGCGTGATAAGATAAAGGAGCTTCAGGAAAGCAAGTAGGCAATTAACGGAGATGACAAAAGAAAATGGGAATAGATAAAATAATCATCAAGGGCGCAAGAGAGCATAATTTGAAGAATATCGATATAGAACTGCCCCGTGACAAGCTGATAGTTATGACCGGACTTTCAGGCTCGGGAAAATCCTCGCTTGCATTTGACACTATTTATGCAGACGGTCAGAGAAGATACATCGAAAGCCTTTCATCGTATGCGAGAATGTTCCTCGGGCAGATGGAAAAGCCCGATGTTGACAGCATAGAGGGTCTTTCTCCCGCAATATCGATAGATCAGAAGACGACCTCGAAAAACCCCCGTTCAACGGTCGGTACTGTAACCGAGATATACGATTATCTCAGACTGCTTTATGCAAGAGTCGGCATACCTCACTGTCCTGTCTGCGGTAAGGAAATAAAACAGCAGACGGTAGATCAGATAGTTGATAAGGTAATGGAGCTGCCCGAACGCACGAAGTTTCAGATTTTATCACCGATAGTAAGAGGCAGAAAAGGCGAATACCGCAAGGAGCTTGAGGAGCTTGTAAAACAGGGCTATGCAAGAGTGCGTGTTGACGGCATAATCTATGACCTTTCCGAGCAGATAAAGCTCGATAAGAACAAAAAGCATAACATAGAGGTCGTTGTAGACCGACTTGTAATGAAAGAGGATATAAAGTCGCGTTTATCCGACAGTATCGAGGTCGCGGGAAATCTCTCCGGCGGACTTATCATTATAGATGTAATTGACGGTGAGGAACTCAGCTTTTCGCAGAACTATGCCTGCCCAGAGCACGGAGTAAGTATGGAGGAGCTTGTGCCGAGAATGTTCTCGTTCAACAATCCTTTCGGTGCGTGCCCTACCTGCACGGGTCTTGGTGTGTTCAGGAGAATTGACATTGACCTTATACTGCCGAACCGCGACCTTACTATCCGCGAAAATGCCATAAAGGCGAGCGGTTGGAAGTATGCTGACGGAACTATAGCTCAGATGTATTTTGACGCTGTGGCAAACGAATACGGTTTCAGTGTCGATCAGCCCGTTAAGGAACTGACAAAGGAGCAGTTAGACGCTGTGCTTTACGGCACGGGCGACAAGAAGATAAAGGTAGTCCGCAGTAAGGAGCAGGGCGGCGGAGTATATATGACGGCATTTGAGGGCGTTGTAAACAACCTTGAAAGACGTTATAAGGAAACCACAAGCATATATTCAAGAGAGGATATAGCTCAGTATATGGGCGACGCGGTGTGCCCCGACTGTCACGGTCAGCGACTGAAAAAGGAGGCGTTGTGCGTTACGGTATGCGGTAAGAATATCAATGAATTTTGTGATATGAGCATAACCGAAGCGCTTGAATTTGTCAACAGCATAACTCTCTCCGAACGTGATATGATGATAGCAAGTCAGATACTGAAAGAAATAAAGGAGCGCTTAGGCTTCCTTAACAGTGTCGGACTTGAATATCTGACCTTATCAAGAACGGCGGGTACGCTTTCGGGCGGCGAGAGCCAGCGTATAAGGCTTGCAACACAGATAGGAAGCAGTCTTATGGGTGTGCTTTATATCCTTGACGAGCCGAGCATAGGTCTTCATCAGAGGGATAACGACAAGCTTATCGCAACGCTGAAAAGACTGCGCGACCTCGGCAACACGCTTATAGTTGTTGAGCACGATGAGGATACTATGAGGGCGGCGGATTTTATCGTTGACATAGGTCCGGGCGCAGGTGTTCACGGCGGTGAGGTAATTTGCGCGGGCACGCTTGACGATATAATGAAGTGCGAACGCTCAATAACAGGGCAGTATCTTACGGGAAAGCTTAAGATAGAAGTCCCGGAAAAACGCAGAAAGCCTACAAAAAAGTGGCTTAAGATAACAGGCTGTCGCGAAAACAACCTTAAAAATATCACCGTAAAAGTACCGCTCGGAATTTTCACCTGCATTACCGGCGTATCCGGTAGCGGCAAGAGCTCGCTTGTAAACGAGATAATTTATAAGCACCTTGTCGCAAAGCTGAACCGCGCGAGAATAAAGCCCGGTGCGTTCGACACGTTCGAGGGTACGGAGTACCTCGACAAGGTGATCGCCATAGACCAGTCGCCTATCGGCAGGACACCGAGGAGCAATCCCGCGACCTATACGGGCGTATTCAACGATATAAGAGAGCTTTTTGCATCGACTAATGACGCAAAGATGAGGGGCTACACGAGCGGTAGATTTTCATTCAACGTAAAGGGCGGACGCTGTGAAGCCTGCGAGGGTGACGGTATCAACAAGATAGAGATGCACTTCCTGCCCGATATCTATGTACCGTGCGAGGTCTGCAAGGGCAAACGTTATAACCGCGAAACGCTCGAGGTCCACTACAGAGGCAAGAATATTTACGATGTGCTTGAAATGACGGTAGAAGAGGGCATAGCTTTCTTTGAAAACCACGAGAAGATAAAGCGCAAGCTACAAACTCTTTACGATGTAGGTCTTGGCTATGTGAAGATAGGTCAGCCCGCAACGACCCTTTCGGGCGGCGAGGCGCAGAGAGTAAAGCTCGCTTCCGAGCTTTCAAAGCGCGCGACAGGCAAGACGGTATATATCCTTGACGAGCCTACAACCGGACTTCACACCGCAGACGTACACAAGCTGATCGATGTGCTTCAGAAGCTCACGGACGGCGGAAATACGGTACTCGTTATTGAGCATAACCTTGATGTAATAAAAACAGCCGACTATATCATTGATATGGGTCCTGAGGGCGGAAGCGGCGGCGGTACTGTGATCGCGACCGGTACACCCGAAGATGTAGCGGCAAACCCAATAAGCTACACGGGCAGATATTTAGCGCCTATGCTCGGAGTTGAAAGAATTGAACAATCAACTCTTGAATAAAAGCTGATTTTCATTAGTGCTATATTCACAGTAAACACTTGACAGCGATTAACTATGGTGATATACTTATACTATCAAATGCATAAAGTTAAGGCTGATGAAATGTAAAGGTGAGAGATATGTGCAAGACATTAAATACCAATTTATGTAAACGGGGGGGGGCTCAATAAAAGCACCTCTGTAAGTTATGCACAATATTTCTGCGTAAAATTCAATATGGTAATTAAGGCATAGTCCATGTAGGGTGGACTATGCCTTTTTATATTTTAAAAAAGAAAGAGGTATGAATTTATGAAGCTTAAAAAATGGCTGCTAGGGCTTATGACCTTTGCGGCGATGGTTGTGATCTGCGCGGTGTGCGCGGGGGCAGAGACTTATGGGGATTTCCAGTATAGCGTGCTTGATGATGGTACGGTGAAGATTACAAAGTATATCGGTAGCGCGGAAAAGGTTGATATTCCGAAAAAGATTGACGGAATGAGCGTGACGCGTATAAGTGATAGTGCTTTCGAGTATTGCAGTAATCTTGCAAGTATAACAATACCGGACAGTGTGACGAGTATCAGCAATTATGCTTTCGATGGTTGTATAAGCCTAACAGATATAACGATGCCGAACAGTGCGATGAGTATAGGTGATTATGCTTTCAGAGGTTGTGCAAGTCTTAAAAGTATAACAATACCGAACAGTGTGACGAGTATAAACTGGTCCGCCTTCAGCGGTTGTAAAAGCCTTACAGCAATAAATGTTGCAACAGGAAATCAGAATTATGTTTCAATGAACGGCGTTCTGTACAATAAAGATAAAACTACTCTAATATGTTATCCTGCCGGAAAAAAAGATGAAAATTACAAGATACCTGATGGTGTGACGAATATAGGTGCTGATGCTTTCAGCGATTGCACAAGTCTTACAAGTATAACGATACCGAGCAGTGTGACGAGTATAGGCGAATGGGCTTTTAGTGGTTGCACAAGCCTTACAAACATAGCGATACCGGACAGTGTGACGAGCATAAGCTATAATACTTTCGACGGTTGCAAAAGCCTTAAAAGTATAACGATACCTAACAGTGTCACGAGTATAGGCGATAGTGCTTTCAAAGGTTGCGCAAGTCTTACAAGTATAACGATACCGGACGGCGTGACGAGCATAAGCTATAGTACTTTCAAAGGTTGCTCAAGCCTTACAAGCATAACGATACCGGACAGTGTGACGGAGATAGTCACTGATGCTTTCAAAGATTGCAAAAGCCTTAAAAGTATAACGATACCAGACAGTGTGATAAGTATAAGCGATAGTGCTTTCGAAGATTGCACGAGTCTTACAAGTATAACGATACCTAACAGTGTGACGAGTATAGGCGGATGGGCTTTCACCGGTTGTGCAGGTCTTACAGCGATAAATGTTGCGACAGGAAATCAGAATTATGTTTCAGTGAATGGCGTTCTGTACAATAAAGACAAAACTGCTATAATATGTTATCCAGCCGGAAAGAAAGATATAACGTATACGATACTCGATGGTGTGACGTATATATATGGTGTTGCTTTCAGCGGTTGCTCAAAACTTACAAGCATAACAATACCAAACAGTGTGACGTGGATAGGCAATTATGCTTTCAGCGGTTGCACAAGTCTTACAAGTATAACGATACCGGACGGTGTGACGAGCATAAGCTATAGTGCTTTCAAAGGTTGCACAAGCCTTAAAAGCATAACGATACCAAACAGTGTGACGGATATAAACTGGTATGCTTTCGAAAAATGCATAAGCCTTAACAACATAACGATACCTGACAGTGTGACGAGTATAGGCGATAGCGCTTTCAGTGGTTGCACAAGTCTTGCAAGTATAATGATACCTGACAGTGTGACAGAGATAGGCAGTGGTGCTTTCAGAGATTGCACAAGCCTTAAAAGTATAACGATGCCTGACAGCGTGACGAGCATAGGCGATAGTGCTTTCAGCGGTTGCGCAAGTCTAACAAGTATAACGATACCGGATAGTGCAAGTATAGGCGGATGGGCTTTTGAAGATTGTATAAACCTTGCAAGTATAACGATACCGGACGGCGTGACGGAGATAGGTAGTGGTGCTTTCAGAGATTGCGCAAGCCTTACAAGTATAACGATACCGAACAGTGTGACGTGGATGGATGATAGCATTTTTGAAGGCTGCACAAGCCTTACAGCGATAAATGTTGCAACGGGAAATCAGGATTATGTTTCGGTAAACGGTGTTCTGTACAATAAGGATAAAACTACTATAAAATGTTATCCTGCCGGAAAAAAGGATCAAAATTTTAAGATACTTGACGGTGTTATGTGTATATCAGAAAGTGCTTTCTACGGTTGTGCGAGTCTTACAAGTATAACGATACCTGACAGTGTGACATTTATAGGCAAGTACGCTTTCTGCGGTTGTGCGAGTCTTACAGCGATAAATGTTGCAACCGGAAATCAGAATTATATTTCGGTAAACGGCGTTCTATATGATAAAGATAAAACTATACTAATATGTTATCCCGCAAATAAAAAAGATCAAAATTATACGTTAATCGAAAGTGTGACGAGTATAGACAGTGGTGCTTTTGAAGGTTGTACAAGTCTTACCGCGATAAATGTTGCAACGGGAAATCAGAATTATGTTTCAATAAACGGCGTTCTATATGATAAAGATAAAACAAGACTAATATGTTATCCCGCCGGAAAGAAAGACAATAATTATACGATAATTGATGGCGTGAACGGCATAAACGATTATGCTTTTAGAGATTGCACAAACCTTACAAGTATAATGATACCAGATAGTGTGACGTGGATAGATGATAGCGCTTTCAGAGGTTGCACAAGTCTTACAAGTATAACGATGTCAAACAGCGTGACGAGTATAGGTAGTTGTACTTTCAAAGATTGCACAGATCTTGCAAGCATAACAATACCAAACAGCGTGACGTATATAGGTGATAATGCTTTCAGCGGTTGTAAAAGCCTTACAGATATGACGATATCAGATGATGTAACATATATAGGTAATAATGCTTTCAGCAGTTGTATAAACCTTAAAAGTGTGACGATACCGGAAAGTGTAACGGAGATATATGATTGGGCTTTCGGTTACTATTATGATAATGGCTACAAGAAGATAAGCAACTTCAAAATCTATTGCTACAGCGGCACAGCCGGCGAACAGTATGCAAAAGATAATGGCTTTGATTATGTACTTCTTGACCGTGAAACACAATGCGCTCACAGCAATACCGAGATACGCAACGCAAAGAATGCCGACTGCGTAACAGACGGTTATACGGGCGATACGTACTGTAAAGATTGCGGAGAGCTGATTTCAATCGGCGAGGTTATACCTGCAACGGGTAAGCATGATTTTGGCGATTGGAAGACTACCAAGGCGGCAACCTGCATTACAGACGGAACTAAGATAGGAATATGCTCAATCTGCGGTAAAACAGAAACGCAGACAATAAACGCACTCGGTCATGAATATTCAACAGTCTGGACTACAGATAAGGCTGCTACCTGCGGCGCGGCAGGCTCAAAGTCACACCACTGCACACGTTGCAGTGCTAAAAAAGATGTAACTGCTATACCCGCGACAGGAAAGCATGATTTTAACAATTGGAAAACCACTAAGGCGGCAACATACACAGCAACAGGTACAAAGACAAGAACCTGCAAGGTGTGCAAGAAGACTGAAACAGCAACAATAGCAAAGCTCACCCTTGCCAAGATCGGCGGTTTCAAGGTTAAAGCTAAGGACAGCACAAGTATCACGTTACAGTGGAATAAGAACAACTCGGCAAGCGGCTATATTATTGAAGCTTACAACGGTAAGACGTGGAGTCAGGTTACTAAGATAGCCAAGAACAGCACGCTGACATATAAAGTCACAAAGCTGTCTGCAAGCAAAACTTATCAGTACAGAATTAAAGCGTACAAGACGGAGGGTAAGGCTACAGCTTACAGCGCAAATTCGGCAACACTGAGCGTAAATACAAACCCCTCTAATATGAGTGGATTCAAGGCTAAAGCTAAGTCCTACAACAGCGTAACGCTCCAGTGGAACAAGAACACTAGCGCTACAGGCTATGAGTTACAGAAGTGGGACGGCAAGAAGTGGGTATCGCTTACCAAGATAAACAAGAATAGCACGACTACTTACACTGTTAAGAGCCTTAAAGCTAGTACAACTTATAAGTATAGAATCAGAGCGTACAAGACAATTGGCAAGGCTACGCAGTATAGCGCTTACACGACAACACTCAGTGTAAATACAAATCCCTCTAATATGAGTGGCTTTAAGGCTAAATCCAAGTCTTACAACAGCGTAACGCTCCAGTGGAACAAGAATGCCAGCGCTACAGGCTATGAGTTACAGAAATGGGACGGTAAGAAGTGGGTTGCGCTTACTAAGATAAGCAAGAACAGTACGACTACTTACACTGTAAAGAGCCTTAAGGCAAGCACCACATACAAGTACAGAATCAGAGCGTACAAAACCATTGGCAAGGCTACACAGTATAGCGGATATTCTGCAACGCTTAGCGTAAATACTAACCCCTCTAACATAAGTGGCTTTAAGGCTAAATCAAAGTCCTACAACAGCATAACGCTCCAGTGGAACAAGAACACATCTGCTACAGGTTACGAATTACAGAAGTGGGACGGTAAGAAGTGGGTTACGCTTACTAAGATAAATAAGAACAGTACAACTACTTACACCGTTAAGAACTTAAAGGCTAGTACGACTTATAAGTACAGAATAAGAGCGTATAAGACGATTGGCAAGGCTACGCAGTATAGCGCTTACACGGCAACGCTCAGTGTAAACACTAACCCCTATAACATGAGCGGATTTAAGGCTAAATCCAAGTCTTACAACAGCATAACGCTCCAGTGGAATAAGAACACTTCGGCAACTGGTTACGAATTACAGAAGTGGGACGGTAAGAAGTGGGTATCGCTTACTAAGATAGCCAAGAACAGCACGACTACTTACACCGTTAAGAGCTTAAAGGCTAGCACGACTTATAAGTATAGAATAAGAGCGTACAAGACAATTGGCAAGACTACACAGTACAGCTCATGGAGCGGTACGCTGACAGTCAAGACAAAGAGGTAAGCAACAAACAAAGCGGGCATCGGCGAAAAGGTCGATGCCCGCTTTTTGTAATTGTGATCTGATCAAGCCGTGTTCGATAATATCGGCTGAGCTTTACGTTACTTCGGTCATTATTTCATCAAGATCCGTACTTGCCGAACCCTTGAACAGAACGGCGTCGTTATCACGGAGATTGAGCTTAAGGAACTCGGTCAGAGCTTCCCGCGACTTCAACTTAATAACAAACTTGTTCTTGAGGTCGGCGGTTTCCATGAGCTTTGCCGAGATGTCACCGTAGCATACGGTAATGCTTACATTTGCCTTGTTGATAATGTTGCCTACCTTGCGGAAAATTTCAAGCTCGTGCTCATCGCCGTCGCCGACTTCCGATAATACGGCAATTCTGCGTGACTCGGGCAAAAGCGGAATAGTGCACAGCTCTTTCAGTGCCGAGCCGACGCTTTCTACCGCCTCATTTTCAAAGTCTGAAATTACATAAATCCCACGTTCGTTTCTGACAGTGTTCAGTCCGTTTGTACGGCGGTATTTTTCTATGGCGGGGATTATCTGCTTAGGCGGTATTCCCATTATTTCGCCGAGCGCAAATGTGGCAAGCGCCTGATAAACACTGTGCTTATCATCGGAATACAACTCTATATGATAATTATCCACACCGTGGATTATATCAAATATTATCTTGTCCTGCAACAGCTGAATGTTATCGGCATAATAATCAGCCATTTTGTTGTCAACGCCGATCGTGATTATATCCTGAGGTATAGTGAAAATCTCGGCAAGGTTCTTGTCATCAATATTTATGATAACAGCGCCGGATTCGTTCATTCCACCGCATACCTTCAGCTTTTCATCGATGAGCTCGGGCTTTGTAAGGTCACGCGGATTTTTGGAAACAACAGTGCTTGTAAGCACCGCTATATCGAAATTTGCCGTCTGGGAAACACGCTCAACATTTCCGCCGTTCACGCACGAAACATTGATAACCGCGGCTTCGGTCTTTTTGGTCGCGGAAAACATCGCTCTGAGCATAGACGCATAGTTATTGGTGACGGAAACAGAGCGTACAGTTTCCATCTTGTTTGAAAGCATCTGATTTATCATGTCGAGCGGGTCTATCTTTTCGGGACTGTCCATTACCGCTATCGACCACATACCGAGCTTCGCCTTTATGAATACAGCTGTTTTGCCGAGCGCGTCGTTAAGGTCGTTTACGACTATATTCGGTATTTTATCTACAGCTTCTTTTGTTATGACAACAGCCGCGCCCTTTTCATATGCAGTTAAAGCAGATTCTTTGCTGTCGGCAAAATATGCACACCCGGGCTTTATTTTCTGCCTTCCGAATGCAAATGATGAGATCGGCACATCTGCGGCATTGCGAAGCTTTGCATTGAGCACCTCGCAAAGCTTACTTACAGTGGTGATCGAATTGTCATTTTCGCTGTTTTGTTCGCCGGGCTTCTTACCGCTGAGCGATTCGTAATTGTCGAATGTAAAATCGAGCAGAGTTATTGCATCGTAGAAAACATACTTCATCTGCTTCGTATTTTCCGCACCGAGAATTATTGCGAGTATTTCCTCGCCGAATTTTCCTGCCGGCGGAAGAGCGGAACAGGCAAGGCAGGACTTTGAGCGGGCAGTGTATCCGCTCTTGATACCTATTGCGGTTTCGTATCTGTATCTCCTGTTTCTGCTGTTGATAAGAAGGTTGGTATTCTGTATCTCGCGCGGACCGTTATGATTGGTCGCGGGTATGGTGTATTTATCCGAGGCGGCAATAGTCCTGAATATTCTGTTGGTCATGCAGTAGCGGCATATTATGGCAAGGTCGTATGCATTTGAGTACTGCTCGGAGGTAAATTTCCCGTCCGCCGAAGCTATGACAGTATCCTCCGCACCTATTTCTTTTGCCTTTTCCTCCATCATAACCGCAAACTTGTCAATACCGCCGCAGATAAATTCAGCCAGCGCGAATAACGAATCGTTAGCGGAAACAAGCATCATGGAGTATATAAGATCAAGAACCGATATCTGTTCCCCGACTTCAAGATTTATCACCGCGGCACTTTTCCACCCGGAAACCTGCTTTACAACGTTTTCCGATACGGTGACCTTATCGGCTGGATTGCACTTTTCCAGCGCGATTATAGATGCCATTATCTTTGTCAGAAAAGCAGGCGATAATTTCATTCTTGCGTTTTTTTCAAGAAGTATACGACCTTCGTGCTGAGTAACAACTATCGCTGCCTGAGCGTTTATCTCAGGCATTTCTGTTTTCTGAACAGCTCTGACTTCTGACATTAAGATCCGTCCTTCCTAAACATTATAGTTATAATAGTATTAAGCAATTCTTTTGCTATAGATTGTCGACAAATCACTATCATCATTAAAGGTGGGGTTTGGGGCATAGCCCCAAGCGGGGTGAGGGCGGCAGCCCCACACTCAGCCCCGGCACGGATGCCGGGTGTGTATGCCCAAAGGCTCTGCACGATGCAGAGCCAACCAAGCATACACAGCCTTTCACGGGGGAAAGGGGTTTGGCGGCAAGGATGCCGCGAAAAGGGCACACAAAGCTTTGCAGGACGCAAAGCAAGCAAAGTGCCCTAAATGGGATAGGGATTAAAAATTAGCAGTTTGTATATAGAAACAAACTCTTTCTACGAGCAGAAGCGATTTAATTGCTGATTTCTCATATCAATTATAGCACTGCAAAGCTGTAAATGCAATGATTTTTACGATTATTTTCACTTAATCCGACACAGAAAATGACGAAATAAATTATAGAGATAAATTTCGTTTTCGGCACATAAACCATTATTTTGAGTAACCGGACGAAAATTATTATCGTTTTTTCGGAAATACTTGACATTTTTGATTGGCAAGTATATAATGATAGTGTATAGAAGTGTGTCTGCATGAAGTGGATACATTTGCTTACAAAATTTGTAAAATAGTTGATAATCATTCTTGATTAAGCACATTAAAATAAACAGGAGGTCTTTAAGATGCTTCAGAACAGCTACGACAACTACACACAGCAGCCGCAGCTCAGTGCAAAGCTGAAGGTGCTCAGAAAGATAATCGCATTTGTATTTGCGATAAATATGCTGATCACAAGATTCTTTGGCGGCGCGGCAGGTTCAGAGCTGAAACAGGCTGAGATATTCACGGATAATTCCACATCTCAGACCTATGTAACGGACAGCGTTTACAGCACCGATTTACCTTCGATATTATCAGCAGAGGATTTTGATACTTCGGTAACAAGCAGCCAGTCTTCTGTATATAATAATCTTTTCGGAGATGCCTATAATGATGTATTCGGCTATGCGGCAGGCTTTACTCTGTTTACAGAGGGAGATGCAACTATTACGCAGGCCGACTGCGGTGGCAGAATAGCTACAGGCGGCGACCTTAACGTTACCGCAAACAACGGTTGGTATGATGTAAACAATAAGGACACTAATCGTAATGACAAAAACGGCTATGCTTCTGTAATAGTAGGCGGAACTGCTAATATAAAGATGAATGCCGGCAATCTGTGGGCAAACAAGCTCGGAGATGTCAACGAAAATGTTAACGGTACGACAGTAGTCGGCGGTGTTAACAGCGATGAATGTAAGTTCAATTTTGCGGATACATTTGCACATCTGCGCTCATCGTCTGCTCATCTTGCAAGTCTTCAGCCTACAGGCATATACGACGACGGTTACGGCAACATAAATCTGACCGGCTATGAAAAGGGCGTAAACGTCTTTACATTCGATATTTATCAGTGGAACTGGATGACCGGAAACGGAGCGTTCAACCTTAATATCAATGTTCCTGACGGTTCAACAATACTTATCAATATAACAGGCGGACAGAGTGATCAGAATACCAGACTCAATCTTACTGTACAGTCGCTTACGATAAATAAACATCACGTTAACTCGACAGATAAGTTTGACAAACTGTTATTCAATGTTACCGAAGCTAATGCAGTTGATATGTATGGCTTTAACGGCGCTCTCCTGGCTCCGAATTCACATGTTGAAGGTCATAACAACTGGCACCATGAAGGTCAGTTAGTCTGCAAGTCTTATTACGGTAGCCTTGAGTTCGGTAATAACCCGTTCGAGCCGCCTTTCACTGATGATGACTTTGATTTTGGCGATACAGACACAGACACGGATACAGACACAGATACCGATACTGACACAGATACTGATACTGATTCTGACACAGACACAGATACAGATACAGACACGGATACAGATACTGATTCAGACACAGACACAGACACAGATACTGATACGGATACAGACACGGATACCGATACAGACTTAGACACCGATACCGATACCGATACTGATACCGATACTGATACTGATACCGATACTGATACTGATACTGACACAGACACAGATACTGATACGGATACAGACACGGATACAGATACAGACACAGACACGGATACAGATACTGATACCGATACAGACACAGATACAGATTCTGATACAGACACTGACACAGATACGGATACTGATACTGACACTGACACAGATACGGACACAGACACAGACACAGATACAGACACTGACACAGATACCGATACTGATTCAGACACAGATACTGACACGGATACAGATACCGATACTGACGCAGACACAGACACAGACACGGATACAGATACTGACACAGACACGGATACCGATACTGATACAGACACAGACACGGATACGGACACAGACACGGATACAGATACAGATACTGATACGGACACAGATACGGATACCGACACGGATACTGACACAGACACAGATACCGACACGGATACTGATACCGACACAGATACTGATACCGACACAGACACTGATACGGATACAGACACAGATACTGATTCAGACACGGATACTGATACTGATACTGATACAGACATAGATACCGATACTGACACAGATACTGATTCAGACACAGATACCGATACAGACACAGATACAGATACCGATACTGACACGGACACAGACACAGACACGGACACAGATACCGACACAGACACGGATACTGACACTGATACTGACTTAGATACAGACACGGATACAGATACTGATACTGATTCAGACACAGATACAGACACAGACACGGATACAGATACAGACACAGACACGGATACAGATACTGATACCGATACAGACACAGACACAGATACAGATTCTGATACAGACACTGACACAGATACCGATACAGATACTGATACTGACACAGACACAGATACCGATACCGATACTGACACAGACACAGATACAGACACGGACACAGACACAGACACAGATACAGACGCTGACACAGATACAGACACAGACACAGATACAGACACAGATACAGATACTGATTCAGACACAGATACCGATACCGATACAGACACAGATACTGATACGGACACAGATACTGACACCGACACAGACACGGATACTGACACTGACACAGATACCGACACCGACACGGATACAGATTCTGATACAGACACTGATACAGACACTGACACAGACACTGATACTGATACTGATACCGACACGGATACTGATACCGATACCGATACTGACACCGACACAGACACGGATACTGATACAGACACGGACACAGATACCGATACAGACACTGATACTGATACCGATACTGATACTGACACAGACACAGACACAGACACAGATACAGACACAGATACCGATACTGACACAGACACAGATACCGACACGGATACTGATACTGATACCGATACCGATACCGATACGGACACTGACGCAGACACGGATACTGACACAGATACCGATACAGATACAGATACTGATTCAGACACAGATACCGATACAGACACAGATACAGATACTGATTCAGACACAGATACAGACACGGACACAGACACCGACACAGACACAGACACAGACACAGACACAGATACTGATACTGACACGGACACGGACGCAGATACTGACACCGACACAGACACTGATACAGACACTGATACCGATACTGACACAGACACTGATACGGACACAGATACTGATACCGACACAGACATTGATACTGACACTGATACTGACTTAGATACAGACACGGATACCGATACCGACACGGATACTGACACTGATACCGATACCGATACTGACACGGATACCGATACTGACACTGACACAGATACAGACACGGATACGGACACAGACACTGATACCGATACTGACACGGACACAGACACTGATACGGACACGGATACTGACACCGATATAGATACAGATGCTGACACTGATACTGATACGGACACAGATACAGATACAGATACCGACACAGACACGGATACTGATACCGACACCGACACAGACACGGATACAGATACAGACACAGACACGGATACCGATACTGACACTGACACAGATACAGATACCGATACCGACACGGATACAGACACCGATACCGATACCGATACTGACTTAGACACAGACACGGATACCGATACTGACACGGACACAGATACTGACACGGACACAGATACTGACACGGACGCAGATACGGACACAGACACAGATACTGACACA
The DNA here is from genome assembly GCA_934490165.1 of uncultured Ruminiclostridium sp. GTDB lineage: Bacteria > Bacillota > Clostridia > Oscillospirales > Ruminococcaceae > Ruminiclostridium_E. Next base: position 108,107 of record CAKSTB010000005.1, on the reverse strand, counting down.
GACACAGACACAGATACAGATACCGATACTGATACAGATACAGACACTGATACTGATACCGATACTGACACAGATACAGACACTGATACCGATACCGATACTGACTTAGACACAGACACGGATACCGATACTGACACGGACACAGATACTGATACTGACACAGATACAGATACAGACACTGATTCAGACACAGACACAGATACAGATACAGACACTGATTCAGACACAGACACGGATACAGACACAGACACGGATACAGATACTGATACCGATACAGACACAGACACAGATACAGATTCTGATACAGACACTGACACAGATACCGATACAGATACTGATACTGACACAGACACAGATACCGATACCGATACTGACACCGACACAGACACGGATACTGATACAGACACGGACACAGATACCGATACAGACACTGATACTGATACCGATACTGATACTGACACAGACACAGACACAGACACAGATACAGACACAGATACCGATACTGACACAGACACAGATACCGACACGGATACTGATACCGACACAGACACTGATACTGATACAGACACTGATACTGATACAGACACGGATACTGATACAGACACGGATACTGATACCGATACTGACACAGATACTGACACTGACACAGATACCGATACTGACACGGATACTGATACCGATACTGACACAGATACGGATACTGACACGGATACAGATACAGACACAGACACAGACACGGATACAGATACAGACACAGACACAGACACAGATACGGACACTGATACTGACACCGACACAGACACAGACACGGATACTGACACTGACACGGATACAGACACAGATACAGATACAGATACAGATACAGATACTGACACTGATACAGATACTGATACTGACACAGACACAGATACAGATACCGATACCGATACTGACTTAGACACAGACACGGATACTGATACGGATACTGATACAGACACAGATACTGATACCGACACAGACACTGATACGGATACAGACACTGATACGGATACAGACGCAGATACGGACACTGATACTGACACAGACACAGATACCGATACTGACACGGACACAGATACTGACACTGACACGGACACAGATACTGACACTGACACAGATACAGATACTGATACCGATACCGATACCGACACGGATACAGACACTGATACCGATACCGATACTGACTTAGACACAGACACGGATACCGATACTGACACGGACACAGATACTGATACTGACACAGACACTGATACAGACACAGATACCGATACGGATACTGACACTGATACAGATACCGACACCGACACAGACACGGATACAGACACCGATACTGACACAGACACAGATACGGACACTGATACCGATACAGATACTGATACAGACACGGATACCGATACTGACGCTGACACAGATACTGATACAGACACGGATACCGATACTGACACGGACACAGATACTGATACAGACACAGACACAGATACCGATACAGATACAGATACTGATTCAGACACAGACACAGACACGGATACCGATACGGACACGGATACCGATACTGATACTGACACAGATACCGACACGGATACTGATACAGACACAGATACCGATACTGACACAGATACCGACACGGACACAGATACTGATACCGACACAGACACTGATACTGATACCGACACAGACACTGATACAGATACAGATACAGACACTGATACTGATACAGATACAGACACAGATACTGATACCGATACTGACACGGACACAGACACAGATACCGACACGGATACCGATACCGATACTGACACCGACACAGACACGGATACTGATACAGATACAGACACCGATACAGATACCGATACCGATACTGACACAGATACCGACACGGATACTGATACTGATACAGACACTGATACCGATACTGACACAGACACTGATACGGACACAGATACTGATACCGACACAGACACTGATACTGACACTGACACTGATACCGATACTGACACGGACACAGACACTGATACTGATTCAGACACAGATACCGATACCGATACTGACACGGACATAGATACCGATACTGACACGGACACAGATACAGACAATGATACCGATACTGACACGGACACTGATACAGACACTGATACCGATACTGACACAGACACTGATACGGACACAGATACAGATACCGACACAGACACGGATACGGACACTGACACAGACACAGACACCGACACTGATACCGACACAGACACGGATACTGACACTGATACTGACTTAGATACAGACACGGATACCGATACTGATACAGATACAGATACTGATACGGATACAGATACAGACACGGATACAGATACTGATACAGATACCGACACCGACACTGATACGGACACGGATACGGACACAGACACGGATACTGACACGGACACAGATACAGATACCGATACGGACACGGATACGGACACAGATACAGATACCGATACAGACACGGATACTGACACAGATACCGATACAGATACAGACACGGATACCGATACTGACTTAGACACAGATACAGATACTGATTCAGACACAGATACCGATACCGATACAGACACAGATACAGATACTGATTCAGACACAGATACAGATACAGACACGGACACCGACACCGACACAGACACAGACACAGATACTGATACTGACACGGACACGGACGCAGATACTGACACCGACACAGACACAGACACTGATACCGACAACGACCGTGTAAACGGCGACGAGGTTGACTTCGATGATACCACACCTCAGGGTGACCGCGTAAACGGCGATGAAGTTGACTTTGATGACACCACACCTCAGGGCGATCGCACAAGCGTTGACTTTGACAGCGGCGATAATCCTGATACCGGTGTAGGCCTTAACGGTGCAGTAACAGCAGGCGTATCTGCAGCAGCTGCTTTGGCGGCGGCAGGACTTCTCCTCGGTGGCAAGCGTAAGAAAAAGGACGAAACCGAAGAATAATAGATGAATAACCAAAAACAGCTGTATGGCTAAAAACCATACAGCTGTTTTCTTGTATGAGGGTAAAAAGAAGCTGTGATGAAAGCATAATTTCATCACAGCTTCTCAATTCATCAATATTTATTATAGAGCCTCTTAGGTTTTCTTGAACTGGCTGTTGTAAAGCTCGGCGTAAAATCCGTTCTTTGCAAGGAGTTGTTCGTGGTTACCGATCTCAATGATACGTCCCTTATCCATAACAAGGATAGTGTCGGCGTTCTTGATAGTCGAAAGTCTGTGAGCAACTATGAAGCTTGTCTTGCCCTTAGTCATCTTGGCAAAGGCATTCTGAATTTTCATTTCTGTCTTTGTATCAATACTACTCGTAGCTTCGTCAAGTATCAGCATCGGCGGCATTGCAAGCATAACACGCGCAATGCACAAAAGCTGTTTCTGACCCTGCGAGATACCGTCATTGTCACTGATAATAGTATCATAGCCGTTTTTCATACGCTTGATGAAGCTGTGGCAGTGTGCTGCCTTAGCGGCGGCTATTATTTCGTCCTCGGTTGCGTCCTGCTTGCCGTAGGCAATATTATCACGGACTGTACCCTCAAAGATCCACGTTTCCTGTAACACCATACCATAGCTCAGTCTGAGCGAATCGCGGGTCACGTCCTTGATATTGTTTCCGTCAACCGAGATACTGCCTTTGTCTGTATCATAGAAACGCATAAGCAGGTTGATTATCGTGGTTTTACCACAGCCTGTAGGACCGACGATTGCGATCTGCTGACCGCTCTTGACATCGAGGTTAAGATCCTTGATAAGCTCTCTTTCGGGAACGTATGAGAAGTCAACGTGGTCGATCTTGACATTGCCGTTTACATCGGTGAGAACCATGTTACCGGCGTCCGAGATCTCATCATCGCTTTCCGTAAGCGCAAAGATACGTCTTGCAGAAGCAAACGCCGACTGTAATTCGGTAACAACGCCTGATATTTCGTTGAACGGCTTTGTATACTGGTTTGCGTATGATAAGAAAGCGGAGAGCTGACCTACCGTGATACCGCCGCCTATAGCGCTGAGTGCGCCGAAAATTCCGACACCTGCATAAACAAGACCGTTTACAAATCTTGTTGAAGGGTTAGTAAGGGCAGAGTAGAACTGCGCTCTTACGCCGACCTTATACAGCTTTGCGTTAAGCTCTTCAAATTTGTCTTCGCTGTATTCTTCGCGCGAGAAAGCCTTTACGACCTTCTGGTTTCCGATATATTCTTCTGCAAGTCCGGTCATCTGACCTCTGAGTGCCGCCTGTTCCTTGAACTTCTTTGAACAAAGTCTTGCTATTGTTGAAGCCACAAGCAGTGATACAGGAGTGATAATGATAACTACAAGCGCAATTCCGACATTTATCGAGAACATAAAGCACAGCGTTCCGATTATTGTAACAGAGCCGGTGAATATCTGCTGGAAGCCCTGTAACAGACCGTCCGAAACAGTATCGATATCGGCAACAACTCTTCCGATTATATCGCCGTGCGGAGTAGAGTCAATGTATCTCAGCGGCACACGCTGAAGCTTGTTGAAAGCGTCTATTCTGAGATCCCTTACGGTTCTCTGTGTAAGGATATTGGTGCAGTAGCCCATAAACCACTGGAATCCCGCGCCGATAAGCACTACAATTGCAAGCTTTATTATGATAGGAAGTATCTTTTCAAAGTTTACATTGTTGATGTCGATTATAAAGTCAACAGCCTCACCGATAAGTACCGGTGCGTACAGTGTTGCAATAGCACTTACAACGGCACTGATTATCGTGAAAACGAGATAGAACGTGTAGGGCTTTGTGTATCTGAGCAGTTTGGCAAGAACGGTAAAACTGCTGTCGTTATTCTTCTTACTCATCGCCGTTTATCTCCTTTTCAAGTTCTTCCGCACTGAACTGTGTAAGACAGATCTGACAGTAATCCGTACAGGTCTGTAACAGTTCCTTGTGCGTACCTGTACCGACCATCTTACCATCGTCAAGTACAATTATCTGATCGGCATTCTTTACCGTATTCGCTCTCTGAGAAATCAGGAATACAGTCATATTTGTGCAGTTTTCTTTGATCGCTGTTCTCAGCCTTGCGTCTGTAGCAAAGTCAAGGGCACTTGCGCTGTCGTCAAGTATCAGAATTTGGGGATCTGCGGCTATCGCGCGGGCTATAGTAAGTCTTTGCTTCTGACCGCCCGAAAGGTTCTTACCGCCCTGAAGTATCTCATAATCAAGCCCGTTTTCCAGTTTTTCAACAAACTCATACGCCTGCGAAATCTTCAGCGCGCGCCATATCTGCTCATCAGTTATATTATCGCCGCCCCACTTCATATTCTCACGGATAGTGCCGCTGAAGAGTACGGCTTTCTGAGGAACGACCGCTATCTTTGTACGCAGGTCGCCGAGGCTGTAATTACGGACATCTGTTCCGTAGACATTTACAGAACCCTTTGACGTGTCATAAAATCTCGGAATAAGGTTGATAAGCGTTGATTTACCGCTACCTGTACCGCCTATGATACCGATAGTCTGTCCCTTTTCGGCAGTGAATGAAATATCTTCAAGCGCATATTCGCTGTTGTCGTGATAGCTGAAAGATACATCATCAAATTTAACAGCCGGAGCAGAGGAGTCTGTATTTTCCTCAGTCGTTTCTTTTCCGACAATAGAGGGCTTTGCGTCGAGCACCTCGTTTACTCTTGCCGCACAAGCCGCCGACTTTGTGAAGATAACAACAAGGTTTGCTACGACCACAAGTGCAAGCAGGATCTGATTCATATAGTTTACAAGCGCGATCACCTGACCCTGTGTAAGATCACCGACATTTACCGAGAACCCGCCGAACCATATTATCGCAACAATAGCGAGGTTAAGGATAATAGCATTCACGGGGCTGAGCAGTGCCGAGATCTTACCTGCTTTGACTGCCGCCTTTTCGATATCCTCAGCGTTATCCTTGAAGCGTTCCTGTTCATAGTCCTGCTTTGAGAAAGCTCGTACAGCCCTTGCACCGACAAGGTTTTCACGCGTTATAAGCGAAGTCTTGTCCAGCTTCTTCTGAATAGACTTGAAGAAAGGGATAGTCTTTGTGGTAACGAGCCACATTACGATCGCCACAAGCGGTATCACTATTACGAATATAAGCGCAAGCTTGACATCTATCATAAAAGCCATGATAGTAGAGCCGATAACCAGGAAAGGCGCTCTTACAACCAGTCTTATCAGCATTGCGACAGCAACCTGAAGCTGATTTATATCGGAGGTCAGCCTTGTAATAAGCGAGGGCGTACCGAATTCATCAACCTCTTTGTGTGAAAGGGTATTGATATGGTGGTATAGCTCACGTCTGAGCTCCGTACCGAAGCCCTGAGAAGCAACCGATGCCATGTACTGACATATCAGCGCAAATCCCAGACCGCATACGCCGAGCAACACAAGCACTCCGCCCATTTTCCATATATAACCGCTGTCCTTGTTTGCAATACCCACATCGATTATCTGAGCCATAACGAGCGGTACGATAAGCTCAAATACCGCCTCGGTAAGCTTGAATATAGGTCCGAGTATTACATTTTTTTTGTATTTTTTTAGATACTTAACCAGTTTCCGCATATTTCACCGTCCAATAATAATGACACCGGAGCTTACTCCGATGTCATCATAATCTAAATATTTGATTTTCAGCCGAGAACCTTCTTAAGCTCTTCGGGAAGGGTAGCGGCAAAGCTGTCGCCGACAAGAAGACTGATCTCGTCTACACTCGTTGTAATGAGCATAACATCGGCGCATATGTTTTCGCAAGCCTCAAATACCTTAGCCGCGAAGCCTGCCTGATCAACCATTTCCTCGCTCTTGATAACGATCTTGATATTACCGCTGTTTACGCAGGGAGTAATTCCGTGCGCTGCAGTGATTTTAGGTAAAACCGTGAGCAGTGTAGGAATATCATCATCGCTGAATGTAAATCCGAACGAGAACATATCGGACTTTGGCGGTGTCTGTGAGATCATATCAATGTTTATGCCGCTTTCGGCAACCGCTGTAAGCGTAGTCGAAACAAAACGCTTTCTTGACGGTACATCTGAAAATGTTACAATTGACACGTTTTCGTATACTTTAATATCTGTCATATTGACCTCCGTTATACTTCGGAAAGAAGATCCGACATCTGATAAAGACCCTTTTCACAGTCGCTTAAGAATACTGCCGCATTGACAGAGCCGACTGCAAATACCTGCTTAGAACCCGCACTGTGAGAAAGTGTGATAACCTCGTCACGACCCGCAAATATCACATCGTGTTCGCCTACTATAGTACCGCCTCTTATCGAGTGCATACCGATCTCGGTCTTTTCACGGGGCTTTCTCACGCTGTGACGGTCATATACATAGTGCATCTTGTTGCCGAGCTCTTCATTTATCGCTTCCGCTATCATTATCGCTGTTCCCGAAGGAGCGTCTTTCTTGAGGTTGTGATGCTTTTCAACTATCTCAATATCAAACTGATCGCCGAGTACCTTTGTTGCACGCTTTGCGAGGTCAACAAGAAGATTTATTCCGAGCGACATATTGAATGTGAAGAATACCGGGATCTGATCTGCCGCCGCCTTTATCTGCTTTATCTGTTCTTCGGTGTAGCCTGTTGTCGCTACAACTACAGGAACATTGTTTATCTTGCAGTAGTCGAGCAGTTCATCAAGCAGTGAGGGGTGCGAGAAGTCGATTATTACATCGGGCTTTTCGGGCAGATCATACATTGTCTTGTAAACAGGAAAGTCTGCATACTGCTCACCGGCAATATCAATACCGGCGATTATCTTGCAGTCATCTCTTGCACTTACAATGTCATTTATTACTCTGCCCATTTTACCGCAGGCACCTGTAATTACAATTCTTTTCATCTGAACGTCCTTTTCTTAAAGCTACTTTGTAAGACCGAGCTTTTCCATAGAAGAGAAGAGCTTTGCGATCTTTGCGTCTTCCATTCTGATAAGCGGCAGTCTGCACTGACCTACATTCTTACCCATAATGTTAAGCGCTTCCTTAACGGGAATGGGGTTTACATCTATAAACAGGTCGTTTGTAAATTCAAGGAGCTTAAGCTGTAACTCAGCGGCTTTCTTATAGTCGCCGTCAAGACAGTACTGAGCTATGGTGTGCGCTTCAGCCGGCATACAGTTTGCAAGAACCGAGATAACACCCTTGCCGCCGAGCGACATAATAGGAACAATCTGATCGTCGTTGCCCGAATAGATATCAAGGTCTGTTTCAGCGGCTATCTTAGCTACTGCGCTTATGTTTCCGCTTGCTTCCTTTGCGGCAACTATGTTATCCTTCTTGGCAAGCTCTTTGTATGTTTCAACGGAAATGTTCACGCCTGTGCGGCTGGGAACATTGTAGAGGATTATCGGAAGCTTTACGCTGTCCGCGATTGCACTGAAATGTGCGATAAGTCCTCTCTGTGATGTCTTATTATAATAAGGTGTTACCAGGAGCAGTGCGTCTGCACCGAGTACCTCGGCTTCCTTAGACAGCTGAATTGCATAAGCCGTATCGTTACTGCCTGCGCCTGCTATGACAGGAACTCTCTTAGCTACCTTTTCAACACAGAAGCGGATACATTCCTTGTGCTCCTCGTCTGTCATAGCCGCAGATTCACCTGTAGTACCGCATACTACGATAGCGTCTGTTCCGCCTGCGATCTGTTCTTCTATGCGTTCGGCGAAATTATCGTAGTTTATACTTCCGTCCTCGTTCATAGGAGTAACGATAGCTACTGCCGATCCTGTAAAAATAGTTTTTTTCATCGGATACCTCCGTGTATCTTCAATCAGTCAAAATAGCCCTTTGCGGCGTAAAGCTCAGCCATTTCGACAGCGCCGCCTGCGGCACCTCTTAATGTGTTGTGTGACAGGCAGACAAACTTGTAGTCATACTGTGTATCTTCTCTTAATCTGCCGATCGAAACCGCCATACCGCCTTCAAGGTTTCTGTGAAGCTTAGCCTGGGGCATATTGTCCTCTTCAAAGTAGTTGAGGAACTGCTTGGGAGCTGAGGGGAGCTCGAGCTCCTGGGGAGCGCCCTTGTATTCCTTCCAGATATTGAGGATCTCTTCCTTTGAGGGCTTGTTTTCGAAGCTTACGAATACTGCGGCAAAGTGACCGTTTGATACGGGAACTCTGAGGCACTGTGTTGTTATAGCGGGAGCGGCAGCCTTGACGATCTTGTCGCCTTCGATCTTGCCCCATACCTTCAGAGGCTCCTGCTCACTCTTTTCTTCCTCACCGCCGATGTAGGGGATAAGGTTATCGACCATTTCGGGCCATGTTTCAAATGTCTTGCCTGCGCCTGAAATTGCCTGATATGTGCAGGCGAGAACCTTTGTGATACCGAACTTGCGTAAGGGGTTGAGTGCGGGAACATAGCTCTGGATAGAGCAGTTTGACTTAACCGAGATGAAACCTCTCTTTGTGCCAAGACGCTTCTTCTGAGCTTCAACGATAGCCATATGCTCGTCATTGATCTCGGGGATGATCATGGGAACATCGTCTGTGAAGCGGTTAGCCGAGTTATTTGACATAACAGGGCATTCATGCTTTGCGTAAGCTTCTTCAAGAGCCTTTATTTCATCCTTCTTCATATCTACTGCGCAGAATACAAAGTCGACCTGTGATGCGATCTTTTCAATGTCAGCCGTAGCGTCCATGATAACGATATCTTCCATAGCCTTGGGCATGGGCTTTTCGATAAGCCATCTTGAGCCTACAGCCTCTTTATAAGTCTTTCCTGCCGAACGCGGAGATGCCGCGAGCACCTTTACATTGAACCAGGGGTGATTTTCAAGCAGAACAGCAAAACGCTGTCCTACCATACCCGTAGCGCCGATAATACCTACGTTGTAGTTTTTCATTTCAGTTTCCATCCTTCTTTTTTTGCTTTTAGCATATTTTCTTTAAAAAAACCGCTTGTAACTGGTTACAGGCGGCTTAGTATGCAGATGTTACAAAAGTTATGTGATAGCTCTCCACCTACAGCTTAACCGCTTGATGACAATCGTGCATTTATTAGACACACAACCAGATGCATAAGCACCGACGCCTATGCTCTTCGGCGACAAAGCCTTTTACCGTTGCGATCTGTCGGCAGATTGACGCAACGGGTACTTATCTTTAATCGCACCTCTACCTGCTTTGTTTATATTATCACATTTGCGGCTGTTTGTCAATGGCGAAGCGCTAAAAAATAATTTGATTTTTTGCCGCAAATGTGTTATTATTAAACAGTATGCAATAATGCTAAGAACTATATGCGTGAAAAACGCAAAAACAGAGGAAAAACAATGCTTAGATCTGATTTTTATTATGACTTGCCGCAGGAGCTTATCGCGCAGACTCCGCTTGAACCGCGTGACAGCTCACGGCTTATGAAAATTGACCGCAAAAGCGGCGAAATAACACATGACCGCTTTTATAATATATGCGATTATCTTCAAAAGGGTGACCTGCTCGTTTTAAACGACTCCAAGGTCTTTCCCGCAAGACTTTACGGTGTAAAGCAGGAAACGGGTGCCGCTGTGCAGTTTCTGCTTCTGCATCAGATATCACATAATCGCTGGGAGGTCATGGTCAAACCCGGCAAAAGACTTAAGATCGGCACTAAGGTCGACTTTTCGGGAATACTTACAGCCGAGATAGTCGATTATGCCGAGGGTGGCGACAGGATAGCCGAGTTTACCTATGACGGCGATAACATTTTTGAAGTGCTTGACCGTATAGGTCAGATGCCGCTCCCCCCTTATATTACCGAAAAGCTGAAGGATAAGGACAGATACAACACCATCTATTCCCACGAGGTAGGCTCTGCCGCCGCACCGACAGCAGGTCTTCATTTTACGGAAAATGTGTTTACAAAGCTTAGCGAAAAAGGCGTTGATACGGCGTTTGTAACTCTTCATGTCGGACTGGGCACATTCCGCCCTGTAAAAGAGGATAATATACTCGATCATAAAATGCACGTCGAGCATTACTCGATACCGCAGGAAACAGCCGATAAGATAAAGGCTTGCAGAGAGCGCGGAGGACGCGTTATTTCAGTCGGCACAACAAGCTGTCGTACACTTGAATCCGCCGCATCGCTTGACCCGAACGGCGAGATCAAAGCCTGCTCGCACGATACGGGAATATTCATTTACCCCGGCTATGAGTTCAAGGCTATAGACGGACTGATAACAAATTTCCACCTTCCCGAAAGTACGCTTATAATGCTTGTAAGCGCATTCTTAGGCAGAGAAAAGACGCTCAACGCTTATAATGTTGCGATACAGGAGAAATATCGCTTCTTCAGCTTCGGCGACAGTATGATGATAATATGATGAACATAAGGAAAATAGATCTGCCTGAAAAGTGCAGGATAATTTGCGTCAGTGATATACACGCACATTATGACGAGTTTGCAAGGCTTTTGCGTAAGTGCGACTACAATAATGAAAGCGACTATCTGTTCATTCTCGGTGATATTCTGGAAAAGGGCAGGCAAAATATCGAAACACTGCACTTTATACAAAAATTATCCCGCGACAAAAAATGCGTATGTATCAAGGGTAACAACGATACGATGGTATCGCGTATGGCGTTTGACGATGAAAAGGAAAAGTTTCTCGAAAGGCTTACATACCGCCCTGTAAACGCTTATACACAAATGGCGGAGAGCATCGGTATTACCGATTTCACGACAGATTTTGATAACAAGCGTAATGCTGTGAACGAGAAATTCGGCGTAGAGCTGTCTTTTATAACAGAGCTTCCGCTTGCTATAGAAACAGAAAAGTACATCTTTGTCCATGCAGGAGTCGAAAATCGTCCCGATTGGAAAAACAGCACTGAGCAGTTTGTCCTGTGCGCACCGTGGTGGATAAGAAGCGGTCACGCTCTTGATAAATATGTTGTTGTCGGTCATTTCCCGACCTATAATTTCGCAAGAGGAAAAAACACCAATCTGCCTATAATCGACAATGATAAAAAGATAATTGATATCGATGGCGGCTGTTCGGTAAAATCGGCAGGACAGATAAATGCTTTTATAATAACTAAGGACGGAGAAAGCTACAGCTATGATAACGTATTCGAGCCGTCCGAGCCGTGTGAAAAATGTACGGTCATCAAGGATCATTCAGCCGCTCGGCGGTATTCTTACCTTGATTATGAAAAGAGCGACCTTGAAATACTCGGCAAGTCAGACGGACTGGTGTCGGTGCGTGATAAGCACAGCGGCAACAGCGGACTTATACTTGAAAACTATATCGCCCAATGGGGTGACGGACATTATCACGGCTGGTCAAATCTTGATGCTTTTTTGTCAGTTGATAAAGGCGAAACATTCTGCGTTTATTATAAGAATGAAAAATACTGCTACGGCATAGCACAAAGCGGAGAAGTAGGAATGATACCGCTTGACTGCGTTGCCGTATTTAAGGAGAAATATGTTTAAAGTACTTAAAACAGACGGAGCGGCAAGACGAGGAGAGTTTCACACCCCTCACGGTGTTATACAGTCGCCGTTTTTTATGAATGTCGGCACATCGGCGGCAATCAAGGGCGGTATATCATCGCTTGACCTCAAAGACCTCAAGTGTCAGGTGGAGCTTTGCAATACCTATCATCTTCACGTTCGTCCGGGAGATGATATAATATATAAAATGGGCGGACTCCACAAGTTTATGAACTGGGACAGACCGATACTTACCGACAGCGGCGGATTTCAGGTGTTCTCGCTTGCAAAGCTCAGAAAGATAAAGGAGGAGGGAGTATATTTCAACTCCCACGTTGACGGCAGACGTATTTTTATGGGTCCCGAAGAAAGTATGCGGATACAGTCGCACTTAGCGTCTACTATAGCTATGGCATTTGACGAATGTATAGAAAATCCCTCGCCGTATGATTATGTAAAGAAGTCGGTCGACAGAACCACAAGATGGTTACAGCGTTGCATAGACGAAATGGCAAGACTTAATTCTCTGCCCGAAACGATAAACAGCCGGCAGATGCTGTTCGCCATAAATCAGGGCGGAACTTATGACGATATAAGAGCCGAGCATATGAAGACTATCGCCAATATGAACGTTGACGGTATAGCGATCGGCGGACTTGCCGTAGGTGAACCTACGGAAGTGATGTACAGGATAATCGAAACCGTTATCCCTCACGCGCCTACAGACAAACCGCGTTATCTTATGGGTGTCGGCACTCCGTCAAACATAATCGAAGCCGTGTACAGAGGTGTGGATATGTTCGACTGCGTTATGCCCAGCAGAAACGCACGTCACGCAACGGTGTTCACCTGGAACGGTATCACCCACGTTACAAATCAGTGCTTTGAAACCGATTCGTTACCGATAGACCCCGAGTGCGACTGCCCCACCTGCCGTAACTTCTCAAGAGCGTATATAAGACATCTTTTCAAGTCGGGAGAAATGCTCGGCGGAAGACTTGCGGTACAGCATAATCTGTACTTCTACAATACGCTTATGGAAAAGATAAGAGCGGCAATAGAAGAGGGAACATTCGAAGATTTCAGAAACCACTATTCGCCGCTTCTGGCATCGAAACTCGTCTGATTTTCTTATAATTATCACATAAGGGTGATATAATAACAAATTAAATAAAAGTGCAAAGGAGAGCTTATGAAGCTGATAAATATAGGTTACGGCAATACCGTAAATTCTGACAGGGTGATAGCGGTCGTAAGTGCCGATGCCGCACCCGTAAAGCGTATCATATCGGCGGCAAAGGATAACAATACCGCTATAGACGCGACCTGCGGCAAAAAGACCAAGACCGTTATAATCACCGACAGCAACCACGTTGTCCTGTCTGCACTGGATATATCACATTTCACAGGTATTACTACCGATAAAGAGGGAGAGAACGAAAATGAATAAAGGACTGCCTATAGTTATTTCCGCACCGTCCGGTTGTGGAAAGGATACGATACTTGAACAGCTGTATAAGAAGAATACCAATCTTACTCAGTCTGTGTCCGCTACCACAAGAGCAATGCGCGAGGGTGAGATAGACGGCGTGAGCTATCATTTCACAACTGTAGATGCATTTGAAAAGATGATAGCAAACGGCGAAGTGCTCGAATATACGCAGTACTGCGGCAACTATTACGGCACACCTAAAAAAGCCGTAACGGATATGCTTGAACAGGGCAAGGACGTAATACTTAAAATAGAAGTCGAAGGCGCTATGAATATCAAAAAGATATTCCCCGAGTGCGTACTTATCTTCATACTCCCGCCCTCAATGAGCGAGCTTGACAGAAGACTGAGAAAAAGAGGCACAGAAACCGAAGAAACCATCGCCGCAAGAATAGCTCAGGCAAGAAACGAGCTTCAGTTTGCCGATAAGTTTGATTATCTCGTTGTAAACGGCGAACTTGAAAAGGCTGTAGATGATGTTAATGCCGTTATCCTTGCGGAGAAGATGAGCACAAAGCGCTCTCTTACGCTCCTTGAAGAAATAAAGAAGTCATAATGAGTGACAGCCTTGATAAAGCTATTGTATCGGTAGTTGTCGATAAGGCACTGTACAGCTTTGATAATGAGTTTGACTACTACCTGCCGCAGGGAGTAACAGCTAAGATCGGTCAGCGAGTAATAGTTCCGTTCGGCAAAGGCGGAAAAAAGCGTGTCGGACTGGTGACAGCCTTCAAGCAAAGCGCAGATTACAGCAGACTTAAAGAGGTATATTGCGTTATAAATGACGGAGTGATACTCAGTGACGAAGCGCTGCACCTTATGCGCTGGCTCAAGGACAACACCTTCTGCACCTATTTTGACGCAGTAAAGACTATCCTCCCCGGAGGTATGGCGCTTAACGTAACGCAGAGATACACTCTCAGCGATGAGTTCAGGAAAGCTCCCGACAGCTTTTCTCTTGAACCTGCCGAACAGGCGGTATCCGCAATGCTTCTCGGATGTAAAAGCGACCGAGAGCTGAACGACATGATAGATTACGGCTTTGACGAACAGCAGAAGAAGCTTATAAAACAGCTTTGCGAAAAGTCGGTGCTTGTTTCTCTTGATATAATAAAGCAGAGAGTAGGCAGTGAAACCGAGAAGAACGTCAGGCTGACCGAAAGCTTTTTAAGCGGCGAATATGCCGACAAAGGCGGAAAACCCCTTACCGCAAAGCAGAAAAAGGTAGCCGATTTTCTTGCCGATGCTGTTTCAGCTTCCGTCAAAGAGGTATGCTACAGCTGTGTAGTTACAAATGCCGTTATCAATAATATGGAAAAAAACGGCATAGTCGAATGCTTTGATAATGAAATTTCCCGCTCGCTTACAGCAGGTGCAAAGGCTGTAAGGAGCATTGATGATATAACACTGTCGGACGAGCAATCCGCAGTATACCGTGGTATGAGCCAGCTTATGGACAGCGGCAAACCACAGTGCGCATTACTGAAAGGCGTCACCGGAAGCGGCAAGACCACCGTCTTCTTAAAGCTCATCGACAAGGCGGTAAAGCAGGGTAAGACAGCGCTTATGCTCGTCCCCGAAATATCGCTCACCCCGCAGATGGTGCGAAACTTCACCGACCTGTTCGGAAGCAATGTTGCGGTTATCCACAGCAACCTGTCCCTCGGTCAGCGAACCGATGAGTACAAGCGCATTGAAAAGGGCGAAGTGCGGATAGTAGTAGGCACGAGGAGTGCGGTGTTTGCGCCGCTTGACAACATCGGCATAATCGTTATCGATGAGGAGGGCGAGCACAGCTACAAGTCCGAAAAATCCCCGCGCTATCGGGCAAGGAGCATAGCAAAGCAGAGGTGCTTTTATCATAACGCAACGCTCCTCTTAGCGTCGGCGACCCCCAGCCTTGAAAGCGCATACTTTGCGTCGATCGGCAGATACAAGCTGTTTGAGATGAAAAAGCGCTACAGTCAGCCTGTTCTCCCTGATGTGTACCTTGTCGATATGAAAGTGGAGGTCGAAACAGGCAACCGCTCAAACTTCAGCAGAGCGCTTGCCGATGAGATAAGAAACAATCTCCAGAATGGCGAGCAGACAATTCTTCTGCTTAACCGCAGAGGCTACAACACCTATATGAACTGCATCAAGTGCGGTGAAGTATATAAGTGCCCCAACTGCAATATTCCGCTTACCTATCACAAGGTCAACAACTGTATGATATGCCACTACTGCGGCTATACCGAAGAGTTCACAGGCAGGTGCAAGTCCTGCGGATCTAAGTTCATCTACAGCTCGGGTACGGGCACACAGCGTATAGAAGATGAAATATCAACGCTGTTTCCGTCCGCAAGAGTTCTCAGAATGGACGCGGATACAACAATGAGCAAGTTCTCCTATGAGAAGAATTTTGACAAATTCAAAAACGGCGAATATGACATTATGGTCGGCACTCAGATGATAGCAAAAGGGCTTGACTTTGAGAATGTGACACTTGTCGGCGTGCTGATGATAGATAAATCGCTGTATGCAGGGGATTACCTCGGGTATGAAAAGACATTTTCGCTTATCACTCAGGTGGTCGGAAGATGCGGCAGAGGTTCAAAAAAAGGAAGGGCTTATTTGCAGACATTCTCCCCGGAGCATTATGTTCTCAACCTTGCGGCAGACCAGAACTATGACGAGTTTTTCAGGCAGGAATGCGAGATAAGAAAAGCGCTTCTTTTCCCGCCGTATTGTGATATTTGCGAAATAGGACTTTCTGCAACGGAAGAGCATATCTGCAAAAAGGGCGCAGACAGCTTTGTAAAGCTGTTTATGAAAAACCTTGAGGGTCATGGTATCCCGATAAGAGTGCTCGGTCCGTCAGCCTGCTCTGTTGCAAAGGTAAACGGCAAGTTTCGCTACAGGATCATCATAAAATGCAAGAATAATAAAGAGTTCAGGTCGGTAATGCAGGCAACATTGCTTGACGCATACAAGTCACCGGCTCTTGATAAAGTAAGCTTCTTCGCCGATATGAACGGCGAGATAATATAAAGAAAGGATTTTTGAAATGGCAAAGAGAATAATAGCTAAGGACGGCGATGAGTCGCTTAGAAAAAGATGCAAGGACGTTACCGTCTTTGACGATAAGCTTTGGACGATGCTTGACGATATGTATGAAACCATGCAGGAGGCAAGCGGCGTAGGTCTTGCCGCACCGCAGATAAGCGTGCTGAGAAGAGTGGTTGTTATAGATGTCGGCGACGATCACGGCAGGATCGAGCTTATAAACCCCGTTATAACCTCTATGAAAGGCAAACAGCATGAGCTTGAAGGCTGTCTTTCCGTACCCGGTTTATGGGGCTATGTTGAAAGACCCGCAAAGGTCAAAGTAAAGGCTCAGGACAGATACGGCAAGGAGTTTGAGATAGAGGGTACGGAGCTTTTAGCTATTGCTCTGTGCCATGAAATAGACCACCTCAGCGGTGTCCTGTTCACCGACAAGGCAGACGAACTGCTTACGTCTGAACAGCTTGAAGAGCGTAAAAAGTAAGGAGGGGATACTATGAACATAGTATTTATGGGAACTCCCGATTTTGCGGTAGCCGCACTTGAGAAGCTGCAAAAGCGCCACAATATCAAAGCGGTGTTCACCCAGCCGGATAAGCCGAAAAACAGGGGCAAGAAAATGCAGGCACCTCCTGTAAAGGAATGTGCCGAAAAGTACGGTCTTCCCGTATATCAGCCGCTTTCACTCAGAAAGGGAGAGGACGCGGAAAAGTCACTCGAACTGCTGAAAGAGCTTGACCCCGATTGTATCGTGGTTGCGGCTTACGGTCAGATTTTACCCGAGAGCATACTTAACCTGCCGAAGTTCGGCTGTATAAATATACACGCATCGCTGTTGCCGAAATACCGTGGCGCCGCACCTATTCAGAAGTGTATCATAGACGGTGAAACCGAGAGCGGCGTTACCACAATGATGATGGCAAAGGGGCTTGATACAGGCGATATGCTTATGAGCAGATCTGTTGAGATCACTCCCGATATGACCGCAGGCGAACTGCACGATAAGCTTGCCGTTATCGGCGGAGAGCTTATACTCGAAACGCTTGAAGCCTGTGAAAACGGCACAGTAAAGCCTGTTCCGCAGGACGACAGCTTATCTTGCTACGCAGGTATGATATCAAAAGAAATGTGCAGGATAGATTTCTCAAAAAGTGCAAAGCAAGTAACCGACTTTATAAGAGGTATGTCGCCGTCGCCTTGTGCGTATACTTTTATAGGTGAGAAAAGACTTAAGGTATATTTTGCGGTAATGACCGACATATCATCGGACAAGCCTTACGGAACGCTGATAAATGAAAATGACCTTACTGTAGTTTGCGGTGACGGTAAATGCGTAAGATTTGCCGAGGTCCAGGGCGAGGGCGGTAAGCGTATGAATACCGCAAGCTTTGTAAACGGAAACAAACTGCAAAAGGGAATAAGACTGGAATAAATCACGTTGAGTTAAATGCAGAAAGGAGAATTATTATGCCTGAATATCTGCTGAATTATTATGTTATATATTTCCTGCTGATAGTTGCCTTTTTCTATTCGATATACACATCGATAAACGTAAAGAGCACGTTCAGAAAGTACAACAAAATGCCAAGCTCAAGAGGAATGTCTGCGGCAACTGTAGCACGCCAGATCCTCGACAGCAACGGACTTTATAATGTACAGGTCACAAGAGTATCGGGTGAGCTTACCGACCACTACGACCCGAGGACAAATACAGTCGCGCTTTCTGCGCCTGTTTACGACAGCATCTCTGTAGGTGCTATCGGTGTTGCGGCTCATGAGGTCGGACACGCTATCCAGTACGCTAAAAATTACACTCCTATAAAGATAAGAATGATGATACTGCCGGTTGCTCAGTTCGGTTCATCGGCATGGATACTGTTCTTTATACTCGGCATAGTGTTCAATATGTCACTGCTCAGAGGTATAGGCATAGGGCTTTTTGCCGCGATAGTGCTGTTCCAGCTTGTAACGCTCCCTGTTGAATTCAATGCAAGCAGAAGAGCGCTTGCCACTATAAAGGATCAAGGCATACTGTTCGGCGCTGAGTACACAGGCGCTAAGAAAACGCTTAAAGCCGCAGCCATGACATATGTTGCTTCGCTTGCAGTGGCTTTATTACAGCTGTTAAGACTTATAGCAAGCTCAAGAAGAAATTGATTTGGAGAGATGAATGAAAACCGCAAGACAGATAACGCTTGACTTGCTTATCCGTATGGATACGCAGGGTGCATACTCGAATATAATACTTGATCACGCGTTTACATCAAGTGACGTTGACAAGCGCGATAAGGCGTTTTCCGCGGCGCTGTTCTACGGAGTGCTTGAGCGCAGAATGACGCTTGACTATCTTATACGCTACTACTCGGGTATAGAATTTGATAAAATCAAAACAGCGGTAGTCGAAATACTCCGTATGGGGTTCTATCAGCTGTTGTTTATGAATTCTGTCCCGGACAGTGCGGCTGTAAACGAGTCCGTCGAGTTGTGCGATTATTGCAGATGCACGCGTGCAAAGGGCTATGTAAACGCAATACTGCGTAGCTTCCTGCGTAACGAAAAGCAGATAGATTACGGCAATCTCAAAGACGAGGCTAAGCAGTCGATCGAATATTCCTGTCCGAAGTGGCTGATAAAAAAGTGGAAAAACGAGCTCGGCGAGCAAAGGGCGATGCAGATGATACAGTCGGGCTTTGACAGACCGCCGATGTATGCCAGAGTAAATACGGTGAGATATTCCGTTGACGATGTTATTTCTCAGCTTGCAAAGGACGGTATTACCGCTGTAAAGAACAAGCTTATTGACAGCTGTATAGAGCTTACAGCCACAAGGGGGATAGAACAGAGTACAGCACACAAAAAGGGAATGCTTCACATACAGGATATATCCTCGCAGATATGCTGTAAAATAGCCGCTCCGGTGTTCAATGAAACGGTAGTTGACCTTTGCAGTGCACCCGGCGGTAAAACATTCACCTGTGCGGAGATGATGAACGACAGGGGCAGGATCTACAGCTACGATCTGTATGACGGTAAGGTTTCGGTTATTGCAAATACCGCAAAGCGGCTCGGACTTACCATAATCACTGCCGCTGAAAACGACGCTACTAAATTAAACCCGGATATACCGAAAGCGGACAAGGTTATCTGCGATGTGCCGTGCTCGGGGCTCGGAGTTATCAGAAGAAAACCCGAGATAAAGTACAAGCCGATGAAACAGCTTGAAACGCTCCCCGATACGCAGAGAAAGATCATAAATAATGCCGCGGAGTATGTAAAACCCGGCGGTACGCTGATATATTCCACCTGCACCGTAAGTAAAGCAGAGAACGATGATATTGTTGAAGAGTTCTTAAAGGAACACGGCGACTTTGTGCCTGTGGTAGTTCCTCTCGGAATAAAAGGTCTTGAAGACAGCTATAAAAGAACGATGCTTCCGTGTGATATCAACGGTGACGGTTTCTTCACAGCAACTCTCAGAAAGGTAAAGTGATATACACTATATGGAAAAAATCGATATTCTTTCACTCTCGCAGGAGGAGCTTGAAGAGAAAATACTTGAAATAGGTGAGAAGAAATTCAGGGCGAAGCAGATATACGACTGGTTACATACATATAAAGTAGAAGATTTTAGCAAAATGACCAATCTATCTGCACAACTGAGAGAAAAGCTCAACAATATTTTTTGGATAAACTCACTAAAAATTCAAAAAAGACTTGTATCTAACATAGATAATACGGTAAAATATCTTTATGGTTTGTCTGACGGCGAAAAAGTTGAAACCGTCCTTATGGAATACAAGCACGGCAACAGCATCTGTATCTCAACTCAGGTCGGCTGTAAAATGGGCTGTAAGTTCTGTGCATCTACAAAGGCGGGCTTTGTAAGAAACCTGCTCCCAAGCGAGATGCTTTTGCAGATCTACGAAAGTGAAAAGGACAGCGGACGCAAGATAAATCATGTGGTGCTTATGGGAATAGGCGAGCCGCTCGACAACTTCGACAACGTTGTAAAGTTTCTGAAGCTTTTGTCGGCTAAGGACGATATGAGTCTTCGCCACGTTTCGGTGTCGACCTGCGGACTTGTAAACAGAATATATGAGCTTGCGGATATGAAGCTCGGCATTACGCTTTCCGTTTCTCTCCATGCACCGACAAACGAGCTGAGAAGCTCCGTTATGCCCGTAAACAACAGATTTTCGATAGAAGAGCTTATGAAAGCGTGCAAGTATTATTTCAATACCACAGGGCGCAGGATAAGCTATGAGTTCGCACTGATCGACGGTGTGAACGATACACGCGAGTCGGCAGACGCACTGCTTAAACTGCTTAAGGGGCAGAATTGCCACGTCAATCTCATTCCGGTAAACGAGATAAAGGAAGGCGTGTTCAGGCGCAGTGCATCTGTAGAGAAGTTCAAGCAGATGCTTATCGACGGCGGACTGAACGCTACAGTCAGAAGGACGCTGGGCGCGGATATAAGCGCCGCGTGCGGACAATTAAGACGGGATAACAAGTAAAGTGATATCAAGGGAGAACCATAATATATGAAAGCTTACGCAAAGACCGATATCGGTAATTGCCGTGAAGAAAATCAGGATAACTACTGGATAGGAGAGCTTGGTTGCGATGCTGTTGCGGTAATTCTGTGCGACGGAATGGGCGGACAGAATGCAGGCGGCTGTGCCAGTCTGACTACCGTTGAATTTATCAAGGACAGACTGATAAAGGGCTTCAGAAAGGATATAACCAGAAATCAGATAAGAAATCTGCTTATAACATCTGTTACTGCGGCAAACAGCGTGGTATACGATATGGCAAAGGCTGACCCCGATAAAGCGGGAATGGGAACTACCTGTGTAGCCGGGATCATCTTTAATGAAAGAGCCTATCTTATCAATGTAGGTGACAGCAGATGCTATTTCTTCTTCGATGATAATATGCAGCAGGTCACAAAGGATCACACCTATATCAGAAAGCTTATTGAAAAGGGCATAATTACATATGAGGAGAGCAAGACGCACCCTGACAGAAACCGCATCACTAAGGCGGTCGGTGCTCAGCCTTTCATAACCCCCGATTATTTTGAGCTTGATGTTAAAAAGGACGATATGCTCCTTTTCTGCTCGGACGGACTTAGCTCCTATGCAGAGGACACCGAGATAGCCGATGTAATAGCGGCTTCTCCTGTTGCAAAGTGCTGTGATCAGCTTATAGATTACGTCAATAAACACGGCGGTCGTGACAACGTGACCGTAGCCGTGGTTTCAATATAAAACGACTTACCGTATGGGTCGCAAATTAAACTAATACGGAGAAACGGTGGATTTTATGGATAACAATATGGACAATATGATAGGCAGACGCCTTGACGGCCGTTACGAACTGCTTGAGCTTATCGGAACGGGCGGCATGGCTGATATCTACAAGGCCAGGGATATTACCGAGGACAGAATAGTTGCCGTAAAGATCTTGAAGAATGAATTTGCGGGCAGCGAGGACTTCCTCAGACGTTTCAGAAACGAATCCAAGGCGATAGCTCTGCTTTCACACCCGAACATTGTGAAAATATATGATGTCGGCTTCAATGAGCAGATACAGTTTATCGTAATGGAGTACATAGACGGAATATCTCTTGCAGAGTATATCAAGCTTCAGGGTGTTCTTAAATGGAAAGACGCGGTATATTTTACCGTGCAGATATTAAGAGCTTTACAGCACGCTCATGACAGAGGTATAGTTCACCGTGATATCAAGTCACAGAACGTTATGATGCTTCCCGACGGCACAATAAAGGTCATGGACTTTGGTATCGCACGTTTCAACCGTGAAACCGACAAGACTCTTTCCGAAAAGGCTATCGGTTCGGTTCACTACATCAGCCCCGAGCAGGCGAGAGGTGAAATGACCGATGAAAAGAGCGATATCTATTCCGTAGGCGTAATGCTCTATGAGATGCTGACAGGACAGAAGCCTTTTGACGGTGAAACTCCCGTAGCGATAGCTCTTCAGCATATGCAGACACCGCCTAAGCCTCTGCGCGAGATAAATTCTTCTATCCCCGAGGGACTTGAAGAGATCACACTCAAGGCTATGCAGAAAGAACCCTCAATGCGTTATCAGACCGCAGGCGAGATGATAAACGATATCGAAGAGTTCAAGAAAGACCCCAGCATAGTGTTTGAATACAAGTACTTCTCGGCTGACGGTTCAACAAAGTACTTTGATAAAGTATCCGATCCTAACGCTCCCGAGCAGAATGCGGCGAACGACACGCTCTCCGAGAGTGAAGAGGAAGATGATAACGATCTGTACGATGATGATGACGACGATGAAGAGGTAGAGGAAAGACGTTCACCGCTGTTACCTATACTTTTTGCCGTTGCATCTGTATTCGTAATAATGACCGCATGGCTGATATTCTCCATTGTTACGAGAAACCTCGGAACAACCAGCGGCACAACAGATGAAATGACCATGCCTAACATTATCGGTATGACGCTTGATGATGTTAAGGAGAAATATCCTGAGCTCAACCTTGATATCGACAGACAGTACTCTACCGATTACAAGGAAAACGAGGTAATGGATCAGAAGACTCCTGCAGGCAGAACAATAAAGAAGAGCACAATCGTAAATATCGTTATCAGTAACGGTCCTCAGAAGGTCGAGGTCGATGACTATGCAAACCTTTCTGCTCAGGACGCACAGATAAAGCTTGAGAAAAAGGGACTTAAACCGAAGCTGGTTTATGTAAATGATGATGAGGTTGCCAAGGATATCGTTATAAAGACAGAGCCCGCCGCACATTCTGAAGTATCTCAGGGTACAGTGGTAAAGGTTTATGTAAGCAACGGCAAGCTTGTAAAGGCTGTAAACGTACCTAAGTTTATCGGTATGACAATCGAAGAAGCCCGCAAGGAGGCTGAGGACAAGAACCTCAAGCTCAAGGAAGTATCAGGCTCAAGCAATGAGTACAAGGAAGGCGAAGTAATCAAGCAGAGCATTGACGCTAACTCTGTAGTCAACGAAGATACCGAGATCGAGGTAACAGTCTGCGACGGTAAGGCTGTAAGCATCAAGACAGAGATTTCGCTCGACCTGCCCTCAGACGTAACCGATACAGGCACATTCAAGTTTGAGTACTTCAAGGACGGTGTATCGTTCAAGGAAGAAGAACGCGATATGGCTGTAAATGCAGGCAAGACGATCACATTTGAGGTAAGCGGTTCAGAGCCTACAACATACACGATCAAGATCACTAATGTTGCAGATACATCACTCAACGGCGTTCTCGCAGAAATAAGTGTTGACTTCAAGAATGAGGATACAGAGCCCGAAATCGTTAATTACAATGAAAAATTATTCAAAGAACTCAAATACGAAGCTCCCGAAGAACCTTCATCAGATCCTGTTGTAACGGTAAACGGTACTGTTTCGCTTGATCTTCCCTCATCTGCTACAAATACCGGTACATTTATGTTTACCTATACCGATACAGACGGTAATCTGGTAAAGGACAGCGAAACAAAAGATATGTCACTTGCTGCCGGAAAGACAATTACATTTGATGTATCCGGTATGAGCAACGAAAAGAAGGATTATATAATCAGAATTACCAATACTAATGACGAGGAGCTTTCAGGTACTCTTGCAGAAATTCAGGTCGACTTTACTTCTGGTGAGGCAAAGCAGATTCTTAAATCCTACAATCAAGGCCTGTTCAATGTACTCAAGATAAGAGAACCTGCTACCGATAACAGTTCATCGGATCAGTCGTCATCAGACGTTCCGGATTCAACAGATGAACCCTCATCTGTAGATTCATCAGTTGAATCTTCAACTGAAACTTCGGTCGCTGATGTATCGGAATAATATGAGGTCTGCCTTTGAACAAACAACAATTTGAAGGCATTATAACAAAGGCTGTCGGCGGCAACTACTATGTAGATGTCTCCGACGGCGTTTTATGTTGTAATGCAAGGGGAGTATTCAGAAAAGAAAAAATATCGCCGTGTGCAGGTGATAATGTAATTGTGAGTGCTGAGGAAAACGCCGTTCCGCTTATCACAGAGATAAAGGAGCGCAGAAATCATATAATCAGACCCCCGCTTGCAAACCTTGACTGCGCATTGCTTGTAACCTCGGCTGTTGACCCGTTACCTAACACGCTAGTAACGGACAAGCTGATATCTATATTTGAAAGCAAGCGCATAGAGCCTGTAATTGTGATAACAAAGCAGGATATACGAGAGTGCGAGGATTTTGCATCGGTGTATCGTCGTTGTGGGTTTAACGTGTTTTATATGGATAACAGCACAGGAAAGGGCATAGATGAGATAAAAGAGTATATCCGCGGCAAGCTTTCAGCGCTCATCGGAAACTCCGGTGTCGGAAAGTCCAGCCTTATGAATCACCTGTTCCCTGGACTTGAAAGAAGCACAGGCGACATAAGCAAGAAGCTCGGCAGAGGACGGCATACAACAAGGCAGGTTGAGCTGTTCCGCCTTGACGGCGGCTATATTGCCGATACGCCCGGTTTTTCAACGGTAGAAGTAAGCCGCTATGGCTTTATACCGAAGAACGAACTGCAATATTCTTTCAGAGAATTTACGGATTATCTCGGCAAATGCCGCTTCAGGGATTGCGTTCATCTGAAAGAGAGTGGCTGTGCCGTAACCGAAGCACTGCGCGAGGGTAAAATAGAGCAGTCCCGCTATGACAGCTATGCGAGAATGTGTGAGGAAGCGGATAAACTCAACGAATGGGAGTTTAAGAATAAGTGATGAAAACCTGTTATATTATATGCGGCGGACCTGAGCCGTGCAAAACAGTAAAGATACCGAATGACGCATTTGTCATATGCGCTGACAGTGGGTATGACAAGGCACTTGCCGCAGGAATTGCACCCGATCTTATTCTAGGCGACTTTGACAGTATAAAGAATAAACTGCCACGGAATATCGAAATACTGCGCTCACCGACGCATAAGGACGACACAGACACGATGCTTGCCGTAAGAACGGCACTTGACAGAGGATACGACAGTATAGCGCTTGTCAGCGCCTGCGGCGGACGAACCGACCATACGCTTTCGAATATCGCAACACTGCTATTTATCCGTGAGCACGGAGGAAAAGCGTTCATAACCGGTGATAACACAAATGCTTATATCCTTGAAGATGAGAAGATAACATTATCACCCGATTTATCAAGGTATCTTTCGGTGTTTGCAATAAGCGACAAGGCGACCGTATCTATTACAGGAGCAGAATATCCGCTAAAAGAATATGTTATGGAGCGTAGCTTTCCGATAGGTGTCAGCAACGAATTCAAGGCCGATACAGATTGTACCGTAGAGATAAAAGACGGACTTGCAGTTGTAATGACTGTAAAAAGATAAGTAACAAAATACCTCCCGACGGAATAAAGTGTAGTAACTTCAGCCGACGGGAGGTATTGTTTATGATGAGAAGACGCAGACCGGGACGGTCGAAATTTCCTGCTTTCATACTCGGTCTTGCGGGTATTCTTATCTGTGTAACCTGTATGTCGGCTGAAACACTGCTTGTCATACTGTCCCTGCTGCTTATTGCGCTCGGCGTATGGCTGCTGTTCTTTTGCTGAAAGAGAGGTACATATCATGAAAATCGTAGTTTGCAAAACACCAAGAATACTCGCCGGCTTTCTGCGACTGTTTTTCGGTATAAAAAAGACAGAAAGCTAAAAGCACAGCCCTCGTCCGAATTTCAGACGAGGGCTGACTTTATGCCGATGAGCAAACATTATCGATATTTTCCGTTATTGATATTACTCATAAACTGTCTGCGTGTCATCTGTCCTGTGCTGACTTTCCATGAGTCCTCCTGCTCAAGCTTCCAGTTGTTGTGGTAAGACGCGGGAATTTGCGGCTCACATTTTTTCCATATTCCGTATATGATCAGACCGATAAATAAAACTATGAATGACATATTTTTCTCCTTTTCTCCGGTATAGCTACTGTGTTTTTCACTGCTTATATAATATCATATGATGTGTACGATAAAAAGGACAATATGGTGATATTAAGCTCCGGTGGTAATTTGTGTACTATCGTTTTAGCGGAAACATTTTAAAAGGGCAGTGCCGCAAAGCACTGCCCTTAAGCTGTCGTTTAATATTCTCAGTCGTTGAACTTAGCCATAAGCTCCTTGATAAGCTCCTGAACCTTGTCTGCGGTTTCCTCAACTGGAACTTTATATGAGAAGCTCTTATCCCTTGCGGAAATCTCACAGCAGTTATCCTTCAGGTTTCTTGGGCTTACAACAACTCTCAGCGGAATGCCAAGCAGGTCTGCATCAGAGAACATAACGCCTGCGCTTACCTGTCTGTCATCATAGATAACCTCAGCACCTGCGTTCTGTAAAGTATCATACAGCTTGTCAGCGCAAGCCTTAACATCTGCATCGTCAGAACGTACAGCGCAGATGTGAACCTGCCAAGGTGCAATAGGCATAGGCCAGATAGGACCGTAATCATCGTGGTGCGCCTCGCATACCGAAGCCGCAAGTCTGCCGACACCGATACCGTAACAACCCATGATAGGTGTCTTTTCCTCGCCGTTGCTGTCAAGGTAAGTCATACCCATAGTCTTTGTGTACTTTGTACCGAGCTGGAATATGTTTCCAACCTCGATACCTCTTGAAATAGAAATTGAGTGCTTGTGGCAATTGGGGCAGATGCCGCCGTCAAGGATCTTTGCAAAGTCGTGATATTCAACGTTTGCGCAATCACGGTCAATGTCAAGACCCGTGTAGTGATATTCTTCCTTATTTGCACCGCACGAAAGGTTGTTTGTATTCTGAAGCGAGGTATCAAACAGAACGGTCATATTTTCGGGAAGACCGACAGGTCCTATATATCCTGCGTTAAGACCGCATTCTTCTGTGATCACAGCGGGGTGGATCTCACAGCCTAAGAAGTTGCGGAGCTTTGTTTCGTTTACGTCAATGTCGCCTCTTGTGAACACGACAACATAGCTGTCGTCTGCGTTTCTCTGATATACGACAGCCTTACAGCTCTTTTCCTTGGGAGTATGCAAAAAGTCGCATATTTCTTCTATCGTATGGATATTCGGAGTATGAACAAGCTCCATAGGTGCGGAAACTTCATCTCTTGTGTTCTCGATAATGCTGTCTGCGGCTTCCATATTTGCATTGAAACCGCATTCGTGGCAGCTAGCTATTGTATCCTCGCCTACGGGTGTAAGGAGCATAAATTCGTGTGAAATACTGCCGCCCATCATACCCGAATCGGACTTGACCGAGATTACCTCGGGAACGCCTGCACGTCTGAATATGTTTTCGTAAGCCTTGTGGCACTTATCGTAATACTGCTCAAGGTCTTCCTGCGATGTGTGGAACGAGTAAGCGTCCTTCATTGTGAAC
The DNA here is from genome assembly GCA_934490165.1 of uncultured Ruminiclostridium sp. Taxonomy (GTDB): domain Bacteria; phylum Bacillota; class Clostridia; order Oscillospirales; family Ruminococcaceae; genus Ruminiclostridium_E. The sequence continues at coordinate 79,634 of CAKSTB010000005.1, read as the reverse complement.
TCACGGACTCTGATAAGACCGCCTCTCGGACGTGCTTCATCACGGAACTTTGTCTGTATCTGATAGATCATGAAAGGGTACTTTGTGTAGCTTTTGCCGTATTCGCGAACAAGATGTACAGCGGCTTCCTCGTGTGTCATACCGAGTACCATAGGCATTCTGTTGCGGTCTGTAAAACGTAAAAGCTCACTGCCGATGCTTTCGTATCTGCCTGACTCCTGCCAGAGTGAAGCGGGCATAACAACAGGGAACTGTACTTCCTGTCCGTCTATCTTGTCCATTTCTTCTCTGATGATCTGTTCAATCTTCTTTGTTATTCTCTTTGTGGGTGTGTATGACGAGAAGATACCGTTAGCCATATACTTTATATAGCCGCCTCTCACCATAATTGCGTGGCTGTCGATCTGACAGTCCGAGGGTCTTTCCTTAAAACGGTCGCCGACCAGTTTTTCAAGCTTCATTATGTTGTCCTCCTGAATTTCGGGCATAAAAAAGCCCGAAGCATTAAATTTGCTTAGGGCGAAACTTTGTTCCGTGGTACCACCTAAATTCGGTATAACCGCACTTGTATCTCTGTAACGGGAGAATCCGGTAACACTCATCGTGTACAGCTCAAAGACGGGTTCGATAAAACCTTGTCGGGAGCTTACACCAACCGCTCTTTCTCTGTGACGCAGATTTATCTACTGTTTCTTGTCATAGCTTTTCTGTATGGTATTATTTTAGCACAGAGGAGTGTGATTGTCAAGGGGGGAAGGGAACACCGCAGAGAGCTTTTATCCTCAGCGTTTTTTCACAAGATTCTTAACGAGAATTATGCCGCAAACAGCGAAAAATATAAGCAAATTGAGGCTTGTCGGTTGACTATCAGGAAAACGGTGGTATAATTGAAAGTGGCAAGAAATTATCAGAATTAGGTAAATTCGAGCAGAAGATACATTCTGATATGCGTATGAGAAACATATATGAATTTTATTCGGACTGTATGGCTTTACGCAGAATAGGACATTCCGATAAAATTGTTGAACTGGTAAGCCAAAATTCGTACCAAGTGGGGATATAATAATGATTTCATCGAATACGGTTAAATGCAATGTTTGTAAAAACAGAACAGGTGATAAGGGTGAATGGGGCATGAGTTGCAAGGCTTATCCCGACGGTATTCCACTCGAAATAATCAGTTCGTTTAAAAATCCGAGTTATGACAGATGTAACAATTCAGAGTATAGCTTTGAAATTGATAAGCCTGATGAAATGTGAACAATGCGGTTTAGTGGGCGGACGTAGAAATTAAATTCTGAATGAAGGATAAATCTTGCGTAATTGTTAAGACCAATGGCAAATTTAATACTTTTTTAAATGAGGAAAGCAATAATGGTTGGGTTAAGAAGTCGGGAAGAAAGCAGATTTATTGCTTTCTTTAAATTGGTACAGGAATCAGCAGCAGATAAAAATGCGGTGTTCTTTTTAGATTGTGTTGAAGGCAACGATTTATGGACTGACGATATAATATGCACAGATTGTAGCGGATGGCTTATCCCCAACGATAAAGTTGAAGAGTTTAAAAAAGAGTATGAAAACTTCAAAAGTCTTGAAAAATGGGAAGATTATGTCGCATGGGTTACTTGGAGCGGCAATAGCACTCATCCCAAGATTAACATTGAATTGTTATAATTTTTTATTGTTTAAACAAACAGTTCAGTGTATAACCACAATTTTATAATTCTACCGCCCCATCTGAATATTATCAGCTTGTAATTTGCTTCAGGAGATTGCCGTTAATCTATAAATTCATATAAAAACACCGCAGAGCTTTTACCCTCTGCGGTGTTTTTTACGGAGTATGTTTGTTTATCTTTAAGTCGTTTGCTTAAATTCAGGAAGCAAGTGCCTTACCGAGCTCAACGCACTGCTCGGTTGCTGTATCATCGGGAGCTTCGTTGCAGATAACGCATTCGCCTGCCATAACAGCGCCGTCAGCGATGCACTGTTCCTCCCAGTTTCTCATCCATTCGCCGTCGCCCCAGCCGTAAGAACCGAAAAGTCCTACCTTTTTGCCTGAAAGCTTTGCTTCACAAGCGTTGAACATAGGTTCAAACTCGCTGTCCTCAAGCTGTTCACTGCCCATTGAAGGACAACCGAAAGCGATAGAATCGAACTGGTCAACCATATCTGCCGAGAAGTCAGCCGCCGTAAATACGCTTACCTCTGCGCCTGCGCTCTTTGCACCCTCTGCAACTGAGCCTGCCATAGCCTCGGTGTTGCCTGTTCCGCTCCAATATACTACTGCTGTTTTCATAATAAAAAATCCTTTCATAAATGTTCTTTATATTATGCAACTGTTAGCTGCACGATACTCCTGCCGTTTGCCCACATCTTTTGGTAGACAGCTCTGCACTTGTCAAATCTCGCAAAGGTGCGCATAGCCTCGCACTCGTTGCAGTAAACTTTCCAACAGCCCGTGCACCGGCTGTTTTTACCCGCATTATCGATAAATCCTATAACGTCCCCAAGCGGATATCCTAAGAATATCCCTATCTCGTGCGGAAAATCCTCGCTGTTTTCGAGCTTTTCCCTGAGAATGTCAATGCAGTATCTGATATCGGTATTTTCATAATCGTGACGCTTCATAAAACGCGCTACACCCGGTCGGCTGAAATCCTCTGCAAGCTTTTCCGCTCTGTATACATATATCAGTGCTGTGTTTTCACGTCTTCTCAGCACCGTTACGCTGATACCCTTGACGGACAGCTCTTTGTTCCAGCGCCATACAGCCTTGTTAAGCTCATCTGTACTGCTGTATCTGTAATTGAACAGATTCGCCGTCTTAAGCGATGCAAGAGTAGGGGAGCAGTTGTCGATCAGATACTGCTCAAAACAGCACCCTTTCATACTGCCGCGCTTCTTTCGGCTAAAAGCTGTGACAGTGCTACAACACTGCTGCTGTGAACTCTTGCCACGGGAACGCTGTTGCGCTTTGCCTCCTGTGTTGCACTCAGCATCATCTTGTGCGATACCGTATTTGTAAACAGTATCAGTAAATCGGGAGTGCCGACTTTCTTCTTAAGAGAGCTGTTTTCTTTTACAAAAACCTTAGCCTTGTCATAACCGTAAGCCTTGCATATGTCCGCATAACGGGTTTCCATTCGCTCGTTACCGCCGATTATTACTACGCTCATATATTATATCCTTTCTGTTGCATATCACTGTGTTAGGCTAAACTAACTATATCCGTTTAAATAAACGGCAAACTGCCGTTTATAATATCGAGTTGCCGTATGATAACCTCGTTAGCCTTTGCTAACTGTCTATAGTTTATCATACGATTTTTGTTTTGTCAATAGGGTTTGGATAATTTTTATAAAATTTCTTTGCTTCAAGTACAAATTCATGCGCAGGCTCACCTTTAATGAGCTTTTTTGAGTATACGCCCATCAATATCGGCGGCAGTCCCTCTATTTTTATGTATGAAACATCATCATCTTTCATATATGGAGTAACAGGAAACGCGGTAATTCCAAGTCCCGCCTTTGCCATTGCAAAAGCCGCTTCACAACCGTCCGCAAGCAGTACATTACTGCTGTTAGGCATACCCAGCTTCATATATCCCTGCACAGCCGCATCGGGACACTTGTGCTTTTTAATAAGTATAACACGCCTGCCGTTTATATCATTGATATTAACGGTCTGCTTTTTCGCGAGAGCGTCATCTTTACTGCATATAAGCATAACAGGGCATTCGATAAGCGTTGTGAAGCACTCGGCTTTTGGTGCTTCATCATCGGCTTTTAAAGCAAAAATAAGCTGTAGCTTGTTTTCTTCAAGCAGGTTGTCAAGTGACTTGAACGGCATCATAGTAATTTCCGGCTCAAAATTTGGATACATTTTTCCCATGATACCCATTACAGGAACAGCCACATCAAGCTCATACTGATTATGTACACCTATTGCGAGAACCTTTTTCTTTTCCTTAACGTTCGCACTCAGCCTGTGTATTGATTCTGCCGCAGTCCTTACTATAGTTTCCGCGTCCGTAATAAAGCTCAGCCCCTCTTTGGTAAGCTGTACGCTCTTGTTTGTCCTCAGAAACAGCCTCACCCCAAGCTCCGCCTCAAGTGATGAGATCTGATGGCTGACAGCCGGCTGACTGATGTTGACCATACTTGCCGCCTTTGAAAAATTAAGTGTTTCCGCAACCGCGAGGAAGCATTCAAGCTGAGTAGTATTCATAACAAGCTCCTTTTTTAATTAACGATAAACGTTCTTTATCGATTATAACATATTTGTATTTTACATTCAAGACTTTTTGGTGTATTATTATCAAGGAGCTAAACTGTTAGTACGTTACTGATAAGGAGGTTAACTGTTATGACTGAAACCGATATCCAGTCGATAATGATCGATAACAAGACGATAAATCAGCGTATCGAAAACAGTCTGAATGCGATTTTTGCAAATATCGATATCACGGCGGCGCAGGGCAGAGTGCTTATGTACATTGCAAATTGCCCCGACAGGGAAATATTCGCCGCGGATCTTCACAAGCACCTGTGCATATCGAAGCCCTCTGTGTCTGCACTTATAAAGAAGCTGAGAAAATCGGGACACATCTGCTGCACCGGCTGTGAAAACGATGAGCGTTACAAGAACCTCGCCGTAACCGAAAAAGGCAGAAAAGCGGCTCTGCTGATTTCTCAGCATATGAAGAACACCGAGCGTGAAGCCTTCCGCAACTTTACGGAAGAAGAAATGTCAGAGCTTATGCGGCTTCAGAAAAAGCTGCTGAACAATATAAGCAACATAAATACAGAAAAACTGAAAATGGAAAGGATGACGGATTAAGTGAAAGAGCTTTTAAGACAAGTAAAACAATATAAAAAAGACTCTATCTTAGCTCCCGTATATTCGGCGCTTGAAGTCGTTATGGAGGTCATAATCCCCTTCGTAATGGCACTGCTGATCGATGAGGGTGTAGAGAAGGGCGATATGAACAAAATCGTCTTATACGGTGCGCTTATGATAGTTCTTGCCATGATAAGCCTGTTCGCAGGTATGATGGCAGGTAAATATGCCGCAAGTGCATCAACAGGCTTTGCCTGCAACCTGCGTGAAGCGATGTACCGCAACATACAGCGCTTCTCGTTCTCTAACATCGACAAGTTCAGCACAGCGGGGCTTGTGACCCGTATGACAACAGACGTAACTAATGTGCAGAACGCATATCAGATGATCATAAGAATTGCTGTAAGAGCGCCTCTTATGCTGATAAGCAGTATGGTTATGTGCTTTGTAGTAAATGTCGATATGAGCTTTATCTTCCTCGGCGCTATCATTTTCCTTGCGATTATCCTTGCGATAATTATGCTCAGGGCAATGAAGATATTTGATGTAGCGTTCACAAAATACGATGACCTGAACGCAAGCGTACAGGAGAATATCTCCGGTATCAGAGTAGTAAAGTCATACGTCCGTGAGGATTACGAAAACGATAAGTTCAAGAAAGCTTCGGGCAACCTCTATAAAATGTTCAAGAAGGCAGAAAGCACACTTGCGTTCAACAACCCCGTAATGATGCTTGTGATCTATGCCTGTATCATGGCAATATGCTGGTTCGGTGCAAAGTTCATAGTAGGCGGAACATTACAGATAGGCGAGCTTACCTCGCTGTTCAGCTATGTTATGGGTTCGCTTATGTCACTGATGATGCTTTCTATGATATTTGTTATGATCACTATGAGCACGGCAAGTATGCGCCGTATATCTGAGGTTCTGCGTGAAGAACCCGACCTCGCACAGCCTTTCGCTCCCGTAGAGATAATCGCCAACGGCAGTATCGACTTTGACAATGTACATTTCAGATACCACAAGACAAGCGAGGAAGAAGTCCTCACCGATATAAATCTGCACATAAGATCCGGTGAAACGATCGGCATAATCGGCGGTACGGGCTGCGGTAAGACCAGCCTTGTAAACCTTATCAGCCGTCTTTATGATGCCCAGCAGGGTAGTGTAAAGGTAGGCGGTGTCGATGTCAAGGACTATGATATGAAGTTCCTGCGTGATCAGGTATCGGTAGTGCTTCAGAAGAACGTATTATTCTCGGGTACGATCCTTGATAACCTCCGCTGGGGCAACGAAAACGCCACAGAGGAAGAGTGTATCGAGGCTTGCAAGTGGGCTTGCGCAGATGAATTCATCGAGCGTTTCCCTGACAAGTACAATACGATGATCGAGCGTGGCGGTACTAACGTATCGGGCGGTCAGAAACAGCGTATATGTATAGCAAGAGCGCTTCTCAAAAAGCCCGCGGTGCTTATCCTTGACGACTCGACAAGTGCTGTAGATACAGCTACAGACGCAAAGATAAGAGCGGCATTTGCAAAGTGCATTCCCGGTACTACCAAGATAATCATAGCACAGCGTGTATCAAGCGTTCAGGATGCCGACCGCATAGTTGTCCTTGACGACGGCAGAATAAACGGTGTCGGCACTCACGATGAGCTTGTTGCAAACAACGAAATATACAGAGATATTTACGAATCTCAGACAAAGGACGGCGGCGACTTTGACCGCCCTCAGAATTAAGGAAGGGAGCGTAACATAATGGATAAGAGAAAAATGGGACCGCGTCCCGATATATCCGCAAAGGATCAGATGAAGCTGCTCGGCAGAATTATAAAGTATACCCTGAAGCATTACAGGTCTTCGTGTATCTGCGTAGTTGTCTGCATACTTATACAGGCAGTTACCACGCTTATGGGTATGCTGTTCATACAGTCGCTGATCGATGATTATATCAAGCCGATGCTTGAAACAGGCAGTACAGACTTCACGCCTCTTGCATACGCAATGCTCAGACTTGCAATAGTTTATGTTATCGGACTTGCGGCATCATACGCATATAACAGAATAATGGTAAATGTAGGACAGGGTACGCTCAGAAACTTCCGTAACGACCTGTTCACCAATATGGAAAAGCTCCCTATCAAGTATTTCGACACACATCAGCACGGTGATATAATGTCGGTTTACACAAACGATATCGATACTTTCAGACAGTTTATCTGCCAGAGTATTCCCCAGGTAATAAACTGCGGCACAACTGTTATCATTACCCTTGTTTCGATGATAGTAATGAGCATACCAATGACAATACTTGCAGTTGGCATGGCAGTTGTAATGCTTATTGTCACAAAGAAAATTGCCGCAAAGTCGGGTAAATATTTCGGCAAGCAGCAGCATGACCTCGGCGAGGTTGACGGCTATATTGAAGAAATGCTTGACGGTCAGAAGGTCGTTAAGGTTTTCTGTCACGAGCAGGAAGCTATCGATGATTTCGTCAAGATCAACGATAACCTCAGAAACAGCGCCTATAAGGCTAATAAGTACGCAAACATTATGATGCCGATCAACGCAAACATCGGTAATATAAGCTATGTTTTATGTGCTATTCTCGGTGCGGTTCTTGCAACAAACGGTTTCGGCGGACTTACCCTCGGTATTATCGTTTCATTCTGTACGCTGAACAGAAATTTCACCAATCCTATTTCACAGCTCAGCCAGCAGATGACATTCATTATTATGGCTTCTGCAGGTGCACAGCGTCTGTTTGATCTTATGGATCAGAAGCCTGAGCACGATGAGGGTTACGTTGAGCTTGTCAATGCAGAAATTGATAAAAGCGGCAATATCACCGAATCCGATCACCGTACCGGTAAGTGGGCGTGGAAGCACCCCCATCAGGCAGACGGCACAGTTTCATACAAGAAGCAGGAGGGCGGTATCGTATTTGACGGTGTCGACTTCGGTTACACCGATGAAAAAATGGTACTGCATGACATAAAGCTTTATGCTAAGCCCGGTCAGAAGATCGCATTCGTAGGTTCAACAGGTGCAGGCAAGACTACTATCACAAACCTTATCAACCGTTTCTATGACATTCAGGACGGCAAGATAAGATATGACGATATCAATATCAACAAGATAAAGAAGTCCGAACTGCGTAAGTCGCTCGGTGTTGTATTACAGGAAACCAATCTGTTCACAGGCACTGTAATGGATAATATCCGTTACGGCAAGCTTGACGCTACAGATGAAGAGTGCATAGCCGCCGCAAAGCTTGCAAATGCCGACAGCTTTATAAGAAGACTGCCCGACGGCTATCAGACAATGCTGACAGGTGACGGCGCAAACTTAAGTCAGGGTCAGCGTCAGCTGCTATCTATAGCAAGAGCCGCAGTAGCAGACCCGCCTGTGCTTATTCTTGATGAGGCTACATCGTCAATTGATACCCGTACAGAAAAGCTTGTACAGGCAGGTATGGACGCGCTTATGCACGGAAGAACAACGTTTGTAATTGCTCACAGACTGTCGACAGTACGCAACTCAGACTGCATTATGGTGCTTGAACAGGGCAGAATTATAGAGCGTGGCACTCACGATGAGCTTATCGCTCAGAAGGGCAAGTACTACAGCCTTTACACCGGAAACTTTGCCGAAGAAACCGCCTGAGGCGGTGCCGATGCGGCACTGCAAATTCGCCGTTCTGAAAGTCGGCGTTCTGTGTAACCTCCGTTACCGGCGGTATGGCAATGGTGTTTCAGATTTACCGTTGCGGAGGTTGTCGATTTGCTTGACTTCTTTGAACGACAGAAATATAAGTCGAATACACAAAAATCCGCTGTTTTCGTAACGGCGGATTTTTTATATTGTTGCATTATAAATCGGGTTTTCTTATGTGATGATCACTGATTTTATCCTTGCCGTGCACAAATAACTCAATAACCATTTCGTAAATATGTAAACTATGTCCTTGCACAACCTGTAAACCATGTCCTTGCGCAATCTGTAAACTATGTCCTTGCGCAATCTGTAAACTGTGTTCTTGCGCAATCTGTAAACTATGTTCTTGCACAATCTGTAAACTATGTTATCACACTATACAGCTTACCCCTCCCGCAAAAAACGAAGCAATTAAAAATCGCAGTATTTAATGTGTTTTCCGTTTAATAAACAGCGCATATGAATTATAACGATATTTCGGGAGAGGCAAGCCCCTCCCCTACGAACACGGAAAACATCATTCGTATTTTTTACTGATATGCTTTGCTGTAACATCAAGCAACTGAGATTGACGTTTTATTTTTGAACTTCTTTCTATAAGAAACTCTTAGCTGTTAATGTTTGTTTTATTATAAAAAATAGGTTGAATTTATCCTAAAATTCTGCTATAATATATTGTAAGGAGGGATCGAGTATGACTGTAAATACAAAAACGTTAGTTTCAATTACCGAAGCAAATCAGAATTTTTCAAAAGTAGCTCGTCTTGTTGATGAAAATGGTTCTGCTGTAATACTCAAAAATAATGTTCCGCGCTATATTGTTATGGAATTTTCGGAAGTTGAGAAAATGCAGACAGCATCAGATGAAGATGTGTTGAGTGTATCAAAAAAGTTGATTGAAAAGAACTTTGAGGCTTACAAGGAGCTTGCGAAATGATAAAACTTACGAAAGAGCAAGTAATATCTATGCACAGTTCTTTGATTGGTGCAACAGGCGGAACAGATGGAGTAAGAGATGAAGGTCTACTTGAATCTGCGCTTGAATCGGCGTTCCAGACTTTTGGCGGCATTGATATTTATCCATCTCTTATACAGAAAGCCGCACGCATAGCCTATTCACTTGTTTCAAATCATCCGTTCGTTGATGGTAATAAAAGAATAGGTATACATGTTATGCTTGTTTTTCTTGCACTTAACGGAATAGAAATATCATGTACGCAAAACGAGTTAGTGGCTATAGGACTTTTGCTTGCTGAAGGTACGATGAATTTCGAGGAGTTATCTGTTTGGCTTGGTTCTCATAATTAAAAACATTAAAGGAAGTACCGCAATGCTTCCTTTTTTCTTTGCTTTCCTGTTTCCACCCCTTGCTATCCACTCTCATTTATGCTATCATTACATAAAGATTTACCCGAAAGGAGAGCGCTTTTATGAGCGATAAACTATATACCCCCTCAAACCCGAACGCACAGCAGGGCGTGCGCAATGTACTGAAATACCTGTCCGACATAACCTATGAGAAAATCATAACCGGACAGCATACTCAGACAATGGCACAAGAGGAGCTTCACCTTATAGAAGAGGTCACAGGAAAACGACCTGCACTTCTCGGCTTCGAACTGCTTTCATATTCGCCGAATATCAACTATTCGGATACCGATGACGAATGTATGACCGAAGTCGCCGAAAATTACGGCACACTTAAAAGAGCGTGGGAGTGGGCAGAAAAGAAAGGGCTTATTACTATGTGTTGGCACTGGTTCTCACCGCTTTACGGCAGGTCAAAATCATTTTTCAGCGTAAATACCGACTTTGACGCAAGCAAGGCGGTAATTGACGGTACGCCCGAAAACAAGGCACTGCTTTCCGATATGGATACAATGGCAGGGATACTCCGTCCTTTTTGCGATAAGGGTGTTCCGATTTTATGGCGACCGTTCCACGAGGGTGACGGCGACTGGTTCTGGTGGGGAGCAAAGGGTGCCGATACGGTAAAAAAGCTGTTCCGTCTTATGCACGACAGATACACGAACAAATTTCATCTTGATAATCTTATTTGGGTGTGGAACTCGCAGATTCCCGAGTGCTACCCCGGTGACGATGTAGTGGATATCATATCGCGGGATATGTACCCGCCCGAGCATGAGCACACCTCACAGAGCGATATGTATTATAACCTCTGCGAGATCACAAGTGCGAAAAAGATAACAATTATCGGTGAAACAGGCACGCTACCAAGCCCCGAAGCGGTAGTGTCAGAAAAGGTAGGTTGGTCGTCATATATGACATGGTCAAAGCCGTTCTGCCTTACCGAAAAATTCAACACGCACGAACAGCTTAAAAAGGTGTATAACAGCGAATATGCCGTAACAAAGGATAAACTGCCGGTTCTGTACTGAGATAAAAGGAGAGAATATGAAGACGCTTTTTAATAACGGCTGGAGCTTTGCAAAGACCAAAGCGGACGACAGCCTCGAAAATGATTGGAACGCAGATTATAAGCCTGTTGATATTCCGCACGACTGGCTTATTTACAATGCAAAAGACCTTTACGAAACATCGTTTGGTCGCTATGTAAAGACTTTTGATTTCGGCAAGGTAAGCGGTAAGAGCATACGCCTTTACTTCGAGGGCGTTTATATGGATTGCACTGTTTATGTAAACGGAGAGGCCGCAGGTGAAAACATGTACGGCTACAGCACCTTTGAGGTCGACCTGACCGATAAACTCCATGACGGCGAAAACGAGATAAAGGTGCTTGTAAGACACCGCAGTCCGAACAGCCGTTGGTATTCGGGAGCAGGCATTTTCCGTGACATTTATCTTATCGTGACTGAGAAGAGTTACCTTGCGACAGACGGTGTGTACTTCCATACCGATAAAACCGCAGATGGTTTTGACGTGAAGCTGTCGGCTGAGGTTGTAAACCCTGACGGGCTGACAATAGAATTTACACTGTCAAAGGACGATGATATTCTTTATAATGCCGAAATCTCGGCTGAAACGGTAACCGAAACCGCTTTTTCGCTGACAGACATTTCAGATGATCATATATGGGATATTGACAGCCCGAATTTACTGACCTTATCTGTAGCACTTAAAAAGGACGGTAAGGTGATCGATAGCAGTACACAAAAGGTAGGACTGCGTGAAATAGAGTATAAGCCAGACAGCGGTTTTTACCTTAACGGCAGACATATCAAGCTGAACGGTGTCTGCCTGCATCATGATTTAGGCTGTCTTGGTGCGGCTTTCAATAAGTCGGCGGCAAGAAGACAGCTTCAGAGTATGCTTGATATGGGTGTAAACTCTGTCAGAACCTCGCACAACCCGCCCGCAAAGGCGTTTATGGAGCTGTGTGACGAGATGGGTATGCTCGTTGACAGCGAAGCGTTTGATATGTGGGAGCGCCCGAAGACCGAGTTTGACTATGCAAGGTTCTTTGATGAATGGCATGAGAAAGACGTTGCCTCGTGGATACGCCGCGACAGAAATCACCCGAGCGTAATTATGTGGAGCGTCGGCAACGAGATATACGATACTCACGTTTCGCCGCGCGGCTGTGAGGTGGCTAAGATGTTACATACAGCAGTCAGAAAGAGCGACCCGCTTTGTAACGCGCCCACGACCATAGGCTCTAATTATATGCCGTGGGAAGGCGCTCAGAACTGTGCAGAGCAGGTTGACCTTGTCGGTTATAACTACCTTGAAAGGCTGTACGAGCCGCATCATAAGGAGCACCCCGACTGGAAGATATACGGCAGTGAAACGACAGCGGGAGTGAAGAGCAGAGGAGTGTATCATTTCCCGCTCGGCACGGCGTTCCTTACCCACCCCGATATGCAGTGCTCGTCACTCGGCAACTGTCGCGCAGGCGCATCGGCAGACACGGCTCAGAAGATAATAGCCTTGAACCGTGATATAGATGTCTGCGCAGGAATGTACATCTGGACGGGTAGCGACTACATAGGCGAACCGTCACCATATTCCACAAAGAATGCCTACTACGGCAGTATCGATACCGCGGGACTGCGTAAGGACAGCTTCTATCTTTATCAGTCGGCATGGACTGATAAGCCTGTGCTTCATCTTATGCCGTACTGGGATTTCAATGAGGGTCAGCTGATAGATGTAGTAGCGTACACGAATATAGGTGATGTCGAGCTGTTTGTAAACGGCAAAAGCTGTGGCGTAAAGCACCCCGAGGAGTACACGGTAAACTGGCAGATCCCTTATGAAAAGGGCGAGATACGGGTTAAGGCGACCGCCGCTGACGGCACGGTTTATGAAGATGTAAAGCGTTCTTTCGGCGACAGTGCTAAGATAGTGCTTGCGGCATACAGTGATACCGTTAAGGCTGACGGTGAGGATCTGGCGTTCATAACAGTATCAACGGTCGATAAGGACGGAAACCCTGTAGAGAATGCCAGGGACAGAATTTTCCTGACGGTAGAAGGCGGAAGACTTGTCGGCTTTGATAACGGTGACAGCACCGACTATGATAATTACAAGTCGGCAAACCGCAGACTTTTCTCGGGTAAAGCGGTAGCGTATATTTCGGCGGATACTTCAGAGGGTGAGATAACAGTTACGGCAACAGGTGAAAATTTAGAAAAATCTGTAATTACTATCAAAAAGGTAAAGTCGGATATCATAAACGGAATATCAACACTTGAAAATATTACTGATAATGACGGATATACGATAGGCTCTGATGTTCCGATAAGAAAAATCGAGCTTAAGAGAAGCACCGGAATTGAGCTTACTCCCGATAATAACGACTGTACCGTTGTTTATACCATTTTTCCGGCAAATGCAACCTACGGTACATTACAGTGGAGTATAGTAACTGCAAGCGGAATTGAAACGAATTTAGCGACCGTTACAGAAAGCAATAATCATTCTGCTGTAGTCCATGCAAACGGTGACGGAGCGTTCAGACTTCGTTGCAGTGCCGACAACGGCAGTGAATTCCCACAGGCTCTGTCCGAGTATGAATTCACCGCGAACGGCTTCGGACAGCCGATTTTCGACCCATATACATTCGTCACCGCCTGCCTTTATTCCGACAGTGTATCGCTTATGGACGAGGTGCGCTGCGGCGGTGTCAGCATTACTGCCGACAACAACATAGTCGGCTTTAAGAAGACCGACTTCGGCAAGTACGGCACTGATGAATTCCTTGTCCGCATCATCAACTGGCACAAGGACTGTCCGTTCGGCTTCAGGCTATGGGAGGGCTGCCCGGGCGCGGAAAGCTCCGCTCTTATCGGCGAGTTTACTTATCAGGCAAACTTCGAGTGGCAGACCTACAAGGACAATCATTATAAGCTGTCAAGCCGTCTTACAGGCGAAAAGGACATCTATTTTGAGTTTGACAAGACAGATCTGCGTATTGATTTCGGCGGCTTCCTGTTCACCCCGCGTCAGAAGGCTTACGAGCGGCTTAACAGTGCCGATTGCGACCTTATCCACGGTGACACCTATACTGCTGACGGAACAAGCGTCAAGGGTATCGGTAACAACGTATTCCTCGACTTTGATGATATGGACTTTGATAAGGGAACAAGCCTTATCCGTATCCACGGAATGACCCGCCACGACAACGATTCTATCCACGTCCACTTCCACACAGATAGCGGCAGGATTGAAGAGATAGTCGAGTTCCCCGGCAGTGGCATGCCGATCACGGTATCGCACAGACTGCCTGATATAAGGGGTAAAGTCAAGGTGGAATTCCGCTTCTTACCGGGCTGTGACTTTGACTTTGACTGGTTTGAGATAGAACCTGCAATTGACTGATTTATTGCTCATATAAAAGTAAAACGGCTGCTCGTGCGGGCAGCTGTTTCTCATGTTTTGACGTTGCTTTGTTGCTTATGCGTCTGAAAATGCAGTCGTGAAATATCATGGTAATCTGTGAGTGTCGGCTTTTGCTTAACAAAGGTGTTCAGAAAACTGTGCCGGTAATGTGAATATATGAGTTGTCATATTGAAAAGGAATATGCATATGTAAATTTTATATGGCAAAATCGGCATTTTGACATATTTTCGGTCAAAACAACGATAGGAAAATGAGAATAAAGACAAAAGTTAAGCGATTTTTCTATTGACTTTGCCTTTTGAATGTGGTACAATACTAAAATGTATCATAATGGATTTATATGCGTTGAGGTTAAATGCGACATAGGTCGAAAAGTGCCGAAAAGCTCAGTCTTATGCGGAAAATCCGATGCAGTAATTCCTACGAATAAATTAAGGAGTGGTAAAGCCCATGGTGAATGTCAAGCAGGTAAAACTGGGTAGAAATACCCGTATGAGTTTTTCCAAGATCAATGAAGTTCAGAAAATGCCGAACCTCATTGAAATACAGAAGGACTCGTATCAGTGGTTCTTGGACGAGGGTATAAAGGAAGTATTCAAGGATATTTCTTCTATCACCGACGCTAACGGCAAGCTGGTACTGAGCTTCGTTGATTACCGTATCGACGAGACCCCGAAGTATACTATAGAAGAGTGCAAGGAGCGTGACACAACTTACGCCGCACCCTTAAGAGTAAAGGCACAGCTCAGGAACACCGAAACGGGTGAAGTTGTTGAAAATGAGATATTCATGGGCGACTTCCCTTTAATGACCGACAGCGGTACATTCGTTATCAACGGTGCGGAGCGTGTCATAGTTTCACAGCTCGTTCGTTCTCCCGGCGTTTATTATGGCTTTGACTACGATAAGACGGGTAAAAAGTTATTCAAGTCGACCGTTATCCCTAACAGAGGCGCATGGCTCGAATACGAGATGGACTCGAATGATATTTACTACGTCCGTATAGATAAGAACAGAAAAATACCGGCCACAACATTTATCCGTGCGCTCGGTATCAGCAGTGATGATGATCTCATCGATCTGTTCGGCGAAGATCCCAGAATAGTTCAGACTATTCAGGAAAAGGACGCAACAAAGAATACAGAAGAGGCTCTTCTTGAAGTTTACAGAAAGTTAAGACCCGGTGAGCCCCCCACAGTTGATTCGGCTAAGACACATCTTAACAACCTGTTCTTTGACGCAAAGAGATACGACCTTGCAAGATTCGGTCGTTACAAGTACAACAAGAAGCTCGGTGTTGCATCAAGAATTGCGGGACATAAGGCGGCTCAGCCTATTATAGATCCTACAACAGGTGAGATCCTTGTTGACGAAAACGAATTCATCAATGCTGAAAAGGCAAAGATGATCGAGCAGGCAGGCGTTATGGAATGCGTTATCTTCTCGGAAGAGAAGATTGCAAAGGTTCTCGGCAACGGTATGGTAGATATCGCAGGATATATCCCCGAATCTATCGACGCTGAGGCTCTCGGTATCAACGAGAAGGTTTGCTTCAAGGTACTGCGTGAAATACTCGATAAGTGCGGAGATGATGTTGAAGCGCTTACCGAAGAGCTTTCGAACAGAGTTGAGGATCTTATCCCCAAGCACATCACTCTTGACGATATATTCGCAACAGTAAGCTACTTCATCAACCTTTGCGAAGGTGTCGGTGAGGTTGACGATATCGACCATCTCGGAAACAGAAGAATCCGCAGTGTCGGTGAGCTGTTACAGAACCAGTTCAGAATCGGCTTTGCGAGAATGGAAAGAGTTATCCGCGAGCGTATGGGCCTTCAGTCACAGGAAGGCGACAAGGTAACACCTAATGCTCTTATCAATATCCGTCCTGTTGTAGCGGCCATTAAGGAGTTCTTCGGTTCTTCACCGCTTTCACAGTTCATGGATCAGAATAACCCTCTTGCAGAGCTTACTCATAAGAGAAGACTTTCAGCCCTCGGTCCCGGCGGTCTTTCGCGTGACCGTGCAAGCTTTGAGGTTCGAGATGTTCACTACTCGCATTACGGCAGAATGTGTCCTATCGAAACTCCCGAAGGTCCTAACATCGGTCTTATCTCTTACCTTGCATCATTTGCAAAGATCAACAAGTACGGCTTTATTGAAGCTCCTTACCGTAAGGTCGACAAGGAAACAGGCGTTGTACTTGATGAAGTAACCTATATGACTGCCGATATGGAGGATAACTACGTTGTTGCTCAGGCAAACGAACCTCTTGATGAGCAGGGCAGATTTGCAAGAAAGCGTGTAAACGCGCGTTTCCGCGAAGAGATCCTCGAAGTTGACCGCGACCGTGTAGACTACATGGACGTATCTCCTAAGATGGTTGTTTCTGTAGCTACCGCAATGATCCCGTTCCTTGAGAACGATGACGCTAACCGTGCTCTTATGGGTGCGAACATGCAGCGTCAGGCAGTTCCGCTGATGGTAACACAGAATCCTATCGTCGGCACAGGTATGGAATACAAGGCAGCTGTTGACTCGGGTGCTGTTGTAGTTGCCAAGGAAGACGGCGTTGTAACAAAGTGCAGTGCAGACGAGATCGTTGTTACAGACAACAACGGCGTTGAACACTCATACAAGCTTATAAAGTTCAAGCGTTCAAACCAGGGCACCTGCGTAAACCAGCGTCCCGCTGTTTCAAAGGGTATGGAGATAAAGGTCGGCGATGTTCTTGCCGATGGTCCTGCTACAAGCCAGGGTGAAATTTCACTCGGTAAGAATGCTCTTATCGGCTTTATGACCTGGGAAGGTTACAACTACGAGGACGCCGTTCTCATCAACGAAAAGCTTGTTTATAACGATGTTTACACATCAATCCACATAGAAGAATACGAACTCGAATGCCGTGATACAAAGCTCGGACCGGAAGAGATCACAAGAGAGATCCCGAACGTATCGGAAGACGCTCTCAAGGATCTTGACGAACGCGGTATTATCCGTATCGGTGCTGAGGTCCACTCAGGCGATATCATGGTAGGTAAGGTCACACCCAAGGGTGAAACCGAGCTTACAGCTGAAGAAAGACTGCTCCGCGCAATCTTCGGTGATAAGGCAAGAGAAGTAAGAGATAATTCGCTCCGTGTTCCTCACGGCGAAAGCGGTATCATAGTTGATGTCAAGGTGTTCACAAGACAGAACTGCGATGAGCTTTCTCCCGGAGTAAATATGGTAGTAAGATGCTATATCGCTCAGAAGCGTAAGATCTCTGTCGGCGATAAGATGGCGGGTCGTCACGGTAACAAGGGTGTCGTTTCGCGTATCTTAAAGCAGGAAGATATGCCGTTCCTCCCCGACGGTACTCCTCTTGATATAGTACTGAACCCCCTCGGCGTTCCTTCGCGTATGAATATCGGTCAGGTACTTGAAGTTCACCTCGGTTATGCTTGTAAGGCACTTGACTGGCAGATAATGACCCCTGTATTTGACGGTGCTCACGAAGCCGATATCAGAGCATGCTTTGAAAAGGCAGAAGCTGAGCGTGCAAACTACAAGGACAAGGATACAGCAAAGATCGACTTCTCAAAGATCCCTATGCGCGAGGACTGCAAGACACAGCTTACAGACGGACGTACAGGTGAGAAGTTCGACAGCCCTGTAACTGTAGGTTATATGTACTACCTCAAGCTCCACCACCTTGTTGACGATAAGATCCACGCACGTTCAACAGGTCCTTACTCACTGGTAACACAGCAGCCTCTCGGCGGTAAGGCTCAGTTCGGCGGTCAGCGTTTCGGTGAAATGGAAGTTTGGGCACTTGAAGCTTACGGTGCGGCTTATACACTGCAGGAGATCCTGACAGTCAAGTCTGATGATATCGTAGGACGTGTAAAGACTTACGAAGCAATCGTAAAGGGCGATCCTGTTCCTAAGGCAGGCGTTCCCGAGAGCTTCAAGGTTCTGTTCAAGGAACTCCAGTCACTCGGTCTTGATATCAAGGTACTCGATGCCGATAAGAACGAGATCGACCTTAAGCAGACTTATGAAGAAGACGATGAGTACGGTCAGGCAGCCGGCGAGGATACATTTGACTATGTAGCCGAGGAAGGCTCGCTCGATGACGGATTTATCACACAGGATATAGACGAAGACAGCGATTTCTATGCCGATAAGGACGAAGAGGACGATTTTGATATCGACTTCAACGAGAATGACGCAGACGACACCTTTGACGGCGAATAAGCGTATAGGCATTGACAGAAAAGCGTGTGCATAAACACACATAAACTTCTATAGAAAGAATTGAGGTCTGTAAATTGGCATATAAAACATTTGATTCAATGAAGATCGGTCTTGCTTCTCCGGATCAGATCCGTGCATGGAGCTACGGCGTTGTTGAGCGTCCCGAAACAATAAACTACAGAACACAGAAGCCCGAAAGAGGCGGTCTGTACTGCGAAAGAATATTCGGACCTACGAAGGACTGGGAGTGCTCTTGCGGTAAGTACAAGAGAATCCGCTTCAAAGGCAAGATATGTGAGCGTTGCGGCGTTGAGGTAACCCGCAACAAGGTAAGACGTGAACGTATGGGTCACATTGAGCTTGCAGCTCCCGTATCACACATCTGGTATTTCAAGGGTACACCGAGCCGTATCGGTCAGGTGCTTGACATATCACCCAAAAGACTTGAAGAAGTACTTTACTTCACTAAGTATATAGTTGTAGATCCCGGTGACACTGTTCTCACAAAGAAGCAGATACTCACAGAAAAAGAGTACGCTGATATGAGAGAGCGTTATGAGGACGATTTCAGAGCAGAGATGGGCGCTGAGGCTATCAAGGAGCTGCTTTGCGAAATTGACCTTGACAAGCTTTCCGAAGAGCTTAAGAAGGAGCTTGAGGATACACAGCAGGGACAGAAGAGAGTAAAGCTGCTGAAAAGACTGGACGTTATCGAAGCGTTCAGACTCAGCGGTAACCGTCCCGAATGGATGATACTCGACTGCATTCCCGTAATCCCTCCGGATCTGCGTCCTATGGTTATGCTGGACGGCGGCAGATTTGCAACATCAGACTTAAACGATCTGTACAGACGTGTTATCAACAGAAACAACCGTCTTACAAAGATGAAGGAACTGCACGCACCCGACATCATCATCAGAAACGAAAAGAGAATGCTCCAGGAAGCTGTTGACGCACTTATCGATAACGGCAGACACGGCAGAGCGGTAACAGGACCTTCAAACCGTCCGTTAAAGTCACTCTCCGATATGTTAAAGGGCAAGCAGGGTCGTTTCCGTCAGAACCTTCTCGGTAAGCGTGTTGACTACTCGGGACGTTCTGTTATCGTTGTTGGTCCTGACCTTAAGATGGATCAGTGCGGTCTTCCTAAGGAAATGGCTATCGAGCTGTTCAAGCCCTTTGTAATGAAGGAGCTTTCAAAGCGCGGTATCGCTAACAATATAAAGAGCGCAAGAAAAATGGTAGAGCAGGCAAAGGATCCTGCTGTATGGGACGTACTTGAGGAAGTTATCAAGGATCACCCCGTACTGCTGAACCGTGCTCCTACACTGCACAGACTGGGTATCCAGGCGTTTATGCCGGTACTCGTTGAGGGTCGTGCGATAAAGCTTCACCCTTTGGTTTGTACAGCGTTCAACGCCGACTTCGACGGCGACCAGATGGCCGTACATCTTCCTCTGTCGGAAGAAGCCCAGAACGAAGCGCGTACACTTATGCTTGCCGCAAAGAACCTGTTAAAGCCCTCTGACGGTCGTCCCGTTACAGTTCCTACACAGGATATGGTACTCGGTTCTTACTACCTTACGATCGACAAGCCCGGTGAAAAGGGCGAGGGCAAGGTATTCCGTGACTTCAACGAAGCTATTATGGCTTACAACGAGGGCGACATCACGATCCACTCTGCTATCAAGGTAAGAGTAACTAAGGATGTCGGCGGAGATCACCCCGAAACAAGAATTATCAATGCGACAGTAGGTCGTATCATATTCAACGAGCACATTCCTCAGGATCTCGGATTTGTAGACAGAACCGATCCCGATAAGAAGTTCGATCTCGAGATCGGCTTCAAGGTAAGAAAGAAAGAGCTCGGACAGATCATTGACAAGTGCCTTAAGGTTCACGGTACTCCCATGACAGCACAGGTACTCGATAAGATAAAGGCTATGGGCTACAAGTACTCAACAAAGGCCGCTATCACAGTTGCCGTTTGTGACGCTACTATCCCGCCCGAGAAGAAGGAAATACTCGCTGAGGCTGACGAAAAGGTACAGGAGATCAACGAATACTTCAACAACGGTTTTATTTCAAACTCAGAAAGAAAGTCCGCTGTACTCGGCGTATGGAACCAGGCTACAGCCGATGTTACTACAGCGCTTACAAAGGGTCTTGACGATTACAACCCCATCTACATGATGGCAGACTCAGGAGCGCGTGGTAGTACAAACCAGATAAGACAGCTCGCAGGTATGCGTGGTCTTATCGCGAACACATCGGGTGAAACTATCGAGATCCCGATCAGAGCTAACTACCGTGAAGGTCTTAACATCCTCGAATACTTCATTTCTTCAAGAGGTGCGAGAAAGGGTCTTGCCGATACAGCGTTAAGAACTGCCGACTCAGGTTACCTTACAAGACGTCTTGTTGACGTATCTCAGGAGGTTATCGTAAGAACAGACGACTGCGGTACTACAGACGGTATCGATATCTACGAGATACGCGAGGGCAAGGAGCTTATCGAGTCGCTGGAAGAGCGTCTTACAGGCAGATACCTTGCAGAAGACTTCCTTGACGATAACGGCAATGTGCTTGTATCAAAGGATAAGCTGATGACAGAAGCAGATGCAAAGCTGATCGTTGCTACAGGTGCTAAGACAGTCAAGATACGTTCGGTTCTTACCTGTCATGCAGAGCACGGTGTCTGCGCAAAGTGCTACGGTTCATCACTTGCAAACGGCAAGAAGATCACGATCGGTGAGGCTGTCGGAATTATCGCCGCTCAGTCGATCGGCGAACCCGGTACACAGCTTACAATGAGAACATTCCATACAGGCGGTATCGCGTCTGCCGAGGATATCACACAGGGTCTTCCCCGTGTCGAAGAACTTTTCGAGTCACGTCGCCCCAAGAATGCTGCTATTATGGCTAAGCACAGCGGTAAGACGAGAATTGATGAGATCAAGAAGACAAGACACGTTATTATAACAAGCGAGGACGGAGAGGAACATCCTTATCCCGTACCGTTCGGCTTTAAGCTCAGAATACAGGATGGCGATTTCATCACCGCAGGTGAAACACTCACCGAAGGCAGTGTAAACCCTCACGATGTTCTTGAAGTCAAGGGCGAAGAGGCAGTTCAGAACTACATCATTGCCGAGGTTCAGAAGGTTTACCGCTTACAGGGTGTTGATATCAACGATAAGCATATCGAAGTCATCGTTCGTCAGATGATGAGAAAGGTTCGCGTAACAGATCCCGGCAGCAGCTATCTGCTTCCCGGTTCGGTTATCGACAAGACAGAGCTTGTCAAGATCAACAAGGAACTTGAAGAGCGCAAGGAAGCCGGAGAGCAGATCGAGCCTATTCAGTGTGAAGCGGTACTGCTCGGTATCACAAAGGCATCTCTTGCAACAGACAGCTTTATGTCTGCCGCATCATTCCAGGAAACTACACGAGTTCTTACCGATGCCGCTATACACGGCAAGGTTGACCCGCTGCTCGGTCTTAAGGAAAATGTTATCATAGGTAAGCTCATACCCGCAGGTACAGGTCTTGAGGCTATGGAAAAGGAAAAGGAAGAAAGAGAAAAGGCATCTGAAGGTTATAGCGAATCAGGTGTCGGAGAAACTCATTCTGACGAAGAGCAGGTTGGCGAAACTGCACAAAACTAAACAATAAATAAGCGCAAAGGCGACGATTGTCACAAAATTTTTACGGTAAAACGAAAAAGCTTGACAATCGCCGCCTTTTTGTATATAATATTTAAATGTGTGCAGAATAAATGCGTAAAAGCGCCATTCTGCGGCATAAAATTTTAATAATATTGCAAGGAGGTGTAACATTTGCCAACCTTTAACCAGCTCGTTCGTAAGGGCAGAGCAGTTGCAGAAAAGAAGTCTAAGGCTCCCGCACTGCAGAAGAGCATGAACACTCTTAAGAAGGAAACAGTAGATATGTCTTCTCCCCAGAAGAGAGGCGTATGCACAGCTGTTCGTACTGCTACCCCCAAGAAGCCTAACTCTGCTATGAGAAAGATTGCCAGAGTAAGACTTTCCAACGGTTATGAAGTTACTGCTTATATTCCGGGTATCGGACACAAACTGCAGGAACACAGCGTTGTACTGATCCGTGGCGGCCGTGTTAAGGATCTCCCCGGTGTACGTTACCACATCATCAGAGGTACACTCGATGCTCAGGGTGTTGACGGAAGAATGCAGGGCAGATCAAAGTACGGAGCTAAGCGTCCGAAGGCTGGTGCGAAAAAAGCGTAACTGATGACTTTTAGCCACTGTTGTGGAGTAATATATATTATTACCTCTGCAATTGGACGGCGGGAGTTGATCGCTTTCGAGTACCGATGATTTTCATTTTTTATGAAGGAGGGAAGTAAAGTGCCAAGAAGAGGTAATGTTCCTAAGCGTGATGTATTACCCGATCCTATGTACGGCTCAGAGCTCGTAACAAGACTCGTAAACAATATCATGCTCGACGGCAAGAAGGGTGTTGCTCAGAAGATCGTATACGGTGCATTTGACATCGTAGCCGAGAAGTCAGGTAAGGGCGCACTTGAAGCTTTTGAAGAAGCTATGGAAAATATCATGCCTCAGTTAGAGGTAAAGGCTCGCCGTGTCGGCGGTGCCACATATCAGGTTCCTATGGAAGTTCGTCCCGAAAGAAGAAGAACTTTAGGCCTGAGATGGATCACTCTGTATGCTAGACAGAGAAACGAAAAGACAATGAAGGAAAGACTTGCAAACGAGATCCTCGACGCTATGAACGGTCAGGGCGGAGCTTGCAAGAAGCGCGATGATACACACAGAATGGCTGAAGCTAACAGAGCTTTCGCACATTACAAGTGGTAATCAATAAAACGGAGGAAATATGGCTAGAGACGTAACTCTTGAAATGACCCGTAATATTGGTATCATGGCTCACATCGACGCAGGTAAGACAACTACGACCGAACGTATCCTGTTCTACACCGGTATCAACCACAAGATCGGTGAGACCCACGACGGTTCTGCTACGATGGACTGGATGGAGCAGGAGCAGGAAAGAGGTATCACAATTACTTCTGCTGCTACTACTGCATACTGGAAGAAGCACAGAATCAATATTATCGATACTCCCGGACACGTTGACTTCACTGTAGAAGTTGAGCGTTCGCTGCGAGTTCTTGACGGTTCTGTTACGGTTTTATGTGCTAAGGGCGGTGTTGAGCCCCAGTCAGAAACTGTATGGCGTCAGGCAGACAAGTATCATGTTCCGAGAATGGCATACATCAACAAGATGGATATCATGGGTGCAGACTTCTACAATGTTGTCGGCATGATGAAGGACAGACTGAAGTGTAATGCTGTTCCGATACAGCTCCCTATCGGTTCTGAAGATACATTCAGAGGAATCGTAGACCTTATCGAAATGAACGCAGACGTATATTACGACGATCTCGGTAAGGACATGCGTGTGGAAGAAATTCCGGATGACATGAAGGAGAAGGCTCAGGAATACCACGATGCACTCATCGAGGCAGTTGCTGAGCAGGACGAGGAACTTATGAATAAGTACCTCGAAGGTGAAGAGATCACCGTTGATGAAATAAAGGCAGTACTCAGAAAGGCTACGATCGATAACGAGATCGTACCTGTAACCTGCGGTACTTCTTATAAGAATAAGGGCGTACAGAAGCTCCTCGATGCTATCGTTGACTATATGCCCTCTCCTCTCGATGTTCCTTCTATCAAGGGTGTTGACCCCGAAACAGGCGAAGAGGTTGAAAGACACGCAGGCGACGATCAGCCGTTCTCTGCACTCGCTTTCAAGATTGCTACAGACCCGTTCGTTGGTAAGCTCTGCTTCTTCAGAGTTTACTCAGGTATCGTAGCAGCCGGTACAACTGTTCTTAACGCAACTAAGGGCAAGAAGGAACGTATGGGACGTATTCTTCAGATGCACGCTAACCACAGAGCAGACCTCGAAGTTTGCTACTGCGGCGATATTGCAGCTGCTGTAGGTGTCAAGAACACCACAACAGGTGATACGCTGTGTGATGAAAATAACCCCGTAATCCTTGAGTCTATGGAATTCCCCGAGCCTGTTATCTCGCTCGCTATCGAACCCAAGACCAAGGCAGGTCAGGAAAAGATGGCAATTGCTCTTGCAAAGCTTGCAGAGGAAGACCCCACTTTCAGAACCTATACAAATGAGGAAACAGGTCAGACAGTCATCGCCGGAATGGGCGAACTTCACCTTGAAATCATCGTAGACAGACTTCTCCGTGAATTTAAGGTTGAGGCTAATGTCGGCGCTCCTCAGGTTGCATATAAAGAGACAATCACCACTAATGCAGACGTTGATACAAAGTATGCACGTCAGTCAGGTGGTAAGGGTCAGTACGGTCACGTTAAGCTTCACGTTTACCCGAACGAGTCCGGTAAGGGCTATGAGTTCGTTAACGCAATTGTCGGCGGTTCTATTCCTAAGGAATATATCCCCGCAGTTGACGCAGGTATCCAGGGCGCTTTACAGTCCGGTGTTCTTGCAGGCTATCCGACAGTAGACGTTAAGGTTGAGCTTTATGACGGTTCATACCACGAGGTCGACTCATCTGAAATGGCATTCAAGATCGCAGGTTCAATGGCTATAAAGGAAGCATGCCGCAAGGCTAACCCCGTTATCCTTGAACCTATCATGAAGGTAGTTGTAACAGTTCCCGAAGAATACATGGGCGACGTTATCGGCGACTTAAGCTCACGTCGTGGTGAGATACAGGGTATGGAAGACAGAAACGGTGTTAAGCAGATCAATGCTTTCGTTCCTCTGTCAGAAATGTTCCGTTACTCAAACGATCTGCGTTCTAAGACACAGGGTCGTGGTCAGTATGTAATGGAACCCAGCCACTACATTCAGGTTCCCAAGACAATTGCAGATGGAATCATCAGCAAGAGAGCTAAGGGCTAATAAAATTTTTCTGAAAGAGCAAAAAAGACTTGTTTTTTGAGAAATAATCTGATAAAATACTAAGTGTATGGAATACACATAATTAAAGGAGGAAAATTCCAATGGCAAAGCAGAAATTTGAACGTACCAAGCCCCACGTAAACATTGGTACAATCGGTCACGTAGACCACGGTAAGACTACTTTAACAGCAGCTATCACTAAGGTTCTTTCACTCAAGGGCTATGCTCAGTTCGAAGCATACGATATGATCGACAAGGCTCCCGAGGAGAGAGAACGTGGTATCACAATCAACACAGCTCACGTTGAGTATGAGACAGACAAGCGTCACTATGCTCACGTTGACTGCCCCGGCCATGCTGACTATATCAAGAACATGATCACAGGTGCTGCTCAGATGGACGGCGCTATCCTCGTTGTTGCAGGTACAGACGGTCCTATGGCTCAGACTAAGGAGCACATCCTTCTCGCTCACCAGGTAGGCGTTCCTGCTATGGTAGTATTCATCAACAAGTGCGATGACGTTGACGATCCCGAGCTTCTCGACCTCGTTGAAATGGATATCCGTGAGACACTTTCAGAGCACGACTTCCCCGGCGACGATATCCCCGTTATCCGTGGTTCAGCTAAGGTTGCTCTTGATTGCCCCAGCAAGGACATCAACGCTCCTGAGTATGCTTGCATCCTCGAGCTTATGAATGCAGTAGATGACTACATTCCTACTCCTGATCGTAAGGCTGATCAGCCCTTCCTTATGCCTGTCGAAGATACTATGACAATTTCAGGTCGTGGTACAGTTGCTACAGGTAGAGTTGAGAGAGGTATCCTCAAGCTCAACGATACAGTTGAAATCACAGGTCTTACAGACGAACCTAAGCAGACAGTTGTAACAGGTATCGAAATGTTCCGTAAGCTCCTTGACTTCGCTGAGGCTGGTGACAACATCGGTACACTTCTCCGTGGTATCCAGAGAAGCGAAATCGAGCGTGGTCAGGTTCTCTGCAAGCCCGGTTCAATCCACCCCCACAAGAAGTTCAAGGGTCAGGTTTACGTATTAAAGAAAGAAGAAGGCGGACGTCATACTCCTTTCTTCTCAAACTACAGACCTCAGTTCTTCTTCAGAACAACTGACGTTACAGGCGTTATCACACTTCCCGCTGACAAGGAAATGTGCATGCCCGGCGATAACGTAACAATGGATGTTGAGCTTATCACTCCTATCGCTATTGAAGAAGGTCTCCGTTTCGCTATCCGTGAAGGCGGCAGAACAGTTGGTTCAGGCGTAGTTACAGCTATCAACGAATAATTTGAGATTTTAACATCTTATATAAGACGATATCCGCTTTCACGAGCGGATATTGTTTTTATATAAATTTTTTGAGAGGTATTTTATGCAGCTTCCCGGATATGTTTGTGAAGTACTTAATAAACTGCATAACGGCGGTTATGAAGCGTATTGTGTCGGCGGCTGCGTAAGAGATTATCTGCTCGGGCAATGCCCCGATGATTATGACATTACAACATCTGCATTGCCCGAACAGATAATAAAGGTATTCGACGGCTATAAGCTGCTTACCATGGGACTTAAACACGGTACAGTGACAGTTATAATCGATAAGAAGCCTGTTGAGATAACGACATACAGAGTCGACGGCGATTATAAGGATCACCGACACCCGTCTGAAGTTCGCTTTACGCCTTGTCTTGAAGAAGACCTCGCTCGCCGTGACCTGACGATAAACGCTATGGCTTATAGTCCGAAAACAGGCATAATCGACCCGTTCGGAGGTCAGAAGGATCTTAAATCAGGCATCGTGAGGTGCGTTGGCGACCCGATGAAGCGCTTTGATGAAGACGGATTGCGCATACTGCGTGCGCTCAGATTTGCTTCCCGCTACGGCTTTAAGATCGATAAGAATACTTCAGACGCGGTTCACAGACTGCGGTATTTGCTGTCATTCATATCGGCGGAGCGGATAAACTGCGAGCTTTGCGGTATACTTACAGGTGACTGCGGTGATATCCTTTATAACTACTGCGATGTTATCTGCGAGATCATTCCCGAGATGTATCCTTGCATAGGTTTTGAGCAGCACTCAAAATATCACGACAAGACGGTATACGGTCATATAGTTGCTACTGTCGCGGCGGCTGAACCTACAGTTGAGGCAAGGCTTACAATGCTCCTGCATGACATAGGCAAGCCTGCGAGTTATTTTATGAAGGACGGAGTTGGGCATTTTTACGGACACGCCGATGTCAGCCGCGAAATCGCTGTTAAAATTATCGAAAGATTGCGTTTTAGCAATAAAATTGCCGATGAGGTATTGTTTTTAATTCAAAATCATGGTATAGTTATTAACGACGATACACGCAGTATAAGAAGAGGACTGGCGCGATACGGTGCGGAGCGCTTTTTAAAGCTGATACGAGTACATTATTATGATACCTGTGGAAAAGCATCGGCGTATTTCGGAGAAAAGGATCTGTTTGACAGCATAGAAAAGCATACAAGAGAGTATCTTGAAAACGAGCCTCCAATGAGCCTGAAACAGCTAAAAGTCAACGGCTCTGACATTTCAAAGCTTGGTATATCCGGCAGAAAAATAGGCGAGGCACTGAGCTTTCTGCTCGGACAGGTAATAGACGGAAATTGTGAAAATGATAAGGATAGCTTGCTTACATTGATAAAGAGTAAATATTTGTAATAGGAAAGGGTAAAGGATATGTCAGCTACAGATATAGGAATTGATTTAGGAACAGCGAACGTTATAATTACACTCGGCGATAAGGGTATAGTTGTAAATGAACCCTCGGTTGTCGCTTATGATAAGAAAAAGCACTGCGTACTTGCAGTCGGCAATGAAGCGTATAAGATGATAGGCAGAACGCCTGAATATATTGTAGCTGTAAAACCGCTCAAGGACGGTGTTATCTCCGATAACGAGATGACAGAGGCAATGATAATCGAATTTATCAGAAAGGTGATCGGCAGAATTGTAAAGCCGAGAATTATTCTTTGTGTGCCTTCGTCTGTTACAGATGTTGAGAACAGAGCAGTGGTTGAAGCGGCACTTTCCGCAGGTGCGAGAAAGGTATTCATAATTGAAGAACCGATCGCGGCACTTCTCGGCGCGGGTATTGATATTTCTAAGCCTAACGGTACAATGGTAGTAGATGTCGGCGGCGGTACGGCAGATATCGCTGTAGTATCCTTCAACGGTATCGTAAAGAGCTGTTCGCTTAAGATGGCAGGCAATAAATTTGATGCCGCTATTATCCGCGGTGTCACTATGAAGTATAAGATACTTATCGGCGAGAAGACAGCCGAACAGGCTAAGAAAGAGATAGCGAATGTATACGATCCTACAGGAGATGTGAAAGTTACTGTCAAGGGCAGACACCTTATAAAGGGACTTCCCGAGAGTGTCGAGATAACCGATAAGGATATGTACGAGTTCCTGCATGACAGCGTTATGGAGATCGTCGACAAGATAAAGGAAGTGTTTGAGCAGACTCCTCCCGAGCTTGTCGGTGATATTCTGACAAACGGCATTGTACTGACAGGCGGCGGAGCTTTACTCAAGGGCTTCCCTGAGCTTGTGACCGAGGCAGTCGGCGCTCCCTGCTATGTTGCTGACGACGCTATTGAATGCGTAGCAAAGGGCGTAGCAAAGGCGTTTAATTATACGGATGAGCTCCTTGACGGCTTTGAGAAGATATCACTTTACAGATATAAATAATAAAAATCCTGCGGTGTGAAAATGCCGCAGGATTTTTTGTTCATTCTTTTACGATCTTAAGAACAGGATAATCATCGATATACGGTTTGATCATATAAGGGTGCTTTTTCGCATAATCAAGCATTATATCGGCGAGTGAGCCGCTTTCATTGTATTTTTCATTCAGAAAAGCGGAGAGCTTTGACAGCGGAAGCGCAGAAACCGTTTCGCACACAGGCGACACGGTTATTCCGAGTATACCGTCCGCTATGCGGTTTACCCTGAACGGCCATACTCTGCAATCAAACGGCTTCTTATCGCCGAGAATACAGCCCTTTTCTGTAAGCATAGGGCAGTATGACAGCTCTTCACCGTCTGTAAAGTTCATAACAAATCTGTAGCCGTCCTCATATGGCTCAAGCTCTGCGTTCTTATCGATATTATCCTTTATATATGAGGCTGTTTCGGGCGATATAACAGGTATTTCCCACACATCGTCCCTGTCAAAGCCGCAACAGACGCGGCATTTGGCACACGCATCACGGCTGAGTATCTTTGTAAGCATATCATCAATCCTTTCACTTTTATCTTACCACAACTTTTACGGATAAGCAACCGTTATTTTTATTACAGCAAAGAAGAAATTATGTCAATTTGGTTACAATTTGCAAAAACTATTGATTTTAAAGCTCTGTTTTGGTATAATTACTTATATATCCGCTTGCTTTTAAAGCCCGGATATGCGATTTTACACGGAAATACCCGTAGAAGTTTAAAGGATAGAATATGGAAAATAACATTTCAACAAGTTTTACAAATTACGAATTTATCCCGAAATTATTTGAACAGATAGAAAAGGTAATAATCGGTAAGAGAGAAGTTATCAGAATGCTGATCGCCGCATTGCTTTCCGGAGGTCATGTGCTTATTGAGGACGTGCCCGGCACAGGTAAGACAACGCTTGCGATGACACTGGCAAAGGCTACTTCGCTGTCCTGCCGAAGGGTGCAGTTCACTCCCGATGTAATGGCATCGGATATAACCGGTTTCACTATGTATAATAAGGAAAGCGAGCGCTTTGAATACCGCGAGGGTCTTGTAATGAGCAATATCTTCATTGCCGATGAGATAAACAGAACCTCTCCCAAGACACAGTCGGCTCTGCTTGAAGCAATGGAGGAAAAAAAGGTAACGGTTGACGGTACAGCACACAAGCTTCCCGAGCCGTTTATGGTAATAGCCACCGAAAACGAATTCGGTTATGTCGGTACATACCCTCTTCCCGAGGCTCAGCTTGACCGTTTTCTTATAAAGCTGTCTGTAGGCTATCCTACGGCTGAAGATGAGGCTATGATCCTCTACAGAAGAAAAAGCGGCGACCCTATCGAAACTGTAGAGCCTGTTTGCAGTGCCGATGACATTCAGAACTGCATTGCCGCAGTAAGAGAAACACATATAGATGCCGCTATTTATAAATATATTGTCGATATCGTTGCGGCAACGAGAAATCACCCGTTTGCGGCGCTCGGCGCAAGTCCGCGTGCTTCAATAGCGCTTATGAGAGCGGCACAGAGCATAGCATTCATGGATGGCCGCAATTATGTCACTCCCGAAGATGTCGCACTTATGGTGAACTTTGTTCTTCCGCACAGAATTCACCTTACCCAGGAGGCTAAGGTGAAACGTATCGGAGTGGATTACGTTATAAACGAGATAATGAAGGCTGTAAAACCGCCGTTCAAGGGCAATAATCAGTAAGCCGAAGGGATAACTTTTGTATGGCTAGATACAGGTTCTTTTATTTGGTATTTCTGATAGTAAGTACGGTACTGATGTTCGCTTACAAAAGCAAGCTTACATCGGTACTGTTTCTGATAGCTTTCATTTTGCCGATAGTGTCATTCGTTTTTCTTCTGACGACAAGACTTCTGCTGAAGGTGCGGATAGAATACAGGATGCTTTCGACAGAGAAGTTTGAAAATACCGATATTTCCGTGACTGTTACGAACAGATTTTTAGTTCCGGTTTCACCCGGTATGCTTATCGGATATTTTCCGTATCGTAACAGCGAAAAGTTTGAATATCAGAAGATAATGGTCAGCGTACCGCCGTTTTCATCAATAACGGTCAGCTTTACCTCACCGATAAGGTACAGAGGCGTATACCGCTCGGGTGTGGAGAGCTTTGTAATGTATGACCTTTTCAAAGTGTTCAGAATGACAAAGAAATGCGAACAATACGAGAAGTTTATAGTCTTGCCGCGTAAGCTCGTTATCGATCCTATCGTTGATACAGGCGACGGTGACAGCGAAACGCTTTCGCAGAACAGCTTTTCACTTGATAAAAACGCATTCGCAAGTATAAGAGAATACAGAAACGAAGATTCGATAAAGAATGTGCACTGGGCTATGTCAGCAAAGCATGACAAGCTAATGGTAAAACAGATGGAGCGGAGCATAGGCGGAAGCTGCGTGATAATTCCCGATCTGAACGAATATTTCCCGTTTGACGATGACAATGCCGAAGCCGCCGACAACATAATTGAGGTGCTTCTGGCGCTCAATCTGTCACTTATTTCTATGAAGCAGAGCTGTGTCAATGCATGGTATTCTCCGGCAGACAGGCAGTGTGAGCAGTATACGGTAAAGACCGAAGAAGAGAATATGCTTCTTTTTGATCTGATGAGTATGCTGCCAAGACAGAGCGAAACATTCCTTCCCGAAACGATAGCAAGCAGCTGCACCGAGTTCACAGCCGATACATCTGCGGTTTATTTTATAACATCGCAGTTAAGACGCGACTTTATAGGCAAAATGACTGAAATTGAGCTTTTCAGAAATAAGCAGGTCAAAATACTTCTTGTAAGCAGTCCTATTGAGTCGGACGAGCAGAGGGAGCTTGCCGGTGCTATATCCGTAACATCGGGATTTGAGCTGTGGAAAATCGACAAGGACGATATCGTCCGTTCGCTCAATGCAGCTATTGAACTTCATAAAAAGAAATAACAGCATTTAAAATTACTACGGAGAACTGATTTGAAAAAAAAGACTAGAAAAAAGGACAGCCGCGATACCGTGCAGGCGATCGTTCTGGTCGGCAATACATATCGCAGGAACGTCAATCCGCTTCCCGTGATAGCGGTCAAACTGATGCTGACTTATATGCTGACAGTCGGAACGGTAATGAGCTTTATGGATATGTATGACATTCCATTTGAGTTCGGCTCTGCCATTGCTCAGGTACTGCTGTTCGTTACGGCGTTTATGCCGGTTTTCATATTTATAAAAAAGCGCTACGCGATCCCTGTTCTTGCATTGGGCGCGGGCTTGGTATATTACTTCTTTCACAGTGAAATAAACGAAGCGTGTCTGCTGTTCAAGGACTATCTGTTTATACAGCTTGACGGCAGATTGCTGTCGACATTGCAGTATGTGCCGGTAAATTCCCACGCCTTTCTGACAAGGACGCAGGATTTTACCAGCGGAATGAATATGGCAATGCTTATGATCACCTGCATTGTCTGCTTCATATGCGTGCTTTGCTGCTATAAGAAGTTCAGGGCACTGCCTCTGATCATCACATGGTGTATAATGTTTATTCCTGCGTTTCTTTCGGAGGACGCGGATTATTCGGCATATATCCTGCTAGCGGTAACCGCATTTTTCGGGCTTTATGCAATATCGTCATCGAACAGCTTTTACTCAAAAGTGCCTGTTATCGGCAGTAAAAGAAACGATGCCGGGAATGACGAAAAAGCGTTCCGCAGGAATATAAGGAAAAAAAGTCCCGTGCAGACGGCCAAGTCGGAGCTGTCACGCTACGGAAGAAACAGCCTGTGCGGTATACTTGCCGCACTGATAACGTTCGGAGCGGCTTTCGGTTCGCAGAAGCTCTTTCCGGATATGAACTATATTGATACCGAAGAGGTTATCAATTCTACGGTAAAATTCTTTACAGATATCGGCGAATATTTCAGCCTTGTTTTCTCAGGAAATACCAGCGGACTTTTCAGCGGATATTTTTCGTCCGATAACTTCTTTATCAATAATAACATAGAACTCAACGCGCCGCCGCAGTCCGCCAACGACCCTGTGCTTAACATCAAGTCCACAGGCGAGAACGGTATGTACCTTGTCGGTGATATCGGTGTGGATTTTGACGGTAAGAGCTGGACCAGCGTTCAGCGGAAAACATCGCAGAACGAGCTCTACAGCGGTGAATATAATATAAGCGACAGCTTTTCGCCCGAGCAGATCGTTCAGATGACACGCTATCTGAATATGTCCGGTGTACTGTCGGCAAGGATGCTGTCTGATGATGAATTTCAATATATTGATGCTCATTATGAAATGTCCGATTACGCCGATATGCGTGCGGCGATCAGTGCGATAGGCGGTATTTCTGTCGGCGAGCCTGTGTTCCTGTACAGCTCACAGAATGTGAATATCGAGTATCTCAAGAATACCAACGTTGTTTTCAAGCCGTTCCTGCCTGACAACAACTCATATATGAGCAACGAGAATTTCAAGTACTTCGGCGATACGGTCATCAGGATAGCTGACAGAAAAAACTGGATGAAAAGCTTTGAATCCAATGTGACACTGCCGATAAACCCTGCTTTATTTGCGGTAACGCTTGATAACTCCGATGATAATGAAAAGATATCGTTGCTACAGACAGTCGGATATTCATATGACGAAGCACACAGATACATACAGGACAAAAAAGAGTACGACCGTTACGTTTATGATACTTATTCCTCTGTTCCCGAGAGCGAAAAGGACAATATAAAGAGATTTATAGCCGAGTTTGAAAGCGAAGACGGCGACAATGCAGGCATTGTTGATAACAAAATACTCTATGCTTACGGAATGTGCGAATACCTGAGAACGCACTATCAGTATTCTCTTACTGCCGATAATACATCGGATCGCAGTAACACCATGCTCGGTAACTTCTTATTCAACACAAAGCAAGGACACTGCGCGTTATATGCAAGTACTATGGTGCTTGCTCTGCGTGAAAAAGGAATACCTGCGCGTTATATCACAGGATTTACCACAGGCAAGCTGAACTTCAACGAATCTACCGGATTGTATGAAAAGACCATTCATGAAAATTCACTTCACGCATGGGTAGAAGTATACAGCGACGACTTCGGCTGGATACCGTTTGACCCGACAGGATACGGCGGTAACAGTAATTTCGGAAATGGCTCAGATCCGTCACAGACGGATACTCCTCCGGTAACGACTGCTCCCGCTACCACGACAACAACTACAACAGCACAAACGACTACTCCTGTACCGTCTGACACGGCTCAGACAACGCCTCCTGTTACCGCGTCGCCCGACAGCGGTACATCAAACGGCACTGACAGCAATAATAACAATAACAGCGGTATTGATTTTTCGATCCTGCTTAAAATTACAGCGGCAGTACTGGCGGTTGCATTGATGGCTGTGGCGGCTGTGATGTTTATAAACTCTGTCAAGCGCAAAAACGAAAAGCGTATGCGCTCTTTCCGCAAGTCCAAGGACACTGTGAGAGCAGTAAAGAATATGTACGGCTTTGTTATGAAGCTGTTTAACGTTACGGACATTGCACCCGAGGGTACGGAGCTTCCCGGGGAGTTTGCTCTGCGCGCCGATGAAAGCCTGAATGCTCTCGGAATGGATATAAGCCTTGTTGATGTAATGAAAATAATCGAAAAGGCTGAGTTCTCGGCGGGCGACATTTCCGAAGAAGAACGCGCAGAGGTTTACGCGTATACTAAGAAGCTTTATGAGCTTGTGCTTGCAAATGCAGGTAAGGTAAAGCGTATGTGGTTAAAGGTCACCCTTTGACAGTTAAGAAAACATAATTGTTGTAAAGTTAAGCGATATCTGCTATAATAAGGACAGAAGTAAAATCTGCAAAGCAGAAAGGAAATATAATATGAGACTTATTACAAGATCTGATTTTGACGGACTTGCCTGCGGCGCATTACTGCTTGAGGCAAAGGTTATCGACAGCTGGACGTTTGCCCACCCCAAGGACATTCAGGACGGACTTGTGCCTGTCACCGAAAACGATGTACTTGCAAACGTTCCGTTCGCTCCGGGTTGCGGATTGTGGTTTGACCACCACTCCAGCGAAGAAGAAAGACTCAAGATAAAGGGTCACTACAAGGGCGAGAGCAGAATAGCTCCCAGTGCCGCAAGAATTATCTATGAATATTACGGCGGTAAGGAGCGTTTCCCGAATTTCGATGACCTTATGCTTGCAGTTGACAAGGTAGACAGCGGGCATCTGACGGCAGATGAAATACTTAACCCCACAGGTTGGATACTTATAGGCTTCCTTATGGATCCCCGTACAGGCCTGGGACGTTTCAGAAACTTCACTATAAGCAACTATCAGCTTATGGAGAAACTGCTTGTATGCTGTGCAACTATGTCTACAGAAGAGATACTTGCGCTCCCCGATATCCAGGAAAGAATAAAGCTGTACAATGAGCAGACAGAACTTTTCAAGAAGATGGTGGCTGAGCATACAAGAGTAGAGGGTGACGTTATCATATCCGATATGCGTAATGTAGACCCCATCTACACAGGCAACAGATTTATGATATACAGCCTTTATCCTCACCAGAACATTTCTGCATGGATAGTCAACGGCAAGGGCGGCAAGGGCTGTTCTGTGGCGGTAGGCTACTCGATACTCAACCGTACAAGCAATGTGGACGTAGGTTCGCTTATGCTGAAATACGGCGGCGGAGGTCACAGAGCGGTAGGAACCTGCCAGTTCAAGGACGAGGATATAGAAGAGAAACTCCCTCAGCTTCTTGATGAGCTTGTGAACTACGATAAATATTATTCACCCAGTCTTGTATAAACGGAAGGAACAGATATGACGGTTCAGGAATATGCGGTTAAGCTTAGCGGCAACATATCAAAAATCATTAAAGGCAAGGACGATAAGATCGACCTTGTTATAATGGCGCTTTTATGCGGCGGACACGTTCTGCTTGACGATGTTCCGGGAACAGGTAAGACTGTGCTTGCAAAGGCGCTTGCCAAAAGCATTGACGCAGGGTTTTCAAGAATACAGTTTACCCCCGACCTGTTGCCGTCAGATATTACCGGCATCCACTTTTTCAATATGAAAGAGCAGGAGTTTGTGTTCCGTGCAGGACCTATATTTACAAATATTCTTCTTGCGGACGAGATAAACCGCGCAACTCCGAGAACACAGTCAGCCTTGCTTCAGTGTATGGAAGAAAAGCAGGCTACTATAGACGGCGAATTTTTCTTTATTGACAAGCCGTTTATAGTCCTTGCAACGCAAAATCCTGTTGAAACCGCCGGCACTTATCCTCTTCCCGAGGCACAGCTTGACCGCTTTATGATAAAGCTGTCGATAGGCTATTCCGACAGAAAGTCAGAGATGGAGATACTTGATAACTCAAGAGCTGTTCACCCCGTAGAGTCGCTCACGGCTGTAACCGATAAATCGGAGCTTCTTGAAATGATGAACAGAGTAGAGAATATCAAGGTAAATGAGGCTGTAAGGGGCTATATAGCCGATATCGGCTATGCCAGCCGTCATAACGGTGAAATTAAGCTCGGACTTAGTACGAGAGGTCTTATCGCACTGAAAAATATGTCGCAGGCAAGAGCGGCACTGCGCGGCAGAGAGTTTGTTACACCCGACGATGTAAAGGCGGTAGTACCGTTCGTATGTGCGCACAGGATAATTTGCAGAAGTACGGTCATGAGAGATCCCGACAGTGCAAAACATGATATTCTTGATAAGATGATAAAGGATATTCCCGTTCCTACGGAGCAGATATAATGGAGCTTGCAGCAATTCTTGTAGTGATTGCGGCAGTTATTGCCGCTGAGGTGCTTATTTTCGGAAAATACGCACTTAAAGGAATATATTACAGTGCGTCGGTAAACAAGACCGAGGTCTATGAGGGCGATACCCTTGAACTGACTGAGGTCGTTGAAAACCGACGCTTTGTCGCATTGCCCTGGATCAAGACAGAGCTTTCCGCTTCACGTTGGCTTGCATTCAGCAGAAAGGACTCTGCGGCGCAGACAAGCGGCGGCGACAATACATTCATCCCCGGAGTCTTTTCGTTAAAGCCGCGCAGTAAGTGCACGCGTGTCAGAAGAATAAAGTGCCTTAAAAGAGGCGTGTTTTCATTTGATGATACGGTAGTTACCGCAACCGATATGCTCGGGCTTGTAAGAGTATCGAACAGCATAAAGGTCGGTATCAGTATAACTGTACTCCCTACAGCGTCCGACGGAGAAGACGCTGTGTTATCATTCAACGAACCGATAGGCGAGATACTTGTAAGGCGATTTATTAACGAAGATCCGTTTATGATAGCAGGCTCAAAGGAGTACACAGGCAGAGAACCGCTCAACCGCATAAACTGGAAGTACACCGCTATAACAGGTAAGCTTATGGCTATGAACAACGAGTTCACCACATCAAGAAATTCGCTTATTGTTATCAATATGCAAAGAAAAGGCGTTGTTCCTGTCGCTTCAGCCGATATCAGGGATACCGAAACGTTCATCAAGCTTGCGGTAAAGCTTATGTGGGATAGCGTTGACAGCGGCTGCAGCTGCGCATTTGCCACAAACGGCGGTAAGGCTGGAGGTACTGCGTCCGGCTTTATAAGAACAAGCGAGCAGTGCGAGGGCACTCTCAGAATGCTTGCACAGCTCCCCGACAGTTGTACCTTTGAATTTTCAAAATTTCTGAACGCTCTTACTTACGGCAGCTTTACCGATGTGTTTATACTGACCCCGTATATCGACGATGAAATGACAGCCTTTGCCGATAAGCTCAGTGCTTCGGATATAAGCACTGTGTTCTATACGACAGGAAATATCCCTGAGAGCTCGGACGGTCAGTATCTGCACGCGAAGAAATTTTCGTATACGTTCAATGCGGATCATGGGGAGGGTGCACAGTGAAAAAGAATTTTATAATGAAATGTGTTGCCGCCCTGGCGATGCTACTTCTGCCTCTTCCTATGCTGTTTGTATTTGAAGTAAGCGCATTCGGCGGATTTACACTGTGGCACTATTTACTTTATTATACTGTTGCGGGAATTACAGCGGGAGCAGGTTATTGTCTTATGTCGTTTAAGTTGAGCCGACACAAGCCGAAAGCAATATTCGCCGTAAATGCGATGACTGTATTTATCGGAATTATCTTTACTGTAGCAGTCCCTGCGGTTTCAATGGCTATCAATAACTCACTCGGCGAAAACGGCTTTATTGTGTTTTCGCTGTGTCTTGGACTTATGCCGTCTGTTATAGTATGGTATCTGCTTGGACTGAGCCTTAGAAAAAACGCCTTTGATGAAGTGTTTACACCTGTCTGGCTTGGGATATACATTGTCGAAACATTCTTTTGCTATATCTTCTGTAGCGCTATGGCGGAGGATAAAGCATATCTAAGCGACTCAAAAACAAAGATATCGGTACTGCTTGTGGTAATGGCTCTGCTTACCGTACTGCTGATAAATCAGTCGAATATTCAGTCACAGATCGACAGGAGAAGAAACACAAACCTTATAGTGCCTAAGGGGCTTAAGCTATATAACGCGAAGCTTATAGGCATAGTCGGCGGCATAATCCTTGCGGCATTGCTTTTAAAGGACTATGTGGCGGCGGGGCTTACATGGCTTGTGCAGATGACATTGAAAATAATCGATGCACTGATTTTCAATATACGCTTTCAGCAGACCGACCCGATAACCGGCGATGATGCGAAGATACCCGAAATTGATTTTGTACAGGCACAGCAGAGCACTAAGGATATATTTGCATATATTATAATCGTGGCGGCAATCGTTCTGCTTATAGTGTTCAGAAAGAAAATATGGGAGTTTATCAAAAAGACTGCAAAACGCATTTTCGGCAAATATTCTGCCGATGACAGTACGATAAACGAGTACGAGGACTATAAAGACAGCTACGAAGCGCTTGATGTCAAGCAGGAAAAGATAGTCAGAGAAACGAAAAAGGACTGCCTTAAGAAATACCGCAAAACTAAAGATAAAACCGAAAAGTTCAGGCTTGGCTACAGGCTGTATATAATGTGGCTTGCCGAGCGCAGTACCGACAATATTTCCGCTATGACGGTAGAACAGCAAAGAAGCGTATCCGATAAGCTGTATCACGGCACAGAGAGCATAGGTGATTTGTCCGGCAGCTATAACAAGGTGCGTTATGATGATGAAAACCCGACCGATAATGATATGACAGCTACAGAGCATCTTATTGATGAACTGTATAAGTGACATTATCCGCCATGTCGAAAAATTTTGAGTAAATTTGCGTTATTCTTATTGACAGATGTAAAAAATTGTGTTACAATACGGTTATGATAAAAGGGAGTAGTCGGGGGATCATACAGATCCCTGTACGGTGTCGTCAGTACGATTTTTAAAGCGCACAGCTGAAGAAATCCGTACCGTACTGAGTATAAGCTTATGACAAGACTTTTGTCGCAAATTTTTGCGGCAGAGGTCTGTTTTTTTATGCCTTTCCGCAAATGAGAAAGGAAAGGTATTATGAATTACTACAATGAAGAAGCAGAAAAAGTCCTCTCAGAGCTTGAAACAAGCACGGACGGGCTGACAAGCAAGGAAGCCGTCGAAAGGCAAGGCAGATACGGCAGAAATGAGATAGCGGAAAAGAAGAAAAAAGGTGTACTGCGGGTGTTTGCAGAGCAGTTTGCCGATTTACTTGTTATAATTCTGATCGTATCGGCGCTGATATCCGTTTTCACAGGCAATCTTGAAAGTGCAATAGTAATTATCTGCGTTATCACTATGAATGCCGTGCTCGGAACTATCCAGCATTTTAAAGCGGAAAAGTCGCTTGAAGCACTGAAGTCTATGTCCTCCCCGACTGCTAAGGTCATGCGTGACGGTAATGTCCGCGTTATAGATGCGGCGGATATAACCGTAGGCGATATTGTTATCATTGAGCAGGGCGATATCGTTCCCGCTGACGGTAGAGTGATCTCAGCCGCATCTCTTCAGGTGAATGAAAGCTCACTTACGGGAGAAAGCAACGGCATAGAAAAGTTTACCGAAATGCTGACAGGTGACAGCATACCGCTCGGCGACAGAAAGAATATGGTTTACACAGGGTCGCTTGTTACTGCGGGCAGGGGAATGCTCGCCGTAACTGCAACAGGAATGGCTACAGAGCTTGGCAAGATAGCAGGGCTTATCAATACCGCAGAGCGCAAGAAAACACCGTTACAGCGCAGTCTTGACAAGTTCTCAAAGCAGCTTTCAATAGTTATCCCTGTACTGAGCCTTATAGTTATGATCCTCTATATCGTCAGAGGCACTCCCGTACTTGATTCGTTGATGTTTGCGGTAGCTCTTGCGGTAGCGGCGATCCCGGAAGCGTTAAGCTCCATAGTAACAATAGCACTTGCGATCGGCACAAGAAAGATGGCAGAACAGAACGCTGTTATAAAAGACCTTAAAGCAGTCGAGGGTTTGGGTTGTGTATCGGTTATATGCAGTGATAAGACAGGTACATTGACACAGAACAGAATGACTGTAAGACAGGTATATCTTTGCGGCAGACAGGAAAATGCCGACATAGCGTGCAGTGATAATGATATAACAATGCTAAAATACGCTATGGCGCTATGTAATGACGCTGTGTATTCAGACGGCAAAGTGATCGGTGATCCTACAGAAACGGCGCTTTCGGATTATATCGGCAGTACAGAATATGAGCGTATAAGAACAGAGTATCCCCGAATATCCGAAATACCGTTCGACAGTGACAGAAAGCTTATGAGCACCTGCCATATGCTTGACGGAAGACGTACAATGTTCACAAAAGGCGCAACAGATAATCTACTGCCGCGTCTTGTTTCAATTTGCGACAACGGTGTAATTCGTCCGATAACCGAAAGCGATAAGGTGAGAATCTCTGTTGCTAACGAACGTTTTTCGGGTCTTGGTATGAGGGTGCTTGCATTTGCATATAAGGTTATCGGTAAAGACGCTTTTGATACGGAAGACAACTATATATTCATAGGACTTGCGGCTATGACCGACCCGCCGCGCCCCGAGAGCAAGGCGGCGGTTGCGGATTGCATAAGAGCGGGAATAAAACCCGTAATGA
Source organism: uncultured Ruminiclostridium sp. (assembly GCA_934490165.1). GTDB lineage: Bacteria > Bacillota > Clostridia > Oscillospirales > Ruminococcaceae > Ruminiclostridium_E. The sequence continues at coordinate 38,162 of CAKSTB010000005.1, read as the reverse complement.
TAACCGGTGACCACAAAGTGACAGCAAGTGCGATAGCAAGGGAAATCGGCATAATGCGTGACGGAGATATCAGTCTTGACGGCACGGAGCTTGACAGAATGTCGGACGAAGAGCTGGACGGTATAATCGATAAGGTGTCCGTATATGCGCGTGTTTCCCCTGACAACAAGATAAGGATAGTAGACCGTTGGCAGAGCAAGGGTAAGATAGTTGCCATGACCGGTGACGGCGTGAATGATGCTCCCGCACTGAAAAAAGCAGATGTCGGTGTTGCTATGGGCATTACAGGAACGCAGGTTTCTAAAGATGCCGCTTCAATGATACTCACCGATGACAATTTTGCTACTATAATTAAATCTGTAGCAAACGGCAGAGCGATCTATGCCAACATCAAAAATGCCGTGAAGTTCCTGCTCTCGGGTAATCTTGCGGCTATAATCGCTGTGCTTTGTACGGCAGTGCCCGGACTTCCCGCACCGTTTACCGCGGTACAGCTACTGTTTATAAATCTCCTCACGGACTCACTCCCCGCAATTGCGATCAGCACAGAAAAAGCCGATCGTTCATTGCTTTCACAAAAGCCGCGCGACAGCAAATCATCATTTCTTACAAAGGCTATGTCACTGCGTATTGTTGCCGGCGGCGTGCTTATAGCTCTCGCTGTTATGTCGGCATATTTCATCGGCTCTGCTGTATCTGCGGGACTTGCGTGCGCTATGGCGTTTACTACGCTTTGTGTTGCTAGGCTTTTCCACGGCTTTAATTGCCGCGGAGATAAGTCGCTTTTCAGCCTTGGAATTACTACCAATAAGTTCTCGCTGTTAGCGTTCTTTGCAGGTATAGTTCTTTTATGTCTTGCGGTATTCATTCCCGGAGTTTCAGACTTGTTCGGCACTCAGATCATGAATGCGGGAAATTTCGGAATATCACTGCTTCTGGGTTTTGCACCTACATTCCTGATACAGGTGATAAGAGTAGTTAAAGAGGCTTTTGCCAAAAAGAAATAAGTCATTAGCATTTTAAATGCAACAAATGGGTTTACATTTAGCAATTGATATGATAAAATTAAAACAGCGGCTGATACCGCAAATTTAATTTGGACGGTAAATGTTATGAGCATTGAAAAGAAACTCTGGGGCAGTCACGACGGAAAGGACTGCTACTTATTCACACTTGAAAACGGCAATATGAAAGCCGAGATCACAAATTACGCAGGCTCGCTTGTAAAGCTGATAGTACCCGATAAGGACGGCAACAAGGGCGATGTTTTGCTTGGCTATGATACACTTGACGGTTATGTTGCCGGAACAAGCAGTCAGGGTGCGCTGGTTGGCAGATATGCAAATCGTATCGGCGGCGCTAAGTTCACGCTTAACGGTAAGGAATACACTCTTGCAAAGAATGACAACGGCAACACGCTCCACGGCGGCAATATCGGCTTCAATAAGAAGGTATGGGACGTTAAGGATTACGGCGAGGACGGCGCTCCTTATGTAGTATTCTCATACACAAGTGTTGACGGCGAAGAGGGCTTCCCGGGCACTTTGACGCTTGATGTTAAGTATACTCTGACAGGCGACTCCATAGAGATATGCTATAACGCAGTGAGCGATAAAGACACGGTAATGAACTTCACAAATCACTCATACTTTAACTTAAACGGCACAGATGCAGGCAATATCAAGGATCACATTGCACAGATATTTGCTGATAAGTACACACCCGTAAGCCCTGTGCTTATCCCTACAGGCGAGATAGCAAGCGTAAAGGGTACACCGTTTGACTTCACATCGCCAAAGAGAATAGGCGAGGACATTGACAGCGGCAAGCTCCCGGGCGGTTATGATCATAACTATGTTTTAGGCGAAACCAAGGAAATGAGAAAAGCCGCAGAGGTATATTCCGATAAGACAGGCAGAGTAATGACAACCTATACCGATATGCCCGCTATCCAGTTCTATATAAGCGGCGGCCTCGGCGGCGAAACAGGCAAGGGCGGCAAGGAAATGTTCAAAAATCAGGGCTTCTGTCTTGAAAGCCAGTTCTGCCCCGACTCACCAAACAAACCGCAGTTCAAGCCCACTTGCGTGTATAAGGCAGGGGAGCAGTACAACTTTACTACTGTGTATAAATTCTCAGTGAAGTAATAAACCTGATGTGACAGACTTGTAGAGTATAACCTACTTAGCGCTTCTGTCAGTAATATGATGCTGATACATCGTTTATGTGTCGGAGCTTTCAGTACTTGTTACAATGATTATATAGCCCCTGTTGCAGAGTTGCAACAGGGGCTATGTTGTTTTGGTTGGAGTTTTCAGTTGTTTGGGCTCTATGGCATCTATTACAGAGCATAAATTAAACCCTCTCTGATACTCTCAGAGAGGGTTATTATCATATATTGTCCTCGTAACAAACACGAGCAAATCCGAAAGCCCACGCCCGATGAAATCCGACGTATAGGGCTGAGATTATCTCTTTGAGAACTGGGGAGCGCGACGTGCAGCCTTTAAGCCGTACTTCTTTCTTTCCTTCATTCTGGGGTCACGAGTTAAGAAGCCTGCCTTCTTGAGTACGGGACGGAGCTCGTCACTGTACTGAAGTAAAGCTCTTGAAAGACCGTGGCGGATAGCGCCTGCCTGACCTGTAACACCGCCGCCTGCAACTGTGCAAACGATATCGAACTTCTCAGTTGTGCCTGTCAGAGCGAGAGGCTGACGAACGATGAGCTTTAATGTTTCAAGACCGAAATAGTCGTCGATGCCGCGACCGTTAACTGTGATAACACCGCTGCCGGGATAAACACGTACTCTGGCAACTGAGTGCTTTCTTCTACCTGTTCCGTAGTAATAAGGCTTTGATTCGTACATTTTTATCCCTCCTTAATATTTGAATTCTTCGGGCTTCTGAGCGCCGTTCTTGTGCTCAGCGCCTGCATAAAGACGCATTCTTGTAGCGGCTTTTCTACCGAGTGTGTTGTTGGGGAGCATACCCTCGATAGCGAGCTGCATAGCCTTTTCGGGCTTTTCGCTCATGAGCTTGCTGTACTGTACTTCCTTAAGACCGCCGATGTAGCCGGTGTGCCATCTGTAGTACTTGTTCTCAAGCTTCTTGCCTGTTAAAACTGCCTTTGCGCAGTTAATTACGATTACATGATCGCCACAGTCGCAGTGAGGTGCGTATGTGGGCTTGTGCTTACCGCGGAGAATGTGAGCAGCCTTTGCAGCAACACGGCCGAGGGGCTTTCCTGCTGCGTCGAGAATATACCACTTACGTTCAACTGTTTCAGCTTTAGGCATAAATGTTGACATTCTGATTCTTTCCTTTCAATTACTCTTGAGGGGTTACCTCGTTTGATTATTTTCACAACGTTCTATATTATAGTCAAATGCGAACCGTTTGTCAAACGATTTTTGCACCAAAATCTAAATATATATCTATTTCTCTTTAAATCTCTTTAAATTTCGCTGTTTCTCTCTGTTTCTCGCTTGCAATTTCACTTTATTTTTGTGTGATGCAAATAAGTAGTGATTTCGGCGGTTTTTATTCGTTTTCTTGCATTTTTACGCTGTGGCTCGTTTACCGTTTCAATATTGATTATCGGCGGAAAAGCGTGTGTTTATGCGTAACTGCAGAACATTTTTCCCATAGCGCCGACCTTCTTCTTTTTCTTAAGAGCAAGCAACCTCTTTTCGTTCTCGATTTTCCTTTTCTGTATGGCGATCTTACGCTTTTCCTCCTCAATTTTCTTCTTTGCTTTCTTGGTTCTTATCTTATCAAGGTTTTCGTTCATGCGTTGCAGTAATGATTTTTCATTACCTCTTTCGGTTTTTGATATCACCCATGAGCTTATCTCGCCGTTCTTGTCGATATACCAGCCCTGGCTGATGATTTTGACACCGTTTGCCGATTGCTGCTTTGAAAACATCATATCCGCCTGCTTTATGTCTTTAATGTCGGAAAGGTATTTAGCTTTAAGCTCGGGGTCGTTTTCCGTCCTGGCGAGATATTCGGGGTCTACCGTGATATTCGCTTTATATCCCGATGTCGACTGTGAGTATGAGTAATCGGCAGTGGTAGAGCGCACAAATGTATCTGTGTTACGTTTGGTCTGGCTGTCGGGTGTGACCGATTGGTATGAACCGCTGTTCATATCCGACTTACTGTTATTTTCATTTATATAATTGTTATATTCATATCCGATATATTGATATTCCGTTCCAATGTTCATAATATACTCCTCATGCATTTCTGCCAAAAAATAGCTTTCTTATTTTTTATCGGCAGAATGAAGCAATTTTTTAAATCGACATATTGCTTGCACAAATTGTGCTTTTGTGCTATGCTTAGGATATCAACCGAATAAGGAGCAATTCTGAATGACACAGTACCATAATATTCCGCCTGTATATGACAAAAACAGCAAAATACTGATATTAGGTTCGTTCCCGTCCGTGAAATCACGGGAAGCACAGTTCTTCTACGGTCATCCGCAAAACCGTTTCTGGAAAGTGCTGTCCGCAGTCCTCGACTGTAAATGTCCTGTCACCACAGATGAGAAAAAAGCAATGCTTTTAAGCCATAACATAGCCGTATGGGACGTTATAGGCTCGTGTGAAATAACAGGCTCGTCCGATGCTTCGATACGCTCGGTAGTCCCTAACGATATTGCGGGGCTTGTAGCCGAAACGGCAATAACAAGCATATTCGCAAACGGTGCTACATCGTATAATATGTACAAGCGCTATTGCCGTGACACAGTCGGGATAGAAGCGGTGAAGCTACCGTCTACAAGCCCCGCAAATGCGTCATACAGCCTTGAAAGGCTGACAGCAGAGTGGAGCGGTCAGATCCTGTCGGTTCTGTCCGAATAATTTATTGTGATATTGCGCCGTTTGGCGTTTTTGATAAGGTGGTCTATCCGTATCAGGATAGCTTTTTCCTCGTACACGATCGCTTCGATCTTTTCAGGCTCGGTTTCAATATCAAACAGCTGTCTTGTTTTTTCAAGACGGCTTTGCAGATAGTCAAGCCGCGAGCGCATTTCCTCCGCTTCGCTGAAATTATGATCTTTGGTTTTCTTTTTGAATATCAGTCCGCACATAATACGCCCGCCCTTTCATAGTTTGTACATTCTATGAAGAGGGCGGGCGTAAAATTACTTGCAGAGTTTTTCTATGGCATTTGCAAACATAGCCGTATTGTCAATCAGCTCACTTATCGGCACAAATTCATCGGCACCGTGTATCCTGTAATCGGTGTCGGGGTGCTCAACGCCGAACGCAACGCCGCCCTCGATCCCGTGGACGTATGTTCCGCCGCCGATAGCAATACATTCGCCTTTTTCGCCTGTCTGTTCCTCATACACACTGAGAAGCGTTTTGACAAGGAAGCTGTCGGGAGAAGCGTAATGTGCGTTTGTTCCCATAAAGTCAGAGATGATCATATCAGTACCCGAAAGAGCCGCCGTGGCTTTTTCCTTCAGCTGAGCGGCAGTCATGCTTATAGGAAATCTTGTGTCGGTGCTGAATGTAAGCGCGCCGTTTTCCGCATTGATAAGACTTAGTACACACGTCAGCGCACCGGATTCATCACTGCACGAAATACCGAGCGAAGTACCGTCGGTTTCGCCGTAAGGGTAGAGCCTCAGAATATCCGATAACAGCTTTTTCGTGTTGCCGCCAAGCTCAAGCGATACAAGCATTTCAAGCATAGCAGTTATGGCGTTTCTGCCTTTTTCGGGAGTTGACGCGTGTGCTGATTCGCCCTTGCAGATAATCGTTATATTGTCACTGTCATTTTCTATGCCGAAAGTGCAATCGTTCTTATTACCGCCCATATATGAACAAATTTTATCCTTGTGCTTACCTGACACAACGGCACAGCATTCGGCGGGGACGGCGTTTATGACCTGTCCGCCGCATATTGAGATAATATCGGTATTAACCATATCGGCACTGTATTTTATCCGCGCCATACCTTTTTCACAGTTTATAAGCGGATATGACGCGTCCGGAGTGAAGACCATCGGCGGCATTTTATCGTTTTTAAGATAATGCTCAATATCCGCCGAGCCGTTTTCCTCATTTGTTCCGAATATCAGTCTTACTCCCTTTGAGAGCTTTGCTCCGAGCTGTTTTACACTGTACAGTGCATAGAGCGCCGATACGGCAGGTCCTTTATCGTCTGTTACACCTCTGCCGTAAAGAATGCCGTCCTTTTCGGTGCAGGCGAAAGGCTCATATGTCCAGCCCTTACCCTCGGGCACTACATCAAGGTGGCAAAGAATTGCAAGCCCGGGAGTGCTCACGCCGTCGGGCAGATAGTCTGCCGTACCGTAACAGTTATCAACGTTATTTACCGCAAAGCCGAGAGCTTTTGCCGCGTCAAGCATTGTTTCAAGCGCTTTTGCTGGTGCTTCTCCGAAAGGATATCCGGGCTTTTCCTCTCCCATAACGCTGGGTATCGCAACAAGCTTTGATAAAAGTGAAATGATATCATCTTTTCTGTCTTCTGCAAATTTTTTGTATTTATCCATATTGTTACTTCCTTTGGTTTTATGTCTATTATTATACTCATAATCTGTCCTGAGGTCAACAAAATTGTTTGACATTTTTTGTGTGATATGATATACTTTATTTAAATGTAAACGTTTATTTCAGGGAGGAAAAGCCAATGAGTGCATCTACCCCTATAAGTACAAATATCAAGCTGTTCAGAGCCAAGAAAAGACTGCTCAAAAGCTTTATTCTCGGCGATCCTTACCTTGACAGCTCGCTCGGAAATTATAAGCGCGGTTCGCTTTTTCGCAATGATGTAGTTTTTGTATCGGTTACGGACGGCAGTTTTTCCGCTATGGTGTTCAGTGCCTGCGGTGCCGGGTTTGTATCGGCGTTCGATGCCGCAATGAAAAAAGCCGAGAGCTTTGTTGCGGAAAATGACATTGACCCGCTGTGGGTGAAGGTCGACTGCGTAAACAGCAGTAAGATAATCAGCCGTGCGGAATATACCGAAGAGATAAGAAGCGCGAGAGAGTATTTTTTCAAGAAAGGCGTAAGCTTTGATACAGGTTTTGAAACGGCTCTGCTCGAGGCACAGCTCAACTGTTGCGGGCTTATAAACTACAAGCTCGGAACGCTCAGTGACGAAAAGATAAAGCGGTATCTCGGTGAACGCGGCACAGAGCTTTCCGCAATTCCCGATACCCTTATTGAATTTACAACGGTGGGATATATCTGCGATGAGAACAAAAAGCTGTACAAGCTTTATCCCGATGAAGAAAACTACGGCAGAAGAATAATCGGCGAGCTTACAAAAGACGATATCAGACAGGTAATAGAAACATCATCTGTTTATCTTGCAAACGCAGTCAAGGATAACGGACAATTTGACTACGGTGTAAATCCCGTCAACGATTTTCACTTTGTTACATATAACATTCTGCGTCACTCCGGTACTATCTGGAGTCTTATAATGCAGTATGATACTACGAAGGACGAGAAGCTTATACCGAAGATTGACAGCACGATAGACTTTCTTTTGCAGAGCATAGAATATTCAGACAGTGAACACGCTTATCTTGTTGAGCGCAAAGCGGACGAGATAAAGCTCGGCGGCAATGCGATAGCGATAGTAACGCTGTCTACCTATGGTGCTGTATTCGGCAGTAATAAATACGACAAATTGATAGCACAGCTTGCAAATTCCATACTCGATATGCAGGAAGCAGACGGCAGTTATTATCACGTTCTGTCATTCCCGGGGTTTGAACGTAAGGAGCGCGACAGGATAGTGTACTATGACGGTGAGGCTACATTTGCGCTTGCAAGAGCCTACAGCGTGACACAAGACAGACGTTATCTTGACGCGGCGGAGAAGACGCTTGATTACTTTATCAAAAACGATTATACACGCTTTTGCGACCACTGGATAGCGTATGCGGTAAACGAGGTTACAATTTACGAGCCGAAAGAGCGTTATCTCAACTTCGGACTTAAAAACGCAAACGATAATCTCAGCAAGATCTTTAATCAGGATACGACATTCCATACATTCCTTGAACTTCTTATGGCGGCATTCAGCCTTTATGAGCGTATAAAGGAAAAGAAGATATATGCGTCATATATGCAGAAGTTCAACTTTGAAGCGTTCATACGCACCATCTACAGACGTGCACACTATATGCTCGGCGGTTATCTGTACCCCGAAACCGCAATGTATATGAAAGTGCCGTCAACAGTTGCGTATACATTCTGCGTGCGCCATGACAGCTACAGAATAAGAATAGATGACGTTCAGCACTATATCGGAGGTTACTATAATTTCTACAGGAGCTTTGACAAGCTCGATGAATATTATAAGGAAATCACCGACAAGCCGAAAACGGCGCAGAATGATACCGATGCGGACAGCGAGCGTGCATCGTTTGTAAACTGGATACTCAGCAATATATGACCCTATGAGAGGTAAAGCTTATGAATTTTAAGCAGTTGCGTGAACAACAGCCGAAATTCCCTGTTACCGTAAAGACGGGCGAGGGTGTTGTCGAGCTGATATGGGATAAGATAGGATATGCGGACGGCTACCGTGTGTTTTCGTCACCGCTCGGAAAAAATCACTTCACAGGAGTGATGAATGTTAAAGAACCGAGAGCGGTCATAAAAAAACGCACTAACGGTCTGCCGCTCAGATATAAGGTAAAGGCGTTCAGGATAGCGGACGGTCCGGATAATTTCTTCGGCGAGTCGGAAATAGTTGCGGCGTGTCCTCTTGAAACACCGCGCAGGCTGACTGCGGTAGTCGGCTCTGACGGCATATGCACCTTGTCGTGGCGATACAATTCGCAGTGCGACGGATACAAGATATATGCTGACGCAAACGAAAGCGGGAAATATACCTTTGTCTGCTACAGCGGAGAAACCTCCTGCCGACTTGAGAATTTTACAAAGAGCGGCAAGGTTTCGTTCTCGGTACGCAGCTTTGTTATGATAGAGCACGAGGAAAAGCTGAGCGTTTCCTGCACGCCCACTGTGGCTGTTATTCCGAAAACAAAGGGTGTAAAAGCGCTCCGGCTTGATCACTCGGCAGTGAAAAAGAGCGCAGGCGTTTACAATAACAGGCGCTTTGCGGGCAGTGACGGAAAGCTGTGCAACGGTCATCACAAATGCACCATAATGATCGGCGGAGATATAACCGTTGCGGCGGATATGCAGAAGAATGCGGCATCGGGTATGCCTGTCTTTGACGAGGCGTTTTCTTCGCTCGGCGGAATATTCGGTTCGTTTGATTTTTCCGTTGCCATGCTTGACACGGATCTTAACGATAAAAAAGCGTATGCGTTTGAGGACAGCAGAAGTGTAAACTGTCCGTCCTCTGTTGCAGACGCGGTGTGCAAAAGCGGAATAGACGCGCTTGCAGTCAACGCGGGTCTTCTTCAGCGTGCACCGCAGTCGCTCGAAAAATATCCGCTGACGGTTATAACAGAGAGCGACTGTACGCTCGGCGGCGTGAAGTATTCTGTAGTCGATATCAATAATATAAACGTCGGATTTATTTCTGCAACGGTAAATAAAGATGTTTCGCAGTATGTGCAAAAGCTCATGAAAAGCGGAGCAGAGTACATATTCCTTTTCTGCTCGTGGAATGAACGCCACACTCCTGTTGTAAAGCCGAAATGGCGCAATGCGGCGAAAAAAGCGGCTGAAAGCGGTGTTGATTTTATTGTCGGCAACGGACTTAATGCAATTGCCGAGTATGATGTTATAGAATGCACAGACGGCAGAAAAGTGCCTGTTGCATATTCGCTCGGTTCGCTTATTCCTGCCGATTATGTAACAAGGTTCGAAAAGATAGGTGCGCTCCTGTGCGTAAGACTGAGGCGTGATGCCGTAAGCGGCAAGGTACACAATGATCTTTCGGGATATATCCCGTATGCGTTCAAGGATTACGGAGCAGAGCACCGTGCTGTGCTTCTGACAGACGATAATATGCACTATTTCGGACTTTCGGCATATGATTCGTTCAAAAAGCAGATAGCAAACGCTCTCGGCAGTAAGATCGATCTTGCGCGTTATGCGGTAAAGCCTGAGCAGCAGTCTTTCGCTCTGTTAGGCTCTGCGCTTATATCGGAGCTTTTCAAGGGTGATGAAGATGTTGAAACCGATCGTTCGCACCTGTTCATATCTCAGCTTACTATGAACGGTAAGCACTCGGATATAGATGAAAAATACTTCCGTGACGGTGTAGTACCGCTGTATTACAATCTTTCAAAGGGATATGACGAGTATCTCTCGGATAATAAGTCGGACTGCATAATAATGGATCTTTATTATGCGGCGGCAACGCCTGTGTATCAGCTTGACGGAGTGCTGTACTCCGGCGGTAAGGCGTTTATGCAGTCGCGCTTTTACGAAGAGAACAAAAAGAAGCTCAAAAAGCTTGATATAAAGGATGAAGCTGTATGGAAGCCGCTTCTTGATAAGTTTATCGACAGCATAACCGCAGTGTATGCTTCAGACAGGATAATACTTGTCAGGGTATCAGATCCCAAGCTTTACTATGTAAACGGCAGATATATACGTTCTTCCGACCGTTCATGCGATTTCAGGCTTCTGCTTGATATGGAGAACTATCTGATACATCGTGTTTCACCTAAGATAATCGACATATCACGTTATTACCCGGGTGTTATCAACAAGCGCGGCAGAAGCTATGCCGTTTGCCGTGACGAGTTATTCCGCAGTAATATTTCACTTATTGCTAAGAATATCTGCTCGGGCAAAAAGGGTGTTTTTGTGAACTCCATGTCGTATGACCCTGAAATATGGCTTACAGAGATAGCGGAGAATATCGATGTTATAAAGTCTAGCGGCTGTGATAAGTTCTTCTTTGTGCAAAATAATGCTGTTGACACATTTATAAGCCGGCTGAGCCGTGATTTCATCTGTGCCGAGTTCAGGGATATATTAACGCTCAAGGACAGCGGATTTATTTCATTTGCCGAGATAAAGGCAAGATATGATTTCGGCAGAAATGTAACGCTTAAAAATGTGTTTGACGCAGTTTTCGCTATACGCAAGGGAGATGTGACAAACCCGAACATTGACGAGGTTATAAGGCTGGGGCTGTATGCCGCAGATGACCTTGCCGGTATGCTGGCGGCGTTTTTCCGTAAAAACGGCATAATAGCTGACTGTGTGCTTGATAAGCACGGTATAGAGTTCTATCTCAAGTGTGCAAGGCTGTGGCTGTCAGGCGCGGACAAGAGCGCTGTGGAAACACTTGTGTCGGAGTATTACAAAAAGAACAGACCGTTTACTTTTGATACGTTCGGCAGAGCTGACAGTAAGACGCTGCTTTCACTGTGCGACAAGGCGGTTATCAAGGACTGCATAAGCGGATTTTCTCCGCTTACGGTATGTGAGCAGAAAGCCGATGCAGATCTCAGCTTTGTTGACAGCAAGTCCGATGTGTTCAAAGAGCTTACACGTTCATATTTTGCGCAGGAGTGCGCCGACTGGCTTCTTGTCGATTTCTCCGATGCCGATAAGGAGCTTATAAAACATAATAAAACGTATATTGCCGCAATTGACGGCTTGTACGGTTCTATGGCGTACAGAGCGTTTATGACCGATGATGAGAGCTTCGCTCCGTATCTTGACGACTTTGATAAGGGTTATATCGAAAAAGCGGTAAAGGGCTTTGCTAAAACAGTGACCGAAAGATACGGCAGTAAGATAATCCTCAGAAAGACGCGTTATTCGCTTAACCGCATTGATATGTCGGGCAGGATAAGACCGTTTGAGGATACACCGTACATTGAAGAAAAGAACAGCCTTACGGCATTCTGTGAAGAGCTGTTCGTAAATCTTACAGGTTGCTTTGTTATTGATTATGAAAGCAGCTATATGCCTGTTTGCGGCGATAAAAACACCGATATATCCGAACGTATGCTTGAGAGCGATTTCTACAAAGAAGCCTCAAGGGCTGTTGATAAGATACTTTCGGGTGACAACGCAAAGACACATTGCAATGTAGATATTGTCGGTTATATTGAGCGCTGTGAAAAGATAAAGGCGGATAACCCCGATATGAGCGCCGAGCTTTCCCGGGAAATATTCGGCGGCGCGGCTAAGCTGTTTATGACAGAGTGAAAATTATATACTAAATGCCCCCAAGCTTTATGTTGGGGGCATTTCTGCAATATGATCAAATCTGTTAAGCGATTATACAGGACTATGTTATCGCTTAATTTAGCTGTGTCGCAATCCTGCCGATAACTGATACCATAAATAAGCGAAGGCGTTGCTTTCAGTCGCCAAAGGATACACCGATGCTTTTACCGGTGATAACAAGCTCATCGTTTTCGGGGACGAACTTTGTCTTCATTGTAACGTCCGACAGCTTATTTTCGGTTATCTTGCTGCCGATTTTTGCGACCGTGTAGCCGTATTTTTCCTGCTTTATAAGCATTGCGGCTCTTGCACCGAACTTTGTTGCGAGCACTCTGTCGTATGCCGAGGGCGAACCGCCTCTTAATATATGACCGGGGACTACCGTCCTTGACTCAAAGCCGGTAGCGGCTTCGATCTGCCTTGCTATGCGGTTTGTAACAGTTGTTTCGCCTGCTTCCGCACGCTTCTTGGCACGCTCCTTCTTCTTCATTGCGGCTTCTGCTTTATCCATTGCACCTTCCGCAACGGCAATTATCGAGAATGTCTTGCCTGACTGTGCGCGCTTTTCGCAAGCATCGATAACCTTGTCAATATCATAAGGTATCTCGGGGATAAGCACAATATCCGCACCGCCTGCAATGCCTGAATAGAGCGTCAGCCAGCCTGCCTTGTTGCCCATTATCTCAATTACCATAATGCGTCTGTGAGAGGTTGCTGTTGTGTGTATTCTGTCGACAACCTCCGTTGCAATGTCAACTGCGGTGTGGAAGCCGAATGTTACATCAGTACCCCAGATATCGTTGTCTATCGTCTTGGGCAGTCCGATTATATTAAGACCCTCTTCGGAAAGAAGATTGGCTGTCTTGTGAGTTCCGTTGCCGCCGAGCGTCAGTATGCAGTCGAGCTTCTGCTGTTTGTAGGTAGCCTTCATCTCGGCGACCTTGTCTATGTTGTCGGCTTCAACTACCTGCATCATCTTATAGGGTGTACGCTTTGTACCGAGAATTGTTCCGCCCTGTGTTAATATTCCCGAAAAATCCTCGGGCTTCATTATACGGCAGTTGTTGTGGATAAGACCGTGGAAACCGTTTGATATGCCGACTATCTCAACATTGTCCTCGCCGAACATAGTGTAACAGGCTTTCGCCGCACCTCTTATAGTAGCGTTAAGACCGGGGCAGTCGCCGCCGCTTGTCAGTATACCTATTCTGCGTTTTGCCATTTGTACATCCAACCTTTCCTGAAAGATTTGTCGTTTTCTGCTATTTCAATTATATCAGAAATACTCCAAAAGTCAAGAAAATATTATAGCTCGGATTATGCAGATTATACAATTTTTGTGTGTTATACACCTGTATACACACCCGCAAAGAGCGGTAACATCGTTTCGGTATCAATTATCATATACATAAACGGACGATTAAGAATTACCTGCTTTTCGGCAATTACACACCCCTCGTCAACCATTTCCACAAGAGCGGCGGCTCCTGCCTTTGTACCTTTTTCGTTTACCTCTATTTTCGTCTTGTGGATCACTTCGCCGATGGATATATTGCCGTTTGTCGATTTACCGATACCTGAAAAATCGGCGTTATTTTGGTCAAATGCAGTCGGCATACCGAGCGCCGAAAGGGCATCGTTCAGCTTTGAGGAATATTCATAGCCAAATTTCGGGAGCTTTACCTCTACAATGCAGTCTTCGGCACTTCCGAGTATCTTGCATAATTTTTCACCCGATAACGATGTTATAAAGCTTTTGATATCACCATTCGGCAGTATTGCGGCAAAACTGTACTTGCCATCCTTGTACTGCTTTATAAAGCCCTTGCAATCCTCATCTTCCAGATAAATACTTTCATCGGAGCACATCATAGTAACATTCATCAGCTTGTCTTCGGAGTTTGTGAATTTGCCGTCCGCTATATCATTTTCGCGATAGATGATATCCCATTCCGCGTCAAAGCTGACAGCATTTACAAGATACATGATCGCTTCGTCCGGAATGCTGTCAAGTATATTGTTTATCATACCGTTGGTATTGTCGTTTACCCAATTGTTGATCTCTTTGCAAGTATCGTTGTCAAATGCACGCTTGTATATCGCCGCACCGAAATAATCGGCGTTAGTCTGCAAAAAGTCCTTTTCAACGGTAAGTCTGTTTTCTTCATCTCTGAACCATATCGAATTTGCGTTTTTCAGCTTGAAGTCCTTGCCGGAAGTCAGCGAGCCGCCGAATGATGAAAGATACTTGTTCAGCTCGTCAAGAGAAATTCCGTTTCCGAGTACCTTTTCCATTTCGTCTTTGGTCTGACCGTTAGCACCGTTAGCTGTCATTGTGAGTGCAGTCGATACCGACAGGGGAGAGATAAGCGTGTTTGATTTGCCGTCAAAGCATTTCTTAAGCAGTTCGACAGAGAAATTGTCATATGCGTTTTTAAAAGCATCGTCCGGCTTTACGGTTTCACGGCTTGCGGCTTTTACATCTGCCATAAGGTCAGCTGTATCAGAAGCTTGATCTGAGTGACTGCCGGAGAGCGTGGATGTATCAGGGGATTGATTTGACTGACAAGCTGAGAGGGTGAGAGTTGATGCGATGAGTGAACCTGCGATTATCGCTCTTAAAATTCTTCTTTTCATACTATTCTCCTTTCGGCAGACGGCTTATGCACCGTCAATATCATACGCCTGTATATACGCCTGCAAACAGCGGTAACATTGTTTCGTTGTCGATTATCATATACATAAACGGGCGGTTCAGAATTACCTGCTTATCGCCGTCCGGAGCGGCGGACATAACCACGCCTGTAGCGGCGGCAGCCCTTGTACCCTCCTCGGTGACGGATATCTTCGTTTTGTGGAGTACATCGCTGATGAGAAGTTTGTCACTCGAAATGCCCGAAAAATCTGCACTGTCTGAAAAGGCAGTAGGCATACCGAGAGCTTTCAGCATTTCATTGAGGTCTGCGCTGTACTCATATTCAAACTTCGGGATATTTGCGACAACATCGGCGGTTTCGGTATTTTGTAACATTTTGAAAAGCTTTTCACCTGTAAGCGAACCGACAAATTCATCTACAGGAATATTGCTGTCGGGGAGTATCGCGGCAAAGCCGTATTTGCCGCCCTTGTACTTCTTGATAAAGCCGGTACAGTTATCACCGTTTATGTATTCGCTTTCTTCTGAAATCAGCATTGTCGTTGACTGTTCGTTGCCGTTTGCGTCTGTAAATGTGCCGTCTTCAACGAAATTGTCAAAGTAGTAGGTTTCCCATACGGCATCAAATGCCACCGCGTTGATAAGCGCAATATTTGATAGCTTGTCGTTGCTGTCAAGAAGCTTATCTATCATACCGTCGGTGTGCTCGTTTACCCAATTGTTGATATCGTTCACGATTTCATTGTTATATGCACGTTTGTATATTTCGGCGTGGTATAAATCGGCGTTTGTCTGTAAAAATTCGTTTTTCACATTGAAATTGTTGTCTTTGATAAACCATATCGAATTTGCACTTTTAAGGCTGAAATCCTCACCCGATGTCAGTGAGTCGTTGAACGATGAAAGATACTTATTCAGCTCATCGAGAGAAATTCCGTTGCCAAGCACCTTTTCCATTTCTTCCTTTGTCTGACCGTTTGCACCGTTCGCAGTCATAGTGAGAGCGGTCGGTACCGACAGGGGAGAGATAAGCGTGTTTGATTTGCCGTCAAAGCACTTCTTAAGCAGTTCAACAGAAAAATTGTCATATGCGTTTTTAAATGCATCGTCCGGCTTTGCGGTTTCATGGCTTGCGGCTTTGATGTCTGTCATCAGATCCGATGTTTCGTAGGATTGGTTTGACTGACAAGCCGACAGGGAGAGTGTGGATATAAGTATAGCGGCTGTTAATGTGAGAGATGTAATTTTTCGTTTCATAATAGCTCCTTTCGCAGTACGAAAATCGTGTGCGATATTCATATATAATACAATTCAAAGCGTCTGATTGTCTGCGGGCTATTGCGTTTTCTGATTAAATTATATAATATTTTTCCTCAAAGTCAATAAAAGTTACAAGATTGTAACCATTTCGTTAGCATAATGCAACCGCTTTTTCCGACTGTTGATTTCGTCGGGTGACGGTGGCGTTTTTAATGACGATATTTCGGTTTTTTCTATTGACAAACGTAAGCCCGATAGATTATAATTATGTAAGGAGCGTGTAAGGTTTTACACGATAAAATTCTATGAAGATTTTTGAAGAATAAGGAGAACAGATATGGCATACATACTCGGTGTCGATATAGGAACGTCCGGTACAAAAACTGTACTTTTCAGTGAAGACGGTACACCCGTTGCATCGGCGCTTTACGATTATCCTCTTTACACTCCCTGCAACGGCTATGCCGAGCAGGAGCCCACAGACTGGTGGAATGCCTGCGTAAACGGTATCCGTGACGTAGTTGCAAAGAGCGGAGTTCCCGCAGATGAGATAAAGGGCGTAGGTCTTTCGGGTCAGATGCACGGTCTTGTTATGCTGGACAAGGATAACAAGGTAATAAGAAAGAGTATCATCTGGTGCGACCAGCGTACAGGCAAGGAAGTGGTTGAGATAACCGAAAAGGTAGGTCATGACAGACTTATCGCTATCACAGCCAACCCCGCTATCACAGGCTTTACAGCCGCTAAGATCATGTGGGTAAAGAACAACGAGCCTGAAAATTACGAAAAGTGCCGCCATATCCTGCTCCCCAAGGACTATATAAGATTTATGCTGACAGGCGAGTTTGCTACCGAGGTTTCTGACGCGTCCGGTATGCAGCTTCTTGATATTCCCGGCAGATGCTGGTCTGACGAGGTACTGACAAAGCTCGGTATCGACAAGTCGCTCCTTGCCAAGGTTTACGAAAGCCCTGAGATAACAGGTACTATCACAAAGGCAGTAGCTCAGGCTACAGGTCTTAAGGAAGGTACGCCCGTAGTCGGCGGTGCAGGCGATAATGCCGCTGCCGCTGTCGGAACAGGCGTAGTAGAGGACGGTAAGGCTTTCACAACTATCGGCTCAAGCGGGGTCGTATTTGCACATACTTCGGATATTTCTATCGACCCCAAGGGCAGAGTACATACTTTCTGCTGTGCAGTTCCCGGTTGCTGGCACGTTATGGGCGTTACTCAGTCCGCAGGTCTGTCACTCAAGTGGTTCAGGGATAATTTTGCATGGAGCGAGATGGAAACAGCCGCTTCTATGGGCGTTGATCCCTACTACCTTATGGATAAGGAGGCTGACAGTGTGCCGATCGGTGCAAACAGACTGCTCTATATGCCTTATCTCAACGGCGAGAGAACTCCTCACCTTGACCCCAATGTAAGAGGCGCATTTGTAGGTCTGTCTACAATGCACAAGAAGAAGGATATGCTCAGAGCCGTTATGGAGGGCGTTTCATATTCACTGCGTGACTGCGTTGAGGTTATGCGTGAGATGAATATAAACATTGACGATATGATGGCTTGCGGCGGCGGCGGAACATCTCCGCTGTGGCGTCAGATGCTTGCCGATCTGTACGCCTGCAACGTAAAGACTACGGCAAACAAGGAAGGTCCCGCACTCGGCGTAGCACTTCTTGCGGCGGTAGGTGCAGGTATCTACAGCTCTGTTCCCGAAGCTTGCCGTGCAGTGATCAAGCCCGAAAAGATACAGGAGCCTATAGCAGAGAACAGCGCTAAGTACGAAAAGGTATATGCGCTTTACAAGAAGCTTTATCCCGCTATGAAGGCTAACTTTGACGAGCTGGCTTCACTTGACGTTTAATGATATATTGTTTGTGACGGAAAGCGGCTTTGTGTGTTTGCCGTGTTCCGTAAAAATATTATGTTAAATCCGGTTTTCCGGAAAGGAGTACTTATGAAACTTTTTATCGACACAGCGAACGTTGATGACATCAGACGTGCCAATGATATGGGCATCATCTGCGGCGTTACAACAAACCCCTCTCTTATCGCAAAAGAGGGAAGAGATTTCAAGCAGGTAGTAAAGGAGATCACAGAGATCGTTGACGGACCTGTTTCCGCCGAGGTCATTTCACTTGAAGCTGATAAGATGGTAGAAGAGGCTCTTCCTCTTGCCGCTATCCACAAGAATATTGTTATAAAGCTCCCTATGTGCGAAGAGGGTCTTAAGGCCTGCAAGCAGCTCACTGCAAAGGGCATCAAGACAAACGTAACTCTCGTATTCTCAGCCGCTCAGGCACTTCTCGCCGCAAGAGCAGGCGCTACATTCGTAAGCCCGTTCCTCGGCAGACTTGACGATATCGGAATGGAGGGTATGAACCTTATTGAAGAGATCGTTGATATCTTCAATGCACAGGGTATTGAAACAGAGATCATCGCCGCTTCTATCCGTAACCCCATGCACGTTACACAGGCGGCAAGACTTGGTTGTGATATCGCAACCGTTCCTATGAACGTTCTTCTCCAGATGCTTAAGCACCCCCTTACCGACAATGGTATCGACAGATTCCTTAAGGACTGGGAAGGCTTCACTTCTAAGCAGAAGTAATCAGAGCCGCTCTTTGGAGCAGGCTTAAAATAACCGAAAGGACAAATGAAATGTACAGTAATTTAGTTGACACGATCGGCTTTCTCAAGGGTATAGATCCCGACGTTGCTGACGCAATGGACAAGGAGCTTGCCCGTCAGAAAAGAAATCTTGAGCTTATTGCAAGTGAGAACATAGTTTCTCCCGCTGTTATGGCGGCTATGGGAAGCGTACTTACAAACAAGTACGCCGAGGGTTATCCCGGCAAGCGTTATTACGGCGGCTGTGAGGACGTTGATATAGTTGAGAATATCGCTATTGAGCGTGCGTGCAAGCTGTTCGGAGCAAAGTACGCAAACGTACAGGCTCACTCAGGCGCTCAGGCAAACACCGCAGTTTATTTTGCACTGCTTAACCCCGGTGATACGGTAATGGGTATGAGCCTTGCACATGGCGGACACCTGACACACGGTTCACCCGTAAACATTTCGGGCAAGTACTTCAACTTCGTACCCTACGGACTTGATGAGAAAACCGGCAGACTGAATTACGACAATATACTTGCACTGGCAAAGGAGCATAAGCCTAAGCTTATCGTTGCGGGTGCCAGCGCATACCCCAGAGCGATCGACTTTGAAAAGCTTTCTGCTATAGCTAAGGAAGTAGGAGCATATCTTATGGTGGATATGGCTCACATTGCAGGTCTTGTTGCAGGCGGACAGCATATGTCGCCTGTGCCTTATGCTGATATTGTAACTACAACCACGCACAAGACATTAAGAGGACCTCGCGGCGGACTTATCCTTACAAATGACGAAGAGCTTTCAAAGAAGATAAACAAGGCTATATTCCCCGGTATCCAGGGCGGACCTTTAATGCACGTTATCGCCGCAAAGGCAGTTTGCTTCGGTGAGGCGTTAAAGCCCGAGTTTACCGAATATGCAAAGCAGATAGTAAAGAACGCCGCAGTTCTTGCCGATTCACTGCTCGAAAAGGGCTTCAACTTAGTATCCGGCGGTACAGACAACCACCTTATGCTTGTTGATCTCCAGCCTTTCAATATCACGGGTAAAGAGCTTGAAAAGAAGCTTGACGAGGTATATATCACAGTCAATAAGAACGCTATACCTAACGATCCTCAGAGCCCCTTCGTAACAAGCGGCGTGCGTATAGGCACACCTGCCGTTACTACAAGAGGTCTTAAGGAAGACGATATGAAGCAGATAGCACAGTGCATCTACCTTACAGCAACCGATTTTGACAACAGTGCTGACAAGGTAAGAGAAACTGTTACGGAAATCTGCAAGAAGTACCCGCTGTACGAATAAATTATATTTGATCGAAAACGAGAGATAAAACGTCCCTCGTTTTCGTGCTGTATAAAATGTGAATATAGAAAGGAATTTATAAATGACAGCATCAGCAAGAGATATTATTTTTAATCATTCCGAAAGAGTAGCTCCTCTCGGACTTATTGCGATCCCGGGTTCTGAGGAGCTCGGCAGGAAGGTAAATGAGTACCTTGTAACATGGTCACAGGAAGCCGGCTATGATTATGATAATTTCCTTATTGAGAACGAGTGCCCCAGATTTTCTTCCGGTGACGGTAAGGCTCTTATCAAGAACACAGTAAGAGGTTACGACCTTTACATTATTGCCGATTTCGGCAACTACAGCCTTGAATATCCTCTGTTCGGCAGAATGAACCGTATGTCGCCCGATGATCACTTCCAGAACTTAAAGCGTATCATACAGGCTATCGCAGGTAAGGCTCACCGTATCAACGTGATCACGCCTATCCTTTACGGCGGAAGACAGCACAGAAGGAACTACAGAGAGTCGCTTGACTGCGCTGTAGCACTTCAGGAGCTTCAGAATATGGGTGTTGAGAACATCATTGCGTTTGACGCGCACGACCCCAGAGTATGCAACGCAGTACCGCTTATGGGCTTTGATAACATTATCCCCACATATCAGGTGCTGAAGGCTCTGTTCAAGTATGTCAAGGACTTCAAGATGGATAAGGATCACTTTATGGTTGTCAGCCCCGACGAAGGTGCACTCAACAGAAATATGTATTATTCGTCTGTTCTTGGTGTGGACCTTGGTATGTTCTATAAAAGACGTGACTATTCGCAGGTGGTGAACGGACGCAACCCTATCGTAGCTCACGAATATCTCGGTAACTCTGTTGAGGGTAAAGATGTATTCATTGCCGATGATATCATTTCATCCGGTGAATCTATGCTCGATATAGCTATCGAACTCAAAAAGCGAAATGCTAAAAGAATTTTTGCGTATGCGACATATCCTATCTTTACAAACGGTCTTGAAGCGTTTGATAAGGCTTATGCCGAGGGTAAGATCGACTATGTGTTCGGTACAAACCTTTCCTACAGAACTCCCGAACTTCTCAGCAGAGAATGGTTCTGCGAGGTTGACGTATCGAAGTATCTGTCATATCTCATTATGGCTCTTAACCATGATATGTCGATCAGCAAGGTGATCGATCCTCACCAGAAGATAAGTGCCCTGCTTGAAAAGCACAAGAACGACTGATAATATAAGATAATATTTCTGCCTCCGCTCTTTGACGGGCGGGGGTTTGTTTTTACAGGAGATGAACTATGCCGTTAGCAGACAGAATACGTCCGTCGACGCTTGACGAGGTTGTCGGACAAGGGCATATCTTAGCGCCCGGAAAGCCGCTTTACAATATCATCAGCAGGGGAAAGATACCCAATATGATATTCTACGGTCCGTCGGGTGTCGGCAAGACCACTATTGCAAATATAATAGCGAAGAAAACGAGTATGAGTCTGTACAGACTTAACGGTACGCAGGCTTCAACATCTGACATAAAGGACGTTGTGGCAAACCTCGGCACATTCGGGGCGGCAGGCGGGATACTGCTGTTCCTTGACGAGATACAGTATCTCAACAAAAAGCAGCAGCAGACCTTGCTTGAATATATTGAAAGCGGAGAAATAACGCTTATTGCATCTACTACCGAAAATCCGTACTTTTATGTGTACAGTGCAATTCTGTCGCGTTGTACGGTGTTTGAGTTCAAGCAGGTGACTGCCGAGGATATACTGCCTGCGGTTGAGCGTGCGTTCAGGCTTATGGGAGAAGAGATGAACACCCGTTTTACTCTTGAGGACGGCGTTGTAAGGCATATTGCTTACGGCTGCGGCGGAGATGTCAGAAAAGCGGCTAATACGGTTGAGCTGTGCTGTCTGTCGAGTGAAAATGATACCGTCACTCTGGAAACGGCAAAGCTTCTGACACAGAAGAGCAGTATGAATTATGACCGTGACGGTGATCAGCATTATGATATCTTATCAGCGCTTCAGAAGTCAATAAGAGGTTCAGATGAAAATGCGGCTCTTCATTATGCGGCACGCTTGCTGTCGGCGGGGGATCTGACTTCGCTTTGCAGGCGACTGCTTGTTATAGCAAGCGAGGATATCGGGCTTGCCTATCCTATGGCTGTGCCGATAGTCAAGGCTTGCGTTGACAGTGCGTTACAGCTTGGTCTTCCGGAAGCAAGGATACCGCTTGCTGATGCGGTAGTTTTGCTTGCCATATCTCCTAAATCCAACAGTGCATATCTCGGCATAGCCGCGGCACTACAGGATATCGAAGAAGGCAGGACGGGCGATATACCGCGACACTTACAAAATAAGCACTATGACGGTGAGGGTGATGTTGTGAAAGGTCAGCATTATCTTTATCCGCACGACTATCCAAATCATTATGTCGAACAGCAGTATCTGCCCGACCCTATCAAGGACAGGGTTTATTATACGTTCGGTGATAATAAATTTGAACAGCAGTCAAAAGCGTATTGGGATACGATAAAAGGTAAAAAGAAGTAACTATCATGGGTGGTACTGATGGTATTACAGGTAACACCTAAATTGGAGTTTTTAACATTTATGCTCTTTTGAACCCCCGGCACAGCCGGGGATTTTCGTTATACAAAAATCCCGCGGGCATTTTACCCGCGGGTTTTCTGCATACTGTTATTTATTCAGGCTTCTTAGCTCCGCAGTTTGAACAGAACTTATGTCCCGAGGTGTTCTTACTGCCGCATACACAGTACCAATCGCCGCCCTCAGGAGCAGCCGCGTTCACCGCACTGCTTGCAGGCTGACCTGTCGGCGCGGTGTTGTTCTGTGCAGGTGTCTGATAATTTTGCTGATACTGCTGTGTCTGCTGAGGCTGAGCGTAATTATTGCTGTAGCCGCCCTGATAGGGCTGTTGAGCACTGTTCTGATAGCCGTAGCCGCCCTGATAGGACGAGTTGTTGTTCTGATAGTTCGGCATAGCGTAAGACTGCTGAGCCGCTGTATTCTGCGCGGCTGCCGCGGTAAGCTCCTTATCGGTGATGGTTTTGAAGCCGATAACGGACGCGAATATTCCGAACGCTGTTATAAGCACGCAGAATACCATAGCTACAATAAGACCTGTTGTAACCATAGAAAGCGCAAAGTCTACCGCCTCGCTCGCTGTGGCGAAGCCTTCATAGTCGAGATCGCCGCTTGCGATAGCGTCCCACATAAGCTCTCTGAACGCTTCACCGCCGAAAAATCCGTTGAGAATGCCGAGAGTTACAACGCTTATCAGCTCAAAGAACGAAAGTATCGCTGTGATTATTGTTGTTACCATGACGCCGGTACGCTTGCTTGTTGTAGGTGTCTGCTTGTATTTTGAGCACAGTACAAGCACCACTATTGCCAATGCTATAAGTATCAATTTCTTCTATCTCCTTTTTGATAATGTTTACCTTATGTGTCCGCAGTATATGCAGAACTTGTTGTCCGACTCGTTATACTTGCCGCAGCTTTTGCACTGCCATGCGGTGTTTTCGGTAGTAAAGCTCTGCTGAACGTTTGCGGCAGGCTGTGCGCGGTATATCTGTTGCGCCCTTGCGGCATTTACTCTTTGCTGTTCGCTGTACGCCGCGGCAGTGAGCTCATTATTGCTCATACACTTGTATCCCTTGATACAGGCGATAACGCCGAGAGTGATCACGCCGATATAGTATATGATAACGAGCGTATATAACGCCGAAGAGAACACCGAAAGACCTGAATAGGTAATGTTGTCTTCCGTGCCGTAATACGACGGTATCACACCAAAGAGCACGGTCAGAGCCTTTATTCCCGTCAGTACTGTCAGTATGATAGTTATGACCTTTATGCCTGTGCGTTTTGACATGGCGGGGTATTCTTTATATGAGCCGCACAGGACAAGTAAGGCTATCGCAAGACCTATATGAAGCATACAGGTTCCTCCTTACTGACTGTTTGTGTTGTCCGAGGGCGCGTTTTTCTTAGCGCCGCACTGTGAGCAGAAATCTCCGCCGATGTCCTTGTTTACAGTGCCGCATACGTTGCACTGCCATGTGCTGTACTGAGGGTTCGGCATTCCCTGAGGCGGTACCTGATAGCCCTGTCTGTACTGCTGCTGAAGAGCGTTTGCATTGTCATAGGCTTTCTTTTTAAGCTCCTTGTCGGAAAGGGTGGTGTAACCGACAATGCACATTATAATTCCCGCGATCACCGTTGCGATAACGACTATATAATATGAAACGTATATCGCATATTCGCTGGTTCCCGGTGTGAACGAAGAGAAATTATAGCTTGTGAAGTAGTCATAAGGGTTGCAAAGCAGTCTGAAAAAGTCTACCTTGAATAAAAGCAGCAGCGAGTCAAACACTGTCAGCAGTACCGTTGTTGCGGTAAGCGACCTTCTTTTGCCGAGCGTGGGTTTTCTTCTGTACTTGGCGGTTATAATAAGTACCGATATTATAAATACCACAACCGCTATGTAAAATATAAAACCGTCAAAAAGGTTGGACAGCAGTTTGTCTGTAGTGCTCTGATAACCGTCTGCGTTGTCTGTGTAAAGCTCGATCAGACGTGATGCCGATAATAATTTGTTCATGTGCTTCCTCCTGAAAAATTCTTGTAATTTCTATTTTTTTATTTACGGTAATGCCTTGTTTTTTACTGTAAAAGCTTACCTTAAAGTGATTTTACCACATTACGAGGAGAATGTCAATCAAGTAAAAAATATTGACAATCATCGTCGGCGGATATATAATATTATTAGCAAATCGGTATGATATTATCGCTTTGCGCGAAGATACCGTTTCGTAAACGGCAGACAAAGAAACAATGCCGTGGAAAGGATTTTTATTATGGCAGTATTGGTAACAGGCGGAGCAGGCTATATCGGCTCACATACCTGCGTGGAGCTTCTTAACGCAGGCGAGGATATTATTGTAATAGACAACTTCTACAACTCAAAGCCAAAGGCTATCGAGGCTATCAAGGAGATAACCGGCAGAGATTTCAGATTTTATGAGAACGACTGCTGTGACAGAGAAGCTCTCGACAGGATCTTCAGAGAGAACTTCATCACAGAGGTAATACATTTTGCAGGCTACAAGGCAGTAGGCGAGAGCTGTGTAAAGCCTATAATGTACTATGAGAACAATATAAATTCAACTCTTGCACTTATTGAAACAATGCAGAAGTACGGCTGTAAGAAGCTCGTATTCAGCTCAAGCGCAACGGTTTACGGCATACCCGAAAAAGTACCTGTAACAGAGGACTTCCCCTTAAGCGCTATCAACCCTTATGGTTCTACAAAGCTTATGATAGAGAATATGTGCAGAGAGCTTTATGCTTCGGACGATCAGTGGAGCATTATACTTTTACGTTACTTCAACCCTATCGGTGCTCACGAGAGCGGCAAGCTCGGTGAAGACCCCAATGGCATACCGAACAACCTTATGCCCCTTATCCTCCGCACAGCGGCAGGCAAGATGGCTACACTGAGCGTATTCGGCAACGACTATCCCACACCGGACGGCACTTGCGTAAGAGATTACATTCACGTTGTAGATTTAGCGCTCGGTCACGTTGCGGCAATAAAGGCGGCAAGATCACACACAGGCTGTCCCGCATATAACCTCGGTACAGGCAAGGGCTATTCTGTGCTTGATATAATCAACGCCTTTGAAAAGGTAAACAAGGTAAAAGTTCCTTATGTAATAACAGGCAGACGTCCCGGCGATGCCGCCGCTTGCTACTCCAACCCTGCACTCGCTAAGAAGAAGCTCGGCTGGACGGCAAAGAGAGGTCTTGAGCAGATGTGCCGCGACAGCTGGAATTATATCAAGGCAAATTCATAAAAGCTCTGTTTCAGACGATAATATAACGAACGGATATATGCAAAGGCCGCTCGGCGCATAGGCTGTGCCGCGCGGCTTTTCTTATAATGAACGGAGATAATATGAAATTTACATTCTGCCCCGACTGCGGATCGAAGCTTATCGGACATACAATAGGCGATGACGGCGATGTGCCGTACTGCGAGCATTGCGACCGTCCGTGGTTTGATATATTCTATAACTGTGTGATAGTCCTTGCAAGACGCGGGGATAAATACGCCCTTATCCGTCAGCACAGCGGTGACGGTACGATGAGCGAGGAACGCTATGTCTGCGTATCGGGATATATAAAGTCAGGCGAAACTGCCGAACAGGCGGCTGTGCGCGAGGTCACGGAGGAGCTTGGCTTAAAGCCGCTTTCGGTACGCCTTGTCGCGACATATGTCTATAATAAAAAGCCTATGCTTATGACCGGATTTATCGCAGAACTTCCCGAGGGCGAATTTTCGCTGTCCGATGAGCTTATAACCGCGCATTGGTTTGACGAAAACGAGGTTCGCGCAAAGTTTAATGGAAGCTCGGTATGCGACCGCTTGTTTGATGATATAAAAGGAGAAAAGCTATGAAAAAAGATCTACCGCCCATAGAGCCTTACGAGCGCACAGCGCACTACTATGAAACCGACAGAATGGGCATAATACACCATTCCAATTATATAAGGTGGTTTGAGGAAACAAGAATACACTATCTTGAAAAGGCAGGCTACCCATATTCCGAGATGGAAAAGGACGGAGTTATGATACCGGTGCTTTCCGCCGAATGTACCTATAAGAATGCAGTTCGCTTTGATGAAACGGTGCTTATAGACCTTAAGATCACGGAGTTCAACGGCTTCAAGATGACTATCGATTACATAGTGAAAGGTAAGGAAAACGGTGATTTAAAAGCCACAGGCAGAACACGTCACTTCTTTGTCAATAACGACTTCAAGCCTATCAGGGTAAAGGACAAGTACCCACGCGTATACGATGTGTTCAACGACCGCAAGGAGGAAGAATGAAAAGGATAAATATAAGCGAGAACGGCATAAACATAGTATTTGATATTGAGGACAACGATCAGATAAAGCTGATGCACTTTTCGGCTCTGCCGTTCAATGAAAACGACATATGGAACGAGATGTTTGAAAAGGATCATCTCGGTTGCTTTGATATAGCGCAGGTCGAAATTGCAGGACTTGACCGTCCCTGTGAGCGTCACGGAACAAAGTACATAGTGACCGCTCCCGCCTACAGACTGAAATACAAGAATTTTTCGGATACCCGCGATAATATCGGCAGACTGATAAAGGTAACGCAGTTTGACGAGCCGACAGGCATAGAGGTCATCAGCACGTTCCGCTTCTATGACGGAATAAGCATAGTGCGCACCTATACGGAGGTTAAGAACACATCTGCTACCGAAACCTATACGCTGACCTATGTTTCATCGTTCAACTATCTCGGCTTTGAAAAAGAGGGCATTCTTCCGCGTGACGATAAGTTTATAATAAAAAAACCGCATAATTCGTGGCAGAAAGAAATGCTGTGGCAGGACTACACCTTTGAACAGCTCGGAATGCCGCAGTCGCAGAAAGACGGCTGGGAGCACTGCGGCAAGGCGATAAATATAACCAATACCGGTAACTGGTCAACAAACGAATATCTCCCTATGGGTTATATTCAGAATACCGAAACAGGAAACGGACTTTTCTGGCAGATAGAGCATAACGGCTCGTGGCACTGGGAGATAAGCGACCAGCGAGGACACTTCTACCTTGCGCTCAGCGGACCTAACGAGCAGCAGTCACACTGGTTCAAGAACCTTGCACCGGGCGAGAGCTTTACTTCCGTTCCCGCCGCAGTGGGCGTATGCCGCGACTTTGACGAGGGTATGGGCGAGCTTACAAGATACCGCAGAGCTATCCGCAGAAAGAACACCGATAACGAAAAGCTTGCCGTTATCTTCAACGACTATATGAACTGCCTGTGGGGCGACCCTACAGAGGAAAAGGAAATGCCGCTTATAAAAGCTGCCGCAGAGGCTGGCTGTGAGTACTACTGCATTGACTGCGGCTGGTATGCGGACGGCTTCTGGTGGGACAGCGTAGGCGAGTGGCAGGAGAACCGCCGCCGCTTCCCGAACGGACTGAAAAAAGTCACCGATGAGATAAGAAAATACGGTATGATACCGGGCGTGTGGCTTGAAATAGAGGTTATGGGCATAAACTGCGAGATAGCAAAGAAAGCGCCCGATGAGTGGTTCTTTATGCGCCACGGAAAGCGAGTATATGACCGTTCTCGTTATCAGCTTGATTTTTCCAACCCCGAGGTCAGCGCCTATGCAGACAGCGTAATTGACCGCCTTGTAAAAGACTATGGCGTAGGCTATATCAAGATGGATTACAATATAGAGCCGGGAATAGGCAC
Organism: uncultured Ruminiclostridium sp.; assembly: GCA_934490165.1. GTDB lineage: Bacteria > Bacillota > Clostridia > Oscillospirales > Ruminococcaceae > Ruminiclostridium_E. The sequence goes on along the minus strand of CAKSTB010000005.1, from coordinate 9,826 downwards.
AGAGGTAGGCTGTGACAGCGTGGGCGAGGGACTTATGCGCCACGAAAAGGCGTATCTTGCTTGGCTTGACGGCGTGTTTGCGCGTTATCCCGAGCTTATCATAGAAAACTGCTCGAGCGGCGGTATGAGAATAGACTATGCGATGCTTAGCCGCTATTCTATCCAGTCGACGAGTGACCAGGACGATTACAGAAGATATGCAACGATAGCGGCAAACGCACCGACAGGTCTTTGCCCCGAGCAGAGCGCTATATGGTCATATCCGCTGGCAGACGGTGACAGGGAAGAGGTCGTATTCAATATGGTGAACGCTATGACACAGCGTATTCATCAGAGCGGACACCTTGCAAACCTGAGCCCAGAGCGCAAGGCTCTTGTAAAGGAGGCGCTCGACTGCTACAAGAATATCCGCGGTGATATCAAAAATTCCGTGCCGTTCTGGCCTTTAGGCTTATCGCATATCGGCGATGAATGGGTCACGCTCGGACTCAGATCGGGCGATAAGGCATACCTTGCCGTATGGCGCAGACAAGGAAAGAACGAGTGCTGTAATATCCCGATAAGATACGCTTCGGAAAACGCAAAGATACGCTGTATCTATCCGTCTTTTGACGAGGGTAAGCATACGTTCAATCCGCTGTCAAGGTCGCTTTCCGTAAAACTGCCCGAATGCTTTACCGCAAGACTTTTTGAAATAGAACTGTAATAAAAGCTTAAGTGTTGACTTTTATACTTTAGTGTGGTAAAATAGTAGTATTATCATAGGGGTACTATATCCCGTGGCTTTTGAGAAAGGGAAACACAATGAATACAAAACTTGTTTCAAAGGATAAGGACGAGCTTTTCAAGGCAATAATGGAGCTTAAGAGCGTTGAAGAATGCTATAACTTTTTTGAGGATCTGTGCACCATAAGAGAGCTTGAGTCTATGGCTCAGCGTCTGCACGTTGCTAAACTGCTTGTCGAGGGCAGAGTGTACAGCGATATTGTCGAAGAAACAGGAGCAAGCACCGCTACTATCAGCCGTGTAAACAGATCTTTACAGGGCGGAAATGACGGTTATTCCATCGTTTTCGACAGAATGAAGGATAACGACTGACCGAAAGGGTGATGATATGTCGGCATACGGTTGTTTTGCGGACGTTTACGACACGCTGACTTCCAATATCGACTATAAAGAGCTTGCGGAGTATTACGACAGGATAATCACAGCCCACGGCGGCAAAAGGGGCATATTACTTGACCTTGCCTGCGGCACGGGCAGTATGTCTATGCAGTTTTCCGCTCTCGGATACGATGTCATCGGGGTGGATCTCAGCACCGAAATGCTGAGTATCGCCAAGGAAAAGCCGCACGATAACATAGAGTATCTGTGTCAGGATATGTGCGAGCTTGATATGTACGGCACTATCGATGTGACCGTATGCGTGCTTGACAGCATAAACCACCTTGACAGCGCGGAGGATATACTGCGGTGCTTCAAGTCGGTATCGCTCTTCTGCGACCCGACAGGGCTTTTCGTGTTTGATATCAACACGGTAAAAAAGCACAGAGAGGTGCTTGCGGACAACACATTCGTATACGACACGGATAATGTCTACTGCGTGTGGCAGAATTATCTGGACGGCGACAGTGACGACAACAGGGTAGATATTGCGCTTGATATATTCACTGAGAATGAAGACGGCGCATATGACCGCTCGTGCGAGGATTTTTCGGAGATAGCTCTGCCGCTTGAAGAGATTGAAGAGCTGCTGCGCAAGGCGGGCTTTAAGATACTTGACAGATATAATTATATGACAACTGAAAAAGGCAGTGAGGACAGCGAAAAGGTGCTTTACTGCTGTGCAAAGGAAGCAGAATAAATGGGAAAGATAGTAAGAGCATTATCGGCGGACGGCAGTGCGCTTTGCAGTGCCATTGACACTACCGATATTGTAAACGAAATACACAGGATACACGGCACATCGGCTACAGCGTCGGCGGCGGCAGGCAGACTTGCCACTGCGGCTTGTATTATGGGCGCGCTTATGAAGAACGAGGGCGACAGGCTTGAACTGCGCATAAACGGCGGCGGTAAGATCGGTACGATCACGACTGTAGCCGACTACAGAGGCAATGTAAAGTGCTGTATGGATAACCCTTATGCCGATCTGCCGCTTAACGCCAAGGGCAAGCTTGATGTCGGCGGAATTGTCGGCACTGACGGTTATCTTGCGGTAATAAGGGATCTCGGTATGAAAGAGCCGTATGTCGGACAAGTGCCGATAGTCAGCGGTGAGATCGCAATGGACGTAACTCAGTACTATGCCGTAAGCGAGCAGATACCCACTGTCTGCGCGCTCGGCGTGCTTGTCGATACCGACCTTACGATAAAAAAGGCGGGCGGCTATATGATACAGCTCGTGCCGCCTGTTAATGAAGCCGCTATCGACTTTATCGAAGAGAATATCAAGGATATGCAGTCGGTTACAAAAATGCTCGAGGACGGACTTACTCCCGAAGAGATAGCGCTCAAAGGTCTTAAAGGTCTTGACGGCGAGATACTTGACAGCTGGGAAGCGCAGTATTACTGCGACTGCTCAAGAGAGCGCACCGAGCAGGTACTGATAACGCTCGGCAAGGACGAGCTTGCAAAGCTTGCGGACGAAGACCCCGTTACAGAGGTCTGCTGTCACTTCTGCGACAAAAAATATAAGTTCACATCAGACGAGCTGAAAGAACTTATCAAGAGGATATAATTTCTTATGAAAAAATGGCTTGTCAGAAATACGGACAATGCACTTGCAATGAAGCTTAAGACCGACACCGGACTGCCGATGCTGCTTTGCAGTCTGCTTGTCGGAAGAGGGATATACACAGCCGACCAGGCACAGCAGTACTTCAACGGTACTGAGCTGTCCGACCCGATGCTTATAGCCGATATGGATAAGGCGGTACAGGCAATTGAGGAAGCGGTCGATAATGAAGTAAAGATAACCGTGTACGGCGACTATGACTGTGACGGTGTTACTTCTACTGTTATGCTGTACACTCACCTTGACGCTATCGGCGCAGATGTACAGTGGTACATACCAACCCGTGAAGAGGGTTACGGACTGAATGAAAACGCCGTGCGTAAAATTCACGAGGACGGCACAGGGCTTATAATCACGGTCGACAACGGCGTTTCCGCCGTAAAGGAAGCGGAACTTATATATGAGCTCGGTATGAAGCTTGTCATAACCGACCACCACCAGCTCCCCGAGCTCCTGCCGAAGGCAGAAGCGATAGTAAATCCGCACAGGCGTGATGATACATCGCCGTATAAGGAGCTTGCGGGCTGCGGCGTAGCACTGAAGCTCATTATGGCGCTCGAACGCGATACTGACGGCGTTCTTGAACAGTATGCCGACCTTGCGGCGATAGGCACTATAGGCGATGTTGTGCCGCTTACCGGTGAGAACCGCGTGATAGTAAAGCGCGGGCTAATGGAAATGCAGTACAGCGAAAATCAGGGACTGCTGTCGCTTATACACGAGGCGGGGCTTGACGAGGAGAATATAACGTCTACAGGCGTTGCATTCGGCATTTGCCCTCGTATAAACGCGGCGGGACGGTATGAAAGTCCTAGGGCGGCGGCAGAGCTGTTTATGGCGCAGACACCGCAGATAGCAAGGCTCAAGGCACAGGAGCTGTGTGAGCTGAACAATAAGAGAAAGCAGATCGAAAGCGAGATACTGGAGTCGGCGAAGGCACAGCTTCACAGCGACCCAAAGGCTTTCAACTCGCGCGTGCTCATAGTATGCGGCGAGGGCTGGAATCACGGTATAATCGGCATAGTCAGCGCAAGACTGCTTGAGCTGTACGAAAAGCCATGTATAGTTATCGGCATTGAGGGTGACGAGGCGAGAGGTTCGGCAAGAAGCATTGAGGGCTTTTCGCTCTACACGGCGCTTGACGCGTGCAGTGAGCACCTGACGAGGTTCGGCGGGCATACTAAGGCGGCGGGCTTTTCCTTACCTAAGGATAAGGTCGAAGATTTTGTCGCACAGCTGAGAGCTTATGCGGACGAGAAATTCCCGTCAATGCCTATTATGGCTGTTGAAGCGGATATAGAGCCGGAGCTGTCCGACCTTGAAATATCATCGGTGGAAAATCTCAGGCATCTTCAGCCGTTCGGTGAAGAAAACACAGCGCCGCTGTTTTTGATGAGAAGCTGTACGATAATATCATCGCGACCGCTCAAGGACGGCAAATACACATCGTTTACCGCCGAGTACAAGGGCTCGCAGTTCAAGTTTCTTTGCTTCGGCATTTCATATGATAGGTTCGGGTATTTGCCGGGCGATAAGGTAGATGTGCTCAGTAATATTGAGATAAACGAATATAACGATAAAAAGAGCGTCAGCGTAAGAGTAAAGGATATACGCAGAAGCGATTTTCCGCAGGATAAATACTTTGCCGCAAGAAATTTCTATGAGAAGATCCTGCGCGGTGAAAAGACTGACGCAAGACTGCTCAGTCGTATTCTGCCCGATAAGGAGAATATGAAGCTGCCGTTTGACCTTGCAAGGCAGATGACCTCGGTGGAGTCCGCCGCACAGATCGCAATGTCACACGGAATGAATTACTGTCTGTTTATGATGTGCCTGCACGTTTTTGCAGAGTTCGGACATCTTAAGCTTGACAGGATAAACGGCACGATGGAGTTTATAAAGGGCGGCAGACGCATAGAGCTTGAAAGCTCATCGGTTGTAAGACGTATAAGAAAGTCATGCAGCTGAAAAATACGGAGTGAACGGAGGCGATAAGCATGACATATACAATAGATATGCTTATTGATAAGATAAAGGACGTAGGAAAGAGCTATGACCTTGACAAAATACAGGCGGCTTATGAGCTTGCGGAAAAAGCGCATGACGGAGTTTTCCGCTCATCGGGCGAGCCTTATATATCGCACCCCGTAGCAGTAGCATATATACTTGTAGAGCAGTTCTGCATGGATACCGATACTATCTGTGCCGCACTTCTGCACGATGTTGTAGAGGATACCGATGTCGGACTTGACGTTATACAAAAGAAGTTCGGCGAAGACGTGGCGCACCTTGTAGACGGCGTTACAAAGATAGGACAGGTTCCGCTGAATACCCGCGAGGAACAGCAGGCGGAGAATATCCGTAAGATCCTTATCGCTATGTCAAAGGATATCCGTGTTATTATCATAAAGCTTGCCGACAGACTTCATAATATGCGTACCCTTGCGAGCAGACCTCCCGAAAAACAGCGCAAGACCTCGCTTGAAACGATGAACTTCTATGCGCCTATCGCTCACAGGCTCGGTATCAGCGATGTCAAGGAGGAGATGGAGGACCTTGCGTTACGCTACCTTGACCCTTACGGTTTCAAGGAGATAGAGTCACTGCTTGATGTCCACAAGGACGAACGCGATACATTCATCGACAAGATAAAGGGTATGATAAGAGAACGTATATCCGATATCCAGCCCCCGCCGATAATTGAGGGCAGGGTAAAGAGCATATACAGTATCTATAAAAAGGTATACATCAAGGGTAAGGATTTCTCGGAGATTTATGATATCTATGCAGTAAGAATTATTCTTCAGACGGTAGTCGAGTGCTACAACGTGCTCGGTATAATACACGATATGTTCCGTCCTATACCTTACCGCTTCAAGGACTATATAGCTATGCCGAAGCCTAACCGCTATCAGTCGCTCCATACGACGGTAATAGGCAGAGAGGGTATACCGTTTGAAGTGCAGATAAGAACTCAGGAGATGCACAATACCGCGCAGTACGGTGTTGCGGCACACTGGAAGTATAAAGCGGGAATATCGGGCAACGTTGCGGGCGAAAAGCGTTTCGACTGGATAAGACAACTGCTTGAGCAACAGCAGGAAGCCGATGATGTCGAGCAGATATCCGAGGCAATAAAGGTCGACCTTGCTCCCGACGATGTATATGTATTTACTCCCAAGGGCGATGTAATAACACTGCCTGCGGGCTCTAACGTAATCGACTTTGCTTATGCTATCCATACTCAGGTCGGCAACAAAATGACCGGCGCTAAGGTCGGCGGCAGAATGGTGCAGTTTGACCATACTCTCCACACAGGTGATATTGTCGAGATACTGACAAGCGGAAGCGACAACTACGGTCCTAACCGCAACTGGAGCGAGATAGCAAAGACAAACGAAGCAAAAGCGAAAATAAGAGCGTGGTTCAAGCGTGAGCGCAGAGAAGAGAATATAGAGTGCGGCAAGGCGGCATTTGAAAAGGAAATACGCAGAAACAACATTACGATTGACGATGAGATCCTTTTACAGGCGGCACACCGTCAGCGCTTATCCTCGGTCGATGATCTGTATGCGGCTATAGGCTACGGCGGCGTACAGCTTACAAAGATAATCACGCGCTTAAAGGAAGAGCAGGTAAAACAGCAACGCCTTAACGCGGCTCAGGCTCAGCCTATAGATATCGAAAAGACTATAGCGGATAACAATAAGAGAGCGCAGAAGAACGGCGTTGTGCTTGACGGAATTGACGACTGCGCGGTAAAGTATGCGCAGTGCTGTAATCCGCTCCCCGGTGATGATATAATGGGCTTTATCACCCGAGGTTATGGTGTTTCTATCCATAAGGCAGACTGCCAGAACGTAAAGCTCGGTATGCAGGGCGAAAACAAGGACAGATGGATAAAGGCGCACTGGGCGGTAAATTCAAGCAGTGCGTTCAGAGCGACTATCGATATCATCGCAGACGACAGAACGGCGCTTATAGCAGATGTCACAACGGCAATAGCAAGCAATCATCTGCCTATACACGAGATAAACGCACATTCTCTTAAGAACGGTAACGCAAATATCGTCCTGACTATCGAGGTCAGCGGTATCGACCAGCTGAAGAGCATTATACTCCGACTTCAGAAGATACCTGGAGTTATTTCTGCCGAAAGGACAGGTAAACAGTAATGGAAGTAAAGACACTTACCTTGGGCGAGCTTGGCACAAACTGCTATATCGTTATGAGCGCCGCCGGTAATGCCGCAGTGATAGACCCTGCGGACGACGCACAGCGTATACTCGACACGCTTGAGGCGGATAATGCAGAGCTTAAGATGATACTGCTTACCCACGGTCATTTTGATCATACGGGGGCAGTCGCAGAGCTTAAAGAGCAGACAGGAGCAAAGGTGTACATTCACGCCAAGGACGAATGTATGCTTGATGATACGATAAAGAACGTTGCGTACCTTTGCCCTGACTATTCATACAAGCCGTTTTCGGCAGATGTACTGCTTTCGGACGGCGACATAATACGCCTTGACGAGATAGAGTTCAGTGTTATGAACACTCCGGGACATACGGCAGGCAGTGTGGTTTATTTTGCCGATAACTGTATGTTTGCGGGTGATACGATATTCGAGGGCTCGGCAGGCAGGACCGATTTCTATTCGGGCGACTACATTGCACAGCGCAACAGCCTTGCAAGGCTTGCCGCACTGCGCGAGGATTATCTGATTTACCCCGGTCACGGAGGAACTACTACATTAAAGCAGGAAAAGCAGTTCAATCCGTTCCTCGGACAAAGCTCTGTGGACTTTTTCTGATATGATAAATTCGTTGTATTTTGACAGCACGGCATATGACTATGCCTATGAGCTTGAGCGGCTGATAAGAAATTTCTCTTTGCCGCACAAGCTTGATTTTTATACCGGCAAAGCGCCCTCGGGTACGGACTATGCGTATTTCACAGCTGACGGCGGCAGGTTGTCGGTGACTGTTTCTGACAGCGGCAAGACAGTGACGGCAAGAACAAACAGCTACACCGATGATGCTGAAACCCAGCTTTGCAGACTTCTTTGCAGATGTATGGAAAAGCTCGGTCACGCGCCGCTCCCGTGGGGAATACTAACAGGAGTGCGCCCGGTAAAGTATATCCGCAGTATATACGAAACCCGCGATAATGCAGATGACTATATCCGCGACACCCTGCTTGTAAGCGACAAGAAGCTGAAGCTTGCAAATGACGTGATACGTCTGCAAAAACCGATACTTGATACGCTGGCACTGAATAGGATAAGCCTTTATATATCGATACCTTTCTGCCCGTCAAGGTGTAGCTATTGCTCGTTTGTTTCTGCATCGGGTGAGGGTGCGCTGAAGCTGATCGACGATTATTTCGAGCTTCTGCTGGGAGAGCTTGATATCTATGCGGATATCGTCCGCAGGTACTCGCTAAAGGTCGATACGGTATATATCGGCGGTGGTACGCCGACAACGCTGTCAGCATCTCAGCTTGACCGACTTATCGATAAGCTCGGTAAGTTTGATATAGCGGATATCCGCGAGTTCACAGCCGAAGCGGGCAGACCCGATACCATAACCGAGGACAAGCTCAGGGCGCTCAAAAACGGCGGTGTCCGCAGGATATCGATAAACCCGCAGTCGATGAATGACGGCGTACTGGCGGCAGTCGGCAGGCGGCATACGGTAAAGCAGGTGTGCGAGGCGTTCGATATAGCACGCAAAGTCGGCTTTGACTGCATAAATTCAGACATTATCGCGGGACTTCCGACAGAAACCGAAAGCAGCTTTGAAGGCTCGCTCGAAAGGCTGTGTGAGCTTACTCCCGAGAATGTCACGGTGCACACACTCAGCCTTAAGCGCTCTTCCGCGCTGTTCAGACAATTCGGTGACGATATCGGAAAGGGCGCAAGGCATATGACCGACACGGCTTATGACGTGCTGAGTGATAAAGGATATCTGCCGTATTATCTTTACCGTCAGAAAAACATTGCGGATAATCTCGAGAATGTCGGCTACTGCAAAGAGGACTTTGAGAGTATCTATAATATATGCATTATGGAAGATGTGCAGACGATACTCGCGGCGGGTTGCGGCGCTTCTACAAAGCTCTATGACGGCAAGAACGTTTCACGCGTTATAAACTACAAGTACCCTTACGAATATATATCGCGGTTTGAGCTTATGAACGAACGTAAGCGTGAAATAGAAGATTTCTTTGAAAGCAAATTAACGCTTGCATAATTTTACTTATTGTGCTACAATATAAAAAAGCATTTCTGAAAGGAAACACGGCTATGGATTTAAAAGATGAACTGGATTTTATAACAGCAAAGGCAAAACAGCTTACGGACAGCGGTATCCGCAAGGCTGACGAAATTCTCAGCATATCAAAGCTGAAATTAAGATGTGTTCAGCTTGACGCGATGATAAAGGCTAGGTATACAGAGCTTGGCAGAACAATGTATGGTATGGTGAAAAACGACAGCTCCGATGCCGACAGGATAGCGCAGGCTGTAATGGAGATAGATCATCTCTATAAGAAGATGGCTCAGTACAACGCAAGGATAGAAATGATGAGAAAGATCGTTACCTGTCCCGTATGCGGCACAAAAAACAAATTCAGCAACACCTACTGCACCGCCTGTATGCATAAACTGGTTTCTACAGATGAAGAACCCGAGGATTATGCGTACACTCCCGATGACGCTGAGAACGAATAAATTTGATTTGTCAATAGGCACGGCTTAAAAAGTCGTGCTTTTTTCGTGCTAATTTTGCAAAAAAAGTGCTGATTTTGCAAAATGGGTTTACATTTTGCTAAGGTGCTGTATAATATAACGAGGAGAGCACATAAAAATATAAACATGAAATTTTGGCGAGATGAGATCTGAATATAAATTTTTGTTAATTTTGCGTTCTCCTTAATCCATTTCCCATATATAAAGGGGTTGTGACACAACCCGAAAAAGAAAAAGTGAGCCGAAGCGCAAGAATAGTGCGCGCGGCTCATTTTTTT
>CAKSTB010000004.1 GCA_934490165.1 uncultured Ruminiclostridium sp. | reverse complement strand
GGCGAGCCGAATGTCGTTGTGGATGATTTCAACGAAGCGGAACCGCAGTTTGCTCATTTGAACGAGGATTGGCTCATAAGCTTTGAGCCTGCCGATGAAGATTTTGACGGAACTCGCTTGTTCGGTGTTCCCTCCTCCGGCTATGAAACGGACGAGGAACTGCTGCTGCAATTTGATCCACTGGCAGAAAGCACCGGCTTTCTCGACAATATCGACGGCTACGCTTATTTCTTTTTTGGCGAGGGTAAATACCGCATTGACGGTATCCGATTTTTTATTGATCGCTCGTAGTCATCTTACAGATAAGATGACAGTATGTGCAAAATCTGAATTATCCTGATGTATTTTGTCTTTTGCTATAGAGCCATAGGCGTAATGAAAAACACCGGGAACGGTCTTTTACAGACTGTTCCCGGTGTTTTTAACTGAAACGTTCGTGTTTATAAGTCGTTATATTAAATATACACGATGCCGTTGCTTTGTTTTATAGTCCTGTTATTTGTCTTATCAGAACGCAATTCTGTCCTCAATGTACTTCTTTACATCTGCGATAGGCATTCTTTCCTGCTTCATAGAGTCGCGCTCACGGACTGTTACGCAACCGTCCTCAACGCTGTCGAAGTCGTATGTGATGCAGAAGGGAGTACCGATCTCGTCCTGTCTTCTGTATCTCTTGCCGATAGCGCCTGCATCGTCATAGTCAACGCAGAAGTACTTTGAAAGCTCGTCTGCGATCTCGCCTGCCTTGTCGGCAAGCTTCTTTGACAGGGGCAGAACTGCCGCTTTGACGGGAGCAAGGTAAGGGTGGAAGTGCATAACGTTTCTTGTTGTGCCGTCCTCAAGCTGTTCTTCATCGTATGCTTCTGTGATAACGGCAAGGAACAGACGCTCAACACCGAGCGAGGGCTCGATAACGTAAGGAACATACTTCTCGTTTGTTTCGGGATCGAAGTATTCCATCTTCTGACCGCTGGTCTTGATGTGCTGTGTAAGGTCGTAGTCGGTTCTGTCCGCAACGCCCCAAAGCTCGCCCCAGCCAAACGGGAACAGGTACTCGAAGTCTGTAGTAGCCTTTGAGTAGAAGCAAAGCTCCTCCTGGTCGTGATCGCGCAGTCTTAAGTTTTCTTCGTTTATGCCGAGGGACAGAAGCCACTTCTTGCAGTAGTCCTTCCAGAAGTAGAACCAGTCAAGGTCTGTGCCGGGCTTGCAGAAGAATTCAAGCTCCATCTGCTCAAACTCTCTTACACGGAAGATGAAGTTACCGGGAGTGATCTCGTTTCTGAATGACTTACCTACCTGTGCAACGCCGAAAGGTACTTTTTTACGGGTAGTACGCTGGATATTCATAAAGTTTACGAAGATACCCTGTGCTGTTTCGGGACGGAGGTAAAGCTCACTCTTTGAGTCCTCTGTTACACCCTGGAATGTCTTGAACATAAGGTTGAACTGTCTGATATCTGTGAAATCAGCCTTGCCGCAGTTGGGGCAGGTGATACCCTTTTCACGGATATAGTCCATCATCTGCTCGTTTGTCCAGCCTGCACAGTTTGTGCCGTCAAAGTCCTCGATAAGATTATCGGCTCTGTGACGTGTCTTACAAGCTTTGCAGTCCATAAGGGGATCGGAAAATCCGCCGATGTGACCCGATGCTACCCATGTCTGAGGGTTCATGAGGATAGCACTGTCAAGACCTACATTGTACTTGCACTCCTGTATGAATTTTTTACGCCATGCGGACTTGATGTTGTTCTTCAGCTCAACGCCGAGAGGTCCGAAATCCCATGTATTTGCAAGTCCTCCGTATATCTCACTGCCGGGATATATAAAGCCTCTGCCCTTACAGAGAGCGACCAGCTTATCCATGGTTTTTTCTGTGTTTTTCATGTGCGAAATTTCCTTTCCTGTTTTGCATTTAAAAGCAGTGCACGGCGTATCATTTTTAATTGCAAATTAACTATGGGTGCACGCTTTGATGGCTCTGCATCGGTGCATTCACGGTTGTTCGTTGTCGGTGCGTCCTGCACCGACTCAGTTCAACCGTATGTATGCATCCTGCACAGAGCCTTTGGGCGTGCAACCTCGGCGTCCGTGCCGAGGAGAGATGGGGGCTACCGCCCCTCATCCCTGTCGGGGGCTACGCCCCTGCGACCCCATAAGGGTTTTGAACAACAAAATGATCGTCGTGCTTATCTGCGTTTATTAAGTACCGATTAAAATATAATATATAACATTTGTTCCCGACCGTTTTGCTGTACAGAAAGGTCGGAATTTATTGTGCCTTACAGCTTTTCAATCCAGCCCATTTCATCGGGGAGCTTGCCATACTGCATACCTGTCATTGTGTCGTAAAGACGCTGAGAGATAGGTCCTATCTTGTTGTCGTTGATAAGCATTACCTTATCGCCCCACTTTAAGTGACCTACAGGTGAGATAACAGCGGCTGTACCTGTACCGAATACTTCGTTGAGCTTGCCTGCATCGTAAGCGTCTGCGATTTCCTGAATTGTAATTCTCTTCTCGCTTACCTTAAGTCCCCACTTCTTGCAAAGTTCTATTGATGACTTCCTTGTGATACCCGAAAGGATAGAGCCCTGGAGTGCGGGAGTAACGACCTCGCCGTCGATTACGAAGAAGATGTTCATAGCGCCTACTTCTTCAATGTACTTACGCTCAACACCGTCAAGCCACAGTACCTGTGAGTAGTTCTGCTTGTGAGCCTCGTCCTGACCGATGAGAGATGCGGCGTAGTTACCGCCTGTCTTTGTGAAGCCCATACCGCCTCTTACTGCGCGGACATAGTTTGTTTCAACATAGATATTAACGGGGTCAAGACCTGAAGCGTAATATGCGCCTGAGGGTGACATAATTATAATGAAGTAGTACTTTTCGCCGGGGCGAACACCGAGGAACGGATCAGCGGCGAATATGAACGGACGTATGTAAAGTGAAGCACCGTCTGTGTGAGGTACCCAGTCCGCATCTATCTTGACGAGCTCGTGAAGAGCCTGTAAGCAGTCGTCAACATTAAGCTGAGGGATAACAAGACGCTCGGCAGAGATGTTCATTCTCTTGAAGTTCTCTTCCGGACGGAAGAACTGAATGTTTCCGTCGGGAGTTCTGTATGCCTTCATACCCTCAAAGATCTCCTGACCGTAGTGAAGAACCATAGCGGCAGGTGAAAGTGAAATATCTCCGTAGGGGACTATTCTTGCGTCATGCCAGCCCTTGCCTGCGTCATAATCCATAATGAACATATGATCAGTAAAGATGTGACCGAAACCGAGCTTTGTTTCGTCAACGGGCTTTGCCTTAGGTGTTTTAGTTTTTTCAATTTTGATTTCCATTGTAAAACCATTCCTTCCTGGAAGCGAGTTTATCGCCATTATTTCCGCCATAGCGGCAGCTCGTCTGCCTTGTGCAAGCGTATGGCCGTTTCCTTTCAGCAAAAGCTTTGCAAAATTAAAGGAAAGCTATGTCCTGCTTGCAGTACCGACTAATTGTACAAAGAAAATTATAGCACTATTCGCCGAAAAGTTCAATATGTTTTTTGCACATTTTGAATTTTTTAGGCGGATTTCTTTCATCGACAGGCGGTGCTTTAATTATCGCGAATATAAATCGGTCCGATGCCGTTTTGATGGCATCGGACCGACTGTGATATTTCAGGTTACTGCTGGTTTGACATTTCGTAAGATTCGATCATCTTTTTTACCATCTGACCGCCGATTGAACCTGCCTGCTTTGAAGTAAGGTCGCCGTTGTAACCGTTGTCCTTAAGGGGTACGCCTACTTCGTTTGCGGCCTGCATCTTGATGCTGCTTAATGCTGCCTTGTTCTTTTTATTAGTACTAGCCATTGTTGTTTTCCTCCGTAATTTTTTGCAGGTCCTTTTTGACCTTGCAACATTATTATGTTCGGAGAAATTTTAAATATAAGATGAAATTTATGGTGATTAGATTACGTTTTTCCTGTCGCTTATTATAACTCCGTCCGATATCTCGATTATCCTTTTACAGCGTGACGCGATATCCTTGTCATGAGTTACTATAATGACGGTTTTACCCTCGCGGCTGAGGGTTTCAAAAATACGCATTATCTCATCGGCTGTATCGCTGTCAAGAGCGCCTGTGGGTTCGTCCGCAAGTATGATCTCAGGCTCGTTTACTATAGCTCTTGCAATAGCGGTTCTTTGCTTCTGACCGCCCGAAAGCTTGAATACGGGGGTCGATATCTTATCGGACAGCCCGACCTTCTGCAAAACAAGCCTTACCGCTTTTTCTTTGTCGATCTGTTTTTTTGAATATATCAGAGGTATGCGCACGTTTTGCTTTACCGTGTATTTTTCGACCAGTGCAAAGTCCTGTATCACAAAGCCGATAACGGCATTGCGAAGCCCGGCTTGCTGTTTTTCTCCGACAGAAGATACGTTTTTGCCGTTTATAGCGTATTCGCCGCCTGTCGGCTTATCGAGCAGTCCGAGGATATTGAGCAGGGTGGATTTTCCGCTTCCGCTTTTTCCGATTATCGCGACAAGCTCGCCGCTGTTTATATCAAAGCTTACGCCTTTCAGTGCCTTGACCTCAGCCTCGCCCGATGAGAAATTCCTTGTGAGATTTTTTACGCTTATCATAGCTTTTCCTCCTTAACGGCGATTATAAGCGACTTCTTTTTCAGTGTTGTTACAACAGGTATAAGAGAAACGATTATAGCGATCATTCCGGTAATAATTATCGCAATAGTTGCTGTCAACGTGTGCAGGATTACAGCCATTATCATGCCGCTTAAAAATACCGCGAAAAATGCTCCCGCTCCGACCCTTAAAATAATATCGTTTATTGTAGCGCCGCATATGACGTGTATCAGAAGCTCGGATATATTTTTTCTGACATATGTGAGCATCGTTTCGATAAGGCTCAGAAGACAAAGCACAAGTATTATCGCCCCGATTATGATCATAACTATGCTGTTTTGTAAAAATGTATCGGAGCGCTGTTTTATCATATCGTTTATTGAAATGAAATTATAGCCGTAAATGCCGAGCTCTGCGGCTTTTTCGTTGATCGCCGAAAGTGCGTTTTTATTTTCCGCGAAAATAAGCAATGTGGGGTAATCGATACCGTTTTCTTTAAGAAATTCCGTGCTCATTATCGGCATATATACTGCCGCGTCAACAGATGTTGCCTCCATATCGCCGTACGATACCATATATGTATATTGTCCGGGCTTCAGAATGCCGACTATTTCGTATTTATCGAGATATTTATCTCCTACCGAATATCCGTCTGCGGCTGTGCTTCCGACTACAACGGGAATGTTATTGCCGTCACCACCATATTCATTATCGGAGAACAGTCTGCCCTGTTCGACCGTTATATTGTAATAATCGAAAAAAGCGGGAGTTACTCCGTACACATCATAAATATCTCCCGATATGTTATCGCCGTATACAAGACTGTCAAGATATGCAAAGTCTACGGTTTTGTAGTTTGCACCTATGTAATATGAAAGCTCGTTTGTTTCGCCCGAAATTGCCATTCTGATTTCATCGTCCGTTTTCGATTTGACATAATAATTATCGTTGCGGCTGTCATACGAAATATCCTGAGCGGCAGTGTTGTTTCCTGCCTCGGATAAAAAATCACAGCCCGAGCTCACAACATAGAATACAAGCAGAAGCTGACAGAATATCAGCAGATAGAGGGGAAGAGAGGAGCGTATATCATTTATAATAAGTTGGATTTTTTCGTTACGCATATTATTCCCTCCTCAGGCTGTTTATCATTTTGCAGCTGTATTTTACGCTTTGTCTGTAAGCGGTTATTATATTTACAGCCGTAAGTATAACTGCGATAAGCAAGCCGTATGAAAGACGAATGCTTCCGAGGTAGAAGGTGACCTGCGGAATAAGCGATATAATAAAGGTCAGCAGAAAACCGACTGCCATTCCTGTCACATCGGCAATAACGGCGTATAAGAATATCAGCTTTCGTATGTCGTCACTGTCAGCGCCGCATATCCTGCGCGCGACCATCTCCGACTGCTTTGCGTCAAGCCACGCCGACATAAATACCCCGGAGCTTAGTATAAGGCAGATACCTGTAAGAGCTACTATTACAACGGTCACAGCAGACAAGCCCTTAGTGCCGCCTGCCGCAGTTTTAACGTCCGCCTGAGCGTTTACAGAGCAGCTTATCGTATCGCAACTGCTTTCTATGTCGTTTTTTATATTATTTGCTATGTATGCCGTACCTTCGCCGCAGTCGGCGATAAGAGTTATGTTCTGGAATATCACCGTGCTTTTCGCGACCCCGGCAAAGTTTGTCGTATAGGCGTTTAATGAGTTTGCGCCGGAATAAATATCCGTTCCGATAACCTCGTGATCGGAAGAAAACAGATTTATAGTCTGCTTGCCGCCGATATCCATAGTCTGCGGCAGCTTCCCGGTCGAAACAACGGCCTTTGGAGTATCACTCCTGATATCATCGCTATTCATAAGCGCATATGACAGGTCGCTGTCCGAATAATTGAACAGCGCATAGCCTTTGCCGGACGCGCTGATAAGCATAGCTCCTCTTGCTTTGTTTTTCGCTAGGATATCCGCAATATCACTGTAGGAAAGAGCGTTATCGCTGTAGTTATCCTGAGTGATCTCAAGCAATACGGCGTTACCCGAAAAGCTGTCTGTTATGTCAGAAGAGCCAATATTGAAAAATAATGATAGGAGAATAGTACACAGAGTCAGAACAGCGGAGTAGAATACTGTTATCATTCCGCTTTTGTTGAACAGTTGCCGCATTTATGATCCTTTCACGATGGGGTTGATATTGATTACATAATATCACAGGCAGAAAGATATGTCAAGAAATCACATACTTGTATTGAAAACAAAGCCTGTATATGTTAAAATATAGTTATCATATTACAGGAGGAGCATTTATGCCAACCGAACTTGACACAATGAAGCACGCAAAGGAATACATAGACAAGCTTGCAAACGGGATAGATCCGTTTACCGGTAAGCCTGTACCCGATGACGACATTGTAAATAATGTGAAGCTGTCGCGCTGTTTTTTCTACATTTCAGGGATACTTGAAAAGGTTATTGAAAACGGCGGGGAAGTGACGGCGGAAAAGACCGTTGAAGTTATAAAGCCGCAGAAACGCGGTGCAGTGGTAATAACCGATGAAGCGAGAGCCGCTTTCAAGTGTTTTATAAATGAAGTCACACCGACTGCATTTACCGATATGATAAACAAGCACCTTGACCCTGATATATCAGGCAGGCTCAAGAAAAATGCTATTGCCGACTGGCTTTCTGAAGTCGGCATGCTTGAAAACTATGAACTTCCGAACGGTAAAATGCGCAGACGACCTACAGAAAGCGGAAGCAATGAAGGTATACGCTTGAGTGAATATTTCAGCGCGGACGGTTTTCCGAGAGCGGCGATTATGCTGAGCCCTGCGGCACAGCAATTTATCCTTGATAACATAGATGCGATTGCTGAAATGAACGGAGCGACGAGAGAAAAGCGCAAAAGAAAACCGTTTGATGTACCAAACGGTATGAGAGATAATTTATCGGCTAAGGAAGAACCTATGTCTGCATCGGCAATAACAGCCGAAATTAACCAATATGTAGATGCCGAAAATTCTGGCACACTGAAAGCCGGAATAGTTGCAAAATGGTTGGAAGACAAGGGTATGCTTGAGATAACGGAACTCCCGAACGGCAGAAAAAGCCGATTGCCAACCGAAGAAGGTTTACGGCTTGGCATATTCACCGAGCAGAGAACATCGATGAACGGAGATGAATATACAGCCGTGCTTTATCCCTCGGACGCGCAGGAGTATATTTACAGCCATATTGACGAAATAGCCGATTTTAATAACAGATAACAAAAAACCGGAGCATAAAACTCCGGTTTTACATTTATCCTCTTACATTATAATCCTGCGCCAACAGCACAGAAGCCTTCGCCAGCTTATGTATATAAACAAACGGTCCGATAATTATCAGCGAACCTACTATATTCCACAGCCAGTAATCCACCGCGCCGAACGAATAAGCAATGCCTCTTCTCGAAAGCTCGTTGCCCATACGCGATGAAATATTGTGAAACCATACAAGATCCGCGATCCCCAGCGTGATAGGTCCGACAAGGAAGAACAAAAGGCAGAAGTGCATTGTCTTCCTGCCGTCATAGCGGCTTGCGATAAGGTTTATATCTTCCGATATTCCTGAGTAGAATACCAGCGGATATATCCCTAATGTGATGATACCGAGCAATATGAATTTGAGCAGTCCTCTGTGTGTATTGAGCTGTCTTACAGGTCCGTAAAACGGCTGTCCGTAGGGCTGCTGATATTGCTGTACATATTGCTGTGGCTGTCCGTACTGCTGTGAGTAGTTATTCTGTGTGTCCATATAATTTCCTCCGTGCTTTTTTAATATAGTAACACATAATACCGCCGTATGTCAAGGAAAAATATTGTCTGTAGCCGCAATATCGGGACATCATGAAAATTAAACGCAAAGCTGTTGACAGCGTTCATATATAATGTTATAATGTAAGCAATACGCAACAAGCGTTACAGAACATCATACTACACCATGGAGTGATTTATATGCCGCCTAAGGCTAAATACACAAGAGAAGAAATTACGCAGATAGCCCTCGGAATAGTTATCGAGAGCGGAGCGGAGTCGCTTAACGCGAGAAGTCTTGCCGAGGCGATGGGAACTTCTACAAGACCTATCTTTACTGCGTTTAAAAATATGGAAGATCTTGAACAATCTGTACGCAAGTCGGCTATGGGACTGTTCGGCGAATATGCAAAGACAGAAAGCTCGGATATACCGGCATTCAAGCAGGTAGGACTTCAGATGCTTACCTTTGCAAAGGAAAAGCCTAAGCTTTTCAGGCTTCTGTTTATGAGCGAGCAGGATCAAAGCTTTAATTTCAAGGAAATGTTCGCGTCGATGCTCGGCGTGACTGCCGATAAGTGTATAGAATATATAATGCATGATTATGCTTTGTCCGAAGAGGACGCAATGATGCTTTTCAGGCAGGTGTGGATATTCACATACGGCATAGGCGTATTGCTGTCGTCTAATATCTGTCTGTTTACGGACAAAGATGTATCGGATATGCTCAGTGCCCAGTTCAGGAGCACACTTGTAATGATAAAGTCCGATCGTGCGAAGGAAAGGCAATAATTTTTCTTAAGGGGAATTATATATATGAAAGCGGGGAAAACCGAAAATGGAATTATTAAAACAAAATGAGCTTACCGCAAACAAGGCCGCGGCAAGTGTAATGAGGGTCACAGGCATACTGTTTGTGCTGGTTCTGATACTTGATATCGTCGGAATATTCAAGGTTCAGGTATCAACAATGGCAGTTGCGTTTATAATAGGCGAGGTTATATTGTTCCTGCCTACTCTGGTGACAAATATTCTTAAGATCAAAAGCGGTTGGGTAAAATACTTTACCGTAGCCTGTGCCGTATTGTTCACAACAGTGCTTGCCAGTGTACTTTCATATCACGTTGTGATCCTTTATGTATATCCTATAGCTATAGCGAGCCTGTTCTTCTCGACAAAGCTCAGTATGTTCACAATAATATTCACGGTACTTGGTACGGCGGGTGCGCAGTGTATCTGCTTTATCTGCGGATTTGTCGAGGATCATAATGTAGAAAACATAACTCAGCTCATAACCTATCTGATAATGCCCAGAACCATAGTGCTTATTGCCGTATCGGCAATAATCTATGTGCTTTGCAGACGTACCGCGATAATGCTCGGAAGCCTTATGGGCGCTGAAAAGCAAAAGGAGATACAGAAAAAGACCCTTGAGATTTCCGGCTCGATGGCAGAGATGGTAAACGAGCTCGAAAAGGTATCCTCTGCGTCTGCAGAAGCGAACAGCAGCATATCCGGCGAAACGATGAACGTAATGCGCGACAGCGATACGAATGCGGAATCCGTAAAATCGATCGAGCAGAACATAACAGAGATATCCGAGAGTCTGCGCAGTCTTTCGGAAATGAGCGGCAAGATAGCGGGTCTTACGGAAAAGGCAAACGAGATAACCGCCGATAACGACAATAAGATAACCGCCGCATCGCAGAGTATGGAGAAGATAAGCACGGTTACCGATGATACCTGTGATATGATACTCAGTCTTGCGGCACAGTCCAAGAAGATAGCGGCTATATCAAATGTTATTTCCGACATTTCGACCCAGACAAATATACTTGCGATAAACGCGTCAATTGAAGCCAGTCACGCGGGAGAAGCGGGCTCGGGCTTTGCGGTAGTCGCAGACGAGATCAAAAATCTTTCCGAAAAGACAGCCACGGCGGCAGAGGAAATAGGCGATATCATTTCTGCGGTAACAAACGGAGTGGAAAAAGCCACAGACGCAATGAAGCGCAACGCGGCACTTACAAGAGAGGGCGTTTCCGATATGGAAACTATCCGCCGCTCAGCCGAGCATATCGGTGCTTCAAACAAGGAGGTAACGCAGAACATAGAGGACATGAACAGCATTATTTCAAATGTCTTTGCAAACAGTGAAACAGTAACACGAGAGCTTGGCACGGTAAGCCGCAATATCACAAGCAACAGCGATGCTCTACAGCACGTTGCGGCGGCTATAGAGGAGAACTCTGCGGGAACGCAGACGCTCGACTCTATGGTAAAGCAGATAAAATCAATGTCTGCCGAGCTTGAACGGCTTACAGAGTGATAAGTACATATTAAATGCAGACCCGACTTAAAAAGGTCGGTAAAAAACGAGCATCCGATGCAAAGCGCATCGGGTGCTGTTTTTTGTTATTCATCATTCCTGTGTCCGAGATATTCGCTGAACCTCTTTACCGCAAGTGAAGAGGTTTCTTTGTTTTTCACGGCAAAGCATATATCGCGGAAAGCAGGCTTGTCAAAGCTCTTTATTGCCACGTTATAAGGACAGCGGCGGAGTATCAGCTTCGGCAGTACCGATATGCCGAGCCCGTTTTCGACCATTGACATTATCGCATAGTCGTCCCATGTTGTGAAACGTACATCGGGCTTCAGCCCATAGTGTGACAGAAATGCTGGCACTTCCGAGTTTCCACCCTTTTCGAGCAGTATAAACGGCTCGGAGCACAGCTTTTCTATCGGGAAAACGTCTTTGTCTGCATATTCGTGATCTGCGGGCAGTACCGCCATAAGCTCATCGCTTTCGAGCACAGTCATATCAAGCTCATTGCCTGCGCCTGTCCGCATAAATCCGCAGTCAACGCGCCCCTGCAATATCCATTGCTCTATTTCCGAATAGTCGCCGAGCAGAAGCTCATATTCAATATTAGGATAATCCGCACGGAAGCTCTTGATTATCTTCGGCAACCAGTGGGTCGCTACACTTGAAAACGTACCTATTCTTATAAGTCCCTTGTGAAGTCCGTTAAGGTCGTCTATCTGCATACGCAGTTTGCGGTATTCTTCGCACACGCTCCGTGCAAAGGGGAGCAGAGAAGTGCCGTCGGCAGTCAGCTGTATGCCGCTCCTGCTCCTTATGAGAAGCTTTACGCCCCACTCACTTTCAAGGTCGTTTATCATACGGCTGATGCCCGACTGCGAGTAGTTGAGAAGCTCCGCCGCCTTAGTAAAGCTGCCGCATTCTACCGTCTTTATAAATGCCATATATTTCAGCACACTTGTATCCATACTGCACCTCTATTCGATTATTGCATTTTGTTAGCATTTATTATCCGATTTCCGAATTGCTATATACTATGATATGACATTCTGCGGCGGTTGTCAAGTAACGCTCAGAGATATTTTTTCATCAGGATATCCTATTTGTCCGTAAACAGCGACAGTACCTCCCACCGTGCGGAAGATGCTGTCGTCATACTTATGCTTTTTCTATCGGGATCCATATTTCCGAATATGTATCCTCCGGCTTGTCGGCAGGCGGCGTGTACATTTCAAGGTTGTACATTCCGCTCAGCTTATAGCCCTTAAGGTTCGGTAGCCATTCGCTCCATATCTTCGTGTTAAGACTTTGCAAAGCGTTTGGCAGTGCGCCCTTGCAGGGGAATACAGCCCATGTTCCGGCGGGGAAGGTGTATGTTTCACAGTCGTCGGGAATGTCTTTCCACGGAAGATAAGCGTCCGCTATCATATAAGTGAATGTCTTTTCGTCACGGTAGATGCACGCTCCGAATTCTCCGCGGATCTTTTCACCGCCGCCGTTTTTATAATGCTCGTCCCAAAGCTTCGGAATAACATTATAGGATATCGATGTGTCGTTTTCGATAGGTGTTGATATGCCTGCAACGGTAAATGCAGGCTTTTCGGTAATTCTGTAGTCGATCATAGTTCCGCCCTCCAGTGTAAGTTTTAGCTTTATCGGTGCAAAAGAGCGTAATACAGCACCGCGCTCCTTTGCGGAAGAAGGGGAGATACCATGGAACTTTGTGAACGCACGCGTGAAGCTGTCGGGCGACTCGTATCCGTATTTCACGGCAATATCGATCACTTTTGCGTTGCCGTGTGACAGCTCCTCGCCGGCAAGAGAAAGCCGCCTGTTCCGTATATATTCGCCCAATGTAAAGCCGCACAGCACGCTGAAAATCTTTTGAAAGTAAAATGTCGATACATATGCCTTTTCGGCGGCCTTTGCAATATCGATATCCCCGCTCAGATTATTTTCGATATACCTTACGGCTTCTCCTATGCCTGCGTTCCAGTCGTTCATATGTTTATCTCTCCTTTCTGTAACCTATTATACCGGACCGCGTTTCTTTCTGCCCAACTTTTATTGCAATTGTCGGCAGGGTATCACAACAGCCCCGCTTGATATCGGGGCTGTGACTTATAATAGTTCTTTTTTGCTTACCGCTTTGCTCTGTGCGGTGTTTTTCAGATACTTTTCGGCGTCCTGGACTGGCATCGGCTTTGCGTACAGATAACCCTGCACCGTATCACAGCCGCAGTTTTCCAAGAACTGTGCCTGATCGTCCGTTTCGACGCCCTCGGCGATAAGTCCCAGACCTACGTCCTTTGACATTGAGATCGTATGCATAATTATCTTCTTGCCGCGTTCGTTTGACATATGCGTTGAGAAGAATTCGCGGTCGAGCTTCAGCACGTCAAACCTTGTATCCTGGAGCGTGTTCAGTGATGAATATCCCGAGCCGAAGTCGTCCATCAGCAGTGTAAATCCGTGCTCCTTTATCTTTTCGGTCATACGCAGAGTAGCGTCATTTTCAATGCTCTCGGTTATTTCAAGCTCAAGCAGGTGCTTTGGCAGTCTGTACTTTTCGATAAGTCCGTCAAGCACATCAAGGAATGACTCGTCATCGAGGTTTGCTCTTGATACGTTTACCGATATCGGAAGCGGCGACAGGTGTCTGTCTATCCAGTCGCGCAGAACCATACAGGTGCATTCCCATACATATGCGTCCAGCTTTGTGATAAAGCCGTTTTCCTCAAACAGCGGAATAAAGCTGTCGGGATATATCATTCCGCGTTCGGGATTTTGCCATCTTACCAGTGACTCGTATCCTATCGCTTCGCTGCTTGATATGCTGAACTTTGGCTGAAGGTAGATAATGAACTCTCCGTTTTCAAGTGCCTTTTTCATATGCGACTCTACAAACTTGCGTTCCTTTATCGCCTTTTGCATACCCTTGTTATAGAATGCAATGCTTTCAAGGGCGTTCTTCTTTATAGACTGTCTTGCCGTTGCGGCATAGTCGCACATCGTTCTTACCGATATACTGCGGTCGTCTATCTCATATATACCGAAAACAAACTCGTAGCTGTATCCTCTGAAGCCTTTGAGGCAGTGCTGAAGATCTGCTACTATGCTCAATATATCATCTTTATCGGTGTACGGTGTCAGCAGAGTAAATACATCGCCGCTCATTCTGGCGCTCATCTGACGGTTGTCGCAGTAATTGCTGAGCTGACGAGTCAGGAAGTGGAGCATTTCCGTTCCCGCATCTTCACCGTAGTTCTCGTTTATAAGCTTGAACCGCTTTACATCAAACTGGATCAGTGCAAATTTCGTGTCGGGATATGCGGCAAGCCGCTGTGCTATCATATCGTGGAACATTATCGGGTTGTCGGTAGTTGTGTAGTAGTCCTTTATCTCAAGGTTCATTATCTCCTCGGTCTCAAGCGCTCTCACATAACCCGCCAGCTCTTCCATCTTTCCGTTTTTACCGGCAAGCTGAACATAAACGCCATACCATACAGGTGTCGCTCCGTCTTCTTCGCACAGGCGTATATTCATACTCATTGCTTTTTGCGTTATGCCCTCGTTGAAAGCTGTTCTTATCTTCTGACAGAAGCTGTCAAAAAGAAGCTTGTCATCGGGATATATCGCACCGCTGAGCCATAAAGCACGAAGCGGTCCGACAGAGGACGAAAGCATACATTTCGGCGTACACTTGTTCTCCATCACATACCATTTGAAATCTATGTAGCTCATATAGAAATATGTGCACTTGTCAAAGTCGGAGAAGATTTCGTGCATTCTCTGAGCGTAGCTTTGTACCGTAGAATTTACATCCTCGCAGATTTGTTGCAGTACTGCCGCAGGAGCAAGCTGTGCCTTTTTAAGGCGCTTTTGCTCATACATCAGGTGATCCGTACTGCGCATAAGCTTGTTTATATCTTCTATACTGCTTACTGTTCCGTAAGAGCCGCCGACGCTTATAGAAACCTCGTAAGGCTTTCCCGCACTGAGGTTGAACTTGTCTATTTCGGTCTGTATTTCGCCGATAAGCCTTGACAGCTCACGCTGTTTATCGGTGTTATACGGCACTGTAAGTATAAATTCATCTCCGCCGAAGCGTGCGCATATGCCGTCTTTTCCGCAACCCGCCTTTATAGCGTTTGCAATCGCGGTTATTGCCACATCGCCCTCGGAGTGACCGTATGTGTCGTTTATCTCTTTGAGCCGATCCATATCGCAGGATACAAGAATAACATGGCATTCCTTGCTTCCGTGCATAAGCTCGCTTATACGCTCAAAATATCCTCTGCGGTTATATATGCCTGTCAGCGGATCTATCGAATGCGTCAGCGATAACTCGTTGTTTGCTCTTCTCAGCAGATATTCTATTCGGAAATTTTCCAGTACCTGATTTATAGAGCCGACCAATCTTTGTACATAATAGAAGCTGCCCGGTCTTAACAGCAGGTCGTCTGCAACTGCGGCGTAATAGCCTATGACCTGCTCCTGAAAATGCAAAGGGCAGAACATTATAGTATTGTATCTTTTGATCAGATCGTTGAGGTTAGGGAGCAGCTTTTTTGACTGATACTCCAGTTTATAGCCGTAATCATCCCATATTCTGACGACATGGGCGATCATTTTTTCGGTAAAAACGCTGTGATATGCCTTAGGTATAACAGGGGAGTCGGCAGTAAGAAAATCGTCATTGAGGCATAGTGCGGAGCGGTAATTGAAATATCCTGACAAAGCCTTAGCCAATTCGTCCAACTTGTCGCAGTTGACGGTATCGGTGTAAAGTGATGCCATCTTGCTCTCGGCATCATACAGAGCAAGATTATATTTATTCATCGATTCCAGCTTTTCATTAGTATAAGCTACATCAAAATCACAGCAGCCGCAACTTTGCCCCAGTATCATTGAGAAATGGACACGCTTATCCGACGGTTGCTCATCACCCTTAAGATATCCGTATGCCGTGTCGGCAACGGTAGCGGCAAGCTCTTTCGGATCCATCTGTGCGGAAGTTAATCTGGTGGTGGAATAAATGCGCTCCTGATATATAGCGTCAAACCCTGTGACGATAATATCATCGGGAACCTTCATTCCGTGTTCTTCAAGCGTTCTCATAGTCGTTAATGCCATAGTGTCATTGGCACATATAATTGCCTGAGGCATTTTTCTGCCGCTGTTCACAAGCCCGGAAACGACATTTTTTGTCGGCGTATCCCAAAAATCACCGTAGCCAAGCATGGTATTTTCGTTAAAATCGATCTTGTGGCGGGCAAGTACGCGCTTGAAAGCTTCAATTCTGTCTTCTGAGAACCGGTTGCCTTTTGTTCCTGCAATAAAAAACAGGTCGGTGCAGTTATGCTCGGTTATAACGTGTTCTGTTATCTGTTCAAGTGAGTTAGCATAGTCATATATTATATTTGTACAGCCGTTATGTCTGCCGTCGAGTATAATCACAGGTGTTTTTGCTGCGTGCGCATATCTTATGATAGTATCAGTCACCCATTCGCTTTTTATTGTTTCAGGCATAATGACAAGAACATCTATAATATCAAAGTTAAGCAGGTGGTATATGCTTGCTTCTCCTTTTGAATACGGTGTGTCGTAATACATATTCGTAAAAGCGTTGAATATCATGACCTTGAAGCCTTTTTCCACCAAAGCGTCGGAGGTTACTTTTGCAATATGGGCAACATGGTCATCCTGCATTCCTACAAGGCATATTCCGGCTACCGGGTATTTGTGAAATTTTCCTGTGTACAAGCCGCTCACCTCCTTTTTTCGTTTAATTAAATCAATCTAATCTTGTTTAATTGTACCATAAAATAGAATTAAAGTCAAGATAATAGTGAATATTGCACAAAAACAGGGGCTGTGACACAACAGCCCCTGTTTGATAATATCATCAATATTTTCTTACGCTCTGTACTGCCATCATTACCAGAGCCGCCACGGTGTTATAAAGCGTTATAACACTCGGTGTCAGCAGTGACATTTGCCTTAACAGCACCATTATAAGTACGAGCAAAAGTCCGAGTGCAGATGTGCCGAGCATAATTGCCTTTGATACCGAGAAGTCGCGTACAAGGCTCTTAGCCGCCATAACACTTCTTGCGAACGATGTGAACGTACCGCAGCAGGAGAGCGCGCCGCTTCCGCGTGAGGTGTACTTTGTGCTTTCGCTGTATTCGTCATGCGCTTCGTGTGGAAGCACCTTAATGAGAGAAGCGTCAAGCTCAAACAGATCCGCAAGGTTTTCTACCGTTACGAGTGAGTCTGTAGTATGTACAAGCACTGTTATTCCCTTTGACTGTAACTCGCTGAGAGTAGCCCTGATTTCGGGGTTGGCTGTCATTCCGACAACAAACATTGCTACGATCTCGCCGCTTACCGCAAGGTAAACAGGCTCAAGTCCCTCGGGGCAATACTTGCGTTCGTTCTTCTTGTTAGGCAGATCTATGTTGTGCGTTTCCATAAGCGCTCTGCCGCCGAGCATAACACGCTTTGTGCCTATCCAGCCTGTAACGCCGCAGTTGTCTTCATAAATGCAGTTGTCGACCTTCTTTAAAAGATCCTTGTTGCCGAGCGTCATATCGTAGAACGGATATGAGAGTATTCCGTCCGTATGTATTGCAAGGCTTGCCGCCATAAGTATCGCTTCATCAACGCTCGTTTTTACAACGGAGTTTTTCTTCTGCCAGCGTTTGAGCTTCTTTACCTGCACGCTTCCTGCGGGGAAGAGTGCTTTCGCGTCAACCATAACCGTGTTTACGTCCGAGAACCGGGCAGCTGCGCCATATCCGAGGAGAGCGGCGTTACATTCACTGAGCTTCTTTGAAGCGCGCGCAAGCGGTCTGTTTATAACAAGCAGAAGCGAGAACGGAGCTACTACCGATATGGTTGCCACTGCCGCAGAAATTGCCCAGTATATCGGATTTTCTGCGCCCGTTGTCGCAAATTCGCTGCCGAACGGATTTAAAAACGCGAGTATTCCCGCTACAAGTCCCGCCGCTACGGAAGCCACAATAAGCTTTACCGACATTCTGTCCGCTTCATCATCGCAGTAGCTTGATTTAAGGAAGTCTGTCAAAAATTCAGTCTTGCGCATTGCCGCGATCACAGGAAGACGGTCGCCCACCGCCCTTGTCAGCGCTGAAACGCGTTCTTCACCGTCGATCACCTCGGCGTAATATTTCTGACTGTCGCCCGATACAAACTTGAAGTTCCGTTTTGCACGGGAGATCATATATATTTTCCCTATCGTGTTGAACATAAGTCCGACAAGCGCCGTTGAAAGATATATGAACGAATGACCGAGCTTGAATGTCTGCACATCGACCAGTGCGATAACGCCGCCGACAAGGGCCAGCGCAGATGTCAGCGCGCATACAGAGTCGCAGTCAGCTTTTCCTGTAAACAGCTTTATAGCGCCGTTGCTGATAGCGGTCGAGCATATTGCAAAGCCTAGTACGCCGAGCACCAGATAGACATATATAAGCGAGTTTACATCGCCTGTTGTGCCGTTTATGAAGTTGAAGCCTGCGCCAAGTCCGAGCTTTGCAAACAGGTTGAAGTCGTTCAGAGCGCTGATTATAACGCTGATAGCCGTAATAACAGTCAGCAGTCCGAGCCTGATTTTAAGTCCCTTGTGGCTTGCACACAGATCAGCCCATATCTGTCCGGTGCTGTCATAGTCCTCAAACTCTTCCTCCTGCTCAGGCTCTTGCTCCTGCTCGGGTATCTCGTCTTCAAGCACAAAGTCCTTTAGCTTGTGCTTGTTTGCCGCCGCAAGCTCAGCCTGCTTTTCTTCTTCGACCGCAGGATTTTCCGTAGGGA
Organism: uncultured Ruminiclostridium sp.; assembly: GCA_934490165.1. Classification (GTDB taxonomy): domain Bacteria; phylum Bacillota; class Clostridia; order Oscillospirales; family Ruminococcaceae; genus Ruminiclostridium_E. Next base: position 133,310 of record CAKSTB010000004.1, on the reverse strand, counting down.
GAGTGCCTGTAGCTTCTATTATCTGCTTCTGATAGTCTATATTCAGCGGGTGGGGAAGCGTCTGCCTGTCACCGTTTATCGTGTTCAGTGTTATTGTACGGTGAGCTTTGACATTTTCATTTCTCTGCCGGGCAAGATTTTTGTTGAGCTTTTCAATAAGGTTGTCGGTGGTTTTCTTGCCGCGGTATTCCTTTACCGTTTCTTCGCCGCCGTCTTCCTCGTCAGCTGTGTCTTCATCTGCGATTTTCACATCTGCGGTTTCGCTTATCCTTTCGGCAATAGCGGTCTTCTGCGGAGCTATCGCCTTTAGGTCGTCGCCTGCTATGCCCTGAGTATTTCCGGCGTACATATTGCTGAGCTCGGCTACAGAAACAAGCTCCTTTTCCTTGACCTGCTCATTTACCTTTTCTTTTACCTCAAGCGGATTTACAAGCGCCAGCATATCGTCGGGGTCTGTGTTTTCACGTTCCTTTTCGAGCATCATTCTGCGCTTTTCTTCATCGCTTACGATATCTTTTTTTATCTCGTGTACAGGCTCTGCCGACTTTATCGGCTTTGCGGGAGCGGGTTTTTCGGCTTCTGCCGCGGCCTTTGCGCTGGCTGTGCGTTCATCGATATCTATCTCGCTGCTCTCATCGGATACGACAAAGTTATCCGTTTCGCTCAGCACCTTGTCAACATCGCTCTTTTCGCCTGTTATTTCATCAATATCAACATTGATTTTCGGGGCGGGTTCAGATTCGTTTTCGTGTATATCGGGTTCATTTATATATTCTGCATAAGCTTCTTCGGTATTGCTGTCATCTTCACGGATATATACTCCGTCGTCACTGCCGTCAAGCCCCTCAAGTATTGCAGTAGCGCTTATATCATGATGCCTTACCGGTATATCATCGGTATCCTTGTCGGCTGAACCGTCGCCGAAAGACGAAGAGCCGTTTTTTTTCGCGTCAAGCTCCGCTAAAATATCGTCAATTGAATAATCAGCCATATCAAGCGTCCTTTCTTATATTTATTTGCAGGATCATCTGTGCTTTACGACCTCGTACATCAGTATGCCTGCGCATACGGACGCATTGAGTGAATTTACCTTTCCGAACATCGGCAGGGATAATACAACATCGCAATTTTCTCTTACAAGCTTTCCGAGCCCGAAGCCCTCACTGCCTATCACAAGAGCGACCGCTCCCGAAAGATCCGCCCTATCTATCGGCGTTCCGTCCGCTTCTGCACCGTACACCCATACGCCGTGCTTTTTCAGCGTCTTTATGGTATCAACAAGGTTTGATACTCTTGCTATCTTTACCCATGCGGCAGCACCCGCAGAAGTCTTGAACACGGTGGAATTTACCGCTGCACTGCGCCTTTTCGGAATTATCACACCGTCAGCGCCCGAAGCCTCCGCGGTACGGATTATCGCACCTAAATTATGCGGGTCTTGTATCTCATCGCATATTATGATGAACGGCGGCTTACCCTTGCTTTCGGCATTTGCGAGTATATCCTCGACCGTGCAGTACGTCACAGCGGATAAAGCCGCCGCAACGCCGCCGTGCTTATCGCCGCACATAGCCTTCAGCTTGTCTTCACCGACATCTTTTATAACTATACCTTGCTTTTTAGCAAGAGCTATTATCTTGTTCATACCCTGTGAATTTTTGAGCAGATAGACCGTGTCTATCGACCTTTCGGCTTTGAGAGCCTCAGTCACAGCGTTTTTACCGTATATGATTTCCTCGTTAGAAGCTGTTTCCATTATCTTACCTCTCGTATCTGCATACAGATATGCAGATTAAGTATACCATAAAACACCCGCCATTGCAAGCAAAATAAGGCACAGCCGCTATCTTTCACAATTTTTTCACTTATGCGGTGATGAACTTTCGGTGTTGCGATTGAGGAGAGATCTGAACTGATAGTAGCGCTTACAGGAAAAAGGACATCGGTCGCCCGATGCCCTTTTAATAAAATTATCTGCGTTATTACTTCTTCGTCTTGACCGTCAGCGTACCGCTCCATGAGCTGTACTGTGTAGTCTTACCGATCGTCTTGTAAGCTCTTATCCTGAACTTGTAAGAAGTGTTTGCCTTTAAGCTCTTCACAGTGCTTGTCACTGTGCTGTTCTTAGTAACCTTTGCGGCAGAAACCCACTTCTTACCGTTCCACTTCTGGATTTCATATCCGGTAGCTGAAGTGTTCTTATTCCACTGTAACGTTACCGAAGTCTTGGCAGTGCTCTTAGCCTTAAATCCGCTCATATTATAGGGATTAGTATTTACACTGAGCGTTGCCGTATAAGCGCTGTACTGCGTAGTCTTACCGATGGTCTTGTACGCTCTTATTCTGTACTTGTATGTCGTACTAGCCTTAAGGCTCTTTACAGTGTAAGTAGTTGTACTGTTCTTACTTATCTTTGTGAGTGTAGTCCACTTCTTACCGTCCCACTTCTGCAATTCATAACCTGTAGCACTGGCATTCTTGTTCCACTGGAGCGTTATGCTGTTGTAAGACTTGGACTTAGCCTTAAATCCGCTCATGTTAGTCGGATTTGTATTTACACTCAGCGTTGCCGTGTAAGCACTATACTGCGTAGCCTTGCCAATGGTCTTGTACGCCCTTATTCTGTACTTATAAGTCGTGCTAGCCTTAAGGCTCTTAACGGTATAAGTAGTAGTGCTATTCTTGGCTATCTTAGTAAGTGTAACCCACTTCTTGCCGTCCCACTTCTGTAACTCATAGCCTGTAGCGCTAGTGTTCTTGTTCCACTGGAGCGTTACGCTTGTAGCGGTCTTTGATTTAACCTTGTAGCCGCTCATGTTTGTGGGATTGGTGTTGACCGAAAGCTCAACATATCCGCTATACTGTGTAGCCTTGCCAATAGTCTTATACGCTCTGATTCTATACTTATAAGTCGTGCTAGCCTTTAAGCCCTTAACGGTATAAGTAGTCGTGCTGTTCTTGGCTATCTTAGTAAGTGTAACCCACTTCTTACCGTCCCACTTCTGTAACTCATAACCTGTAGCGCTAGCGTTCTTGTTCCACTGGAGTGTTATGCTGTTGTAAGACTTTGATTTAGCCTTAAATCCGCTCATGTTATAGGGGTTAGTGTTTACACTGAGTGTTGTCGTGTAAGCACTGTACTGCGTAGTCTTACCGATGGTCTTGTAAGCTCTTATTCTGTACTTGTATGTCGTACTAGCCTTTAAGCTCTTAACGGTGTAAGTAGTTGTACTGTTCTTACTTATCTTTGTGAGTGTAACCCACTTCTTGCCGTCCCACTTCTGTAACTCATAACCTGTAGCGCTAGTGTTCTTGTTCCACTGCAACGTTACGCTGTTGTAAGACTTGGATTTAGCCTTGAATCCGCTCATGTTAGAGGGGTTAGTGTTTACACTGAGCGTTGCTGTGTAAGCACTATACTGTGTAGCCTTGCCAATTGTCTTGTACGCTCTTATTCTATACTTATAAGTCGTACTAGCCTTTAAACTCTTAACCGTGTAGGTGGTAGTGCTATTCTTGCTTATCTTAGTAAGCGTAACCCACTTCTTACCGTCCCACTTCTGTAACTCGTAGCCTGTAGCACTAGCGTTCTTATTCCACTGGAGCGTTATGCTGTTGTAAGACTTAGCCTTAGCCTTAAATCCGCTCATATTAGTCGGATTTGTATTTACGCTCAGCGTTGCCGAATTTGCGCTGTAAGCTGTAGCCTTACCCTCTGTCTTGTACGCTTTAATTCTGTACTGATAAGTCTTGCTTGCAGACAGCTTTGTGACTTTATATGTCAGTGTGCTGTTCTTGGCTATCTTAGTAACCTGAACCCATGTCTTACCGTTGTAAGCTTCAATAATATAGCCGCTTGCATTTGCATTTCTGTTCCACTGTAAAGTGATACTTGTGCTGTCCTTAGCCTTAACCTTGAAACCGCCAACCTTGGCAAGGGTGCGCTTGGCTATTGTCGCTGTTTCGGTCTTTTTGCACACCTTACAGGTTCTTGTCTTTGTGCCTGTCGCCGTGTATGTTTCCGCCTTGGTGATCGTCCAATCGTTGAAATCATGCTTGCCTGTTGCGGGGATAGCAGTTACATCTGACTTAGCACTGCAACGTGTGCAGTGGTGCGACTTTGAGCCCGCTGTACCGCAGGTAGCAACCTTATCTGTAGTCCATGCTGACGAATAGTTGTGACCGAGCGCCTTTATCGTCTGTGTTTCTGTTTTACCGCAGACTGAGCATGTTCCGGTCTGTGTGCCCTCTGCCGTGCAGGTTGCCGCCTTGGTAATTGACCAGTCACCGAACTCATGCTCTTTACATTCAAGCAGTTCATAATCAAAGCCGTTGTCCTTGGCATACTGCTCTCCGGCTGTGCCTGCATAACAATAGATTTTAAATCCATCATCTTTTATCTGATTCCAATTATCATCAGAATAATAACCGATTGCGTATTCTCCGATTGTTTTAACACTTGCGGGAATAACAATAGATTTCAATCCGGTGCAGTCATAAAAAGACTCTTTATTTATAACACGCAATGAATTTGGAAGTATAACCTCAGTTATAGATTTATTATAATCAAAGGCATAGCCACCTATCGCCAGCGTTCCGTCTTTAACTAAAATCTTTTCGACATTATCATCGCAACCTATTGCAACCTTTCCTGCATATTTAACACTATCAGTCTGATTTTTCAGATACGGCGTTTTAAAGAACGCAGAAGAATGAATATCCGATATGCTGTCAGGCAGATTTACCTCCGTCAGTGAACTGCAATATTCAAATGTTTCATAATCCAGCTTTGTTACTCCGTCAGGTACAGTCACAGAAGCAAGTGCCGAGCAACCGATAAATGCACCTTCGCCTATATATCTCAGGCTATCGGGCAATGTAACCTTGTTGAGCTTCTGGTTATATGAGAATATTCCGCCCGCTAAGCCTATTGTACCTTCCTTGACAGTAATATTTTCCGCATTTCTGTTACTGTCTATTGCCCAGTTAGCCAGATACTTGACATCGGTATTCTGATTATTTACGAAAAGCGTACCTTCAAATGCCCTTGAACCTATAGCGGTCACATTATTTGACATTTTTATATTACCGAGTGATGTACAATCGCTGAATGCACTTTGTTCAATAACAGTTACACTGTCGGGTATCACAACATTATCAAGTGAAGTACACGTATCGAATGCTAACGATTCGATAGTTTCCAGACCATCAGGTAAAACAACCGTTTTCAGCGCTTCACAGTTATAGAATGTTGCGTTTTTTATAACCTTCAGATTTTTAGGCAGTGTAATATTTTCAAGAGATGAGCAACCGTTGAATGCACTCATATCGATATCGGTTATGCTGTCAGGAAGATTGATATCAACCAGTGAAACACAATCCATAAATGCCCCATAACCGATTTTTTTAACTGAATCGGGTATTTTTATTTCAGTAAGTGATTTACTTGAGCTGAAAATCTTGCTTCCGATTTCAACAATGCCGTCAGGCACTGTGTAGCTTTTATCTGTTTTTGCAATAGGATAGAATAAGAGCTTTGTCACGTCCTTGTCGAAAAGAACGCCCGACTTACTGCAATAATTTTTATTGTTTTCGCTGACCTCAATTTTTTCAAGACCGGTGCAGTCTGAGAATACAGCCTCTCCCAGCGTTGTAACGCCGGCAGGTATATAAATCTCAGTCAGAGAAGTACAATTATTGAAAGCCGCATATCCTACAGTAACTAAGCTTTCCGGTAACGTTACACTCTTCAGTTCGATACATCTTTCAAAAGCATTATCGCCTATCTTTGTAACGCCTTCCGGTATTGAAATTGTTTTCACACTTCTGCAGTTTTCAAAAGCGTTGTCTTCTATTACGGTAACATTTGCTCCGAGAATTATTTCCTCAACGGTCGTGTTATCCGAAAAAGCTTTCGCTCCTATAGTTTTTACGCTGTCTGGGATAACAAACACATTGTCATATAATCCTGACGAATGGAAAACAAGCTCTGTCATATCCTTATTATAAAGCACGTTATTATTGCTTGTGTAATAAGGATTATCTTCATCAACCTCAATAATCGATATACCCCAGCAGCTTCTGAAGCTTCCGCCGCTTATATACTCAACCGTCTTCGGTATATACACGCTGTCAAGATAAGAGAAAGGTATTCCGATATTACCGCTTATCATGTCCACTTCGCTAAGTTCTGTTATCTCGGTAACCTTTTTACCGTTTATATATTCAGGTATTATAGCAGAGCGCAGGTGTCCTGTCGTACCTGTAATGCGGATCGTACCGTCATTTTTCTCTGATGTGATAAAGTACTTTGCGTCTGTAAAATATTTTTCATCCGTAAAGCCGTTGGAATATGCGTAATAGTGAGCGGTTGAGCCGCTGACGTAATTTATTACAAAATCCTCGTCTTTAATTATTGCATCTGAATCCGTATCTGTTATATATCCGAAAGCATAGTCGTATATATTCTGGACGCCTTCGGGTATCGTAATGCTCTTAAGAGAAGTACAGTTCAGAAAAGCTCTTGAATCTACTGTTTTGACGCTATCGGGTATGTTCACGCTTTTAAGCGATGTACAGCCTTTGAATGCTTCATAGCCTATACTCGTCACACTGTCCGGTATAGTAATGCTTGTAAGCGAAGTATTACCCGAAAACGCGCCGTTACCTATCTTCTCTATTTTCTTACCGTTGATCTCAGATGGTATAACTATATCTCCGCCCGTACCTTTGTATTTTTTCAGATAGTATATGTATTCGTCTGTATCAATATTAGCCTCAGAACCAATGACAAAATCATATTCCGGATCGCCCTGCTTTGGCACTTCGTCAGCATTTTCAACAGATTCAACACTAAAGCCATAGTCGGTTACACTGCTATCTGTTGTAAGTACTATTTTTACTGTATTTCCCGGGATCAGCACAGATGTGCCTGATAAATCATTACCTGATAAAGTTGTGCATTCTTCCCCTGTTTCATCGTAAATTGTTACTGTATCACAGCCTTGTTCTGTATATGAATCTTCAGAAAACGTCACTTTGAGATTACTACAGCTTTCGTCTGTATATGTGTAAGAATAATATGAGTTGTTCTTATAAGGGTGAGGTGTCTGGAGCTGCTCGACTGAAGAGCAGACAGTTTCAATATAATCGGTTTCGTCCTCCCCCGGTTCAGGCACATAACCGCTTGAATCACCGGGATACGGCTCATCGGGTTCTTCAATTTCACCGCTTGAATCACCGGGTGTCGGCTCAGATGGTGCACTCAGATCTATTACCGCGCTTATACTTTCTATTGCAAGTGTAGGAATATTGCTATTATCGTTATCTGGCTCTTCGGTTTCGTCGGTTGAATTGTCCGTTATCGGCTCATCTGCCGGAAAGCTTGTACAAAGAGCCATAAAATACATACTCTCAATCGCACGATCAAATGTTACTTTCACTTCATATTCGCCATTGCCTGTTACATCAACCACAGTACCTGTTGTATTAGCATTACTGTCGCTATCTTCACCCCAGTACTGGACACTCCAATCGGGATCAGCCAATGAAACCCAAGCGGAAAACGCACTTGTATAATTAGATACGCTGAATTTTACAGTTACTTCCTTTGCATTTTTAAACGATTTGCCATCTGCAATAATTGCATCGTCATCACCTGCCCACAAATTGATAATGTTTGTGCGAACCAATTTGTTGTCTACAACAGTTTTTCCCGGACCGGTAATCGAAATATCCACAAGCTTGGTGCTTGCGTCATCGGCAGTCGGCTCAGAATTGTCCGCAACAGATGCGTTCGATTCGTTCAACGATGTTTCGGCAAAACCATTCACCGTAAACGATGATAACGTAATCGCCGCCGCAAGTATACCGGCAACTATTTTTTTGCTCTTCATAATTTGCTCTCCTATCATTTAATTTCTTGTGATATTTCACAAGCGTACAGTAAAATAGTACCACTGATATTTGATTATGTCAACCCTCATTGCAAAATTAGCACTTTTTTTGCAAAAATAACATTAAAATTACCGCAAAAAACACTTGACAAAATAAAAAGTGTTGTTCTCCGTACTGTTCCGAGTTTAAAATCCGCACTGAAAGCACATCTGTAATTATTCATTAAAAACAGCCGCCTCTGTTATATCGCAGAAGCGGCTGTCATCAAATATTCATTCCGATTTACCGTTATTCGATCCCGAAGCTGCCTTTCAGTATTCTCTTACCGCTTTCGGTAACAAATATTCTGTCATACGCATTTTTCACCGCGTTCACCGATGCTCCGTCCTCGTACAGATTGACTATAAAATCTGCCTCGATAAGTATCTGTAAGTCCTTGCCGTCAATGTCGGTGTATGTGTGGTGGTGGGCTATAAGATACATAACGCGATCTTTCACATCGTCATATCCGCCTACAGCTTCCATTATCTGTTTTGCAATATCAGGGCCGAGCCTTTGCTGTATGTCACCGTCATTTCTGCCGTACAGCCTTTCACCCTCATGTATCCCTATATCATGAAGTATTGCCGCCGCTTCAAGTGCCTTCATAGCATCATCGGGCAGCCCCTCACCGACACCGATAAGCTCTGCAAAGCTGTGCACTTTTATAAAGTGCTGTATTCTTTTCGGGTCGCCACGATCATATTTTATTGCCGCATTTATCAGCTTTTCATGCATATTTATTCGCCTTTGCTTTCAGTCGTGCTTTCAGTCTTGCTGTCGGTTTTGCTCTGGGTATCGCTGTCTTTTTTCTCCACTGTTTTGAGCTTTGTGTCCGATATCAGCTTTACCTTGTCTGCGCTTGCCGTTATAACGCGGTTATCCCACATTGTAAGGAGATACGGCTTGTCACCGCCCGCAATCTCACAGTCAAGTGTTTCGTATTTTTCATCATACAGTGTTATGTCGCCGAGTGACGCAAGCTTGCCGTCCGCATAGCTGTAGAACTTGCACTGACTTACCTGTGATATACCGTCAAAGTATACTACAGGTATGCCTATTATTATCTTTCCGCCGCTCTCTCCGTATGCAAGTTTGGTTATGTCGTCGCAGACAGGGCTTGCAAGATACTTGTTCCAGTCACCGGGAGTACTGCTTTCGGCTGTAATTGTTACCTCGGCCTTTTTGTCACCGCCGACCGCAAGCACAATACCTGTCCTGTTGCCGTCCTTGTCGGCTTTGAGTGTTACCTCCGCCGACACGTTATCGCCCAGCTTTACGCTGTTTGTACTTTCGGGTTCTTTTACTTCATGCTGTGCTTTGACATCTACGCTGTAACGGACAGGTTTTTCTCCGCCTGTTGTAACAGTAACAGTATTGTTTTTTCCGCTTATCGATTCAATGCGCTCATTGCCGCTTATGCTCATAACATCTAAATACGACAGCATTATCTGAGATGTAATCAGCACATTGCCGTTTGTATTTTCGTTCGAATTTTCGGATTTGACCGTTCCGACTGTCGCAAAGCCCTCGGTCATTGCATCGACCATGTACGGATTGATGAAAGTGTCGTCCAAACCTGAGGTGTGCACGGACATTGATTCGCTGAAAGCCGTGTAGCTGATCGTGCTGTAATACCTGCCGTCAAAAATACGACTGTCAGTAACATACATACCGTTTTCCGAAACCGCACAGCCTGCCGCATCTCCTGTGAGTATGCTCTGTACTTTAACTTCGTCTTTGCCGCTCACATCTATAGCGGTAGTTGTGTAGTATGTAGCTGTGTTTACTTTATTCGGAATATATATATTGCTTATTGGTATAACAGCAGTTTCCTTTCCGTGTTTATATGACGGCAGGAAAGAAGTCAGCTTGTCCGCCGAGGCTTTCATAATATCAAAACGATCATAAGTTACCAGATATGCGGTGCTACCGTTTGTATAATAGTCGACAAATTCTCCTGAAAGTATATATTCATCGACAACTTTCCCGCTTATCATTCCGCTTTCGTCATAGGTGCGTACTACAGTGCCTTTACCGCTTGCATTGCCGCCGATAACTGCAAAATATTCTCCGCACTTTACAATTCCCGCATTTTCAAGCCCTGTATCAAAGCTGAAGTTGCCGCTGAGCTTGCCGTCCGTCACCTTAGCACCGAGTATCTCCGAGCCGTTGACCGCCGCTATCAGCGTTTCTCCGTACACGTTTTTCGGAAGAGATGAACGTTTCTGCTCCACCGCAAATAAGCTGTCCGGCAGGGTGTAAGTTATCTTGTCTTTCGCCGCCTGCGCCTGCTCAACGAGTGAAGCATAGTCGGTTATGTTCTGCTCAAGCTTTTCGGGCACTTTATATATCAGGTCGGGGATCGTTCCGTTCGCCTGAAGCACATTCAGCGTAAATCCGCCGCAGACGAGTATTGCCGCACCGATAAACGCGGTTATAAGACAAGCCTTACTGCGCTTTATCTGTACGCAGTCGTCTTCATCGTCGCTGACATCATAATCATCGTATTCTTCGTTATAGTATTCATCATCGTGTTCGCTGTCACTGCTGTCATCGCTGTTCATAAGCTCGCCGATTGCTGAACCTATGTCCTTTGCGTTGCCCGCTATCATTTCATCATCGGAAATAATGCCGTCAAAGTCTTCGGCTTCATCGGTCGTATGTACAGCGTCTTCTTGCGGAGGTTCGGGTAATGTGAATTCCTGTGTTATGCTGTTTTCGTTATCAGCTTCATCTTCGGTATTTTCTTCTGCGGGTTCGTTTTCATCGGAAATGTCGCTGTCGGCTTCTTCTTCGGCAAATCCCGAAGCATTGCTATTACTTTCTGTATAATCTGCACCGTTTTCTACATTTTCGACATTATTCACCTTATCCAGTTGCTCCTGTATTCGGGAAATCATCGCCTTTGCCGCTTCGGTTCTTTCATCGGTCAGGGCATTGTCTGTATTATCGGTAGTTTCCGCTTCGTTTTCGGCAGTTTCCGTTTCTTCTGTGGCAGACGGAGCATTTTCGGTAATGACAGCATCGTCCGACTTTTCTTCATTGCGCTTCTGTTCTTCGGCTTTTTGCTGATTTTTTCTGTTTGTCAGCTCTTCGGTCATTCTGCGCAGAGTTTCTTCTTCTCTTCTTTTTCTCTGCTCGGTGAGCTCCTTGCGCTGTGTTGCAACCGCGATTATCATACGGTAGTCGTCACCTGTAAGCACAGAGTTATCCAGTATCTGCAAAAGTTCATCGAACTTCAGGTGAGGATTTTCCTCTATCCTGCGGAATTCCATATTGCCTATCTTACTGTTGCCGAGCAACTCTAAAAAGTCTGAGCCGCTTATCTTAAGCTCCTTGAGCTTGCGAAGGAACACGCCTGCGGTCATATCTCCGTTGTCTTCAAGCAGTTTTCTTATCTCTTCCGGCTTCACTCTGTCGGATATCTCAACGGAAGAAACATATTCTTTTATCTTTTGTTCCAGACTATCCATTCTTTCCTCCGTCAGATGCTCTGTTCGGACAGCAGACGAGCCTTCATTGTTACCTCTGCATTGGTAAGGCACACGCCCACTGTTTCCTCTGTATATCCGCACAGCTTTGCGGTTTTCTCGGCACTGCAGCCGCATACCGTGCTGACGCTGAGTACAAGTCGCTCTATATCAGGCAGTTCGTCAAGCGCCTGCCGTATTTCCGTGCCGCCGTCTGCTTTTGCGGTAAGCTCGCCGCCCGACTTATTGAGATGTCTTATTTTTGTGCAGAGTATCTTTACGAGCCACTCTATAAACTGGGAAGTAGTGTTCAGCGTTGCTGTAGGCAGAGCCGCAAAGCTGTCAAGTACCGTAAGCCTTACCGCCTCGACTGCCGCGTCGTCGTTTTTCATTGCCATGCGGGCTATTTTATATATAGGTCTGTACACAGCCTTATACAGCTGAGCAAAACCGTCTGTGTCACCTGTCTGAGCCTGCTTTATCAAAGCAGCCAATTCCTGTGCGTTCATCTGTTCACCTCAAAATGTACATATATATTTATCATACCACAAAATCTCCGATAAGAAAAGCCTTTTCCCGAAATTTTCACATTCCGCCTTATTGTATGATGTGCTCTGAGCGGTTTATATTGCAGTATGACGACAGATATGGTAAAATATAAGATACACGGAGGAATGTATATGACCGAAAACGAATTCAAAGAGCGATACACTTCACATCTGAGCGCACAGCAAAAACAGGCAGTCACCGCTACCGAGGGGGCTGTGCTTCTGCTTGCCGTGCCCGGAAGCGGAAAAACTACCGTGCTTATAACACGGCTCGGATATATGATATACTGCCGCGGCATATCGCCGTCCGGGATACTCGCCGTGACCTATACCAGAGCCGCAACGTTTGAGCTTAAGAAGCGCTTTGCGGCGTTTTTCGGGAGCGAGTATGCAGGAAGTCTTGAGATACGAACAATAAACGGCTTATCAACAAAGATCATAGAGCGTTACGGCAATGTGTACGGCACTGAGAACATTCCGAAGCTTATGAGCCGTGAGGGTGACCGTAAGCGGCTTATATCTGATATATACAAGGATATCACGGGCGAGTTTGCCGATCCGTCCGCTGTAAACGATGTCGGCGCGATGATCACATACGCCAAGAATATGATGCTGACAGACGAGCAGATATCGGAGCTTGACTGCGGCGGTGCGGACACGCTTAAGATCTATAAAAAGTATTGCAGTGAGCTTGCGGTCAGAGGGCTTATGGACTATGACGACCAGATGGTGACAGCGCTCGATATACTTACAAAATGCCCCGATATACTGGATTATTATCACAGACGTTTCCGCTATATATGTGTTGATGAGGCGCAGGACACGTCAAAGATACAGCACGAAATAATTAAGGTGCTTGCAAAGGGCAGTGGCAATATATTTATGGTCGGTGATGAGGATCAGAGCATATATGCATTCAGAGGTGCATATCCTGATGCGCTTACCGACTTTGAAAAGACATACGAGAATGCCGAAGTGCTGTTTATGGAGCAGAATTTCCGCTCCACGCCGGAGATAATAGGTGCGGCAAATGCGTTTGTCAGCCGCAACCGCTTCCGCCGCGACAAGACGATATTTGCGGTGAACGAAGCCGGAATACCGGTAAGGACGGTACATTGCCGCGGCAGGGCGGTGCAGTATGACTTTCTGTGCGGGATAGCAAAGAGAAATGAAATGCAGACAGCGGCACTGTTCCGCAACAATGACAGCGCTGTGGCGCTCGTTGATATGCTGGAACGGAGCGGTATCGGCTACAGACTTAAAGGCGGCGAAAAGACCTTCTTCACAAGTAAACCTGTAACGGATATCGTATCGATAATAAACTTCATAAACGACCCATACAACGTAGATGAGTTTATGCAGATATACTACAAGATCGGGCTTTACATAAATAAGCAGACGGCACAGACAGCCTGCCGTATTAGTGCAACGCGGCATATACCGATAACCGATGCACTGCTGGGTCCGGGTGAACCTACAGCCGGCGGCGGAATAGAGCTTACGGACAGCTCGCGTAAGAATATTATGCGTATGGCGGAATATGCCGGACAGGCACGCAGTGCGGGTGCATCGGAAACGCTCAGCATAATCTGGCGTACAATGCAGTACAGCGACTATGTTCATAAGAACAATTTCGATGCGGGCAAGTATGACATACTGCGCTTGCTTGCAAGAAATGTGAGTAACAGCAAGCAATTGATCTCACGGCTCGGCGAGCTGAATGAGATAATGGCAACGCATACCGACGACCCCGACAGCCTTTTCACGCTGTCAACGATACATTCAAGCAAGGGACTTGAGTACGACCGTGTATACCTGCTTGATGTGATTGATAATATACTGCCGTCAATCACATCGGACAAGCTTGACGACAAGGAAGACGTGAAGCTGTATGAGGAAGAACGCAGACTGTTCTATGTTGCTATGACAAGAGCCAAAAAGGAGTTGTATCTTTTCTCGTGCACCGGCGAAAGTTCGGAGTTTGTAAGCGAGGTCGACCGCGATATCCCGATCGAATACACCGACAGCAATGACATTTTCTTTTCGCTGTTTGCAAGAGATATGCTCGGACGTGAATACTGCGACAGGGAAAGCGGCAAGGGCGTTGTTACAGCATACTGCAACGATAAGCTGTATATAAGGTATGCAAACGGCAGGAGTGAGCTTAAGACGCTTGAAGAAATGCTGAAAGACCGCGACAGAACTGCACACTATATTACTAAGGAGGAGCTTGACAAGCTGAACACCAATGACAGTGCAAAGGCGGATATAGTGCCGTCAAAGCGGGTCGTTATGCCCAAAGAGGGAGATAAGCTGTATCACAGTGTTTTCGGCAACGGTGTTATCAGAAGTATTGACAAGCTCGGCATAGGTACGGTGTACTTTGAAGCCGGCGGACAGACAAAGCGCCTTATGCTTGAAACGTGCGTTAAAAATGGGATAATTACGGTGTAGTAATTGTTTCGTAGATGCGCAGATTTATCCGGAGATAAATATTATGTCTGTTCCCGCCCTCAGACTGTCGAAAAACCTCTTAATTATTAAAAATTGGGGTCGCAGGGGCGAAGCCCCCGACAGGGACTAGGGGCGGTAGCCCCAGTAATATAGCCCCTTCCCACGGGGAAGGGGTTTGGGGATAGGGATAGAGAATTTGCTCTATTTTTATAAAAACAGACTTTCGGGCGGCAAGTGCCGCCCTTTCCTTTATCCACAAAAATACTACCCACATTACATTTACCCCTTGACAAATATAAAATCAGTGCTATAATATATTTTAGCACTCAGACGTGTAGAGTGCTAAAAAGGCAAAAATGCCGCTTGCAGTGCACAACAGCACCGTGCAGACAGAGCAAATTACGATCACTCCCGCCGATGCTCGGCGGAATCATAGAAAGGATATGGTTATTATGGCAAAGAAGGCATTTAAGGCAGAATCAAAGCGTTTGCTTGATATGATGATCAATTCGATCTACACTCACAAGGAGATATTCCTGCGTGAGCTTATTTCAAATGCGAGCGATGCGCTTGACAAGCTGTATTTCAAATCGCTTACAGAAAACCTCGGCATAGAGAGAAAAGACCTCGGTATCGACCTTGCTGTCGACAAGGATAACCGTCTTATCACAATTACCGATAACGGTATCGGTATGACTAAGGAAGAACTTGAAAATAACCTCGGCGTTATCGCAAACAGCGGCTCTTTCAAGTTCAAGAATGACAATACGGAAACCGAAAAGGACGATATAAACGTTATCGGCCAGTTCGGTGTCGGCTTCTACTCGGCATTTATGGTAGCGTCAGAGGTCACGGTCGAGTCAAAGGCTTACGGCAGTGAGCAGGCATACAAGTGGTTCTCGGAGGGCGTTGACGGTTACTCAATTACCGAGTGCGACAAGGAAGATGTCGGCACTAAGATCACTCTTAAGATAAAGGAGAACACAGAGGAAGAGGAATATGACGAGTATCTTCAGGACTACAAGCTCCGTATGATAGTAAAGAAGTACTCCGACTATATCCGTTATCCTATCAGAATGGAAGTCAGCCATCAGCACCTTAAAGAGGGTACTGAAAACGAGTACGAAACTCACACCGAGATAGAAACGCTCAACAGCATGGTGCCTATCTGGAACAAGAGCAAGTCGGAGCTTAAGGACGAGGACTACAATCAGTTCTACAAGGAAAAGTTCTTCGACTATGACGATCCTATCGCTCATATCCATACAAAGACAGAGGGCACGGCAACATATAATGCACTTATGTATATCCCCTCAAAAGCGCCTTTCGACTACTATTCAAAGGACTATGAAAAGGGCTTACAGCTTTATTCAAACGGCGTTCTGATAATGGACAAGTGTGCCGATCTGCTCCCCGACTATTTCAGCTTTGTAAAGGGTCTTGTAGACTCAGCCGACCTGTCGCTCAACATCTCCCGTGAGATGTTACAGCATGACAGACAGCTCAAGATAATCGAAAAGAGCCTTGAGCGTTCGATAAAGAACGAGCTTACAAAGATGCTCCGCAACGACCGTGAGAGATACGAAAAGTTCTGGAAGGTGTTCGGACTTCAGATAAAGTTCGGCGTATATAACGGCTTTGGCGCAGGCAAGGAACTGCTCAAAGATTTACTGCTGTTCTATTCTTCAAACGAGAAGAAGCTTGTTACGCTTGAAGAGTACGTTTCAAGAATGAAGGAAGATCAGAAGTACATCTACTTCGCAAGCGGCGAAACAGTCGACAAGATAGACAAGCTCCCTCAGACAGAGCTAGTAAAGGATAAGGGCTATGAGATACTTTATCTTATAGACAGCGTTGATGAGTTCGCATTGCAGATGATGGTGGACTACAACGAAAAGCAGTTCAAGTCCGTATCCGCAGGCGACCTTGACCTTGAAACTCCAGAAGAAAAGGAAGAGATGAAGGCTAAGGCTGAGGAAAGCAAGGATATGTTTGCGTTTATGAAAGATTCGCTCGGCGGCAAGGTAAAGGACGTAAGATTGTCAAAGATACTGAAGTCGCACGCTGTATGCCTGACAAGCGACGGACTGCTTTCTATCGAGATGGAGAAGGTACTCAGTCAGATGCCCGCAGAGCATGACGCAAAGGCCGAAAAGGTACTGGAGATAAACGCCGAGCATCCTATCTATGAAACACTGAAAAAGCTGTATGAAACCGATAAGGACAAGCTGAAAACATACAGCGAGATCCTGTACGATCAGGCACTTCTTGTTGAGGGTATGCCTATAGAAGACCCTGTTGATTACAGCAATAAGATCTGTTCTCTTATGGTATAATAATTGAAATTTGAATATATAAAAGCTCCGGCAGGCGTTGTGCTTGCCGGAGCTTTTGCGTTCATATTTATCAGTAAATTGACGGCAGATTTTCGAGAGTCAGGGCATACTTGCTTGAATACATTTTAGTAATGACCGACTTTTCGGTGTACTTTTCACTGTATGAACTGCCGTTTGCGGTAAAATCGCCGCCCCATGTCATAAACCAGCCCCAAAGAGCGTTTATGCTCACGGCGGAATCTATATCAAAGATACAGCCGTTTTCTGTGAGAGCCGTTATCTTTGTTTTACTGCCGTAGTTTATCGCCTGTTTGAAACGGCTTACCTGAGGATCGTAGACGTGATTTCCAGGATAGATGTCCTCGCCTACAATATCGACATATTCGTCACCCGGATACCAGTCGGCGCTCTGACCGTTGTATACCCATATAAGGTTGTTGCAACCGTATGTATCGGTCAGCTCATTATAAAGGTATACCCACAGCTTTTTGTAAGCGTCGGGACCTTGTGCACCCCACCAGAACCAGCCGCCTGAGCCTTCGTGAAGAGGCCGCCATATAACAGGTACGCCTGCTTTTTCAAGACGCTTTAACTGCTTTGCGATTTCCTTGATGTCACGGTCGATCAGTTTTTTACCGTTTGCATCCTGTCCGTTCATAACCTTTGCAATGTCAAAATTGCTGTTCTTGGTGTAGAAGCCGCCCCACCAGCCGTCAGAGCTGTTAGCGGTGCTGTTCAGGTATTCTGTGGGAGCATTCCAGTGCCAGCAGAATGTGACGATGCCGCCTTTTTTGTGGAACTCTATGGCTTTGTCAACTGCTGACGATGTTGCGCCGAGGGCTGTCCTTGACGGTGTGTAGTCCATCATATCAAGCCCCAGGAGAGCGGGTGTCTTGCCTGTCACGCTCTTGATCGCCTTGAACTCGTTGCCGTTTAAGCCGCCGTCACACTGCTGACCTGTGATGACGTACTTGCCGTAGCTGTCTGTAAGGAAGCTGTACAGCTTCTTTGTGTTTGCTGTGGCGTTTGCGTTTACGAGTGAGGAGGTGACGTTGTAGGTGCTGTCGCTTATCTTAGCGCCTGTCTTGACGGTAACGCAGTCAAGCTCTGTCCAGCCCCAGGACTTGATTATATGCAGCTTGTGGCTGCCTGCGGTGAGGCTTACGGCACTTACGGTATAGTCGGAGAATTTGTCGGCGGTGCTGCTGAAAGAGCCGATTTTTTTGCCGTCAACGTACAGGTCGTTTTCCTTGTCAGAGCCGATGCCCATTGAGCGGACAACTATGTCATATATGCCGTCTGACGGGACATCGATGCTTATTTGGCATTTGGAGCGGTCGTTCTCAAACTTACCGACAGTTTTTCCACCGGAAGCATCGGCGTTTGTGATGACGGATATATCATCTGAATAAGAGCCGTCCTCCGCTTCATAGGTCTTGGAAAATGACTGTGGCGAGTTGTCGCTTGTCTGTTGATTTTTGGAAGAAGTGGTATGAGAAGTGGTATGTACCGTGGTTGATACGGGCTTCGTTGCGGAGGTTGAAGGCTTCGCTGTGGAGGTTGAAGGCTTCGCTGTGGAGGTTGAAGGTTTCGCTGTGGAGGTTGAAGGTTTTGCTGTGGAGGTTGAAGGTTTCGCTGTGGAGGTTGAAGGTTTCGTTGCGGAAGTTGAAGGCTTTGCTGTGGAGGTTGAAGGTTTTGCTGCATCGGTCGCAGTTGTTGAGGCAGAATTTGTCGAGGTGTTTATACTTGACGATGGAGCAGTTGTGCCCGGTGAGTTTTCCGAGTGGGCGGTAGATGTAACGGCGGAGGTATCCGATGTGCTTTCGGCACGGTCGGTTTTATCCGCAGAAGCGGAAGAGCTGTTATCGCTTTCGGACGAGGAGCTGATATCCTCCTTGCCGGAGGAAGCGTTGCTGTTTTCCTTGTCGGAGGAAGAGTCGCTTTCGACTGTTGAGGCTTCGGATATAGCCGATGAAGAGGAAGAGGTATCCGATGACGGTTGAGAGCTGTTTTCCGCACTGCAACCGCACGCTGAGGTGATAAGTGCCGCACATAGGGCGAGCAAGATCATACGTTTTTTCATGTTTCTTTCCTTTTGCCTGCGTTTCAATGTAACGTTGCAGGACTTTGTATTCGATTACACAGCGATTATACTACAAATGTGAGAAAAAGTCACGCCCATTTTTTTCTTGTTGAATATTCCGTGATTATAACCAATAGTGACAGCGGCAATTTATCACATATTCACAAATCAACAAAACAAGTCTTGCAAATTTAACTTAAATGGTGCATAATACTGTGTAAAGGTTTACATGAAAATTAAGCAAATTATTTGCTTCCGACTGCACGGCATAATGCCGCAAACGGTCGTCAAAGCAAATATGCGGTGACGGCAACGACTGACGACCTGCATTGAGGTTGTTACTCAAATCCTGTATTCAGTCGGACTGTCGGCAAAGGAACTCACTTTAATACGGATAAGGAAAGGAAAAGAAATGAAGTACAGAAAAATTACGGCGGCGATACTTGCCGTTGCAACGGCAATATGTGCCGCAGGCTGTAACGGCGGCGATAATTCAGGCACATCCGGTACGGGCGACAGTGCTGTATCGGGCAATACCGAAAGCAGTGTTACAGGTGACACTTCAACAACGGACAACAATCAGGCAACGCCGCAGGCACAGTTTACATTCAGCCAGGTCGCTATGGGCGGCGGCGGATTCGTAAGCGGCGTATTCGCAACGAGCGAGGAGGGCTTATATTATGCCCGTACAGATGTAGGCGGTGCATATCGTTATAACAAGGATACTCAGAAGTGGGAAGCAATGTCGTATGACATAAGCGAGGACGACAGAGGTCTTCTCGGCATAGACGGTCTGGCATTCGGAGAAAAAGATCCGAACAAGGTATATATGCTTGCGGGAACGGAATATTTCAGCAACGGGCTTACCTGTCTGTTATACTCCGATGATTACGGCAAGACATGGAACCGTACCGACCTTACGGAGATGATAAAGGCTCACGGAAACGGCATGGGCAGAGGTAACGGCGAGCGTATCGCGGTCGACCCCAAGAACAGCGACATTGTTTATGTCGGCGGCAGAACGGGCGGTATAATAAAGTCTACGGACGGCGGCAAGACGTTCACGGCGCTTGATATGGGCACAAAGACATCTACATCAAACGGCAACGGCATATGCAGTATCATAATCGATCCGAAATCGGGCGATGACAGTGCCTGCACAACAATATATGCGGCTATCTCCAGAACTCAGGAGGAGAACCTCTATAAGTCGACCGACGGCGGCGCTACATGGAGTCCTGTAGCAGACGCGCCCAAGGGTCTTTATACGCAGAGAATGAAGTATAACGGTGACGGCAAGATAGCGATCACCTATGCGAGTGCGGAAGGTCCGTGGAACAACAACAGAACAAGCGGCGGCATAAGACTGCTTGATATGTCGAACGATACATATACGGATATCACACCTGCCAAGAAGGCATACGGCGATATAGTTATCGACCCGGCAAACCCTGACAGAATGGTTGCCTGCACAGAGAACATATATGTTCCTCAGCCAAACGGTCAGTTCGGTGATGAATTCTATGTTACTACGGACGGCGGCAAGAACTGGACGCTTCTCAACGAAAAGATGAAGATGAGTGACGGCGGAGTAGAGTGGATATCGACCGCATCTATGCACTGGTGCAGTTCTATGGCTATCGACCCCAACAACACTAACAAGGTAATGGTGGTATCCGGTAACGGTATATTCACCTGCGATAACATCTGGGAGGAAAGCCCGGAGTTCAGCTTCTTTGCAAAGGGCATTGAAGAAACAGTACCTTATGATATAATCAGCATTCCAGGCGGCAAGCTGGTAAGTGTTATAGGCGACTATGACGGTTTTGCCCAGGATAAAGCCGAGGAGTACGGAATGGTGCACAGCAGTGTGGCAGGCTCTATGACGGGTCTTGCAGTAGCTGCAAAGGCTACAGACACATGGGTAAAGTGCGGCGGCGATGAAGAAAAGCCCGGCTTCTGGTACACCACTGACGCGGGCAAGACATGGAACAATGTGAAGTACTCACCTCTTGAAAGCAAGAAGGTCGCATATGGCGGTTATGTAGGCGTTTCGGCTGACGGAAAGAGATTTTTCTGGGCACCCGGCAACGACAACTTTATCTATTATTCCGATGATCTCGGCAAGACATGGACAAAGAGCGAGGGTGGAGTAGGCACAAAGAAGATAATCTGCGACCCTGTAAATCCCGACTATGTATATGCCGCAAGCGGCGGTGCGTTCTTCTACAGTGAGGACGGCGGCAAGACATTTACACAGAATATGACACTGCCTGTATTCACGGCAATGCGTCCTGTGGTCGCTCCCGGCAAGGAGGGCGTTGTATATGTTCCCTCAATGGGTCTTCAGGTATCGACCGACTACGGCAAGACATTTACAAGAATGGATACCTTAGCCGCTTGTATGGCAGTGGGTCTTGGCAAGGGCAAGACGGACAGCGATCCTTACACCATATTCGTATGGGGCAAGCCTACCAATGACGACCCGATAGGTCTTTACTGGTCTGAGGACGAGGGCAAGACATGGAGCAGAGTTAATGACGATCAGCATCAGTTCGGCGGTCCGGGTAACGGATATTTCGTTGCGGGCGATATGAACACATACGGCAGAGTTTATATGAGTACTGTCGGTCTTGGCGTTGTTTACGGAGATCTTGTGCAGTAAGCGGATATAACAATAAACAGAATATGATTAAGCGGAGCGGGCGAGAGTCTGCTCCGTTTTTTTGTGGGGAGTGGTGTAATGAATATTGAATAATGAATAATTGTGGTGACCTGCCGTTCTGCGGTCGTTTGTGGTCGGCGGTGCATTTTTTGAATGATATTGAGTTTATAGAGGTTTTGGGCGAAGTGCAACCTGTAAATTAGAAGCAATACCCCGGCTCCCTTGTGTAAAGGTGAGCTTCTGTTGCTGAGTTAAACTCAGCCAACTTTTGAGGGATTGGCAGCGGAGGTGTTTGCGAAAGCGGAGAGGTTGGTGGCGGCGATCCCTCAGAAGTTGGCTCGGCTTGACCGAGCAACCAAAGCTCACCTTTGGCAAGGGAGCCAAGAATTAGTGCGTGGCGGTGCGTGTTGTTTCTTTTTTGAATGATGTTGAGTTTTATAGAGATTTTGGGTTAAGCGCAAATTGTGAAAAAGAAGTATCACAATTTAGCTCCCTTGTGTAAAGGGAGCTGGCACAGTGTGGTATAACGTTTTCGGTATTGCTTTGAGTATCAGGTTAAAGATGTGTAGAACAGAACCGAGTTTTCCGTCACTGTGACTGAGGGATTGTCAGCGGAGGTGTTTGCGAAAGCGGAAAGGTTGGTGCAGGCGATCCCTCAGTCTTGACGGCAGATAGGGTTTGCAAGATTTGGGCGTTGCAGGTATCGCAAAGAGAAGGTTGTATTTGAAACAAGCTAGCCTTGCCGCAAGCCAGCTCCCTTTGGCAAGGGAGCCAAGAATTAGTGCTTGGTGGGGGGACAGTGCGGGGTTGGCGTGTTTGAGGAAGAGAAGATAATCGTGGCAACGGGCGGGGCAAGCAATGCAAGGATGCATTAAATGTGTGTGCACAGAGTTTCGCAGGACGCGAAACCATACAAGCACACACAGCACCGCACCCTACGGGAAATTGGGCAGTGTACGTTGCTTTTGCGGTGATGATTGAAATGGAGATATTAATGGCGGCGATCCCTCAGTCTTGCGGCAGAGCGGCAAAATCTTTTTTTGTATATCCTATTCCCTTGCCTTAAGACCGGTCATAAAGCCGTCAAGCTCGGCGGAGCAGATATCACCGCCGATTATCTTTCCGTCACAGACGATGAGGTCCATTATAATATCATCAAGCGTTTTTCCGCTGTTGTCTGTGTAATTGCTTATAGTATATGTATACTGCACGGCAGCTTCGCCCTTGTACAGCGACAAGTCAAAGCCGCACTCCTTTTGCAATGCGTTATAGTTTTCATAGACATTGCCGAACACGGCGGGGATAACTATGTTGCGGACAGTTTCGCTGTCGGCGGATATGCTGTAGCCTATCGACTTTGCGTATCCTGTCCTGTCGGCTAAAGTTTCGCCGCTTATGGCGGTGCGGCGGCAGAGCAGAAAAGTAAACAGCAGTGCTGTAAGAAGCACGGCGGATATTATTGTTATACGGATAAGCTTTCTTCGGTTCTTCATTGTTCCTCCATGGGCTTTGTTTTTCGTTTGTCGGACAAATGTCGGGACTAACACTTGAAATTTACTAAAATTTATGCTAGAATATTCATCGAAATGCCGAATTTTCAGCGCAACCGTTCACTGCGTTAAGCACTAATTGCAAAATTTCACTAAATTTCGGCTCCCGCATTTGTGATTTATAACAAAATAAGCTTGATTTTACTTTATTCTAAGCTAAAAATTGGCTCAAATTTGTATATTTTGTACACAAAAAGGGCAAAAATAAAACGTGTTTTATATGTGTTGGTAATTTTGCATAACGCGGGGGTTTGATATTTGGGTAATTAGGTACTATCATTTTGAGCGGGATTTTGTTAAAATATTAGCGTAAGGTTATTCTGCAATAAAACAGGAGGTCACACATAAATGGCAAGTTTATCTTTAAGAGGTATCTATAAGCGTTACCCCGGCGGCGTTGTAGCCGTTTCCGACTTTACCATGAACATCAAGGACAAGGAGTTCATTATCCTCGTTGGCCCTTCAGGTTGCGGTAAGTCAACAACATTAAGAATGATCGCAGGTCTTGAGGAAATTTCCGAAGGCGAGCTTTTCATAGGCGACAGACTCGTTAATGACGTAGCTCCTAAGGATCGTGATATTGCGATGGTTTTCCAGAACTACGCTCTGTATCCTCATATGACTGTTTTCGAAAACATGGCATTCGGCTTAAAGCTGAGAAAGGTGCCCAAGGATGAGATCAAGAAGCTCGTTGAAGAAGCTGCTAAGATCCTCGACATCGCACACCTTCTCGACAGAAAGCCCAAGGCTTTATCAGGTGGTCAGAGACAGCGTGTAGCTTTAGGTAGAGCTATCGTTCGTGATCCTCAGGTATTCTTACTTGACGAGCCTCTTTCAAACCTCGATGCTAAGCTCCGTGCACAGATGAGAACTGAGCTTTCTAAGCTTCACAAGAAGTTAGGTACTACATTCATCTACGTTACTCATGACCAGATCGAGGCTATGACGATGGGTGACAGAATCGTTGTTATGAAGGATGGTTATATCCAGCAGATCGATTCACCTATCAACCTGTATGAGAACCCCGTAAACAAGTTCGTTGCAGGCTTCATGGGTTCACCTCAGATGAACTTCATCAATGCTAAGCTCATCATGCTCAACGGCAAGTACACAGTTGAGTTCGGTTCTGAAGATACTAAGACAACAAGAGGCAGAAAGTTCTATGTTGAACTGCCCGGTGCTAAGACAGATACAGAAGCTCTCAAGTACTATGTTGATAAGGAAGTTATCCTTGGTATCCGTCCCGAGAACATTCACGATGAAGAAATGTTCCTCTCCAACGCTAAGACTGGTATGATCGAAGCTACAGTAGACGTTACCGAAATGATGGGTGCTGAGTCTTACCTCTACCTCACATGCGAAGGTATCCCGCTGACAGCAAGAGTATCTCCCAGATGTACAGCTCGTCCTCAGGACGTTATCAAGCTTGCGCTTGATCCTAACAAGGTACACCTGTTCGATCCTAACGATGAACACTCAATCTTAGTTTAATTGTTAAAACAGATCGCATTATCCCCCGACTGCAAGGTCGGGGGATTTGTTTGTGTGTAAGTCGGTGGGGATTTTGCGACCGGTCATAATGCGTTATGGTTATGTATAATGTAAAAAAGACTGCAAATCTTAAAATTGATTTGCAGTCTTTTCGTTATTCGGGAAACTATACGGTCAGTGTTCCGTTCTCGCTTATTTCAAGCAGGAGTATCTGTTCTTCCTTGCCGGTGTCGGCGTTGATATATACAAGCATCTGTCTGCCGTCTGTCGAGGTACAGCTGAATTCATAGCAATAGAGCTCGTTTGTGCCAGATGACGGCACTACCGCAAGCGAGGTATCGGTTACGGTAAGCTCGGAGGATATCTTTTTACGCGCCTGCTCGGCGGTTATTTTCGGCTCGGGCAGATCGCGCTTTGTGTGGTTGGTGATATATCCTCTGCCGTCAAAGCCGAGTATATCGCCGTTATCCATCGCCACACTGACTTTTATAAGGTCGGTGTACATTGTGACATCGTTTTCTACTGCCGCAAAATTTATCGTGCAGACATTTCCGTTTATCTCGTAATAGGTGTAGGTGATATGGTTGACACCGAGCATTTCAAGGTACTTTTTGCCCTCGTTTACTGCTTCAAGCGCGGTCATTGAGCGGGTGGGCACATCTCTGTTACGCATCATATAACTGAGATATCCTCCGTATTTTGTCACCGATACGGTGGCGTTATCCTTTGTGAAGACATATGACGGCATTCTGCCTTGCTCGTCGTCGGCATCGCTGTGGGTAAGTCCTGTTGTGCCGCAAGCCTTTTCGGCTTTTTTCAGTGCATCGGAGAGCGTTACAACGGTCGCGCCTTTGAGCATGACGGGCTCTTTTTCAAGAATGTGGTCGGAGAAAGGTCCGTCATAGATAAGCGTGGGGTAGTTGTCATAGCCCTCTTCAAAATCGGTAAAGCCCTCGGTGATATATGACGGCTCTTCGTTGTTTTCCGCACCCTGAACCTCGGTTATTGCCTTTTCAAAGGATAATTCGCCGCTTGATATTCGCTGTTCCACCTTCCACATATTTTCGGAAAGGCGGTCTGCATATTCGCTGAGCGTTTGCAGTGATTTTCTGTCTTCTGCGCTCAGGGTTTCACCCTCGGAATAGCGCTCGGCAAGGCTCTTGGAGAAATTTCCGACCTGTGATAGGAATTTATAGGTGTTTTCAAGATGAAGCCCGGCTACGGGGAGCTGTGCGAGAGAGGATTTTGCGGTGGACGCATCGCTCCACAGCTTTGACGAAAGCTGAGTCATCATTTCGGGTGTGCCTGCATACATACCTTTATACAGGGTGTTCTTGATATTGTCGATCTCTGCGGACAAGTCCTCGACATTCCGGGTCATATTCTGCTCGAAACTGCGCTTGTACTGCTCCGAGCTGTTCATATTAAGCGCGGCGGAAATTCCCACTGCGACTATGACTGCGGTAAGAAAGCTGATTATCCGCACAAAACAGCGTTTTGAAATATACATAATATGTTCTTCCTTTCATAAAAACGGTATCAAAAAATCATACACGGTTATTTTTTCATAAAAATTTCAGAATATACCCTGTTTTTTTATCGCAAAATGGTGTATAATTAAATAGCTTGTAGATAAGTGGGCAAGACCCATATGAAAAGGAGACAGAAATTTGATATATCTGGATAATGCCGCCACTACAAAGCCTTGCGAACAGGCGATAAAAGCGGCTGAGGATGCCGCACGAAACTGCTTCGGTAATGTATCGTCACTGCACAGGCTCGGTATAGAGTCGGAAAAGCTGATGAACAGCGCGAAAAAGACACTGCTTAAAAAACTCGGAGCACAGGGAGAAATATACTTCACCTCGGGCGCTACAGAAAGCAACAACCTTGCGATAAGGGGAGCGGCGGACGCATATAAACGCAGAGGAAACAGGATAGTCACCACTGCTATGGAGCACCCGTCGGTTGCGAGAACGATGGACTATCTCGAAAAGCAGGGCTTTGAAATAATACGTCTGTCACCTAAGGACGCGATAGATAACTTTGAACAGCATATCGCCGATAACGTTACCGCGGATACTATCCTTGTATCCTGCATGGCTGTAAATAATGAGAACGGCTTTAAGGTCGACACCGAAAAGCTGTACAGGCTTGTGAAAAATGTGAACAACGACACGATCGTTCATATAGACGGTGTGCAGGGATTTTGCAAAGTGCCGCTCAAAGGCGATCTTATAAGCCTGTCGGGACACAAGATACACGGATTTAAGGGTATAGGTGCGCTTTACTGTGCGGACAAGGTGAGATTTACGCCGCTGGTATATGGTGGAGGTCAGCAGAAAAATCTGCGCCCGGGAACAGAGCCGACCGAGCTTATAGCATCGTTCGAGGCGGCTGTAAAGGCTTATCCTACGGATCTTTCGCATTATAACGAGCTGAATAGGTATCTGCGGGTAAGACTGGCGCAGATGGAAGATGTTTATATAAACAGTCCTGACAACAGTGTTGACAATATCCTGAGCTTCTCGGTGCTCGGGGTAAGAAGTGAAATTATGCTCCATTCTCTCGAGGAAAAGGGGATATACGTCAGCAGTGGTTCTGCCTGCTCAAAGGGCAAGATAAGCTCTGTGCCGGACGCTTTCGGAATGAACGCGGAAAGAGCAGACAGCACGATAAGAGTAAGCTTTTCGATGAAAACGACAAAGGAAGATATAGACGCACTCTGCGATGAAATAGAAAACGGCATAGTACGCTTCAGACGTACAAAGAAAAGCCGCAGGAAAGGAAACATATAATGAAAGAGCTTATAATGGCAAAATACGGCGAGATAGCGCTCAAGGGGCTCAACAAGGGTACTTTTGAGGATATACTCGTGAAGAATATCAGAAGAAGACTGCGCCACTGCGGAAAGTTCCAGTACATGAGAAGACAGTCAACTATCTACATAGAGCCTGTCGGTGAGTGTGATCTTGACGAGGTCATGGAAAAGCTGAAGGTCATATTCGGTATAGGTGCTTTACAGCGCTGTGCGGTATTTGAAAAGGACTTTGAACAGATAAAGGTACAGGGTATCCCTTATCTTGAAAATGCGCTCAAGAATGCTAAGACATTCAAGGTCGACGCAAAGCGTTCTGATAAGTCGTTCCCGATGAAAACGCCTGAGATACAGATTGAGCTCGGCGCGGCTATACTTGAAGCGTACCCTCATCTGTCGGTCGATGTTCATAATCCTGAGGTCACCGTTATGTGCGAGATCAGGGACAAGGGAGCGTATGTCAGCGCAGAGCGCATAATCGGTGCGGGCGGTATGCCTGTCGGCAGCTCGGGTAAGGCTCTGCTTTTACTGTCGGGCGGTATAGACAGCCCTGTTGCGGGCTATATGATGGCAAAGCGCGGACTTATAGTTGACGGGATACACTTTGTAAGCCCGCCGTACACTTCGGAGCGTGCGCTGATGAAGGTCGAAACGCTCTGTGAAAAGCTGACACCCTACTGCGGAGATGTAAGGTTCTACTGTGTTCCGTTTACCGAGATACAGGAAGCACTGAGGGACAACTGTCCCGAGGAGTTCTTTACTATCATAATGCGCAGACTTATGGTGAAGATCGCTAATATAATTGCGCAGAGGAATGAGTACGGCGCACTTGTCACGGGCGAAAGCGTGGGACAGGTAGCGAGCCAGACATTAAAGGCTATACAGTGCACCGACGCCGCGGCTGAATACCCGGTGTTCCGTCCCGTTATCGGTATGGACAAGAAGGAAATCATAGATATTGCAAGAAAGATAGATACATTTGAAACTTCAACGCTCCCTTATGAGGACTGCTGTACTGTGTTCACACCGAAGCACCCCAAGACGCGTCCGGTATTCGATGAGGTCATAAAGGCTGAGCAGTCGTTCGACTTTGCTCCGCTTATCGAAAAGGCGGTCGAGGGTACTACCGTAAAGCTGTTCAGGATCGAGAGCAGAGAAGAACAGGAATAATGAGTTGTCAAAAAGCCTCTAAAGTTGTAGTGAATGGGGTTGAGGGGCGAAGCCCCCAACAGGGACTAGGGGCGGTAGCCCCAGTAATATAGCCCCTTCCCGAGGGGAAGGGGTTTGGGGTTAGGGATTGAGAATAGATTGCTTTTCTCAAAAACAAACTTTTTCTTAAAGTTGCAGGAATAAACTTTGATAAAAAGGAGATGTGGCTTTATGAGCCGTATCGGAGAGCTTCAGCGGCTTATTGACAAAACCGCCGAAAATGTAGTACAATTATTAGTTGGCAAGGGTATGAAAATTGCCTGTGCGGAGAGCTGTACGGGCGGGCTTATAAGCGCCGCGATAACTTCCGTCAGCGGCTCATCGTCTGTTATGGATATGAGCATCTGCACATATGCCGTAAGCGCGAAAGAAAGGTTTATAGGCGTATCGCCGCAGACAATAGAAAAATACGGCGTGGTAAGTGCCGAAACCGCATCGGCAATGGCTGACGGTGTGCGAAAGACCGCGGACAGTGATATAGGCGTTTCAGTCACAGGAGTGGCAGGACCTACAGGAGGTACGGCAGATACACCTGTCGGTACGGTATATGTCGGACTAAGTACAAAAGACAGGACGCAGGCTAGGCTTGTTTATACCGACCCTACGCTCAGCGGTGACGAAAACGCAAGAGAATACATCAGAAAAAGCACAGTGCTTGCCGCACTTATGTGGGCGGCAGAAGAAATAAAGACAGGACAGGAACAACACAATCGGGTATAAAAACCGATCAGGTAAGGAGACAGTTATGGAAAACGATAACGAAATCAGAAAAGATCCGGATAATAAGACCGTAGACGAAATACTCGCCGATATAGACAGAAAAGCGGTAATATCCGAGAATCTTGAAGAAAACACAGATGAAAATGATATGTCGGACAAAGAGGTTCTGTTACAGAAAGCATCTTACGAAGACAGCACAGAAGACAATGAAAGCATATCTGATGAGCTTTCGGGTGCAGACGAAGCATCTGACGAGCAGGCGGCTTTTGAAGAAGAAAGCGCCGAAGAGTACGAAGCTGATGAGGAAGATGGCGCGGAAGCTACAGAAGAAGCAGAAGATGCAGACGGAGCAGAAAATTCAGAGGGTGACGGCGAAGCCGAAGTGCCCGAAAAGAAGCGCAACATTTTCTATCGTATGGCAAAGAGTGTAATTCCGTGGAAAGGCGATAACGCAGGACTTATAATAAGAAAAATCATATTTATAGTTGCGCTTATTGTGTTCCTTGCTACGGCGATACCTTTACTTATTGATGTTATTTCGATGTTTAATGACCAGCAGACAAGCAATCGTATATCGCAGATGTATCAGCTTGACGACACCGATGTGCCTGAGAACAACATGGACGTTCTTCCGTCATTCAAGAAGCTGCTTGAGATAAATCCGGACACGGTCGGATATATCAGGATAGACGGCACGCTTGTCGATTACCCTGTTGTAAAGGGATCGGATAATGATTTTTATCTTACTCATGACTTCTACAAGAATGAGAGCAAGAGCGGCACTGTTATGATGGATTACCACGACAAGGTAACTCCTCAGGGTCATTCGGGAAATTTAATACTCTACGGTCACAATATGGCGGTAGGCACATTCTTCGCTCCGCTTAACGAATACTGGCGCACTATGTATGATTCATATGACGAGCCGAGTAAGTCTTTCTATAAGGAGCACCCGATCATCAGGTTCGATACGCTGTATGAGCAGGCCGAATGGAAGATATTTGGCTTCGGTATATACAATGTTGATGAGTCAAGGGGCGAGGTATATGGCTATAATATGAAATACGACTTCACCTCGGAGGATGATTTCAACGATTTTATCATAAACATAATGGACAGAAGCGATATATTCACCGATGTTGATATAAAGTACGGTGACGATATACTGACGCTTTCAACCTGCTGCTGGCCGTATGAGGGCAGTGAAAAGACAGTAAGACTTGCAATATTCGCAAGAAAAATACGCGAGGGCGAAAGCAGGGACGTTGATGTCAGCAAGGCAGTGGTAAATACCTATGTAAAGCGTTGGCAGTGGGTATACGACAAGGTAAGCGGCGGTTATGACTGGTTCATGAGCACATGGGACAGAAGAAAGCTGCTCAGCTATACAGCCGAAGACGCAAAGCGTGACGGATACACATTCCCGGACAGCACGACCGACTGAGTGTGTGGCAAAACTAAGGAGCAATAATGACAACATATATGGAGAAGTATCCGCGCCGCAACGGCGTGGCTACAAAAAAGCCGGGATTCTGGAAAAGGCGTGTAATGGGCATTATCCCGTGGAAAGGTGACAGTGTCGGTGTAGTAATAAGAAAAATAGTGTTTATGGTTGCACTTATAGTATTTCTTGCTACGGCAGTACCGCTTGTTTCGGATATATTCCTGATGTTCCGCGACCAGTGGAGAAGCTGGGGTATATCGAATATATATATTCCCGACGGAGGCACTAACGGCAGCAGTAAGGAAGTACTGCCGTCGTTCAAGAAGCTTCTTGAGATAAACCCCGATACGGTGGGATATCTCAGAATTGAGGGTACGGCTATTGATTACCCTGTTGTAAAGGGCTCGGATAATGACTATTATCTGACACACGACTTTTACCGTGAGGTCAGCAAGAGCGGTTCGGTAATGATGGACTGCAACTGTGTGGTTTCTCCTGACGGAAACTCGGGAAACCTTGTGCTGTACGGTCACAATATGGCTGTAGGTACATTCTTCGCGTGCCTGAGCGAGTACTGGAGAACGCTTTATGACAGCTACGACGCACCGTCTATGCAGTTCTACAAGGATCACCCGACTATAACTTTCAACACTATTTATGAAGAGGCAGAGTGGAAGATATTTGCTATAGGTCTGTACAATATCTATGAGGAATACGGTGAGGTATACTCGGCGTACAACAACAAGCACGATTTTACCTCGCGCGAGGACTTCAACAGCTTTGTAATTGACATAATGGACAGAAGCGATATCTTCACAGATGTTGATATAGAATACGGCGACGATATTCTTACATTATCTACCTGCTACTGGCCGTTCCGCTCCGATATGGACAATGTACGTCTTGCGATATTTGCGAGAAAGGTACGTCCGGGTGAGAGCACTTATGTTGATGTCGACAAGGCGACGGTAAACACATATGTCAAGCGCTGGCAGTGGGTATATGACAACATCGGCGGCGGCTATGACTGGTCGCAGAGCAACTGGGACAGAAGAAAGCTGCTCAGTTATACAGCCGAGGACGCACAGAGGGACGGCTATACATTTATCGACGATATAAACGACACGGACGGCGTATACGACTATAACAACGATGATAACTACAATTATTATTGATATGTCTGAATAGGAAATCATAAACGAAAGGCGGTGCGGCATTGCAAGAGGAACAGAATGAAAATCTTTCCGCTGCGGCACAAGCGGCAAAACAGCCTGTGATAAGAGGCGGAATAATATGGTTTGCACTCGGTGCTTGTGCGGTATGGCTTATAGCAGTCGGCATAATGCTGATACTGAAGCTTACAGAAGCGCCGCTTCCTCCGAATATGATAGATTATACCTGTCCGCTCAGCGTGGATATACCTGCCGAGCCTGCCGTGGCCGAAAAGAAAAAGAGCGGCATATTGCCCGAGTACAGGGAACTGTATGAGCAAAACCACGATATGGTGGGTTGGATTAAGATCGAGGGCACAAATGTTGACTATCCCGTAATGCAGAGCAAGGGTTTTGACCCTACAAAGCCGATCGATTACGGCGTAGTTTACGAAAAGAATATGTACTATCTGAAGCACGACTTCAACAAGGAGTACAGCTACTCCGGAAGCGTGACTGCCGAATATTGTGCGCATATAGGAAGCGATTACCGCTCGGCTAATATTCTCCTTTACGGTCACAATATGGCAAACGGAACGTTTTTCCGCGATGTAAACAAGTTTGACGTTCTGTATTATGGCAGGGAGATGTATGACAATCACCCTGTGATACAGTTTGACACCATATACGAAAAGGGTCTGTACAAGATATTTGCCATGATGCAGGTAAATGTCGAAGAAGAGGACGGCGAGGTCTTCTATTACACCGCTACATACGATTTTAAGAATAAACAGGAATTTATCGACTATTACGCTCAGGTGCTCGACCGCAGTTTTATCTTTACGCCGCAGGTGGATCTCAAATACGGCGATGAGATAATAGCGCTCTCGACCTGCGATTTCCCTTTCGGAAAAAGCAAGAACATAAGATATGTTCTCTTCGCGAGAAGGGTCAGAGAGGGCGAAGATCCGACCGTTGACGTTTCAAAAACGGTGATAAATCCCGACCCGCTTTATTACGATTATTGGTACAGCGTATACGGCGGTTCGTGGGGCGGCCGTAATTGGGATCCCGCACTGCTGAGGGGCTATAAGGCTAAGAAGAGCAGTTGATGTAAGCAATACAAAATCAAAGGAAGGTAACTCAATGCCTGATTATAAATCTGTCATAGTGTCATCAAACAAGAGCAAAAAAAAGAAGAAAAAGAAAAAAGAAAACGCTTTTGCCGCAATATTCAAGGGACTTATACCGTGGAAGGGCGACAGTGCAGGCGAGGTAATAAGAAAGATAGTGTTCCTGGTATCGATCGTTGCGCTGTGCGTGGCGGTACTGATAATAATAGATACATATCTTTTTAAGCCCAAGCGTGAAAGCGCGGATTATCAGAGCAGTATACTACAGCTCGGCGAGCACGAGCCCACAGCCGAGGAGATAGAAAAGCTCCCCGAAAAAGCCATAAACACCGAATATGCGGCATTTTACGCGATAAACAGTGACTTTGTCGGCTGGCTGAGCATAAACGGCATAAATGTCAACTATCCTGTAGTACAGGGTACGGACAACACCCATTATCTTGAAACCGACTTCTACGGAAATTACAGCAAGAACGGCACTATATTTGCCGATTATGAAAACGAGTTCAAGAACACCGGTGAAATGTCTGCCAATACGATACTGTACGGTCATAATCTGCGTACAGAAAACTTCTTTGCCGAGATAACCGAGTACAGAAGAGTTGACCTTGACAAGAGCCTTGAATTTTTAAAGGCACACCCTGTTATCGAGTTCAACACACTGTATGAAAAGGCAAAGTACAAGATATTCTCGGTAATGCTGCTCAATACAAGAGAAGAATACGGCGAGGTGTTCAACTATCCCGCACTTCTTAATTTTGCAAACAGGGACGAGTTCAACTATTTCACATCGGAATGCCTTGACAGAAGCGAATTTTTCACAGGCGTTGATATGAAGTACGGCGATAAGTTCCTCACGCTGTCGACCTGCGAGTTTGAGGTAGGTCTTTATGATATGCGTATAGTAATTGTTGCAAGAAAGGTGCGCGACGGCGAATCGGACGAGTTTACGGCGGACGAGATAGCAAGCTTTAAGCGCAACCCCGACCCCAAGCTGTGCAAGACGATGAGAGAGCTTTACTACTACGGCACAGAATGGAGCGGAAGATACTGGGATCCCGCGTGGATTGAGGGCTTCAAGAAGGACAGCTCATTTATCACGGACGACAGTGATACAGATACAGATAATAACACGGATGCGCAGAGCACCGAATAATAATGATTTAAAGCAAGGGAGTGGTACAAATGCAGAAGGCATCTATAGGTAAGATACTGTTGGCGCTTGTCATAGCCTGCATATACATATACCTTTTCGGAATAGTTCAGGTAGTACACGTCAGTGCCGACAACGACAGAGAGATCGAAGTATCTATACCTGAGGTAGCAACGTCAGAGCAAACACAGAAAGCTCCCGAAACCACAACCATAAAGCTTCAGGACGACAAGAAGCCGACGCTCGGCGACCGTAAGGCGCAGACCACAGCCGCGACAACGACCGGAACTACAACCACAGTCAAAAAACGCACAGCCGCACCTGCGGCAACTTCCGCCGATAATGCGGTCGTAGTACCGGAAACTACTGTGCCGGCGGAGGAAACTCCAGCGCCGGAAACCGAAGCTCCCGAAACCGAGGCGACAGCACCGGAAACACAGCCTGTTGCCACAGTACCCGAAACAACTGCAGTGCCGGAAACAACTCCCGCGCCTGAAACGACCACAGTTGCCGAAACAACTCCTGCGCCCGAAACGACAGCTGCGCCCGAAACAACTCCCGCTCCTGAAACCACAGCCGCCGAAGAACCGGCGCCTGATAACAGTAACGAGGAGCAGTTCACGGTATATGATCAGGTAACCGGAACATATAAAACAGGAAGCGCAAGAGATATAATAGCAGGAGCGGTAGTCGGTGAGATATGGAACGAATTTCCCGATGAGGCTGTAAAAGCTCAGGCGGTAGCGGAATATACATATATCAAAAAGCAAAATGAAATGGGACTGCGTCCCACCGTTTCGCTCAAGACCGATATCTATGACAGAATTTATACGCTTGTTGACGAGGTGCTCGGTGAAGCGATCTACTACAACGGCGAGATGATACAGAGCGTATTCTACGCATCGTCCTGCGGATATACAAACAGTGCAGAGAATGTATGGAATGTTTACTATCCGTATCTCGTGAGCGTTGATTGTCCGCTTGACAAGACGACAGACCCCAACTGGGGAAGCACGGATAGCTATTCTTCGGACTATATGAAGAATGCGGTGCAGGAAACGCTCGGCATTGCGCTTACGGGCGATCCGTCAACGTGGTTCAAGATAAACTCAACGCTTGACAACAGAGAGCACGGCTGGGTAACATCGATATCTGTCGGAGGTATGACAAAAGCTGACGGCAGGACGATAGACGGCAGAGTGATAAGGGAAACAGTGCTCGGATATTCGCTTAAGAGTGCGGCTTTTGAGCTTACATATGACGAGAGCAGTGACAAGTTTATTTTCACGACCTACGGTCACGGTCACGGTGTAGGTATGTCGCAGTACGGCGCAAAGGCACTTGCTGAAAACGGCTATAGCTATAAGCAGATCTTACAGCATTATTTTACAGGTGTGGAGATATATTGAGAATATTTCGAAAAGGATACCTTATGGTGTCCTTTTCTTGTTTTATAATGCGGTTTCTCCATTGACAAAAACGCTGTATAGTGTTAAAATAAAACAATAGGATTTTTTATCCGCGACTATAAATAACACAAAACAGAAAGAAAAAGGAATGAAAGAAATGAGAAATCTGACCGGTGCAGATATAATCTGCGAATGTCTGATAGAACAGGGCGTTGACACCGTTTTCGGCTATCCGGGCGGCGCAGTTCTGAATATCTATGACAGCCTATACAATTACAGCGACAAGATACATCACGTTCTGACAGCACACGAGCAGGGCGCGAGCCACGCGGCTGACGGCTATGCACGTTCGACAGGCAAGACAGGTGTTGTTATAGCAACATCGGGTCCGGGCGCGACAAACCTTGTAACGGGTATCGCGACAGCTTATATGGACAGCGTGCCTATGGTAGCTATCACAGGTAACGTTGCCTGTTCTCTGCTCGGACTTGACAGCTTCCAGGAGGTTGATATAACAGGCATCACGATGCCGATAACAAAGCATAACTTCATTGTAAAGGACGTAAACAAGCTCGCCGACACACTGCGTGAAGCGTTCTACATAGCAGGAAGCGGCAGAAAAGGTCCTGTACTTGTCGATGTGCCGAAGGATATAACAGCTCAGAAGGCTGAGTTTGTAAACAAGCCCTTGAAGCCCTATACGGTAAACGTTACTATGCACCAGGATGACTGCATAGCAAAGGCGGCAGAGCTGATAAAGAGTGCCGAGCGTCCGTTCCTCTATACAGGCGGCGGTATCTACGGCGATGACGGAGCAAAGACATTAAAGGCTTTTGCAGAGCTTATCGACGCGCCGGTATCATCTTCGCTTATGGGTCAGGGCAGCTTTGACGAAACCGAC
Organism: uncultured Ruminiclostridium sp.; assembly: GCA_934490165.1. Lineage (GTDB taxonomy): Bacteria > Bacillota > Clostridia > Oscillospirales > Ruminococcaceae > Ruminiclostridium_E. The sequence continues at coordinate 96,837 of CAKSTB010000004.1, read as the reverse complement.
AGCAGATATATGGGTATGCTCGGTATGCACGGAACAAAGACAGCAGCAGAGGCAATAAAGAACTGCGACCTGTTCATCGGTATCGGCACAAGGTTTTCCGACAGAGTAATAGGCAATCCTCAGACTTTCGCGCCCGATGCAAAGGTGCTACATATAGATATTGACCCGGCTGAGATCAACAAGAATATCAAGGTATATCATCAGGTGATCGGCGACAGCACAGACGTTATGAAAAAACTGATAAAGCTTATCCCTCAGCAGTCGCACACCGAATGGCTCGGTAAGATAAAGGCGTGGGAGAAGCAGTACGAGTGCAAACAGAAAGGCACAGACGAGCTTACACTTACACCTCAGCACCTTATAGAAACACTTGACAGGCTGACCGGCGGCGAAGCGCTTATTGCGACCGAGGTAGGTCAGTCGCAGATGTGGGCGGCTCAGTATTATGCATATAAGCACCCTCATCAGCTTATCACCAGCGGCGGTCTTGGTACTATGGGATACGGACTCGGCGCGGCTATAGGCGCAAAGTGCGGTAACCCCGACAAGACGGTCGTAAATATTGCGGGTGACGGCAGTTTCCATATGAACTTAAACGAGCTTGTAACATTATCAAAGCATAATATTCCTGTTGTTGAGCTTGTCGTCAACAACAATGTTCTCGGTATGGTACGTCAGTGGCAGAGATTGTTCTACGGAAAGAGATTTTCACAGACAACGCTCGACCGTCCGACAGATTATATGAAGCTCGGCGAGGCGTTCGGCATAAAGTCATTCGTTATCGACAGCGAGGACAAGTGCGAGGAAGTACTGCGCGAGGCTCTTGAGGTTTCAAAGACAGCTCCTGTGCTTATTGAAGCGAGAATAGACAAGGATATAAATGTTCTTCCTATGGTGCCCGCGGGAAAATCCATAACCGAGCCTATCCTTGAGATAGAAATTGACGACTGAACGGAGGCAGAAAGATGACAGAGAGAAACGTAATTTCCGTCTGCGTAAACAACGGTATCGGCGTACTCGGCAGAGTAACAGGTCTGTTCAGCCGCAGAGGATATAATATAGTAAGTCTTAATGTTGCGGAAACCGAGAACCTCGGTATTTCGCGTATGACAATAGTCGCAGAGGGTGACGAGGGCGTGATGGAGCAGCTTGTAAAGCAGCTCCGCAAGCTCTATGACGTATCGGAAGTAAAGGTACTGCGTGACGCGGTATGCCGCGAGCATATCATTATGAAGGTCGGAAACGGACCTGCATCGCGTCAGCCGGTGATCGAGATCGCAAACCTTTTCAGGGCAAAGGTCGTAAATGTAGGGGAGAGCAGACTTATGCTTGAGCTTACAGGCGAGCCCGAAAAGATAGATTCGTTCATAGGACTGTTACAGCCATACGGCGTAAAGGAGCTTGTGAGAACAGGTATCTCGGCTCTTGAACGTGACTGATAAACGGAAATAATTATGAGATATTCAGCCCCTTTATAGGGCATAATGAAAGGCAGGACAAACACATGGGCATGACTATGAGCCAGAAGATACTGGCAAAACACGCAGGACTTGAAAGCGTAAGAGAGGGACAGCTGATAAGAGCAAAGCTTGATATGGTGCTCGGTAACGATATCACAAGCCCTGTCGCTATAAACGAGTTCAACAAGGCAGGCTTCGGCGGTGTGTTCAACAAGGATAAGATCTCTCTTGTAATGGATCACTTCACACCCAACAAGGATATCAAGGCGGCTACTCAGTGCAAGCAGTGCAGAGAGTTCGCGGGAAAGTATGATATAACCAATTATTACGATGTAGGCGAAATGGGCATTGAACACGCACTTCTCCCCGAAAAAGGTCTTATAGGCCCCGGTGAGCTGTGCATAGGCGCAGACAGCCACACCTGTACATACGGCGCACTCGGCGCATTCTCAACGGGCGTAGGCTCGACCGATATGGCGGCAGGCATGGCGACAGGTGAAGCGTGGTTCAAGGTTCCGTCCGCTATAAAGTTCAACCTTACAGGCAAGCTTAACAAGTATGTAAGCGGCAAGGACGTTATTCTCCACATAATCGGAATGATAGGCGTTGACGGCGCACTTTATCAGTCTATGGAGTTCACAGGCGAGGGCTTGAAGAGCCTTTCAATTGACGACAGACTGTGCATTGCAAATATGGCTATCGAAGCCGGTGCAAAGAACGGCATATTTGAAGTTGACGAGATAACAATGGCATATATGAAGGAAAGAGCAGACCGCGACTTTGATATATTCAAGGCTGACGATGACGCGGTATATTCAAGAGTTATCGACATTGACCTGTCAACGATAAAGCAGACGGTTTCATTCCCGCATCTGCCCGAAAACACAAAGACAGTTGACGAGATAACGGAAGATATAAAGATCGAACAGGCAGTTATAGGCTCATGTACAAACGGCAGAATAAGCGATATGCGTATCGCCGCTGAGATCCTTAAGGGCAAGCACATTGCAAAGGGCGTAAGATGCATAGTTATCCCCGGCACTCAGAAGGTATATCTCCAGTGCATAAAGGAAGGTCTTGCAGAGATATTTGTAAATGCGGGTTGTGTGCTTTCTACTCCTACCTGCGGTCCGTGCCTTGGCGGTCACATGGGTATACTTGCGGCAGGTGAGCGTGCAATTTCCACCACAAACAGAAACTTTGTCGGCAGAATGGGTCACGTTGACAGCGAGGTTTATCTTGCAAGCCCGGCAGTTGCGGCGGCAAGTGCGATCGCCGGCAAGATAACAGGCATAAAGTAAGGGTGAAGATATGGTAAAGCATATAATAATCTGGAACTTGAAGGACGAGCTGACAGCGGAAGAAAAAAAGGAAAGATGCCGCCTTATAAAGCAGGGACTTGAAAGCCTTGCGGGTAAGATAGACGGACTTCTTGAGATAAAGGTAATCACCGATATCTTAGGCTCTTCCACAGGCGATCTGATGCTTGACAGCACATTTGAGAGCGCAGAGGCATTAAAGGGCTATTCGACCCACCCCGAGCACGTCAAGGTCGCCGACAGTACGGTAAGACCTTACACGGCAAGACGCAGCTGCGTAGATTTTGAGATATGAGAAAGGAAATACATATATGAAGGCACACGGTACAGTACATAAATACGGTGACAACGTAGATACCGACGTTATCATTCCTGCAAGATACCTTAATACAGCCGATCACAAAGAGCTTGCAAGCCACTGTATGGAGGATATCGACAAGGACTTTGTAAAAAACGTTAAAGAGGGCGACATTATAGTTGCAAATATGAATTTCGGTTGCGGAAGCTCAAGAGAGCACGCTCCTATCGCTATCAAGGCAAGCGGGATCTCCTGCGTTATCGCAAGCACATTCGCAAGAATATTCTACCGCAATTCGATAAACATCGGTCTTGCTATCTTAGAGTGCGATGAAGCGGCTAAGGATATCGAGAACGGCAACGAGGTAGAGGTCGACTTTGACACAGGCGTTATCACCAATGTTACAAAGGGCTGCACATACAAGGCTGAGCCTTTCCCCGAATTTATCAAGGATATAATCAACAAGGGCGGTCTGCTGAACTCCTTAAAGAAGTAAGACCGCAGAAAGCGTTAAGCTATGAGGGTAGATATTAAAGTTTTATCCGACAGCGAACTGTCGGAGCAAGGCTGTCACGATGTATCGGATAAGCTTCACGGCTTCGGACTGTACACGGACGATGAGCTGTGCGCTGTCTGCATAACAAAAGAAAAGCCTGACAGTGTAAACAGAGAAGTCGTACTCCAAAAGCTGTTTGTCCGTGAGGATAAAAGGCACTACGGCGTTGCGAGAAAACTGCTCAATTACACGCTGAGAACTATGCGTGCCTGCGGCTATAAGTATGCCGTGGCTGTACCCGATGATGAGGCGGCAGAGCGCTTTCTTATAAAATTCGGCTTTGAAAAGGCGGAGGGAAGATCCGCTTTATACAAAATAGAGCTTTAAGCTCACAGAAAGGATATTACCTATGGAAAAGAACATTGCCGTTATCAAGGGCGACGGAATAGGTCCTGAGATAGTTACAGAGAGTATGAAGGTGCTGGATAAGGTAGCCGAAAAGTTCGGTCACAAGTTCAACTACACACAGCTTCTTATGGGCGGCTGCTCAATTGATGCAAACGGCGTACCGCTGACAGACGAAACTGTCGCCGCTTGTAAAGCATCGGACGCTGTGCTTATGGGCTCTATCGGCGGTGATACGACAACATCACCCTGGTACAAGCTCCCCGCAAATCTGCGTCCCGAGGCAGGTCTGCTCGGTATAAGAAAAGCGCTCGGACTGTTTGCAAATCTTCGTCCCTGCCTGCTTTATCCGGAGCTTGCAGGCGCTTGCCCCTTAAAGACAGAAATAAGCGCAAAGGGCTTTGATATGCTGATAATGCGTGAGCTTACCGGCGGCCTTTACTTCGGTGCAAGAAAGACGGAAGAAGTAAACGGCGTTATGACAGCTACTGATACTCTTACATACAGTGAAGAAGAGATCCGCAGAATTGCAATAAAGGCATTTGACGTTGCTATGAAGAGAAGAAAGAAAGTGACTAGCGTTGATAAGGCTAACGTTCTCGACTCCTCGAGGCTGTGGAGAAAGGTCGTAACAGAGGTATCAAAGGATTATCCCGAGGTCACTCTTGAACATATGCTTGTTGACAACAGCGCAATGCAGCTTGTTAAAGACCCCGCACAGTTTGATGTTATGGTAACGGAAAATATGTTCGGTGATATCCTGTCAGACGAGGCAAGTATGATCACAGGCTCTATCGGTATGCTCCCCTCCGCAAGTATGAACGAAACAAAGTTCGGTCTGTATGAACCGAGCGGCGGTTCAGCTCCCGACATTGCAGGTCAGAACAAGGCAAACCCGATAGCTACCATACTTTCGGCCGCAATGATGCTCCGTTACAGCTTTGATATGGTAAGGGAAGCTGACGCAGTTGAAAATGCAGTAAGCAAGGTACTTAAGGACGGCTACCGTACAGGCGATATCATGAGCGAGGGTATGACTAAGCTTTCATGCTCTGAGATGGGCGACAAGATAGCAGAGAATATATAATTTTACAGCAGTAGCTGAAGCCGCGATAAAAAAATCGCGGCTTCAGCTTGTAGAAAAAGTCCATTTTTATAAAAATGGAGCAAATTCTCTATCCCTAACCCCAAACCCCTTCCCCGTGGGAAGGGGCTATATTACTGGGGCTACCGCCCCTAGTCCCTGTCGGGGGCTTCGCCCCAAAGCAAGGATGCTTTGGTTGCTTGCCAAAAGTTTTGCACGATGCAAAACCAACAGAGCAAGCAATAAGCGACACCCCATTTTTAAACAAGCAAGAGGTTTTTCTACAAACTGAGCCGCGATAAAAAATCGCGGCTTTTCTTTTATATTTAATAGACATTTTCTCTCATTTGTGCTATACTTAAATTATATGTAATTTCTGTATTTCGGAAAGGGGGCGGCATATGAAAAGCTATAGACTGACTGCGGTCATCGCAGGCGGAATAATTGCGCTGTGTGCCGTTCTCGGCGGCTGCAACGGCGACAGCAGTAACTCATCATCAACAGGCGCAAGCACGGCGGCAACTACAACCGTAATAAAAGCTACCGCGACATCGCAGACAACACCTACGACTTCAGCACCGACATCAACAACAGCAACTTCAACAACGGAGCAGCCCTCTAAAACAACGACAGTCAAACCAAAGCAGACTACGACCGCTCCGCCCGACACAACAACTGTAACGACAAAAGCTCCCGATACTCCAGCTCCCGAAACCGCTCCTCCCGCTACAGACCCACCGGCTACAGTTGCCCCGGAAACCGAACCTCCTGCCACAGACCCGCCTGTTACAGATCCTCCACAGACAGACCCACCGCAGACCGAGCCGTCACCGTCTTATATAATCACTCCCACAGCGGACGCGATAACGGTATATCAAAATGATGATGCAGTGATAGACGCGTCAAATGCGTCACAGGGCTATCTGATGATAAAGCTTGCAACAGCTATGGACGGCAGTTACAGAATACTTGTAAACGCCGATGACATAAATGTCCGCTATACATTCCAGCTCAACAGCTCGGGAAATTACGAGGTGATACCGCTGACAGAGGGTAGCGGCAATTATACAGTCAGTGTATTGAAGGTCACAAGCGCGGGCAAGGGTACGGTCATGTTCAAGCAGTCGCTGAGTGTATCAGTATCAGACAGCTTCCTGCCGTTCCTTACTCCAAACCAGTTCTGTATGTATGACGCGGACTCTTCCTGTGTGGCGCTTTCGTCACAGCTTTGCGGCGGAAACAAGGACACGATAGAAAAGACTGCGGCGATATACGATTACGTTATAAAAAATATCAGCTATGTTTCAACCGCCGAAAATGCCGCTAACGGTTATATACCCGTTCCCGACACAACGCTTGCAAACAAGAGCGGCATATGCTTTGACTATGCATCGCTTATGGCGGCAATGCTCCGCTCACAGAAGATACCGACAAAGGTAGTTGTCGGCTATGCGGGCGATGTATATCATGCATGGATAAGCGTGTATGTTGATGGAAGCGGCTGGATAGACGGATATATCTACTTTGACGGCAGCAGCTGGAACAGAATGGACCCGACATTTGCGGCAGGTGCAAAGGACGAAGCCGATTATAAAAATCTTGTAAGCTATATATCGGACGGAAGTCACTATTCCGATATGTATTACTATTGATACGGAGGGAAAAATGAGCAAGAAGCATTACCTTTCAAATGAGGATATTTCAATACTCTGCTCTGAGCTTGCGTCTGTCGTAAGCTCCGGACTTACAATAACCGACGGGATACTTGTCATTCTTCAGGACGATGAAGATAAGCGCAAGGCGGCTCTGCTTGAAAAGATACTCGACTCTATAGAGCACGGCAGCTCCATAACAAAGGCGTTTGCCAAAACAGAGGTCTTTCCGAACTACTTTATAAAGATGCTGGAGGTCGGAGAAAAGACAGGCAGACTTGACACGGTGTTCGCGTCACTTTCCGAATATTACGCGGGTATAGAAGAGATAAGCACATCGGTGCGCAGTGCCGTGACATACCCCGCTATACTGCTGATAGTCGTATTCGCGGTGATCATACTGCTGTCGGTATATGTACTGCCGATATTCGCCGATGTATTTGCACAGCTCGGACTTACGCTCCCGGACAGTGCGCAGTGGATAATGAACGTGGGCGGAGTTATAAGCAATATAGCGGTACTGATAATCGGAGTGCTTGCGTTTGTGATAATACTCGGCGTACTGCTTTATAATTTTGTAAGACCGTTCAGGAACACGGTAATTCGTGCGGTTTCATATACAAAAACGGCAAAAACGCTGTATGCCGCAAGATTTTCCGCGGCGCTCTCTATGACGCTTTCAAGCGGTATGGATATTGACGAGTCACTGGATATGTGTGAAAACCTGCTTGAAAACGACTATATGCGCGAAAAGCTCACCGAATGCCGCAAGAAAATGACTGACGGCAAGGCGTTTGTAGAAGCACTGAACGAAACAGGCATATTCTCGGCTGTCAATATGAGAATGATAAGCATAGCATTCAGCACCGGTACGCTTGATAAAACAATGGCGGTCATCGCCGACAACGCAGAGAAAAAGGTTTCGACGGTAGTTCAGAATGCCGTTGCAAGGTTTGAGCCGACTATGGTTATCATAATGGCAGTGGCTGTAGGATTTATACTGCTGTCGGTAATGATACCGCTGATGGGCGTTATGACGGTTATAGGGTGACAAAAATGAGAAAGCATACAAGCGCATTTTACATAGTACGCGATGCGGTCACGGCGATAGTTCTTTCCGCGGCGGCAGTGGCTGTAGTGACTGCGTCTATAACAGGCAGTAACAACAGCCGCAAAAGCGAGAACCTTAACATAGTCGAAAACGGCGTAAGGCGGGCGGCGACCGAGTGCTACGCTGTTGAGGGATTTTATCCCGAAAGCCTGCAATATCTTATAGACAATTATGATCTGCACATAGACGAGAGCGAGTGCATTGTGCATTACAGCCCGGTTTCATCAAATATAATGCCTGAGATCCGGGTCATAGCAAGGTAGGAGGACGATATGTTTAGTCGTTCAAAAACGATAAAATCGAATAGAAGCGGTATTGATATGGTTTTTGTGCTGACTGTATTCGTATTGTTCGTATGCTGTCTTTTAGCATCGGTGCTTGCGTTTGCGAGTGTATACAAGAGGCTCGGCAGTGATATCGGAAAGCGCTTTGATACCGCTACCGCGCAGACACTGGTGCTCCAGAAGCTGAGGAGCTATGATGACGCGGATATATCGGTCGGAAAATCGGGGGATACGCAGTATCTCGGCTTTGCCGACACGATAGACGGCGAGAAGTACATAACATACATATACGCATACGGTGGGGAACTGAAAGAGCTGTTCGTGCCGTATGACGCGCCGTTCAGTGCTGAGAGCGGCAATACACTTCTGCCTGCTGAAAGCTTCACCGCTGAAACGGACGACAGAACGATCTGCTTTACCGTAACGTGTGACGGCGTTTCAACTACATCGCATTACAGCCTGCACGGTGGAAAGGCGGTCGGCGTATGAGTGTAAAAAGACGATCCAGAAACGGTGCGTTTCTGGTTGAGCTGATGATAGTAATTGCCGTGTTCGCAGTCTGTGCGGCGGCTTGCGTCAGGGTAGTAGGAATAGCGGCGAGCGAGATGAGATATGCCGAGCGGCTGTCGGACGCGCAGATAAGGACTGCCGACATTGCGGAGTGCTATAAGAGCGGAACGGATATCACAGAGCTTGAAAAGCTGTATGTGGATGGTGATATTGAGATAAAGCTGTCCGAGCGTATTGACGGCAGTATACAGTATCTTGACATTACCGCTTACGACAGCAATTATACATATATCACCATAACGAGCGCAAGGAGGGCTGACCTTGAATAACGGTAAAAGCAAACCGGGCAGAAAAGCCCTTAACAGCGTGGGAATATCGTCACTGCTTGTTATATTCGTGGTGCTTGCGACTGTTATCCTGTCGGTGCTGTGCCTTGTTACGGTAAGGCAGGACCTTGACAGAGCGAAAAAGCTGAGCACTGCGCAGGAAGAGTATTATGCCGCCGATGTAAGGGCGACAGAAAGGCTCGACAAGCTGTACGCAATTATAAATGACGAAACGGTAATAGATATATCTGCGGCGGCGACAGAGCAGGGCTTTGAGGTAAGCGGCGGCGGTCGCGGAGATCAGGCGCTGACATTCTCATGGAGCGAGGATATAAATGACGGCAGTAAGCTGAACTGTAAGGCGGAATATAAGGACGGAGCACTCAGCGTTACAGGCTGGAAAACAATAAGCAACAGCTATTACGAAGATGAAAACTCATTGCCGATATGGAACGGCGATAGTATACCGGTATGAAAGGAATAAAATTATGGAACTGATGGAAATACTGAAAGGCGCAGTCGAAAAGAAAGCATCCGATATATTCCTGATATCGGGACTTGCCGTGTCGTATAAGGAAAACGGCATAATCACTAAAGAAAGCGATGATATCATACTTCCTGCCGAAGCGGAAAGACTGGTAAAGGAGATATACAGCCTTGCCGGCAGGGACATTTCAAAGTACGAGGAAACGGGCGATGATGATTTCTCCGTATCGGTTAAGGGACTCAGCCGTTTCCGTATCAGCGCATATAAGCAGAGAGGATCAATGGCGGCGGTGATCCGTGTGGTTGAGTTTGACATACCCGATTACAGAGAGCTTAACATTCTTCCCGAGATAATCACCGATACGGTAGCAAGAACAAAGGGTCTTGTGCTTGTGACAGGTCCTGCCGGCGGCGGTAAGTCAACAACGCTTGCGTGCATAATAGACGAGATAAACAAGCAGAGAAACAGCCATATCATAACGCTTGAAGATCCTATCGAGTATCTTCACAAAAACAAGAAAAGCATAATCAGCCAGCGTGAGATAAACAGCGACAGCAAGAGCTACATAGTGGCGCTGAGAGCCTGCCTGCGTCAGTCGCCCGACGTAATACTGCTCGGCGAAATGCGCGACTATGAAACGATAAGCACTGCGCTTACAGCCGCAGAAACGGGTCATCTTGTCATATCGACACTGCACTCGGTCGGAGCGCAGAACACTATCGACCGTATTATCGATATATTCCCGCCGAGCCAGCAACAGCAGGTGCGCATCCAGCTGTCACAGCTTTTATGCTCGGTAATATCTCAGCAGCTTATCCCTTGCGAGGATGGCATACAGCGCCCCGCATTCGAAATTATGAAGTGCAACAACGCTATAAGAAATATGATAAGAGAGTCAAAGACGCACCAGATAGATACGGTTATCACCGCATCGGGCGAGTCGGGTATGATCACGATGGACGCATATCTTATGCATATGTACAGAAATAAGCAGATAAGCAAGAGTGAGCTTATCAAGCACGCATCTCACCCTGAGATAATGTTAAGAAAGCTCGAAGCACAGAAGTGATTTTATGAAAATATAAGGTTTATTTTAGATTTTCGTAAAATTGGCGTATATTTTCTTGACGGCAAGCCACAATTATGATAAAATAAAGTAAACTTTAGATTTTCGTAATGGAGGCTTTGCTTGATATGGAATATATAAAACGTGAAGCGGAGCGTAAGTTCCGTGAAATGAGCAACTTTTTCAAGGCGGTACTGGTAACCGGAGCAAGGCAGGTAGGCAAAACAACCATGCTGAAAAAGCTTGCGTACGGCACGGACAGAACATATGTCAGCCTTGATGATATAATGGCAAGAGAGCTTGCACAGAGCGACCCGGCATTGTTTTTTCAGAAATACAAGCCACCGGTGATAATAGATGAAGTGCAGTATGCTCCTCAGCTTTTTGAACGCATAAAAGTGATCTGCAACAGCAGTGATGAGTGCGGGTTGTTCTGGCTTACCGGCTCACAGCAATATGATATGATGAAAAACGTACGTGAAACGCTTGCCGGGCGAGTGGGAATAATGAATTTGTACAGCCTTTCGCAAAGAGAAAAAAGCGGTGTGCTTTTTGATGAACCGCTTGATTTCTCGTTTGAACGGCTTTGCGGAAGACAGGACAAATGCGAGCCGAATAATATCTCGGAGGTGTTTGAGCATATCTGGCGCGGAGGTATGCCGCGTGTACAGCAGGCTGATGAAGAAATGCGTCAGGAGTATTTCAACTCGTATGTTGACACCTATCTTATGCGTGATGTCGCTGAGGCGGGCAGAGTTACCGATTCGGCTAAATTTCTGAGAATGCTCAGAGCCTGCGCGGCGCTCACGGCAGAACAGGTCAACTATGCAAATCTTGCACAAGCGGCGGATATATCCGAGCCGACAGCCAAAGAGTGGGTAAGACTTTTGCAGGGGCTCGGGATAATATATCTTCTTCAGCCGTATTCAAACAACGAGCTGAAAAGGCTTACCAAAACGCCGAAGCTGTATTTCTGCGACACAGGTTTATGCGCTTTTCTTTCTATGTGGCTGACTAAGGATACGTTGATGACCGGTGCGGCAAGCGGGCATTATTATGAAAATTATGTCGTTAATGAACTGGTTAGGGGCTATGCCTACGGAAAGAAGAAGGCTAACCTATACTATTACCGTGACTCCAACGCAAAAGAGATAGATATAATTGTCGAGTGCGATGGGAAAATCCACCCTCTGGAAGTGAAGAAGTCGGCAAATCCCGACCGTAAGGAAGTTAAGAAATACGAGCTTATCGATAAGGCTTCACTTGAAAGGAGCTATGGGGGTATAGTTTGTATGTGCGATACACCGTATCCGATTGATGAGCTTAACTCGTTCATCCCGAGTAATTTGTTGTAATTGCGAAAATCTAAAGTATGCTTTAGATTTTCGTAAAATCTCAAAATCAAAGGGCAAGTCAACAAGACTTGCCCACAGACTGTCGAAAAACCTCTTGTATATATTAAATGGGGTGTCGCTTATTGCTTGCTCAGTTGGTTTTGCATCGTGCAAAACTTTTGGCAAGCAACCAAAGCATCCTTGCTTTGGGGCGAAGCCCCCGGCAGGGACTAGTGGCGGCAGCCCCAGCAAAATAACCCCTTCCCACGGGGAAGGGGTTTGGGATTAGGGATAGAGAATTTGCTCTTCTGTTTTATAAAAATTGACTTTTTCTACAAGCAGAGGGCAAGTCAACAAGACTTGCCCAATAAATATAGCTGTCGGCATAAAAAAGAAAAACAGCATCTCCACAACCTCTGCTGCGGAATGCTGCTTCTCATGACGGAAAGAAAAGTAAAAACGTGAGGTAGACATCATCTCAAATCTACATCTCAACCTTACAAGCATATTATGCCATGGTGCGGTTACATTTCGGTTACATACTTGAATTTGTGCGGGATATCGGCTGTATTTCTACTTTTAGCACAATGATTTTTTCGCATTTCAATAAAGTTTTGTTAGTAATTACACGATACTTGATATTTATTCCAGAAAATTTTACATAATATAGAAGTATATTTACACATATCACCAAAACTGCAACACTTGTTACATAACATCAAACCGAAAATTTGAATTTTGATTAAAAATTTTTTCACTTTATCGCTGAAAATCGCTAAAAAGTCGTAACGTGAAAAAATAATGTCGGAAAAAACGTAAAGAAAGGCGGTGATACTGTTGCCGAATAAGATACACATAACGATGTTCGGGCAGTTTTCGATAACCTACCGTGATCGCAAGCTGTGTGAGAATGAATACAGAGGCTCAAAGATGATACTTCTGCTCCAATATCTGATAGCACAGCGCGGAAGAGAGATAACGCAGAATGAGCTTATTGACCTTTTGTGGTCGGATAGCAGAAATCCCGCCAATGCGCTTAAAACGCTTGTACACAGGACGCGGGCGGTGCTGGACGATATGATACCGGACGGCGGAAAGCTGATAGTGGGAAGCCGCAGTTCATACGCCTTTATAGAAAGCGATGAATGCGTGATAGATTCGACCAAATTCAGAAATTATATAGACAAAGCCAAAGACGAAACGCTATCCAGGACAAGGCGTATCAGCATGTATAAGAAAGCGATAGCTCTCTACAACAGCGGATATCTTGCGGGGGCAGTGGGCGAAACTTGGGTTCAGCCGATAAACGTGTATTTTCATGCGCTGTATAACTCTGCAGTTGACAAATGCGTACAGCTACTGTATCCTATGGGAAAGTTCTCCGATATAATTACGCTGTGCGAACGCGCAACGATGCTTGATCAATCGGACGAGAAAATGCACGCAAATCTTATCCGCGCGTTTGTGGCAATGGGCGAATATGAACGTGCCGCAAAGCAATATGATTATATCCGAACATATCTTATGGAGCAGTACGGTGCTGCGCCGGGTGCTCACCTGACTGAGCTCTATGAGCTTACCGTTAAGCCGCGTAACGATGTACAGAATAATCTCGATGCCGTTATCGGCGATCTGTCGGGAGATGACAGTAAGGAGCAGAAGGGTGTTTTCTACTGTCAGTATGAGATTTTCAAGTATGTATTCCGCCTGTACAAGCGTGAAAGTCTGCGTCTTGAAAGCAAGCTGTCTATATGCCTTGTATCGGCTCTTGACAGTAACGGAAATGAGCTTGAGGATATTAAACTGCTTGAAAAGGCGATGGATAAGATATCGTTCAGTATCAGCAATTCGCTCAGAATGCGAGATGTTTACACGCGCTACAGCAGAAGTCAGTATCTTCTGCTTTTGCTAGAAGCCGATGAAAGCTCGTTTGACGGCATTGAGGAACGTATTATGACGAGGTTCAGACGAAGCCGGACAATGGATAAGGTTAATGTGAAATTTGATTTTAAAGAGATATGAGAATTGCCCCTGCGAGTGTAGGGGCGATTTATTTTGCGGGAATTGGGTAGTGTACGGTGGTTTGGCGGTGATGGCAGAAACGGAAAGGTTGGCGGTGCGTGTTGTTTCTTTTTTGAATGATGTTGGGTTTTATAGAGGTTTTGGGCGAAGTGCAATCTGTAAGTTAGAAGTAATACCTCGGCTCCCTTGTGTAAAGGGAGCTGTCACAGTGCGGTATAACGTTTTCGGTATTGCTTTGAGTATCAGGTTAAAGATGTACTGATATAGAACCGAGCTTTTCGTCACTGTGACTGAGGGATTGTTAGAGGGGGCGTTTGTGGAAGTGGAGATAATCGGGGCAACGGGAGGGGCAAGCCGCCTCCCCTACAGGATTTGGGTAGTGTACGGTGCTTTTGTGGCGATGGTGGGAATGGAGATGTTGGTGGCGGCGATCCCTCAGTCTTGACGGCAGATAGGGCTTGCAAGATTTGAACGTTGCGGGTGTCGCGAAGAATGGGCGTATTTGATAAATGCGAGCCTTGCCGCAAGCCAGCTCCCTTTGGCAAGGGACGGGCAAGGATGCTCGATGTTGAACGCCCAGAGTTTTGCAAGGATGCAAAACCAACAGAGCGTTCATAAGCCAAGAATTAGTGCTTGGTGGAGCGTGTTGTTCTTTTTGAATGATTTTGAGGTTTATAGAGGTTTTGAATTATGCACAACATAAAAAATAGAAGTATCACACCCGGCTCCCTTGTGTAAAGGGAGCTGTCACAGTGCGGTATAATGTTTTCGGTATTGCTTTGAGTATCAGGTTAAAGATGTGTAGAACAGAACCGAGTTTTTGACACTGTGACTGAGGGATTGTTAGCGGAGGTGATGGTAAAAGCGGAAAGGTTGGCGGCGGCGATCCCTCAGTCTTGACGGCAGATAGGGCTTGCAAGATTTGGACGTTGTGGGTGTCGCTGAATATACAAATATTTGATACAATTGAGCCTTGCCGCAAGCCAGCTCCCTTTGGCAAGGGAGCCAAGTAATGGGGATAGTTCGCGGCGAGGGATAGTGTGGGTTGGCGGTGACGGCGGAAGTGGTGCAGTGTGTGAGCAGAAGCTTTTGTACGAAGGTGAAAAATGTACCGAAGTAGTATTTCGTAAGCAAAACTGCTTGACAAGTTATAGCAATAGTGATATACTTGTGCTATTGAAGCATAAAGTTAAGGCTGATGAAATGTAAAGGTGAGAGATATGTATAAGGCATTTAATACCAATTTATGTAAATGGGGGGGCTCAGTATAAGCACCTCTGTAAGTAATGCACAATATCTCTGCGTAAATAAATTCAATATGGTAATTAAGGCATAGTCCACGAGGGGTGGGCTATGCCTTTTTATATATCATAAAACAAAACAAGAAAGAAGGAAGTATTATGAATTTTAAAAAATTGTCGCTTGGAACGG
Organism: uncultured Ruminiclostridium sp.; assembly: GCA_934490165.1. Taxonomy (GTDB): domain Bacteria; phylum Bacillota; class Clostridia; order Oscillospirales; family Ruminococcaceae; genus Ruminiclostridium_E. The sequence goes on along the minus strand of CAKSTB010000004.1, from coordinate 81,552 downwards.
TGTTTAACGCCACAACTGCGTCTTTGATGTCTGTGTACGATCATACGAGAGATAACACAGACACGGGAATATGTAACGTCAAAGAATATCGTATAAAGATGACGATATAGTTACAAGACATTTGATTGTTTCGAAGGTACAAGTAAATTGATAAGAGGAGATGATTATATGACAAAACAGGAATTGATTTATGGCTTAAAAATGATGGTTTCTAATATTGATGAAATAGAAGAACTCAATGCAAACAAGAGAAATATATGTGGATGGATAGACCTATGTGAAAAAGGACGATACAAACAAGCGCCTGCGGAATATCACGCTATCAGACCAGGTCGAGTGGTTGGATTTATTTTTTATATCATTATATCATGTGGTATAGGATATCTTATCGGTTTAGTATTAAAATGGTTGTGGATAGATTTCTTTAAAAATGACATACTTTTTATAATTTCCGTTGTGGTTTTATCTTTGGTATGGATTTTTTTAACATATTGTTATTACATCGGCGCAATTGATGCTGAAAAATCCGAACATGAAGCGGAAGTCGATAGTGTAAATAATTACAATGCCAAATTGACCAAGGCAAAAAACGATTATTCGAAAAATTGTCAATATCGCCAACAGATTGAAGAACAGATAGTAGCAAAACAGCGCCAATATAGTATGTGGAAAGAAAGAGTCGGCGGATTGCATAATAAGTTTTGCGAACGTATCATAATAAAATCCCTGATATCAATACTTGAAGAGGGTAGAGCGGATACTCTTAAAGAGGCGATAAATATTTATATCGGAGATGAGCGCGAATATGCAAGAGATGAAGCTGAAAGAGAATATCGCAGGGAACAGAATGAACTTCAGCGACAGATACTCGCGGAGCAGCAATATCAGTCTGATATGGCTGTACAGCGCGCAGAAGAAAGTGCCAGAGCAGCTGCAAGTCTTGATGAAATCAATCAGCGTGAAAGTTGGCGAGAATTTGAACACAATATTGGAATTAGGCGATAAAGTGATAATTGATAGCAGCACGACAACTTTCATGAAAGCGGGGCTTGCTAAGAATACTACTTATAAGTTCAGGGTTTGCGCTTACTATATGAGCGGTAAGACGGCGCTTTATGGCGGTTATGGTAGTGTGAGCGGGAAGACGTTAGCCAAATAACGGCTCTGATTAAAAGCAAAAATCAATAATTATGACCGGGCGGCGATGTTAAGATCGTTGCCCGTTTTTTTGTGGGGTGGTGTGTGGGGGGCTTTAACAAAGCCGATATACAATACCGCTTGTGAAACTTTCGCCTATGTTTATGCTGAATTTAGCTAACAAATCGTGTAACAATAAAGTCGCGTTAGGTAATTGTTACAACCAAACTCGCTTTAACTTACTTTACAGTGCACTTTTGTAGAACTTATAAATGGCAACGATTTCACTCGTTGACAAAAACAGACAGCGATGATATAATTCAGGAAGTGAATTATATCATACAAACAGGAGGATATTATATGAAAAAAGTTGTTGTTATAATCATTTGCGCGGCGGTTGCTATCGCTCTCGGTATTGCAGGTGTGATAATTTTTATGTCAAAAGGCGAGAGCATACATTTTGACCGTGAATTTATCAAGCGTGAAAACGGGCTTGTAAAGGAAGAAGGTAACACCCCTTACGGAACATCGGAGAATATTTCGATGGATGTCAGTCTGACTGCGGATAAAGATAATTTGTACAAGGCAAACGGCAGTCTGAAAATCGGTAACAGAACTATAAATATCACGAGCGCCACAAAGGTTGAATTCGGATATTTTTTAGAAGAAAATAATTCTGAAAATTCTGTTGACGTTATTTTCCATACAAATGATGAAGACAAAATAAACGTGATAATCCGTGAGGGCGATTATATGGGCGTGTGGTACACCAAAGAGTTTGTTCCCGAGTATCTCAAGGAAAGCTCGGCTGAGTGATCATACAGGAGGCAATTATGAAAAAGACGATCGTAATTATTATATGTGTTTTAGTAGTACTGGGAGCGGTTACGGCAGGGCTTATACTGTTCCTGCCCCGCAATGAAACGATACATATTGAAAATCCGTTTGTAAAGACACACATTGCCGATGCTGAGGTTCAGGGAGATATGCCCGAAGGAACAAAGCTTGATTCCGTTATCGACATAACCGTTACCGTAAATAATGCGGGATTGTGCTGTGCGAGCGGAACGATAAAGCTCGGCGAGCAAACATTTGAGATAAATGATGTGACCGCATCGGCAGACGGCTATACTCTTAGCCGAAAAGATAACGGCAGTACCGTTGCCGCATTGTACTGGCACAGAGATGACGGGAAGAACACTTCGCTTATGATAAACAGCGGCGATTATTACGGCAGCTGGTGGTACAGCAAGGATTAAATTGAAAATACCCCTGCATCAGCAGGGGCTTTTGTTTTTATCAGAGTGTGAAGCTGCCGCCGTGGTTTGCCTTTCTCCAGTCGACATATTCTTCATATGTGCCCTGTCTGTCGTAGCAGCCTTTGTCGGCAATCTCTATTATACGGTTTGCAACTGTCTGTACTATCTCATAGTCGTGAGAAGCGAACAGTACGTTGCCCTTGAAGTCCGAAAGTCCGTTGTTTACGGCTGTGATGCTTTCAAGGTCGAGGTGGTTTGTAGGTCTGTCAAGGATAAGAACATTTGACTGGAACAGCATCATACGGGAGAACATACAACGTACCTTTTCACCGCCGGATAATACGTCAACGCTCTTGAATATATCATCACCCGAGAACAGCATACGACCTAAGAAGCCGCGCAGATAGGTTTCGGTTTCGTCCTTTGAATACTGTCTTATCCAGTCAAGAATGGACAGCTTGCAGTCGTTGAAGAATGCGCTGTTATCCTGCGGGAAGTAGCTTACGCTTGCGGTGCTTCCCCACTTGATGAAGCCCTCGTCCGGCTCTTCTTCACCCATCAGTATCTTGAACAGCGTGGTAACGGCGATCTCATTGTCGCCTACAAAAGCGATCTTGTCGTTTCTGCCGACGGTGAAGCTTACATGGTCGAGCACCTTAACGCCGTCAACTGTCTTTGAAAGCCCCTCGACCTGTAAAATATCCTTGCCTATCTCACGCTCCATATCAAAGCTGATGAACGGATAACGTCTGCTTGATGCGGGGAGCTCTTCTACTGTCAGCTTGTCGATAAGCTTCTTTCTTGAGGTTGCCTGCTTCGACTTTGACTTGTTGGCGGAGAAGCGCTGAATGAAGTTCTGTAACTCCTTTATCTTCTCCTCGTTCTTCTTATTCTGCTGCTTTAACATCTTTTGGATAAGCTGTGAAGACTCGTACCAGAACTCGTAGTTGCCGACATACATCTTTATCTTTGTGTAGTCAATATCTACCGTGTGGGTACAAACATTGTTGAGGAAGTGACGGTCATGCGATACGACTATGACCGTACCGAAATACTCGGCAAGGAAGTCCTCAAGCCATGCCACAGCGTCAATGTCGAGGTGGTTCGTAGGCTCGTCCATAAGGATAATGTCGGGGTTGCCGAAGAGCGCCTGTGCAAGCAGTACCTTGACCTTTTCATTACCTGCAAGACTGCTCATCTGAGCGTACATAATGCTCTCGTCAAGTCCGAGACCCTGTACAAGCTTAGAAGCGTCACTCTCAGCCTCCCAGCCGCCGAGCTCGGCAAATTCACCCTCGAGCTCACTTGCGAGGTTGCCGTCCTCCTCGGTGAATTCATCCTTTTCATAGAGGGCATCCTTCTGCTTCATTACCTCGTAAAGGCGGGGATTACCCATTATAACCGTTTCCTGAACCGTGTATTCATCGAAGGCGTAGTGGTCCTGTTTGAGCACCGACATACGCAGTCCCTCCTGCACTGTGACTGTGCCTGTAGTAGGCTCAAGATCGCCGCAGAGTATCTTTAAGAATGTGGACTTGCCCGCGCCGTTCGCACCGATAACGCCGTAGCAGTTGCCGGCTGTGAACAGCAGGTTTACGTCCTTGAACAACATCTGTCCGCCGAATGAAAGACTAACGTCTGATACTGTTATCATATTTGATTCCTTTCTTGTTACACATTTTACTTTTTCTTACATCTTTATTCTCGCTTTAACCATATAAATTAAAGTATACCATATAATTTCGGATAATGCAAGCAAAACCGCAGAAATAAAGGAAAAACAGTATTTTTCGGCAATTGGGCAGGTTGTATGAACCGTGGTATGCTTGCGGCAAAATCGGCACAAGTGCGTTTTCGGGAGAAAAAGTTACAAAACGGTGACAAATGGTTACAAAATAGTTACAGTTTTGGGTTTCCTATTGTGAAGAAATTTTGTTTGTGATAGAATATTTATATATGATATTCTGGAGTGAGCGGGAAATCGACGAGATAGCAAGCTCCTCTCTGCAAAAAAATTAAAATGTTATTATGAACGAAAATCAAAAAGGTTTGCGGATATCGGATAAAAAGTGATAATCGGAGGGTATATGCTCGGAGCAATTCTCGGTGATATAATTGGTTCGACAAGAGAACTGCATAACGTGAAAACTGAAGAGTTTGATCTGTTCCCGCCGGGAAGTCATTTTACCGATGATTCGGTAATGACTGTTGCGGTCGCAGAAAAGCTGCTGAATGATCACACGGACAGCAACAGCCGAAAAGCCTACGCCGCACGTTATAAGCAGTATTATAACCGTTATCGTAATGCAGGATTCGGACAGATGTTTTCAAAGTGGGCGGAAAGTGATACGCTCCGCGTTCAGAGAAGCTACGGTAACGGTGCGGCAATGAGGGTAACGGCTATCGGCTATGCGTTCGATGATCTGAAACCGCTTTTAAAGGAAGTAAGAGCAAGCTGTTATTATACCCACCATAATCGTGAGGCGATAAAAGGTGCCGGGGCGGTAGCTGTCTGCGTATTCCTTGCGCGAAAACAGGAGGATAAGGACAGTATCAGGCGGTCGATAGAGAAGCTGTGCGGCTACAGATTTCAGTCGCTTGACGAGATCCGCAGGGATTATGTTTTTGACAGCAGAGCGTCCTATTCCGTTCCGCCTGCGCTTGAAGCGTTCTTTGAATCGGATTCTTACGAAAGTGCGATAAGAAAGGCAATTTCAATCGGCGGTGACAGTGATACCATTGCGTGTATAACGGGCGGAATTGCCGAGGCGTACTACAGGGAGATACCGAAAGAGGTCGTGTCAAGAGGAAATCTGCTTATTGACAGCGGGCTGAGAAGAGTTATAATGGAATTTCGGGAAAGGTTTGCTGAGTAATGAATAATGAATAATGAATAATTGTTGTTCCGCCTGCGGCGGGTATTTTAAAAGAGATCGGAATAGATTGCCGGGATTAAAACAGTAATCAAAAAGGCAGGCAAAGCATACTTGCCTTGCCTGCCTTTTCAATGTTGTTTTGCTCTATATCCTTTCAAGAAGCTCGGACGGTTTGAGCGCTATTATCTTGCTGTTTTGAAAATCACGGATATTTCTTGTAACTATATAATCTGCTTTGATACGGCTTGCACAGCACATCTGCACGGCATCTTCAAAGTCAGCCGAGAGCATTTCAGCCGCATTTTTCAAATCGGAAGGCTTTAAATCGATTATACGGAATATCATCATAATCTGCCATATTATCTCCTTGGTTTTCTGTGGGGTGAGCTCTTTTCTGAGAATATAGACGATATTCGGAACTGAAAGAGCGGAAATATATCCCTCGATTTTTTCAACCTCGCAGAGCTTCCAGACCTTTGAGGAGTCGGCGACAAATTCCGCTCGGTTGCAGAGAACATCGAGGATTACATTCGTGTCAATCAATACCTTCATGTGCTTCTATCCTTTCCGTGCGGATCGCCTTATCGTCATAATCGTTTTTCAGCACACCGGTCAGCGAATCGGTAAGAAAAGAAATACCCGATTTATGAGAAATAAGCCTTGCAACTTCTTTTCCGTTCTTGAGAATAATTATTTCATCTCCCGACTGAACGGTTTGCAGATAATGACCGAAATTATTTTGTACTTCTGTTGCAGTTGCAGTAATCATATAAACACCTCCGTATTTTAGCTAATATCAGTATAGCACATTTTAGCTAAAATGTCAACGGTATTTTTTTCAAAGAGGTAATAATCATGAGTAGAATATGCCCTAATTGCAAACGTGAAATAGATGGGAACGTGAAATTCTGTCCGTTCTGCGCGACATTTGTCGGAGAAACACCGCAGGAAAAGAAGAAAAGCCCTGTCGGTGCGATAATAGGCGGAGCTGTGGGTGTGCTGGCACTGGGTGCGGCAAGCCTTGCGGTGTTTGTGTTTGATGTGTTCGGAATACATGGCGATAAGACGGAAAACTTTTACGGCACGGGTGACAAGCTGTTTATCCAGTCGGTGACACCTGTATGCATTGACGGCAAGTGGGGGTATGCGGACAAAGGTGGTGACACAACGCTGAAACCGCAGTATACGGCGGCGTATGCGTTTAACGAGGATATAAATGACGTTGCGCCTGTAGCGGTTGACGGACAGTTCGGCTATATAAGAAAAGACGGCGAGTTTGTTGCTTCTCCGCAGTACAGCTTTGCGGGGAGCTTTTCGGCAAAGGGTCTTGCTAAGGTCGTTGACGAAAACGGCAGGGTCGGATTTGTCGACAGCGCGGGACGAAAGGCGTTTGACGGTCAGATGTTCGATTATGCCTCGGATATGAACGACAGCGGTTATGCCTTTGCGTATACTTTGACGATGCCTGAAATTACAACCGGAACGGAGAGCGGGAACTGCTATGATATAATATACAGCCTGCTTAGCTCCGACGGTAAGATAACAGAGCTTGAAAACAATAACGGAATATCGGCTGTTTATGACGATAAATATATCGGCTTCAGACAAAAAGACACAGATAATAATGAATATGAAACCGAAAGAGTGTATGCCGTATTTTCGGCAGACGGTACGGCGCTGACGGACTATTACAGTCGTATAGTAAAGAGCGGAAAACTGCTTGTTGTTTGTGACGGTATCGATGATGAGAGCAAGCTATATACAGCAAAGCTACTCAAAGCCGACACGCTTGAACGAGTCGGCGGTGAATATCTCTGCGGGGCTGACGTGAAAGCGTATGACGGCGGAGCGGTACTGCTTAAAAGAGATGATAACGGCTTTATAAGAGATGTTCTGATCGATGATAACGGCAACGAGGTTTTTGTGTCGTATGACGGAGCACATATAGCAAGCGGATTTGATATCAGCGGTTATGCGTGCGTTTACGAAAAGGGGAAATACTGCGGGTACACCGAAAGCGGCAAGCAGTTTGAGAGTGACTTCCAATTCGGTGAGTTCAACTGCGGGCTAGCGCCTTACTATGACAATGCAAAAATCGGATATATCAATACGGCGGGCGAAAAGGTGACAGACGCTCAGTATGACGGTGCGAGCGGATATTATGCGGACGGCTATGCTTATGTAAAGAGCGGCACTGAGTATTCGGTTATTGATATGAGCGGGAATGTCGTAATAGGAAAGCTCGGCTATGCGGCGGACAAGCTGATGTTTGCGGATACGGTGCACGGCTGGTACGACCCCGAGGACTTTGAGGGGTTTGACGGGGAGAATATGTTTATCGGTGATCTCTATTTCATCGGCAAAAACGCCGATATGAATAACAGCGTATTCAGCAGAAGCAATACAAAATCGGTAAACGAGAGAATGATCGTGGAAAGCAGAGATCCCGATACCGATATAGCTTCCGATTACAGGAGAGCCGACAGCGGAAAGCTCAGCAGTGACGGTTATATTCTGACACATGAAATAAACAAGCTCACACGTCTTCTTATGTCGCCCGACGGCAAAATAAACAAGGAAAAGGAAATGAACAATGCAAACGGTATCTGCATAGGCTCTGCGCCTGTTATACGTTACCGTGGCGATACGGCGACCTATCTTGAGGATATATTCGGTAACAGGTATGTCGTATCGGGTTATAACAGCGTAAATTCGAACGACTGCACAGTACTGGATATACGAAGTGAAAACCGTGTCGCACGACAGTTTATAGTATACGACGATAGCTTTATGCCGTCTGTTGCTATCCGCTCGGATACATCAATGAGCATAGACAGTTACGGTAATCTGTTATATGTCAAAAACATCAGACAGGGGAATGGCGAAACCGGCAATGCAATAATCGACAAAGGAAACGGAAGAACACTTTATACAGGTGATAATTTCGAATTTATCGGGGACTGCTTTATCTGCAAGTCAAACGGATATACCGAAACTATCGACGGCTATATTGTCGATGAAACGGAATTGTACACCGAATATACCGTAAGCACAAGCTACGGCGCTAATATAGGCACATATCCGTATGTAAAAGCATACGGCGACAGAGTGCTTTGCTTCGACTACGAAAAATACTATCTTTACGACCGCTATGCAAATCTGCTTGGAGAATATGATATAAAGCCGAGAATAAGCGCATATAACGGCAATATCACAGTGAAAAACGGTGACGGAACATATACCTGCTATGACAGGGATATGAACGTATTGCTTACAACAGAGTATGATATTCAGCCGATAGAAAACGGTTACTGTTCGTTTGCCGATAACGAAAAGGGGCTGATAGGCTTCTTATCCGCTGACGGAAAAACGGTCATTGAACCGAAATACAATTGCGTTACCGGTATGACACCGGACGGCTATTTTGTATCAAGAACGATGAGCAACTGCGAAATACTCGAAAACGGTAATATTTACGCAGACCGCAGGGTGACTATAGAGGATAAATACGGCAAAACCGTTATTGAAACAGAGCCCGATGTAAGCGATGCGGGAAGCAGTGTAGCTGACAGCAGATCGCTTTACAGCTACTTTGACGGATATCAGTATTATACCGATAAGTTCAGCGGCTATGAAGACGTTAATTTTAACGACATTCAGATATTACCCACGACAAACGACAGAAGACTACCGACCGACTTTTACGGAAACGAGCTTTTTGAAGAGTATAAATACGTTGCATCTGATTATGCGACAGTACAGATAAACGGCGATACTCTCTGTGTAGCGGCAATGTGCTATATCAATGATGAAACAGAATACAGATTGCTGAAGCTGAACGGTGAAAGCATATACCGTGACGGTCGCCGGCTACAGCTTGCAGACGGCAATTATGTTCTCGGTGTTGCCGAAAACGGTGAACCTGCTGTCCTTTACAATTCTGACGGATCTGTTATGCTGACGCTTGAAGGCATTACAAACTCCTACGATATCGTCGGTATAGAAAAGGTCGGCGACAAGCTGCTTATAAACAGCAATAACAATTCCTCGGCTATATATGATCTGACTACGGGAGATATCATATACAGACCCGATGTAAAGGATCCGTATATCAGTTTTGTATACGAAAATCTAATCTCCGAGTCATATTATGACAGCGATAACAACAGGTATACAGCGTACGTTGACCTTGACACCAAAAAGAGCTTTGTGCTTTCGGGGGATCGTGTCGTGACCGAAAATACCGGCAGGGACGACAACGGAAATGTAACAGGAAAAATCAAATATCCGTTTATGTGCTGTGCTTATCGGTATGCTGAAAACGAAAAAAGGAGCGAGTATTACTCCCCCATATCGGAATTGAATGTATATGAAACAGATGAAAATATGGAAACAAAGCTTCTGAGGACATATTCTTCCGATGAGGAACCGTTAAGTGTTGTCGCAGGAGTTGATTGCGGACTGATCGTGAATATTACCGAAACGGAAAAGCAGGGAGAAAAGAACATAAAGCTTATAAACGTATGGAATGAAAACGAAATGTATTATGAAAACGTATCCGAATTCAGCGTTATGGAGGACGGAGTGTGGATAGGTATATATGATGAAAACGGAAAGCGTACAGCGTATAAATTAAGCACCGACCTTGAAACAGTGAACCAAGTGGAATAAGAGAGGTTTTATAATGAGCAAAATATGCCCTAATTGCAAACGCGAAATAGACGGGAACGTGAAATTCTGTCCGTTCTGTGCGGCGTTTGCCGGAGAAACACCGCAGGAAAAGAAGAAAAGCCCTGTCGGTGCGATAATAGGCGGGGCTGTGGGAGTGCTGGCACTCGGAGCGGTAAGCCTTGCGGTATTTGTGTTTGACGTGTTCGGAATGTACGGTGACAAAGCGGAAACGTTTTACGGTACAGGCGACAAGCTGTTTATCCAGTCGGTGACACCTGTATGCATTGACGGCAAGTGGGGATATGCAGATAAGGACGGAAAGGCGGTTCTTAAGCCGCAGTATACGGCGGCGTATGCGTTTAACGAGGATATAAATGACGTTGCGCCTGTGGCGGTTGACGGACAGTTCGGATATATAAGAAAAGACGGAGAGTTTGTAGCTTCTCCGCAGTACAGCTTTGCGGGGAGTTTTTCGGCAAAGGGGCTTGCCAAGGTCGTTGACGAAAACGGCAGGGTCGGATTTGTCGACAGCGCGGGAAGAAAGGCATTTGACGGTCAGATGTTCGATTATGCTTCGGATATGAACGACAGCGGATATGCCTTTGCGTACACTTTGATGATGCCCGAAATTACGACAGGAACTGAAAGCGGAAACTATAATGAAGTTATATACAGCCTGCTCAGCTCCGACGGTAAGATAACAGAGCTTGAAAACAATAACGGAATATCGGCTGTTTATGACGATAAATATATCGGCTTCAGACAAAAAGACACAGATAATAATGAATATGAAACCGAAAGAGTGTATGCCGTATTTTCGGCAGACGGTACGGCGCTGACGGACTATTACAGTCGTATAGTAAAGAGCGGAAAACTGCTTGTTGTTTGTGACGGTATCGATGATGAGAGCAAGCTATATACAGCAAAGCTACTCAAAGCCGACACGCTTGAACGAGTCGGCGGTGAATATCTCTGCGGGGCTGACGTGAAAGCGTATGACGGCGGAGCGGTACTGCTTAAAAGAGATGATAACGGCTTTATAAGAGATGTTCTGATCGATGATAACGGCAACGAGGTTTTTGTGTCGTATGACGGAGCACATATAGCAAGCGGATTTGATATCAGCGGTTATGCGTGCGTTTACGAAAAGGGGAAATACTGCGGGTACACCGAAAGCGGCAAGCAGTTTGAGAGTGACTTCCAATTCGGTGAGTTCAACTGCGGGCTAGCGCCTTACTATGACAATGCAAAAATCGGATATATCAATACGGCGGGCGAAAAGGTGACAGACGCTCAGTATGACGGTGCGAGCGGATATTATGCGGACGGCTATGCTTATGTAAAGAGCGGCACTGAGTATTCGGTTATTGATATGAGCGGGAATGTCGTAATAGGAAAGCTCGGCTATGCGGCGGACAAGCTGATGTTTGCGGATACGGTGCACGGCTGGTACGACCCCGAGGACTTTGAGGGGTTTGACGGGGAGAATATGTTTATCGGTGAAAACTATTTTGCCGAGCTTGTAAGCAATATAGAAAGCGATAAAACGTTTGATGATATATACAGCGATATGACGCTTGTGACCAAGGACAAGAAGATACTGAGCGGAACATACAGAAAGCTGAATGAGGATTATTATATTGACGACGGATATTTCCTGGTCTATAATATATCTGAGCAAAACAGGAGAATTATTACGCCGGACAGCGACTATTCCGAATATGATGAGATAAAAGACGAAATAACAAACGCATCGGTGATAGATACCGATTGTGCAAGGCTTGTAAGATATTCGGGTGAAAATAACACGGTGGCGGAGGATATGTTCGGCAACCGCTATATACTGGGCGGTTCTTCGGCAAAGGCGACAATGTCGAAGTATACAGCCTGCAACCTGACCGGTACAGAGTGGCAGAACCGGATGATGATATCCGACAACAGGCTAAGACCTGTGCTGACGATTTCTTCGCAGGCGAATTTCGGTGTAAGGGAATACGGTGATACGCTGTATGTTTCATCGTATAGGTCAAAGCGGCAGACCGACGCAAAGTTCAAATACTATGCGCTTATCGACAAGAACAACGGACACGTTTTTATATATGACGATAAGGCGCTGACAATGGTAGGAAATTATTTTTGCGGTATCAAGTCATCGGGCATTCTGTCATACTACTATACGGCTTACGGAAAGAAGCTCGGCGAATTTATATACGCAAGGGCATACGGCGACAGACTGATGTGCTTTGACTATGATAAATATTATATCTATGACAAGTACGGTCAGCTCCTTGCAGAGTATGAAAACAAGCCGAGAATAAGCGAAAACAGCGGCAGTGTGGTTGTAAGAAACGCGGACGGAAGCTTCACCTGCTATGACAGGGATCTCAACGTTATTCTTGAAACAAAGTATGATATACAGCCGCTTGAAAACGGATATATGGCTTACTGCGAGGCTGAGAACGGCAAAATAGGATTTCTTGATAAAAAGGGAGATGTCGCGATCGGGGCAAAGTACGAATTTGTCAGTGCAATGTCGCCGGACGGATATTTTGTGACAAAGATCCGCAGAGATTTCAGCGATATACTTTCGGAAGTATACGCAAGGGGTCTTATCGATGTAACGATATACGACCGCGAAGGCAATGCGGCGGCAGAAAATATGGGCGGAATGTACAATGCGGGAAACAGCGCAACGGACGGATATTCACCGCTTGATTTCTATGCGGGAGCAGAGTACTGTGAGAATACGCCTGATATACTTAAAAATATCGAGTGTTACATAGCGCCTGATGAAAACGGCAAAGAAGACCGCTATATAGATATATACGGAAATTATCATTATGAGGAGTATGCCGTAAGCAATATAGGCGATTATTATATGAGTGCCGGTATAACCGACGATACATCTGTGACACTCAGTGTGCTTATGTACGATGAAACAGGCAAAAACTCAAGGGCGGTAAGCTATTACCTGAACCTTGACGGTACGCCGTTTGTAAAGGGCGACAGGACGCTTGCATGGCTGTCGGGCTTTATCGTGGGAGAAAGCACAGACGGCAGGTACAATATCTACGGAGGACGCGGAAAGGTACTGCTCAGCAATATAAAAATAGAGAAAAGCAAGTATACGGATGATTGGCAAAATGAAATATACGTTCAAAAAGCAGGCAACAGTATGGCTTTCAAAGATGAAAGCGGCACAAGGGTGTTTGACCTGACAACACAGGAGGTGCTGTTTGAAGCCCCGGATCAATATCTTAATCTGAAAGCAGAAAATCTTATTTCGTATGACATAATTAACGGCGATACATATGAAAAGGTTTACAGAAACCTTGACAACGGCAAGGAGTATCGCGGCGAAGAGCGAACAGACTTTTTCAATATTGAGGCGGGAAAAAGAGCGGAGTTCCCGCTAAAGTTTGTAAGGTGCGGAAATAATATTACCGGCGGAAGCACAATGGGCGATAACGGCTATGATTCTTTAAGCTTGTATCAGCTTGATGAAAATATGGAGGTGAGCCTTGTACGCACTTATACGACAGGCGAGGGAGAATATTTCGAAGCTTGGATGTATGACACCGGGAAATGGATATATGTTCTTAGAAGCGCCGATAAAGCAGAGAACGGTACATTGAAATATACATTCTTCAGCGGATCGCTTGAAAAGACAGTAACGGTTGAAAATGCAGTTAATATCGACTATACCGGCAGAAGCGAAATATTCATATCGGTGCAAGGCGAAGATAAGAACAGAAAATACAAGCTTGATGTGGAAAGTATGGAGCTTACGGAAATGAAGACAGGAGAATAATAAATGAGCAAAATGTGTCCGAAATGTAAACGTGAAATAGATGAGAACGTGAAATTCTGTCCGTTCTGTGCGGCGTTTACCGGGGATAAAAACGATGAAAAGAAGAAAAGCCGCATAGGCGTTATTGTCGGCAGTATTGCGGGGGCGGCTGTAATCGGCGGTGCGGCTGTCGCGGTGTTTGCGTTTGACATTTTCGGGATATTTGAAAATGAGCCCGAGGTGCTTTACGGTAGCGGCGAGAAGCTGTTTAATATGTCGCTGTCACCTGCAAAGAGCGGGGATAAGTGGGGATATATCGGCGAGGACGGAAAGTTCAGGATAGAGCCGCAGTTTGACTGTGCATATCCGTTTGACGAAAATGTAAACGGAAATGCCGCAGTGAGCAACGAAAGCGGATACGGCTTTATAAACAGCAAGGGCGAGTTTACGGTCGAGCCGAAGTTCAGGCTTGCGTCATATTACAGCGACAACGGATTTTCGGCGGTGACTGATAATGACGGATATATGCTGTATGTTGACAGCAAGGGCAGGACGGTGTATAACGAGAAGCATTTTACATATGCTCAACCCTTTGAAAGCGGAGCGCCGTATACCTTTGCATATACCGTTATGACGCAGGATACTAAAAACGATAAGGGCGAAACGGTCGGCGATACCACAGATGAATATTATCTTCTGTCTGCGGACGGAAAGACGGTGACCGTGCTTCCCGACAGAATGGGTATAGACTGCGTGTTCGGCAAGTACTATGTCGGGTTTACAAAGAACGTGAATGAGGGAAGCAACGATTTTACCAAAAGAAGCTATGCTGTTTTCTCGGCGGACGGTGAGCAGAAGAGCGAATGGTACGACAGGATATTCGTGACGGACGAGCTTGTGCTGATGTGCAAAACAGACAATGAAACGCGGATATATAGAGCGGCAGTATACGACAGAGAGCTGAATAAGTTAAGCGATGAGTATTACTGCGACAGAAACCCGGAATTTGCCGAAAGCGGGCTTGTGCTGATAAAGCGTGACGGCGAGCGCTTCAGAAAAGTGCTTGTGAATAAAAACGGCAGTAAGCTTGACGAGGTTTACACTGCGACAGACGGCACAGACATAATAAGTGCATTTGACAGCAGCGGCATTGCGTGCGTATACGAAAAGGGCAAGTACTGCGGGTATACGGCAGGCGGCAAAGCCTTTGAGTGCGACTATGCGTTTACGGCGTTCAACAGCGGGCTCGCGCCGTATTATGATAACGGAAAGATCGGATATATAAATGCGGGCGGCGAGGTCGTAATAAATGCGCAGTATGATGCGGCATCGGAGTTCTATGCGGACGGCTATGCGTATGTGTTTGCTAACGGGGAATACAGCATTGTCGATACCACCGGTCAGACTCTAGCGGGAAATCTGAGCTTTGCTCCGACAAAGCTTGTAAACAGCAGTGTAAACCACGGCTGGTATACGCCAAAAGATTTTGACGGGGCAGAGTATTATGAAAATGCGGTGAATTATGGTACATTGGCAGTAAAGACGGACAGCGGCAATCCCGACTATTTTTACAAGGAATATGTTAATAAGCTGGTGTATTCCGCGAACGGAGCTGAGGTAAGAGAGAGCTCGAAATTGCTGAGGAACTACGGCGAGTTTGAGGACGGATATGCCATATTGGATAAGAACGGGTATTATCTTGTTGACAGCAGGGTAAATGTGATACCGATACCGTCGGACGGAATGGATAAGCTGTATACTACAAAATATGCAGACGAGTATTTCTACGGCGTTGTGGGAAGCGGCAGTAAAGATCCGCTTGCTATGACCGATGTCAACAAGAACACGATAACGCTTTCCGACTATGACGGACTGTACAGCGGCAATGACTGCCTGTTCTTAAGTAACAGAAACGATGAAAATCTGTATCACAACCGATACAGGGTGTACAGCGGCAGTCTTTACCGACCTCTGACGATAGAAACAAACAACTATCTCGGCCTTTATGACAACACGGAGCATACGGCAATGCTGTCTTGCACATATTACGGCACTGTTGATATGAGCAATGATATCCGCCGCGTTATTGACAGCAAAACCGGAGAATGTCTGCTGAGCTATAAGCAGGACAGCGGTGCGCTTGAATATATGAATGAATATTTTATACGCATCAGCCGTGACGGAATATCGGACTACATAGATGTAAGCGGCGATTCGTATCTTGAAAGCGGCGATTCGTATCTTGAAAAAAGTGACAACGAGTATTATACGGTGTACGGAAAGAAAGTAGGCGCGTTTGTTTATGCGTCCGCCTGTGATGATAAGCTTCTGGCTGTAACAGACGACGGAAAATTCAGAGTGTACAGCAGGTACGGCGAGCTGCTCGGGGAATACGGCTATGCGTGCATGAACGAAAAGTCGCAGTATATCGTCGTAGAGCGGGACGGAAAGTATGTCTGCCTTGACAGGAGAATGAACGATGTGTTTGACAGTGAGTATCCGTTCAATCCGCCTGTGAACGGATATGCGGCTTATGCAGATATCGACAGCGGCAAGATAGGATACCTTGATATGACAGGCAAGGTTGTAATACCTGCGTTTACGGAGCTCGCGGCGGACTTCTCGACTGACGGATATGCAAGGGCAGCAGAATACAGGACACCGGATGAGTCGGAAGACGCGGGACTGTTTACCGATGAAGTGTTGATAGACACAAGCGGCGAAACGGCTTATGAAAGCCAAAACACAGGGGTCGAAGCCAAGGGCTTCGGCTATGACGGCGGGTATTTCAAGACTATATATTCTTTTGCCGGGGGTTATGAGTATTTTATAAACTATTTCAGGCAGAACCGGGAAGAGCAGTCGGCATACAGCGACAACATAATGCGGTACTGCCGCCTGAAAAGCGACAGTTGCATAACCGATTATGCGGGCAACGAGCCGTATCAGTTAATAGCAATGAACAAGAAAGCAAACTTTTTCTCCGGTGTGAAAATGATGTATGACGGAACGCCGGTGGTGCTTGTTTACCGTTCAAGGACGGACAATGAAACGGTGCTTTCATATTACGGACTTGACGGAAAAGAGTTTGAGATAAAAAAGCACGGCGATGACAGCAGTGAGATAGGTCTTAACGGATATTTTTACGAAACGGTTTCAGACGGCGAAAGCAAAAAGCAAACATTGTATATCTATGACAAGGACGGCAACGAAGTCCGCAGTTTTACCGCTCCCGAATATTATGTTTTTGTGGATATGAAGGTAGCCGGCGGATATATTTTCACGTTCAGGTATTACTATAACTATAATAAATATAAAGAGCCGAGCGAAAATGAGCCTATCATTGCCGAGGTATATGACGCAGACGGCAAGAAGCTTATCACCTGTGAGAATGCGGTAACCGGATATGCGGCATATTCTCCCGGTGACAATACAATATATATTACCTGCGTGAAAGACGACGGCGCTTATGAGAACAGGATATACTCTGCCGAAACCGGTGAGTTTATCAGGGCAGAGGAGACTGTTATGTTCGCGTAGGGGCACTGGCGGGGAGGTAGGATAAATGCTTGACAGGCAAAAAGTGTTGTGATATACTGGATACAGTAAGCATAAAGATACAGCTGTTATCCGTGGGAGATATATTGATATCGGCGGCATACACACATTGATATCAGGGCACAGTTCACGGTGGGCTGTGCCTTTTTTGCGTCTGAGATTGAAGTATTAGGAGAGGATTTTATGAAAGTGAAAAAGTGGGTGTTGGCATTTGCGGCTTTCGTGGTTATGGCGGTGGTGTGCGCTGTTGCGGCGGGAGCGGAAAATTATCATGCGTATATAGGTTTTCAGACACAAGCGTACTCGTTCAGAAACTCATTTGATGAGGAAACATATGGTAAAAATGTTGCTAACGGCAAATATTTCAATAGCGTAATCGTATGGGGCGGAAATGACCCCACGACTTTTCCTGAGTATTCGGACTGCTATGATGAAGATGTTGACGGCTATGTTCTTCCGGCAACATACACAGATGTAACGATCAGCAAGGACGGCACATATAAGGTTGGTATTACAGATTTTGACTGGGCGCTTGACACTGCATCAAGCTTCAACATTTTGCTTGTTTCAACCGATGTGCCTTTTGACAAGTATGCCGGTAAATCGGTTGCTGAGTTTTCAAATGCAAAGATAATTGTAGATGGCAAAGTAACAGCAGAGATTGCCGATCCGATGATTGATACGGAATATGGCATGAAGTCGGGCTATACTGAGGTTTTATTTGCATATATATGGAATAAGGATCTTGACAGTTATACAGGCGCATATCCTACAAAGTCACTGGAAATTCAGTTTGATGTCAGTATCCCTTGGGTAACTGATTTTGAATACTCATTACTTGATGACGGAACAATTGAAATAACTAAGTACATCGGAAGTGAAAGCGATGTGGTTATCCCTGATGAAATTTATGGGAAGAAAGTGACGAGTATAGGTGAATTTGCCTTTTCGAATAATGCTGGGCTCACCGGTATAAAGATACCTGATAGCGTGACAAGCATAGGATATATGGCTTTCAGTGGCTGCACAGGTCTAACAAGTATAACAATGCCGAGTAGTGTTACATATATAGGCTATTGGGCTTTCGAAGGATGCACAAGTCTTGCAGCGATAAACGTTGATGTTGACAATTCAAATTACGCTTCTGTAAACGGTGTCCTGTACAGCAAGGATAAAACTACTGTAATATGCTATCCCGCCGGAAAGGGAGATAATAATTATAATATAATCGATGGTGTAACAAGTGTCGATTGGTATGCTTTCTACGGTTGCGAAAATTTAACAAGTATAACGATACCTGACAGCGTGACGAGTATAGGTCGTAATGCTTTTCACGATTGTATAAACATTAAAAATATAACTATACCGGATAATGTGACGGAAATAGGCGGATGGGCTTTCAGCGGTTGCACAAGCCTTACAAGCATAATGATACCCGGCAATGTGACAAGTATAGACTTGGGGGCTTTCAGTGACTGCATAAGACTTACAGAAATTAAAGTTGCAACTCAAAATTCAAACTATGCTTCTGTAAACGGTGTTCTGTATGACAAAGATAAAACTACAGTAATATGTTATCCTACCGGAAAGAAGGATAATAATTATAAGATAATCAACGGTGTGTCAAGCATCGGAATGTATGCTTTTTGTGATTGTGAAAGTTTGACAAACTTAGTGATACCGAACGGCACGATAAGTATAGAGCAATTTGCATTTGATGGCTGTACAAGCCTTAAAAGTATAACTATGCCAAACAGCGTAACGGAAATAGGCAGTTATGCTTTCATGGACTGCACAAGTCTGACAAGTATAACGATACCTAAAAACGTGACGAGTATAGGCGACAATGCTTTGGGCTATAACTGGAGTGATTATTATAACGACTATATAAAGTCAGACAACTTCAAAATCCACTGCTACAGCGGTACAGCCGGCGAAAAGTACGCCAAAGACAACGGCTTTGATTATGAAATCCTTGACGGTGAAACACAGTGCACTCACAGCAACACCGAGATACGCAATACAAAGAGCGCTAACTGCATAACGGACGGTTATACAGGCGATACATATTGTAAGGATTGCGGAGAGCTGATTTCGAGCGGTGAGGTTATCCCCGCAACAGGCAACCATAAGTTCGGCGATTGGACGATCACCAAGGCGGCAACCTGCACGACAGCAGGTACAAAGACAAAGACTTGCTCGGTTTGCGGAAAGACTGAAACCGCAACAATAGCAAAGACAGCTCACAAGTATGATAATACAGTTGTAAAACCCACATACACAGCAAAGGGCTACACACTGCACAAGTGCTCGGCTTGCGGTGCAAGCTATAAGGATACTTATACAGCCAAGCTCACACTTGCCAAGATCGGCGTTTTCAAGGTTAAGGCTAAGGACAGCACAAGTATCACGTTACAGTGGAACAGAAATGCAAATGCAAGCGGCTATATTATTGAAGCTTACAACGGTAAGACATGGATTCAGGTTACTAAGATAGCCAAGAACAGCACACTGACATATAAAGTCACAAAGCTGTCTGCAAGCAAGACTTATCAGTACAGAATTAAAGCGTACAAGACAGAGGGCAAGGCTACAGCTTACAGCGCTAATTCTGCAACTCTGAGCGTAAATACAAATCCGACTAATATGAGCGGATTTAAGGCTAAATCCAAGTCTTACAACAGCATAACGCTCCAGTGGAATAAGAACGCTAGCGCTACAGGTTATGAGTTGCAGAAGTGGGACGGCAAGAAGTGGGTTACGCTTACTAAGATAAATAAGAACAGTACAACTACTTACACCGTTAAGAACTTAAAGGCTAGTACGACTTATAAGTACAGAATAAGAGCTTACAAGACAATTGGCAAGACTACACAGTACAGCGCTTACACGACAACGCTGAGTGTAAATACGAATCCCTCTAATATGAGTGGCTACAAGGTTAAGAGTAAAACCGCTACAAGTGTAACGTTGCAGTGGAACAAGAATGCCAGTGCTACAGGTTATGAATTGCAGAAGTGGGACGGCAAGAAGTGGGTTACACTCACAAAGATAAGTAAGAACAGTACAACTACTTACACCGTTAAGAGCTTAAAGGCTAGCACAACTTATAAGTACAGAATAAGAGCGTATAAGACAATTGGCAAGGCTACACAGTATAGTGCTTACACGGCAACGCTGAGTGTAAATACAAACCCCACGAACATGAGTGGCTTTAAGGCTAAATCCAAGTCTTACAACAGCATAATGCTCCAGTGGAATAAGAACACAAGCGCTACAGGCTATGAGTTACAGAAGTGGGACGGTAAGAAGTGGGTATCGCTTACAAAGATAGCCAAGAACAGTACAACTACTTACACCGTTAAGAGCCTTAAAGCTAGTACGACATACAAGTACAGAATAAGAGCTTACAAGACGATCGGTAAGACTACACAGTACAGTGCTTACACGACAACGCTCAGCGTAAATACAAATCCGACTAATATGAGCGGATTTAAGGCTAAATCAAAGTCTTACAACAGCATAACTCTCCGGTGGAACAAGAATACATCGGCAACTGGTTATGAATTACAGAAGTGGGACGGTAAGAAGTGGGTTACGCTTACTAAGATAAGCAAGAACAGCACGACTACTTACACTGTTAAGAGCCTTAAAGCTAGTACGACTTATAAGTACAGAATAAGAGCTTATAAGACAATTGGCAAGGCTACACAGTATAGCGGATATTCTGCAACGCTTAGCGTAAATACTAACCCCTCTAACATAAGTGGCTTTAAGGCTAAATCCAAGTCTTACAACAGCATAACGCTCCAGTGGAACAAGAACACTAGCGCTACAGGCTATGAGTTACAGAAGTGGAACGGTAAGAAGTGGGTTACGCTTACTAAGATAAGCAAGAACAGCACGACTACTTACACCGTCAAAAACCTTAAGGCGGTTACAACGTATAAGTTCAGAATCAGAGCGTACAAGACAATTGGCAAGGCTACACAGTACAGCGCTTACTCGGCAACACTCAGCGCGAACACTATCCCGACTAATGTCAGCCGTTTCAGGCTCAACTCAAAGACAGGCAAAATGCTTAATCTCGGCTGGGATATGAGTGACGATGCCGCGGGATATATTGTTCAGCAGTATAAAGGCGGCAAGTGGGTGCAGGTCGCAAAGCTTGGCAAGAGCAAATATTCAGTAAGGATAAAGGATCTTTCGCCGTCAACTACATATAAGTTCCGTATAAGGAAATACGCCAAAATCGGCAAAACCACGGTTTACGGAAACTGGAGCTACAAGAGCTTTAAAACCGAGGGTAAGGATTGTGTTGATGAGGTTAAGTTTAAGCCTAATGGAGAGAAGATTGACGCATTCGTTGCGGCGCATATGGATGAGGTCTGGAATGAATCATATTTCGATAAACCCAAAAAGGTTTTTGTAAAAACTGAAAATTTGAGAGCAAATGACTATCCTGTTCCGCTATATTCGGATATTATGGCATTATATTTATTTGCCGATTCACTGTATATTATCGGTGAAACCAATAACAATTACTATATCACGTCCGACTATTACTATGTTTACCGCGACTATGTGTTTGAGGGCAAAAAGCCTCTCCCATTAGAATATATGACAAAAGAAGATCCAACATATTAAGTACTGCACTATGCCTAGTTGCAACAACAAAGCGATAAAATGAAAGCAGAAATTTAAAATTCAATATATTGAATGGCGGTCCGTTGTAATGCACAGCGGACTGCTTTTTCTATATGGTATTCTCCGCGCTTTATCGGCAAAAGGTTTGGGGGCTAGGTATAGGATTTGCATAGGCGTGAAAGTGTATGTTGCAAGGCGTGATGTGCGGGTAGGGAGGTATACGGTACTTTGGCAATCATTGCGCAGGTGGAGATAATCGTGGCAACGGGCGGGGCAAGCAATGCAGGGATGCATTAAATGTGTGTGCACAGAGTTTCGCAGGACGCGAAACCATACAAGCACGCACAGCACCGCACCCTACGGGGGAATTGGGTAGTATACGGTTCTTTGGCGGTGATGGTTGGAATGGTGGTGTTGGCGGCGGCGGCGATCCCTCAATAGTTGGCTGAGCTTGGCTCAGCAACAGAAGCTCACCTTTGGCAAGGAAGCCAAGAATTAGTGCGGGGCGAGGGATAGTGCGGATTGGGAGTGATTGTGGTAGTGGAGATAATCGTGGCAACGGGCGGGGCAAGCAATGCAAGGATGCATTAAATGTGTGTGCACAGAGTTTCGCAGGACGCGAAACCATACAAGCACGCACAGCACCGCACTCTACGGGGGAATTGGGTAGTGTACGGTGCTTTGGCGGTTATGGTAGGAGTGTCAATGTTGATAGCGACGATCCCTCAATAGTTGGTTGAGCTTGGCTCAGCAACAGAAGCTCACCTTTTGCAAGGAAGCCGTGAATTAGTGCGGGGCGAGGGATAGTGCGGGGTGGCGGTGATTGTGATAGTGGAAATAATCGGAGATTAGGCGGGCTTTGAGTTGTGCTTCATTACTATGACAAAAAATCGGTGTCGGGTATGCTTTCGATTAGTCAAAATTTACATTATTCGTGCGGCTGTGACAGCTATTTTGAATTTTTTATGAAAATTCGGCACAAAAGGCTTAACATTTGAAGCAATTTGTGCTATACTTACAACGTGGTATACTCTGTTACCGGAAACATAACCTTGCCTTAATCGGCAATAATAAAATGAACGACACACCTTAAAAGGACGTAAATATGAGCAAAAACAAAACTCAGTATCTTAATGCCGACGCAGAGCTTGAAGAAGAGCTCTCTGCCGATACTAAGACAAAGAAAAAAAAGAAGAAAAAGCAGAATAAGGCTGTAAATACTGTAAAGCACGTATTCGGCGTTATAGGAACAACACTTCTCAGCTTGTTTATGATAGTTATCATCACCTGCTGTATAGTAGCGGTAACGCTGACGGTTTACATCATGCAGTTTGCGGACAGCGCGTTTGACGTTGATCTTAAGAACGTTGACCTGAGCTACACCAGTTTCATTTATGCAAAGAACAGCGCGGGCGAGCAGGTCGAGATAAAGCGTCTGTCGGGCGATGAGAACCGTATCTGGGTAGATATGGAGCAGATACCTAAGCACACGCAGGACGCATTCACGGCGGTAGAGGACAAGCGTTTCTACGAGCACGAGGGCGTTGACTGGAAGAGAACGGTACGCGTTACCATATCGACCTTGTTCAACGGCTACGGCGAGGGCGGTTCGACCATAACACAACAGCTTGTAAAGAATATCACGGGCGACGACAGGGTAACCCCCGAGCGTAAGATAAGAGAGATATTCAGAGCGCTGAACCTTGAACAGCAGTACACAAAAATCGATATACTCGAAGCGTATCTTAACCGAGTTCCGCTCGGCGGTACAGTCTATGGTGTAGGCTCGGCGGCTTACTATTATTTCGGCAAGACGGTAGATCAGCTTACTATCGCGGAAAGCGCGATACTTGCAGGTATGACGCGTTCGCCGAGTGTGCTTAATCCGTATGCGAATCTTCAGAGATCCAAGGAAAGACAGCTGTACGCGCTGAAATGTATGTACGACCAGGGTCTTATCACGACCGATGAATATGAAGCGGCTAAAGTAGAACAGGTAAAGTTCAGACTTATCGTTGAGGGTGACGCTTACGGCTATAAAGATCCGAGATATGATGAATATTACGGAAACAATGCAAATCAGGACGACAACAGCGATCAGTACGATGATAACGATACTTACGAGGCTTACCGCTGGAATGAGTATGAGATATCGCAGAACTGGTATGTTGACGCGGCTATAGAGCAGGTCATCGAGGATATAGGAAAAGCCAAGGGTATGACTTACTCCGAGGCAAAGACTGACCTTTACAAGGGCGGCTACAAGATATACCTCAATATGGATATGGATATCCAGGATAAGCTTGAAGAGTTCTTCAAGGATCCCAACAACTTCTTCTACAGCTACGATACTACGGCTATTGAGGAAAACTGTGCACAGGCGGCATTCGTGCTTACCGACTACAGGGGCAATGTTGTGGCGCTTGCCGGCGGTATCGGCGATAAGCCCGGTGACGGTTGCTTCAACAGAGCGACACAGGCTATACTGCCTATCGGTTCGACAATGAAGCCGATCTCGGTTTACGGTCAGGCGATAGACAAGGATATCATCAGCTATTCATCGATGATATTCGACAGGTGCATAACTCTTCCCGACGGTACAAGCTGGCCGAGTAACTTTGAGGGTGACTACGGCTCGGGCGGATATATACCTGCGTGGTATGCGGTACAGCAGTCAAAGAATACTACCGCTGTACGAATGGCTCAGGTGCTCGGAATCGACACCTGCTTCAACTTCCTTACCGATAAGCTTAATGTAACAACTCTTGACTACACGAACGATAAGGCTTATTCGCCTATCGCGCTCGGACAGCTGACACAGGGTATGACGCTGCTTGAGCTTGCAGGTGCATATCAGATATTCGGCTCGGGCGGTATGTATTATACTCCCAAGCTCTATAATCTTATCACGGATTACAATGATAATGTTGTTATCGAGCAGGAACCGCTCGGCGACAGGGTAATAGACAGCGACAGCGCGTATATCACAAACAGACTGCTCAAGGCGGTTACCGATACCACAAACGGTTCAGGTAGATATGCAAGAATTGACGGAATTGAGGTTGTCGGCAAGACAGGTACTTCTAACGATGAGCGTGTACTGGCGTTTGCCGGACTTACAGCCGATTATTGCGGTGTTATAAGGCTCGGATTTGACGATAACAAGAATATCGGCAACACGAACTATGTTTACCTGGCGCAGGTATGGCATAACTTTATGGTGAACATCGTGAACGAGGAGTCTACAAAGACATTCACCAAAGACCCGAACGTAGTAGAAAAGAACTACTGCACCGAAACGGGACTGATTGCTACATCGAAGTGCCCGAGCACGGCGGTGGGCTACTACAAGGCGGATACACTGCCGAAGACCTGCAATTCGAGCCATAAGGACGGCGAGTTTGTGAAAAAGCACGGCGGTGAGACACTGCTTGTGCCCGAATGGTACACAAAGCAGGACGACAGCACGAGCGATACAAGCTCAAACTGATACAGATAAGCAAAGGACAGCGGCTATACAAGAGCCGCTGTTTTGATGAAAGGATATATTATGACATTCAGACTTACGGCACCGTGCCATTTCGGGCTGGAAAAGACGCTCTCGTTTGAGGTGCGCAAAATAGGCGGCGAGGATATAGCCGTATCGGACGGACGTGTTACGTTCACGGGAGATGAGCGTGTGCTTATAAGAGCCAATATGTGCCTGTCGACTGCGGAGCGTGTGGGAATATTGCTCTCCGAGTTCAGGGCGAGAACCTTTGAAGAATTGTTCCAGGGGGTAAAGGCTATACCGATCGAAAAGTATGTCGGAAAGTTTGATAAGTTCCCGATAAAGGGATTCAGCCTTAATTCCAAGCTGACAAGCGTTCCCGCCTGCCAGAAGATAATAAAGAAGGCTATGGTCGAGCGCATGAAGAGCGTGTATAAAATCGGATATTTTCAGGAAACGGAGGCACTGTTTCAGTTCCGTTTCTCGATAATGAAGGATAACGTCACAATGACGCTTGATACATCGGGCGAGGGACTTCATAAGAGAGGCTACCGCCGTTTCTCAAATGCCGCACCTATAAAGGAAACGCTTGCGGCGGGCATTGCCGACCTTGCAAGGATAAGGGATAACGATATCATCTGCGACCCATTCTGCGGAAGCGGTACACTGCTTATTGAGAGTGCGCTCAAGGCACTGAATATCCCGCCGTGCCTTGACAGGGAATTTACCGCTATGCAGTGGGAGTTCCTGCCCAAAGAGCTGTGGGACGAGGAAAGAGAAGCGCTCAGGGCGAATATCAGAAAGCCCGAAAGCTTCAAGCTGTACGGTTTTGATATTGACCCCGAGGCGGTAAGGCTTACGCGTGACAATGCGGCTAAGGCGGGTGTAGGCGAGTATATTGAGGTCGCTCAGCGTGATGTTGCGGACTTTACATATCCCGAGGGCTGTACGGTCGTGCTTTGCAATCCGCCTTACGGCGAGCGTATGCTTGACGAAGAGCAGGCGCATGAGCTGTATAAGGTCATGGGTAAGAGAATGCTCCCGACAGACGGAAGGAGATTGTTCGTTATCACTCCGGACGGTGAGTTTGAGGAGCTTTTCGGCAAGAAAGCGGATAAGAACAGAAAGCTGTATAACGGAATGCTGATGTGCAGACTGTACAGCTATTTTAAAGGTTGATGTAGGGTTTTAATACTTAGCGGTATATCTTTTATGGGTGTGCCGCTTCAGTCTGTCGAAAAACCTATATATTTTTAAATAATGGGGTTTGGGGCGTAGCCCCAATGCGGGTTTGTCAGTCGTTGGTGTCGCTGCATCGTGCAGCGACTGTGTGCGACTGACTTCAAGCGTCCTTGCTTGGTGAGGGCGGCAGCCCCACACTCAGCCCCGGCACGGATGCCGGGCGTGTATGCCCAAAGGCTCTGCACGATGCAGAGCCAACAAAGCATACACAGCCCTTCACCACGGGGAAGGGGTTTGGGGTTAGGGTTTGAGCATTTCTCAAAAATAGACTTTTTTCTACAGTCTGGAGCGGTATATCTTTTATAGATGTGCCGCTTCAGTCTGTCGAAAAACCTATATATTTTTAAATAATGGGGTTTGGGGCGTAGCCCCAATGCGGGTTTGTCAGTCGTTGGTGTCGCTGCATCGTGCAGCGACTGTGTGCGACTGACTTCAAGCGTCCTTGCTTGGTGAGGGCGGCAGCCCCACACTCAGCCCCGGCACGGATGCCGGGCGTGTATGCCCAAAGGCTCTGCACGATGCAGAGCCAACAAAGCATACACAGCCCTTCACCACGGGGAAGGGGTTTGGGGTTAGGGTTTGAGGATAAGCTACATTTCTCAAAAATAGACTTTTTCTACAGTCTGGAGCGGTATATCTTTTATGGGTGTGCTGCTTTTCTGCTCAGTAAACATTACCAAACAGTTATGCCGATGTTTGTTACTTATGTCAATAGAGAAAACCTATAACTCATGATATACTTATATTAAGAAAAGTGTTTTTATCGAAACACATAAAAAACAAGGGAGGTAGTACTATGAAATTATTAAGAATAATCTTTTCCGCAATCGTTGCCGCCGCAGGCGTATGGCTCTGCGTGGCACAGGATACTATGCCGGACAGACTTGATTTCTATATCTACTCGGCTTGCGCATCATTCCTTATCACATTGGCAGTCGCTTTCGGCATTTTTACATTTATAAAGCACAGCTTCGGACGGTTTATCGGCGTTACGGTTGTTGTGAATGCCGCTATCTGCATATTCCACGCATTCAAGTACCCGTACAACACAATGAACGTCGGCGGTTTTGCTTCGCACATGGAATGGTTTGTTTCAGTGCTGCCGTATAATCTTCTTATTGCCGCAGTTGTAAGTGCCGTATGCATACTCGGATACAAGATGATAAACACTCAGCGCAGTAAAACGACAGTATAAGTGAAAATGGATTTTTGACAGCCGCAGATTAGCGGCTGTTGCTTTTTTATTAGAAATATAAGGAAACCAGTCGCAATATCGGCAGAAAATACAAACTGAAATGTGTAAAAATTTACACGAGTTTTGTATAATGTTACAAAAAACTCTGTCATAAAGGCGAAAATTAGGTATTATTGTTGACTTTAACGCCGAAATAATGTAAAATTAACAAATAAAGATTAAAAACGAAGGAGATGATCTCTGTGGAGAACGTATTTTTTGCACGTCAGCCGATACTTGATGTGAATAACAATACATACGGCTACGAGCTGCTTTACAGAAATCAGCCCGGAGTCAATGCATATACGGGAAACAACGGTGATGTAAGCACCGCCGATGTAATAAATAATGCTTTTTTCGTTGATAACATAACGAGCGTTCTCGGCGGCAAAAAAGCATTTGTCAATTTTACAGGCAATCTTATCAAACGCGGAGTTCCGAAGATGATATCAAGCGATATACTTGTAGTGGAACTTCTTGAAAATGTAATGGCGGACGCGGAGATAATAAGGCGCTGTATAGAACTTAAAAAAATGGGCTATCTGCTTGCGCTTGACGATTATGAATACGGTGAGAATACAAAGGCGCTGTTTGAGCTTGCGGATATAGTCAAGCTTGACTTTCACACCTCGCGCGAGGCTGTGGAACGCACAGCGGAAAAGTGTATTACATATAATAAGATAATGCTTGCCGAAAAGGTGGAAACTCAGCTTGAGGTCGAATATGCAAAAAGGCTCGGCTGTACATATATGCAGGGCTATTTCTTTGCAAAGCCTTTGCTTATGACGCACAGGACAAATACTCCTATGGCAAAGACGTTCCTGCATATACTTGGTCTTGTGTATTCGCCCGAGCCTGATTATGAAGAGATAGCGGCGGTGATATCGACCGATGTTGTGCTGACTATAAGGCTGTTAAGACTTATAAACGTAATGTACGGCAGTACGGGAAACAAGATATCGACAATTCATCAGGCGCTTGTCCTGCTCGGCTTTGAGAAGCTGAAAGAATGGATATATCTTGTCGGACTTCAGCGCTTGCAGAAGGATACTCCCGATGAGCTTATAAGGCTTGCGCTGTTCAGGGCGAAGTTCTGTGAAAGCATTTCTAAGGTAATGCCCGGACAGTACATACACCGAAAGGAAATGTATCTTATGGGGCTTATGTCCGTGGTTGCGGGTACTTCCGACGAACGCGATATAGGCAACATAATGAAGGAGCTGCCGGTAACGGACGAGATCAAGAACGGTCTGCTCGGAGCAGACGGCCTGTTCGGTGATGTGTTCAGACTTGTTGTTGACTATGAGCACGCAAACTGGGACAAGGTCGAGGAGTTTGTCAAAAAGTACGATGTCGATTCACAGCAGCTCGCCAACGAGTATGTAAAGTGCGTAAGATTTATGCAGCAGTTTTATATCAAATGAGTCAAAGCCGCTGTAACAGCGGCTTTGGTTTTTATAGGACTGCCGATATCATCTGACCGATTTCTGAACTACGGAGAGAACATAATGACAGAAAAGAAAAGTACTGCTAGGCTTGAACCGTTAAATATGGATATAAGTGAGCTTAAAAACCGTTTCAAGCCGGGTTATGACTGGGAGACCATATGCTCTACAATGCTTGACCACCTGATGTGCGGCGTTGCAATATATGAGATGTGTCCCGATAAAATAAGGTCGCTGTATCTGAATGAAAAATACTATGAGATGGTCGGCTTCACAAAGGAGCAATATCAGCAGTATGCCGACAGCGTTACATCGTCGCTTTACGGCGAGTCCGCCGAGATGATATTTGAAAAGGGGATACACTCTGCAAAGACAGGGGAAACCTTTTATGCCGAGTGCAAAGGCAAACGTTATGACGGCAGTGATATATGGGTGCTTGTAAAAGCGGGACTTATCGATTTTATAGAGAGCGAGCATCCGGTTTTCCTTGCAATAGTTCAGGATATGACCCACAGAAAACTGGCGGAATATGAAAATGCGGTAAATCTTGAGCGTTACCGTATACTTGAGGCGACCTCGAATGCGGTCACATTTGAATATGATATTCCCGATGATATAATGACGTTTTCGTACAGCGGAGGTAAGGCGGATTCGGCAAACCGCTCCATAAGCAACTATACGGAGGTTTCAAAACGTACAAAGATCGTATATCCGGATGATGCGGCAAAGTTCTATGCGGCGCTGAAAAAAGCAAGCAAAAAGCCTGTAAGCTGTCTGACGCTCGACTACAGATCCACGATAATAGATCAGAACAGCTACCGCTGGGTAAGGACGTGTTATTCAAGCGTAGCAGACGCTAGCGGAAAGGTAATAAAGGTTCTCGGCAGGACGCAGGATATAGATGAGGAAAAACGCGAACATCAGCGTATGGCACAGCTTGTTGAGATAGACAGTACAACGGGTCTGCTGAATAAGCTTGCAACGACAAACCACATTCAGCGGCTCATTGATGAGAAAACCGGAGCGAAAAGCTTTTTTGTAATGCTTGATATCGACGACTTCAAGGCATTCAACGATACATACGGACACAGCTTCGGCGACGAGGTGCTCAGAGCCGTGGGCAAGACGCTGTCGGGCAAGTTCCGCAATACCGTTATCGGAAGGTTCGGCGGAGATGAGTTTATCGTATTTGCAAGAGCTGTAGATGAGTCGGTGGTTGTGGATAAGTTTGAGGATTTTCTGAAAATAGTCAGATCCACCGAGATCGGCGGAAAGCAGTATGAGATAAAGTGCAGTATCGGCATAGCGTGGAGCGACAGAAGCGATATAGACTATTCGCGATACTTTGACGAAGCCGATGAACAGCTGTATAAGGCTAAAAAAGCGGGAAAGTGCCGCATCTGTCACAAAAAAATAGAATGAAAACGGAAAAATCGGCTGTAAACGCCTGTTTTTCGGGAAAAAAGCGTAATTTTGCTTGACAACGGACATAATATGTGATATACTTTTTTAAAGTAGAATATGGTAGACTAAAGACTGAGTTCATCTCGGTCTTTAGCTCATATATAGGGCTTTTTACAGTCCTTGTGCCGAAAGGAGGCTTTCAAAGTGCCGAAAGAAAAAGGCGGCAAGAAAAATCAGGCGGAGAAAGTAGAACAGCTCACCGAGCAGAAGGTACTGCCGATAATCGAGCAGTACGGGTATGAGCTGTGGGACGTTATCTTTGAAAAAGAGGGTGCGATGTGGTACCTTAAGGTGCTGTTTGACAAACCCGACGGAGGTATTGACGATACCGAGTGCGAGGAGATAACAGATCCGCTGAACAAGGCGGTTGACACATTACCGTGTCTTGACCTTGTAGATGTGTTTGAGGTCGGTTCTCCGGGACTTGACAGACAGCTGAGAAAGCCTTTTCACTTTGTTAAGATGAAGGGTGAACGCATAAAGGTCACTGTGCGTGACGAAAACGGCAAGACGGCGTATTATGC
This sequence comes from uncultured Ruminiclostridium sp., assembly GCA_934490165.1. Taxonomy (GTDB): domain Bacteria; phylum Bacillota; class Clostridia; order Oscillospirales; family Ruminococcaceae; genus Ruminiclostridium_E. Next base: position 50,215 of record CAKSTB010000004.1, on the reverse strand, counting down.
AGGCGTGCTTGCGGACTATGATGAAAATTCGGGCGAATTTACTGTACAGACAGAAAACGGCGATATGACATTCAACACCGCAAAGTGCAGAAGAATAGCCCTTGACGCATAAAAAATATATAACGGAGGAATTGGTTAAAATGGCTAACAGCAACACAACGGAGCTTTTTGAGGCTCTGACATTGCTTGCAAAGGAAAAGGGGATAGATCCCGCTGTACTGATAGACAAGATACAGACAGCGCTCGTTATCGCGATCAAAAAGGAATATCCCAGAAGCGAGAATATCAAGTTTGACATCGACATTGAAAAAGGCAAGTTTGATGTGGCTATCCAGAAGGAAGTCGCAGAGGAAGTCGAGGACAGCGCGAACCAGATATCTATCGAAGAGGCAAAGTCATATACGCGCAGAAAGCTTAAGTATGGCGACATTGTGGCGATAAAGCTTGATACACAGCACTTCGGAAGAATTGCCGCTCAGACGGCTAAGCAGGTCATAAAGCAGGGCCTTAAGGAGATAGAGCGCGAACAGCTCGTAGCACAGTGGGGCGGTCTTCAGGACGAAGCGGTCACTGTTACCGTACTTAAGACAGAACCCAGAACAGGTAACGCTACAGTAAACCTCAACGGCAACGAAGTGCCTCTGTTCAGAAGCGAGCAGATACCCGGCGAAGTACTTAAGCCCGGCGATATGGTAAAGGTTTATGTTTCGGGCGTTTCCGCATCGGATCACAGACCTACACTGAAAATTTCAAGAGTGAACAAGGAACTTGTAAAGCGCCTGTTTGAGAGCGAAGTACCCGAGATATTCGACGGTACGGTCGAGATAAAGGCTATCAGCCGTGAGGCAGGCTCACGCTCAAAGGTAGCTGTTATCAGCAACAACCCCGATGTTGACGCACTCGGTGCGTGCATAGGACCGGGCAGACAGCGTATCAGCAAGGTATGTGCAGAGCTCGGCGGAGAGAAGATGGACGTTGTATTCTACAGCGAGAAGCCCGAGGAGTTCATCGCTCAGGCATTAAAGCCCAGTGATGTTATCAGAGTAGAGATACCCGACCCCGAGGTCAAGGCTTGTACGGCAATTGTTCCCGACAACCAGCTTTCGCTCGCTATCGGCAACAAGGGTCAGAATGCAAAGCTTGCCGCAAAGCTTACAGGCTTCAAGATAGATATCCGCCCCGAGAGCGGTTTCTATGAGGGCATAGAGAGCAAGCAGGAAAAGGCTGCGGAAGAGGAAGCTCCCGCAGAAGAATAACCCGTTTTCCAATGAAAGGATGAGTCGCTTTGGCAGTAAAAAAGACGCCGATGAGAAAATGTGCAGGCTGTGACGAGATGAAAGACAAGAAGCAGCTTGTAAGAGTAGTTCATACACCCGAGGGAGAGTTTATGCTCGACTTTACGGGCAAGAAATCAGGACGTGGGGTATATGTCTGCAAGAGCCGCAGTTGTCTTGAGGCGGCACAGAAAAAGAGAGGACTTGAGCGTTCTCTTAAATGCGCCGTACCGCAGGAGATATATCTTGAACTGCTGAAGAGCATCGAAGAAAGCGACGGTGAGTAACGGCAATGAATTTTCTGAGTACACTCGGACTTTGCAGAAAGTCGGGAAAGCTGATACACGGGTTTGACCCTGTATGCGAGGAGCTTAAAAACCCGAGATCAAAGGCAGCCGGTGTTATTCTCGCAAGTGATGTTTCGGAAAAAACGCAGAAGGAGATGCGCTTTTTCTGTGAAAAGTACAAAACAGCGCTTTTTGTGTGCGAAAATACGATGGACGAAATCAAGAATGTCCTCGGAAAGCGCACCGGAGTACTTGCCGTTCTCGATGAGGGCTTGTATAAAAGCCTTACAGGGAAATAAGCGGTAGATCCGATTTATATATACAATTCTAAATTTGACCAAAAAGGGGATCAGTGAATGGATAAAAAATATCGTGTAAACGAGTTGGCAAAGGACCTTAATGTTTCGACAAACGACATAACGGATGTTGTACAGGAATATTTCGGCGTGCAGAAGAAATCTCAGGCTTCGCTTTCGGAAGATGAGCTTTCGGTCGTACTTGAGAAGTATTCACAGAAAAATCAGGTAAACAATTTCAATTCTTATTTTGCATCGGCAAGCAAGCCCAAGGCTGAAAAGAAGGAAGAAAAGCCCGAGGAGAAGCCGGCAAAGAAGGCGGAGAAGAAGTCCGAGCCCAAGAAGGAAGCGGCAAAGACAGAGGATAAGCCCGAAAAGGCTGAAAAGACGGAAAAGGCACAGGCTAAGCCCGCAGAAGCAAAGGCAGAGCCTAAGACCGAAGCCAAGGCAGAGCCTAAAAAGGAAGTCAAGGCTGACAGCAAGCCCGAAGCTAAGGCTGAAACAAAGCCTGAAGCTAAGACAGAAGCAAAACCCGAAACAAAGAATGACAGACCTGCTGACAGAAAGCCTGCAAATGACCGTGGTGACAGAAAGTCCTACGGCGACAGAAACGGCGAACGTAACAATAATCGCAGTGAAAGAAACGGCGACAGAAAGCCTTACGGCGACAGAAACGGCGAGCGTAATAACGATCGCAACGGCAATCGCAACGACAGACAGTTCGGCGACAGAAAGCCCTATGGCGACAGAAACGGCGACCGTAACGACAGAAGAAACGATAACAGAAACGGCTATCAGGGAAGAAACGACCGCAGAGATCAGAAGCCTGCACAGCAGACAGCTCCCGCACAGCCTGTTATCGACCTTGCAAATATCAAGACAAATGCACCCCCGACAAAGCACGTCAAGGGTGAAGCCGTACAGAGAGGCGAACAGGTCACAAAGCACGTTGATACAAGAGGCAGCTATGTAAACCTTGATAAGTACAACGAGAAGTACGAAACGATCGCTTCTACGGAGAGCGGCAACAGACGACAGAACGACGCTTATACAAAGAAGCAGAAGATAAATCAGAAGTCGCAGAAGGGCAAGCAGCAGTTCAGCAAGAAGAAGGAAACCGAGGCTCAGAAACTGAAGCGCCTTGAGCTTGAAAAGGCAAGAAAGAAACAGCTTGAGATCCAGGTTCCCGATGAGATAGTAGTATCCGAGCTTGCATCACGTCTTAAGGTCACGGCGGCAGATGTTATCAAAAAGCTGTTCGGACTGGGCGTAATGGTTACGATAAACCAGTCGGTAGACTATGATACGGCTTGTATCGTAGCGGAAGAGTTCGGTGCTAAGGTAACAAAGGAAGTTGTAGTTTCTATCGAAGAGCGTCTGTTTGAAGAGGTTGAGGATACGGACGAGAATTTACAGCCGCGTTCACCTGTCGTTGTTGTTATGGGTCACGTTGACCATGGTAAGACATCACTCCTTGACAGAATAAGAAATGCGAACGTTACCGCAGGCGAAGCAGGCGGTATCACACAGCACATAGGCGCTTACAGAGTGAAGGCAGGCGGCAGGGATATCACTTTCCTTGATACGCCCGGACACGAAGCGTTCACGGCTATGCGTGCAAGAGGTGCTCTGGCTACAGATATAGCTATACTCGTTGTTGCGGCTGATGACGGTATCATGCCGCAGACGGTAGAAGCGATAAATCACGCAAAGGCTGCTAACCTTTCGATAATCGTTGCGATAAACAAGATGGATAAGCCGGCGGCTAACCCCGATAAGGTAAAGCAGGAGCTTACCGAGCACGGTCTTGTATGCGAAGAGTGGGGCGGCGATGTTATCTGCGTTCCCGTATCTGCAAAGACAGGCGAGGGTATAGACGAACTGCTTGAAATGGTAAACCTGACAGCAGATGTGCTTGAGCTCAAGGCTAACCCCGACAGACTTGCAAAGGGCGTTGTCATTGAAGCGAGAATCGATAAGGGCAGAGGTCCTATCGCTACTGTTCTTGTACAGACAGGTACGCTACACACAGGCGATACTATTATTGCGGGTACTGCTGTAGGACGTGTCCGTGTAATGCGTGACGACAAGGGCAGAACCGTAAAGGAAGCAGGTCCTTCTGTTCCTGTTGAGATCATGGGTCTTGCGGAAGTTCCGAGTGCAGGCGATGACTTCGCGGCTGTTGAAGATGAGAAGCTTGCAAGAGAGCTTGTCGAAAAGAGAAAGTTCGACGCTAAGGAAGAGCAGTTCAAGCTCTATAAGAAGGTCAGCCTTGACAATCTGTTCTCACAGATCGAGGAAGGCTCGATGAAGAAGCTCCCGATCATCGTAAAGGCAGACGTACAGGGCTCTGTGGAAGCTGTTTCACAGTCACTGTCAAAGCTTTCAAACGAGGAAGTAAAGGTAGAAGTAATTCACGGTGCTGTAGGTGCCGTAACAGAAAGCGATGTTATGCTTGCAAAGGCATCCGGCGCTATCATAGTAGGCTTTAACGTAAGACCTCACCCCGCTGCCGCTGAAAACGCAAAGCGTGACGGCGTTGATATAAGACTGTACAGAGTAATCTATGACGCAATAGAAGAAATGCAGACAGCCATGAAGGGTATGCTTGCTCCCAAGTACAGAGAAGTTGACACAGGCCGTGTAGAAGTAAGACAGGTTATGAAGCTGTCGAGCGTCGGCATTGTAGCAGGTTCTTATGTTCTTGACGGCAAGGTACAGAGAAACGGCGAGGTAAGAGTTGTCCGTGACGGTATAATTGTTGCTGTTGACAAGATAGCAGGCTTACGCCGCTTCAAGGACGACGTTAAGGAAGTAGCCGCAGGCTATGAGTGCGGTATCACGCTTGAAAAGTTCACCGACATCAAGGAAGGCGATATCTTTGAGGCGTTCGTTACCGAGGAGTACAGAGACTAATGGCAAATTTCAATACGGCAAGACTTGCCGAGGATATAAAGCGCGAAATTTCCACAGCTATGCGTGATATAAAGGACAGTGCTGTAGCCAAGGCAATGGTCGGCGTATCACGCTGTGAGCTGACAAACGATCTTTCCTACTGCAAGGTCTATATCACGACACTTGCGGGAGGCGACACAACAAAGACTGTCGCAGAGCATCTTAAAAAAGCCGAGGGCTTTTTCAAGAGAAGAATAAACGAGCGTGTGAAGATGCGCAAGCTCCCTCAGCTGATATTCGTGCCGGATAATTCTATGGATTATTACGAGCATATCAGCGAGGTCATAAGCAAGCTGCCAAAGCCCGCCGAAACCGATGATAACGGCGACGACGAAAGGTAAGGTCAATGATAACAGACGTAAAAAATGCGGCAGAGATACTGAAAAGCAATGACGACTTTCTGATACTGTCACACGCAAACCCGGACGGTGATACTCTGGGTTGTGCGTACGGTCTTTGCGGAATACTCCAGAAAATGGGTAAGCGCGCAAAGGTAATGTGTGCAGATGAGATAGCGCCGCGTATGGAATTTCTGCGCGATACCGTAATACAGCAGAGCTTTGATGAAAAGACGATAGTAAGCGTCGATGTAGCAGACAGAAAGCTGCTCGGCGATCTTGACGCAGTGTATGGGGATAAGATATATCTTGCGATAGACCACCATGAAAGCAGACGGGAATTTGCAAAGTATACACTTGTTGATCCGGATGCCGCGGCGGCTTGTGAATTGATCTATCAGATAGCAGAAGAGATGAATGCGCCGCTCGACGGTGAGATAGCGTCATGCCTTTATACCGGACTTGCTACAGATACGGGTTGCTTCAAGTATTCAAACACAACGAGCAGAACCCATATCATAGCCGCAAAGCTCATGGAGCAGGATTTTGATGTTGCGGGCATAAACTATAAGCTGTTTGATATGAAGTCAAAGGGCAGACTGGAGCTTGAACAGGCGATAACACAGGGAATGGAGTTTTTCTGTGATGATAAGATAGCTGTAGTGTGGCTCACGACCGAGATAATGGAACGCTTCGCGGATAAGGTCGACGGTGAGGATTTCAACGGCCTTGCCAGTCTGCCAAGACAGGTCGAGGGCGTGCTTCTGGGTGCGACCGTAAAGCAGAAAGGACCGACAACGTTCAAGGTATCGGTCAGAACGGCAGAACCGATAAATGCGGGCAGTGTGTGCGCATTGTTCGGCGGCGGAGGTCACGCGAGAGCGGCAGGCTGCTCGATCGAGGGCAGTATAGAATTTGTAAGAGCAAAGCTTCTGCCTGTGTTTGAAAAGGCGCTGAAAGCGAATGAATGAGATAAACGGCGTTATATGCATAAACAAGCCGCAGGACTTCACCTCGTTCGATGTTGTGGCAATTATGAGAAGAGCCGCAGGAACACGAAAGATCGGTCACGGCGGAACGCTTGACCCGATGGCTACAGGCGTTTTGCCGATATATATCGGCAGAGCGGCAAAGACCGCGGACTTAAACCCTGTCAGCGACAAAAAATATCGCGCAACGTTCAGGCTCGGTGTAACGACCGATACCGAGGACGTGTGGGGCGAGGTGCTGACCGAGGATAGTAAGCCGGTGACGCTTGATGAAATAACCGAGGCGGTAAAGTCGATGCAGGGCGACAGTATGCAGACACCGCCTATGTATTCGGCTGTCAAGGTGAACGGCAAGCGGCTCTATGACCTTGCACGGCAGGGAATAGAGATCGAGCGCGCCGCGCGTCCGATAACTGTGTACTCAATAGAGCTGTCTGACTATGACGAACAAAACAGGACAGGCACTCTTGATATACACTGCTCAAAGGGCACATATATCCGCACGATCATAAGCGATATCGGGAAGAAGCTCGGTACGGGTGCGATAATGACATCGCTGTGCCGCACTATGGCGGCGGGCTTTACGCTTTCCGACTGCCATGATATCGAGGTACTGCGGAATATGCCGCCCGAGGATACGGCAAGGCTTGTATTGCCGACCGAGCGGGTGTTTTCGTGTTATGACGAGGTACAGCTTGACGACAGGCAGAAAAAACTGTTCATGAACGGTATGATACTTGACTGCGGCAGAATGGATATTTCTTATCCGCAGGGAGCTTTTCTGCGCCTTAAGTACGGAGATGTGTTCATAGGCGTTGCAAAGGTGAACGAGGAAAACGGACTTAAAAGCGTCTATCTTAATGTATTATCATAATTTTTCCCATGTAATGCGGGACACGGAGGTTTATTCTTGATTGACATTACCGAAAATATAATACCTATCCCGCCGACAGCGACAGCGCTCGGATTTTTTGACGGCTTGCATCTTGGACATATGAAAGTCGTGGAGGAATGCTTTAAGCACGAGGGACTTTGCCCCGCAATGTTCACATTCCACAGCGATACCGCACTGCCGAAACGGGAAAAGATAGAAAATCTGCTTACAAACGATATGAAGCTTGAAAAGCTTGACAAAGCGGGAGTGAAATATATCTACTCTCCCGATTTCAATTCGGTATGCGATTATACGGCACGCGACTTTATCGAAAAGGTGCTTGTCAGCATAATGAATGCCAAGGTCGTTGTATGCGGATTTGATTTCAGGCTCGGAGCGGGCGGCGGAAGCAACGCGGACGAGCTTAAGGAAATATGCCGTGAGTACGGCATTGAGGTCGTTATTATACCGCCGTTCAGTCTTGACGGCTGTGTGGTACACTCAACGGCAATCAAAAATCTGATAAAATCAGGTGAAATAGCAAAGGCGAACAAGCTACTCGGATACGATTTTTCGATAGAGGGCAAGGTAATAGAGGGAAACCGCATAGGAAGAACTATCGGCAGTCCGACTATTAACCAGCTATTCCCCGAGAATATAGTTATGCCGAGGTTCGGTGTGTACAAAAGCGTGACATATCTTGACGGCAGGGTCATGCCGTCCGTTACAAATGTAGGTGTAAAGCCTACTGTCGGATACAAGGATAGTCCGCTTGCGGAAACACATATAATGGACTATGACGGCGACCTTTACGGCAGGACACTGCGTATATCGCTGCTTGACTTTATCCGTCCGGAGCGCCGCTTTGACAGCGTGGACGAGCTTAAAAATCAGCTTGACAAGGATAAAATGACGGCAAAGCGATAATTACACCGTACTGTCACACAGGTTTCACCTGTACAAGTTAAAATATAGCAGATGTGCGCAGAGGGTATATCTCTGCCTTAATACTTCACTTTAAGGAGCAGCAAATGATCGAAGTAAAAAATCTGACTAAGCGTTACGGCTCTAAAACGGCAGTCAGCAATGTTTCCTTTACCGCTGAGGAAAGCGAGATACTGGGATTTCTCGGTCCTAACGGTGCGGGAAAATCAACTACGATGAATATCCTTACCGGTTATCTTTCCTCGACAGAGGGCGAGGCAAAAATAAACGGTATAGACATTCTTGAAGAGCCTGTAAAAGCAAAACAAATGATAGGATATCTTCCGGAGCAGCCTCCGTTATATCTTGATATGACGGTTATGGAATACTTAAAGTTCGTTTACGGACTTAAAAAGTGCAAGCTTCCGATAAACTCACACCTCAAGGAGATATGCAACCTTGTAAAGATAACCGATGTAAAGGATCGTGTTATCAAGAACCTTTCAAAGGGTTACAAGCAGCGTGTAGGTCTTGCACAGGCGCTTGTGGGCAATCCTCCGGTGCTTATCCTTGACGAGCCTACAGTAGGTCTTGACCCCAAGCAGATAATCGAGATCAGAGCGCTGATAAAGAAGCTTGGCAAGAACCACACGGTTATTCTTTCAAGCCACATACTCCCCGAGATACAGGCAGTATGTGACAAGATAGTAATCATCAACAGAGGTAAGGTCGTTGCAAACGACAGTGCAGACCACCTTGCAAGAAATATGTCGGCTGACCACAAGCTGGTTATCCGCTGTGAGGGCGCTCCCGCCGATGTAAAGAAGCTCCTTTCGTCTATCCCCGGTATGGACGAGGTGTTCGTCAACAGGGAGAATGTAGAAGAGGGCGTAAGCGAGTACTTCCTTAATGCAAAGCCCGGTACGGATATCCGTCGTGAGGTTTCAAAGCGCCTTGCGTCAAGAAACTACACTCTGCTTATGATGAAGTCGAGCGAGCTTACGCTTGAAGAAGTGTTCCTCAAGATCACTACAGGCGATATCTACGGCAATGTCGGCGACACGGTCGACAAGCTGAAGCTTACAAAGTGATCGGAAAGGCGGAATAAGAATGTTTGCAATATTTAAAAGAGAATTCAGAGCATATTTCACATCACCGCTCGGTTATGTGTTCCTTGCTATATTCTACGCATTCTCGGGACTGTTCTTCTATATATTCGCACTGTCTGTAGGCTCTACGGATATATCGAGCGTATTCCTGATGATGTTTATGGTGCTTATGATATTTGTTCCTCTGCTGACGATGAGATTATTGTCTGAGGACAAGAAACAGAAGACTGATCAGCTGACGCTGACTGCTCCTGTAAGTCTTTTATCAATAGTTATGGGCAAGTTCCTTGCCGCATATGCTATATTTGCTATCGGCGTTGCAGTTATGCCGGTCTACGGCTTTGTAATGTCGACCTTTGCCACTGTATCGTGGCTCCCGATATGGGGCAACACGGTAGGACTTTTACTGCTGGGCGGTATATTTGTTTCTATCGGACTGTTCGTGTCATCGCTTACGGAAAATCAGATGATCGCGGCTATAGGCGGCTTCTTCATCAACCTGATGATACTGCTTATGAACACACTGACAAGCGCACTCCCCTCAGGATTTTTCCGGGACGTACTTTCAAGTATCTCCGTATATTCAAGATACTCACAGATAACAAACGGAATATTCAGCCTTTCAAGCCTGATATTCTTTATAAGTGTTATCTTCATCTTCCTGTTCTTGACTGTAAGAGTGCTTGAAAAGCGCCGCTGGGCATAAGCATTGACTACGACAAAGGAGAAAACGCATGAGTAAGATTAACGATGCGGCTGAAAACGCAAAGGAAACAGCGGCAGAAGCAATAAACAAAACAGCGGCGGAAAAGCAGGAAAGCACTAAAGAGTCAGCTCCCGCTAAAAGCGACAGCGCAAAGAAGCCGCGTAAAAGTCCTTTTAAAAACAAGAAGCTAAAGTACGGCGGACTGTCGATACTCTTTACGGTTATATTTATAGTTGCGGTTGTACTTGTAAATGTAATAATTACACTGCTCGGCGACAGATTTATGCCCGCCGCAGACCTTACGGACTCAGGACTTTACAGCATTGAGCAGTCAACGGTCGATTATATCAAAACGATAACCGACGAGGTCACAATTACGGTGACAAGCGAGGAATCCGCTTTCACGGGCGGAAGTTCATACTACTACCAGACAAATGAGATATTAAAGAAGATCGCCGCGGCAAATTCAAATATCACATTACAGTATATCGATGTAGTATCAAACCCCGGCTTTATAGCAAACTACACAGAAACCATAACCTCAAACGAAATTATGGTCGAGAGTAAGAACACAAAGCGTGTAAAGGTTCTGACATATGAGGACTTCCTCAGCATAACCTATAATCAACAGTATCTTAACTATTACGGAGTAAAGCAGCCCGAAAAGATCGAAGCCAATGCAGAGCAGGCTGTAGTGTCCGCTATCATGAATGTTACCGATACTGACCCTGTAAAGGTAGCGGTTATAACAGGCTACGGTGAAACAGAGAATACTGTTTTACAAAATCTTCTTGAAACAAACAGCTATGTTATCGAGTCTGTGAATATCACTCTTACAGATAAGATAAGCGAGGACTATGACTTCGTATTCATCTTCGGACCTGATAAGGACTACTCGGTTGCCGACGTAAGTAAGCTTGATACATGGCTTGACAACAGCGGTAACTTCGGCAAGAATTTGGTATATGTAAGCAATCCCAAGCTCGGCGAGTCACCGAACCTTGATGGTCTGCTTGACCAGTGGGGCTTAAAGGTCGAAAAGGGAATTACCTATCAGACTGATGAAAACTACACATACAGCGGTATGAACACATATCAGGTGCTGTCTGTTCCGGATACCGATTTCAGCAAATTCACAAACAATTCGCCTGTTCATGGCTATAATATGAGTGCCGTAACATCAAAGTGGGAGGATCAGAGCGGTAACGGTAATATTTCTATCCAGTCGCTCCTCAAAACATATGACGGCGCGGTTATCAAGCCTCAGGACAGCGGCGACAACTGGACGCCCGAGAGCGATGCGACAAGAACGCAGTATTCCGTTATCATGCAGGCTGTAAAGACAAGATTTGAGGGTACAACGCCGTTCTCAAGCCGCATTGTCGCAGTGGGCGGTATGGAATTCCTCAACAGCTCATTCTTACAGACAGCGTCTGTGAACAACTCACAGCTCATTATGAACATCTTTAATGTAAGCTGTAACAAGGAAGAGGGAATAACACTCACTCCCAAGTCTTATAATACATCTACGTTTGAGATAACAGACGCTCAGAAGAACGGTCTTGTTATCGGATTTGTAATTGTTCTGCCTGTACTTCTGATAGTATTCGGCATTATAATCTGGGTAAGACGTCTGCATAGGTAAACGAAAGGTCAGCAATGAAGAAAAATACAAAAATAATACTCGGTTCGGTGATCGGTCTGGCGGTACTCGGTGCGGCAACGCTCGCATTGGTGCTGACCCAGCCGAAGGATGATACTGCCGATTCGGATACGTCAAGCGATACATCGGTCAGCATTACCGATTACGAAACCGATGATATTTCAACGCTCACTGTAACAAATGAGAGCGGAGAATATACGATAAATCGTTTAGGTAAGGAAAAATGGGGCATTGATTCGATCCCCGAGGCGCTTGCAAACAGCAGCTCATATTCAAACGCTATGAGCAGTGCCGGAGGTATGAGCGCAAAGCAGGTCGTTGAGGAAGACGCAACCGACCTTGCAAAGTACGGCTTTGACAAGCCTACAGCGACAATAAAGATGACATTCAAGGACAACAAGGCTGAGGATATGACCTGTCTTGTCGGAATAAAGTACGAGGGTGAAAACTCATGGTATGTGAAGACCGACAAGAGCAACACGGTATATCTTGTGTCAAATTCGGGCGTAAGCTTTGCTATGAACGATGAGCTGTCCTATGTCAACAAGTCAACGCTTGTAGCGTCCTACGACTCGGAAAACGATACGGTAAACAGAGTGCGTGTCGAGCGTAAGGATCTTGAAAAGGATATAGTTCTTGACAAGCTCCCCGAGGAAACCGACAAGGAATTTTCATCCACCTATGTAGCATATGCAATGTCAAGCCACAACGGTATACTTGCCGATGATGAGCTTGACCAGAAGGTGGTTTACGGACTGTACGGATTATCCGCGTCCGGCGTGTTTGCTGTTTCTCCAACAGGCGAGCAGAAGAAGCAGGCAGGTCTTGATGACCCCGACTGCACTGTTACAATGGTAAGTAACGAGGATACGGTAACAAAGCTTACTATAGGCTCAGCCGTATACACTGTGACGAAGAACGAAGAAACAGGCGAAGAGATAAAGACGATCACAGGATATTACGGTATGCTGTCAGACAAGGACGCAATTTATGTGTTCTCGCCCGACGATCTGCCGTGGCTCACGGTAACACCCGAGAGCATACTCTACAAGCTGTTCTTAACACCGTATATCTATTATCTTGACGGCGTTACTATCTATGACAGCGACCGCAAGGCTTATGACTTCAAGATAACAGGCGACGCGGATAATTCAAGCTTCAGCTATGACGGCAAGGAAGTTGATGCGGCTAAGTTCAAGTCATTCTATCAGTATCTGCTGTCGGCGTATGCAGAGCAGATATATCTTGACGACCTGACAGACGACAACAAGTTTATCGCAGGTATCACATACGATCACCGCGAGGAGGGCAAGGAAAACGATGCAGTCGAGTTCTACTCAAGTGAGAGCGACAGAACCTGCATTATAGTTGTAAACGGCGATGTACGTTACAAGGTAAGGCAGGTATACGCTACAAGACTTCTCGAAAACCTGAATGCACTTCTTACAGGCGGAGAGATCGTTTCGGATTTCTGATGCCGAAAGGCTTTTTATAAAGCAGTGTGACGATAGGGGGCGGATCTTAAATCATGCACGGGATCTGTCCGTCACACGCCGACCGTTAGTGCGACGGTGGAGGTTATTATGACAGAGCAGGAATTTTTCACCTACAAGGGTCTTCCTCTTGTGAGGAAAGACAACACCATCTATTACGGAAATATGTCCGATAAGTACGTTGCAATGCTGACTGTATTATCCACGCACAAGGTCAAGGATCTTGAAATAGCAGACAAGACAAGGGTACAGTTGATGAGTACAGATCCGACTGTTCCCGCTACTGAGATAATCGCAAAGACAAGCGAAAGAGGCAGTCTTTACGAGGCGCTTGATGTCGCAAGCATCTGGCTTTCAAAGAATAACTAAAAAGTTGCTCCGCTGTGACGAGGTTACAGCGGAGTGATTTTTTATAGATCGTGTCGATAGGTTAAATAATTGTTTCTCATCATTCGTTATATATAAAATAACAGAACCCCGTGCAACGACACGAGGTTTTTTGTATTCATATGAATATCAATAATTACTTAAGAAGTGAGATCTTACCGATAAGGGGAAGCTCCTTAGCCTGACCCTGAGCGGCGTTGACAATACCCATAATCATAAGCACGAGCTCAAATATAGATGCCGCAAGACCTAAGATAGGACCTAAAACCCAGCCTACAAAAGGAATTATAGTGATTATACCTACTACTACAGAAGAAGCTATGCCGAGTAGGAAGAGCACAAGTCCCTGATTTGTATGGAAGCGTGCAAATCTTGAGTTAGGGCAGGCAAGCAGGGGAACGAGGAAGAGTATTCCTATGTATGCGAGTACAGACATACCCTTGTTTGCGCTTATGTCCTGGGGATCAAACTGTGCTGTTGAGTCAGCGGTATTCATCATATTGTTTACAAAACCCTGAGCGTTCTGCTGAGCGCCGCCTACGGGAGCACCGCAGTTGGGGCAGTTGTTTGCTCCGTCGGGGAGCTGATTTCCACATTTGTTGCAAAAAGCCATAAATATTAACCTCCGAAAACCATTTCAAATAATCAGCGGCTGTATTGCCGTTAGTTAAATTATAAAACAATTTTTAAGAAAAGTCAACTAAATTTTTGTTTGTTAAGTAAATTTTTGAATTATTATGAATGTGTGTAAGCTTTTCAACCGTAAATTGGGAAACACAATATCGGTTTAACTTAGAAAAAACTTGCATTCCGTTTAAATGTGTGATAGAATAAAGCTATTGTAACAGCGGCAGTCCCAATGTGCCGCTCACCCATTACAAAATAAATGCAAGGAGGAAAGGTCAGACCGTTTATGCGCCGGTATGACCGATATAATATGAACGCATTTTCATACAGAGTACAGACATTGCAGCCATCAGCAATAAGAGAGATACTTAAGTTTACGTCAGATCCCGAGGTTATCAGCTTTGCGGCGGGCAACCCCGCACCCGAGGCTTTCCCCACAGAGGAGATCGCGCGTATTACAAACGAAATACTTACAAAAACGCCCATAGATGCCCTTCAGTATTCGATCACAGAGGGCTATACACCGCTTCGTAACTGGATAAAGGACGACCTTAAGAAAAAGGGTATGTTTGATGAAAACGAAGAAGATGTAGTAATCACATCGGGCGCACAGCAGGCGATAGAAGTAGTTACCAAGGAGATCTGCAACGAGGGTGACGTAATTATCTGCGAAGCACCTACATTTATCGGCTCGCTCAACGCTTTCCGTTCCTATAATTCCAAGCTTGTCGGCATAGATATGGACGATGACGGAATAAATATCGAAAAGCTTGAAGCCGCTCTCGAAAAGTATCAGAGAACAGCTTTCATCTACCTTATCCCGAACTTCCAGAACCCCACCGGCAAGACCATGAGCCTTGAAAAGCGCAAGAAGGTGCTTGAACTGGCTCAGAAGTACAACGTATATATACTCGAAGATAATCCCTACGGCGATCTGCGCTATCTCGGCGAAGACGTACCTACAATAAAGTCGCTTGACAAGACCGGTCATGTTCTCTATGCGGGAACATTCTCAAAGACGCTTGCTCCCGGACTGCGTGTAGGATACCTCTGCGCGCCCAAGAACGTGATTGCAAAGGCGGTAGTCTGCATGCAGGTTTCGACCGTTCATACCTCTATCCTGCCGCAGATGATCACTTATAAGTTTGTTACCGAGAATAACTTTGAAGAGCATCTTGAAAAGCTGAGAGCCATCTACAAGCACAAGTCAGATCTTATGCTTACTAACCTCAAGATGAAGATGCCGAAGTCCATCAAGTTCACAGAGCCCGAGGGCGGCTTGTTCATCTGGGGCACACTGCCCGACGGTGATATGCCTTACTTCTGCAAGAAGGCTGTAAAGAACAAGGTGGCAGTAGTTCCCGGCAACGCATTCTTAACAGATGAAAGCGCTCCTTGTCTGTCATTCAGACTGAACTATTCAACACCTACAGACGAACAGATCGAAAAGGGTGTCGATATACTCGCTGAAGTCGCAAAGACAATGTACAGATAATTACGGATAACTGAAGAATAAAGTACATTAACCGACATACAAGGAAAACAGGAACGGAATAATAAAATATTATCCACAACGGACAAGTCTTTAAAGGGGGTAATTATGCCCTTTTAAGAATAGCTGTCAGAAGAAAATTCCAATAACAAAAGCCTGTAATAAGCCTTGTACTGTCGGTTGATTTTTTGTTGAGCCGACGGTGTGCTTAATGTGGGCTTGCGTAACGTTTGAAATACATAAAAAGATATCTGCATAAATTATACGACCCGCAACAAGCAAACCTTTTGTATGCCGTAAATGTCACAGTTGACCGAGATCATGAACAACTGTGCCTGTGTATCTTTTTGTGTTTTCGTATGGCCGCATTTTTGCGGTCGGAAAGAAACGGTGAATGAATGAAGTATTTTGATAAGCTGTCTGCCGCTGTGCAGGCAGCTTTTTCTGTCAGGGCGGTCGATACGGATAAGCTTTTATACTGCGTTAAGGCGGATATGGACGGCGAGGGGTGTTATTACGACACCTATATCACGTTCGATAACGAAAAGCTTTATCTGCTGTCGGGCTACGACAGACTGGTAAAAAATAAAAAGACGTTCGACACGCAGTTTGATTTCAAGGACTTCTGCGAATATCCGATGTCCGATATTGAAGAGCTGTATGTTGACCGCTATCAGTTTACAGCAAGACTGATGGCGAAGATGAGTGACGGCAGTGAAAAACAGCTTGCTATGTTTTCGGGTGGTTTTTCCGAAAAATTCGAGCAGTTCTGCCGCAGATACGAAACAATAAAAAAAGGCGAAACGCCCGATGATTCCGCACTTGACGACAAGACACTGTATTGCCCCAAGTGCGGCAGGAAATATCCCGACCCGAACAGAGCGTTCTGTCCGTATTGTACAAAGCGTACATGGATATTCAAGCGCTTACTGGGTATGTTCGGTGACTACAAAAAGCAGATAGCGGTTATACTTGTGCTGATAGCCGTATCGGTGGCACTCGGACTTATTGCCCCGTACTTCGGCACAAAAATGCTGTACGACGATGTACTCGCCGAGGGCGGAAGCCTGTACGGACAGATACTGTTCGTAATACTGGTAATGGCGGCGTTCTCACTGCTGTCAACCGGATTTGCAATGGTTTACGGCGTAATTATAAGCAAGATAACACCGCAGGTAATACATAAGCTAAGGACGGATATTTTCGCGTCTATGCAGAAGCTGTCGTTGTCGTTTTTCACAACGAAGCAGACAGGCTCGCTTATGGGAAGAGTAGACCGTGACAGCTTTGATGTGTACGGCTTTTTTGTAGACATAGTGCCGCAGTTTATTGCCAATATGATAAAGATAGTCGGACTTGTGATACTTATGCTTATGGTGAACCCGATAATATCGCTGTCGATGTTCTTTGCGGTATTCCTTGTACTGTTGTGCGAGGTGCTGTGGCTGAGAGGTCAGAGAAGGCACTGGAGAAACCGTGATATCGCAAGGCGAGGAGTGACCTCCACGCTTTCCGACGCGCTGAACGGTCACAGGGTAGTAAAGGCGTTTTCGCGTGAAGAGCAGGAGATAACACGCTTTGGCGTAAAGAACGATAATCTTTACTCGGCAGAATATGCGAGGGATAAGAGAAGCGCACACTTTTTCCCTGTGCAGAGCGGAATATACGCCGTATTCAGCGGTATTATATACTGCCTCGGTGTTGCGCTTGTGCTGATGGGTAATCTTCAGCTCGGCGGACTGACACTGCTTATAAACTATTTCGGTGTTATCTGGGATCCGATCTTCTTCTTTATGTATATGGGTAATGACTGGGCAAGATGTACGGACGCCGCAGGCAGAATGTTCGAGATACTCGACAGTGAGCCTACGGTAAAGCCGCCTGCAGAGCCTGCCGATATACCCGGCGGCGTGCTTAAGGGCAATATATGCTTCAAGGACGTAACGTTTGAATATGAAGCGGGCAGACCTGTGCTCAAAAATATGTCGTTTGCTACCGAGGCGGGCAAATTTACAGGCATTGTCGGAAAGACCGGTGCGGGAAAATCGACTATCATCAACCTGATATCAAGAATGTACGATGTTACCTCCGGTGAGATAACGATAGACGGAATACCCGTAAAGAAGATACCGTTTGACATTCTCAGAAAGAATATCGGCGTTGTATCGCAGGAAACTTATCTGTTTATGGGAACGATAGCCGATAATATACGCTATGCAAGACCAGACGCTACTATGGAAGAGGTCGTACAGGCGGCTAAAAGTGCGAATGCCCACGACTTTATAATGAAGCTCCCCGAGGGTTATGATACAGTTACGGGAAGCGGCGGCGTAAGCCTGTCAGGCGGTGAAAAACAGCGTATATCTATTGCCCGCGCACTGATACAAAAGCCGAATATTCTTATACTTGACGAGGCAACGGCGGCAATGGATACCGCTACCGAGCGTAAGATACAAAGCGCAATAGATAACCTTAAACACGGCAGAACGATAATAGCGATAGCACACAGACTTTCAACGCTCCGTGACGCAGACAAGCTCTATGTAATTGAACACGGAGAGGTAAAGGAAAGCGGAACGCACGATGAGCTTATACGCACAAAGGGCAAGTACTTTGAGCTGTACAAGTTGCAAAGCGAGTCGCTGAGATCTGTCGGAATTGACTGATACAGAAAGGAAAGGCTTATGAAGCAGAATACGACTGCAATTTATGATGTAGATACGCTGAATATACTTTCTCCCGATAAAATTCATCTGACCGAAAACGAAAGCGGTTATCTGTCATTTTCATATGACGGAAAGGATTATGAAAAGGTCGACCTTACAAGGCTCGTACCGTTCAACGATGAAAACAAATATATCAGTGTTAGCTATAAGAATGATGAAGACGAGTGGAAGGAGATAGGCGTAATAAAGGATCTGGACGAGCTGACAGGTGATATGAAAAACACGGTCAGCGCCTACCTTAAGCTCAAGTACTACATTCCCGAGATAAAGAAGATCAACAAGATAACAGATAATCAGATGGGCTATCTTTTCCTTGAAGCCGAAACTACGGCGGGTGAAAAGAAGATAGCGGTGTACGACTGGTGGCACAATTTCAGGGTGATACACGGAAAGATGCTTGCTGTGACAGATGCTGACGGAAACCGCTACAGCGTACCCGATGTCGACAAGCTGGATAAGGCAAGCATAAAAAGGCTTCAGCTGTTCATCTGATACCGCATTTATGACCTTTACAGAAAGGAGCGGGTATAAATGAATTTAAAACTGTCAGTCCCTAAAGGCGTGGACGCTGACAGCGTGAGCTTTTCACTGCCGTTTGACATAGACCGCAAGGCAAAAACGGCTAACGGGCATCTCGTTGCCACTAAGGATAAGCTCACGGTATATTATGACGATAAAGCGGTACGGGAGTTTTCCGTACCCGATATAAGCAAAATAACTGTCGAACAGCTTATCGGCTGCTCTATGCTGTGCGTAAAGGATCTGCACGGCAAGGATATATGCGTATGTCAGTTTTCGCAGAAGTACTATATGCGCTATGCGGAGCTTGCGAAGATATACGAGCATTACATAGCCACGGGTGAATTTACCGGGCATACAGACGCGGACGAGCCGAGCTGTCCTAAGTGCGGAGCGGCGCTCAGAGGAAGCAGTAAATGTATGTTCTGTGATGCGAAAAAGGGCGTGTTCTTAAAGCTTGTAAAAAGGCTTGCGCCGTACAAGGTGCAGTTCGGACTTTCGCTTTTCGCAACGTTCGTGCTTTATGCGTTTGACGTTATCAATCCTTTGTTTCAGAGAATACTTGTAGATGACCTTATTGTGCCTAACAACAGCGACTGGGGACTTTTCTGGAAGATAACGCTGTGTATTCTGGTGCTTAACCTGTCCTCTATGGGCTTCAGACTGTTGCAGGAGGTATGTAACTATAAGATATCGACTGCATACGGCAGGGATTTGCGCCGTGACATATTCAACAAGACTCAGCAACTGTCAATGAGCAATGTCGCAAAGCGTACCCCCGGCGAGCTTATCAACCGTGTATCAGGTGATGCGGCTACCTTGCAGGACTTTATGACAAGACAGGGCAAGGATATGATATTCCAGACGACCGCTCTTGTCGCCTTGCTTATACTTATGTATGTCACAAACTGGAAGCTTGCGTTGGTGGTTACAATTCCTCTGCCGCTTGCGGCGTATCTTTCGGCAAAGTCATTCAATGCGATAAGTGTAAGATATGGCAGAGTATGGCGATTTCAGTGCCGTGCAAGCGAGCTTCTGCATGATGTTCTGCACGGAATAAGGGTAGTAAAGAACTACGGCAATGAGGACAGAGAGATAGAAGCGTACAGAAAAGCCTCGTCAAGGTGGGCTGACTCTGTTATGAGAGCGGATATCCTCTGGTATATGGTACAGCCGCCTATCCGCTATATATTCAGTATAGGCGAGTTCTGCGCCCTGTTCTTCGGCGGCAGTATGATACTCGGCAGAGAGATGCAGCTCGGCGAGCTGATACAGTTTACAACGTATGTCGCTATGCTGTACGGTCCTATCCAGTGGCTTACAAGTCTGCCGAGAGTGCTTGCACAGGCAAGGGTAAGTGCAGGAAAGGTATTCGAGATACTTGAAGAGGACAATGATATCAACGACACTGAAAACGCGGTAAGCCTTGACATAAAGGGTGATATCGAGTTCAGAAACGTATATTTCGGCTACAAGGCTTATAATCCTGTGCTCAAAGACATATCGTTCAGCATAAGGCAGGGTGAGATGATAGGAATAGTCGGACACTCGGGTGTCGGAAAGTCAACGCTTATAAACCTTATTATGCGGCTTTATGACCCGACGGCGGGCGAGGTGCTGATAGACGGCACAGATGTCCGTGATATAACGCAGAACTCACTGCGTTCGCAGGTGGGCGTTGTATTGCAGGAAACGTATCTTTTTAACGGAACGGTGCTTGACAATATCCGCTATGCAAAGCCGGACGCGACATTTGAACAGATAGTGAACGCCGCAAAGACGGCAAACTGCCACGACTTCATCACCCGTATGCCTGACGGTTATAATACCGTTGTCGGCGAGCGCGGTTACAATCTTTCGGGCGGTGAACGTCAGCGTATAGCTATTGCAAGGGCAATTCTCCACGACCCGAAGATACTGATACTGGACGAAGCTACCGCGTCGCTTGACACGCAGACGGAAAAGCAGATACAGGACGCACTCGATAGGCTGATAAAGGGCAGGACTACAATTGCGATAGCTCACAGACTGTCAACGCTTGCTAATGCAGACCGACTGATAGTGCTGAAAAAGGGCAAGGTTGCCGAGATCGGCACTCATACCGAGCTTTTACGCAATAAGGGCGTATATTATGAGCTTGTAATGGCACAGAAGCAGACCGCAAGGCTCAGGAAGAGTGAAGCGGCTGTGCCGGTTATGGGGTAAGCCGATAATCGGATAAAGTATAGTTGCCGATGCGCACCTGCATATGTGGGTGCGCATTGCTTATATACGGCAACACACCTCGGTTTTATTACCTCTTTTTCATCTTTTTCTTATTTTCCTATTTGTTTATAAAAAGTACTTGCATTTTCTCCGCTTTTTTGGTAAAATAAAATATGAGCGCAGAAGCCCTGCTTTTGCGTGGAATTTGTATTTCTTGAGGATAGCCTCATACAAATAAAGTAAACGCGAAAGGATCATTACCATGAGCAAATTAAACAAGAAGAATGTAGAAGATTTACAGGTAAAGGGCAGAAAAGTCCTCGTTCGTGTAGACTTCAACGTACCTATGAAGGACGGCAAGATCACAAACGACAACAGAATCCAGGCCGCACTTCCTACGATCAATAAGTTAGTTGAGAACGGCGCAAAGATAGTTCTTTGTTCACATCTCGGCAAGCCGAAGAACGGTCCCGAGGACAAGTTCTCTCTCAAGGCTGCTGCTGAAAGACTTGCAGAGCTCGTTAATACAAAGGTTGTTTTCGCTAAGGACGATACAGTAGTAGGCGAGAACGCCAAGAAGGCAGTTGCAGAAATGAATGACGGTGAGATCGTTGTTCTTGAAAACACACGTTTCCGCGGCGCTGAAGAAACAAAGAACGGCGAAGCATTCGCTAAGGAGCTCGCTGATCTCGTTGATGACGATGTATTCGTAATGGACGCTTTCGGTTCAGCTCACAGAGCACACGCTTCAACAGCAGGTGTTACAAAGTTCGTTAAGGAAACAGCAGTAGGCTACCTTATGAACAAGGAGATCGAGTTCTTAGGCAACGCTGTTGAGAACCCTGTAAGACCCTTCGTTGCTATTCTCGGCGGTGCTAAGGTTGCTGATAAGCTCAACGTTATCTCTAACCTCCTTGAAAAGTGCGATACACTTATCATCGGCGGCGGTATGGCTTACACATTCTTAAAGGCTAAAGGCTATGAAGTAGGTACATCACTCGTTGACGACGAGAAGATCGACTACTGCAAGGAAATGATCGAAAAGGCTGAAAAGCTCGGTAAGAAGCTTCTTCTCCCCGTTGATACAACGATCGCTAAGGCATTCCCTGATCCTATCGATGCTGAGATCGAAGTAAGCGTTGTTGACGCTGACAAGATCCCCGCAGATATGATGGGTCTTGATATCGGTCCTAAGACAATGGCTCTGTTCGCAGACGCTGCAAAGTCAGCTAAGACTGTTGTATGGAACGGTCCTATGGGCGTATTTGAGAACCCCGTATTAAAGAAGGGTACAGTTGCTGTTTGCGAAGCTCTTGCTGAAGCAGACGCTACAACGATCATCGGCGGCGGTGACTCGGCTACAGCTGCTATCAACCTCGGTTACGCAGACAAGATGAGCCACATCTCAACAGGCGGCGGTGCTTCTCTTGAATACCTCGAAGGTAAGGTACTCCCGGGTATCGCTTGCATTCAGGACAAGTAAAAATAACGAGGGCGGATATTCTCCGCCCTTATTGTTGTGTAATAAGCAATTTATAATAAAAAACGAAAGGAACACTGTATCATGAAAAAGACAGTAAGAAAAGCAGTTATCGCAGGTAACTGGAAGATGAATAAGACAAGACCCGAGGCTAAGGCTCTTTTAGAAGAATTAAAGCCCATGGTTGCTGATGTTAAGGACGTTGAAGTTGTAGCTTGCGTTCCTTTTACAAACCTTGAAACAGCTCTCGCTGTAACAGCAGGCACAAACATCAAGATCGGTGCAGAGAACTGCCACTTCGAGAAGAGCGGCGCTTTCACAGGCGAAATTTCAGCTGATATGCTCGCTGAAATGGGTGTTGAATACGTTGTACTCGGTCACTCGGAGCGTCGTCAGTACTTTGCTGAAACAGACGAAACAGTAAACAAGAGAACAAAGGCCGCTCTCGCAGCAGGCTTAAAGCCCATCGTATGCGTTGGCGAGCTTCTTTGGGAGCGTGAATGCAACATTACAGAAGAAGTTATCGCACGTCAGATCAAGCTTGATTTCTTCGGCATTTCGGCAGACGACCTCAAGAAGTGCATAATCGCTTACGAACCCGTTTGGGCTATCGGCACAGGCAAGACAGCTACAGCTGACCAGGCTGAAGAGGTTTGTGCATTTATCCGTGCTACACTCGCTAAGCTCTACGGTGCAGATGTTGCTGAAACTATCACAATCCAGTACGGTGGTTCTATGAATGCAAAGAACGCTGAAGAGCTGCTCTCAAAGACAAACGTTGACGGCGGCCTTATCGGCGGTGCTTCACTCAAGGCGGCTGATTTCACAACTATCATTATGGCTGCTGTAAACGGCTAATCAAAAATCGGATATTTACGAAAGGACGACTATACAAATGGCAAAACCCGTTTTACTCGTTGTTATGGACGGTGTAGGTTTTTCAAAGACAGGTCTTGGCGACGCAGTTACACTCGCTAACACTCCTACACTTGACAGACTTTTAAGAGAATGCCCCAACACCCGCTTAAAGGCTCACGGTGACGCTGTAGGTCTGCCTACAGATGATGATATGGGCAACTCAGAAGTAGGTCATAATGCACTCGGCTGCGGTCAGATCTACTCACAGGGCGCAAAGCTCGTTAACGAATCTATCGAAAGCGGAAAGATGTATCAGTCCGAAGCCTGGAAGGAACTCGTTGACAACTGCAAGGCTAACGACAGCACTCTCCACTTCATCGGTCTTTTATCGGACGGTAACGTTCACTCAAACATCAAGCACCTGTTCAAGATGCTGACAGAAGCTAAGAGCGAGGGTATCAAGAAGGCAAGAGTACACATTCTGCTCGACGGCAGAGATGTACCCGCTACTTCTGCTCCCGTATATATCGAACAGCTTGAAAGCTTCCTCAAGGAGCTGAATGCCGATGGTGCTTTCGACGGCAAGATCGCAAGCGGCGGCGGACGTATGAAGGTCACTATGGATCGTTATCAGGCTGACTGGCCCATGGTTGAGCTCGGCTGGAAGACTCACGTCAAGGGTG
This sequence comes from uncultured Ruminiclostridium sp., assembly GCA_934490165.1. Classification (GTDB taxonomy): domain Bacteria; phylum Bacillota; class Clostridia; order Oscillospirales; family Ruminococcaceae; genus Ruminiclostridium_E. The sequence goes on along the minus strand of CAKSTB010000004.1, from coordinate 26,330 downwards.
AGGGCAGACAGTTTGCATCGGCTATGGAAGCTGTTGAAACCTACCGTAAGGAAATTGACGGTGTTATCGACCAGGATCTCCCCGCATTCGTAATTGCCGAGAACGGCGAACCTGTAGGCAAAATCGTTGACAAGGACAGCGTTATCCTCTTCAACTTCAGAGGCGACCGCGCTATCGAGCTTTCAATGGCATTTGACGATGACAACTTCACAGCATTCGACAGAGGCGCAAAGCCCGATGTATGCTTCGCAGGTATGTTACAGTATGACGGCGACTTAAAGCTCCCCGCACGCTTCCTTGTAAATCCTCCCGAGATTACAAACACTCTCACAGAGGTACTGGTTGCCGCAGGTCTTAACGAGTACGCAGTATCAGAAACTCAGAAGTACGGTCATGTAACTTACTTCTGGAACGGTAACAAGAGCGATAAGTTCAGCGAAGAGCTTGAAACATACAAGGAGATCCCCTCCGACAATGTTTCATTCGATCAGCGTCCCTGGATGAAGTCGGCTGAGATAACAGACGATCTTATTGAGGTTATCAAGAGCAAGAAGTACGACTTTATCCGTTGCAACTACCCCAACGGCGATATGGTTGGTCACACAGGCAGCCTTGACTCTACAATAATCGGTGTTGAAGCTGTTGACCTCGGCCTTTCAAGACTTATCAAGGTTTGCGATGAGTATGGTGTTACACTCGTTGTAACTGCCGACCACGGTAACGCAGACGAGATGCTTGAGAAGAACAAGAAGGGTGAGATCCAGGTAAGAACCGCTCACTCACTTAACCCTGTTCCGTTCATCATCTATGACAAGGAAGTTAAGTACACCATCAAGGACGATACAAAGTATGCTCCCGGTGTAGCTCCCAAGTACGGTCTTGCTAACGTAGCTCCTACAGTAGTCAAGATGCTCGGTCTTACAGCACCCGACTGCTGGCAGGAAAGCATGATCTAAGGTGGCTGTGCCACCTGACAATTCCGCCTTTGGAATTGTTTGAGCTATCCGCAGGATAGCAAAACGGCGGGGCTGAATGTTACTGCAAGTTTAGTGATATCACTTTCAGTTAGATGGCAATGTGCCGCCTCAAATTCCGCCTTTGGCATTGTTTGAGCTATCCGCGGGATAGTGAAACGGCGGGGCGGCTGTGAGCCGCTTCAAATTCCGCCTTTGGCATCGTCAGAGTGTTTCGTACGATAGCAAAACGGCGGGCGGCAATGCAGATGTATATTTCCGACAGACAAAAGTAAAGATGGTATTGTGTAAAGCGGATATTCCGTGTACAGCGACGATCGGCTTTGTAAAGCTTCTGTCAAAGGCATAAGCAAATAAGTAATAACGGCAGGCGCGTAATTCGTGCCTGCCGTTTTCGCATATTGTAAATCAAAGCGACAGACGCTGTGAATAGGCGCGCCTGTCGCTTTAGTATCATGTTTAATTACAATTCCGCTTTGTAGATAAGAGCGTCACAGATAGGCTCTGTGTAATAGTTTCTGCGCCGTCCGACCTCGCAGAAGCCGTGCTTTTCGTAAAGGCGCTTTGCGGGCTCATTGTCACAGCGCACTTCAAGAAATACGTTTTTTATGCCGCTTTCACGACACTTGTCAAGAAAATAGGTCATAAGAAGATCCGCCGCACCCTGTTTTCTGTATGCGGGGAGTACGGCTATGCGGTAAAGTTCACATTCGTCCGAAACGCTCTGTCCGCAGATATAGCCCACGGGTCTGTTGTCGGAGCGGTCGTCACGGATAAGGGCGGCAACCGACCCATCGGTCAGAACCTGCGACTCGATACTGCGGCTTGTCCACGGGACGGAGAAGCATTCTTTTTCGATTGCTCCGATATCGCGGCATAAATCCGTGTTGTTATCTTTCTCAATGAGTATCATACCACGTTTTGCCGATATTCACGTCTACCGTCATGGGTACGGTGAGCTTTACGGCGTTCTCCATTTCTTCCTTTAAAAGTGCGGCTACCTTGTCGGCGCAGTCCTCTTTAGCTTCTACTATAAGCTCATCGTGAACCTGGAGTATAAGCTTTGCGTCAAGCTTGCTTTCCCGAAGTCTGTTGTAAACCCTTATCATTGCGATTTTTATGATATCTGCGGCTGTGCCCTGTATGGGTGTATTTTTAGCTACTCGTTCGCCGAATGCCTGTAGGTTCTTGTTCTTTGCGGCAAGCTCCTTTATATATCTTCTTCTGCCGAACATTGTCTCGACATATCCGTCGTGTTTTGCCTTTGCGACGGTCTGCTCCATATAGTGAGCTATACCCGAATATTTTGCCAGATAGGCTCTTATATACTCGCTTGCCTTAACCATAGAAACGCCGATGTCCTTTGACAGGGAGAATGCACCTATACCATAGACTATACCAAAATTGACCGCTTTTGCCTTGCTTCTGAGATCGGGCGTTACCCACTCGATCGGCTGATTGAACACCTGAGAGGCGGTAACGGTATGGATATCAACGCCGTCAAGGAACGCCTTTTTCATAATTTCATCGCCTGAGATATGAGCCAGTACGCGCAGTTCGATCTGCGAGTAGTCGGCATCGACAAGCAGATATCCGTCCTTTGCGGTGAAAAATCTTCTCATCTCTCTGCCGAGCGGAGTCCTTACCGGTATATTCTGAATATTGGGTTCGGCACTTGAAATTCTGCCGGTTCTGGTTTCGGTCTGCTTGAAGGTGGAATGCACCCTGCCGTCCTCGCCGACTACCTTAAGCAGTCCTGTGACATAAGTATTCTGCAGCTTGGTGAGTGCGCGATACTCTGTTATAAGCGGGATTATCGGGTGCTTGTCCATAAGGCTTTCAAGCACCTCGGCATTTGTAGAGTAGCCTGTTTTTGTCTTTTTGGCACTGGGGAGCATCAGCTTTTCAAAAAGCACGCTTCCGAGCTGTTTAGGCGAGCCTATGTTAAATTCATAGCCCGCATATTCATAGATCTCACGGCTTATCTTTTCTGCCTTTTCTGAAATTTCTTCGCCGAAAGCCTTAATACCGTCAATGTCCAGCTTAACGCCCTCGCGCTCCATAGCTACAAGGACTGTGGCAAGCGGTATTTCGATATCGGTAAGTACGGTAGCAGAGCCTGTTTGGTGTATATTGTCGTACAGTATATCGTTCAGCGCCGCAACAGTGATCGACTTTTCCTGTATGCTGTTTCCTTCGGGAATTCCGTACTGTGTGCACAGCCTTGACATACTGTAGTCGTTTGAGTCGGGGTCGGCAAGGTAAGCCGCAAGCGTTGTATCGAATTTATTGTTTTCAAGCTTCTCAAGACCTGAAACGGATAGCGTTTCCTTTATGTCGAAGGTATACTTTGTGCTGTCGCTGTTTGCGTATGCTCTGAGCTCATCGCCGGACAGCTCGTTAATAGAGCCGACACCGCCCGCATAAATTTTACCGTCGTCTGTAATGACAATATCGCCCTTGGGCATAGCGGGGACTTGCTTTGCGCGATTTTCTGCGCATGCTTCTTTCGAGCCTACAGGAGCTGAGGTCGGGTGTAGTTGCAATTTCTGAAGCGTTTTGTACATTTCAAGCTCGGATAAAAGCTTTGCAAGCCGTTCATCGTCACGCTCGCCCGGAATATAGTGAGAAAGCTCTGTATCTATCGGAGCGGTAAGGCATATCTCGGCAAGCTTTCTGCTCATATAGCAACTGTTCTTACCGTTGATAAGTTTGTTGCGCACGCCGTTTGTTATGAGTGTTGAGCCGATATTTTTATATACGCCGTCAACGCTTGTAAATTCTTTAATAAGCGACAATGCGGTCTTTTCGCCTATACCGGGAACACCTGGTATATTGTCGCTTGTATCGCCCATAAGTGCCTTGACTTCTATCATCTGCTTAGGGGTAACACCGTATTCTTCCTCTATTACGCCCGGAGTATAGTAAATATCGCCTTTTGTTTTGGCAAGTCTTACCGTAACGTAGTCATTTACAAGCTGAAATGAGTCGCGGTCGCCTGTTGAAACGGTGCAGGGTATCTTTTTATCTGCACAGGCGGCTGAAATCGTGCCGATGATGTCATCGGCTTCATAGCCCTCTTTTTCGATAATGGCGATACCCATTGCTTTTATTATTTTTTTCATATAGGGGAGCTGCTGAGCGAGATCCTCAGGCATACCCTTACGGTTCGCCTTATATCCGTCATACATCTTATGGCGGAATGTAGGCGCTTTAAGGTCGAACGCTACGGCTATCATATCGGGCTGAACGTCCTTTTCAAGCATCAGCAGGGTATTCATAAAGCCGGTTACGGCGTTTGTGGCAACACCCCTTGAATTTGTAAGTACGCGTATGCCGTAGAATGCGCGGTTAAGTATACTGTTGCCGTCTATTACAAGAAATTCCATATTAGTCCTTTCGAGTGGATCGTATTGTTTCATATGCTTATTGTACTGCTGTCTGTTATAAGTATACCATAAATACCGCAAAAATCAAGCGCCCGTGGGGCGCGGCAAATTCCGCCTTTGAAAAAGGCGGTGTACGGCGAGAGATAGCACAACGGCGGGGAGTGACGATGCGCGTACGGGAGAGTGTTATAAATTGTATGTGGCGCGGCAAAATTACATTGAAATTGCAGTGCAACATATTGTAAAAAGTCAAAACAATAAATATATAGCCAACAACGCTGAAAACAGTTTCCGTGCCGATAAGATGTTGATAATTTAGTGAGTTTATCAATGCAACTGCATTATTACCGAAATTTCCAAAAAACGCACTATCCTGAGATATCTGCACAGTCCCCCGGGTCGAACAGAGCGTCAGCGTCCCGCTTATGACGGGCTTTTAAACACAATCGTTTGTGTGTCTTATAGCCAACACCCCATTATGGCAGAAGAGGAGAGAGGTCAGGAAAGTGGGATGCGTGACTGAGCATTGCAAAAGCAATGCTCCCGCTCCTCTCGTCGCTCAAGAGGAATAACTGATTTGGGAGAAAACCTAAGGGGAGAGGGGAAAGCGCCTTTGGAGCGCCTTCCTCTCTCCCCTTGGGTTGTCTCCCTCACACATAGCAGCAACGTTATCAAATGGAATAGCGAACCCGAGAAGTGCTATCCTACAAACAGAACTATCGGTAGCCTGCTATCAATGTTAATTACTAATATGGTATAACAGAAACGTACTAAAGGCAACCTTTCTCCACATACCAAAAAGTGAGCCGAGCGCACTATCTTTGCACTTCAACTCGCTTTTCCTTTTCCGGGCTGTGTCACACTCCCCGCTTGGCGCGGAATAGTGCAACGGCAGGAATAGTTAGGTGTGTTAATTCTTTGGCTAATGTCAATGCCCGGGGTTTGCGTATAGGTGAATGAAACATCTGTAGTGTGAATATAAAATCTATGTGGCGGAGAATGAGGTACGGAACGCTTGTTTTTGATTTATGCTATTGATTTTTGCGTTCTGCTGTGGTAAAATATTATAGAATATAGTCCCATACTATAAAATCGGTACAAAAAGGGACACTAACGGTATATAAGAAAGGAAACAAAAAAATGAGTAAGGTAGTCAAGTTCGGCGGCAGCTCACTCGCCGATGCCAATCAGTTCCGCAAGGTAGCTGATATAATCAGAAGTGACAAGGAGCGCAGATATGTAGTTCCCAGTGCGCCCGGTAAGCGCTTCAAGGATGATATTAAGGTTACGGATATGCTTTATGCCTGCTATGACGCAGTAGCAAACGAGGGCAAGAACGCATATAACCAGTTTGCTCCTATTGCAGAGCGTTTTAACGGAATTATCAGCGATCTCGGTCTTACTCTTTCGCTTGATGACGAATACGAAACAATAATCGACAATTTCCGCAAGAAAGCCGGCAGAGATTATGCCGCAAGCCGCGGTGAATTTCTTAACGGTATCATTCTTGCAAACTATCTCGGATATGAGTTTATAGATGCCGCTAAGGTAGTGTTCTTCCGTCCTGACGGAAAGTTTGACGATACTCTTACGGATACCTGCCTTGCATCGGTACTGCACGGCGTTTCACACGCGGTTATCCCCGGTTTCTACGGTGCTAATCCTGACGGTACGGTACGCACATTCTCAAGAGGCGGCTCGGACGTTACGGGTTCTATCGTTGCTAAGGCTATAAATGCCGATATCTACGAGAACTGGACAGACGTAAACGGCTTCCTTATCGCCGACCCCAGAATAGTTGACGAGCCCAAGGTCATCGAGTCCATCACATATAAGGAGCTGCGTGAGCTGTCATACATGGGTGCGTCTGTACTTCACGAAGCGGCAATTTTCCCTGTAAGAAGCGCCAAGATACCGATAAATATCCGCAACACAAACGACCCCTCCGCAAAGGGCACAATGATAGTTGCAGAGGATAACGAACCCCCTCAGCACATAATCACGGGTATCGCTGGTAAAAAGCACTTCAGCGTTATCTCGATCGAAAAGGACGAGATGAACAGCGAGATCGGCTTCTTACGCAGAATACTGACGGTACTTGAGGCTAACGGTATGTGCTTTGAGCATATCCCCACAGGTATCGACACAATGAGCATTATCATTGACGGTAAGGACGTTGACAAAACTCCCGATATCGTTGAGAAGATATGCGAGGTTACAGAACCGAACCATATTGAAATAGAAAACGACTTAGCCCTTATCGCTATCGTTGGTCGCGGTATGAAGTCGAAGAAGGGTACTGCCACAAGAATATTTGCGGCTTTATCACACGCAGACATCAATATCAAGATGATAGATCAGGGTTCAAGTGAGCTTAATATTATCGTAGGTATCCATGAGGCTGACTTTGAAAAGGCTATCAAGGTTATTTATGATATGTTCATACTCAGCGAGGGTTAATCGCTGAGTAACGAATTGGGCTTTGAGCACAGCCCCCGAGTACAGCAGTTGGAGAAGTTTGATGTTCGTAAAAATCAAGATCAGACTTTCCATTCATACTCAGCGAGGGCTGATAGTTCCATATTTAGCGAGGAGTATTCGCTGAGTTGTGAATTGTGTTTTCGGGTTCAACTTAAAGCACAGCAATCGGGAGAGTTTGAGGTTTATAAAATTGAAAATCAGGCTTTCCATTCATACTCAGCGAGGGTTAATAATTCATACCCGGTGAAAGTTGATCGCTGAGTATCAGTAGAGCTACAAATCAGAGAAACATATATTCTAAAAGGAGAAGTGAGCGTTTATGATGACATACGATTCTCTTACCAATGCCGGACTGACTAAGTTCTTCAAGGCAGGTAACTACAAGAAGCAGATTATCAAAAACATCGAGATAATCGGTCAGCGTAAGCTGGTAATACTCGGTGACGGACGCGGTGTCAATGCCGAGATACTCAAAAAGGTTCTCGGTCAGCTGAGAAAAAAGGGCGTGCGTGTTCCGGAGCTTGCGTTTATGGCGACAAACGATGAACGTACACTCGTAAAGGACGACAATTCACTGCGCAGTATCACAGAGCTTAAGGGTATGTCAAAGGCATATTATGTCCTTGTTTCATCATCTTATGATGAGCTTGAGGTATATCTCAAGGGTATGACAGGTCGTGTCGGAAGTGCACAGACTATAGAAAAGCGTTTACAGCAGTACGGCTTTACAGAGCGTGACTATTGCCTTGTAAACCAGCCTGTAGGATTTCTCGGCACATATATGAAGATGAAGCGCTCACAGTTCAACGTTTCGGATAGATCCACACAGAACAAGCTTGAAAAAGACGTTCGCCGCACCGAGGCACAGCTCAGGGAGTGCAAGGATAAGTTCCGCGGTCAGCGTTGCTTTATCATAGGCTATAAGGAGGGCGTAAAGCTTGATGAGCTGAACCTCCTGTTCAACGAGAAGTGCATAAGCTACAACGGCATATGCAAGTTCTTCAGCAAAACTCCGCTCCGTCCTACACAGTACATACTGTCAAATGCAGAGCACTACCTAGGAAACGGCAAGTACATTGAGGCTATGGAAAGCTTTGTGGCAAGCAATGTTACAGTATTTGAGGATAAGTTTGCAAAGAAGCCCACATACTTTAATATAATGGGTAACGGATTTATACCTCAGCTCCCCTCGTTCGGCTCTACACAGCACAGCGAGGCTTTAAGACGTATAGACGACCTTTATATAGCTTTACAGCTTGCACTTTATGAAGGATTTTCCGAGATATACATATACGGCTTTGACGGAATTTACGATGCGCAGATAACAAGCTATGAAGAGGCGCTCGTAAACGATGAGAAGAAGTACGACTACCCCGAAGAAGCACAGACACTGCTCAAGAACGTAAAGACATACGCATCGAGCGCAGGTGTTTCTATCTACAATATGAGCGGCATCGACAGCCTCAATATGTTCGAGAGCCGTACATTCGATCAGATAGACTTCTCGACAACAAAGCTGTTATCAAAGATATAAGGACGCATAACGCATAATGAGTTTAGCCGATAAATATTTTATTGAAAACTGCCGTGACATAATAGAAAACGGCTCATGGGATACAAACAGCGAGGTAAGACCCCACTGGGAGGACGGAACGCCCGCGCATACCGTAAAAAAGTTCTGCGTGGTGAACCGCTATGACCTCAGAAAAGAGTTTCCCGTAATGACGCTCCGCCGTATCTTCTACCGCTCTGCGATAGAAGAGATACTGTGGATATATCAGAAAAAGAGCAACAGGGTCGCCGATCTTTCTACTCATATATGGGACTCGTGGGCTGACGAAAACGGCACGATAGGCAAGGCTTACGGCTGGCAGCTCGGGCAGAAGAGCATATATCCCGAGGGTGAATTTGATCAGGTCGACAGGGTGCTGTATGACCTTAAGCACAACCCCGCGAGCCGCCGCATAATGACAAATATGTACAACCATAAGGATCTGCATGAGATGGGGCTTGCCCCTTGCGCATACAGTATGACATTCAATGTCACGGGAGATACACTGAACGCTATTTTAAATCAGCGTTCACAGGATATGCTCACCGCGAACAACTGGAATGTGTGCCAGTATGCCGCACTGCTTATAATGTTCGCTAAGGCATCGGGTCTTAAGGCAGGCGAGCTTGTGCACGTTATAGCGGACGCTCATATCTATGACAGACACATTGACGCGGTAAAGCGTATTATTGAGAAAGAGCCGTATCCTGCTCCTGAGATGGAGGTCGAGGATATCACCGATTTCTACAAGTTCACAAAGAACAGCTTTACGCTGAAAGACTATAAATATCACGATTTCAACGAGAAAATAGAAGTCGCAATATAAATACTTATGCCCCGCAGGACAATGCGGGGCTTTGAGTGTTATATTATATAAGGAAGGGAGGCGCACGGGTGACATATATCGTACTTGATATGGAATGGAGTCAGCCTGTATGCAAGGAAAAGACGCGGATAGCGGGCACAAAGGTATTGCAGGTTGAGATAATACAGATAGGCGCTGTAGCTGTTACCAACGGAAAGATAAGCAAAAGCTTCTTTTCGGAATATGTAAGACCGAGATATTATACAGAGCTTAAAGGCAGGATAAAGAAGCTCACAGGCATAACAAAGGACGATCTTAAGGACGCAGACGATCTGGTTATTGTTATGGAGCGTTTCAGACAGTGGTGTGAGGGCTTCGGGGACAGCATTATAGCAACATGGGGTCCTGATGATATACCTACACTGCGCGGTCAGTGTTTATTCTATAATTATGATGTAAGCTGGCTTCCCGGCTGGTTCAATTTACAGCCGCTGATGACAAGGCAGTATAATATTGACCGACCGCAGATAACATTACAGTCGGCAGTTGAGATCACCGGTGTACAGCAGGAGCTCGACTATCACAGTGCGATAAACGATGCGTACTACACTGCGCTCGTCCTTACAAAGATAAACAATATACCGAGCGAGATAGAGTGGCAGAGAAAGGTTGACTATGCGCATACAAACCCTTACAGGAAAATATGCCAGACAGCTTACGGAACGGTAAAGACTGCTCGTATGAACAGCGTGCCGCGATTATCGCCGCTTAACCGATATATCTGCCCGATATGCGGAAAGCCCGCAACGCTGAAAGGCAAGCTTGTGTGGCTAAGACCCATGAACTATATGGCGGTCATGCACTGCACAAAGCACTCGGTAAAAGTAACGGTGAGATTTGAGAAGAAAGCGGACAGAGAATACCAATGGATAAAACGGTATGTACTGTCCGATGAAAAAGACGAGGAACTGTATGCTTCTCTTATAAAGGACAAGCTACCTGCCCCCGCTGTTGTAACTGACAGAACGGTCAGAAACGACAGGACGGACAAAACGGACAGAAAATCCTTGTCAAGACGAAATACAAGAAGAAAACCAAGAATGACAGGCGAAAGGAAAAACAATGGCTAAATTCAAGGCGGCTGCGGTATTCAGCAGCAATATGGTTCTCCAGAGAGATAAGAACGTAAGAGTATTCGGCACAGGTAAGGACGGCGAAAGCGTAATAGTTTCTGTATGCGGAAACACCGCCGTAACACAGGTAGCCGATGAGAAGTGGTGCGTTACACTTCCCGCAATGAAAGCAGGCGGCCCTTATGAGATGAAGATAAGCAACGGCGACGAAACCATCGTATTCGGCAACGTTATAATTGGCGAGGTATGGCTTGCGGGCGGTCAGAGCAATATGGAGCTTGAGCTTCAGAACTGCACGGGCGGCAAGGACTATCTTGCAAACGACAAGACTGAGAATGTCCGTTACTACTACACACAGAAAAACTGCAACATGGACGAAAAGTTCTTCCGTGATGAAGAAAATACAGGCTGGAGCTGTTTTGACAGTGAAAGTGCAAGAGCGTGGAGCGCAGTTGCGTATTTCTACGCTAAGGAGCTTGCGGACAGACTGGGCGTTACCGTCGGAATAATCGGCTGTAACTGGGGCGGCACAAGCGCAAGCTATTGGATGAGCCGTGAGTCGCTTGAAAAGGATACCGACCTCAAGGCATATCTTGATGACTTTGACAATGCGGTAGCAGGTCGTTCAAGAGAAGAAATGGACAAGGAATATCTCGACTATGTAAAGTACGAGGAAGAGTGGCAGAAGAAGTCGGTTGAGTTCTACAGTGCTCACCCCGACGGAACATGGGACGAGTGCCAGGCCTACTGTGGTGTCAGCAAGTACCCCGGTCCTATGGTGCCGTTAAATCCTTTCCACGCTACAGCACTGTATGACAGTATGTTAAAGCGCGTTTGCCCATATACTGTAAAGGGTGTTATCTACTATCAGGGTGAAACGGACGATAACAGACCGAAGACTTATTTCAAGCTGTTCAAGTCGCTTATACAGCTTTGGAGAGATGACTGGGGCGATGATGAACTGCCGTTTATGTTCGTACAGCTCCCGATGCACCGCTATAAGGCAGACCTCGACTGGAAGCACTGGTGTCTTATACGAGAGGCACAGATGCGTACATTCAAGACGGTCAAGAATACGGGTATCGCAGTTATCCTTGACTGCGGTGAGTTCAACGAGATCCATCCCAAGAACAAAGTACCGGTAGGTCACAGACTGTACTTACAGGCTATGCACCATGTTTACGGCGACAACGAAACTGAAGCATTCGGTCCTATATATAAGAATATGACAATAACCGGCGACAGAGCGGTAATAAGCTTTGACCATGCCGAGAGCGGCTTTGATATCAAGGGCGACAACGGCATAACAGGCTTTGAGATCGCTGGCGCTGATAAGGAATATAAGCCTGCGTGTGCCGTGATAGGCGAGGACGGAACTATAAGCGTTTATGCAGACGAAGTCAAAAAGCCCGTTTATGTGCGTTACCTCTGGACAAATTACGGCGATGTTACACTGTACGGCAAGAACGGAATACCCGTAGCTCCGTTCAGAACAAGTATGAATGACGAAAAGTAAGATTAAATTCCGAAAGGCATATTATGGAACTTAAACGCAGCAGCGGAGTATTACTCCATATAACAAGCCTTCCTGCAAACGAGGGCATAGGAACGCTCGGAAAACCGGCGTTTGAATTTGTCAACTGGCTTAAAGCGGCAGGACAGAAATACTGGCAGGTACTGCCTATCCACCCGACAGGCTATGCGGACTCTCCGTATCAGTCACCGTCGGCATTCGCGGGAAACCCTCTGCTTATCGACCTGTGGGAGCTGGTCGAGCTCGGACTTCTTATACCCGATGATATAAAAGGCAGAGAGTACGGCGAAGACCCGTCCGCAGTCGACTATGAAAAGGTAATAGCGCAGAAAAATGAGCTCCTCCATAAGGCTTTCTTCTCTTTCAAGGAAGATGTCGCTTATCTTGCGTTTGTGCAGGAGCAGGGCTGGTGGCTGGAAGATTATGCGCTGTTTATGGCGATAAAGCAGAATAACGAACTGCGATCATGGCTGACGTGGGATAAGGACTTGCGTTTCAGAAAGCCCGAAGCGCTCGCCGCATTCAAGGAAGAGCATATAGAGGAGATAAAGTTCCACCGCTTTGTACAGTATATGTTCTTTACCCAGTGGAACAAGCTGAAAGCATATGCAAACAAGAACGGAATTTCAATAATAGGTGATATACCGATATACGCGGCAATGGACAGTGCCGATGTATGGGTAGATCCTCAGCTGTTCACGATGGATATCTCGCTCAGACCTACTCTTGTTGCGGGAGTACCGCCCGATTATTTCTCACCCACAGGACAGCTGTGGGGCAACCCGCTGTACAACTGGGACGCTATGGAGCGTGACGGCTACAGCTGGTGGATAGCGAGAATTGACCATGCTATGAAGCTGTTTGATATGGTAAGAATTGACCACTTCCGTGCGTTTGATACTTATTACGCTATTCCCGCAGACGCAACAACGGCGGAATACGGCGAGTGGAAGCAAGGTCCGGGCATGAAGCTGTTTAACACGGTGAAAGAACAGCTCGGTGATGTAAATATCATAGCAGAGGACTTAGGCGATATATTCGACAGTGTTAAAAAGCTTCTCAGCGATACGGGATTCCCCGGTATGAGAGTTTTACAGTTCGGCTTCAACAACGAATATCAGGACAATACCCACCTGTGCCATAACTATGTGAATAACTGCGTCGCGTATACGGGAACACACGACAACGATACTATAATGGGCTGGCTCAAATCCGCAGATTCTAAGGCGGCAAAGATGGCAAAGAGCTACATAAACGCCAACATTTTAGAGCATAAGAATGTAAGCTTTATAAGAAGCGTTTATGCAAGCCCAGCCGCCCTTGCGATAATACCTATGCAGGATATCCTCGGCATTGACGGCAGAGGACGAATGAATGTTCCGTCTACCGTAGGCGGCAACTGGACGTGGAGAATGAAAAAGCCAGCAAGTAAAAAGACTGCAAGAATGATGAGCAGGCTCGCAACGGCTTATCTCAGAAAATCTGCATCAGCAAAAGCAAAGGACAAATAAAGATGTCATTATCCGATATATTTGATAAGATAGCCGCAGGCAGAGAGACTGCACCGACCGGTGCGGTCGAATATCTCATAGTGGGACTTGGAAACCCCGGCACACAGTATGAGAACACGCGCCATAACGCAGGCTTTATGGCAGTAGATACACTTGCCGAAAAGCTCGGTGTGCAGATAAAGAAGCTGAAATTCAAGTCGCTTATAGCCGACTGCATGGTTGAGGGCAAGCACTGCCTTTTAATGAAGCCGTCAACCTTTATGAACAACAGTGGCGAAGCTGTAAGCGAGGCTATGAACTTCTACAAGCTACCGCCCGAGAATATACTTGTAATGTACGATGATATTTCACTTGATGTCGGCAGGACAAGGATACGCAGAAAAGGCAGTGACGGCGGTCACAACGGCATAAAGAGCATCATTCTGCTTACAAACAGCGATGCTTTCCCTCGCGTAAAGATAGGTGTCGGTGCAAAGCCGCACCCTGATTTTCCGCTTGCGGACTGGGTACTGTCGGGCTTCAAAAAGGAAGACGGCGAGAGCCTTGAAAAGGCGCTGGATAACGCCGCAGAAGCCGCAAAGCTTATTGTTGCCGGCAAGATAGATATGGCAATGAACAAGTACAACTCGTAAGAAAGAAAGGCAATATGGAACTTCTTAAAAATATGGCTGACACGCTGACCGAGTATAAAAAGTCAGTCGATCATATTTTGAGCGATGAACCCGTCCCCCTGTTGGTGACGGGGCTTTCGCATATACACAAGGCGCATTTTTTAGCGTCACTGAGCTATGAAAAGATACCCTCCCCGATACTTGTCATAACCGAGAGTGAAGCGTCAGCCGCAAAGCTCACCGAGGATATAAACACAATGCGCGGGGATATGTCCGCATATCAGTTTCCCGCTTCAGACCTGACACTTACCGATACCGAGGCACAGTCGCAGGAGTATGAACACAGAAGGATAGAAACGCTGTCGGCGGCGCTTTCGGGCAAGGCGAAGCTTATAATATCATCATCGGAAGCTGCGGTACAGCTCACTGTGCCGAAGGACGTGCTGAAAAAGCACACCGTAACGCTGAAAGCGGGCGATGAGATAAAGCTTGACGAGCTTGCTAAAACTCTTCTTGCCGCAGGATACACGCGTTGTGATATGATAGAGGGCAAGGGACAGTTCTCGTTCCGCGGCTCACTTGCGGATATCTATCCTGTCAGCAGTGACTATCCCGTCAGAATTGAGCTGTGGGGCGATGAAATAGACACGGTGGCATCGTTTGATATAGATACGCAGAGAAGAATTGACACTGTAAAGAGCGTCAGCATAACACCCTGCGGTGAAACTATATTTGAAGAGGGCGTTCTCCCCGAGGTGTTGCAGACACTTCTTGAAAAGACCGAGAAGAACAAAAAGAAGAACGATGAAGCGGCAAAGCGTATAAGACGTGATATAGCAAGACTGCGTGACGGCCTTTCGGTATGCTGTCTTACACGATATTTCCCGCTGTGCTACAAGACGGCGGGAAGCATATTTGACTATGCAGGTACTCTTATCGTCTGCGAATCGTTCACTGCCGCAGAGTCGGCAAAGGGCGCGATATCAGCTCACCTTGAAGACCTGAAACTGCTTACCGAGGACGGAGTTCTCTGCAAGGGACTTGACAGGTATCTTATGAGCAAGGCTGAATATCAGGACGCTGTCAAGAGCAATGTGCGAGTGTATATGGATACGTTCATAAGAGGCGGCGGAATTGATCTCGGCGACATTTTAAAGGTTGACTCTATACAGCTTTCTCCGTGGAGCGGCGAATACAAGCTGTTGTGCGAGGAGCTTGACAATTATAAGAAGAGCGGCTATACCTGCGTTATATTCGGCGGTACGGACAAGGCGGCAAAGATACTCACGGACGACCTGCGCGACAGCGGATATCAGGCGGACTATGCAAAAAGCCCCAAGAAGTTCTATCTCGGAAGAATAACGGTAGTAGAGGGTATAATCTCGGCGGGCTTTGAATATCCAGAGGAGAAGATTGCCGTTATCACAAGGACAAGTGCATCTTCTTCAAAGACGGCAACACCTAAAAAGAAGTTCAAGAAGGGTGCACAGATACGCTCGCTGAGCGATATCGCACAGGGCGATTTGGTAGTACACGGCTCTTACGGCATAGGCGTATTTGAGGGCGTGCAGAAGCTCACGGCGGACAAGATATCGAAGGATTATATCAAGATAAAATACGCAGGTACGGACGTGCTTTACGTTCCGGTAACTCAGCTTGACCTTATTTCGCGCTATATCGGAAGCGGTGACGCGGACACGGTAAGGCTCAACAAGCTCGGCACGGATACCTGGAAAAAGGCAAAGACCAAGGCGAAAGCGGCAACGCAGGAGATGGCAAAGGAGCTTATCGAGCTGTATTCACGCCGTATGAAAGCAAAGGGCTACGCTTTTTCACCCGATAACGAGCAGCAGCATATATTTGAGGATCATTTCAGCTATGTTGAAACGGACGATCAGCTCAGGTGCATAGAAGAGATAAAGCACGATATGATGCGCACCGCGCCTATGGAACGACTGCTGTGCGGAGATGTAGGTTTCGGTAAGACCGAGGTCGCTCTCCGTGCCGCATTCAAGTGCATAGGTGACGGCAAGCAGTGCGCTATTCTCGTGCCGACGACCGTACTTGCATGGCAGCACTATCAGACGGTACTCAAGCGTATGGAGGGCTTCAACATAAGAGTTGAACTGTTATCCAGATTTCGTACCGCTAAGGAGCAGAAGGTAATTCTCAAAAAGCTTGAAGAGGGCGAGCTTGACCTTGTTGTAGGCACACACAGGCTTGTACAGGACGATGTTAAGTTCAAGGATCTGGGACTTGTAATTATAGATGAAGAACAGCGTTTCGGAGTAAATGATAAGGAAAAGCTGAAAGAAGCGTTTACTAACGTAGACGTATTGACCTTATCCGCAACTCCCATTCCGAGGACGCTGAATATGGCTATGTCGGGAATACGCGATATGAGCGTTATCGAAACGCCGCCAGGCGACCGCCACCCAATCACGACCTATGTTGTCGAGCACGACAGGGGCGTTATAGCTCAGGCTATAACAAAGGAGCTTAGAAGAAACGGTCAGGTGTACTATGTGCATAACCGCATAGAAAGCATATATTCCTGCGCCGCCGACATTCACTCTATGGTGCCCGAAGCCAACATAGGAATAGCGCACGGAAGAATGAGCGAGGAAGAGCTGCTCGATGTATGGAGAAGACTTATTGAGGGTGAGATAGATGTGCTTGTCTGCACAACTCTTATCGAAACCGGTGTTGATGTTCCTAACTGCAACACGCTGATAATTGAGAATGCGGACTGTATGGGACTTGCCCAGCTCCATCAGCTGAGAGGTCGTGTCGGACGTACAAACCGCCGTGCATACGCGTATTTCACATTCAAGCGCGGAAAGGTGTTAAGCGAGGTCGCAACAAAGCGACTTGACGCAATAAGAGAGTTTACACGCTTTGGCTCGGGCTTCAGGATAGCGATGAAGGATCTTGAAATAAGGGGTGCAGGCTCAGTCCTCGGTCAGAGCCAGTCGGGACACTTAGCATCGGTCGGATATGATATGTATATAAAGCTCCTTAACGAGGCAATACTCGAACAGCAGGGCAAAGCACCCGAGATCACACCGGAGTGTCTTGTTGATATCAGGATAGACGCGTTCATTCCCGAAAAGTATATTTCAAATCAGGCACAGCGCGTTGACTGCTACAGAAAGATAGCGATGATAGAAAATGACGATGACGCTTATGACGTTACCGATGAGCTTATCGACCGCTACGGTGACGTGCCGAAGGCGGTTGAGGGACTTATAGAGGTTGCCAAGCTAAGACGTATAGCGCAGAAGATGCACCTTACCGAGATAATACAGAGCGGAGATTCGATGTTGTTCTATCCCGAGAAGATCGATAAGAAAACAATGGAACGTGTATCTGCCGTCGGCGGTAAATACGGCAAGGCTATGATGCTGAATATTGCTACAGACAAGCCGAATTTCCGCGTGAACGGAGTGGATAAGCTCGGCGGACCGCTGACGCTTCTCGGAGATACGCTGAGAGCTATGCAGTCGGCAGATGTTGACAAGGCAGGTGAACAGGGTGACTGAAAGAAAAAGTGTAAAACGTAAGGTGATAACTGTCGCTGTGATAGTCGGTGCACTGGCACTGCTTATAGGCTCGTTCTTTCTCAGGGATATTTGTCTGAGAGCAGGAATAACCGAGTGTGAAAAGCGCGAGATACTTCAGGTAAAGTCGAAATATTCCGCTATACTTGACAGTATAGTAAGCGGCGGAGCGGATATAAGCGAGTATACGATAACAGCCGCACACGGCGGACTGTTTCGCAAGTCGGTAATATTGTCCGATGAAAACGGCGAGCCGCTTTGCGAAAAGCTGTCGGAGGAGCTTGCGGTGCTGTGTCACACTTATTGCTACGGTGTTGAAAAGCGTGATAATGCGGTGCGTTTCAGCTTCAACAACAGTGGAACAAAACAGCTTGTTTATTCGGCAGAGGATATTTCTGACAATGAAACCTCCGCTCTCGGTGACAACTGGTACTACTATGAGAAAGTAACGGCGGTAAACGGTTGACTGCAACGTTGATTATTTTGTAGGGGAGGGGCTTGCCCCTCCCGGAGATGCACAAAATATATCGCGTATCACACCATTTATATTGCCGGAAACGTAAATCAATTTCCTTACGGCAGATTTATCCAATGAAATACAAAAGAAAAGGAAACATGATATGAAGAACATAATACTTATCGGAATGCCGGGTGCGGGCAAAAGCACTGTCGGCGTACTGCTTGCAAAGTCGATGGGCTACGACTTTGTGGACGCAGACCTTGTTATCCAGAAACAGCAGGGGACAAAGCTCCAGAACATAATAGACGAACGCGGACTTGACGGCTTCAAACAGGCGGAGGAGCAGGCTCTGCTGTCGATAAGCGACACAAAAGCGGTTATAGCAACGGGCGGTTCTGCTGTATTCTCAGCCGCGGGCATGGAGCACCTGAGAGAAAACGGCATCTGCGTATATCTCAGAGTGGACGAGCAGGAGCTTATCCGCCGCCTTACGAATATAAAAACGCGCGGCATCGCCTGCCGCCCGGGTGAAACGGTAGCGGAGATAATCGCCGAGCGCGAGGAGTATTATAACCGTTATGCGGATATTACAGTCGACTGTGTTGACACGACAGCCGAGCAGGTAGTCGGTATGATAATCAACAGCATAGACGAATAAAGAAAAAGGAACTGTACACATCAAGCAAAGCAAAAAGTGAGTCTAAGCGCAAACAATAGTGCGCACGGCTCACTTTTTCGGTATATTGTAATCGGTGGAAAATCAAAGTGCCTGAATATCGACTAAAACATACACTGCAACTTTTTGCGGTGTATGTTTTTTATGATCAGTCGGTTGCCAGTGCTTTTTCGGGGATAACTGCTGTTAATTTTGTCAGCGGTACTCCCTGAACTGTAATGTTTTTGGGGCTTGCAAACCCGAATTTGTTATAAAGGCGTTTTGCACCGTCCGACTGAGGGTGGTCTTCTCTGAATGTGACTATAGACAGCTCATCTCCGATATCGAACTGTGCCATAGCGGTCACCATCAGCCTTGAGGCAATACCTGAGTTTCTGTAGTCTGGGTGAACGGCTATGTAGTCAAGCGTTTTGTTTTTCTTTGAGAAAGTGACAAAGCCTGCTGTAGTGCCTTTGTGGGATATTATGTATATCTCGCCGAGGGATACTTTTTTTCTGATAAGGCGCTTCATACGTTTACTGTCGTAGCCTGCAAAGTAATTCTTGCAAAGCTCGGCAAGATCTGTGATGCTGTCGGTTTCGTCTGCACTTGGCAGGCGGGGGAGCGTCAGCGATACGTTTTCGGGGTCAAGTCCGAACAAGAGCGCGGTTGCTTTCATACTCTCGGCGTGAGTGCCGGCAAGCCAACTCTTTTCATCGCGTAAGAACAGGTTGCCGATGCCGTATGTCATAATTACTGCAAGCTCATCGGTGTTTATGAGCGGCTTTGCGCCGTAGCTTATAAGCAGTTCTATTATGCGCTTTATATACGGGACGGATATTTCAAGCGAGCGGTCGCGGATATCGCGGAGCGTGCTCTCGTGCATCTTGCCCATATAATCTGTCCTGAACCTGTGCGCTTCATCGCCGAACAGTCCGAATGCTTCACTCAGTGTTGTATAGGGCGCTCTTACGGTGTTCTCCGTCATTGCGGTTATTCTTTTTTTATAGTCGGTGAACAGCGACTCGATAAAGGCACTGTATATATCGTCCTTTGACTTGAAATAGTAGTAGAACAGACCTGCCTCGGCACCCGCTTTATCCATTATGCGGCGGATCGATGTGCCCTCAAATCCGTCGGCGATAAAGCACCGTGATGCGGCTTCAAGGATATCATTCTTTCGGGCGCTGTCCTTGACGGCTTTTTTCTGCATTGTAACACCTTCTCCAAAATTCCCTATAAAAATTATATCACTGATATATACAAAAATCAACAGGAATATGTACAAACAGCTTACGAATATTTTGTGCCGAGGTGATATTATGGAAATAACAAAAGACGAAGCGGAAAAGATAGAACTGCTGATATGCGGCGTTATAATCGGGCAGTTGTATGATGAGGGATATACAGATGTGATCCCGCCGCAGTATTATGAAGAAGCTTAGAGCGGCGGCTTATTGCCGCGTGTCAACGGACAGGGCGGAGCAGGCGGGGTCGCTGTCGTCACAGCGGCTGTTCTTTGAGCAGTATATAACAAGGTCGGACGATATGGAACTTACAGAGGTGTTCTATGACGAGGGGGCGAGCGGGACTACTACCATGCACAGGGACGGCTTTAATAAAATGCTGAAGCTTGCCCGCAAGGGTGAAATTGATATCATACTTACAAAGGAAGTCAGCCGTTTTGCAAGAAACACGGTGGATACGCTTAAAATCACGAGGGAGCTTAAGGAAACGGGTGTCGGGGTAATATTCATAAACGACAATATAGATACGCGGGACAGTGACGGCGAACTAAGGTTGTCGATCATGGCGACTATCGCACAGGAGGAAAGCCGCAAGATATCCGAGAGGGTACGGTGGGGGCAGACGAGAAAGATGGAGCAGGGAGTCGTGTTCGGCAGGAGCTGTCTTGGGTATGAGGTAAGCGGCGGGAAGATAAGTGTGGAAAAGCGAGGCGCACTTATCGTGCAAAGGATATTTAGTGAATACACATTGCTTTCAAAGGGTGCGGATACAATAGCGGCAGAGCTTAATGCCGAAAAAGTGCCTGCGCCGTGCGGTGGTAGGTGGAGCGCGTCATATATACGCAGGATACTCCGCAACGAGAAGTATGTAGGGGATCTTGAACAGAAAAAGAGCTGTACGCCTGATTATCTTACGCATAAGAAGAAGCTCAACAGGGGTGACAGGATATATCTGAGTTGTCACCATGAGCCGATAATCAGTCGTGAGCTGTGGGAGATGACGCAGAACGAAATTTTACGCCGTGCTCCGTCCGACACAAGCCGTCACAGCGACCGATATGCGTACAGCGGCAAGGTGTATTGCGCGGTATGCGGGTGCGTTATGGTGTCGCGGGTGAAGAAGCTGAGCGAGGGAACATACAGGGCGCTTCGGTGCGGAGGTAAAATCAAAGGGAACGGATGCGGCAACGACACGCTTAATGTCAAGGTGCTGACGGCGGGGGTAAAGTATATACTTGACAGCATTGTGACCGATAAGGCGGCGATAACGGACAGGATAATGAAAAGCCTGACTGTGCAGACAGCGGATAAAGCGGCAGTCAAGCGTCAGAAGGATATCATATGCCAAAAGAAGCGGCGGCTTGTTGATATGGTGCTCGAGGGGCTTATCACAAAGGAAGAATTGGCGGAGCAAAAACGATATTATGATGAACGGCTGAATGAGCTTGACAGAAAGGCGGAAAAGGAAAATGCCGCAGAACAAAGCGGCAAGCGCATAGCTATAAGGATCGGAGAAATGCTGAGGTTTGACGATGAATGCGTATGGCGGGCAGTGGACAGGGCAGAGTATGTCCATAAGGAGCTGACGGTTTATTTCAAGGGTGTTGAAAAAGGCTTTGCGGTGAGGTTTACGGTGAGCGGCAGAGGGGAGAACTATAAGGCGGTTTTCGGGGAAATCTTCAGGCGGTAAGGGATCATTTCGGGAAGAAGTCAGGGACTGAGGAACTCTCTCATTTGGAAATTATTGGTTCTATAGTTTCTCAGCTGACAACCGGTGAGGGTGCGAAAAGCTTTGACAGGTACGGTGTAGGTGCATATTATATGGATCATGCCAACGCGGTATATCCTGCCAATGCGGGCGGAGTTCCGTTTACTGCGGCGTATTTGCAGAGCAAGGCTGACCCGCTCGCGGATCTGCATGAGGATCTTGCGGCAGAGCAGAAGGCAAGAGCTACCTATGACAATATACTGAGGGTATGTGACGATCCCGATGTATCCAATGTGATAAAGTTCCTGCGTGAACGTGAAGTCGTACATTTCCAGAGATTTGGTGAAGCAAAACGGGAAGTATCAAGTAAATATCCGGGTAGCGGAAAGCCCACACCCGCACCGTTTTGCAACCGAAAAACAAAAATACAAAAGATGTATGAATTGAAGCCGGATTTAGGAGTATTGCTGCCAACCAGTAATGCTCCTTTTTCATTTCACAAATAAGACAGATAGGACAAGCCCCCTCAACAACATAATAACGACCCACACAGGCGGCGTTTCTCACTTCCACACGGAAGAACAGGAACGCCGCTTTTTTCATGCCCCTTTGTTACGCAGTAGGGGCAGAAAAAGCCTTGTGTTATGCGGCTTTGCGGGCGCGTTTCTTGCGCGGCAAGGGATTTATACCTTTTCCCTCAAGACCGCGTTTCTACTGCGTAACAAACCCACAGCAAAGGAGTGATGAAGCTATGGCAGTTTTCCGAGTGGAACGGAACAAGGGCTATACCGTAATGAGCAACCACCACTTACGCAATAAGGAGCTATCCCTAAAGGCAAAGGGGCTGTTGTCGCAAATGCTGTCCTTGCCGGAGGATTGGGATTACACCCTTGCGGGGCTGTCCCACATCAACCGGGAGAAAATCGACGCTATCCGGGAAGCCATTAAGGAACTGGAACGCGCCGGGTATATCGTCCGTTCAAGGGAGCGCGACGAAAAAGGACGCTTGCGCGGCGCGGATTATGTGATTTTCGAGCAGCCGCAGACCGAGCCTATATTGGATTTACCTACGTTGGAAAATCCAACATTGGAAAAACCTACGTTGGAAAATCCAACGCAATTAAATAAAGATATACAAAAGACTGACTTATCAAAAAAAGAAAAAAGAAATACGGATTTATCAAATACCGATTCCATTCCTATCCTTTCCCCTAACCCCTCTCCCTTTGACGGGGAAGCGGCTACGCCGCCGGAACGGAAAAGAACGGAAGCGGCAGACGCATACGCCGTTTATGAGGAAATCATCAAGGACAATATCGACTATGACATTCTTCTGTTGGATAACAGCA
This sequence comes from uncultured Ruminiclostridium sp., assembly GCA_934490165.1. Lineage (GTDB taxonomy): Bacteria > Bacillota > Clostridia > Oscillospirales > Ruminococcaceae > Ruminiclostridium_E. The sequence continues at coordinate 3,361 of CAKSTB010000004.1, read as the reverse complement.
TGGAGAAAGACCGCATAGACGAAATCGTTGACCTCATGCTTGAAACGGTATGCACCCGGAGAAAGACAATCCGTATCGCGGGCGACGACTACCCGGCGGAGCTTGTAAAGGCTAAGTTTATGAAGCTGAACAGCGAACATATCCGCTTTGTGCTTGACTGTATGCGGGAGAACACCACCAAAGTACGCAACATCAAGCAATATCTGAAAGCAGCCCTTTTCAATGCCCCGTCCACTATCGGCAACTATTACACGTCGCTTGTCGCTCACGACATGGCAAGCGGCGCACTGGCACCGAGGAAGCCGAAGTACGGCGACCCCGATTATTATTCATTCAAACCGGGCGAAAGCCTGTAACTGTAACACCACCAAAGGAGGATTTTTCACATGGCACAGAAAACAGGAGCTTTGATTTTTGACGAACAGACCGACCGCTACGACATTCGCTTTGATATTAACGACTATTACGGCGGCCTGCATTGCGGGGAGTGTTTCGACGTATTCACAGGCGGCAAATGGAAGCCCACCCGCATTGAGTACGGCGACGACTGGTATCTTGTGGGTATCAGAGCCGACGACTTAAACGGGCTGCGCGTCCGTATGTAGCCTATGGGAAGCCCGAAAAGCGGCGTACCCCCTTAACAAAATCCATACTACCGCGAAAGGAGGACGGTAAATGCAGGACGAAATCAACGAAAAAATAGTTGCCCTCTCCATAAAGGGCGCGAAGCTCTCCGCTGTCATGCTGCAAAAGGCTATGAAAAAGCTGCTTGAAGAAATGAAGAAGCAACAAGGCAAGCCCCCACAGGGCAAGCAGACCCTAAAGCAGCTTATGAAGCAGAACGCGGGCGTTTCCAACATTGAGATAACCGAGGGCAATATCAAGGCGTTTGAAAGTACCGCGAAAAAGTACGGTATCGACTTTGCGCTGAAAAAGGACACGACGGAAAGCCCGCCGCGCTACCTTGTGTTCTTCAAAGGGCGCGACGCTGACGTGCTGACAGCAGCCTTTAAGGAGTTTTCCGCAAAGAAGCTGACGAAAGACAGAAAACCCTCTATCCGAAAGCTCTTATCTACCCTCAAAGAAGCCGCACAGGGCAAAAATGCGGAACGCGCCAAAGTCAAGAACAAGGACAGGGAGGTATCGCTATGAAGCCGGAAATCAAGAAGCTGCTTATCTTAAATCTTCCGTATCTGCTCTTTGTGTATCTCTTTGACAAAGTGGGCGCGGCGATCCGCTTATCTCCCGGCGTGGACGCAAGCGGGAAGCTCTTACATATCGGAACGGGCTTTGCCGCCGCCTTTTCCAGTATCGCGCCGAGCTTCCACCCCGCCGATTTACTAATCGGCATAGCGGGCGCGGTTATTGTCCGGCTTGCGGTGTACTTCAAGGGCAAGAACACGAAGAAATACCGCAAAGGCATGGAGTACGGCAGCGCACGTTGGGGCAACGCCGAAGATATTAAACCCTATATCGACCCGGTATTTGAAAATAACGTGCTGCTGACGCAGACGGAACGCCTTACCATGAACAGCCGCCCGAAACAGCCGAAATATGCGAGAAACAAAAACATTCTTGTAATCGGCGGCTCTGGCAGCGGCAAGACAAGGTTTTTCGTGAAGCCGAACTTAATGCAAATGCACAGCAGCTATGTTGTTACAGACCCGAAAGGCACTGTCTTAATCGAGTGCGGCAAGCTCTTACAGCGGGGCGGCTACAAGATAAAAGTGCTGAATACGATTAACTTCAAAAAATCCATGAAATACAATCCCTTTGCCTATCTGCGGAGTGAAAAGGATATTTTGAAGTTAGTCAATACCATTATTGCCAACACCAAAGGCGACGGGGAGAAATCCGGGGAGGATTTTTGGGTAAAAGCGGAAAAGCTCTACTACACCGCGCTTATCGGCTATATCTGGTACGAAGCACCCGACGAGGAAAAGAACTTTACGACGCTGCTTGAAATGATAAATGCGTCGGAAGCCCGCGAGGACGACGAGGACTTCCAAAACCCCGTTGACCTCATGTTTGAACGTCTGGAAGAAAAAGACCCGGAACACTTTGCCGTGAAGCAGTACAAGAAGTACAAACTGGCGGCGGGCAAGACCGCGAAAAGCATACTTATTTCCTGCGGCGCGAGGTTAGCCCCCTTTGACATTAAGGAGCTGCGCGACCTCATGGAAACCGACGAAATGGAGCTTGACACCATAGGCGATAGAAAAACCGCTTTGTTTGTCATTATCTCCGACACCGACGACACCTTTAACTTTGTTGTGTCTATCCTCTACACACAGCTTTTCAATCTGCTTTGTGATAAGGCTGATGATGTGTACGGAGGGCGGCTGCCCGTCCATGTGCGCTGCCTGTTAGATGAATTTGCAAATATCGGTCAAATCCCGAAGTTTGAAAAGCTCATAGCCACAATCCGAAGCCGCGAAATATCGGCTTCTATTATTTTGCAATCGCAGAGCCAGCTTAAAGCAATCTACAAGGACAACGCCGATACCATAGTCGGCAACTGCGACACGACGCTTTTCTTGGGCGGCAAGGAGAAAACGACGCTCAAAGAAATGTCGGAAATCTTAGGCAAAGAAACCATAGACAGCTTCAACACGTCGGAAACGCGCGGGCGGGAGCTTTCACATGGGCTGAACTATCAGAAGTTGGGGAAAGAGCTTATGACGCAGGACGAAATCGCGGTCATGGACGGGGGCAAATGTATTCTGCAAGTGCGCGGAGTGCGCCCGTTCTTTTCGGACAAATTCGATATAACGAAGCACCCGAAATACAAGTACCTGTCCGACGCAGACAAGAAAAATGCGTTTGACATGGAAAAGCACCTGCGCCGCCGCCCCGCTATCGTAAAGCCCGACGAAGTTTTTGACTATTACGAAATCGACGTGTCCGAGGACGCAGAGCCTTAAAGGAGGTGGTAATCTTGAAAACCGTAAACACCGGCTACATGGTACGCGCCCCTACTTGGAGCGCGGCAGCAAGCCGCAGACCGAGCCTTTCCCTTACAACTGAATACCGCCGCGCCGCAGAAATTGAAGCAGCGCGGGGACATGAGCCGCCGGAACTGACAGGCGGCTTTTTCTATACCCAAAATCAAACTATCAAAATTTTTATCGCCGCACAGCGGCAGAAAGTGAGGAAATTATATGGCATTTTTCAACAGCGCAGTAAACGTATTGCAGACCCTTGTTATCGCACTGGGAGCCGGACTTGGTATCTGGGGCGTTATCAACCTCTTGGAGGGCTACGGTAACGACAATCCGGGCGCGAATGCTCATGTACGGTAAGGAAGCAAGCAACCGAAAACAAGAGATAGACCGCCAGCACTACACTATTCCGAACCAAA
>CAKSTB010000003.1 GCA_934490165.1 uncultured Ruminiclostridium sp. | reverse complement strand
GTTCTAAATCTGTCTAAATTTTTGTTTTTGTTGTACAAATCTTTATTTTTTCTGTCCAGTTTTTATTGACTAGTGCACTCAGCCCTATACCCTTAGGTTCTCTCCCTCGTGCTCCCTCTTTCCTTACTCACACCCTTACCCCGCAAGGGTGTTGGCAATAAGACACACAAACGACCGGGTTTTAAAAGTTTGTATAAGCGGGTCGCTGACGCTCACTTAGTCCCATTTTAGTACAGATATCTCAGGATAGTAGCGTTCTTTTTTGATAGTCGGTGACAGTGCAGTTGCATTGATACACTCACGAAATTATTAACAACTTATCGGTATGGATATGTTTTCAGCGGTGTCGGCTATATATTTTTTGTACTGCCGCATTGTTTTTTATCCGCTCTAACAATTTGATAAAAAACAACATTCTCCGCCAAGCACTAATTCCCGGCTCCCTTGCCAAAGGGAGCTGGCTTGCGGCAAGGCTTACTTATTTTCAATACAATCATATTCAGCGATGCTTACACCATTCATATTACACATACCTTATCTGCCGTCAAGACTGAGGGATCGCTTGCTATTAACTTTTTTACTTCTGCCATCACCTCCGCTGACAATCCCTCAAGAGTTGGCTGAGTTTAACTAAGCAACAGAAGCTCACCTTTACACAAGGGAGCTAAATAGTGATATCGTAAATGCACAATAAGAAGCTTTATTCCACATATGCAAAAAGGATACCGCAAACCTAAACAGTTTGCAGTATCCTCTAATTATGTCTTAATTGAATATGCAGTAGCATATTAAGTCCGCCGGTAACGTAACTGTCGCCTGTCGGCAACAGACAGAACGGCGAATTGTCAGCGGCGCCCCGCCGCTTATTCGCTGCGAGCGCCGCGGTTTTCCTTGAGGATAACGTCGTGTGAGCCACCCTCGACAATACTTGTAGAAGAAACAAGAGTGAGCTTTGCGTTCTTCTGGAAGTCGGGAATGTTAAGACAGCCGCAGTTGCACATTGTAGAACGAACCTTTGACAGTGAGCGTGTAACATTGTCCTTTAAGCTGCCTGCATAAGGAACATAGCTGTCAACGCCCTCTTCAAACGAGAGCTTCTTGTCGCCGCCCATATCGTATCTCTGCCAGTTTCTTGCACGGTTAGAGCCTTCGCCCCAGTACTCCTTTACATAACTGCCGTTGACGAACAGCTTGTTTGTGGGAGATTCATCGAAACGTGAGAAGTATCTGCCGAGCATCATAAAGTCAGCACCCATTGCAAGTGCCAGCGTCATATGGTAATCGTGAACGATACCGCCATCTGAGCATACAGGGATATATACACCTGTTTCCTCAAAGTATCTGTCACGTTCTTCGCATACCTCGATAAGAGCTGTAGCCTGTCCTCTGCCTATACCCTTCTGCTCACGGGTAATACAGATAGAACCGCCGCCGATACCTACCTTTATAAAGTCTGCGCCGCAGTCTGCGAGGAAGCGGAAGCCTTCCTTATCAACAACGTTGCCTGCACCGACCTTAACACTGTCGCCGTAATTTGCGCGGATCCAGTCGATGGTCAGCTTCTGCCACTCGGAGTAACCTTCTGAGCTGTCGATACACAGAACGTCAGCGCCTGCGTTTACAAGAGCCGGAACACGCTCCGCGTAATCTCTTGTGTTGATACCTGCGCCTACTATGTAGCGCTTCTTGCTGTCGAGAAGCTCGTTCTTGTTTTCCTTGTGCTGTTCATAGTCCTTTCTGAATACGAAGTACATAAGCACGCCGTTATCGTCAACTATGGGGAGTGAGTTGAGCTTGTGCTCCCAGATTATATCGTTTGCTTCCTTAAGTGTTGTGCTTGCGGGAGCGGTTATGAGCTTTTCAAAAGGTGTCATAAATGTAGATACCTTTGTATCTGTAGCCATTCTTGAAACTCTGTAGTCGCGGCTTGTTACAATACCTAACAGCTTTCCGTGCTCTGTGCCGTCGCTTGTGACGGGCATTGTCGAGTGACCTGTCTTAGCCTTGAGTTCAAGCACATCGGCAAGCGTCATATCGGGAGCGAGGTTGGAGTCGCTCTTTACATAGCCTGCCTTGTAGCTCTTTACTCTTGCTACCATAGCCGCCTCATCTTCAACAGACTGCGAACCGTAAATGAAAGATATGCCACCCTCCTTTGCAAGAGCGACTGCCATCTTGTCATCGGATACGGACTGCATGATAGCCGATACCAGAGGAATATTCATATAGATAGAACTTTCCTCGCCCTTTTTGAACTTGACAACGGGTGTACGCAGTGATACATTTGCAGGTATGCACTTTGAAGACGAATAACCCGGTACGAGAAGATACTCGCCGAATGTGTGTGAGGGCTCAGAGTAAATAAAAGCCATAGTTTTACCTTTCCTTTCCTGCACCTTTGTGCAACGCAACCCCGGAATAACTTTGAGGCAAACGTACTTTAATCTTGATTAAATGATGCTTGCCTCAGAGTATTCCGTGTATGCGGTTAAAAATTAAGCCTACTGCAAACACAACTACAGCAGACGCTTACTATTGATTTAATTATACCTTTATAAGCGCCTCTTGTCAAGTCCTTTACAGCGCAAAAATAAGTCCGCAGAACCTATGAAAATTGACGAATTTACCTAACCGTATGCAGTGTCGTTTTTATTCTTCCATATCCGCATACATTTGTGCACTTTTCGTCGTATACCCTTGACAACTTCCGCCGATAATTCTATAATAAAAGCAGTAACTTCCAAAATGGGCAAGGTTGCCCGACAGTGCCGATAGAAAGCTCCGCATACCGTGAAGCTGGCAGAGCGGCACAATTATAATAAAGGTGTGATGTAATGAATTTCAAATGGGATAAGAAATATCTCTACTGGGGAGTGACCGCATTCCTCGTTATCGCCGCCGCTATCGTATTTTTCCTCGGTCTGTCACAGATCAAGGAAATACTTGACGGCATATTCTCATTCTTATCTATCCTGACACCCGTACTTTACGGTTTTGTCATTGCTTATATCCTCTGCCCGATAGCGACTTTTATCGAAAAGCCATGCCTGCGCAGACTGTTCTATACCATTCAGGATAAAAAGCGCGAAAAATTCGAGCGTGAGCACCCGGGCGAAGAGCCCCCGCCCAAAACCTTCCCCGTCCGTAAGGTCGCAAGGGTGATGAGCGTTGCCATCACCATGATACTTGCATTGCTTGTAGTCACGGGCATAATCTGGGTACTGCTCCCTCAGCTGATAGACACTATCACAATGCTTGTAAACAATATGCCGACCTATGTCACACAGGTGAGCGACTGGGTATCACAGACGCTCAGAAACTACCCCGATGTCGAGGCGTATGTCCTCCAGTTCACAGGCGGCATTTCCGATATGCTCAACAGCTGGTTGTCTACCGAGCTCCTCCCTCAGATGAACAATATCTGGAATTTGATCTCGTCAAACGTTATGAACATAATCAGCGTTCTGATGAACCTTCTGCTAGGCTTTGTAATAGCTATCTACTTCCTTAACAGCAAAGAGCTTTTTGCCGCCCAGTTCAAAAAGGTGCTCTACTGCCTGTTCAAGCCGAAAGTAGCAACCAAGATAATAAACAGTACGCGTGAAGTAAACAAGTCCTTCGGTCAGTTCATCACAGGTAAGATCCTCGACAGCCTGATAATCGGTATGGTCTACGTCCTGCTTATGAGCATCTTCAATATGCCGTATGCCGTACTCTGCGGCGTTATAATGGGTATCACCTGCATTATACCGTATTTCGGACCGTTTATCGGCTACATTCCGTGTATGCTGCTGCTCGTCCTCGTTGACCCCATCCAGTGCATCTATTTCACCATTATGGTAGTAATAATCCAGAATGTTGACGGTAACGTCCTCGCTCCTAAGATAATCGGCGACTCTACCGGACTTTCAAGCTTCTGGGTAATATTCGGTATGCTTGTCGGTCAGGGACTGTTCGGATTTGTCGGACTTATCATCGGTATCCCGCTGTTCGCTGTTATCTACAGCTTCACAAAGAACAGAGTTAAAAACCGCCTTGAAAAGAAAGAGCTCCCGTCCGACTCCAACGATTACCGCGACATTCATCACATAGATGCCGAAACCAACGAGCCTGTGTATTTCCCCCACCCGCCTTATATGAAAAAGGAAAAGGAAAAGCATGATATCAAGGACATCAAAAAGATTTTTGTCAAGGATAAAAAGTCCAGGGACAAAAATAACGATAACAAAAACAACTGAAATTGATACCGACATCGACTGTCGGTAGGCAGATGGCAGGGAGGTATATTCTCACCTGCCATTTTCTGAAAGGAAATATGTATGTCAAAACAATTTGTAGTAACTCCTGCTCAGATGAAAACAGCCGAAGCAATGTGCGAAAAAAAGGGTACGTCCTGCGGCGTACTTATGCGTAATGTCGGCTCTGCGATCGCGCGTCACATTTCGCGCATAGCAAAGCCCTGCCGTACAGCCGTACTTGTCGGAAGCGGCAACAACGGCGGTGACGGCTTTGCACTTGCCCATAACCTCCGCAAGCGCGGCTTCACGCCGATTATAATTTTGACAGGCTCAGCCCCCAAGACCGACCTTGCCAAAGAATGCTGTGAAGAGTACCGCGCCGATTACGAAAGCATATTAAGCTACCCCGATGAGCCCGAAAACGTGCTGACCGAAATCGCAAAGTGCGGCGTTATTGCCGACTGCGTATACGGCACAGGCTTTCACGGCGAGCTTCACCCCGATATAAGGCGGCTGTTCTCCTACTGCAACGAGAGCGCGGCTTTGCGCTTTTCTGCGGATATCGCCTCGGGCTGTAACGCAAGTGACGGCAGTGCCGATGAATATTCATTCCGTGCCGATATGACATTTGCTCTCGGCGCGGTAAAGACAGGTCAGCTTTATGTACCGTGCAGTGAATATTCGGGCGATATCGTCCTGCTCGACATAGGCATATCCGAGAGTTGTTACACCGAGTACGATGCCGAGCTTAACGGTGACTCTTTAGTGTCATATTTTGTCAACCGCAGTCGCATAACCCACAAAGGCACATTCGGCAGACTGCTTAACGTATCAGGCAGTGAAAACTGCATCGGAGCGGCGTGGATGTCGACTAACGCCGCCCTGAGGACAGGCGCGGGACTTGTGACATTAGCGTCCGTAAGCGAGGTAACTTCAAGCGTAGCTAACACCTTGCACGAGTGCATCTATCTGCCGCTTGGCAGTAAAGCGCTGACAGCCGACTGCGCCGACAAGCTGTGCAAAAACGCGCAGACCGCCTCGGCGATATTGTTCGGTTGCGGTGTCGGAAACAGCGATGAAACCTACCGTCTGCTTAAAAGCCTTATCGAAAATACCGACTGTCCTGTAGTAATTGACGCGGACGGCATAAATTCTCTTGCCCCGCATATAAATGAGCTGAGGGACAACACAGGCAGGCTCATACTCACTCCTCATATAAAGGAATTCAGCCGCCTCAGCGGGCTTGATACCGCGTATATCCTGCGTAACAAGCTAAGCGCGGCAAAAGACTTTGCCGAAAAGTACGGCGTGCATATTCTGCTTAAGGACGCATATTCGGTATATGCCGCCCCGGACGGCTTCACGGCAGTCAACATGAGCGGCAATGCGGCTCTGGCAAAGGGCGGAAGCGGAGATACGCTCGCCGGAACGATCGGCGGGCTGCTGGCACAGGGCATAGAAACAAAGAATGCCGTGCGGCTGGGCGCATATCTTTTCGGTCTTTCCGCACAGTATGCGGCGCGCGACAGAAGTATGAGCGGAATATTGCCGTCAGAGCTACCTGCGCTCTATCCGTATATCCTGCGTGAATTTTACGGTATAGCCTGAGCGCCGGCGTTGTCCTATCTTATCAAAAGGACGACGTATTATGAAAAAAAGAATTATCATTCCTATAGCACTTTCAGCCTGCCTTATCTGCGCTTCCTGCAAAGCAGTAGACAAGGCGGAGCTCCCTGATCTCAGCGGCGACATCACCCTCAGCGGCAGGCTTACCTGCGAGGATATTACCGCCGAGGTGAGCCTTGAGCGTAGCGGCAAGGTATGGACCGTAAGCTTTACCTCTCCCGACAGCGTAAAGGGTCTTACGGTAACAGATGACGGAACGACAGTAAAGTACAGCCTTGACGGCATAGAGTATAGTTACAGCGAAAGCTCCCCGCAGTTCGCCACCGCGGCAGAGCTTCTTACAGGCTGTATTGACGATGCGGGAGTATCGGGAAATGTCACCGCAAAGCAGGGTAGTGACAGCCTTACATTAAGCGGCACGGCAGACAAAAACGGCTACACGCTGACGCTTGACGCAAGCGGAGAAATAGTCGGTGTTTCTGTCGGCGGCTATGTACTTGACTGCTCGGGCGATCCCGCCCCCGAAACCACCGCCCCCACCGCCGATGTCGCCAAATACCTCAAATAGCGGCGGGCGGCGGGTGTGACCCGCTTCAAATTCGCCGTTCTGACGGTTGGCAGTATGTTTAACCTCCGTTACCGGCGGTGGCAATATGCTACTGCTAATTAAATTTATTTATACAAAAATCCGCTGTTCTTGCTGAACGGCGGATTTTAATATTTTGCTGAAAAAATAAAATCTTTGTCGAGAGTTATGCGTTTGTTTTTTGGCTTGCGTTTAATATTATTCCTAAAAATTAACATCATTGCAAAAGACGCAAAACCAACAGAGCGTTCATAAGCCGAGAAATAGCGCAAATGAGCAAGTAGCACTTCTGTTAAAACTCAATGTGATATTATATTTTGTAGAAAGTTCGGCAAAGAACTATCACACTTGGCTCCCCTCGAAAAAGGGGAGCTGGATTGACAACAAGGCAAAAAACACATAGATTTTCACTTGTTCAGCGATAGAAATAACCCTTTATTGGCAATATCAAGTACTGTTGTCAAGACTGAGGGGATTGTGAAAGCTCAGAAGTTTTATATGATAATGCTCCTATCAATTTCAATCCCCTCAGTCACGGCACGGAGAAGTTGATTATATACTGAAATACACTACCTGAAGCAGAAGCTTAAAGCGAAAAACAAGCTCAAGCCGTGACAGCTCCCCTTTTTCGAGGGGAGCCGAGAAATAGTGCAAATGGGCAAGTAGTACTTCTGTTAAAACTCAATGTGATATTATATTTTGTTGAAAGTACTTTTCTTAAAATTTCGACAAACTGCAATATCACATAAATTTTAATAACAGCACAATTTTTCCACACACTGTCAAAACAATCGCACAACCAAAAACCCGCCGTCACAAAACAGCGGGTTTATCTATTAACTTAATACCTTTTGACCCTTATTCAGCCTTCACAGCCTCATTAAGCCTTTTCAGCGTTTCCTCTTCGCCGAGCATCTGCATAATAGTATACAGATCGGGCGAGTTTTTCCTGCCTGTAATAGCAACTCTCAGTATTCCGCACGCGTCCGCAACCGAACCCTTGTATGCGTCGGGGTTAGCCTTGTATTCCTTGATGTTGGGGCAGAAGCCTAAGGGCTCGCCTACAGCCTTTACACCGTCAAACCATGCACTGCTGTCAACGCTGTGGTCATAGGCTGAAATATAAGCGTTGAGGAACTCCTTGCGCTCATCGGCAGTCAGCTTTTCGTCAAATTCATAGCCGTCCACACCGTCACCGTAAAGGTAGGGGAACATCTCCGACAGATCGCTCCACTTGGCTATATCCTTGCGGACCTTCTTGCCGTTATATTTCCAGAGCTTTATGCTTTCCTTAAACTTTTCGGGCGAAGCTGTGATATAGGCGTTCAGCTTTTCGTCATTGTCCTTTGCCCATACGCTTATCTCGTCAAAGAGCGTTTCCTCGCTCATCTTTGAGATAACGTCACGGCTTACGCTTGCAAGCTTATCCATATCGAACAGCGCGCCGCTGACAGGCATTTTTTCAAGCTTGAACTTGAACTCCGACATATCTGCGTCAGGGTTCTTCATTCTCCACTCCTCATAGTTCGAGTTTGCGATAGTCATAAGGTATTCAAGCACCGACTGAACAGGGAAGCCTGCCTTTGAGTAGAACGAAACGCTGGCTTCGGGATCTTTTCTCTTGCTGAGCTTTCTCTTCTTGTTCTCGCCGCCGTCAAGCTTCATTATCGGGGCGATGTGAGCATACTTCGGCATTTTAAGTCCGCTTGCTCTGAAGAGCTGTTCGTGCAGAGGATATGAGCTTATCCACTCGTCACCTCTTATAACGTGCGTCGTACCCATAAGGAAGTCGTCTACAACGTGTGCAAAGTGGTATGTAGGAATACCGTCCGACTTTAAGAGTACAACGTCCATTATGTTTTCGGGCATTTCGATATTGCCGCGGATAAGGTCACGGCAGGTTATCTTGTTCTCCGCGTTGCCGTCAGAGCGTAAACGCAGAACATACTCCTTGCCTGCTTTTATGTTGGCTTCTATCTCTTCTATGGACAGATCTCTGCACCTTGCATAACTGCCGTAATAGCCCATATCGGCTTTTTCGGCCTCCTGTGCCTTTCTTATTTCGTCAAGCTCCTCGGCTGAGCAGAAGCACGGATATGCAAGACCGCGCTTTACAAGATCCTTAGCAAAGGTCTGATATATCTCTTTTCTCATGCTCTGTCTGTACGGACCGTAGTTGCCCTTTTCAGGCTCGCCGTCAGCGGCGGCACCCTCATCAAAGCATACGCCGTATTGCGCAAGAGAAGTGATTATCTCGTCTGCGCCGTGTTCGATCTCACGCTTTTTGTCGGTGTCTTCAAGACGCAGATAGAATACGCCGTCCGACTGCCTTGCCATACACATTGAAATAAGTGCGGCATACAGTCCGCCTATGTGCATGAAGCCTGTGGGGCTGGGTGCAAATCTTGTCACAGCCGCCTTGTCGGGAAGTGTTCTTGCAGGATATTTTGCAAACATATCCTCGGGTGTCGTCTTGATGTCACCGAACAGAAGCTCGGCTAAATAATTGTTGTCCATTTTTTCGCCCTTCGTTTATTTTATTTTTTAATGTGCTTCTTAGCGACCTTGAGTATCAGCACGATAGCCGAGCTGAGTACCAGATTTATCGCAAGCTCTACAACAAAGTTAAGTCCTACAAATGCGGTCACCATATATACGCCGACATTTTCAAAGCCTGCGCCTGCTGCCCACTGAGCAATAGTGTCATAGAAGAATACAAGGCAGCCTAAAAGGAAAATGCCCGTATTCACTATCGGGGACACAATGCCCGCACCTATTACTCCGAGAATGTCATTCTTGCGGCTGAGCAGGCTGTAGATAAGTCCTGCGGCGGCACCTGCAAGAGTGCCCTTTAAAAGTACTGTAATTATCGTTCCGGGAACGTTTATCGCAAGAAAAGCTCCTGCGTCTGTAAACAGTACGACCACGCCGAATACAAAGCCGAGCCATGCGCCCGCCTTCCAGCCGTAGAGAGCCGCACCGACCACTATCGGAACGAGTACGAGCGTAATGTTGAATACGCCGAAACGGATCGCTATAGCCATAGCCTGTAATACGACTACTATAGCTGTCAGCAGTCCCATTGTTGTGAGCATCATCGTTTTGTTTTTTGTAGATGCAAGTGTGTTGTTTGCGTTTGACATAAAAATCTCCTTTGCTGAAGTCTCCTTGTCAGTGAGTACCTCGCAGGGTTGTATATTTTACATATCATCTGCAATTCAGAATTTGCTTACAGCCGGTAACCGCAGAAATAATATCTGTAGGTTCCGTCCACAATGCCGTTTACTTCTTCTGATTTTTCTTGTAGATAATATGCAGACCCTCTAATACAAGGTCGGGATCGACCGTCAGCTCACGCCTGCAAAGCGGAGCTATAAGGCTTGCATAACCTCCTGTTGCGACTATTGTCGCCTTTTCCCCGAGCTCTTCCTCGTACCGCTCTATCATACCGTCTATCATGCAGGCAATGCCGCCGATAACTCCGGCACGCATACTGTCGGGGCTGTTTGTACCTATCATCTTTTTGACGGATTCCGCACCGATAAGCGGCAGAGATGCCGTCTTGCCGGAAAGCGCCTCGAATGATAATCTCGGTCCGGGAGCTATCGCACCGCCGAGAATTGCGCCGCTCTTGTCAAGGGCGAATATCTTAAGGCACGTTCCTACATCTATGAATATGCATGGCATAGGATACTTGTTCTTCGCCGCAACACCGCCGCATACAAGGTCACTGCCGAGTACGGACGGGTCATCTATCTTTATATTCAGTCCCGTTTTTATACCAGGCGATACAACTATAGGTTTTACGTTGCAGAGCTTTTCTATACCTTTTTCGAGAATAGGCGTGATAGGCGATACGACAGAGGAAATAATACAGCCGGTTATAGCCGCATTTTCAAAGCCGTAAAGGGACAGTATATCCCTGAGCTTTATCGCATACTGGTCTTCCATTCTTGAAACCTGTGTGTTGAGCCTTGATATAAAGCACAACTCACCTTTATCGTCAAAGCCGCCGAAAACTATATTTGTATTGCCGACATCTACTGCAAGTATCATTCTTCGTCCTCCGATTTTTCGGATATATCGTTTTCTATTATATCATCAGTTTCGTTATTGTCAATATCTGCGGTGCTGTTTACAGCCTTTGACAGCTTTACAGGCTTTTTAATTCTGAGATATATCAGTATCATTCCGACAAATATCGCTGTGCCGGCAAAAGTCAGTATAAGTCCTGTGCCGAGCCCCGCCGCAAAGAATTTAAATTCGACAACGTGCTCGCCCTCGGACAGCTCTACTGTCATAAGTGCGTCGTTAAGCGCCGTGCCGTAATCGGTCTTTACGCCGTCAACATACACCGTCCAGCCCTTTTCGGCGGGTATAGTCGTGAACAGCATATCGCCGCTCTTCGCGTTTACTGTAAAGCGTATATCTGTCTGACTTACCTTTTCGACTGTTGTATCGGCGTTCTTTTCCCACATCTGAGCTATTGCCGCCGTTTCCGCGTCCTCGTTATAAACGGCGAACTGCGGCTCTCTGAAATAAAGGTCGCTCTTCTTGAGTACAAGCTTTACAGTGACCTTTTCGTCCTTTTCAAACTTGCCGAGATCCTTTATATTATGATTGTCGCTCTCAAAGCATATACCCTTGTATGCTCCGTTGACATAGAGTGATGCCTCGCGCTGATAGTCGGTCGGCAGGAACATATACACCTCGCCGCTCTTCGGAACGGTAATAGTATAGCTTACGCTTGCTTCACCCGTAGCTTCCGTAAATCCGATATGACTGTTTTCAAACGAGCCCTTCTTGCAGTTTTCGGCATAAGGCTCGCCGTCTGCGGAGAACACCGTGAAGAACTCCCTGTTGCCGCCTGTCATGGCGTTCAGCAACTTGTTCTGATTGTCGAATACGTCATACTTTGACAGCTCAAGCGATGATACCTTACTGTTTACAAGATAGCCTACCGGCAGAGCGTCCTTGTTTTCGGTAACGGTTATATCGTCCGCAGATTTTATGTTCGCGGTCGATTCACCCGGACAATCAAGAATGTACTTAACGCCGAAGATATCGCTTGTCAGCGGAGTGTTACCCGAAAATCTCGAATAATGTCCGTTTGATGTGAAGCCGAAATATCCCAGCATATCTATAGCCTTTGCATTCAGTGTACTGCTCGAATGCGACAGACCGTACATATTTACCGCCATCGGGTCGTTTACCGAGCGGAAGAAGTTTTTTTCTATCCTGTAGAAGCCGTCGTCCTGCTCCTTTATCTCCTCAACCTTTTCACGCAGAGGAAGTATAACGCTTAAGTAGCTGTCCCTTGTCGAGAATGTTATATCCTGGTGCATCTTTGTGAGCGTGTTTGTGGTGTTGAAGCAAAGCTCCGCGCATATGACCGCCGTCACAAGGATAACGCCTGTCTTTGATATGTTTTTCCCGCCGCCGTAATGCCTTACCGCAAATACGGCAATTCCCGCAACCGCCATAAATGCTATAGCCGGGAGCGCAACGGTTATGCCGTCGAATACCTCTCTGCCTTCACTACCGAGCGTAGCTATAAACGTGTCTTGCGCCTCGGTGTATATTATAAGAACAATATAACTCAGCGTAATTGCTCCTATCGTCCTTGCCCTGACTTCTTTCAGCTGTTCAAAGCAGTGTGCCGCAAGTGCCACTATCACAAACGACAGCATAAACGAGTAGCGGTAAGGCAGCCAGTTCGGCATCTGTCCGCCGTGCCATATCATATCGACAGGACGGATATACATACTTACCGTCAGCAGTGCGATAAGCGTGCCTGCCGCAAGCTTCTTCTTGAAGTGATATGCCTTACAGCAGAAAAATCCCGCCGCGAGGACTAAAGCCAGCGAGCCGCAGAATATAAACGGCAGTCCTTCCATTCTTACCGTGTCGTAAGTGTTGGGGAACAGCTTTCTTGCTACATCGGCAATATCAAAGTTTGTCGCAAGCGAATAGTCCGGCTCGGTAAAGCTGAACTTGCCGTTCTGTAATGAATTGTATACGGGCAGTATCATAAATGCGCTCATCATAGCCGATACTATTCCGCATACCCCGAAGAATGCACCCTTTGTGACAAATTTCTTTACTATGCCCGCTCCGGTGTTGCCTGTATAGGTTTCAAGCGAGAAGTAACGGCAGATAAAGTACAGCACCGAGAATATCGCCGCCATAAAGCCTATGTAGAAGTTTGACACAAATGCATACACAAGCGAGCCGATAAGCAGTCGGAAGCGGTTTTCCTTTATCAGCGAATCTATGCCCCAGCAGATAAGCGGCAGGGCGATAACGCAGTCAAGCCACATAGGGTCCATGGTTTGTACCACCATATACGCACACATGGCATACATCGGCGCAAACACAGCCGCAGTGGTCTTTGACAGCTTCTGCGACTTATGCGCAAACAGTGCAAAAGCGACACCGCACGCACCGAACTTTGCCAGTATCATTGTGAGCAGACCCTCGGTTATCATACTGCGCGGGAATATCCACACCAGTATGTTGAACGGGCTTGCAAGGTAGTAGCCGATGATGCCCATAAACTCGCCCGACAGGTTTCTGCTCCACGAGTACATCAGGCTTTCACCGTTGCCTATTACGTCATGCACATAGTCATAGTAGAAAACGTACTGCGCGTTGAGGTCAAGCGACAGCACCGACTTTTCGCTGAAAGGGTATATGCCGAACGTGACATACGCTATACCCATTAGTATCACAGGGATAAGAAATGCCGCGAACAGATAACCGTTCTTATAGCACAAGTGCCTGAATGACAGCATTTTTTCTCTGAAAGAAGCCATTATTTTTCGTCCTCACATTTTTGTCTGTGTCCCGACTCTTCACTTACTATATATCTCGGGCGCTGTTTTATCTCTTCGTATATCTTGCTCAGATAGTATCCGATAATTCCGATACCGAGCATAAGTATACTGCCTATTATCAGAAGCAGGAGTATAACGGTCGAAAAGCCGTCCGCCGCTGTCCCCGTACAGAAGTTGACTATCGTCTGTACTGCAAGTATCACAGCGAATAAGAAGAATAGTATACCCGACCAGGTGATGATGTGCATAGGCACATTCGTAAAGCTGGTTATCGAGCTTAAAGCATACCTGAACAGCTTTCTGAACGACCACTTGGTTTTGCCGGCGTTTCTCGGCGCAACGTCAAATTCGACACGCTCTGTCCTGAATCCTACCCAGCTTGAAAGCGCACGGAAGAATGTCAGCCTTTCGGGCATTTCGTTCAGCGCGTCTACCACCTTGCGATCCATAAGCTTATAGTCGCTTGCGCCGTCCAGCTCAATGTTTGAGCTGTTCTTCATCATACGGTAAAAGGTCTTTGCGAAGAGCTTGTATACTATGCCCTCCTTGCCCCTTGACGCTTTTATGGCTTCGACTACCTCCGCGCCGTTCTTCCACGCGGTGTACATCTTTTCAAGAAGCTCGGGCGGGTGCTGTAAATCGCAGTCTATCACCGCAACGCAGTCGCCGTCTGCGGCTTTAAGCCCCGCAAAGATAGCGCCCTCCTTGCCGAAATTCCTCGAAAAATGAAGCCCTCTTATATGCTCGTCCGTTTCGCCGAGCTGTTTTATAAGCTCCCATGTGCCGTCCCTTGAGCCGTCGTCAACAAAAATCAGCTCATAGTCATCAAGCGGCGCTAATATGCCGCCAAGCCTTTCGGCGGCGGCAGGTATATTCTCCTGCTCGTTATACGCAGGTATTACTACTGAAATCATCTTATTCTCCGACTATATTTATCTCTACCGTCTTTTCACGTTCTCCGTCAAAGTCCATATATATTATGTATTGCGAAAGCCCGAGTGATATCTCGCTGTCGCAGATAGCCGCAGTCACCGAGCCGCCCGCAAGCTGATGGCAGATAGCCGCCCTGAGCGGCTCTTCCGCAAGGGTAGATACCTTTTCATAGTATTTGAGGTATCCGTTCAGTGCCTCGGGGTCGTTTGTCGCGGTGAACACAGAGGCGGTAGTATGCATAGACGAAACTGTTATGATACCGTTTCTGATATTGGATCTTCTCACGCACTCCATTACATCTTCCGTAAGATCCATATACCCTGTCTTTGACGGAATAGTGATAGTAAAAGTCTGCTTTGCGTTATTCATAATACATATCCTTTCATATTGCGGCTTTGCCGCGTTACTGAGCCTGCTTTACATTTGTATTTATTCTTACTCTGCCCGAGGGCGAGGTTATCCCGAGATCGTCTTTTTCTGCGGCTCTGCCGTCACTCATAGCGGCAAGTCCGTTGACATAGCACCGTGTGCCGGGAGAGATCACCGTATCTGCGTCCCCGGCAAAGTCGATGTCTATGCTTCCCGATGAGTTTACAAGCTTACCGCCCGAAAATTCATCTATATACATATCTATCCTGCCGCTGTCGCATTCGATATCAAGCGTACCCGTGCAGGACAGCCGCTCGATTTCCGCACTGCCGCTCTTGCACCTGATATTCACCATATACCCGCTTACCGCACAGCAGTGCAGGTCGGTGGACGCTGAATAGAGGTTAAGGCTTGCAAACGGCTTATCCGGCAGCTGAATTTCTATCCTGTAGCTGAACTGCTCACGGGTGAACAGCGTTATCACAAAGCCGGGTACTTGTTCTATCACAAGCCGCCCGCCGTCGTCATACACCTCGACCTCGGTGTCGCTGACATACGAAACGTGTATCATATCATCGGCAGACCGCGTTATGTACACCGGTATATCCGTTGTTTCCACCGTCAGAAATTCGGTAAAAGGAAAGCTCTGCGAGCCGCGCTTTACAGAGCTTCTGTAGTCCTTATCGAGAAATATCGCGCAACACAGCGCCGCGATAAGGCACACCGAGCCTGACAGGAAGAACACGCGGATAAGCACCTGAACCGTGCTCAGCTTCTGCACGCGCATATGGCGGAAGCGGATAACGTTTTTCAGCTTCATTCTTTAACGGACGAGAAAAGTCTGTATACATATGATGCCGCGGCGGGACACAGTCTTGCCGTGCTCAGAAGTATAAGTCCCAGTCCGAACAGCAGGCTTGCCGCTGAGAAAAACAGCATTGTAAGCGCCGAAAGGTCGGACACAAATATACTTCCCTTGCCGACAACTCTTATCACAGCCGACGGCAGTGTTATCATTCCGTTTGCTATAAGCGCAAGCGCAAAAACCATCACAACAAGTATGCCTGTAAAAATAGCCGCCGATAAGGCGATACGGCACACCGTCTGCGGTATGCGCGAGAATTTGCATAAAGTTTTAGTCTGCATAAAAACTCCTGTATTTTCTGTCTTTATATCAGGGTAAACTGCGCATTGCGTATTCTGCCCCATTTTGTTTATACAATTAAGTGTATTATAGCATATGTAGCTTGCTGTTGTCAAATTGGAGAGGGATAGCTCTTTGCCGGACTTTCATCAGATTATAATATTACATTAAATTTTAAAAGGAGCGCAACCTCTTTTTCCGCACTATTCCAAATTCAAAATCCGCGCTGGAAGCAAGGACGCTTCACAGCAGTCGCACAAAGTCGCTGCAAGGATGCAGCGACCATAAACGACTGCAAGAAAGCGCAACCACAATTATTCATTATTCATCATTCATTATTCATTTGTATTGCCCTTCCTTGTTCCGACACGTTTCTCACCTCACGCGGTATAAAATACAAGCTGTCAGCATACAGCATAACGCGATGAAAGGGGAGCTTTATACGAGTGTTGAAATGATAAAACGAAACGGAAGCATCACCGCCGTGATAAGCGGCGAGCTTGACCACTGCGAGGCGGCGGGTGTACGCATGCAGATAGACCCCGAGCTTGAACACCTTATGCCGACTATGCTTATTCTGGATATGTCGGGGGTAAGCTTTATGGACAGCTCGGGGATAGGACTTATACTCGGCAGACAGCGTATTATGGAGTCGCTCGGCGGCGGTATCGCGGTCAAGAACCCGTCACCGTCCGTCCGCAGGATATTGCAGGTAGCGGGACTTTCAAGGCTTATCATAAGCGGCAAGAAAACGGAGGAATAAAAATGAAGTGCGATAATTATGTAAAACTGACCGTGCCCGCCCTGTCGCGTAACGAGAGCTACGCCAGGGCGGCTGTCGGCGCTTTTGTTTCACAGCTTGACCCGACACTGGACGAGCTTGGCGGAGTAAAGGCGGCGGTGTCCGAGGCAGTGACAAATTGCGTTGTCCACGCCTATGCGGAGAGTGAAACGGTAGGTCTTATAAATATAACCGCTCGTATAAAAGATGATGAAGTATACATAAAGATAACCGATAAAGGCTGTGGCATAGAGGATATCAAAAAGGCTATGGAACCGCTTTTCACCACAAAGCCCGAGCTTGAGCGGAGCGGACTTGGCTTTGCGGTGATGGAGAGCTGTTGCGACAAGGTGAAGGTATCGTCAAAGCCCGGAAAGGGCACGAGCGTCACCCTGATTTTCAGGCTTAACAAAAAGGAGCTGAAATGAGCACCGACAGGGACAACTCTTTTATAACCGAGCATCTTGCTCTTGTGCACTCTATAGCGAGCCGCTTCAAGGATCGCGGAATAGAATACGAGGAGCTGTTTTCTGCGGGCTGTGTCGGACTTGTCAAGGCGGGCAACAACTTTGACGAAAGCCGCGGGCTTAAGTTCTCCACCTATGCCGTGCCGGTAATTATGGGAGAGATAAAACAGCTTTTCCGCGATGGCGGAACTATCAAGGTGAGCAGAGGGCTAAAGGAGCTGTCGCTGAAGATCTGCCGACTGCGTGACGAGCTTATAAAAAACGGTGAAGAGCCGCATATTTCCGTGCTTGCCGAACGGCTCGGGATAACCCCGGAAGAAGCGTCGCTTGCCCTCGGAGCGTCACTCCCGCCGCTTTCTCTCAGCAATTACGATGACGAGGATAACGACGAGGGTACTTTTGACCTGCCTGTCGAGCCCGAACAGCCCAAAGCGCTTGACAGAATGGCTCTGCGACAGCTTGTTTCCCGCCTTGAGCCGCTTGACCGCAGGCTTATAATACTTCGCTACAGCGAGGAGTGCACCCAGAGCCGCACCGCCGAGATACTCGGAATGACGCAGGTACAGGTGTCGCGCAGGGAAAAGAAGATACTGGAGGGGTTGAGAAAACAGTTGCTGTGTTGACGGCGGCGGCAGGTTGCCGCTGACAACCCCTATCATTTCAAAAGAAATTACACGCCCTTGATAAGCACTGATTCTTGGCTCCCTTGCTAAAGGGAGCTGGCTTGCGGCAAGGCTCACTTGTGTTAAATGTCGCTAGGATCAGCGATATCCGCAACATCCCAAAAAGGTAAAAACTTTATCTGCCGCCAAGACTGAGGGATCGTTTGCTATCAACGTTTTTATTTTCTCGATTACTTTCGTTAACATTCATCAGAAGAATAACTCTCTGCTTTGCTAAAAATAGTTTTTTACACAAGCTGAAATTCACTGCACATTCTTCTTTTTCTACATAATCACCAAAACCGACAATTCTCCGAGGTATTGATCCTGCTGTTTTGACGATACTGTAATTTGCTGTTAATTCACTGCGCTAAAGCGTTTGTGAAATATAAACAAAAATCAACTGTAAGGTTTATGTAAAAAACCTATATTAAACAAAAATTGTTGAAAACTCCGTTGAAACTGTTGAATTGCAACAGGGGCTGACGGGATATACAATATGTATACAGATCAAATTCAACCCGACAGGAAAGGAAGTTTCAACAATGTCAAACGAAAGATATGAACTCAACAAGAACCTCGCCCAGATGTTAAAGGGCGGTGTAATAATGGACGTAACAACTCCCGAGCAGGCGAGAATAGCTCAGGAGGCAGGCGCTTGTGCGGTTATGGCGCTTGAGCGTATCCCCGCAGATATCCGTGCCGCAGGCGGTGTTGCGAGAATGAGCGACCCCGCTATGATAAAGGGTATCCAGAACGCGGTAACTATCCCCGTTATGGCAAAGTGCCGTATCGGTCATTTTGCAGAAGCACAGATACTCGAAGCTATCGAAATTGACTATATCGATGAGAGTGAAGTCCTTTCACCCGCAGACGACAAGTACCACATAGACAAGACAAAGTTCAACGTGCCTTTTGTATGCGGCGCTAAGGACTTAGGCGAAGCGCTCCGCCGTATCTCTGAGGGTGCGTCTATGATTAGAACAAAGGGCGAACCCGGTACAGGTGACGTTGTACAGGCTGTAAGACATATGAGAATGATGCAGCAGGAGATCCGCAGACTTACATCTATGTCAAAGGACGAGCTTTACCAGGCGGCAAAGGACTTACAGGTCGACTATGAGCTTGTAAAGTACGTTGCCGAGAACGGCAAGCTCCCCGTTGTAAACTTTGCCGCAGGCGGTGTTGCAACTCCTGCCGATGCGGCTCTTATGATGCAGCTCGGCGCTGAGGGCGTATTCGTAGGAAGCGGTATCTTCAAGTCGGGCAACCCCGCAAAGAGAGCCGCGGCTATAGTAAAGGCTGTAACAAACTACACAGATGCAAAGATGATCGCAGAGCTTTCAGAAGACCTCGGCGAAGCTATGGTCGGCATAAACGAACAGGAGATCGCCCTCCTCATGGCAGAACGCGGCAAATAAGCGGCAATGTGCCGCTTCAAATTCCGACCTTTGCGGCAATGTGCCGCCCCAAATTCCGCCTTTAAAAACATTTGTAATATATATAGGCTTGCAAAACGGCGGATTTATAAAAAAGTGCTGGGCAAAAAGATAAAAAAGGATAGCCGTAATATGGCATGATCCACTCAGCCGAAAGGACACAACTAATGACAGTAGCAGTTCTCGCGCTTCAGGGCGCATTCATAGAGCACGAAAAGATACTTGCAAGGCTCGGCGCAGACAGCTTCGAGATACGTCAGAAAAAAGACCTTGACCGTAGCTTCGACCGCCTTATAATCCCCGGCGGCGAAAGCACGGTGCAGGGAAAACTGCTCCGCGAGCTTGACCTCTTTGACGGCATAAAGAGCCGTATCGAAAGCGGAATGCCTGTTTACGGCACTTGCGCAGGTCTTATCCTGCTTGCAAAGTCGATCTCAAACGACAGCGCACAGCACCTACAAACAATGTCTATCGTTGCTAACCGCAACGCTTACGGCAGACAGCTCGGAAGCTTCCATACCGAAGCTCAGTTTGACGGCGTGGGCGTTATCCCCATGACCTTTATCCGTGCGCCTTATATCGATGAGGTGTTCGATGATACGGAAGTGCTCTCCGAGGTCGGCGGAAAGATAGTTGCCGCACGGCAGAAAAATCAGCTTGTGACCGCTTTCCACCCCGAGCTTGACGGCGATACAAGGGTACATGAGTATTTCCTGTCAATGTAATTATAATTTAATATCACGATCCGCTGTTTCAGAACGGCGGATTTTTTACTTGCACCGCTCCGAAACTGCCTTACTTGCCCATCCCTCAGCGCAAACTCTGCCAACTATCGGTGAAGATCGTATTTGCTCAGATGTTTTGAAGAATTTTCTGCATCAAACTTCTTCAATTTCTTTATCCTTTCATATTCTCGTTATAATTTAGAGCTTTCGGGTCTGTGTATCCTTGCACGATTTTACATTTGAACTATCATATTGTTCTTTTTCGTAGGGGAGTGGGCTTGCCCCTCCCGAAATATTATTGTAATTATCAAAAACGATTTAACAGACTTTTGGCATAAAAATGGGGTTGCGATTTATTCTTGATTATTGATAGATTGATAACATTGAAAAAATCGAAAGCTTTGACAACCGCTCATAAACCGCTAACCCCAACTCTTCAAAAACTCAAATCCATACATTTTGCATTTTTTGAAAAAAATTTTTCAAAACCCCCTTGACAAATCCCGAAAGCGGTGATATAATAAAGCCTACAAAGTCGATAGGCTTTTAGAGATTAAACCGAACCGAAGACGAGGTAAGGATATGAACAAGGACATAACGAGATATATTAGCGGCTTCCGATGTTGATTTTGATGTCATTTTCAACATAGCACAGCACAATAGATACTGTTGTTGCAACACGCGGTTCTATACCGACAGAATAACAAATAAAATTTAAACTTAATGTATAGCCGATTATAAATCGAAAAGGAGAAATTACAATGAGAACATTTGAAAAGATCACAGACCTTATAGGCGGCACACCCATATTAAAGCTCAACAACTACATAGCCCTGAACGAGCTCCCCGCAAACATTTACGCCAAGCTCGAGTACTTCAACCCCGCAGGAAGTGTAAAGGACAGAATTGCAAAGGCAATGATAGACGATGCAGAGGCTAAGGGCGCACTCAAGCCCGGCGCAGTCATCATTGAGCCTACCAGCGGTAACACAGGTATCGGTCTTGCCGCAGTAGCCGCTTCAAAGGGCTACAGAATAATCCTCACAATGCCCGAAACCATGAGCGTTGAGCGCCGCAACCTGCTCAAGGCATACGGTGCAGAGCTCGTCCTCACAGACGGCGCAAAGGGTATGAAGGGCGCTATTGCAAAGGCTGAAGAGCTTGCACAGCAGATAGAGGGCGGCTTTATCCCCAGCCAGTTCACAAACAACGCTAACCCCACAGCACATTTCAATACAACAGGTCCTGAGATCTGGGAAGATACAGACGGCAAGGTCGATATCTTTGTAGCAGGCGTAGGCACAGGCGGTACAGTTTCCGGTGTCGGCAAGTACCTCAAGAGCAAGAACCCCGATGTCAAGGTAGTTGCTGTTGAACCCGCAGGCTCACCCGTACTGTCAAAGGGCGTTGCAGGACCTCATAAGATTCAGGGTATCGGCGCAGGCTTCGTGCCCGAAACGCTTGACACCAAGATATATGACGAAATAATCACAGTTGAGAACGAGGACGCATTCGCTACAGGCAGAACGCTTGCAAGAAAAGAGGGCTTACTTGTCGGTATCTCCTCCGGTGCGGCTGTATATGCGGCTTCACAGCTTGCAAAGCGCCCCGAGAACAAGGGCAAGAACATTGTGGTTCTTCTCCCCGATACAGGCGACCGTTACCTCTCGACCCCCATGTTCGCAGAATAATTCGTGATCTCTATATCCCATTTTATATAGCCATCGTGAAAAGCTGTCTCAAACGGACAGCTTTTTGCATTTGTAGCGGTCACTTGTTTCAAAAACGTTCTGTCGTCCCGCATTTTACCGCTTTAATTCGGTTGAATTTGCAAGTTGAGATTTTAAAACTTGCACAAACGTGCTTGTGCTATAGCACAAAACCCCGAAAAAGCGGTTGACCTTACGGCTTTCGGGTAGTACAATACAGGTAAAGAAAAAACAAGTACCGCAACGGCGCAGGACGATAAAAGTTCTGCGCTGTTTCTGTTTACAAAGGAAAGGATGACGTACAAATGTATGAATGCAGTTTAGACAGAATGAAGGACAAGATCTCAACTTTCAGCAAATTCGGTGATGCGGGACATGGCGGCATCACACGTTACTCACTCTCACCCGAGGCAATTATGGCTCGTAATGAGTTCATCAAGCGTATGAAGGCTATCGGCGCAGAGATAGAGATAGATGATGTTGCGAACATCTACGCAACGCTCTCCGGCACAGATCCCGATGCAAAGCGTATCGTAATGGCTTCGCACTGCGACTCCGTAAAGAACGGCGGTAACTATGACGGTATCCTCGGCGTTATGTCGGCAATGGAGGTTCTCGAAACAGTACACGAAAAGAACATTCCCCACAAGCACCCCCTCACCGCTATGATATGGACAAATGAAGAGGGTTCGCTTTATCCTCCCGCTATGATGTGCTCCGGTATCGTATGCTACGATTATCTGCCTGAGGACATCAGATGCAAGTTCAGGTATGAGGATATGATGAACTCAAAGAGTATCCTTGACAATACATCGACATTCGGCGAAGCGCTCGACAAGTCGGGCTTCAAGGGCGATAAGAAGTACCGCCTGTCACCCGACAGATATATGTATATGTTTGAAACACACATCGAGCAAGGTCCTATCCTTGAAGATGCGGGAAACGATATAGGCGTTGTTGACTGCGTACTCGGTATGTTCAACTACAGACTGAAGTTCTACGGTCAGACGACCCACGCAGGCACATTCCCGATGCCCAAGCGCCGTGACGCGTTCCTTGCGGCATCTCAGGCTCTGTGCTATCTGCATGAAGAGATCGACAAGCTCGGCTACAGCGACCTTGTTTACACAACAGGTGAAGTCGTATGCCACCCCTGCGTACATACCTGCGTACCCGATTACTTTGACTTCTCGTTCGACTCACGTCACGAAGACCCCAAGGTACTTGAAAAGGTACTGGCTATCGTAAAGTCGTGCGAGGAAAAAACATGGGCAGGCTGTACCTGCAAGGTAGAAAGAGCATGGAACCGTGATACGGTTTACTGGGACAAGAAGCTCGTAAGCTATGTAAAGGCGGCGGCAGAGGAATGCGGCATCAAGCACCAGTATATCCATTCAGGCGCAGGTCATGACGCACAGTTCGCCGCATATATGCTCCCGACAACTATGATATTCGTACAGTCCAAGGACGGCTTATCGCACTGCGAGCCCGAATATTCAAGCCCCGAGCATTGCACCGAGGGCGCAACGGTCATGCTCAATGCCGTTCTTAAGGCAGATAACGATTAAGCTTGACAACCACTTCTTTTTTTGGTATATTTCCTGACTGATTTTGCTTTATCTGATTTTCTTTCACCCGCTGTAAAAGGCGGGTGATTTTTTGCGCCGTTTTTCTCCCACACATAGCCCATATTCAAAAATAACATAATAACTCTTGATTTTTTGTTTAAACTATGTTACAATAGTACAGTATCAGAAATAGAACCCGTGATTATGGGTGTAAGCCCTGTGCAAGGGAGTCCTGTGAACCATGTCAGGCGGGGAACCGAGCAGCATTAAGCAGTTATGACCTGTGCCGCAGCAAGTTTACACTCATAATCATAGGTTCTATTTTTATGTTTACCTAGAAAGTCGTCAGAGTTATGGAGGGTCTGTTATGCATCTTGCTTTATATCGTAAGTATCGCTCCGCCACCTTTGACGAAGTTATTTCACAGGAGCATATAACCACAACGCTCAAAAATCAGATAAAGTCTGGCACACCCGCTCACGCTTATCTGTTCACAGGCTCAAGGGGTACAGGCAAGACGACCTGCGCAAAGCTTATGGCAAAGGCAGTAAACTGCCTTTCTCCCGTTGACGGCAATCCCTGCGGCGAGTGTGAAAGCTGTAAGGCTATAGCCGCCGGTTGTCCCGATATAATCGAAATGGACGCCGCGTCAAACAACGGCGTTGACGATGTAAGGGCTCTGCGCGATGAGGTTATGTACGCTCCCACCATATGTAAGTATAAGGTATACATAATAGACGAGGTGCATATGCTCTCCGCGTCGGCGTTCAACGCTCTGCTGAAAACTATAGAAGAGCCGCCGCCGCACGTCATATTCATACTTGCCACGACCGAGATCCATAAAGTGCCTGCGACTATCGCGTCAAGATGTCAGCAGTTCCGCTTTTCAAGAATTGATGTCGAGGAGAGCACAAAAAGGCTCTGTGAGATAGCCCAAAAAGAAAATGTAAAGCTTACCGAGGATGCCGCAAGGCTCATTTCGCGATTATCGGACGGCGGTATGAGAGATGCGATCTCACTGCTCGACCAGTGTATAAGCGTAAGCGATGATATAAACGAAGAAACAGTCCGCAATACCGCAGGCATCGCGGGAACGGATCACCTGTTCGCACTTGCGGAATGCGTCCGTGAGCATAGCGCCGCAGAAGCGCTTAAGATAATCGATGAACTGCACAATCAGTCAAAGGATCTTATGTTGCTTCTTGACGAGCTTTTGTCACACTTCAGAAACCTGTGTATGCTGACCGCGACTAATAACGACTTCTCGCTGATACCCGCAGGAAGCGGCACGAGAAACGACCTCGCGCGGCAGGCAGGGGAGTTTACTCTCGGTGAGATAATGCGGTGTATGGATATACTCCAGGATTGCATTGCAAGAACACCGAAAACGGCAAAGCGCAAGACCGTTGCCGAGATGTGCCTTATAAGGCTGTGCACGCCGCGTCTTGACAGCGATACATCGGCACTGTCGTTAAGACTTGAAAAGCTCGAAAACAGGCTGGACAAGCTGTGTGACGGCGGAATGAAAATTCAGCCGAGAAGCGCCGCCCCGACAAACACGGAATATGCAGAATCCGCAAAGCCCGCGGGCAAGCCTGTTACACCGACAAGCGATACCCCCGGGGATATTCTGAAAGATACATTAAATAAGATAGAGAACAAGGTAAATACAGCGGATATACCGTCCGCTCCGGAGGCACCGGAAACCCCTGATAACAAGCCCGATTGGCTGTTTGAGGGCGACGCAAATGATGCTCCGCCTACTGACAGCGGTGCGGCACAAGCCGAAGAACCTCCGTTTGACCTTGATGAGCAGACAGCTCAGCCGCAGTCTGCACCGCAGACCGACAGCGGCAAGCCCGACTGGTTATTTGAGGGCACAGGCGGAGATGTTACACCCGAAAACAGCGATTACAACGCGGATAACCCTCCGTTCGGCCTTGACGAGCCGACAGAGCAGTCACAGCCCACTCCGCAGGATAACAGCGGCAAGCCCGATTGGTTATCAGAGGGTAGCGGAAACGATGATGCTCCGACAGCGCCCGAACAGGCAGAGCCGACCGCTCCGCCGTTCGACCTTGATGAACCGCCGATACTGCCAGCATCGCCGATGCCTCCTGAGCCGGATACTGCACCGCCTGTAGCGCGTGAAGCGCCCGAACCGCAGAAGGTTCAGCCGCAGTCCTCGGCAGGTACAGACCCGCAGGTAGCCGAGATAACCGACAGACTGCCGGTCATACTACAGGCAATACTCGGTCAGGTCAGAGTGACGCTGCGCGAAAACGAGATAATTATCGGCGGCTATCAGAAGTTCCAGTATGATTTTCTTACAACGGGCGACTCAAAGGAGCGCCTTGAAAAGACTGCCGAAGAAGTGCTCGGCAGAAAAGTGAAAATGGTGTTTGACGGCGATGACGGTGCAGACGCACAGACAGCTGAAAACGACCCTGTTTCCGATTTCCTTACAAAAGCGGAAAATATGGGCGTAAAAATAAAATACAAAAAATCAAAAAATTAAGTCGGTCGACTTAAAGATACGAAAGGAAAAACCACAATGAAAGCAAGATTACCCAAGGAATATCAGAACAGAGGCGCAAACAACATGAACAGCATGATAAAGCAGGCTCAGAAGATGCAGGAAGACATTGAGCGTGTTCAGGCTGAACTCGAGGCAAGAGATTTCACAGCTTCTGCCGCAGGCGGAATGATCGAAGTTACCATGAGCGGCGCAAAGGTGCTCAAGGAAGTTAAGCTCAACCCCGAGGTCGTTGACAAGGACGCTATCGAGGATCTTCAGGACGTTATCGTAGCAGGCGTAAACGCTGTTATCACACAGATCGAAGAAGTAAGCGCCGCAGAGATGGAAAAGGTAACAGGCGGAGTTAATATTCCGGGTCTTGTTTAATGGCTGAATATAATTCTCAGCCGCTTATACTGGCGGCGCAGGAATTTGCAAAGCTTCCCGGCATAGGACTAAAGACCGCACAGCGTCTTGCGTATTATATACTAAACGCTCCCGAGGAAGACGTTG
This sequence comes from uncultured Ruminiclostridium sp., assembly GCA_934490165.1. Classification (GTDB taxonomy): domain Bacteria; phylum Bacillota; class Clostridia; order Oscillospirales; family Ruminococcaceae; genus Ruminiclostridium_E. The sequence continues at coordinate 141,710 of CAKSTB010000003.1, read as the reverse complement.
AGCAGTTTGCCGCAGGTATACTCTCGGCAAGGCGCAGTATGAAGATTTGTAAGGAATGCCAGAACATATGTAGCTCCGACAAGTGCGACATATGCTCAAGCGACCGCAGGGATCATAGAGTGATATGCGTTGTCGAAAGCCCCAGGGACGTTTCCGCAATAGAGCGTAGCGGCGGCTTTGACGGAGTATATCATGTACTGCATGGGCTTTTATCGCCGATGAACGGCATAGGACCCGAGCAATTGAAGATAAAAGAGCTTATGGCAAGACTTTCTGATGCAGATGAGGTTATTATGGCTACCAGTCCGACTATTGAGGGAGAAGCCACAGCGACTTATCTTTCGCGAATGATAAAACAGCTCGGAGTAAAGGTAACAAGGCTCGCTTACGGACTGCCCGCGGGCGCTTCGCTCGAATATGCCGATGACGTAACGCTTCAGAGAGCACTTGAAAACCGTAACGAGATCTAAGGCAGCATCGCATGATTATTATAGCGCGGTTGTCTCAAAATTCAGAATTACTTTCGGGGAAAGGAACACGACAATGACACAGGAACAGTTAAACGCAATTCAGACACAAACCAAAAAGATCACAAACCATCAGTTGCTTGAGATAATAAAACGGCTGAAAAAGGCATCGGAAGAAAAGGTAAATCCCGAGCCTGAGGAGCAGACAAAGTATATCGACGCACTGATGGAAGCAAAGCTTATTGCACCGGTCACTATAACCGATATGAACGGCGAAACGGAAAATCAGATAAAGGTGCAATTCTCCAGCCTTACAAACCCTCAGAAGGAAAGATACTTTATGGTATTCACCGACGTTGAAACCATGCGCAAGAACATACAGGATACCGACAAGATCTTCCTGATCGCAGTTACATACAAGGATCTTGCGGCTATGCTTGCTTCCCCTAACTGTGCAATGAAGGGCTTTGTTATCAATCCCTTCACGGAGAATATAATCTGCGGACCTCAGCAGTCTGAGGTTATATCCCGTTATATCAATCAGAAGAGATTTAACAACGGTGAGCTTACTGTTATCAACGAGGTAACAGGCGTGCCCGAAACCGTAACAAAGCCTATAATAAAGTACTTTGATGAGCGCAGGGACGTAAAAAAGGCATACATAATGAATATGCGCAAGGTAAATCAGCTCAACCGTCTTATAATCGTTGATTACGAGGGCGAGGACGATAAGTTCAACGACTTCGCAAGCGATTTCACAGACAAGGTACTCAAGGATATAAACGATGAAAAAGCACCGTTTATGGTAATGAACTTCAACCAGCCCGCCGCAAAGCAGGCAACAAAGGAAAAAGTACCGTTCTATGTAAAAGTGGGATAATGCACGACAATTGTCCCGATAAGAACCGGGTTTTCACAGAAAAATCAACACAAAAAAAAGAGGCGCAAGCCTCTTTTTTGTTTATTCTGCGGAATTTTTCGTTAATTTTTTGCATTTACTTGACGAAAATGCGGTTATGATATATCATTATACTGTATAATTAGGTTTAAACAAACAGGAGAACGCATGAAAACCATAATTTCAGCATCACTTCTTGCAAGTGATCTTGCAAATATAGAAAAAGAAATACACCGTACAGAAAACGCACAGGTGGACTGGCTCCACATTGACGTTATGGACGGAGTGTTTGTAGACAATATAACCTACGGAAACAACGTCGTATCCGCTATGCGAAAGGTGAGCAATATATACTTCGACACCCATCTTATGGTAACAGACCCCACAAGGCTCATACCGCTGTTTGCAAAAGCGGGCAGTAATACGGTGACTATACACCTTGAAAGCGGCGGCGACACAAAATCAAACCTTGCCGCAATAAGAGAAAACGGTATGCAGTCCGGGCTTGCGATAAAGCCCGCCACCGACTGGAAAGAGGTCATCCCTTATCTGTCGCTGTGCGATATGGTGCTTGTTATGACAGTTGAGCCGGGCTACGGCGGACAAGGGTTTATCCCCGAGTGTGTCGATAAGGTCGCAAAGCTCCGTGAGTATTGTGGCGGACACGGATTTGACAAAATGAATATCCAGGTAGACGGCGGCATAAATGCGGTCACAGCCGTAACGGCAAAGAACGCCGGCGCAAATGTGCTTGTGGCAGGAACATATCTTTTCAAGGCAGAGGATATGAAGCTTGCCGCAGATGCTATTCGCTAAAAGCAGGGCGGCAGGATATCAAGCGCCTTTTCGGTAAGCAGAGAATAATATTCCTCCGTGTCGCACACAAACAGCTCATCTGTATATGTCGGCACAGAGTACTCCGCAGATATGCGGCGCACAGCCTTGATATCCGATGTCGGGTATACGATAAGGCGATAGCTGTTATCCACTTGGCAGTAATAAAGGAGCGCTTTCTGCGATGCTTTACGCAGTGCCTTGCACAAAGCGGCAAGCTCGCTTATCGCACCCGCGCAGACTACCGCGCCGCTGTGTGAAGGCTTGGCAGTGCTTTTCTGCACCCCCTTAAGGCAGGATATATAAAGGATACACCCTCCGTTGCTTTTCGGAAAGGCCTCGACAAGCAGGCGCTCCCCGCAAAGTCCGAGGTCGTGATCTTCACTCAGACACGATATCAGCCTTGAAAGTGCAAGCTCCGCAGAGCGTGAGTGCCCTGATATATCCTCGCTCCTTATATGATAGCCGTTCATATCGGACGGTTCAAGCGTTATTTTCACGGTATTTCCCGCAAGGTCGTCAATTTGCATGGGACACCTCCGATAAACATAATTGCAGACAGTTTTACGGTCTGAAAGGACAAAACAAAGTAATGAATACACCTACAAATGAAGCTTTATTAAAAAAGATAGATGAAGCGCCTTTGCTGATGACAAAGGAGGCGGCGCGGAAAAAACTCCGCAAGCCGCGCAATATATACGGTGACCAGATTTTATTTATGCTGGCGATAACGGTGATCGCGACCTGCTTTTACGGCTGGCGCGTAGTTGCCGTGTGCGTATGCTCTGTGCTCAGTTGCATACTGACCGATATGATAGGCTGCTTCCTGTCGAAAAAAGAATACGGCGTAAAGGACTTATCCACCATCGCTTACGGTATGGCACTGGCACTTATGCTCCCTGCGAGCGTTGAATACTATATAGTAGTGATCGGTGCAGTGCTTGCGATAACGGTAAAGCATATATTCGGCGGCAAGGACAACTATATATTCAACCCCGCCGCAGTCGCTATCGCGTTCCTTATAATATGCTATCCCACGCAGGTTCTGATGTACCCTCAGCTCGGCACACAGCCGGAGATATTCGGGAGCACAGATGTGCTTGTAAGCGGTATTGAGAGCAGTTTTATCAAGAACGGCGCTATGCCGTCGCTTACTCCTCTTGAGATACTTATGGGACAGTTTACAGGACCTATGGGCACAACGCATATACTCGTTCTGATAGTGAGCGGTATCTGCCTTATCTGCCGCAGGAGCGTTTCTCTGTCGGCAACGGTGGGCGGAATAGCGGTAATGGGCGTGCTGTCGTATCTTACGAGCAGTGTTGAGCCTGCTACCGATGCAGTCGTATTCCAATTTATAAGCGGATTTGTATTGTTCGGCTTTATTTTCCTTGCAAGCGACCCGCAGACGCTCCCGCTCACAAACGGCGGCAGAGTGCTGTACGGTATCGCGCTCGGTACTATTACCGTAATATTCAGAAGCACCGCAAATATAGAGGGTATATTCGTATTTTCACTGCTGATAGTAAATGCGCTGTCGCTCTACCTTGACAAGCTTGCGTTCGTAATAGCGACCGAAACAAAGCAGATAGCAAGGTATTTAAAGCACAACCTCGGTTCGTTCGAGCGTATGACCAAGGACGCAAAGCAGGGCAAAACCCCCGCTCTTTCGGATACGCAGGAGATTATGATAGAACCCGTTAATTATAATATGCCTCCTATCGATAATAAGGTGACAAAGGTAAAGCGTCACAAAAAGTCGGTATTCGAGAATATCTCGGATAAAATATCAGATGCGGCAAAAAAGAAAAACGCCGCAAAGGAAAACAGCAATACGGACACTGCCGCCGACAATGCGGTAAACGAAACGGAGAAGGAGGCGCAAAATGGCTCAGGCAAAACAGTTGAAGCCGGAAAAGACGCGGAAAATTGATTTTAAGTTCACGCGTGACCTTATAGACGGACTTGCAAAGCAGAATGTCGTGCTTATGACCGGTATAGTAAACGCGCCTGTCATAATCGCCGCGACCACATTCAAAAAGGGCGTTGTAATAGCGCTTGCGTTTGCGATAATATCGTTCCTGACGATAGTTACCTGCTCGTTTGTCCCCAAAAAGATAGTATATACCCTCAGGGTAATTATATATGCGCTGGTAGGCTCGGTCTATTATATCCCGACCGTACTTCTTTTGGAGCAGATATTTCCGCTGACGGTAGAGCTTATCGGCATATATATGCCGCTTATCATCACAAATGCGCTTATATTCTCAAAGACGGAGAGCCGTTTCTACCTTGAGAGCAAGCTGAAAATGATAGTTGACGTTGCGTTCTTTATAATCGGCTTTGCGGTCGTTTGTACAGTGACCGGCGGCTTCAGAGAGCTTATATGCTTCGGAACATTTGCCGGCATACAGCTGTTCGATTTTAAAATTGCGGCATTTGAGTCGCCGTTCGGCGGATTTATCCTTGTCGGAATTATGGCTGGCACGTTCAGAGCGCTCTACAACTATCTGCGCAACCGCAGAATAAGGCAGAACAGCGAAGAGCAGAACAGAGCGGCGGCTGAACAGACCTATCGCTCAAGCACCGACAACACAGCAAAGCCTGCGGCTCTGACCGATAACAACAGCGTAAAGGAGCAGAGCAATGGATAAATTAGTAATGTTTATAAACACCGCTATGCTTGCAATGTTCGTTGAAAACGCGATATTCTCCCGCGCACTCGGAACAAGCGTTGCGTTCTATGCCTCAAGAAAAAAAGAGAGCATATTCGGACTGGGACTCGGCATAACCTATGTTATTGTGGTGTCAAGCTGTATAACGTTCTTTGTTGACGGCTGGCTTGCCGATTGGCAGTATTTCTATGTTGTAATGCCGCTTATATACACGTTTATCGTGAGCATAGTATATACAGGCAGTCTGCTGCTTATATGGCGCTTTCTGCCAAAGATATTCAGAAATATAAAGAAATACGTTCATCTGTCCGTATTCAACGCGGCAGTGCTCGGCGCACTGTTCCTGAATACGACATATCACGCCGATTTCTTTTCGTATATGGGATTTGGTGTAGGAATTGCGGCTGGCTTTTTCATCGCCGTGTTCTTTCTGCACATTGCAAACGAACGTCTTAACTCACCGCTTATCCCCGAGGCGTTCAGAGGTATGCCGATAATGATGGTATTTGTCGGCATAATGTCACTTGCTTTCTATGCGCTTACCGGTTATAATACGGGCGCTATCTGATATTATCTGAAATGGAGATATTGATATGAGCAGAAAAAAAGGATTTAAGGTCAAACGTTCGAGGCGTAATTTATACAAAAAGCGCAAAAGCACCGGAAGAAAAATCTTCGAGGGAGTGCTTTTCGTAGTAATACTCGGAGCGCTTGTGTTTGTGGGATATTCGGTAGCGTCCCCGCTGATAAACTTCTTCAGCGGAAGCGGCAACACCTCATCGGTAAGCGAGCCGGCATGGACTCCTCCCGAATCCGTACCCGACACATCAAGCACCGACGATACTTCCGTAAATTCCGGCACTGATACATCGAAGCCCGACAGCACGACATCTTCAAATGACAGTAAGCCTGCCGAGGTAACATCGACATATGCCGTGCTCGCTCCCGATACGGCAATACAGAGCGAGGACGCGCTCAATAAGTATCTTGCGACCGTCAAGGACAGCGGCAGTAACACAGTCGTATTTACGCTCAAAAACACAACAGGCGAGCTTTTATACAAGTCAACTCTTGCGGCAGTCAAGGACAACACAGACGTGAATAAGGGCAAGCTGACTGCGGCGCAGATAGTAAAGGCGTGCAAGGCGGTCGACATTACCCCCGCGGCGGCTGTAACAACGCTCTACGACCGCAAAACTCCGTATCTGTTTGACAGTGCGGGATATGTGATCACAGACGGCAACTGGAGCTGGCTTGATGCGGCGGCAGATAACGGCGGCAAGCCGTGGACAACGCCTTACTCGGCTGACGCGGTAAATTATTACGCGGATATCTGCGGCGAGCTTGCAAAGGCAGGATTTGTCGATATCGAGCTTGAAAACACGATCTTCCCGAACTTCCAGTCATATGACTATTCGCTCCTGTCAAAGGAATTACAGAACGCAAGCAGAAGCGAAAAGCTTGCGGCACTTGCCGAGGCGTGCGCAAAGAAGGCTATAGCGTCAAAGGCGACCGCGACCGTTGAAATAAAGGCAGACGCACTGCTTACAATGTCGGCAACAGCTTATGACGGCACAGCCGAAATATGGTCGGTAAAGGAAAAAATGGCGGACGCAGGAGTGCTCGTAACAATGGATACATCACTTCTCGGCACAAAGCTCCAGACATCAGCCGACAAGACGACAACAGTCGAAAAGGATATCACAAAGGCAGTAACGCAGATATTCACGCTTGTAAAGAAGACTACAGGCGATACCGGGATCTCGGTCGGCATTACCGGCAGCTCAACTCTCTCTGCCGATGATATCAAAAATTGTAAGACGGCGCTCGAAAAGCTCGGATTTACCGACATAAGATTTGAATAAATACACAAAAGTGCTTGCAATTGTGGCTTTAATAAGTTATAATAAGATAAATAGCGAATTTCGCACGTAAAAAGAAAGGACATTAAAATGACAGAATTACTGACATTATTAACAAGCGGACAGACAGCATCATCTACAGGACAGGGCGGAAACGATATCCTCAGCATACTTACAATGCTTATCCCCCTCGCACTTATGATAGTTATCTTCTACTTCCTCATAATCAGACCCGAGAAGAAGCGCGGTAAGAAGATGCAGGAGATGCTCAACAACCTTGAGGTCGCAGATGAAGTTGTAACAACAGGCGGTATCGTAGGCAGAGTATTAAGAGTTACAGACGATACGGTTCTTATCGAAACAGGCTCTGACAGAACAAAGATTCGTGTTTTAAAGAGCAGCATCGCCGAGAACAGAACAGTACACGACGCTGAAGAGTCAAAGTAAGCGAACTGTAAAATTGCCCTGCGGCGCAATATCAATTCAATAGTAATAGATCCACTGTTTCACCGCAGTGGATTTTTTCTGCCGTCAAGACGGAGGGATCGCCGCTCCCGCCGCACCGATTATCTCCACTCTGTGAAACACCGTCAACCCCGCACTATCCTTCGCCCCGCACCTCACTTGGCTCCCTTGCCAAAGGGAGCTGGCTTGCGGCAAGGCACACTTGTGTTAAATCCTCGTTATACTTTGCGATACCCGCAACATTCAAATAATACCTACCCTATCCGCCGTCAAGACTGAGGGATTGTCATCACCAACATTTTCATTCCAACCATCACCGCCAAAGCACCGTACACTACTCAATTTCCCGTAGGGTGCGGTGCTGTGTGTGCTTGTATGGTTTCGCGTCCTGCGAAACTCTGTGCACACACATTTAATGCATCCTTGCATTGCTTGCCCCGCCCGTTGCCACGATTATCTCCACTACCACAATCACTCCCAATCCGCACTATCCCTCGCCCCGCACTAATTCTTGGCTCCCTTGCCAAAGGGAGCTGGCTTGCGGCAAGGCTCGCATTTATCAAATACGTCCATACTTTGCGACACCTACAACGTCCAAATTGTTCACACTTTATCTGCCGTCAAGACCGAAGGATCGTCACCACCAACATTTTCATTCCAACCATCACCGCCAAAGCAACGTACACTACCCAATTTTCCGTAGGGTGCGGTGCTGTGTGTGCTTGTATGGTTTCGCGTCCTGCGAAACTCTGTGCACACACACTTAATGCATCCTTGCATTGCTTGCCCCGCCCGTTGCCACGATTATCTCCACCTGTGCAATGATTGCCAAAGTACCGTATACCTCCCTACCCGCACATCACGCCTTGCAACATACACTTTCCCGCCCACGCAAATCCTTTACCGATCCCCCAAACCTTTTGCCATAAATCGCATAGAACACCATATAGAAAAAAACAGTCCGCTGTGTTTATAGCGGACTGCCCTGTGCCCAAATCTTAAATTACAATAATGTTAAAATATTTCTTCAGACGGAGATGGCTCATGATCTATTAAGCTGTAATCTTCGAAATAGCATCCGTCTTTTGCTATGAAAAAGCCATTATTCGTTTCGCCAATAATTTCTACTGAAAAACCGAAGTGAAGGGTATAAGTTAAACCACCGTAAACAGGTACTGCGTAATGGAATGCATAACCCATTACTGTTGCAACCCACTTTTTTACAGGCTTATCATAATATTTCTCAGCCCAAACTTCATCTACATATTCCCATAACTCATCAGGTATACGCTCCCCACTAGGCGTAAACTTAACCTCATCAACGCAATCCTTACCCTCGGTTTTAAAGCTCTTACAACTCCAATTTCCGTAAACCGTGGTTTTGCCGATTTTGGCGTATTTCCTTATACGGAACTTATATGTAGTTGACGGCGAAAGATCCTTTATCCTTACTGAATATTTGCTCTTGCCAAGCTTTGCGACCTGCACCCACTTGCCGCCTTTATACTGCTGAACAATATATCCCGCGGCATCGTCACTCATATCCCAGCCGAGATTAAGCATTTTGCCTGTCTTTGAGTTGAGCCTGAAACGGCTGACATTAGTCGGGATAGTGTTCGCGCTGAGTGTTGCCGAGTAAGCGCTGTACTGTGTAGCCTTGCCAATTGTCTTGTACGCTCTGATTCTGAACTTATACGTTGTAACCGCCTTAAGGTTTTTGACGGTGTAAGTAGTCGTGCTGTTCTTGCTTATCTTAGTAAGCGTAACCCACTTCTTACCGTTCCACTTCTGTAACTCATAGCCTGTAGCGCTAGTGTTCTTGTTCCACTGGAGCGTTATGCTGTTGTAAGACTTGGATTTAGCCTTAAAGCCACTTATGTTAGAGGGGTTAGTATTTACGCTAAGCGTTGCAGAATATCCGCTATACTGTGTAGCCTTGCCAATTGTCTTATAAGCTCTTATTCTGTACTTATAAGTCGTACTAGCTTTAAGGCTCTTAACAGTGTAAGTAGTAGTGCTGTTCTTGCTTATCTTAGTAAGTGTAACCCACTTCTTACCGTCCCACTTCTGTAATTCGTAACCTGTAGCAGATGTATTCTTGTTCCACTGGAGCGTTATGCTTGTAGCGGTCTTTGACTTAGCTTTAAATCCGCTCATATTAGAGGGATTAGTATTTACACTGAGCGTTGCCGAGTAAGCGCTATACTGCGTAGCCTTACCAATCGTCTTATACGCTCTTATTCTGTACTTATAAGTCGTGCTAGCCTTTAAGCTCTTAACGGTGTAAGTAGTCGTGCTGTTCTTGGCTATCTTAGTAAGCGTAACCCACTTCTTACCGTTCCACTTCTGTAATTCGTAACCAGTTGCCGAAGTGTTCTTGTTCCACTGGAGCGTTACGCTTGTAGCGGTCTTTGACTTAGCTTTAAATCCGCTCATGTTCGTGGGATTTGTATTTACGCTCAGAGTTGCCGAGTATGCACTGTACTGCGTAGCCTTGCCGATGGTCTTATAAGCTCTTATTCTGTACTTATAAGTCGTACTAGCTTTAAGGCTCTTAACTGTATAAGTCGTAGTGCTATTCTTAGCTATCTTGGTAAGTGTAACCCACTTCTTACCGTCCCACTTCTGTAACTCATAGCCTGTTGCCGAAGTATTCTTGTTCCACTGGAGCGTTATGCTGTTGTAAGACTTAGCTTTAGCCTTAAATCCACTCATATTAGAGGGGTTTGTATTTACGCTGAGCGTTGTCGTGTAAGCGCTGTACTGTGTAGTCTTGCCAATTGTCTTATAAGCTCTGATTCTATACTTATAAGTCGTACTAGCCTTTAAGCTCTTAACGGTATAAGTTGTAGTGCTGTTCTTGCTTATCTTGGTAAGCGATACCCACTTCTTGCCGTCCCACTTCTGTAACTCATAACCTGTAGCACTTGTATTCTTGTTCCACTGGAGCGTTATGCTGTTGTAAGACTTGGATTTAGCCTTAAATCCGCTCATGTTAGAGGGATTAGTATTTACACTGAGCGTCGCCGAGTTAGCGCTGTAAGCTGTAGCCTTACCCTCCGTCTTGTACGCCTTTATTCTGTACTGATAGGTCTTGCTTGCAGACAGCTTTGTGACTTTATATGTCAGCGTGCTGTTCTTGGCTATCTTAGTAACCTGACTCCATGTCTTACCGTTGTAAGCTTCAATAATGTAGCCGCTTGCCGAGCTGTTCTTATTCCACTGTAAAGTGATACTTGTGCTGTCCTTAGCCTTAACCTTGAAACCGCCAACCTTGGCAAGGGTTAGCGTGGCTGTATAAGTATCCTTATAGCTTGCACCGCAAGCCGAGCACTTGTGCAGTGTGTAGCCCTTTGCTGTGTATGTGGGTTTTACAACTGTATTATCATACTTGTGAGCTGTCTTTGCTATTGTTGCGGTTTCAGTCTTTCCGCAAACCGAGCAAGTCTTTGTCTTTGTACCTGCTGTCGTGCAGGTTGCCGCCTTGGTGATCGTCCAATCGCCGAACTTATGGTTGCCTGTTGCGGGGATAACCTCACCGCTCGAAATCAGCTCTCCGCAATCCTTACAATATGTATCGCCTGTATAACCGTCCGTTATGCAGTTAGCGCTCTTTGTATTGCGTATCTCGGTGTTGCTGTGAGCGCACTGCGTTTCACTTTCAAGAATTTCATAGTCAAATCCGTTGTCCTTGGCGTACTGCTCTCCGGCTGTGTCTTTATAGCATTTTATATTAAAGCCTTTGATTTTTCCTTCATACCCTAAATCATCGTACTCATATCCGAAGGCTTGCTCTCCTATAAAAGTAACACTTTCAGGTACACTAACATTCAGAAGAGATGTACAATTAACAAAAGCTCGTGTATCGATTTCTGTAACACTATCCGGTATACTCACATCAGTAAGCGCAGTACAGCCGCTAAAAGCATGCTGTCCTATTTCCTTTACATTTTCGGATATTACAATACTTTTCAGATACTCGTTGCGCGCAAAAGCATATTGTTTTATCTGCGTTACTTTCTTACCGTTGATTTCTGGTGGAATTGTATATGTTTCATCTTTTGCGTAGTATCCACTTATTGACAATGTTCCGTCTTCAAGCTCTTCTGTGACAAAATAGCCTTCATCGGTAAAGTCGTTCAGTGCCGCATACAGATGTCCTGCTGTATTTTCTACATATTCCAGTGTGAAACCGTCAACCTTTGCGTAGTTGTAGTCCTCATCGCGTGTATAGCCAAAAGCATAATCGTAGATCTCTGTAACGCTTGCCGGGATCGAAACATTCTTAAGAGAATCACACTCCATGAATGCAAAACTCTCAATTTTGGTAACACTATCCGGGATTTTTATACTCGTCAATGCTGTACAGCCACGGAATGTCAGCCAGCCTATTCTCGTCACAGTGTCTGGTATGGTTACGCTGGTAAGTGCAGTATTATACTCAAATGCTTGATCGCCTATCTCCGTTACTTTCTTGCCATTGATCTCGGGCGGAATGATGTATGTTTCGTTTGTTCCGTAATATTTGCTTATTTCTATTGTACCGTCTTCAAGCTCATTGGTAACTATACAAGCTTCATCTGTAAATCCATTTTGAGCAGCGTATAAATGTCCCTGTGTGTTTTTAACATAGTTTATTTTGAAACCATCGACTTTCTTCGAGTTATAGGTGACAGTATCAACACAATATCCGAAAGCTTGATTGCCGATATCAGTTACACTCGCAGGAATTGTGACCTCTTTGAGTGATATGCAGTTGTAGAATGCTTGCCAGTTAATAGATGTCACACTTGCAGGTATTGTAACCGATTTGAGAGATGTGCAGTAAGAGAACGCAAAACTGTCTATAGATGTCACGCTGTCAGGAATTGAAATTGTTTCAAGCGAGGTACAGTTATAGAAAGCATAATCGTTGATAGATATTACACCGTCAGGTATAGTTACACATGTCAGCTCATTACAATCCATGAAGGCGTAATCACCAATAGCAGTAACCTTCTTACCGTCTATTTCAGCGGGAATTATGTATGATGTGCTGTTTCCGGCATATCCGTCTATTTTCAACGTACCGTCATCACGTTCGCTGACAATAAGGCAAGCTCCATCGGAAAAACCGTTTTTAATTGCGTACCAATGACCCCGTGTGTTCTTGACATAGTTGATCTCGAATCCGTCGACCTTCTTCGATTTCCATGAATCAGTATCAGCATCATAACCTTTATAATATCCGAAAGTTTCAATACCGATAGATGTCACGCTTGTGGGAATAGTAACAGATTTTAGTGATGTGCAGTTATAGAATGCGCCGGTGCCTATATCCGTTACACTGTCAGGTATCGTTATGCTTGTCAGTTCAGTGCAGCCATCAAATGCATAACCGCCGATTTTGGTAACCTTCTTGCCGTCAATTTCACCAGGAATTATATATGTAGGGCTGTTTCCGGCATATCCGTCTATTTCCAGTGAGCCGTCATTAAGTTCATTGGTAATAAGACAAACTTCATCAGAAAAACCGTTTTTGGTTGCATACCGGTGACCCCATGAATTCTTGACATAGTTTATTTTGAAACCGTCGACCTTCTTCTTTTCGCCGATATCTCCATAATATTCTTCGTAATATCCAAAAGCATCTTCTCCGATAGAGATCACACTTGCAGGAATAGTGACCTCTTTGAGTGATGTGCAGTTATAGAACGCTTGTTCGCCGATATCTGTCACACTATCCGGTATCATTATATCGGTAAGATTTGTGCAGCCGTTGAAAGCATTATAATCTATACTTTTCACGCTCATTCCGTCAATTTCCGCAGGAATATCAACATTTTCCGCACTTCCGTTATAGTTTGTAATCGCTACCGCATCATCATAAGTTATTTCATACTCAAAATCTCCAAACGTTTCCGCTCCCGCCCCTACAGCGCACACAACCGCCATAACCGCGAAAGCCGCAAACGCCAAAAGCCACTTTTTCACTTTCATAAGACCTCTCCTTATACTTAAATCTAAAACGCAAAAAGGCACAACCCTCCGCGAGCCGTGCCTGATATCAATATGTAACCGCCCTTGATATCAAAATATCGCCCACGGATAATAAACTGCAACTTAATGCTTAACTGTACTTAAAGTATATCATTGTGCTTATTGTTTGTCAAGTGATTTAGCCGCCGGGTTTAACGCCGTGTAAAACCCGACAATGTAAAATTTGTGCCTGCATTCCGTTCTTTCTTGACATCTCACCTGTTTGGTGCTATACTCTCGTTAGGTAGAACTAACCAAAGAGAAACGGAGTAAACTATGAAACATCTGCATTTTGAACCCGATACCGATGGCTTTTACGGCGCATATTGGGAGTGCAAAACCCCGTCCGATACCGCTATGATAGCGATGCTCGGTGACGATCCCGAGGACTATATGGGTAAAACCTGCGTCAAGTGGCTTCACACCTACGGAATTAACGTTATGTCAATGTCCCCCGGTAAAAAGAACTACAGCCACCATAACTATCCCCTCGAGCGTATAGAAGCGGCTGTGAAATGGCTCAAAGCCCACGGCAACAAGAAGATAGGCATAGTCGGCGCGTCTACAACCGGCACACTCGCACTGGTCGCTGCTTCACATTACCACGATATAACCCTCACCATTGCCCTGACCCCGAGCGACTTTGTATGGCAGGGATTTGCGCAGGGCAGTCGTGACGGCTGTAAGGAGTGGCCGATCGAAAACGAATCTATCGTGTCTATAGGCGGCAAGCCTGTTCCCTATATGCCCTTTGTCTATAAGCACCCCGAGTATTGGCGGACAATAGCCAAAGCGTCTAAGGCGCACGGCGACTCGACATATTCAAAAGACATTTTTGACGATTCCGAAGCCGCCGGACTGCTTAAGGAAGAGCACTTTATCCCGGTAGAGAACATCACCGGTAAGCTTGTTCTTGTAGGAGCGGAAGACGACTCCCTTTGGGATACCGCAAAGTACATACGCCGAATGGACGAGCGCCTGAAGACCCGCCCCCATTCCTGCAAATATTCGATTTACCTTTATGAGCACGGCACACATTTTGTGTTCCCCGAAAGCGTACTGAAAAAGGCTCTGCCTGTCGGTGCGGATCTGCTTGTAAAGCTGAGCTTCTCCGCGGCTAAAAAATACCCCGCCGAATGCAAAGCTATGCGTGTCGACCTTGACAAACAACTTTCCAAGGAAATATTGAACTGGAAAAAGAGCTGATATGGTGGTCAATATAATATATGTATCTCATATATAAAACAACGAAAACTAACCTGCGAAAATCAGCCCTCTATATTATATAGTGTAACGGGAGGGGCAAGCCGCCTCCCCTACGGAAAAGAGGAAATAATAGTAGTTGTATTAAATTGTCAGAGCAGATAAAAACTATATCTTGGCTACATCACGAAATATCAAGCGGCAGGATAAATCCAAAAGTTTGTAGGGGAGAGGCTGTGTGTGCGTTTGTGGTTTCGCGTCCTTGCGAAACTTTGTGCACACACGCTTAATGCATCCTTGCATTGCTTGCCCCTCCCGAAATATCATTGTGAGTATCAGAAAGATTTTAATATATAATAGTATGCTCTGAATACAGCCTTTCACCAAAGGCTGTATTTTTTATGTACCATTGTTCATACCAAAAACGCCGCAAAATCAACCACCGTTTGAACCACAAATAACCGTTATACTATTATAATATATAAAGGACACTCTCCCGACATAAAATCGCCCCTGAATCGTCTTGTAAGTATACGATTACATTCACAGCTCCGTCACCCCGCCGACACGCAATAAACGGCATTTTTGCTGTAAACAAAGCCGTTTTGTCGCTTCCTGTCGTGAAACTAAATTACCATTTCATATTATAATTGCTGTAAAAGTGCAAATCTCGGCGGACAATATTTGTGCAAAAACACAACAAAAATCGAAACTTCAATTTTGGGCACATTAACAAAATAAATTACAAAATCAGTCAACAATAACCAATTTTTTACTGATTACAAAACGGTAACAAAAAGGTTACAAAACGGTAACAAAAATTTGTTGTGCATTTTCACCAAAAATGCTCCTCCGAAACCATTTGACATTTTGCAAAACGGAAATTATAATTGTCTAGAGCTTGAAAAAAGCCCCATAATAAACATAGCAGCGGTTCTCCCGGACTGGGATGATCGTGCGCGGCGAATTGTGACAGACGGAACTAGCCGTGATTTTAATGCCGTGATGCCGTAAGGCACTGCTTAAACCTACAGATATGATGACGAAAGGCGGATATATGTTTCCCAGATTCAGAAACACCGGACTGACAATACGCATATCAAAGAACGCAGCACTCAAGATACTGCTCATATTCGGCAGTATATTCGGAGTATTCCTGATGACAGGTCTGCTCTACTTCAGAAATGACGTACAGATAATAGACGAGAACGAAAAGCGTATTGTTTATACGGTAAGTGACGATCCTTACGAGATACTCAGAGAAAATCACATTACTCTGGGTGCGTACGACAGGATCGAATTTACCGGCTTCGAGGAAAACGTGGCAACTGCCACTCTCACTATTGAGAGAGCATTTGATGCCGATATACTCGAGGACGGAAAGAAGATAGCTACGGTGCACAGTGTTGATGCTACAGTAGCACAGCTTCTTGAACAGGCGGGCATAGAGCTTGGCAAGTACGACAAGGTATCCCCCTCAAAGGACACTGTTCTTAAAGAGGGTCAGGAGATAGCGATCACAAGAGCGTATGATGTCAGGATAACTGCCGACGGCAAGACAACAACAGTGAAGTGCCTTAACAACACTGTATCAGAGCTGCTTAAGAGAGCGAACATAACGCTCGGCGAGAACGATATGGTAAGCGAGGAACTTGAAACAAAGATCACCGAGCCTACCGAGATCAAGGTATCGCGTGTTGAGATCAAGACCGAAACACAGGATAAGACAATTCCTTATCAGACATCAACGGTTACGACAAACATTCTGGCTATAGGTCAGAGCGAGGTCCGTACAAAGGGTGTCAACGGCAAGATAAGAACAACTACAACGACTACTTACATTGACGGCGTAAAGACCGATGTCAAGAAGACAACAAAGGTAGTTACCAAGAAAGTTGACGAGGTCATAGCCGAGGGTGCGGCAGTTACCACTCCCTACTGTCAGATAGATGACACTTCTATCGTGCTTAAGAACGGCAGACCTGTTGACTATGAATATGTTGTGTCGGGCAAGGCTACAGCATATACAGCGCCCGCAGGCTCATACACAGCCAGCGGCAGACTTGCCGAGATAGGCACGGTTGCGGTAAACCCCGATGTAATTCCTTACGGCTCTAAGCTGTACATTGTCGGTCAGTACGACAACATCTGCTACGGCTATGCTATAGCGGCTGATACAGGCGAGGGTATGATGGCAGGTACGATCCCTGTTGACGTATACATGGGCAGCACCGAAGAGCACTATGACGATGCCTGCAACTGGGGCTTACAGTATGTAGACATCTATGTCGTAGAAGTCGGCAACGGCTAAGCGGCGGTGCCCGTGGGGCACGGCAAATTCCGCCTTTAGAACTGTTGGCGATAGCCGACAGATAGCAAAACGGCGGGGTCACACAGAGCAATAATGAATATGATAGGGCAGTCATGGTGAAGAGCGATGGCTGTCTTTGTTTTTACGGTAATGTGTCGCATCAAATCGATGACGATGCCCGTGGGGCACGGCAAGTTCCGCCTTTGGAGATGTTGCCGCTAGGCAACAGATAGCACAACGGCGGGGTCACACAAAGCAATAAATAAAATGATAGGGCAGTCTTGGTGAAGAACTAAGGCTGTCTTTTCTTTTCCGGAAAACGCAGGCTCGAATAAACGGATAACAAAAATGATATGACCGCGAAGAAGGCTCGTACCTCCCGAAAAAGCTGTATTTCAGTCGAAGAATTGTAACGCATTGCAAATGATATCGGATATCCGACCGCAAGTTTCACACACGCGTTTGTATAATGCAGAATAAGAGCAAAAAAATCGCATATAATACCATTCGTCAAATTGCATAAAAACACGCGTGAAATTTATACGAAATTCTATCACAGAAATTTTGAAAAAGGCTTGTATTCCGCATCGGAATGCTGTATAATAAATCTTGCGCGTGAACGCGTACTGCAATGATATGCTGTGATGTCTGAGGTTGCGGCTATGCCGGTAATTCAGACGGAGTATGTCCAGTGAATGGGCGAAAACGGCTTTGCAAAGCGGTTTTTGTGGCTTTATAGAAGATAAGGATCGTTCTCCCGTCAAGACGGGAAGGGTTAGCAATAAGGTTGATACCCCCGTGGGAAAAGATCCTGTTTTATATGGAAGCTTGCGAAACACCCGGCACGGTATGTTTTATAAATACCCGCAAGTCGTATCTTTCCCCCGCAAATATTACGAAAGGGAGAAACAAAATGGCAGTTAAGGAAAAAGTGAGAATCAAGCTTAAAGGCTACGAGCACGCAACAGTTGATGCAGCTGCTGCAAAGATCGTTGAAACAGCTAAGCGTACAGGCTCAAGAGTTGCAGGTCCTATTCCGCTTCCCACAAACAAGGAAGTAATTACGATCCTGAGAGCCGTACACAAGTACAAGGATAGCCGTGAGCAGTTTGAGATGAGAACTCACAAGCGTCTTATTGACGTTATCCGTCCCACCAACAAGACAGTTGAAGCTCTCCAGAGCCTCGAACTTCCCGCAGGTGTGGAAATGACTATGGAAGCGTAATTCCGTAGCGAGTTATGTTGGCGAAAGTCAACCAATAACCTTCGGCACCGGAAACCCGAAAAAATATCGGTGTCGGTGGTCAAGTCGGGAAACCGACCAATAACCTAAACAGGAGGATTTAAACCATGACTAAGGGTTTAATCGGAAAGAAAATCGGAATGACTCAGATTTTCGACGAAGCAGGAAAAGTAGTTCCTGTTACCGTTATCGAAGCAGGTCCTTGCGTTGTAACACAGCTCAAGACAGCCGAGAATGACGGCTACGAAGCAGTACAGCTTGGTTTCGGCGATTTATCACCGAAGCACGTAAACAAGCCCATGACAGGTCACTTCAAGAAGAATGACCTCCCCTTCAAGAGAACTCTCAAGGAGTTCAGATTAGACGACATCAGCAACGTAAACGTTGGCGACGTTCTCAAGGCTGACGTATTCGCAGCAGGCGACGTTATCGACGTAAGCGGCGTTAGCAAGGGTAAGGGCTTCCAGGGCGCTATCAAGCGTCACAACCAGCACAGACTTAAGGAAACTCACGGTACAGGTCCTGTAGTTAGACAGGCAGGTTCTATGGGCGCTTGCTCATCTCCCTCGAGAATATTCAAGGGCAAGGGCATGGCAGGTCACATGGGTGCTGAGAACGTAACAGTTCAGAATCTCGTTATCGTTAAGATCGATGCAGAAAACAATCTTATCGCAATCAAGGGTGCTATTCCCGGTCCTAAGGGCGGAGTTGTGTGCATTACCGATGCGGTTAAGAAAGCGTAAGGAGGAGGATCATCATGGCAAAAGTATCAGTATATGATATGACAGGAGCTGTTGTGTCCGACCTTGAGCTTAATGACAACATTTTCGGTATTGAACCGAATACAGTTGTTATGCACGCAGCAGTGGTAAATTACCTGGCAAATCAGCGTCAGGGTACACAGTCAACGCTTACAAGAACAGAAGTAAGCGGCGGCGGTAAAAAGCCTTGGCGTCAGAAGGGCACAGGTCACGCAAGACAGGGTTCTACCAGAGCTCCCCAGTGGACACACGGCGGTGTTGCTTTAGGCCCCAAGCCCAGAAGCTACACATACTCTTTAAATAAAAAGGTAAAGAGACTTGCATTAAAGTCTGCACTTTCAGCTAAGGTGCAGGACGGCAGCATGATAGTTGTTGATGCTATCACAGCTGACGAATTCAAGACAAAGACAATCGTTAATATGTTAAAGGCTCTCAGCGCTGACAAGGCACTCATCGTTCTCAACAGCGTTGACGAAAAGGTTATCAAGAGCGCCGCTAACATCCCCGGCGTAAAGACAACTCAGGCCAACACTCTTAACGTATACGACATCTTAAAGTACAACAAGTTCATCGTTGTTAAGGATGCCGTTGCTACTATCGAGGAGGTGTACGCATAATGGCAAAGCTTGCTTATGACATCATTTTAAAGCCCATCATCACAGAGAAGAGCATGGAAATGCTTACTCAGGGCAAGTACACTTTCAAGGTTGCTAAGGACTCCAACAAGATCGAGATAGCTAAGGCTGTCGAGGCTCTCTTCCCCGGTGTTAAGGTTGCCAAGGTAAACACAGTAAACTGCCGCGGCGTAATGAAGAGAATGGGCAGAAACGAAGGTTACACACCCGCTTGGAAAAAGGCAGTCGTAACACTCGCTGAAGGCTCTAAGACGATCGAGTTCTTCGACGGAATGATATAAAGGAGTGATATAAATGGCTATTAAGACTTATAAACCTGTCACCCCCGGTCGCAGAGGCATGACTGTTACCGACTACAGCGTTCTGTCAAAGGTTGAGCCCGAGAGAAGCCTGCTTGAGTCACTCAAGAAGAACTCCGGCCGTAACAGCTACGGCAGAATCACTGTAAGACACAAGGGCGGCGCACAGAGAAGAAAATATCGTGTAATCGACTTTAAGAGAAACAAGCTCGGTATGGACGCTGAGGTTATGACTCTTGAGTACGACCCCAACCGTTCAGCATTCATCGCACTGGTTCAGTACGAAGACGGCGAGAAGAGATACATCATCGCTCCCGACGGTCTGAACGTAGGCGATAAGGTAAGAAGCGGTTCCGACGCTGATATCAAGCCCGGTAACGCACTTGCACTTGCTGATATCCCCGTAGGTACAGTAATCCACAATATAGAGCTTTATCCCGGTAAGGGCGGTCAGCTCGTACGTTCCGCAGGTAACATGGCACAGCTCATGGCTAAGGAAAACGGCTACGCTCTGTTAAGACTTCCCAGCGGTGAGTTAAGAAACGTATCCGATAAGTGCATGGCTACTATCGGTGTTGTATCTAACCTCGACCACGAGAACGTTAACTACGGTAAGGCAGGACGTGTTCGTCACATGGGCGTTAGACCTACAGTAAGAGGTTCTGTAATGAACCCGAACGACCACCCCCACGGCGGTGGTGAAGGTAAGTCACCCGTTGGTCGTCCCGGCCCTGTAACCCCTTGGGGCAAGCCCGCTCTCGGTTATAAGACCAGAAAGATCGGCAAGAGCACAGATAAGTTCATCGTTAAGAGAAGAAACAGCAAGTAATAACTACTACAAGTCGTTGTTAATAAGTGCGGCGTTTGCGGCATAGCAGTAAAAATCCGCCGCATATTAACTTGCAATCCACTTGAAAGGAAATTATACAATGAGCAGAAGTATCAAGAAGGGACCTTACGTGCAGGAAGCGCTCATGAAGAGAGTGCTCGCTATGAACGAAGCAGGCGAGAAGAAGGTTCTCAAGACCTGGAGTCGTTCAAGCACGATATTCCCTGATTTCGTCGGACATACATTTGCTGTACACGACGGCAGAAAGCACGTTCCCGTATATGTGACTGAAGACATGGTAGGTCACAAGCTGGGCGAATTCGCTCCTACAAGAACCTACAAGGGTCATGCAGGAAGCAAAACAAGTAAGTAAGGAGGAGACATCAATGGAGGCAAGAGCAGAACTCAGACAGGTTCGCATATCTCCCCGCAAGGTTGGCGTTGTTCTTGATCTTATCAGAAACAAGCCCTGCGATATGGCTATGGCGATCCTCAAGCACACACCCAAGTCAGCGAGCGAGCCTTTACAGAAGCTCCTCAAGTCAGCAATGGCAAATGCAGAAAACAACCACTCAATGGATCTTTCCAAGTGCTACGTTTCAAGCTGCCACGTTGGCGCCGGCGTTACTTTAAAGAGAATCAGACCTAAGGATCACGGAAGAGCACATCGTATTCTCAAGAGAACTTCCAACATCGTTCTGGTTGTAAAAGAAGCTGAATAAGGAGGAGTACAATGGGACAGAAAGTTAATCCGCACGGTCTCAGAGTCGGAGTTATCAAAGATTGGGATTCCCGTTGGTTTGCCGGCAAGGCAACTTTTGGCGATACACTCGTTGAAGACTACAAAATCCGTGACTATATCATGAACAAGAGAATGCTCACAAGAGCAAACGGCGAAAAGTCCGACCAGCAGCTTTCAAGAGCAGCAGGTATTGCTCAGGTTGAGATTGAGCGTTCATCAGACAACAAGATCAAGATTCACATTCTTACCGCAAAGCCCGGTATGCTTATCGGTGCTAAGGGCGCAGAGATCGAGAAGCTTCGCGCTGAAGTTTCAAAGATCGCAGGCGGCAAGGACGTTAACTTAAATATCGTTGAGGTTAAGAACCCCGATATGAATGCTAAGCTCGTAGCAGAGAACATCGCAATGCAGTTAGAGCAGCGTGTATCGTTCAGAAGAGCTATGAAGAGCTGCATCGGCAGAACAATGAAGTCAGGTGCAAAGGGTATCAAGACAATGGTAAGCGGCCGTCTTGGCGGTGCCGAGATCGCAAGAAGCGAGAATTACCACGAAGGCACGATCCCCTTACAGACATTAAGAGCAGACATTGATTACGGCGTTGCAAGAGCTAACACGACTTACGGCGTTATCGGTGTTAAGGTCTGGATCTACAAGGGCGAAGTTCTCAAGGGCGAGATCCCCGCACAGAGAACAACAGAAAAGCCCCGTCGCAGAAACAACGACAGCAGATCACGCAGACCCAGAGTTGAGAAAAAAGAGGGAGGTAACGACTAATGCTGCTTCCGAAGAGAGTAAAGTACAGAAGAGTACAGAGAGGTCGTATGACCGGTAAAGCAACACGTGGTAATGTAGTCAGCCACGGCGAATACGGTTTACAGGCACTTGAGCCCGCTTGGATCACATCAAATCAGATCGAAGCTGCCCGTATTGCTATGACACGTTACATCAAGCGTGGCGGTCAGGTTTGGATAAAGATATTCCCCGACAAGCCCATCACAGAGAAGCCCGCCGAGACCCGAATGGGTTCAGGTAAAGGTTCACCTGAGTACTGGGTAGCCGTTGTTAAGCCCGGCCGTGTAATGTTCGAGATCGCAGGCGTTCCCGAAGAAACTGCAAGAGAAGCTATGCGTCTTGCTATGCACAAGCTTCCCATCAAGTGCAAGTTCGTAACTAAGGAAACAGGAGGTGAGCAGTAATGAAGGTTAAAGAAATCAGAGAGTTATCTGAAATGGAGCTCGACAAGAAGCTCGTAGAGCTTAAGCAGGAATTATTCAACCTCCGTTTCCAGCTCGCCGTTAACAAGCTCGACAATCCTACGAGAATCGGCGCTGTTAAGAAGGAAATAGCAATTGTCAAGACAGTTCAGCGTGAGCGTGAGCTGGCAGCTGACAACAAGTAAGAGAGAGGAGGACTTTACTTTGAGCGAAAGAAATTTAAGAAAGACCAGAGTAGGTATGGTTGTAAGCGATAAGATGGACAAGACTATCGTAGTAGCAATCAAGGACAATGTCCGCCACCCCCTCTACAAGAAGATCATTAAGCGTACAATCAAGCTTAAGGCGCATGACGAGAACAACTCCTGCGGAATCGGCGACAAGGTTGAGATTATGGAGACCAGACCCCTTTCCAAGGATAAGAGATGGCGTTTAGTAAACATCATCGAAAAGGCTAAGTAATTTATTACTTTAAATTTATCGGAAGGAGAATAAATCCATGATTCAGATGCAGACACGCATGAAGGTTGCGGATAACACGGGCGCTAAAGAGCTTATGTGCATCAGAGTACTCGGCGGTACACGCAGAAAGTACGCTAACATCGGTGACGTAGTAGTTGCTTCCGTAAAGAAAGCAAGCCCCGGCGGAACTGTTAAGAAGGGCGATGTTGTCAAGGCAGTTATCGTTCGTTCAGCAACAGGCATCAGACGTGATGACGGAACATACATCCGTTTTGATGAAAACGCAGCCGTTATAATAAAGGAAGATAAGAACCCCAGAGGTACACGTATTTTTGGGCCCGTAGCCAGAGAGCTGCGTGACAAGGACTATATGAAGATCCTTTCACTTGCTCCCGAAGTATTATAATCCGGAGGTCGTAAATGAACACATTACACATCAAGACAGGCGATAACGTTCAGATCATGTCCGGCAAAGACAAGGGCAAGCAGGGCAAGGTACTTGAAGTATCTCCCAAGGAAAAGAAGGTTATCGTTGAAGGCAGAAACCTCGTAACAAAGCACGTTAAGCCCAGAAGACAGGGAGAACAGGGCAGTCTTGTAAAGGCTGAAGCTCCTATCTATGCGTGCAAGGTAATGCCTGTATGCCCCAAGTGCAACAAGCCTACAAGAGTAGGTCACAAGGTTGAGGGCGACAAGAAGGTAAGAGTTTGCAAGCACTGCGGCGCTGAGCTTTAATCAGACGCCCCGAATTACGGCAGAGAGGTCGGATAAAGTAACTTCCGGCTGCTGTCGCTAAAGGAGAAATAAACGATATGACAAGAATGAAAGCATATTACAGAGAAACAGTTGCTCCTGCTCTTTTCAAGAAGTTCGGTTACAAAAGCACAATGCAGGTTCCCAAGCTCGACAAGATCATAATCAATGTCGGCTGCGGCGAAGCGAAGGAAAACGCTAAGGTAGTAGACGCTATCATGAGCGACCTTATGCAGATCACAGGTCAGAAGCCCGTTGTTTGCCGTGCTAAGAAGTCAGTAGCTAACTTCAAGCTCAGAGAAGGAATGGTAATCGGTGTCAAGGTTACACTGAGAGATGAAAGAATGTACGAGTTCCTCGACAGATTCTTCAACGTAGCTCTCCCCCGTGTACGTGACTTCAGAGGTATCAACCCCAACTCATTCGACGGCAGAGGTAACTACTCTACAGGTATCAAGGAACAGCTGATATTCCCCGAGATCGAGTACGACAAGATCGACAAGGTTCGCGGTATGGATATCAACTTTGTAACAACAGCTAAGACTGACGAAGAAGCAAGAGAGCTCCTCACACTTATGGGTGCTCCGTTCGCTAAGTAAGACAAAGAAAGGAAACTATCAACTATGGCAAAGAAGTCAATGATTGCTAAACAGCAGCGTCCTGCAAAGTTTTCTACACGTTCTTACAACAGATGCAAGATCTGCGGCAGACCTCACGCTTATATGCGTAAGTTCGGCATCTGCAGAATCTGCTTCAGAGAGCTTGCTTATAAAGGACAGATCCCCGGCGTAAAGAAATCCAGCTGGTAATTTAAGAACAAATTTTCAAGGAGGAAGTAAGTAATGCAGATCACCGATACTATCGCAGATATGCTGACAAGAATTCGTAATGCTAACTCTGCAAAGCATCCTACAGTTGATGTGCCCGCTTCTAACATGAAGAAGCAGATCGCGCAGATACTCGTTGATGAGGGTTACATTAAGAGTTTCAGAGTGATAGATGACGACAAGCAGGGCGTTATCAGAATCACCTTAAAGTATACTGAGAACAAGTCGCAGGTCATTACAGGTTTACGCCGTGTAAGCAAGCCCGGACTTAGAATTTACTCAAACAGCAAGGATATGCCCAAGGTTATGAAGGGCTTAGGAATTGCAATCGTGTCTACCTCAAAGGGTATTATGACAGACAGAGAAGCACGCAAGAACAACGTTGGCGGCGAAGTGCTCGCTTTCGTTTGGTAATTAAGGAGGAACAGATATGTCAAGAATAGGTAAGCACCCTATAGCTGTTCCTGCCGGCGTCGAAGTTAAAGTAGACGGTTCTACAGTTACAGTAAAGGGTCCTAAGGGCACACTCACAAAGGAGTTCAAGCCCTCTATGTCGATCGCAGTTGACGGCGGTTTTGTTACCGTTACACGTCCTGACGACGAAAAGGAAAACCGTGCACTTCACGGTCTTACAAGAACACTTATCCACAACATGATCGAAGGCGTTACAAACGGCTTCAAGAAGGAGCTTGACGTAAACGGTGTCGGTTACCGTGTACAGAAGCAGGGTAAGGATCTTATAATGAATCTCGGTTACTCACATCAGGTAATCGTATCCGATACAGAAGACATCAAGATAGAGTCACCCGCACCTAACAAGATCATTATCACAGGTATTGATAAGCAGAAGGTTGGTCAGTTTGCTGCTGAAGTAAGAGGCAAGCGTCCTCCCGAGCCTTATAAGGGCAAGGGTATCAAGTATACCGATGAAACGATCCGCCGCAAGGAAGGTAAAGCAGGTAAGGGTAAGAAATAAACCGCAAGGGGTGAAAAATAATGGTTAAAGTAATAGACAGCAAGAAGAGCAGAATCAAGCGTCGCAAGCGTATCCGTGCTAAGATCAGCGGTACTGCAGCTTGCCCTCGTCTCAGCGTTTTCCGTTCTGCTAAGCACATTTACGCTCAGATCATTGATGATGAAGCAGGCAAGACCCTTTGCAGTGCATCTACAATGGAGAAGAGCTTTGAAGGCTTCGGCGGCAACGCAGAGGCAGCTAAGAAGGTTGGTCTTGCTCTTGCAGAAAAGGCAAAGGCAGCAGGTATCAGCGATGTAGTATTTGACCGTTCAGGTTATGTATACCACGGCAGAGTTGCTGCACTCGCAGATGGCGCTCGTGAAGGCGGACTCAACTTCTAATCAGTAAGGTAAGGGTTAACTGAAACCCGCAATAAAAACAGGAGGACAAGAATTTGGCACTTTTAGATGCAAGCAATTATGAGCTTTCCGAAAAGGTTGTTGCTCTGAACCGTGTATCCAAGACTGTTAAGGGCGGACGTATAATGAAGTTTTCCGCACTGGTTGTTGTTGGTGACGGCAACGGTGTCGTAGGCTTTGGTATGGGTAAGTCGAACGAAGTTCCCGACGCTATCCGTAAGGGCCTTGAGGACGCTAAGAAGAACCTCGTTAAGATCTCATTAAAGGGTACAACGATCCCTCATGAAATAGTAGGAAAATTCGGCGCAGGCGCTGTTCTTATGAAGCCCGCTCCCGAAGGTACCGGCGTTATCGCAGGCGGCCCCGTTCGTGCTGTCGTAGAAATGGCAGGTATCAAGAACATTCGTACTAAGTCACTTCGTTCTAACAACCCCTGCAACGTAGTAAGAGCTACAATGGCAGGTCTTACAGCTCTCAGAGATGCACAGCAGGTAGCTGAGCTCAGAGGCAAGTCTGTAAAAGAGATCTTAGGTTAAGCTTTTACTTTGCAGAAAGGACGGAAACCGAAATGGCTTTAAAAATCAAGCTGGTTAAATCACTGGTTGGACGTAAGGACAGCCACATCGCAACAGCAGCCTCTCTCGGACTTCGCAAGATCGGCGCAGAGACAGTTCAGCCCGACAATGCAGCAACAAGAGGCAAGATAAAAGAAATTTCTTATTTAGTTGAGGTTACTGAGGAATAATTCCTTACACCTTATAGAGGTTAAATAAGCACATTAACAAATAGGAGGTGTAACAATTGAAGCTACACGAATTATACCCTGCAGCAGGTGCAACAAAGGAAGTTAAGCGTATCGGACGCGGACACGGTTCCGGTCACGGTAAGACAGCCGGTAAAGGTCACAAGGGTCAGTGGGCACGTTCAGGCGGCGGTGTAAGACCCGGATTTGAAGGTGGTCAGACATCACTTGCAAGACGTATGCCTAAGAGAGGCTTTAACAATATCTTTGCTACAGAATACACTGTTGTAAACGTAGCCGACCTCGAAGCTCGCTTTGAGAGCGGTGCTGTTATCGATACAGATGCTCTTATCGAAGCAGGTCTTGTAACTAAGGTTCTTGACGGCGTTAAGGTACTTGGCAACGGTGAAATCACTAAGAGCTTTACAGTTAAGGCTGCTAAGTTCTCTGAATCAGCTAAGGCTAAGATCGAAAGTGCCGGCGGAAAGGCTGAGGTAGAGTAATGTTTCAAGTCTTTAGAAACGCGTGGGCAGACCCCGCACTTCGCAAAAAGATTTTATTTACATTGCTCATAATAGTTATATTCCGCTTCGGCGCGGCAATCTTCGTTCCCTTCCTTGAGCCCTCAACTATCAAACAGATGATGGGCGAAGGAACGATACTTAATTATCTCGACGTTATGACGGGTGGATCGCTCAGCAACGGTACGCTGTTTGCTATGTCGATCACACCGTACATCAACGCCTCCATTATAGTTCAGCTGCTCACGGTTGCGATCCCCGCACTGGAGCGCCTGAGCAAGGAAGGCGAAGAGGGACGTAAGAAGATAAACAAGATAACGAAGTATGTAGCTTTGGGCATTGGATTATTCCAGGCGATAGCATTCTACATCGGACTTCGCAACACCGTAAACGAAACAACACATAAGAGTGCTGTTCTTTACACAGAAGGTTTTGACGGAGTGCTCGCGGCGATAACGATCGTAGCGTGCTTTGTAGCAGGTGCATCGCTTATTATATGGCTGGGTGATCAGATCACTCAGAAGGGTATCGGCAACGGTATTTCAATGATACTGTTCGCAGGTATCATATCACGAGTTCCTGATATGATAATCAACCTTATCAATCAGATCTCGGTTGCTCCGCAGAACTGGTTCTTCGTTCCGCTGATCCTCGTTATTTATGTTTTAATGATTGCATTCGTAATCCTTATGACAAACGCAGAAAGACGTATTCCCGTCCAGTATGCGAAGAGAGTAGTCGGCAGAAAGATGTACGGCGGTCAGACAAACCACATCCCGATAAAGGTTGCAATGGCAGGCGTTATGCCTATCATCTTTGCAATGTCTATCATGTCACTGCCCGCAACGATCGGTTATTTCTTCGGTGTAACAGCAACTTCCGGCCACGGCTTCTGGAGCAGCTTTATAGGTCTGTTCAGCACGAACAACGTGGTCTATGCAATAGTTTACTTCTTCCTTATCATCGGCTTCAACTACTTCTATATTGCAATGCAGTATAATCCTGTACAGATAGCCAATGATCTTAAGAAGAACAACGGTGCTATCCCCGGTTATCGTCCGGGCAAGCCCACATCGGATTTCATCCACAACTCGCTTTCAAAGGTTACTCTGGTAGGTGCAATATTCCTTGGTATCATCGCAATATTCCCTATTATATTCCAGAACCTCACAGGCATTACAGGCCTTTCACTCGGTGGTACAACAATACTCATCGTTGTAGGCGTTGCTCTTGAAACAGTCCGTGCACTCGAAAGCCAGATGATGATGCGTCATCATAAGGGCTTCCTCGAATAAGAGAAAGGAACTAATATGAATCTTATTTTCTTAGGCGCACCCGGCGCAGGTAAAGGAACACAGGCAGAGGTAGTCTGCGAAAAGCTTGGTATACCCGCTATATCAACAGGAAATATGCTCAGAGAAGCTGTAAAGAACGGCACACCCGCCGGTCTTGCAGCAAAAGAGTGTATGGACAGAGGCGATCTCGTTCCCGATGAAGTCGTTATCGGCATCTTAAAGGACAGAATCGCACAGGATGATGCAAAGAACGGTTTTATTCTTGACGGTTTCCCGAGAACAGTTGCTCAGGCTGAGGCTCTTGACGCTATGGGCGTTGAGATCGACAAGGTCATTGAGATCTCTGTTCCCGATGAGAAGATAATCGCAAGACTTTCGGGCAGAAGAGTTTGCGAAGGCTGCGGCGCTTCTTACCATGTAGACTTCAAGCCTACAAAGGTAGAGGGTAAATGCAATCTTTGCGGCGCTAACGTAGTTCAGCGTATCGACGACAAGCCCGAAACAGTAGTCGCAAGACTGAAAACCTATTATGAAAAGACTGCACCTCTCAAGGATTACTACATGAGAAAGGGCAAGCTTATAACCGTACAGGGTCAGGAAGAGATCGCAGAAACTTCCAAGCTCACCCTTGCGGCAGTTGAGGCAAAGTAATGATTCAGGTTAAATCGGCAAAAGAAATTGAAATAATGAAGAAAGCCAATCAGATAGCGGCTGACGCTCTCATAGTTGCGGGCAATGCAATAACCCCCGGAATGAGCACATGGGAGCTCGATAAGATCATTCATGATTTTATCGTGTCAAAGGGCGCTATCCCCTCATCACTCGGATACGGCGGATTTACAGGCAGTGCCTGCATATCGATAAACTCCGAGCTGATACACGGCATTCCTTCAAAGAAGAAGATCATCAGAGAGGGCGACATTGTTTCAGTCGATGTCACCGCTGAGATCGACGGTTACAACGGCGACAACGCTTACACCTTCAAGGTAGGCAAAGTTCCCGAGAGAGCGGAAAAGCTGCTCGAGGTAACTGAGGCTGCTTTATATGAGGGTATAAAGATGGCTCTTCCCGGAAACCGCATAGGTGATATTTCAAATGCCGTGCAGACTTATTGTGAATCACGAGGCTACTATGTAGTGCGCAAGTTCATCGGTCACGGAATAGGACACGATATGCACGAGGATCCCGAGGTTCCTAACTTCGGCAAGCCCGGCAGAGGTCCGCGCCTTGTACCGGGAATGGCGATCTGCATTGAGCCTATGATAAATGAAACTACAGCCGAAATCCGCATACTGCCCGACAAATGGACGGTAGTTGAGGCGAACGGTAATTACAGTGCCCACTTTGAGCACGCAATCGCAATAACTAACGGTGAGCCTCTTATTCTCACGGAAAGCTCACTTCACCACCCGAAGAAATAACGGAGGGCGTATGAACAATACGGTTATTGCAGCCGGTATGGTTGTAAAAAGTATGGCGGGTCATGACAGCGGAAGCTATTATGCGGTCATACGGGTCGAAAACGGTTTTGCGTATATTGCCGACGGCAAGCTGCGCAAGGTCGAAAAGCCCAAAAAGAAAAATCCGCTTCATTTACAGAAGACACTGACTGCTGTAGAGCTTGCGGATATCACAAACAAAAAACTAAGATCTGCATTAGCGGTGCTGAACCGTGAGGCAGACAACATCGCCGAGGAGAGTGACAAGCTTGTCTAAAGAAGATGTAATCGAGGTAAGCGGCAAGATCGTTGAAGCGCTGCCTAACGCAACGTTTCAGGTCGAACTTGAAAACGGACATAAGATACTGGCTCATGTAAGCGGCAAGCTGCGAATGAATTTTATTCGTATCTTACCCGGTGATAAGGTAACAGTCGAAATGTCACCGTATGACCTGACTAAAGGCAGAATTACCTGGAGAGCCAAGTAAGTCTGCATAAACGAATACGAGCAAACGCTCGTCTGTAACAAATACAGGAAGGATGATATTAAGATGAAAGTTAGACCTTCAGTAAAGCCTATGTGCGATAAGTGCAAGGTAATCAAGCGCAAGGGCAAGGTTATGGTAATCTGCCAGGAACCTAAGCATAAGCAGAGACAGGGTTAAGCCCTAATTTAACAGGAGGAAAAAGATATGGCAAGAATTGCTGGTATCGACCTGCCGAAGGAAAAGCGTATCGAGATCGGTCTCACATACGTTTACGGAATCGGCAGAAAGACAGCTAACGACATTCTGGCAAAGGCCGGTGTAAACCCCGACACCAGAGTCAAGGATCTTACCGATGATGACGAAGCTAAGATCCGTGATGCTATAGAGCAGCTCGGCGTAGCTGTAGAAGGTGACCTCAGAAGAGAAGTAGCCCTCAACATCAAGCGTCTGGTTGAAATCAACTGCTTCAGAGGCACACGTCACCGTAAGGGTCTTCCCGTTCGTGGTCAGAGAACAAAGACCAACGCAAGAACAAGAAAAGGTCCTAAGAAGACCATCGCTAATAAGAAGAAGTAATCTTTACGGAAAGGTGGTAAAACAATGGCAAAGGCAACCGCTACTAAGAAGCCTGTAGTTCGCAGACGTCGTGAGCGTAAGAACATTGAAAACGGTTCAGCTCATATCCAGTCTACGTTCAATAATACGATAGTTACTATCACAGACCTCCAGGGCAACACATTATCATGGGCATCAGCCGGTGAAATGGGTTTCAGAGGCTCAAGAAAGTCAACTCCTTTCGCAGCTCAGACAGCCGCTGAAACAGCAGCTAAGGCAGCTATGGAGCACGGTCTGAAGACTGTAGAAGTTTACGTTAAGGGTCCCGGATCCGGACGTGAAGCAGCTATCCGTGCATTACAGGCAGCAGGTCTTGAGGTTAGACTTATTAAGGATGTAACTCCTATTCCTCACAATGGATGCCGTCCTCCCAAGAGAAGACGTGTATAATCATAAACTGAGTGTAGTTTACTCGGTGTCGCGGAAGGTATGAACCTTCAGAAACGATATTTATTAAAAAAACGGAGGTACTGACAAATGGCAGTAGACAGACAGCCGGTCTTAAAGAGATGTAAGGCATTAGGCATATCCCCTATGGTACTGGGATACAGCAAGGAAACAAACCGTCACGCAAACGCTAACAACAGAAAGAAAGTTTCTGAGTACGGAATGCAGCTTAAGGAAAAGCAGAAGCTGAAATTCATCTACGGCGTTCTCGAAAAGCAGTTCTATCACTACTACGAGATGGCAGTTAAGATGGACGGCGTTGCAGGTGAAAACCTCATCAAGATCCTTGAATCAAGACTTGACAACGTTGTATTCAGAATGGGTATGGCTATAACAAGAAGAGAAGCAAGACAGTTAGTAACACACGGTCACTTCACGGTAAACGGCAAGAAGGTAGACGTTCCTTCTTACAGAATAAAGCCCGGCGATGTTGTTGCAGTCAGCGAAACAAGCAAGAAGAGCCCCAAGTTCGCTCAGATCATCGAACAGACAAACGGCAGACTCGTACCGTTATGGCTGGACGTAAATAAAGAGGCTATGACAGCCAAGGTTACTCGTGAATTCAACAGAGAAGAGCTTGACTATGAAATAGCTGAGCACCTGATCATCGAGTTATATTCAAAATAATCTCGTCGAGCAGTATTGCGAAAACTCTTCATACCGTGGATATCACGGTATGTATCGGTTATTTTTAATTTACAATTCCGCACTGAGATATGTGCGGAGGGCAATGCCCGCCAAATCGTAATTTAAAATTAACCGGGCGGTTCCCCCTTATCGGGGGATACAGCCCGTTCGTACATCGTTAACCCGATGAAAACATCTGACAAACTTGTGGGAGGGTAAACCAAATGCTTGAAAAAATCGAAAAGCCTGTGATCGAGACCGTTAAGTTAAAACCCGATGGAACCTATGGTATGTTTACACTTGAGCCTCTGGAATGCGGCTACGGCAATACACTTGGCAACAGCCTTCGTCGTGTACTGCTTTCATCGCTTCCCGGCGTTGCGGTAACGTCAGTCAAGATAGACGGCGTTCAGCACGAGTTTTCGACTATCCCCGGTGTTAAAGAGGATGTAACGGAAATTATCCTCAACATCAAGGGTCTCATTGCAAAAATGTATGGCGAATGCCCGAAAACAGTTTATATTGAAGCTGAGGGCGAGTGCGATGTTACTGCCGGCGATATAAAGACCGACAGTGAGATCGAAATTCTCGACCCCGGTATGCATATAGCTACCCTCGGCCCCGGAGCTAAGCTCTATATGGAGATCACTCTGGATAAGGGCAGAGGATATGTGTCTGCTGAAAAGAACAAGCAGCAGCTTCAGCCGGTAATCGGCATAATTGCTGTCGACAGCATTTATACACCTGTTTTAAAGGTGAATTATACAGTTGAGAACACCCGTGTAGGACAGCGCACCGACTATGACAAGCTTATATTAGAGGTTTGGACAGACGGTACGATTTCTGCAAAAGAGGCAGTCTCATATGCCGCTAAGCTTCTGGTAGATCATCTTCAGCCGTTCGTTGAGCTGTCCGATGAAGCTATACAGCCTGAGCTTATGGCAGATAAGAGTGAATCCGGCAAGGATAAGCTTCTCGAAATGACTATCGATGACCTTGACCTTTCCGTTCGTTCATTCAACTGCTTAAAGCGTGCAAACATCAACACCGTTGACGACCTTATCAATAAGTCGCAGGGTGATATGATGAAGGTTAGAAACTTAGGCAAGAAGTCGTTTGAAGAAGTCAGAGCAAAGCTCCAGTCTTTAGGCTTTGATCTTGCAAGCGACGACGACAATAATTGACAAGTGACTTTCAATTTGTCTGAAAGGAGAAATATCCATGGCAGGTTCAAGAAAACTGGGAAGAACCAGTGATCACAGAAAGGCTATGCTCAGAGGTATGGTAACACTGCTTCTTGAAAAGGGCAAGATCGTTACTACAGTTGCAAGAGCTAAGGAAGTTCGCAGTGCAGCTGAAAAGATGATCACTCTCGGCAAGGCCGGCACACTGCATACAAAGCGTCAGGTTTACAGCTACATCACTAAGGAAGACGTAGCTAAGAAACTGTTTGATGATATAGCACCCAAGTACGCTGACAAGAACGGCGGTTACACACGCATCATCAAGATCGGCCCCAGAAGAGGCGACGCAGCAGAAATGGCTGTTATCGAATTAGTTTAATTTGATATAATTAAATAGCTTACGCCCACCGAAAGGTGGGCGTTGTTGTTTTACCACAGGTATGTTCAAGTGAAAAATCCGTGAAATTGTGCTTATAGACAAAATCCGCTTGAAATAGAGCGGATTTTATGTTAAAATAAAATAAGTATGTTATAGGCTACTCGATAGCAGGAAAGAGGTACAGTTTGGATACATTTGGTGAACAGCTTGTTAAAAAGGCTACTACAGGTGCAGATTGGGCAAAGAGAATAGGTCTTACCGCGCTTGGACTTGTTGTTGCGACAGCACTTATGTGGCTTTCATTCTTTACAGGATTTATGGTACTGACGCTTCTCTCGGTCGGAACGCTTTTCGGTCTGGTATGGCTTCTTACAGGAATGAGCTATGAATATGAGTACATACTCACAAATGACGACCTTGATATCGACAAGATAACAGGTAAGAGAAAAAGAAAGCGTCTTATCACGCTCAAGATGAACGCGGTCGAAGAGTTCGGCATATACGACGGCACAAACGGAGCAAATGCCGAAGCTACCGTAATCGCATCGGACGGCACTAACATAAACGCATATTATCTTATTGCAAAGCACAGGACGCATGGCAGGACAATGCTTATATTCTCGCCCGACAAGCGTATGTCGGAGATGATACTTGACTCCCTGCCGTACAAGGTTAAGCAGGAAGCAAAACAGCGCATTGAATCGGCACAGCAGAACGCGGAATAACGCGTTGAACGATCGGAAGGAATGATAGCAACGATACGCAATAAGACAAGTAAAATTAAAACGGCTTTATGCTGTGTGCTTACTGCGGCAGTCGTTGCAGTAGGTGCAGGTTGTGGCAGTGTCGATCTGACAATGAACGGCAGGAACAACAGCTCGCAGAGCAGCCCGCAGACGGCTGTAAGCGTTGTAAAGCCGATACAGACAACTGCCGAAACGACAACGGCAGTGACAACCACAACAACAGCGGCTACTACCGAAGCTCCAAAACCCGAGCCGGTCTACGGCGATGATTTTGTGCACAGCCGCGCGGCAATATGTTATGACCTTACAGAGGGTAAGATAATATATTCCAAGAATGCCGATGAGCTTGTGTACCCGGCAAGCACCACAAAGCTTCTCACAGCTCTGACGGCAATTGAATACACATCACCCGAGTATATATATTATGTCGGAAGCGAGCTTGAGCTTGTTGCGCAGGACTCGAGTATGTCATGGATAGCACAGGGTTCAAGCCTTAGCAGAAACGCGATACTGACCGCTATGCTTGCTCCCTCCGGTAATGACGCGGCATACACCATTGCCGTGAATGTAGCAAGAAAAGTATATGGTGACGACATCAGCGACAGCGAAGCTGTGGCGTATTTTGCGGTGCTGATGAACGATTACGCCAAAAAACTCGGGGCGGAGAACACCCATTTCACCGTTCCCGACGGCTATCATGATGATGATCATTACACCACCCCGTCGGATATGCTGAAAATCGCCATCGCGGCAACGCAGAGCAGTACGATATGCGATATTACCTGTCAGCCGCTTGCGATAGTGTACGATGAAGAGGGTGAAATTCACAGCTGGGACAACGGAAATATACTGCTCACCGATACCACAATACCGTATGAGGTATACGGCTTGAAAACAGGCTTTACAGACGAAGCGGGTTTCTGCTTTGTAGGATATGCGGGTATGAACGATAAGAAGATCATTACGCTGACATACAACGGTGAGGTTGAAGACCGTTTTGCCGATACAAAGAAGCTTATGGATCTCGGCTTCGGAATATATGACGAAGAACGCGACTATTACAGCACAGCCGAATAAATAAGGAAGATACAATGAAGATATTATCAATAGAAAGCTCCTGCGACGAAACCGCCGCAGCGATAACCGAGGACGGCAGAAAGGTATTATCCTCTGTGATAGCAACACAGATAGATGAGCACAAGCTGTACGGCGGAGTAGTCCCCGAAATAGCCTCGCGCAGACACTGCGAAAATATCACAGGCGTGTGCGCAGAAGCGCTTGAAAAGGCAAATATGACGCTTGATGACGTTGACGCGATAGCGGTGACCAATGCCCCCGGTCTTATAGGCGCTCTGCTTGTCGGAGTGAACTTTGCAAAAGGGCTGGCGCTTGCCAAGGACAAGCCGCTTATTGCAGTGCACCACATAAAAGGTCACATAGCGGCAAACTACATAACTCACCCCGAGCTTGAGCCGCCTTATCTGTGCCTTGTGGTATCGGGCGGTCATAGCCATATTGTAAAAGTAAACAGCTACACCGAGCTTGAAACTGTCGGCAAGACTACCGATGACGCGGCAGGTGAAGCGTTTGACAAAGCCGCAAGGGCAATGGGCTTTCCGTATCCCGGCGGTGTACATATTGACAAAGCGGCAAAGCAGGGTGATGTGAAGAAGTACAAGCTCCCCCGTCCCGCGACAAAAAATCCGTATGATTTCAGCTTCTCAGGACTTAAGACCGCGGTAATAAACCTTATCCACAACAACGAGCAGAAGGGTATCGAAACCGATGTCAATTCCCTCGCCGCTTGCTTTCAGGACACTATCACCTCTATACTTGCGGAAAAGTTTATGGCGGCGGCAAATGAGCTCGGTTATACAAAGCTTGCAATTGCGGGCGGCGTAGCGGCAAACTCAATGCTCCGTGACAAGCTGTCGGAGATGGCGAGTGCCGGCGTCAAGCAGTTCTATATGCCTGATATATCGCTTTGCGGCGACAATGCGGCTATGATAGGCTGTCAGGGATATTATGAATATCTCGCGGGAAATATTGCGGATATGTCGCTTAACGCATATGCTACAAAAAAACTGCATATGCTTTGATTTAAAACAAAAGAATATGATCTGAGCCACGACTATTTGCCGTGGCTCGCAGTCTGTCGAAAGACCTATTTAAACATTGAAATGCGGTGTAGGGTGCTGCTTGCTCTGCCGGTTTTGCAACTCTGCAAGGTCAGCTGTTTGTGCCGTTGTATCATACAAGTGCTGTTGTTTTGGTTAGTTTTTTCATAAATTTTCCTTTCGTGTAGTTGTGCTTTGTGAATAAGAATTGCAGGTATAGATTGATACTGATAGTATATCTACTGCTTTTATACTATCACGAAGTTAATCAGATTTCAATTTCTCCCCCCGATTTGTGAAATATAGCCAACAAAATTTGTCATAATAGCCAAGTAACGGCTTGCGTTTACAAGCCGTTACATATATGCTTATCCTTTCGTTATATAAAACCTCTCCGTCCCCGTATTCTCACAAAAATACCTGTCATGCTCCGCAAGGAGCATAGTCGGCGTATTCGCACCGAGCAGCCGTTCAAGCTGTATCCTTGAAATAATATCGACAAAGTTCAGCGGCTCGTCCCATATATAAAGACTTGCGGGTGTGGCAAGACTGCCCGCAATAAGCACCTTCTTTTTCTGTCCCGCACTTAGATTTTCGGTTCGTCCGATAAGCTCCTTGCGGGAAAAACCGAGCTTTGCGAGTATCGCACGGACAAGCTCCGGGTCAACACCGAGCCGCCCTGAAAATTCGTCAAGCGTTCCTGAAAGCTCATTTGTATCCTGCGGCAATACCGATATTTTAAGCCCGGGCGCTTTTGCTATACTTCCGCTGTATTCAATATCCGCCCCTGTGATGATTTTAAGGATCGTAGATTTTCCACAGCCGTTTTTGCCCGACAGACACAGCCTTTCCCCGTCAGACAGCGTAAACGAAACAGGTTCGCATAAAGCGTTGCCGCAATAGTACGGAACAAGGTTCTGCACCGAAAGCACCGTTGCCGATTTAGCCCTTATCGAGGGGATTTTCAGCACATCGATATATTCACGGTTTTTCAGCAGCTCCGATTTCTCGTCTATCGCCGACTGCCTGCGGTTTTCAACAGCTTTCATACGCTTCATGAGAGCTTTCGCCTTAGCCCCCTCAACAGCTCTCCTGTCAAGCGATTTTTCGGTTTTTGTCGGATCGATCCCTATCTTTCTGCTTTCCGCCGTATCAGCCCATTTCTTACTGCGTTCTGCGGCGGCTTTGAGATGCCCTATCTCGCTTTTCAGCTTCCTGTCACGCATAAGTTCGTTTGCTTCTCTGCGGTCGAAATTTTCTTTCCACACACTGTAGTTCCCGTTTATTACCTCGGTGTCACTGCGGTTCAGCGACAGTATGTGGTCGGTGCATTTGTCAAGCAGATCACGGTCGTGTGACACAAGTATAAATCCGCTCTTTGCTTTAAGATAATCGCCTATCGCTTCTCTTGCGTCAAGGTCAAGGCAGTTGGTCGGCTCGTCTATCAGCAGGAAAGCGTTGTCACGCAAAAACAGCAGGCACAGCAACAGCCTTGTCTGCTCCCCGCCCGACAGCGTGTTGAACGGTCTGTACAGAATTTCGCAGTCCGTACCCATATAAGACAGCTCACGGATCACCTCCCACTCCTGCACCTCAGGGCAGATCACCCCGATAAGCTCACTGCCTGTCATATCCTTGTCCTCTACATCAAAAGGAAAGTACAGGAACTCTGCCTTTGTGCTCACCGCACCGCCGTTTTCAAGCTCGCCTGTCAACAGCTTCAGAAGTGTGGTCTTACCCCGTCCGTTCCTGCCGATAAGCCCTGTTTTCCAGGTCGTATCAAGCGTGAATGACGCATTCTCATACACGGCTTCATCACAGCCGTCATAGCAATAGGTTAAATTGTTTACACTGATTATAGACATAATATCATACCCCTTTCTGTATCAAAAAAAGCCGCAGGAACATACGCTCCCACGGCTTTTTATCCCGATCTTCGCATAAACACACGGCGAAAAAGGGCATAATACAAGACCGACAGCAATACATTCCTGCATTGCAGACACGAAACCAAGCCCGTTTTATCGCCCGTCTTATCATATAGGGCGGCAAGGGCTATAAGGGTATTTCGTTCTGCTCTTGTCAGGAATTTGTACGCATTGCATTCGGTCCTTTCATTTTAGATTTTGAAATATCGTATCCTGCGATACAAGCGGATTATAACACAGCTTACTTTATTTGTCAAGAGGCAGATTGAAAATTCAACTCCGCATTTGAGCGGTTTACGCCGGAATGTAGACGAGTTGACAAAAAATAACTGATATGCTATAATTTAATTTACAGGGATATTTTGTCTGTGTTTTACATGGAAGCCGAATGCGATACTATTAAAGGAGTGATTCGACCGATGAAAATCAAAAACCGTTTTAAAAAAGCTGTGGCGGCGCTGATGCTTGTCACAATGACCGCAATTTCCGTATGCGCCTGTGCCGATAAGAGCGGACCCGACAAGTCAGGCGAGCCTGGTGCGGTGCAGGGAAACTACTATCTTGACGCAGACAAGTCAAAGCAGTACATCAGCTTTAACGAGGACAACAGCTTCAGATTTGTCGGATATGATTTTGAAGTGCTCGCAAAAGACCTTGTCGGTGATATGATAGAAGATAAGACGGCTCTTGCCGAAAGGCTTGACGATGCTTATACATATCATTTTGATAAGGATACGAATGAGATTTGGTTTAACGTTCTGCAGTCCGATAGCTCCGATTCCGCTGAATTTGTGATTCCGATGCAGCTCGGAGGCGACAAACAGAGCGTGACGTTTCTGAATAAAACATATAAAATTGCACAGTAACAATTACGGCACACCTTATATACAGGCGTGCCGTTCAGACTGTAGAAAACCCCGATTTGCAAGCAAGTCGGGGTTAAATTTATGCCAAATCATGCCTTTGCACAGAAATTACGCTCAATAACAGCTAAAAATGAGGAAAATGTGCGCTTTCTCCGGCTATGGAACGCATATTTTTTGAGGTTCATTGCAGCGAATTTAAGCCTGACCCAATTTGTTACCTGAGCCAAGCATTTCTGCTTGACTTTTTCGACAGTCTATATCCCCGGAAATTTCGGGGAATTTTCCATATTTTTAAGAAAAAGTATTGACAAAATTAAAAAGCGTGCTATACTGTGATTAGTGTATATATACAGATTACAGCAGGAGAAGACTATGAATATCATTTTAAGCAACAGTTCAAACGAGCCGATTTATGCGCAGATTGAGGCTCAAGTTAAGCAGCAGATAATGAGCGGGGAGCTTTCGCCCGGGGAAGCTCTGCCGTCGATGAGAACGCTTGCGTCGCAGCTCAGGATAAGCGTTATCACGACAAAACGCGCCTACGAGGAGCTTGAGCGCGATGGTTTTATCGAGAACTTCGCCGGAAAGGGCTGCTTTGTAAAGCGGCAGAACACGGATTTTCTGCGTGAAGAAGCGGTTCGTCAGACCGAAGAGCTTCTGGGGAAAGTCTGCGAAAAGGCGAGGATCTGCGGTCTGACCGCAGATGAGCTTAAGGAAATGATTGACATTATTTACGGAGGGGAATGAAATGTGCGATTATCAGAACGCAATTGAAATAAGCGGCTTAACGAAGCACTATGACGGATTCACGCTCGACAATGTGAGCTTTAGCGTGCCCGTTGGGTGCATAATGGGGTTTATCGGACAAAACGGCGCAGGAAAATCCACGACAATAAAGGCAATTTTGAATATCATCGGGGTTGACGGCGGCGAAATAAAGCTGCTCGGAAAAGATTACATTAAGGACGAATACGAGGTAAAATCGCAGATTGCTGCGGTTTTCGACGAGCTTCCGTTCTACGACAAATTCAACGCAGTGCAGATAAACACGCTGTTTCGCGGGCTATACAAGACTTGGGACAGCAAAACGTACTTTGGTTATATAGAGCGTTTCGGACTGCCGAAAAAGAAAAAGCTGAAGGATTTCTCAAAGGGAATGAAAATGAAGCTGCAAATCGCAACGGCGCTTTCGCACGGCGCAAAGCTGCTGATAATGGACGAGGCGACGACGGGGCTTGACCCTGTTGTAAGAAACGAAATTCTCGATATTTTCCGCGAGTATTTGCAGGACGAAACTAACAGTATTCTTATGTCCTCGCATATAACAAGCGACCTTGAAAAAATCGCGGACTGCGTGACGTTTATCGACAAGGGAAAAATACTTCTTTCGGGTGTCAAGGACGAAATTCTGGAAAACCACGGCTTGATAAAGTGCCGAAAAGAGGAGCTTTCGGAGATTGCAAAGGAGGATTACATAAGCGCGAGAATAAGCGATTTCGGCGCGGAAGCAATGGTTTCGGACAGAGAAGCCTGCCATAAAAAATACCCTTCCCTGCTTATTGAAAAGACAACGCTCGAGGAAATAATGCTGTTTTATGTAAACCGTGAAAAAAAGGAGTGGAGCTGATGAAGTGGCTAATTTACAGCGAACTTGAGCGCTCGCGGAAAAGCGCGGTTTTATCCGTAATATTCGCGGTTCTCGCGGTGGGAATTTTCGTGCTGATTGCGCAGAGCTTCAATTACGGAAACCTCGGAAAGCTGCCGATAGAAGCGAAAGAGAGCTTTTTTGATATGAACAACTCGGTTTCTGTTCCGCTGATTGCGATAATATCGGGATTTATCATTGACGCGGCAATAGACGGGAGCAGAGAAGACAATTTGTGTTACAGATTATTCCGCCGCTCAACGCCGATTTCACCGCTTAAATACTCGGCGGTAAACGTTATTATAATAAGTCTGTATTTCATAATAGGTCTGGGGCTTGCGTTCGGATTATCGGCAGTTGTTTTAGCGGTATCGGGGCTTGAATTTACGGTCGAACACGCCGCCGCGATATTCTTCTGCATAGAAGTCGTGCTTATGATGAATGTGATAATGACGATATTTCAGGCTTCTTTGCGCGTATCCAAGGACAAAGCGGGAATTATGATGATAATGATGTTTTGTATTCCGATGTTTATTATATTTCTCATCACGCAGGGAACGGCATTTGAGATTTCGCAGGAGGATATAACAGGTTTTTTCTTAAAGCTTTTCCCGTTTTCGCCGCTTATAATTTTGGGATTGCTCGCCGCGTGCCTGCTCCTGACGGCTGCGGGAATAAAAAGGAGGGAGAAATAATGCGCGGATTGTTGTATAATCAGTTCGGGACGTTCAGAATGCCACTAATATGTATATCCGTTATGTCGGTCGTTTTCCTTATCGCCACAATAGTCGACAGCCAAAACAGCTATTCCGTTGATTTTGGATTTAACGCCTGTATAATAATGCCGTATATAATCTTTTTGCTGATAAACGCCGAGCTTTTTCGATTTTCAGAAAACCAAAAATGGCGCAATTTTGCGATATCAACGCCGATTTCAGTCAAAGGACAGGTCGCCGTGAAGTACGTTTTCACGATAATGATTTACGCGGCGATATTGCTTTTCGACGTGTTTGGCTGCTTTATAGCAACGCTGATGACAGGCGAAAATCAATTCACGCATATGCAGACGGGGCTGATTTTCTTCGGAATTTCGCTTATTCTCAACTCGTTCGATTATCCGTTCTATTTTCGGTTCGGCTCGGAGAACGGCTCGCGAATTAAAGCGGCGTCTATACTTTTCGTGATAATTCTGGTGCTGATTTACGGGCTTTTCGGAGATGTTTCGTTTCTTTTCGGGGACTCCTCCGCGCAGGACTTGTATAATTTTATGAAAAGCCCGCCGATAAAGCTGATGACGTGGCTTATTCCGACAATATCGGTTGCGCTTTTCGTTATTTCTTATATAGTATCGCTTTCGTTGTGCAGAAAAGGAATTGAACGGAGCGAGAGTTAGAAGCGGCGGGGGTCGCTTCGCTCCGGTCGCTCCCGCAGGGTTTAAGACCTTTTTCTGAAGAAAATGAGCCGTTGCACTTTATTTGTGCAACGGCTTCAGACTGTAGAAAAAACCCGATTTGCAAGCAAGTCGGGGTTAAATTTATGCCAAATCATGCCTTTGCACAGAAATTACGCTCAATAACAGCGAAAAATGAGGAAAATATGCGCTTTCTCCAGCTATGGATCGCATATTTTTTGAGGTTCATTGCAGCGAATTTAAGCCTGACCCAATTTGTTACCTGAGCTAAGCCTCTGAAAAGAGTATATCTCATCGAGTGCTTTTCCTTTGCATCTGCAAACACTCGTTTAATTGTCTCTTTCCTCAGTGTGTATATTGCTTTGTATTTCGGAGTACACCGATTCTATCTGATGTCTTTCTTGTTTTCCTGTTTTCAGCACCTTTCATCACCATATTTATTATGCCACATATCAATGAAAAAGCCAAGCATTTCTGTTTGACTTTTTCGACAGTCTGAACGGCACACCTCATATACAGGTGTGCCGCTTTTGTATCGGAGATATAACTTATGGGTATTATGCACCCGACGGGAAATCAACTCTTTTGAACATACTCGGAGCAATAGACAGCGCAACCTGCGGAAAGGACTGCAAGGGTATTCTGTTCTGCCCTTATCAGTAGTCTGCACGCGTTGCGTTCGGTTCTTTCGTTTAAAATTCCGAAATATCGTATCCTGCGATACAGGCGGATCATAACACAGCTTACTTTATCCGACAAGCATTACAGATAAAATTCCTTTCTGCGTGTGGCAAAGTACGGCTTTGCATTTCTTATTCTTGTAGCTTCACTAAGGTCAATCTCGCAGGTAAGAAGCGTTTCTTCCGCTCCTGCCTTTGCTATGACGTTGCCGTTCGGGTCGCAGACTATCGACTCACCCGCAAAGGTAAGCTTCCCCTCCGTGCCGACACGGTTGCACATAGCTATGAACACACTGTTCTGCATCGCCTGAACTCTTACCTCCCACTCGAACATTTCCATAGGCTCGGTAGTGATATTGGCTGTGGGGATAATTACCAGTTCTGCACCCATCAGTACGCAGGTGCGTATGCTTTCGGGAAGATGTCGGTCATAGCAAATGACAATTCCTACCTTTCCGTGAGGTGTGTCGAAAACCTTGAAGCCGTCGTCGGACGGAGCGTAGTAATCTTGCTCGTAAAAATTTTCCGCCTGCGCGATGTGTACCATTTTTGCGATTTCGTGTACCACATCTGTACCAATGGTCACACAGCAATCATAACATTTATTGTCAATTTTCATATACATATTCGGCACAATACAGGAATTTATTTCCTTTGCTTTATCTATAAATGCCTTTACATACGGCGAGTCCATTGTCACAAGATACCTGCTTGCATCTCTCTTTTCGTACTGCGGAAAGAACGGTGAAAGCTGTATCTCAGGGAAGAATATAAGGTC
Organism: uncultured Ruminiclostridium sp.; assembly: GCA_934490165.1. GTDB lineage: Bacteria > Bacillota > Clostridia > Oscillospirales > Ruminococcaceae > Ruminiclostridium_E. The sequence continues at coordinate 97,930 of CAKSTB010000003.1, read as the reverse complement.
GCTGTCCTTCGCCTTATCGCAGGCGCAGAGCGACTTCGCAAGGTTTTCGTCCATGCTCTTAGTCATAGACATCTGTACAAGTGTCACCCTCACGCCTGTGTCGCTCCCTTCAGCATCTGCCTGTCACGAGGCCGCTTTCTTATGCGGAAAATAATATCCGATATGATAAAAGAAACTATAAGACCCGCAAGCAGTATCACCACTGCAAGCAACGCCGCAACAGGCAGACTGTCGGTAAGCTCGGTCGGCAGAAACTTAAATCCCTCCACCATAAAATGTTCCCCGAAAAAGCCTGCTATCAGGTTGAATATCGAATATCCGAAGAAGACGATCCACATAAGAAAATAAGTCGATGCAAGCGGCAGACTGACGCCGATTATTATTGCCGATACAAGCAAAAAGTCGGGCAGAGCGGAAGGGTTCACAACAGCGGTAACAATAATCGCAGGTGTCAGAGCCACAACGCTCATCATCAGCAAAAATACCTGCACAGCCCTCGTCCGCAGACACTTGTAAAGCCTGCTTGTGCGGATATAGACGCTCACATAAATATCCGAATACAACGATGACACGCCGAAAAATAGGAGCACTGTTATAAACGGTACGGTCGTCAGATAAAACGGATAATCTTCGCTGCCTCTTATTTCAGGCGCAACCGCCATCCCAACGGTTACCGCCACAATGACAGCGGCAAAGCATATGAGCCACACAATATTGACGGCAGTAAGCCTGAAAACACGCTTTATAACGAATCTAAGCGATAAAAGAAAACTCTTCATATCTTCATATACCCTCCTCAGAACTGCCAGTTTTTCTTGATGTAACGGCAGGCGGATACTGTTGAAACAGCTGCTCCGATCGCCCCGACCGCTGTTAATATAATACTCATAGTAAGTGCGGCACTGTAGCTTATATGGCTCGCCGCTGTTGCTGTTGATGACAGAATAAACATAGCGACAAGCAACGCTATCAGAAGAAGAACGCTTCTTGCGTTAGCTTTTTTTGCAGATACGAGAGGACGTATCAGAATGCAGGACAGGAGCGATGCGCCGAGCGAAAACAGTATCATAGGCGGCAGATCTGTAAGCTCAAGCTCACCGCCCATAAGCGTGAAAATTCCGAGTACGAGCGATACTGCCACCGCAGTAACAGACGAGATTATAACAGAGCCTGCAAGCGACTTGCCGAACTTTTCTCCGCCGTGCTTTATCGTCCTTGTGTACTTACTGCCGTCAACCTTGTAGTAGAGATTTATAGCGTTGCCGTTTATTAATAGCGCACCTGCAAAGCCGATGACACAGCACACTGTGTTAAGGGCGGAATATGCAATATCGTCATTTTCCTCTGCGGCCGCTGCATAGTCGTCTGTGTTTTCTCTGTCGCTTTTTCCTGCGGCAGAGCCGACCAAGAAGCCTATAACATAAATCGCCGCAACCATAACTATCATAGCGAGCGAAACCTTGAACAGCGTGTTAGCATTGAATAAGCGTACCGATTTCATCATACTTATGCCTCCTTTTTAAGAGCAAGGCGTTTTTCTTCCGCAATCTTCATAAGGTCAATGCTAAGTTGGCTTAATGTAGGACGTTCCGTAACAGCACCCAGTGCTTCTAATTTCACCTTGTTTTCGGCTAAAGAAAGACCTGTCGCTGTGGACGATGAATGAGAAGAACAAAGCAGTAGCGGCGATATTTTATCAAGGCTTTCAGGCTCGGCACTCACAACAATATACTTGTCCTTTAAATCCTCTGTGAAGCCCTGCTCGATTACCTTGCCGTTATCCATAAATATTACATAGTCTGCGGCATTCTCCATATCGGCGATGTTGTGGGTCGAGAAGATTATACTCCTTTCGCCGTTACCGCTGTCTATATAGTCACGGAAGCGGTCGCACAGCCTGTCACGCATAAGCGGATCGAGCGATGAGCCCGGCTCGTCAAGTACCAGCAGATCGGTATCTCTTGCAAAAGCCGACGCTAAGAACACTCTCATCTTCATACCGTCCGACATACTTGATAAAGGCTTTTTGCTGTTTTTCTCATCGGTAACGCCAAGCTCACCGAGAAGTGAATAAAATCTGTCCTTGCTGAATTTATCGAACGCAAGGCTCATAGAAAGTGCAATATCCCTCACCTTCCAGTTAGCCGGGAACATTGCCTGCGACGCACAGTAGCCGATACGCTCCTTGATGTTGCCCTTGTCGGGGTTGTCGGTTTCTCCGAAATATGTCACTGTGCCGCCTGTCTTTGCGGTAATTCCGCAGATTATATCCATAAGCGTTGTTTTTCCTGCGCCGTTTGTGCCGATAAGCGCCGTTGCAAAGCCTTTCGGAAACGTAAGGTCAACAGGACCGAGCATAAAATCTTTATATTTTCTGGTAAGATCACTTACCCTGATTACCTCTTCCATATTATCTCCTTTTTAAATTGATCAGTCGATACTGCCGAGTGTTTTCAGTACCTCGCATACCTCGTCAACGGACAGCCCTGCAAGTCTTGCACAGTCGAGTGCGTCCTGCAAATGCTGTTCGAGAAGCCGCATATACTGTTCCTTTATCATACCTGTGTCCTGGGCGTTGACTATATAGCCCTTGCCCTGAACTGCACTGACAAGCCCCTCCGAGCAAAGCTCCTCGTAGGCTTTCATAGTGGTTATTACACTGATTTTAAGTTCTTTTGCAAGCCCTCGTATCGAGGGGAGATATTCTCCGGCAGGAATAGAGCCGTTCATGATACGCTCCTTGAAATCGGCTGATATCTGCTTGTATATCGGAATATCGGAATTAAGAAGAATTTTCATGCTTCCTCCTTTTGGGGTTTTGTAAGCTTACGTCACATAACAGGTGATTGGACTGTTTATGTGTTATATATACAGTATATACTGATATGGGCGATTTGTCAATAGGGAAAACGAAAAAAGTCGGGAAATTTCTTGTTTTCATAAATCTTTCACGCTCAGTTATTATTCAATTAACAAACGGGCGTTATAATTTAGCCATAGTCAGAGGAAAAGGATTTCCGAAGACGATAAGGCGAGTGCCTTGATTGCCGCCACGGCGGTTATTATAGGGGCGCAGTTATTGCAGACGCGATACCGCTCCGACTAAGTACAACGAAAGTTTTATATACATCCCCTCGATCAATAAGCAGGAACTCCCCCGATGATAAGTCGGGGGAGTTCTTGTGTGTTGCTGTAGCGTAAAATGGGGTTTGGGGCGTAGCCCCAAGCGGGGTGAGGGCGGCAGCCCCACACTCAGCCCCTTCCCGAGGGGAAGGGGTTTGGGGATAGGGATAGAGAGTTTACTATATCTTTTGTAAAACGGCCTATTTCTGTAAATCGACTGCGATCTGATGTTATTATAATATAATAGTACATCAAAATCTCACCTTAACGCTTCTAAATCTCACTTTAACACAGTTTTTTACCCTCCAACGCTTGCAAATAGACTCGCAATGTTGTATAATAGTTAAAGTATAACTATAATGGGTCAGTAGGTTCTGCCCTAATCGGCGGAAAATGCCCCGAAGGAAAGGAATGACGGCATAATGGATATAAAGACCATTGACCATCTGTGTAATCTGAGCAAGCTCAATTATACCGATGAGGGTAAAGAAAAGGTAATGGGCGAGATGAGCGCGATAATCGAGCTTATGGACACAGTAAAGGAATTTGACGTAGTTTACGATGATACCAAGGATAATAACAGCATAAGCTATGACGAGGTAAGAAAAGACGTTGCAAAGCCTTCATTCCCGACAGAGAAGCTGCTCAGCAACACACAGCCCAGCGGAAACTGCTATGTGGTTCCGAAGATGGTTGACTGATAACGAGCTGAAAGGATAAGAGAATAATGGAGCTTAAAAAACAGACACTGAGTTCTCTGCGTGAAATGCTCGACACAAAGCAGATAAGCGCCGCAGAGCTTTGCAAGGAATATTCGGACAGTATAAAGGCTAAAAACCCCGATGTGCTCGGCTATATCACCGTGACCGATGACGAAGCGCTTAAAAATGCCGAAAAAGCACAGGAAATCATAGACAAGGGCGAGGCAAAGGCACTCACGGGTATACCGCTTGCCATAAAGGATAATATATGCACGGACGGAATAAGAACGACCTGCGCATCAAAGATGCTTGAAAACTTTGTTCCGCCTTACGATGCCAATGTAATAGAAAAGCTGAAGGCTGAGAATTATGTGCTTCTCGGCAAGACAAGTATGGACGAATTTGCAATGGGCGGCTCTACACAGACAAGCGCATTTGCAAAGACAAGAAACCCCTTTGATTTAACACGCGTCCCCGGCGGATCAAGCGGCGGTTCTGCGGCTGTTGTATCGGCAGGACTTGCACCTGCGGCACTCGGAAGCGACACAGGCGGATCTATAAGACAGCCCGCTTCATTCTGCGGTGTTACAGGTCTTAAGCCGACATACGGCAGAGTATCACGTTACGGCCTGGTAGCTTTCGCAAGCTCGCTTGACCAGATAGGACCGATCGCAAACAATGCAGTCGACTGCGGTACGATACTTAACGTTATCTGCGGTAAGGACAGCCGTGACGCAACGAGTGCAAACAAGCCTGCCGAGGACTTCAACGCCAAGGTCGGCAAGGATATAAAGGGCATGAAGATAGCTCTGCCCAAGGAATTTTTCGCTGACAGCACAGACGACGAAGTAAAGAGCGCAGTCCTTGCGGCGGCAAAGAAATATGAGGAAATGGGCGCAACACTGGTTGACTGCTCGATGAAGAGCCTTAAATACGCGGTAGCGGCTTACTACCTGGTGGCAAGTGCCGAGGCGGCTTCCAACCTTTCACGCTTTGACGGTATCAAGTACGGTCTTAGAGGCGAGGGCAGAACCTTTGACGAGATGATCCGCGACAGCCGTACAAGAGGCTTCGGTGATGAGGTAAAGCGCCGTATACTTCTCGGTAACTACGCCCTTTCAAGCGGTTATTATGACGCATACTATTTAAAGGCGCTGGCACTCAAACAGCAGATCATAAAGGAATATAACGAGATATTCGAGAATGCGGACGTAATTCTCACTCCTACCGCTCCTACTGTAGCATATAAGATAGGCGAGCAGGAAACCGATCCCGTCAAGATGTATCTTGCGGATATATGCACCGTAACCGTAAACATCGCATCGCTCCCCGCAATATCAGTACCCTGCGGATATAACGCAGACGGTATGCCGATAGGTATGTCGCTTGTCGGCAGAAAGTGGGACGAGGCTACGCTGATACAGACGGCAGACGCTTTTGAAAAGACGTTTGACAGACGTTACAGCGAGGTTTGAGAAGGGACGGTAACAACACATGAAATTATATCCTACCATAGGACTTGAAATACACGCAGAGCTTCTGACAAACTCAAAGGTATTCTGCACCTGCTCGGCTGAGTTCGGCGGCGAGCCTAACTCAAGATGCTGTCCTGTCTGCTCCGGTCTTCCCGGAACGCTCCCCGTGCTTAACTCAAAGGCTGTTGAGTACATTATAAAAGCAGGCTGCATCATGAACTGTGAGATATCACGCTTTACAAAGTGGGACAGAAAAAACTATTTCTATCCCGACCTGCCCAAGGCATATCAGATATCGCAGATGCCCCGTCCCGTGTGCCTCGGCGGTCACGTTGACGTAACGGTTGACGGCGAGCAGAAAACGATGAGAATAAACCGTATACATCTTGAAGAGGACGCAGGTAAGCTTGTACATGACGATATTGAGCGTGTCAGCCTTGCGGACTACAACCGCTGCGGCATTCCGCTTATCGAGATAGTTACCGAGCCTGATTTCCATTCGGCCGCCGAGGTCATAGCGTTCTTTGAAAAGATAAGACTTATGCTCCAGTACGCAGGCGTATGCGACGGTAAGCTTGAACAGGGTTCGATGAGATGCGACGTTAATATTTCGCTTGCCGAAAAGGATTCAGACAAGCTTGGAACAAGAACAGAGGTAAAGAACCTTAACTCCACAAAGGCTATACAAAGAGCCATTGAATATGAGATATACCGCCAGACAGAGCTTATCGAGAACGGTGAAAGAGTAGTACAGGAAACGCTCCACTTCAATGACGCTACGGGCGAAACAAGCTCGCTTCGTTCCAAGGAGGACGCTCACGACTACCGTTATTTCCCCGACCCCGATATACCGCCGATAATCTTCACGGAAGAAGAGCTTGCGGCTATCAAGGCGGACATTCCCGAAATGCCGGAGCAGAGAGTAGCGCGTTACACAGGCGAATACGGCATTTCTGCGGCTGACGCAAAGGTGCTGACAGATTCAAAGCGTGTCAGCGACCTGTTTGAAAATGCGCTGAAGGCATATAATAACCCCAAGCCTATAGGCACGTTCATAGTGGTTGAGCTTATGAGAAGAATAAATCTCGGTGAGCTTGACCTTGACAATATGAAGTTCACGGCGGAGGATCTCGCAAAGCTTATAGAGCTTGCGGAAACAGGCAAGATCTCAAAGGATAACAGAAAAATTATCCTGCGCGAAATGATCGAATCGGGCAAGAAGCCCGAAACTATCGCCGAAGAACAGCAGTTATGGATAAAGGAAGACAACGCACTGCTTGAAAAGACGATAAACGGCATAATGGAGGCTAATCCTAAGGCTGTCGAGCAGTACAGAAGCGGTGAAACAAAGGTATTCGGCTTCCTTATGGGACAGTGCAACAAGGCACTCAAGGGAGCGGCTTCACCCGCAAGTATAAAAGCAATGCTTGAAGAAAAGCTCAAGGGCTGATTATAAAGAAAGAAAGGCAAGAAAGAAATGTTTTTAGAGAACAAGTACCGCACTCACACCTGCGAAATGCTGAGTGAAAACGACATCGGCAAGACCGTCCGTGTTGCAGGCTGGGTAGAGAACATCCGTGACCACGGAGGAATCAAGTTTATAGATCTGCGTGACCATTACGGTTATGTACAGATCACATTCCAGAAGAACGAGGGTCTTCTTGAGGGCGTGAACAAGGAGTGTGCCGTTACAATAGGCGGTACGGTAATAAAGAGAGCAGAGGGTACTTATAACGACAAGATCGCTACAGGTACTATCGAGATAGTTGCGGAGAGCCTTGAAGTGCTCGGCAAGGTAACTGTTGACCAGCTCCCGTTTGAAGTTCCCACCTCGACAGAAACAAAGGAAGATATACGCTTAAAGTATCGTTATCTTGACCTGCGTAACAAGAAGATGCACAACAATATTGTACTGCGTTCACAGGTTATCTCATTCTTACGCAGTAAGATGACAGAGATGGGCTTCCTTGAAATACAGACCCCTATCCTTTCTACAAGCTCACCTGAGGGTGCAAGAGATTATCTTATCCCCAGCCGTAAGCACCACGGAAAGTTCTATGCTCTGCCCCAGGCACCGCAGATTTTCAAGCAGTTACTTATGGTATCGGGCTTTGATAAGTACTTCCAGATAGCTCCCTGCTTCCGTGATGAGGACGCAAGAGCAGATCGTTCACCCGGTGAGTTCTATCAGCTCGACTTTGAAATGGCATTTGCAACACAGGAAGACGTATTTGCAAACGCAGAAGAAGTTTTATCCGCAGTGTTTGAGAAGTTCGGCGGCAAGCCCGTATCTCCTGCACCTTTCAAGCGTATCCCTTACGCTGAATCAATGCTGAAGTACGGTACAGATAAGCCCGATCTGCGTAACCCCCTTATCATAACAGAGCTGTCGGACTTATTCGTTGACAGCGACTTCAAGCCTTTTGCAAACAAGTGTGTAAGAGGTATCAGAGTTCCCGGTATGGCTAGTCAGTCAAAGGGCTTCTTTGAGAAGATGGAGGCATTCGCTAAGGAGATCGGTATGAAGGGTCTTGGCTATGTAAAGGTAGACGAGAACTTCAAGTATCTTGGCCCTATCGACAAGTTCCTTAATGACGAGCAGAGGGAAGAGCTTAAGAACAGATGTGCGCTTGAAGTGGGCGATGTCCTTTACTTCATTGCAGATAACAAGAAGATGGCGCCTAAGTTTGCAGGTCAGATCCGTACAGAAGTTGCAAAGCGCATGAATATGATCGACTATGACAGATACGAGATGTGCTTTATCGTTGACTTCCCCATGTACGAGGAGGACGAGGAAACAGGCAAGACTATATTCACACACAATCCTTTCTCAATGCCGCAGGGCGGTCTTGAAGCACTGATGACAAAAAATCCGCTTGACATACTCGCATATCAGTATGATATCGTATGCAACGGTGTTGAGCTTTCAAGCGGTGCTGTAAGAAACCACGACCTTGAGATAATGATAAAGGCATTCGAGATAGCAGGCTACACAGAGCAGGACGTTGCCGAGAAGTTCGGCGCGCTCTACAACGCGTTCCAGTACGGCGCTCCGCCCCATGCAGGTATGGCTCCCGGTGTTGACCGTATGATAATGCTCCTGACAGGTGATGAGAGCATAAGAGAGGTTATCGCATTCCCGATGAACTCTAACGCGCAGGATCTTCTGCTCGGCGCACCCACAGAGGTTACAGAACAGCAGCTTCGTGAAGTACACATAAAGGTACGTCAGAAACCCACAGTCTAAGGTGGCGAGCGGCGACGCGCCGCACCAAATTCCGCCTTTCACAACAATATTGTTTTGCTAAGCGCGGCTAAACGGTGGGTGTTGACGGTAGCGGAATATAATTGAATTTTGAACGGCAGGTATGCGAAAGCGTATCTGCCGTTTTGCGGCAATGTGCCGCACCAAATTCCGCCTTTTGCAACGATGTTGTTATGCTTAACATGGTTAAACGGCGGGAATTAACGGTATCATAAATTATATAAACGAATTACGGCAGATATGCGAAAGCGTATCTGCCGTTTTGCTTATCGCAAATTCTCATTTCCGCTATTGTAATTTCATCCGGATTGGTGTATAATAAACAATGTATATTTATATACTGAAATTTCTATCGGAAGGAATGTAAAAATTATGATCATCACAAAGGATTCTATAATCGGCGATATCTTAGACGCACACGGAGAGGTTACAGCTCCGTACTTCCTCGAAATGGGTATGCACTGCTTAGGCTGCCCCGCATCAAGAGGCGAAAGCGTAGCGCAGGCTTGCGACGTACACGGCGTTGACGCAGACGAACTGGTTAAGAAGCTCAACGAGGCAGTCGGCAACTGATGCAGGAGCTGACGCTCTCACCGAGGCTTGCGGCGGCGGCAGGAATGGTGCGTAAAGGCGGAGAGATTTGCGATGTCGGTACGGATCACGCCCTGCTGCCATGCAGGCTTTATCTTGATGGTGAAAGAAAACTCACGGCGGCGGATATAAACGAAGGTCCTTTGCTTTCGGCAAAACAGACGGTAATGCACTACATAGGAAAAGAAGATGCGGTGCGCCTTGTGCTGTCCGACGGACTTGATAAAATAGATTATGCCGACGATGTTATTATCGCAGGTATGGGCGGCGAGCTTATAGCAAGAATTGTTCTCGGTTGCCGCTTTTTAAGCGAAAATACGCATTTTATACTCCAGCCGATGACAAAGGCGGAGGTGCTCAGAAGAGAGCTTTATAAAAACGGCTTTTATATAGAAAAAGAGCTTACCGCAAGAGAAAACGACAGGAATTATGTTATAATGTCGGTGTACTTCGGCGGTGAAAAGTGCGATATCACGGACGCTTTTGCCTATGCGGGAAAGGTGACCGATAAGGAGTATCTTTCTGCAATATGTGAGAAGCTCAGACGCGCGGGTGAAAACTGTGCCGCAGCCGATATATCAAAAAGCGAAAGACTGCGTAATGCCGCAGAAGAAATAGAAAAAATAACAGGAACATTATAAATCGGGGTAAGGTTATGAAAGTAAGCGCTATCTATGAATTTCTTAATGAATATGCGCCGTTTGAGGTGCAGGACAAGTTTGATAACAGCGGATTTCTTGTCGGAGATATGAACGCCGCAGTTAAGGGTATATGCCTTTGCCTTGACATAACTGTCGATGTGATAAAAGAGGCTGTTGCCAACAAGGCAAACCTTATCATTTCGCATCACCCGGTAATTTTCGATCCGCTGAAAAGCGTAACAGAGGGCACGCCGGTTTACGAGCTTATAAAGAATAAGCTGAACGCGGTATGTATGCATACGAATGCCGATATGACCAAAAACGGCGTTACCGATATAATGCTTGATCTGCTCGAATTTGAGCGCTCCGATAAGATATTAGAACCCGTTATGCCCGACGGAACAGGCTACGGTAAAATATGCGAACTGCCTATAGCCACTCATGCCAAGGCTCTTGCCGAGTGTTGCAAGAAAGCGTTTGACTGCACGGTGGTACGCTATACCGAAACTGACAGACCGATAAAGCGTGTAGCCGTCTGTTCCGGTGCAGGCGGAAGCACCTTACCGCTTGCCGTTGCCGCAGGCTGTGACGCTCTTATAACGGGCGATATAAAGCACGATGTGTGGATAGACGCTGTCAACATGGATTTCTGCCTTATTGACGCAGGTCACTTCTACACGGAAAATATACTTTGCAATTATCTTTGCGGTGTTCTGAGCCGCAAATTCCATAATACACAGATATTTGTCGCACAGAGCAGTAAAGATCCCTGCTCATATATAGTTTAAGTGTGACGGAAAGGACTGCCGATGTCACTTGACGGCACTTTTCTTCACTGCGTGGTATCCGAAATGCTGTCGGCGGGACTTGTCGGCGGAAGAATAGACAAGGTCTATCAGCCCTCCCGCGAGGAGATAATAATTTCGATACGCAGTGCGGGAAAGCACAATAAGATACTGATAAGCTCAAACTCAATGTCCGCGCGGGTGGGAATGACGGAGCGCACAGCGGAAAATCCGTCTGCTCCGCCTATGTTCTGTATGCTTCTGAGAAAACACCTCAGCGGCGGAAAGCTGCTTGATATAACGCAGGACGGACTTGAGCGAATAATAAACTTTGATTTTGAGTGCATGAACGAAATAGGCGATATGGTGGTGAACCGCCTTACCGCCGAGATAATGGGCAGGCACAGCAATATAATACTGATGACGAAAAAGGACGGCGTGTACCGTGTTATTGACAGTATAAAGCGTATCACGGACGATGTTTCTTCGGTAAGACGCATACTGCCGAATATCGTATACGAAACGCCGCCGAGGGATATGTCCCGCGTAAACTTCCTTACCTGTTCCGACAGTGAGCTTATAAACGCTGTAAAGCAGGGCGAGGGGAAGCGGCTTTCAAAGCATATGACAGCTTGCCTTGAGGGCGTGTCGCCTGTATTTACAAGGGAGTGCGCGTACTATTCATGCCGTGATACGGATTTTTCCGTTGACGATATGACGGACGACAATTATGACCGTCTGTTGTTCTTTATAAAACGCGCAAAAGAATATGTCGACCGCAAGGACGGATTTACAATACTGCGCGACCTTAGCGGTGCGTACAAGGATTTCTGCTTTATGCCGATCGAGCAATACGGCACGCAGATGCTTGTGTCACACGCGGACGGCGCGAATGCACTGCTTGATATATTCTACGGCAGTAAAGCGGAAAACGAGCGCATGAAGCAACGCTCAAAGGATCTGCTGAAAATGCTGATGAATACCTATGAGCGAATAGCAAGAAAGCTTGAGCTTCAAAAAGGCGAGCTTGCACAGTGCGGAGAAAGGGAGGTATTCCGAGTCCGTGGCGATGTAGTAAGTGCGAATATCTACCGCATGGAAAAGGGAATGACGGAACTTACCGCCGAGGATTATACAACAGGCGAAACCGTCACCGTTCCGCTTGACGTAAGGCTTACCCCGTCACAGAACGCCCAGAAATATTATGCGGAGTACAAGAAGCTTGAAAAAGCCGAAAAAATGCTCACAAAGCTGATAGCAGACGGCGAAAATGAGCTTATATATATCGACAGCGTATTCGATGCCGCGTCCCGTGCGACTTCAAACGCCGAGATAAGCGAGATAAAGCAGGAACTGGCGGCAAACGGCTATATCCATGCGAATACCGTCAATAAGAAAACACAGGTAAAGCCCAAACCGCCTATGCACTTTGTGACCGATGACGGTTACGATGTGTATATCGGCAGGAACAACATACAGAATGACAAGCTGACAGTAAAGACCGCCGAGCCAGACGATATGTGGCTTCATACGAAGAACATAGCAGGCTCGCACGTCATAATAAAGGCGAAGAACGGCGAAATATCGGACAATGCGATATTGCAGGCGGCAAGCCTTGCGGCGTACTGCTCAAAGGCGCAGAACAGCACGAAAGTGCCTGTTGACTACACGCGGATAAGGTTTGTAAAGAAGCCCAACGGCTCAAAGCCCGGTATGGTCATATTCACAAACAATTATACGGTGCTGGTAGACCCTGATGAACAGCTTTTCGCAAGGGTCGAGGCTTAAAGCAGAAAGGCTATGATATGAGAATTTGCAGTAACAGCGGATTTTTCACGGAAAAAGACGATGTATATACCTGTCCGGATTGTCAAAGCTCCACTCACCTTGCAAGCGAGGAGGAGCTTGAGAAAATAAAAAAGCGTAAAGAGCAAATCGGCAGAAGGTCAGAGAGATTTTGCCTTGTGGATATGAAATCCACAGACAGCAATATGCGACCGAGCAGAATAGCATATATTCTTGCGGCAATATACGCCGCACTTGCGTTGGCGATCGATGTTGTTTTCCTGATAAGTGTGGTAAACAGCATACTCGGAGCGCAAACAGTCACTTTCATATTTTTGGTTGTTATACTGCTCATATTATCCGGTCTGCCGCTTGTGTTGCTTTTATTCCCGAATTTTACGGCATGGTTTATTTATTCGTTCACTTATTGGCAAAGAATCGCAGGAACGAAAAATCCCGACAGCTATGCAGTAAGTGAGTATCAGTACAGATTTGTGATACCGTCTATGGGGACGTTTTTGCTTTATGCCGTGCTGATTATTGTCGGGTGTTTGGTGCTCAGTTAAATGATACAGTTATTAAAGAAAGGATATAAATAAAATGAAGAAAGAACTCGCAAAGACCTATTCTCCCAAAGAATTTGAGGATAGGCTCTACCACGAATGGGAGGAAAAAAAGTACTTCCATGCAGAAATAGACCCCAAGAAGAAGCCCTATACCATAGTTATCCCCCCTCCGAACATAACGGGACAGCTCCATATGGGTCACGCTCTTGACAACACATTACAGGATATACTTATCCGTTATAAGAGAATGCAGGGCTACTGCGCACTGTGGCTACCGGGTACAGACCACGCTTCTATCGCTACAGAGGCGAAGATCGTTAATGCGATGAAGGAAGAGGGTCTTACCAAGGACGATGTGGGAAGAGATGGCTTCCTTGAGCGTGCGTGGGAATGGAAGAGAGTATACGGCGGACGTATCGTTCAGCAGTTAAAGAAGCTCGGCTCGTCATGCGACTGGGACAGAGAGCGCTTTACTCTTGACGAGGGCTGTTCAAAGGCTGTTCAGAAAGTATTTATCGACCTTTACAACAAGGGTCTTATCTACCACGGTGAAAGAATTATCAACTGGTGTCCGAACTGTAAGACATCTATCTCGGATATCGAGTGCGAATATGAAGAGCAGGACGGCTTCTTCTGGCACATAAGCTATCCTCTTGCAAACGGAAGCGGCAGTGTCGAGATAGCAACAACACGTCCCGAAACACTGCTCGGTGACAGCGCTATAGCCGTTCACCCCGATGATGAAAGATATAAGAGCATAGTAGGCAAGATGGTTAAGCTCCCCCTTACCGACAGAGAAATTCCTGTTATTGCCGATGAATATGTTGATATGGAATTCGGTACAGGCGTAGTTAAGATCACACCCGCACACGACCCTAACGACTTTGAAGTAGGTAAGCGCCATAACTTACCGATAATCCATATGATGAACGACGACGCTACTATTATGGACGGCATCGGCGGCAGGTATGCAGGTATGGACAGATACGAAGCAAGAAAGGCTATGGTAGCCGATCTTGAAGCGCAGGGCTTACTTGTAAAGGTTGAGCCTCATAAGCACAATGTAGGCTGCTGTCAGCGTTGCGGCACAACTGTTGAGCCCAGAGCAAGCTATCAGTGGTTCGTATCGATGAAACAGCTTGCACAGCCCGCTATAGATGTAGTAAAGAGCGGCGAGCTGAGATACATTCCTCAGAGATTTGAAAACGGTTATCTCTACTGGATGGAAAATATCCGTGACTGGTGCATTTCACGTCAGCTGTGGTGGGGACACAGAATACCTGCTTACTACTGCCAGAACAAGGAGTGCGGACATACAGAGATAACTCTTGACGGTATAGACACCTGTCCGAAGTGCGGAGCACCGATGAAGCAGGACGAGGATACTCTCGATACATGGTTCTCATCTGCATTGTGGCCGTTCTCAACACTCGGCTGGCCCGACAAGACAGCTGACCTTGAGTATTTCTATCCCACAAATACGCTTGTTACAGGCTATGACATTATCCCGTTCTGGGTTGCAAGAATGATATTCAGCGGACTTGAGCATACAGGTCAGAAGCCCTTTAAGGACGTACTTATACATGGTCTTGTCCGTGACGAGCAGGGCAGAAAGATGAGTAAGTCGCTCGGCAACGGTGTTGACCCGCTTGAAGTTATCGACAAGTACGGTGCGGACGCACTGCGTCTTACTCTTGTTACAGGTAACGCTCCCGGTAACGATATGCGCTGGACGGAAACAAAGGTCACAAATTCCCGTAACTTTGCTAATAAGCTTTGGAACGCATCAAGATATATCCTTATGAATCTTCCCGAGGATATGGAGGGCGCGGTTCTTCCCGAGCAGCTCCCCATCGAGGATAAGTGGATATTATCACTGTACAACGACCTTATCAAGAACGTTACCGCAAATCTCGACAGCTATGAGCTTGGTGTTGCGGTACAGAACCTGTTCGACTTTATCTGGGATATTTATTGTGACTGGTATATCGAGCTTACAAAGCCCCGTATCGCAGAGGGCGGAGAAACAGCCCGTGCCGCTCAGAACGTTCTCGTTTACGTTATGCAGGGTATCTTAAAGCTGTTACACCCCTTTATGCCGTTCATTACAGAGGAAATATGGCAGTCGATGCCCATAGTTGCCGACAAGGATAACAACCCCGAAAGCATAATGATTTCGGCTTGGCCTGTATATGACGAAAAGCTTCACTTTGCGGCTGAACAGACAGACTTTGCAAAGGTAGTTGACGCGATCCGTGCTATCCGTGTACAGCGCAACGAGCTTAACGTACCGCCGTCAAAGAAGGTCACAATGCATATCGAAACAGCCGAAACGGCACTGTTTGAGGGCGCAAAGGCATTCTTTGAGCGTCTTGCGGGCGCAGGCGAGCTGACCGTATCAGAAAAGGCTGAAACAAGCGCCGATATGGTAACTATCGTTACCGCAAACGCAAGAATATTTATGCCTATGGGCGAGCTTGTTGACAAGGAAAAGGAACTTGCAAGACTTGAAAAGGAGCGCAAGGCGGCTCAGAAGGATATCGACTTCCTTTCGGGTAAGCTGAGTAATCAGGGCTTCCTGTCAAAAGCGCCCGCACAGCAGATCGAAAACGAGCGCGTGAAGCTTGCAAAGGCACAGGAAAAGATGGAAAAGATAATGCTTTCTATCGAGAAGATGAAGTGATAAGCAGATCATGGTGTTCACATATCCCCCGATTTTACAGTCGGGGGATTTTTGTGTATTCGGTGATAATGCACAAAGGCTCAGAGTGTTTGTGTACAAGGTATACAAATTTGCTTTTTTGGTTGAAAGCATGAGCGTAGGCATGTTATTATATGATCAAGGAAATTATGTTATTTCACAGCCGAAACTATAGATTGATCAAAAACGCAATAAAAATCAAGATGACATCGGGAGGAACCTATGATGAAAAAAATCACAGCACTACTGTCTTTTCTGTTTCTTTTATCTTTATCCGTTCTTCTCTCGTCATGTTCTCAGAGCAACGAGTACAGTTCCGACAGTACAGAAAGTCAATATGAATTTGAGGATAAATACGATGTTGTTCTGTACGGCAAGTATCTGACAACCGATATTGCAGATATAAATAAACCCGAACAGTTGGTAGACGACAGCCTTAATTCCGGGTTCGATCCCGACTCTGTTCAGAAAATTGATTTCTGCGGGAAGACCTATAATGTAAAGTATGATGATGATAAACACGCGAACGGGGTATATGACTATTATCTTTACGGCTATTCGGTGACCGACAGCAATTCCGATGTATGGAAGTTTGCGCTTTCATCGGACGGCGGAAAATTTGCCTATGCGGTTATGCTTGGTGAAGATATTGAAACATTATCCGATGCAGGTACTGAAAAGCGCACGGAAAAGGTGAAAAAAACAGCTGAAAGCCTTATAGATATCAGTCGGTATCGTTTTGATGGAGAAGAAAAGATTGTACTGGGAACTCATAACTACGAAAGCGATGAATCTATTGACGAGATAAGATACGAATACAGGTATATCAGATACAGCGGAGAGGTAAAAACCGATGAAATGCTGTATATTTTGACTGATATAGAAGGTAACCCACAAGGCGTTACACAGGTATATATCGGTAAGTTCAACGACGACAGCATAAACGCCTTTGATGTTGACCGTTCTTTAGAAGCGGCAAAAGAAAAAATCAAACAGGTAGATAATAACGATATATATACCGTTACGCAGATCGACGAACCGGTTCTTTGCAGATATCGTGGCAAAAATGCACTGAGAGTCAATTTTAAATATGATAATACGACCGACAGCGATTATATTTCGCATGAAGAGGGTATGGTAATTATAGTGCCCAAAGAATAGCAGAAACACCGCCGTGATGAAGTTACATCACGGCGGCGAGCTTTATTATATTGTATTCGATTTTGCTACAGCTTATTTATAATGTTTAAAAAGCATTATTGTTCAATCCTGACCGTTCCGCTATCCCTCAAAAATCCGCAACATTATCAAAGGTCGGAATTTACTGTAGCTTTCAGCTACAGCTGTTCGGCTAAGCTGTAGATGAGCTTTTCTGTCTTTTCCCAGCCAAGACAGGGGTCGGTTATCGACTTGCCGTACACGGCATCGTCTGTGCTCTGGCTTCCGTCCTCAATGTAGCTCTCTATCATAAGTCCCTTGACAAATCCCTCAAGATCCTTGCTGTGGCGGCGGCTGTGGAGAATTTCGTTTGCAATTCTTACCTGTTCAAGATACTTCTTGCCCGAATTTGAGTGGTTTGTGTCAACTATGACCGCCATATTCTGAAGGTTCTGCTTGCAGTACAGCTCATAGAGCAGTGAAAGATCCTCATAGTGATAGTTCGGGATAGTCTGACCGTGCTTGTTTACAGCGCCTCTCAGAATTGCGTGAGCGAGGGGGTTACCGCTTGTGACTGTTTCCCAGCCTCTGTAGATGAATGTGTGGCTTGCCTGAGCCGCACGGATAGAGTTTAACATAACGGACATATCGCCTGCCGTGGGGTTCTTCATACCAACGGGGATATCCATACCGCTTGATGTAAGTCTGTGCTGCTGATCCTCGACCGAACGTGCACCGATCGCAACGTAAGACAAAAGATCGGACAGATAGCGGTAGTTCTCGGGGTAGAGCATTTCGTCCGCACAGGTAAAGCCTGTCTGCTCGATAGCCTTCGTGTGAAGGCTTCTTACCTTTATAAGACCCTCGAGCATATCCTCCTTCTTTGTCGGGTCGGGCTGATGTATCATACCCTTGTAGCCTTCGCCCGTGGTACGGGGCTTATTTGTGTAAATTCGGGGAATTATCAGAATTTTATCCTTTACCTGCTCCTGAACGGGAACGAGCCTTGAAATGTAATCGAGAACAGGCTCTTCCTTATCAGCGGAGCAAGGTCCTATTATAAGCAAGAACTTGTTGCTCTTGCCTGTGAATACGTCTGCTATTTCCTTGTCGCGGCGCTCCTTTGTCTTTATTACCTTTTCGGACAGGGGGTGCATCTCCTTTATCTCCTTGGGAGTGGGGAGCTTTCTTATCATGTTCATACTCATTGCTTTTCTTTCCTTTCGTTTCTGACGCTTTATACATCACACCCGGAATTTTTATGAGTTCCGTATAATCAAAAACCGCCCTCAGATCATCTCTGACCTGAGGGCGGATATATATCCACGGTACCACCTCAATTCACCGTACAGGTGCAAGCACTGGTATACGGTCTTTAAAGCTGTAACGGGCTTACCCGGATGGCTTACAGGCTCTGTGCTTTCGGCTCATCTCTCCGGAATGAATTCAGGCTTTATATTCTGTCGGTTCGCACCAAACCCGACTCTCTGTGAGAAATCTGCCGCCTTACTTTTTTCCATCTGCGATTTGTGGTGTATATTCGGTTTAAATCCCGTTTCTGCGGGAATAATGTAAGTATACCATAACGCTCGGCATTTGTCAAGAGAAAATTACACGATTTAAAGTGCAAAAGCGTTAAAGCGGTAAATTTTTCAGAAAAATGCGAATAAAACGGAAAAATGCGTTAAAACTACAAGTGCACCTAAGTTTTAACTTGAAAGGAAAAAGCTATGGATAAGATAACTACCGGAAAGATAAAAAAGTTCTTCAAGGGCAAGGGGTTTGCAGGGGCACTGTGTCTGAGCGTAGTCGCGATAGGCATTTCAACATATCTCGCTTATGACAGCACGCTTAAGACCATATCCGAGGAAGAGCCCGACAAGCCCGAGACATCGGTATCTGCCGAGCAGGTAGACAACACTCAGAGCGGCATACCTAAGGACGAAACCTCAAAAAGCGATGACAGCTCGGCGGCGCAGGCAAATAACTTTGTCAGAAGCACCGCAAAGCGTGTTATGCCGATCGAGGGCGAGGTAATATGGGAGTACAGCAACGGCGAGCTTGTCAAGAGCGAAACGCTCGGCGTATGGAAGACCCATGACGGTATGGATATTGCCGCGTCCGAGGGCACAGACGTAAAAGCCGCCTGCGCGGGCAAGGTCAAGGAGATAAAGGACGATCCGCTGTGGGGCATATGCGTTATAATCGACCACGGTGACGGATATGAAACACATTACTACGGGCTTGATAAAGCGCTTGAAGTGAAAGAGGGCAGTGAGGTAGAGTCGGGGCAGAAGATAGGCGTTACAGGCACTATCGAATGCGAAACAAAGCTTGCGCCGCATCTTCATTTCGCCGTAAAGCAAAGCGGCAAGTGGATCTCGCCCAAGGAATATGTAAACGCGTAGACAATATTATATAATCTGATTTCAGCCGGACACGGACACTTTTTCTACCCATCGGGAAAAGCGTTCGTTTCCGGCTTTTTTGTTACCAATAATTCAATTTTTATCCACTAAAATATACCCCACATTTTAACATTTAGCCTTTTACGAAGTTTTCACATTTCTGTTACAAAAAGCTCACAAACGGCTTTGTTACGGCAAATGTCGATATAATGCGGATTTGGACGGATTTTATTCGATATTGTTATATAGATAATCATATACCGATATTCCTAAATTATATTTTACAATTCCGGGGGAGTATGTTAAAATAATAACGAACAAAAGAAAGAAGTCCTGCAACAAAAAATACATAACGCAGGACAACCGGATAACAACAACTAAATATAGATCAAAAAACGGCTAAAAAGCCACACAGGAGGAATTTCACATGAGATTTACATTACCCAGAGATGTTTACCACGGCAAGGGCGCGCTTGAAGCATTAAAGAGCTTTAAGGGCAAGAAGGCAATGATCGTTGTAGGCGGCGGTTCAATGAAGCGTTTCGGCTTCTTACAGAAGGCTGAAGCTTATCTTAAGGAAGCAGGCATGGAGGTTGAACTCTTCGAGAATGTAGAGCCCGATCCTTCTGTTGAAACAGTTATGAAGGGTGCAGACGCAATGCTCAAGTTCCAGCCCGACTGGATCGTAGCAATGGGCGGCGGTTCTCCTATCGACGCAGCTAAGGCTATGTGGATCAAGTACGAGTACCCCGACTGCACATTTGAAGATATGTGTAAGGTATTCGGTATCCCCGAGCTGAGAAAGAAAGCTCATTTCTGCGCTATTTCTTCAACATCAGGTACAGCTACGGAAGTTACAGCATTCTCGATCATCACAGACTACCACAAGGGCATCAAGTATCCTATCGCTGACTTCGAGATCACTCCCGATGTAGCTATCGTTGACCCCGAGCTTGCTGAAACAATGCCTCAGAAGCTTGTAGCTCACACAGGTATGGACGCTATGACACACGCAGTAGAAGCTTATGTATCAACAGCTAACTGCGACTTCACAGATCCTCTTGCACTTCACGCAATCAAGATGATCCAGAACGACCTCGTTGATTCTTACAACGGCGATATGGCTAAGCGTGACGCAATGCACAACGCACAGTGCCTCGCAGGTATGGCATTCTCAAATGCTCTGCTTGGTATCGTTCACTCAATGGCTCACAAGACAGGTGCCGCATTCGCTGATTACGGCGCTCATATCATACACGGTGCTGCAAACGCTATGTACCTTCCTAAGGTTATCGCATTCAACGCTAAGGACGAAACAGCTAAGAAGCGTTACGGCGTGATCGCTGACTTTATGGGTCTTGGCGGCGCTAACGATGATGAAAAGGTAAAGCTCCTCATCGCTTATCTGCGTAAGATGAACGACGATTTGAAGATCCCCCACTGCATCAAGAACTACGGTGCAGACAGCTATCCCACAGAAAACGGCTTCGTTCCCGAAAACGTATTCCTGGAAAGACTGCCTGAGATCGCTAAGAACGCAATCGCAGACGCTTGCACAGGCTCTAACCCTCGTATTCCTACTCAGGAAGAGATGGAGAAGCTGCTTAAGTGCTGCTACTACGATACAGAAGTTGATTTCTGATATCGCAGCTATAAAATTTGATTTCATCTATTTATATAGCCTCTGAATTATAACCCAAAGGAAAGCCCCTTGTACCACCCCCTAAGGTACAAGGGGCTTTTCCGTGCGGCAATGTGCCGCTTCAAATTCGCCTTGCGGCAGTGTGCCGCTTCAAATTCGCCGTTCTGATTGTATGTACTTTGCGTAACCTCCGTTACCGGCGGGCGGCGGGTGTGACCCGCTTCAAATTCGCCGTTCTGATTGTATGTGCTTTGCGTAACCTCCGTTACCGGCGGGTGGCAAGGGTGATGGAGATTTGCGTTACTTTCTGCATAGTTTAAAACCGTTTTGGTATTCACTATCGTTTCAAGAATATCAGTAATCATATTAAAGCTGTGAACAAATTAAGTTCGCAGCTTTTTTTCCGTGAAAAAACAAATCCTATCCTGTATAATAAACTCATGCGATGAAGCAAAGCTTCACAGCAGATAATGGCACTTCAAAAGTACATACAAAGTCCTTTGAGTGCCTGCACAATTTAATAAAAGGCACTGACAGCAATTCTTTTCTTTATGGGTATCAAGACAGTGCCTTGCAGAGAGTTTAAGGCGCATACAGCAACGATATAGTTATTGTATAAGAAAATAACAGCGCCTTGCAAAGACGCAAACAGCAGCATTTTACACCTGTGTTTTTGACACTCTATTGCCGACCTAACGGCACCCCCTTCGGGCGGCTACCGTGCGGTGAGAGTCCGTACATTTTTTATTTATGGCGTCTTGTTATGACAGCGCCCCCATTTTAATTCCCTACATATTTTGGGGCGTTGTTCTTTTACTTTTCGGGAAAGGAGAGCAGAGATATGTTTGAGATCAAAGGAAAAATCAATACCGCGATATGCTACGCAAAGGTAGTGGAGGACGAAGCGATAGAACAGATACGCAGAATGTGCGACTATGAGTTCACAGCAGGCTCGAAAATCAGGATAATGCCCGATGTGCACGCCGGCAAGGGTTGCACTATCGGCACGACAATGACTATAACCGATAAGGCAGTACCCAATGTTGTAGGCGTGGATATCGGTTGCGGAATGTACACTGTGGAGCTCGGTAAGGCGGATATCAACCTTAGCAAGATAGATGAAGCCGCGCACTATATACCGAGCGGAAGAAACGTATGGGAAGGGCGTGACGAGCGCTTTGACCTTACGGGGCTTCGCTGCTACAGACACCTCGAGCAGGCAAAGCGGCTTGAAAGAAGCCTTGGTACGCTCGGCGGCGGTAATCATTTTATCGAGATAGACGTTTCCTCGGACGGCAACAAGTACCTTGTTATCCATTCGGGCAGTCGCAATTTAGGCAAGCAGGTAGCTGAGTATTATCAGAACCTTGCGATCGAGCTTGCGGCGGGTAAGGGCGAGCTTTTTGAAAAGAAAGCGGAGCTTATAAAGACATACAAGGAGCAGGGCAGACGCACCGAGATACAAGCCGCGTTAAAGACGATGGAAAAAGAGTGGCAGGCGAAAGCCCCCGATACTCCGGCTGATCTCTGCTATCTTTATGATAACTGTCTTGAGGACTATCTTTATGATGTTGAGATATGTCAGCGCTTCGCAAAGCGTAACCGTGAGCGTATGGCTGAGATAATACTTGACAGGTGCGGACTTACCGCCGTGTCGGCGTTCCATACGATACACAATTATATCGACACAAAGGAGCGCATACTCCGCAAGGGTGCAATTTCCGCAAAGAGCGGCGAGCTTGTGCTTATCCCCATAAATATGAGGGACGGAAGCGTGCTTGCGAGAGGAAAGGGCAACCCCGACTGGAACTACTCCGCACCGCACGGTGCAGGCAGAATTATGTCGAGGACAAAGGCAAAGGAAACGCTCGACATCGAGCAGTACAAGAAGAGCATGGAGGGCATATACACGACCTCGGTCAACAGTTCAACGCTTGACGAAGCGCCCATGGCGTATAAGTCGCTGTCGGATATTATTGACGTGATAAGAGAGTCGGTAGATGTTATCGAAGTGCTGAAACCGATATATAATTTCAAGGCGTGTGAGTAGCTTGCTCTGCGCCGCAGAGGAGGAAATCACAATGCTTGAACAGTTAAAAAATGAAGCAAATATGACCTTGACCGAAAACGGCGCAATGACTTACATAAGCACAAAATCACACTGCCTTGACCTGTTCGGGGCGATAGGCGCGATCCGCCGTTCGCCCGAAAGCGATATAATCGACCGCTTTATAAAGGCGTATGCCGAGGACAGGGATCTTGCGCTGAAAACTCTTTTCTTTGCGCGTGATGCCCGTGAGGGTCTGGGCGAACGCAGGGTGTTCCGTGTAATACTGAACTATCTTGCTAAGACCGAGCCCGGTAGTGTGCGTAAGAATATTGAGTATATCGCTGAATACGGCAGATATGACGATCTGCTGTGCCTTATCGGCACGCCCTGCGAAAAGGACGTTATACGCCTTATTGACGCTCAGCTGAAAAAAGATATCGCGTCTGACGGCAGTGTGTCACTGCTTGCTAAGTGGCTCCCGTCCGTCAATACGTCAAACAAGGAGGCTGTCAGAGCGGCACGCCGTATAGCGTACTGCCTCGGAATGACCGAAGCGCAGTACCGCAGGACAATTGTAGCACTCAGGAAAAGGATAGATATACTCGAAAACCGTCTGCGTGTAATGGACTATACGTTTGACTATTCAAAGCAGCCTGCGCTTGCAATGCTGAAATACCGCAGTGCATTCTATGATAACGACTTTGACCGCTACTGCGAGTATCTTGACAATGTAAAGCACGGCAACGCAAAAATGCACACAGGCGTATTAACACCGTATGACGTTATCGCTCCGTGCTTCAATTGGCGCTCAAAAGGACTTTCTGCTGAGGAGCGCAACGCTATGGATATAACGTGGAACGCGCTCGAAGATCTCGGCAACGATGAAAACGCGCTTGCCGTAATTGACGGTTCGGGTTCTATGTACCCAAGAGCAATAGCGGTTGCGCTGTCGCTCGGAATATACTTTGCAGAAAGGAACAAGGGCAAGTTCCGCAATCATTTCATCACGTTCTCGAACAGACCTCAGCTTGTTGAAATAAAGGGCAGGGATATTGTAGAAAAGGTGAGATACTGCTGTCAGTATGACGAGGTAGCAAACACGAATATCGCGGCTGTATTCAATCTGCTACTCAAAACCGCAGTAAAGTATAACCTCCCGCAGGAAGAACTCCCGAAGAGGTTATACATAATATCGGATATGGAGTTTGACGAGTGTGCGGAAAACGCCGGTGCGACAAACTTTGAAAATGCGAAGAGAAAGTATGCCGAAAAAGGCTATACGCTCCCTGAGCTGGTGTTCTGGAATGTCGAGAGCAGGAACGATCAGCAGCCTGTCACGATGAATGAAAACGGCGTTGCGCTGGTTTCGGGCTGTTCGCCCAGACTGTTCTCAATGGTGGCAAGCGGAGAGCTTGATCCTTATAAGGCTATGCTTGACGTGCTCACATCGGAGCGTTACGCTAAAATATCAGCATAAATAAAACCGCTGTTTCACGACAGCGGTTTTGTCATATAAACACACAGCGGCATCGGTCTGACCGATGCCGCTGTCTTAAGGAAAAGAATTCCGCCGCTATAAGCGGCGGGGAAAAACAACCTGTAAGGAGTTGTTGAAAATTATTCGCTTACTGCTGTAGATGAGCCTACTTCCATAGTGCCCTTCTTCATAACGTATTCGTAATCGTTGCCGTCAGAGCCCTTAACCTTGAATGTGAGCTTGTCGTTCTCGTAAGTAACGCTCATATCGATCTCGTCCTTGCTGCCTACCTTCATTACTTCTGCACCGTTGCTCTTGTACTGAACATTGCGCTCTTCTGTAGCTGCGGCTGACTTGATTATAACCTTGTCATCTGTGAATGTCCATACAGATGCGAAAGAAGATTCGTCAACACCGAGCTTTTTTGCATAGTCTGCAACAGTTTCGCCGGCGATCTTTTCGTAGATCCAGTCGCCCTTCATCTTGTCCTTTGCTGAGCCTGAGCAAGCTGCGAGTGCCATTACCATTACTGCTGCCATTGCGATTGCAACGACTGACTTGATTATTTTCTTCATGATTATTCCTTTCTCTGTGGCTTTACGCCTCTGATTATGTAGATTTATCGGTTGTTTACCAACCTTTGAAATTATAACTGTTTGCGTTTCTGAAATCAAACATCTGGCGTAAATCGGTTAAATTTGGGCGTTAATCGGTATCAGCCGCCGAAAAATTTTGCCAGGGTGAAACCTGTAGGCATAGGCAATGTGAACATATAGACAGTTGCGGCAACAAATGCCACGAGTGCGATCGCGATGATCGCATACTTATATGCTTTATGGTTCAAATAGCCTGCAATACCGAGCAGGAACAGTACAACGTTGTAGATGACTGTCACAAGTCCGAACGCGTCACAGTTGGCGTTATCCGCCTGACCCTGTTTGAGGTAATCCTGAGCCTGGGTGAGAAGCTCGTTTGCTCCGGTAAAATATCCGGCAATATAGTCGTCATCATAAAACGGTGAGGTTATGCTGTTTTCTTTATTCAGCCATTCGAGCACCGTTGCCTGAATGTCGTTGCTGTCGGTGTTGTCGGAGTCCCAGTCTATCTTAGCCGCCATTGTGTCGCTTATGCTGTCATTCAGCTTGTAGTATATCTGGCTGCAAAGCTTTGCAAGCGTTTTATCATCGCCGTTATCCCGGGCAAAGAGGATCTCGATCTGAAGCGAGGTTATGTCATTCCATAAGATAATATCCTCATTCATTTGCAGAACACCTGCGTTATATTCCGAGTTGCCCTCGGAGGCAAGGTTGTTGCTCGTTGCATAGTTTGTTGCCTGATTACCGCCGTGCAGTGAGCTCATCCAGCTTGTCCACGCGATAAGCAGAGCGGTAACGCCGAGCATAATTATTGTTATCAGCCCGATCATTTTGTCAAAGCGGGATTTTTTATTTTCTGCGGTAACGTCTGTGTTGTTTTTGTTATCCATATGAACCTCCGTATAACCGTATACATTTTTAATTATATCAGCTATGTGTGATAAAATCAACCGAGTGGCGCAAAAATGTGCTTTTCGGGCAAGGAAAGGTAGTTCATGGCAAAAAAATATTGCAACTGGCAGTAAAATATAGTATAATTGTGGCAGGGTGCAGTAAAATCGGCTGAATGCCGCAAAGGGCGGAAGGTACACAGAACAATGGAGCTAAGAATTGCAATAACCGATGATCTCAATTCGGAGCGTGAAAAGCTGTCAACAGCCATAGCAGAGCCTTTCCGGAAGGTAGATCTTGATATCGGGAATATAGACGAATATTCCGGCGGCGAAGCGTTGCTTAAGCAGTTTCAGGCGGGAAAGTATGACCTTATATTTCTCGATATATATATGGACGGAATCAGCGGAGTCGAAACGGCAAAGCGCATAAGGGAAGTCGACAGGAATGTAATGCTTGTATTTGTCACGACAAGCAACGAGTTTGCAAGTGAGAGCTACGCAGTAAAGGCGAACTTTTACCTGCTAAAGCCCATACGATCCGACAGCATAAGACAGCTTGCCGAAATACTGGCGCAACAGACTCAGAGTATAAGGAGCATTGCGGCGCTCCCCGACGGAACGGTGATACCGCTGTCTTCGCTTGTATACACATCGTGCTCGGGGCATTATGTAAATGTATACCTTGTCGGAAGCGAAACGCTCAAGATCCGCACAACGCATAAGATAATGGAGGAATCGCTTTCAAAATACGAAGGGATAATTTCGTGCAACAAGGGTGTGCTTGTTTCTCTTGCAAATGTTGCTAAGCTTGACGGCGAGAATTTTACCATGATAAACGGAGATATCGTACCTATAAGCAGACGTAAGCTTACGCAGATCAAAAATAATTATACCCGATTTGTCCTGAACCGTATCCACGGTGAATTTGAGAAAGAGCAGGGGTGTTGATATGATTGACAGCTTTTTCAATGAGGCACTGTCGTGCCTTGTGCTTGTACCTGCAACGGCGCTGTGCTTTTTCCCGATGAAAGACAAAATGAAATTTCCGCTTAATCAGGTTCTGCCGCTGTTTCTCGGCATACTCGTGAGTATAACCGCGCTTGTTTCCTGTGCGGCGGCGCTGCTGTCGATAAATTCGACGATGGTGTTCTATATTCTGATGATACCGCTGTTTTTTGCATATAAGATAATTGTCAATGCGGATATAACGAAGTGCCTTGCGTCATTTCTGCTGTCTTTCACGATAATGAGCTTTTGCAAGAATTATGCAATAATGATAGATGCGGTGCTTCACCCGGAGCTCGGAGCGCCGGAGTTCAGCACAGACGGTGCGCTTATACAGCTGGGTATATCCTGTGCGGTCACGTTCCTGCTTGCATACCCGATGCTTAAATTCGGCTCGCACCTTATAAATGAACTGCCTTATACAAGGGTATGGCTGATTTCTATATTTATGTCGCTGATATTTATCGGCTTTAACTTTTCGGTACGGCCTGTTCACTATGAAACGCTTTACCTGAACCGCGTATTCGTTGTATTTATCACAATCACTACGCTGATGTTCCTTATGCTTATGATGATGTATACGGTGTTCTATTTTATTTCGTCTTTGTTGTTGAAGGCGGGCAGAGATAAGGATCATATACGTGTGCTTGAAATGCAGAAAAAGCAATACGATTCCCAGCAGAAATATCTTGAGGATACGTCGCGCATACGCCACGATTTCAAGCATTCGATAATCGCAATAAAATCACTTGCCGAGGACGGCGATTATGAAGAGCTGAAAAGCTACCTCGACAACTACATTGACACGCTCCCGAGCAAAGAGCCTGCGCGCTACTGCGGAAACTATGCGCTGAATGCGCTCTTGTGCCACTTTGAAGAACAGGCGGCAGAGCATAATATTTCGCTGAGGCTGAGGGTCGATATCAATAATCGATCTGTACCGCTGTCCGATGATGAGCTTTGTTGTATAGTCGGCAACATACTTGAGAACGCGATCAACGCAAGTCTTATGATCCCAGAAAACGAGCGCAGTATATCCCTTTCGTCAAAAGCTGATGAAGCGTCGGGCAACCTATATGTCGTTGCCGAAAATAATTTCAGCGGCAAGCTGAAGTATGACGGCACGCGTTATTATTCCACCACCAAGGGCGGTGACGGTATCGGTCTTGAGTCGGTAGCGTTCACTGCGGAAAAGCACGGAGGGACAGCAAGCTTCTATCACAAGGACAAAGTGTTCTGCTCTGATGTTGTAATACCGCTGAGTGTGTAAAAATAAATATATAAAACAGAGCCGCAGGGCATTTAAGCAATGTCCTGCGGCTCTGTTTAGTTTGTCACAGTTTATAACACATTGAGGGCGTTGTTGAGCCTGTTTTAACATACCGTTGCCGCGCCTATGTCAAATAATTTCACAAGTAACATAATACTCCGCAAAGGCATAAAATGTATTGTAAAGCCGAAAAAACACGAATGAAAGGAGCTGTATTATGGACAGGGACGAATTTGCCTGCGGCAAGACCGAAAAGAAAAAGCCCGGATATGCTTATGTGCCTTTCCAGCGGCTGGGAAAGCTCTATGACCCCGAAACGGCAATGAGGGCGGGAACGATATTCCCAGAGCTTAACATTACCATAGACGAATATGAGAGGGGGCTTTATAATGGCGTATAATCTGACACCGAGAGCGTCACAGCTGCTCAGAAAGCTGTCTGCGGCAGATTTCTACGCGCAGGATCTGAAGCTCTTTCTTGATACCCACCCCGATGATACGAGAGCGCTCGAGCTGTACCGTGAGGCGGTGAAACAGGCTGATGCCTGCCGCTGTGCGTTTGAGAATGAATTTTATCCGCTGAGAGCCTCCTCGGCGGGAGCAGACTGCGGCTGGGACTGGCTCAGCGGGCAGTGGATATTATAAGGAGGACGTATGTTTATATTTGAAAAACGGACACAGGTGCCGGTTGTGATAAAGAACCGCAACCCGAGGCTTGCAAGCTACATTCTTTCTCAGTACGGCGGTCCTGACGGCGAGCTCGGCGCGGCACTGAGATATCTTTCACAGCGCTTTTCACAGACCGACAAGAGGGCAATTGCGATACTGACCGATATAGGTGTATCGTTGCGGGAATGATCCTTCGAGATCGTTTATCCGTCAATTGACTTGTAAACCTGTATGCTTTATGCCGCTGATAATATCGGTAGTGCGGATACAGTGCTTTACCGCGAGCTGAATGTATGGCTGACAGCCTGATTGAGGCTACGCCCCAAACCGTTTTATAAGAAATATGAGTTTACCGACCATCTGAGCCAAGTAGAAATGCTTGGCTTTTCTTGTTCCATATTTATGCCCTTTCTTTTGGGTAAAATAAAAAAAGCGCAAATCCGTTGTCCGGATTTACGCTTTCGCTACTCGACTGTATTTATTTTAGCATTTTAAATTTGCGTTTGTCAAGTCAAAGAAAAATTTTCGGCATTTTTATAATTGCCGCCCGAAGAAATTGCGGCTGTTTTGTCTGAAATATAACATTTATCACTTACCGCCGGCGCCCCAGTACTTCCTGTCAAGGCTTCTGAAATTGACCGCCGCCGATATATCCTGCCGTCTTATTATCTCGCTTCCCGCAAGGTCTGCGCAGGTGCGCGCGACTTTAAGTATCCTGTCATATGCTCTTGCGGACAGCCCCATTTTGTCAAAGCAGTCAGAGAGCATTTGCTTTGCGTTTTCGTCCATCGGACACATTTCGTGGAGGTGTGCGGGAGGGATTTTCGAGTTTGAGCGGATATCCGTGCCTGCAAAGCGCTTTTGCTGTATTTCTCTCGCTTTCATTATGCGTTCGAGCACGGCACTGCTCGGCTCGCCCTTTTTTGCACTGCTGATCTCCTCGTATGACAACTGCGGCATTTCCACCTGTATGTCTATCCTGTCGAGAACAGGGCGGCTTATCTTGCCGAGATAATTCTGTATCATATTCTGCGAGCAGGTGCACTTACCCTTCGGATTGCCGAAATTACCGCAAGGACAGGGGTTCATGGCGGCAACAAGCATAATATCGCACGGATACGACACCGAGCCCTGCGCCCTCGATATCGTTATAACGCCGTCCTCGAGCGGTTGCCTGAGCGTTTCAAGCGTTCTGCGGTCAAACTCGGGAAGCTCGTCAAGAAATAATACACCGTTGTGCGCAAGTGATATTTCGCCCGGGCGTGGGATACTTCCGCCGCCGATAAGACCTACTGCCGAGGCAGTGTGTGATACGCTCCTGAAAGGGCGCACGGTGACTATCGGCTTTTCCCGGTCGAGCATACCCGCTATTGAGTGTATACCGGTGGTTTCTATGCTCTCATCAAAGCTCATTGGCGGGAGTATTGACGGTATGCGTTTTGCTATCATACTCTTACCCGTGCCGGGAGGACCGATAAGCAGTACGTTGTGAAAACCTGCGGCGGCGACCTCCAGCGCGTGGCGCGCAAGAGCCTGTCCCTTGACATCGGATAGATCATCGGTTTCAAACATTTCCGCCGAGGGAACATAGGGCGGCTCAGGCTGTATGCGCTTTTTGCCTGTGAAATGATTTATAAGGTCGGAAATATGGCTTATTCCGTACACCGACAGCCCCTCGACAACCGAAGCTTCCTTCGCGTTCTCGGCGGGGAGAAACAACCGCTTTATGCCGCATTTCTTAGCTTCTATAGCCATACTGATAACACCGCCCGTGAACACAAGCGAGCCGCCGAGCGAAACCTCGCCGATAAAGGCGCTGTCGGACAGATCCTCGGTTATGATGTTGTTGACGGCGAGTATGGCGGCGATTATCGTAAAATCGTACAGAGAGCCGCATTTGCGCACGTCCGCCGGGGCTAAATTGACAGTCAGCTTCTGACCGCTTATCGTTATGCCGATACCCGCAAGAGCGCCCTTTATGCGCATCTTGCTTTCCTGCACGGCAAGATCGCCGAGCCCGACTATATCGAATGACGGCTGACCTCTTGATGATATTATTTCTGCGGTGACTTTAAAGGCATTCATGCCGAAAAGTCCCATGCCGTTGACCTGAGAATACATATTTTCACCTTTTTCATTTGATTTTAAGTGATAACTATGTAATAATTATACAACCTTTTAGGTATATTTTCAACAAAAACAAGTTTTTTTACTGCCAAAAAATCTAATAATATTTTCGAGATTTTATTTGCATTTGCGGCGGAAAAATGTTATACTGTCTAGTGAATGGGAATTTAGGTTAGCCATAGCTATATTCAGCTTAAAAGCTATGTTGCTACGGCTGCCGTTTTATACAGAAAGGACAGACTACTATGGCAAACACTACAGAGCTTTACAATGAGTGGCTTGAAAAAGCGGTTAAGGATCCCGACTTAAAGACAGAGCTTGAGAGCGTTAAAGGTAAGGACGATGAAATAAACGACCGTTTCTACCGCGATCTTGAGTTCGGTACAGGCGGACTGAGAGGCGTTATCGGCGCAGGCACAAACAGAATGAACGTTTATACCGTCGGTAAGGCAACACAGGGTCTTGCAAACTACCTCAAGAACACAGGCAAAAGCGACCTTAAGGTTGCGGTTGCATACGACAGCAGAATAAAGTCTGACGTATTCGCAAAGCACGCCGCTTCTATATTTGCCGCAAACGGCATTACAGCAAATATCTACACAGAGCTTATGCCTACTCCCATGCTTTCATGGGCAGTAAGAGCACTCGGCTGTGACGCAGGTATCATTGTAACAG
Organism: uncultured Ruminiclostridium sp.; assembly: GCA_934490165.1. GTDB lineage: Bacteria > Bacillota > Clostridia > Oscillospirales > Ruminococcaceae > Ruminiclostridium_E. The sequence continues at coordinate 66,328 of CAKSTB010000003.1, read as the reverse complement.
CAAGCCACAACCCCGCTAAGTACAACGGCTACAAGGTTTACGGAAGTGACGGCTGTCAGGTCACACTTGAAGCCGCTGAAAAGATACTCGGCGAGATCGAAAAGCTCAACATCTTCGCAGATGTAAAGAGCGGCGATTTTGAGCAGTATGTAAACGAGGGTAAGATAAAGTACATCGGTCAGGATATAATCGATGAATATATCGCAAATGTCAAGAAGCAGTCTATCCACCCCGAGCTTTGCGCAAAGAGCGGACTCAAGGTCGTATATACTCCTCTAAACGGTGCAGGCAACAAGCCCGTTCGCCGTATCTTAAAGGAGATCGGCATCAACAACGTTGTAGTTGTTAAGGAACAGGAAATGCCCGACGGCAACTTCACGACCTGCCCCTATCCCAACCCCGAGATAAAGGAAGCATTACACCTCGGTCTTGAGCTGTGCAAGACAGAAAAGCCTGACTTACTGCTTGCTACCGACCCCGACAGTGACCGTGTAGGTATCGCAGTTCCCGACGGTGACAACTATGTTCTGTTCACAGGTAACGAAGTAGGCGCAATGCTGCTCGAATATATCTGCAAGGAGCGTATCGCGGCAGGTACAATGCCCGCAAACCCCGTTGCAGTAAAGACAATAGTTACAACAGACCTTGTAAAGGCTATCGCCGCTAAGTACGGCGTAGAGCTCAGAGAAGTCCTCACAGGATTCAAGTTCATCGGTGAGCAGATCGGCTTCTTAGAGGCTAAGGGTGAAGAAGCAAGATACATCTTCGGCTTTGAAGAGAGCTACGGCTACCTCGCAGGCTCATATGTAAGAGATAAGGACGCAGTTGTAGCATCTATGCTTATCTGCGAAATGGCGGCATTCTACCGTTCACAGGGTATTTCTCTTGTACAGGCAAGAGCTAAAATGTACAGCGATTACGGCTTCTACTGCAACAAGCTCGAAACATTCACCTTCGAGGGCGAAACAGGTATGAAGAAGATGAACGCTATTATGGATACACTGAGAAACGAAAAGCTCGAAGCTATCGCAGGTTCTAAGGTGATCGGCAAGGCTGACTACAAGCTGAGCGTAAAGACAGACTATGTAAGCGGCAAGACAGAAGAGCTTACACTTCCTAAGTCAAACGTTATCACATTCTACCTTGAGGACAATGCAAGCGTAGTTATCAGACCCTCAGGCACAGAACCCAAGATCAAGCTCTACTACACAACAGTAGGCTCAAGCGTTGAAGATGCGGCTGAAAAGCAGGCTAAGCTCTCGGCAGATTTCACAAAGATAGTAGGCTGAACAGGTTACTGATGCACAAGTTTCAGGAAATTTATAAAAAACTATTGCAAAATGTATTTTACTGTGCTATAATAGTAACCTAGGCGTTAAAGCACGCAATTCTGAAATCATGGCGAAAGCTGTAATTTAGATCAATTCTAAAGGTCAGGAGGTGACAGCATGAAAGAAGGTATCCACCCTAACTACCAGCCCACCACTATTAAGTGTGCTTGCGGCGAGGTTATCGAAACAAGATCAACCAAGCAGGATATAAAGGTTGAAATCTGCTCGAAGTGCCACCCTTTCTTTACAGGAAAGCAGAAGTTGGTTGACACAGGCGGACGTGTTGACAAGTTCAAGAAGAAGTACAATCTTGACAAGTAATGTTAAAAAGAGGACTGTAGCGTTAGCACAGTCCTTTTTGCTTTTATAAGGGAAAATGGGATTGTGACACAACCGGGAAAAGAAAAGTGAGTCGAAGCGCAAAGGATAGTGCGCTCGGCTCACTTTTTTGATATGTTGAGAAAGTTTGTTTTTAGTGTACTTCTGTTATAACGTTTTAGTAATTAACTTTGATAGCAAGCTACCGATAGTGCTGTTTGTAGGATAGCACTTCTCGGAGCACTGTTTTTACGATATGGTTTTTGCTTGACGGAAATGGTTGATGTTTTTTACTATGGTAGCAGGCTACCGATAGTTCTCTTTGCGGGATAGCACTTCTCGGGTTCGCTATTCCATTTGATAACGTTGCTACTATTAACGAGGGAAAGAACCAAAGGGACTAGGGCAAGGGACTTAGCAGCCCCTCTCCCTATCCCTTAGGTTCTCTCCCTCGTGCTCCCTCTTTCCTTACCCACACCCCCACTCCGCTAGGGTGTTGGCTAAACTCGTATAACCACCTGAATATCGTATATCCTGTCATTTCAGGAACGCTTAACGCTACACGTCCGCAGTTTTAGTACATATATCTTAGGTTAGTAGCGTTTTTTGAAAGGTTAATGTTAGTGCAGTTGCACGGATTTACTCACGAAATTATTAACACCTTGTTGGTACAGAAACTGTTTTCAGCGTTGTTGGCTGTATATTTATTGCGCTGACTTTTTTTACAATATGTTGCACTGCAATTTCAATGAAATTTGGATAAACTGAGAAGCTGTGATGAAATTTTTACATTTCATCGCAACCACTTTATACTATTTACTGCAATGCCGTTTCAGCCGACTGCCTTTTTCGCATTGCGCTCCAGCTTACAAAGCCGTATATGTCATTTGCAAAGAAAATAACAAAGCAGATAACGACTGAGATATAGCTTATATCGGTCAGTGCGGCGAGCGACCAGAGAATTATAAGTATTATATCGTTAGCGGCATAGGCTATGGCGAAGAACCGGCTGCGGCGGAATGTAAGATATACCGCAAGAAAGCTTGTCGTGACAGACAAGGTACTCGGAATAAGGTTTGCCGTGTTGAAAAAGTCGAGCACGAAGTAGAAAACTACGGTAACAACAGCGGTAAGCACGAACATAAAGAGAACCTCGCCCCTGTGGATATGATTTACCTTTACCTCAGCCTTGCCCTTTGCAAACGGGTTTCTTATCCAGCTTATAAAGGCGGCAAGCGCCATAGGTCCTGTCATTCCGAGATAGGTTATCATCTCGCCGTAATAGGCAAACGAGAAGGAGATTATCGCATAGAGTATGCTGAAAATCACGCCGAGAGCCTGCCCTATGGGGTTGCCCTTGGCGTTGAGCAAAAGTGAGGTAGCGCCTATAAGCGACGCTATGACGGATAGTATCCCGTCCTTGCCGAACATAACAGCCGAGCCTGTTATCAGCACTATCGAGCCTATCCATAGTATTTTTTCAAAGGTTGTGAAGTAGTTGTTAAGCTTTTTTAACATTAAGTCCTCCGTTAAATTATCAACCAAAAAAGCACCGTAAGTACATCTTCTAAGACCTAACGATGTACCACGGTGCTTTAAAAGCATCTCTACCCGGTGGCAGAATTATTGTATTGTTATTTTAGCATAACAGTCGGAGTTTGTCAAGAAGCAATTGCAGTTTATTTATGCCTGCTTAACAAACGCCGCATTTCCGATTTTTTCGGGTACGCTGAAGGTTGCGGTAACCGGGATTTCATACGTTCCGCTGAAATTGCCTTTTTCAGCCTGCAATGCAACATACTTGAGCATTTTGTTCTGAAGTGCGGTCATCTGTTCATCAGTGAGTGAGAAGCTGCCGTATATTTCGGTTCTTGCGGCAATTTCTTCTGCGGTTATGCCCGCTTCTTCAAGTTTATCCATTGAATTATTGTATATATATGCAGGTGTGTATATAAGGTCGCCTTTTCTTATCGGAACATCGAAGTCGATAAAGTCAAAGCTTTTTTCAACTTCGCCTGAAGCGATAGCTTCAATTTCCTCATCCGTGTACATTAAGTTTGCCCCTTTATTTGAAGCACCATACTTTTCCTGTGATTTTTCAAAATTCTCACGACGTTTATTCAGTATTTCAACTACTTTATCGTGATCGATAGAATATTTTCTTACTATGTTTGGCAAATTGGGTTTATCATATATATTGTAAGGATCATATTTGTTGTAATACGGATTATCGTTATCATCGCTCCATTTGCAGTATTCTTCCCAAATCTCTTTTGCATAGTCATTCTCGAGCAATAATTCGATTTCTATCGGTATTGTTCCGACCTTTTCATAATGAAATCCATAGAAAGCTGAATCGCCCTCTCCTCGAACATTCTGATGAATTGCGATTTCCGGCATTACTTCTTCTTCGATATTTAATTTGTCTATGTTCTGAGACGGTTCAGATTTTGAGTCGATCTCTGACGTCTGCTGAATAACGGAAGCGACATCGGAAGAAGTCGGAGCCTGTGACTTTTCGGACTGACAACCGCAGATACCGGCGGTAAGTGAGAGTAATAAACCTGTTGCGATAAGTGTTCTAAGTGTTGTTTTCATAATTAACCTCCTTAATACGAATACGTGAAATTGATGTTTTTAAAGAAATCGAGCGGCTGTGTATAATTTACTGCATCTAAGGATTTTTTAACATCATAATGCAAATGAGAACCAAAAGCATAACCAGTACAACCGACTTTTCCTACATAGTCGCCTGCTTTGATTTTATCGTTTTCGGTAATCTTTACTGAACCCTTTTGCATATGAAGATACCTTACTACATATCCGTTATCTTGCACAATCTGTACATAAATTCCCCTATCGTCAGAAGCGTTATTACCTACTTCTTTTACGTACCCGTCATAGCTTGCATACACAGGATAACCGTCAACATCACCGTTTGCATCAATTATATCTACGCCATGATGTTCTGTGCCGTCATCATACTTCTGAAATCTCTGCGATATATGAGTTGCCATATAGGGTGACTTAAACATATAAGACCAGTTTGTCGTTGGTTTTTTATATCCGCATTTTGCACAGACATTTTCGTTTACGCTATTATATATATGTCCGTGCGCAGGTATCGGCAAATATGTTACAAACGAACATCTTGTACAGTATATTTTTCTTTTTCCCTGAGTAGTACAATCAGGTGGTTTAACGCAAGTGTCTTTGGTATTGTGCCCCAAAGCATCGGTATACTTATACTTTACAGTATAATTACAGCCTGATACTGTGCAGTATGCAAGAGTATAGCCTTTTGTAGTGCACTTTGGCGATACGACCTTAGTTTTAGTACTGTGTCCTGTTGGATATATCATCACAGTGGATTTGTATCCGCACTTTTTGCATACCCTGTATTTAGAGCCTGTAGTGGTACACCCGGCTTTCTGAGTAATCACATACTCGCCGAATACATGAGAACAATCGGCATATACAGAATAATTACCGAAAGTTGCACAATTGAACATAGTTGCTAAAATTAAAATAGCTTTTAAAATGTTTTTCATAATAAACCTCCTTTGTATATATTATATTAAACGAATTGCAACAAGTCAATACAATTCAGGTAAATTCAGTTAATCTTACAAAATATATGTCAATTTTTTAGATGAAATGTCAAAAACAGCCTGACGGATAAAGATATCCGTCAGGCTGTTACATATGATTGACTTTTTAATGCCCCATGATCTTCCCATAAAGCTCAGGTCGGCGGTCGCGGAACACGCCCCAGCTCTGGCGCAGATCGCGGTTCTGCTCGTGGTCGATAACGGCAGTAATAACCGCCTCGTCCGTTCTGTCAGCCTCGGCTACTATCGCGCCTGTAGCGTCGGTTATGAACGATGAACCGTAGAACGTCAGCGATGAGTCCTGATTTTGGTTTTCGGGGGTGGGGTGAACGTACTCTGTACCTATTCTGTTTGCGGCGATCACAGGCACTAAGTTTGCCGCCGAATGACCCTGCATAGCTCTTCTCCAGTGCGGCATCGAGTCGCACTCCAGTATAGGCTCACTGCCGATAGCGGTGGGGTAAAGGAGCATATCCGCACCCATAAGCGCCATACAGCGTGCGGCTTCGGGAAACCACTGATCCCAGCAAATGCCGACACCGATACAGCCGAATTTTGTGTTCCATACCTTAAAGCCCGTATCGCCCGGGGTGAAGTAGAACTTCTCCTGATAGAAATGATCATCGGGGATATGGCTCTTGCGGTATATTCCCATAAGCGCGCCGTCACTGTCTATCATTGCTATTGTATTGAAAAAAGCGTTGCCGTATTTCTCATAGAAGCTGACAGGTATGACTGTGCCTGTTTCCTTTGCGACCTGCATAAAACGCTTTACGGCAGGGTTTTCTTCGGTTTTGTCGGCAAGATAATAGTAATCGTAATTCTTCTCCTGACAAAAGTACGGAAGCTCGAACAACTCGGGGAGAAGTATCACATTCGCTCCGTCCGATGCCGCCTGCCTTACCATACATTCGGCTTTTGCTATATTTTCTTCACGGTCGTCACTACAGCTCATCTGTACTGCCGCAACCTTGACATTACTTATCATAGGGAGTTTCCTTTCTGACAAATGACGGTATCTGGTGGGTTATGCAATGGATATTTCCGCCGCCGATAAGTATATCGCGCGCGTATATCTGTATTATCTCGCGGTCTGGGAATACCTTTTGTACCTCCTGCTTTGCTCTGAGGTCGTATTCGGTATTTTCGCCGCCGAATGCGGGCATTACAACGACCTTATTTCCGATATAAAGATTTACATAGCTTGCGCTGAGCGGGCTTACGGTATCTCTTGTAGGCTCGCCGTCAAACAGGTCAAGACCTGCTACCTCATCATCGGTCATATAGACAGGCTTCGGCATAGCAAGCTTTACAACGTCTATCTTTCTGCCGAGTGCGTCTGTGCTGTTTTCAAGTACGTCAAGGCAGGCACGGCACATCTTGTACTGCTCGCTCGTTTCGTCCTCGCACCACGATAGAAGTACTGTGTGGGGCGCGGCGAACACGCAGATGTTGTCAACGTGTTCGTTTGTTTCATCGCCCAGTATTCCGCCGGGAAGCCATATTACTTTTTTTGTGCCGAGTCCCTCGCAGAGATTTTCTTCTATTTCCGCTTTTGACAGCTGCGGATTTCTTCCCGAGCTTAGCAGACACGCCTCGGTTGTGAGTACTGTGCCCTCGCCGTCCGAGCTTATACTGCCGCCCTCAAGCACAAAATCGCTGAAGTCGTACACATCGACATCAAGCATATCACAGACCTTGCGGGCTATCTTGTTATCCTTGTCCCAGGGGAAATAAAGTCCGTCAACAAGACCGCCCCACGCGTTGAAGTACCAGTCCACGCCGCGCATATCGCCCTTGTCGTTTACAACAAACTCGGGAGAAACATCTCTTGCCCATGCATCGTCGGAGGACATCTCAACAACGCGGATATGAGGGGGGAGCATTCTGCGCGCATTCTCGTACTGCTCAAATGACGCAAGAACAGTCACCTTTTCGCTCTTAGCAATGGCACAGGCGACCTCGCAGAACGCCTTTTTCGCCTTTACGCCGCCGTACTGCCACGAATCCGGCCGCTCGGGGAATATTATTATACAGCCGCTGTGCGGTGAAAATTCCGCAGGCATACGATAGCCGTCAATAAGCGGTGTTGAGTCGGAAATGATCTTCAAGAAAAGCTCCTTTTATGCTAAGACTTACATTTCTCTTCCGAGGTCGAAAGCCTTTTCGTTTATATCTATTACCTTTGCGGGTACGCACTTTTCAACTGCCTTTTTCCACGCGTCAAGCTCAATGCCGGGCAGAACCTTTGAAAGCACGCCCATAAGTACAACGTTTACGGCTCTTGCGCTTCCTGCCTTTTCGGCGGCGGAAAGAGCGTCAACTGCGATAACGTTTATTCCCATAGCCTTTATCCTGTCGATAATGCCGTCGGGATATTCAGCCGCACCCGTGATTACGGGCATGGGGCTTATCTTCTGTGTGTTTGTTATTATTGTACCGTCTTTTTTGAGATATGATACATAGCGTGCAGCTTCAAGCTGTTCAAAGCTGATTATCATATCAGCCTGACCCTTTTCTATAACGGGGCTGTATACCTTTTCGCCGTATCTTATATATGTTACGACAGAACCGCCACGCTGTGACATTCCGTGTACTTCGCTTACCTTTACCTCATAGCCTGCCGTGCCGAGAACGCTTCCCAGTATGCGGCTGGCAAGAAGTGTGCCCTGTCCGCCTACGCCGACTATCATAATTGACTTTGTTTCCATAGCTATATTCCTTTCGCCGCTCATTCCTTGATAGCGTCAAACTTACAGAGCTGTTCGCACAGTCCGCAGCCGACACAGAGAGTATTGTCGATAGTGATGCACTTGTCACCTGCAACCAGTGCGGGACAGCCTATTCTCATGCACGACTTGCAGTTTTTGCACTTGTCGGCATCTATGTGGAACGGAGGCTTGTGCTTTACAGTCTTGAGCAGTGCGCAGGGCTTGCGAGCGATTATAAGTGAGGGTTCAGCCTTTGCAAGCTCTTCCTTTATAACTCTTTCGGTTTCGGCAAGATCACCGGGATTTACAACGGTAACGCTGTTAATGCCGATAGCGTGAGCAAGTGCTTCAAGGTTTACCGCAGATGCGGGATCACCGTAGATGTTCTTGCCGTTTGCGGGGTTGTTCTGGTGACCTGTCATACCGGTAATGCTGTTATCAAGCACGATAACGGTAGAATTACTGCGGTTGTATGCAATGTCAACAAGGCTTGTGATACCGCTGTGCATAAATGTACTGTCGCCGATTACCGCTACAGCCTTGCCCTCATATTCGCCCTTTCTGCCCTTGTTGAAGCCGTGCAGACCGCTTATACTTGCACCCATGCATACCGTGGTATCTATAGCGCTTAAAGGAGCGGCCGCGCCGAGGGTATAACAGCCGATATCGCCGCTTACCATTACGCCGAGCTTCTTAAGTATGTAGAATACGCCTCTGTGAGGACATCCTGCACAAAGCACGGGAGGACGAACGGGGATCTCTGCGTCAAGCGTCTGCCACTCGTCCTTTTCGCCGAGCACGACCTGTCTTACCTTGCTCTGGAAGTATTCGCCCTGGAGGGTGAACAGCTCCTTGCCCTTTACGTCAATGCCGTTCTTGCGGCAGTGTGTTTCGATAACATCGTCAAGCTCTTCTATAACGTAGAGCGTCTTTACCTTAGCGGCAAATTCCTTGATAAGCTTTACAGGCAGAGGATTTACCATACCGAGCTTTAAGTAGCTTGCCTTGTCGCCGAGCGCTTCCTTTGCGTACTGGTAGCAGATACCCGATGTGATAACGCCGATCTCGTCACTGTTCATCTCAACGGTGTTTATGCCCGATGTTTCAGCATATTCAATAAGATCAAGAGTACGCTGTTCAACGACAACGTGCTTCTTTATTGCGTTTGCGGGAACCATTACGTTTTTTGCGATATTCTTCTTGTATTCGGGAAGAGCACGTTCAATTCTGTCCTCAGTCGTTACGACCGACTGAGAGTGGCTTACTCTTGTTGTAAGTCTTAAGATCACAGGTGTATCGAACTTCTCCGATATCTCATATGCAAGCTTTGCATAGTCCTTGCACTCCTGTGAGTCAGAGGGCTCAAGCATAGGAACCTTAGCGCCGATTGCATAGTGGCGTGAGTCCTGCTCGTTCTGTGAGCTGTGCATACCGGGGTCGTCCGCAACTGCGAGCACCATACCGCCGTTTACGCCTGTATAGCTTGCTGTGAAGAGCGGATCTGCCGCTACGTTAAGACCAACGTGCTTCATAGCGCAGAAGCTTCTTGCGCCTGCCATGCTTGCGCCTATTGCGACCTCGCAGGCTACCTTTTCGTTGGGTGCCCATTCACAATACATTTCGTCCTCGGGGTACTTGGACGAAAATTCGGTTATTTCGGTACTGGGTGTGCCGGGGTAGCTTGATACAACGCTTACTCCCGCCTCATAAAGACCTCTTGCAACCGCCTGATTACCTAACATTAATTCAGACATAAGATGTTTCCTTTCAAAAATGCAGGGACGGCAGATGCTGTCCCGTGTGTGATTAAAAACTGCCGCGCGCTGTATTCCGTTCCGACACGCGGCTGACTATATTATTATACTACATTTTTGCCGTGATGTAAAGAATTTGTTGAAAATGAGCGGAAATCAGGGGGAAATATAGGCGGTGTACTGGAAAACGGACAAGGAATGTGGTATCATATGAATATAGTATTACCGACACGGAGGAAGCATTATGGCACGCATAATTTCGGGTGCTGCAGGAAGCGGCAAGACAACGGCTTTATATTCTCTTCTCAAAACCGACAAGGGCAACAAGATACTGCTTGTGCCGGATCAGTTTGTGTTTGAGAGTGAGCGCAGGGTAGCCGATGAGCTCGGCGAAAAGACCTCGGATATAACCGTTACCGGTTTTATGTCGCTGTCCGAACAGATACTGAAAAAATATTGCCCGAGAAAGACCTATGCCGACAGCACGGCAAAGCTCGCCATAATGAGCAGAGCGGTAAAATCACTTGCCGAGTCGTTCGACTTTTACGGCAGTGCCGCAAGAAAGCCCGGCTTTGTATCAGTGTGCCTGTCGGGTGTTGACACACTGAAAAACGCGGGCATATCCTCACAGAAGCTGTACGACCTTGTATCGGCTGACAATGCGGTAAGCTCTGCCCCCGCGCACTTCACCGATAAGATGCACGATATAGCACTTTTCTACAGCCTTTATGACAAGATGCTGACAGAGCTCTATGACGACAGGCAGGACAACCTTCTGCTTGCGGCAGGAGCAATAGCGGAGAACGACTGCTTCCCCGAAAACACAAGAGTATACATAGACGGCTTCGACAGCTTCTCCGGGGCACAGAAAGAGTTTCTGCGCGCTATGGCGGACAAGGGGGTAGATTTTACCGTTGCAGTCTGCACAAACGACAGCACAGCGGAGATATTCTCCGAGTGTGACAAGACAAAGGCGCTCTTTGAAAATCAATATGCCATGGACTGCGGAAAGTCACAGAAGACAGAATACACAAAACTCGGCGACAGCGACGTGAGATACAAAAACGATATACTCAGAGTACTGCGCGACTTCTTGCAGGGGGAAAAAAACGAAAAGCCCGCAGACCCGCAGGGCGTAACGCTTGCATATTCCCGCAATATGAGCGGGGAAGCCGACTTTGTATGCGCAAACATAAAAAAGCTTGTGCGCTGTGAGGGCTACAGATACTCGGATATCGCGGTCATATGCGCCGCTCCCGCAAAATACAGGGACGCTGTGCGTTCTGCGGCGCTGAGATACGAAGTTCCGCTGTTTGTCGACCTCCCCGAGCCGATATCGGAAAAGCCGCTTTTGCGCTACCTCGACTGTCTGCTGTGCGCCGCAGAAGACCCCAGAGGCGTAAACATTATAAGATACATCAGGAGCGGATTTGCGCGCATACCCTCGGACAGAAAAGAGGGCAAGACCGTGCCGCTGACGCTGAGAGATCAGCACATAACCGAAGAATACGCAAACCGCTGGGATCTGAAAAACAGAAGATGGGACAGACCGTTCCCGCATATTACCGATGATACCGAAAGAGCGGTCGAGAATATCCGCGACAAGACAGTAACTCCGCTGATACAGTTTGAAAGATCTGTGCGCAATGTCGGCGGCAAGGAGCTTGTAAAGCGCTTTACCGAGTTTCTGTTCGACAAGGCGGATATAAGCGCGGCTATACAGGGAAAATGTCAGGACAACAGCACAAGACAGCTCCGCTATGTAAAGGAGCTTACCGAGGAATACAACAACCTGTGGCGTAACGTCTCGGATATGCTGACATCGCTGTACGAAACGCTTGACGACAGCCCTATGACTATCGGCGAGCTTGCGGCGCTTATCCGTACCTGCTCGGAACAGATAAGCCTTTCGCGTCCGCCCAAGGTGCTCGACAGCGTGCTTTTCGGCGACCCCGCAAGAACAAGGAGCAGAGATGTACGCGCCGTATTCGTTATGGGCGCGTCAGACGGCGCATTCCCCGAAGTATCGACCGAAGATAAGGGCATATTCACAGCTGACGACAGCGAGCTTTTAGCACAGAGCGGACTCGACATAAACGAGGACGAGGAAGAAAAATATTCGCTTGCGGTGCTCGACTGCTATAAGGCGCTGACGCTTGCGGGCGAAAAGCTGTTTGTGACGTTCGCGGGAGAGCCCGAGAACGCGTCCGAGTATTTCGGAGAGATAGCAAAGCTTACAGGAACGGATATTGTAAATATCGATGCTCTTCCTCCGCTGTATCTTACGGAAAGCGCAAGGTCGGCGGACAGACAGTATGTGCTGAACGGAAAAGCGCTTACAGCACCGCAGAAAAGAGCGACAGCCGAGGCTCTGTCGGAGTGCGGCAAAGAGAATACAGCTATTTCAAAAATAACCGCGGCGGCAAAGAGAACGGCTGACGGAGCGGACATTCACAGGATAGGCAAAACGGCAAAGCTCGTTTTCCCGTCAACCGCGCTTTCGCCTACGGCTATCGAAAAGCTCAACGGCTGTAAATTCTCGTACTTCCTGCAGTACGGTATGGAGCTGAGAAGTCCGTTTGATATAACTATGAACGCCGCGAACTACGGCAGTATAATGCACTACATTATGAAATACAGCTTTGAAAGACTGTATGCAAGCGCAAAGGACAACGGCAATCCTCACGCCGATGAAGACAGGATAAAACAGCTTGTAGCCGAGGCTATGGCGGAGTACCGCGAAAAGTATCTGCTTGGCGAAAGTGAAATGAGCGCAAGGTTCAACACATTGTACAGGGCGCTTTCGACCGCGGCGTTCTATCTGCTGAAATATATGACAGCCGAGCTTGAAAACAGCCGCTTTGTACCGACATATTTTGAGCTTGCGCTGTCCAAGGCTTCATCTGTTGATGATTTTGACACATCACCGTACAGCTTTGATATTACGCTTGACGACGGAAGCACACAGACGGTAACTATCGGCGGAACGGTTGACAGGGTGGATATAGCGTACGGTGAGGACAAGAGCCGTCAGATAAGGGTAATAGACTATAAGACAGGACCTAAAGAGGCGAAGCTCAGCCGTATCTACTACGGACTGGATCTGCAACTGCTGTTGTACCTGCTGACGCTCAGCGACAACAATAAAAATAACGGCTGTCAGCCGTCTGCGGCATTATATTATCCTGCGGGAAAAACTCCGCTCAAGGATATAAAAGACCCATCGGGAGAGCTTAAAAGAGGAATGTGGCTCGACAGCCACAGAGAAACGGGCTTTGCTGTGGAGGGCACTCGGCAGGAGCTTGAACGCGACAACTACAACGGAGCTTGCCTTGACAGATACGGCAAAGAAAAGATGACAGGCTATTACAGCGCAACAACTATAGAAAAATCAAAGCTTGCAAACCTTGAAAGCAGAATAGCAAAGGTGATAAAGGAAAACGCAGGCAAGGTAAAAAGCGGCTGTGTTGACGCAAAGCCGCTGTCGGAAAACGGCGTGGCTATTTCCTGCAAGTACTGCGAGTACAAGGATATATGCGGAGCGGGCACAACATCTGCCACAGACGTTGATTCTGCCGAAGCGACCGCGTTCAGCGAGGATATTGTGCTGAGCGAAGAAAGCAAGTAAGGAGGGGATAAAGATGAATTATACAGATGCGCAGAACAAGGCTATAGAGCAGGGCAGACACCCGGCTATCGTATCCGCAGGTGCGGGAAGCGGAAAGACCGCCGTGCTTACACAGCGCGTTGTAAGAATGGTATGCGACAAAGCAGATCCCCTCGACCCATCAAAGATAGCGGTGGTCACATTCACCGAGAAGGCGGCGGGAGAGCTCAGAGCAAGGCTCGACAAGCTTATGCGCGAGCGTGCGGCTGACGCTTCAAATGCCGAAGATGCGGCATTCCTGCGCCGTCAGAGAAACAGACTGCGCAAGGCAAGGATATCGACTATCAGCTCGTTCTGCTTTACGCTGATAAGGGAGAATATCGACCTAGCCAAAAATCTTGCGGCGGGCTTTTCGGTTATGGACGAAACCCGCGCAGGTGCGCTTAAAAATGCGGTGCTTGACGATGTGCTGGAGGATTTTTACCTGAACGCCGACAGCGCCGACAAAGATGTCATACTTGAAAACTATATACAGAAAAACGATGCCGGGCTCAGAAATATTATACTTTCGGTGCACGAAAAATCGCTCAATCACACCGACCCCGAGGGTTGGCTTTCTCACAGTGACAATATCGAAATACAAAACGGTATAAAGCTTGGTCTTATCATGAGTGTGAAATTCTACACCGAGCGCTTTAATGAAGAAATTTCCGAGCTGCGAGAAGCTATAGAATGCTATGAGGGCACTAATGCCGATAAGCACGCGGCATATGCGGACGCACTCGAAAACAGCTACGGCAGGGCGGTAAAACTGCTTTCCGAAAATAACTTCTGTATTACACAAGAGATATCCGAATTGTCGCAGACAAAGCTCGGCACAGCACCGCCTGACAAGAGCCCCGATAAGTCTGTTAAGGCATACAGAGATGCGGCAAAGAGCATTTTCGAGGATAATATATACAAGTCCTGCGTGAAAATATCATCGTTTGACGATGATATGAGTAAAAGCCTGCCAGCCGTTACCGTGCTGAAAGAGCTTGTAATAAGGTTTGGCAGAAAGTACGCCGAGGAAAAGCGCAGTCGCAACTGTGCCGATTTTTCGGACGCGGAAAGAGAGCTGTACGGTATCCTTTCCGATGATCCCGAGGTCGGAAAAAGAATAGGCTTAAAGCTTATCATAGTAGACGAATTTCAGGACAGCAACAGGTTGCAGTATGAGATATTCAGACATCTGTCGGATAATCTTGACGGACTTTATTTTGTCGGCGATATCAAGCAGTCGATATACGGCTTCAGGGGTGCACAGCCCGAGGTTTTCTCCGAGATATGCGCATCGCCGGAGTTTGACGTACTGCCGCTGAACGAAAATTTCCGAAGCGACAAGAGCGTAATTGACGGTATCAACACACTGTTCGACCGTATGATGACCGAAAAGACAGGCGGCGTTGACTATGAAAAAAACGGCAGACTTATCTGCGGACTTGATAAGGACGGCACAGCCGTAATAAGTCCCGAGGATATGACCGAGGTCTGTGTTATCACACCGCAAACAAGTGTCGCCGCCGAGAGCGAAGCCGCATATGTTGCGTCAAGGATACGCGGTATGATAGACAGCGGATATAAGGTCGGCAAAGAAAAAAGGCCTTGCACCGAGGACGATTTTGCAATAATAATGCGTTCGCCCGCAAACAAGGCGGAAATATACGCCGAGGCGGTAAAAGCACAGGGGCTTGGTGTGACATTCGCTCAGAAGGACGTGTTTACCGAGTGCCCTGAAATAAGGATTATGCTCTCACTGCTGAAGGTGATAAACGACCCATATGATGATATAAGCCTTGCAAAGGTGCTTATGTCACCGCTCTACTGCTTTACGGCAGAGGAGATGGCAAGGCTCAGGACAGGAACGTTCGGCTTTGATATACCCGCTCTCGAAAAAGCCTGCCCCAATGAGCTGGAGCGCTATTCCTGCGGCAGGGATAACCCCGGCTGTATGAAGAGAAAGCCGCTGTACAGCTGTTTAAGACTAGCGGCATACGGCTATGACACATCGGGATATCCTGTACTTACTTCTCTTACAAAGGACATTGCACCGTCCGCAAAATGCGCGGAATTTTTAAGCGACCTTGACGCTTTCAGAGATACCGCCGCGGCATCGTCACCTTCAGAGCTTATACGCAGTATATACGACACTATATCCGTGCCTGAGCTTTTGTCGGTGGGCGATGATCCCGTGTCAAAGCAGGCAAACCTTGAACTTCTTATATCATATGCCCGCGAATACTGCGACTTCAGGGACGGCGGAACGCTCGGCGACTTCATTTACAACATTGAGAATATGAGCGGTTCGCTGAAAGCGGCATCTTCCGCCGGCAGTCACGGTGTAAAGATTATGTCGGTGCACGCGTCAAAGGGCTTGCAGTTCCCCGTGGTTTTCGTAAGCGACTGTTCGCACACATTCAGTCGTCAGGACTACAGCGGAGATATCATAATCAGCGAGGAGTACGGTATAAGCACAAAGAGTGTCGACATATCGACTATGAGCAAGATACCGTCACCCGCATATCACGCGGCATCACTCGAAATAAAAGCGGGGCTTTTCAGCGAGGAAATGCGACTGCTGTATGTTGCGGCGACAAGAGCCGAAAACAAGCTTATTTTCACCGGCACAAAAAAGATAGCCGATAAAGAATACGACAAGCTCGATGTTGCGTTTCACGGTCGCAAAAAAGCTAAGTGCTTTGATTCAAATTATCTCTTATGGCTTCTTGAAGTACTGTCCTGCGAGTGCGACAAAGTAGACGACAGAAAAAGGGGCATTATAAAATTCGGTGATGTGAAGTATGAGTTCTATCCGCTTTGCGAAAGCAGTGATAATGAAGACAAAACAGCCGTGCCCGAAAGTACCGTTTCTGATATCACAGTGACAGAAGAAGCTGAAAAACCGGACGACAACATCAAGGTCGACACAGAGTTCAAGGATAAGATAAAAGAAATTCTCGACTGGCGCTATAAGTACGAATCGCTTACGGCTATACCCGCAAAATTCACCGCAACAGAGCTTGCGGCAAACCGCAGAGAAAAGCTCGGCGGAGAAAACTATGGTCTGTATGTTGCAAAGCCGTCATTCCTTACCGAAAAGCAGACAGGTAAGCTCAGCGGAAAACGCCGCGGCGATGCATATCATAAGCTTATGGAGCATATACCGTTTGACAGGGCAATGTCCGCAGAGAATATACAGACATATATCGAAAGCCCTGCGGCGGATTTCCTGACTGTAGCCGAGAAAAAGAGCATAGACCCTGCGGATATAGCAAGGTTCTTTGAAAGCGATACGGCAAAGCGGATAATAACTGCCGCCGCAAAGGGCAACGTATACCGCGAGTATCCCATATTCCACAAGCTTGATCCCGGGCAGTACGACCCCGCGATATTCGGTGCAAAAAGCAGGGAAGAACTGATCGGCGCAGAGCCGTATGTACAGGGTATTGCGGATATGTTCTTTATCGAGGACGGAGAAATAGTGCTTATAGACTACAAGAGCGACAGGACGGACGATGAGCAGACGTATATAGATGATTACAAGCTTCAGCTTGATATATACAGACAGGCGCTCGAGCAGGAATTCTCAATGCCTGTAAAGCAGATGCTGATATATTCGTTCACGCTCGGACACTTCATAGATACACAGAAAGGCGGAAAATAACCGATGCTGTTCAGTAAAACCCCCGCGACCATAAAGCAACAGATAGATATACTGCGTCAGAGAGGCTGTATTATCGATAATGAGGAGTACGCCGAAAAGTGTCTTACCAATATCAACTACTACCGCCTTGCCTATTACTTTGCGCCGTTTCTTGAACGCAAGGGCAAGTACAAGGACGGTACGACCTTTGAGCAGATAATGAAGGTGTACGACTTTGACCGCATACTGCGCCGTATGATAATGACATATCTTGAAGAGATAGAAATATCGATGCGTGCGATAATCTCCAACTATCACGCTATGAAGTACGGCGCGCTCGGCTACCTCAACGCATCAAGCTTCGACCCGCACCATAATCATCAGGCGTTTTTGTCGAAGATAGAGCGGCTTATCGAGGCGAACGAGAACGAGGAATTTGTAAAACACCACAAGAGAAAATACGGCGGTATAATGCCGGTGTGGGCGGCTGTAGAGCTGTTCAGCTTCGGCACGCTGACATATTTTCTTATAGATATGAAGTCGGCGGATAAAAAGGATCTTGTTTCACAGCACTTTGATCTCAATTACCGCACGGTGGAGGACAGAATGCTGTGCCTGTCGGACTTAAGAAACGCCTGCGCTCACTATACAAGACTGTACGCAAATCCGTTCCCGAACGCGCCGAAAAGCTCCGAGGGGCTCGGCTTTGATGCTGATAATACATTAAGATCGTATATGGCGATAGCGCGTTCGCTGTATCCCGATAAATACAAGTGGGAAAACGAGTTTGTCCCCGCCGTTGCCAATCTCATTGACGAATACGGTATGGCAGACCTCGCCGACGGTTACGGCTTTACAAAGAAAGCAGAATAGCAAAAAGCGGAGCCACCCGGCTCCGCTTTTGCGTTATATTAACATCATATATCCAGTGTCTTAAGATACGCCTTGAAATCCTCACCTATCTCAGGGTGTTTCAGTGCAACCTCAACACAAGCCTTCATTATACCGAGCTTGTTGCCCATGTCATAACGTGTGCCTGTAAAGTCAACACCTACCATACCCTCTGTCTGAGCGAGTTGCTTCATAGCGTCTGTCAGCTGATATTCGCCGCCTGCACCCGTGGGGAGCGTTTCAAGAATATCAAATATCTTGGCGGGGAGAACGCATCTGCCGAGTATCGCAAAGTTGGAAATAACCTCTTCGGGCTTGGGCTTCTCTATCATATTGGAGATACTGTAAAGGTTGTTTTCGAGCGGCTTTACATCGAGTGTGCAGTACTTCAGTACAAGCTCAAAGGGAACTTCCTTTATGCTTACAACTGCCTTGCCGTACTTCTCGTATGCTCTGCAGCACTGTGCCGTGCAGGGGTCTTCGCCTATGATAACATCATCGCCGTAGATAACTACAAACGGGTCGTTACCGACAAACTGCTTTGCATACATAACCGCACCGCCTGTGCCGTTCTGTGTCTGCTGACGCACATAGGTAATGTTCTTGCCCATTTCGGCAATGTCGCATACGACCTTGTAAAACTCGTTCTTGCCGCCTGCAAGAAGCTGAGCCTCAAGGTCGGGCTTGCGGTCAAAGTGGTCTTCAACCTCCTGCTTTCCTCTTGAGAGGACTATCAGTATCTCCGTTATGCCTGAGTTTATAACTTCCTCAACGATATACTGTATAGCGGGCTTATCCACTATATTGAGCATTTCCTTGGGGATAGCCTTACTTGCGGGGAGAACTCGTGTTCCGAAGCCTGCTGCGAGTATTACAGCCTTTTTAACTTTTTCCATTTTTGTACCTGTCCTTATTTTGATGTATTCCCTACCGTTTTCTTCATATCCACTGTTATATAATTTGCAGACGTAACAGAAATTATTACGTCTGCATTTTTAAGCGTTCACGCTTATATTCTTTTTATAAACCGTTTACTTGATGAGTGCCTCGTAAGCCTTGAGAAGCTTTGTTACACTACCGATAGCGTAGAAGTCACCGCTCAGTGCCTTGGCTACGAAATCGTACTTGCCGTTTACAACAGCAACAACATCGTCGATGGGCATATCAATGTGTACATCGTTGTCGATGTAGCCCCAGGGCTCTACTGTTACCTTACCGTCATCGATAAGAATGTAGATGTAGTATTCCTTGTCGCCGTAAGCCTTGATCTCAATGGCGATCTTTTCGTTTACCTTTGTAACGTCCTTCTTAGCGAACTTTTCTCTTACCATATCAGCAAGAGCAAACTTGTCGGGCTGTGCGGGAGCGGCCTTGGGGGCTGCTTTCTTTGCGGTTTCCTTCTTAGCCGGAGCGGGCTTCTTTGCAGCGGGCTTTTTAGCTGCGGGAGCGGGCTTCTTTGCGGCAGGCTTCTTAGCAGCCGCAGTCTTTTCGGCAACCTTCTCTACTGCCTTTTCCGCAACCTTCTCAACTGCCTTTACTGCCTTTGCGGCATCAGCCTTAACCTCAGCGGCAGCCTTTACAGCTTCAGTCTTTACAGCTTCAGCTACGGGTGTCTTAGTTCCTGTCGTATTTGTCTTCTTAGTAGCCATTTCACTTAGATCCTTTCTGTATTTGCTGCCGAGCGGCAACAAGTGTGTGGGGGTATTCCCCTCTATTGCATATAATAACATATACATTTGGAAAAAACAAGGGCTTTATAAGCCTTTTTGGTTTTCTTCACAAAAAAGAGCGTAAAAACATACAATATGATAGCGAAAATGCAACTGTGCGGCAGTGTTTATTACACACTTTTGCGGAATACTGCCCACGACGGAGAATACAGCGATAAAACATTAAGAGGTGTTTTGGCAAATGAAACTTCTTGTAATCGGCGGAGATAACCGCCTGCATTATACCGCCGAAAAGCTCAGACATAAGCATGAGGTATACACCTACGGATTAAGTGAGCTCGATATGCTCCCCGATGAAATGTGTGACGCGGCGGTGCTCGGACTTCCCGCAAGCCGTGACGGGATAAATATAAACGCTCCGCTGTGCCGTGAGCCTATCCCCCTCACCGTGCTCCAAAAGCTTGTAAAGCGCGGCGGCATAATTATCGGCGGAATGATAAGCCCCGCACTGCGCCGCTTCTGCACCGAAAACGGCTTTTTCTGCGAAGATCATTACAGCGATGAATCCGTGATGCTGAGAAACGCCGTACCGTCTGCCGAAGGCGCGCTTGCGGTCGGCATTAACGCAACGCCCGAACAGATGCTCGGTCAGAAAGTGCTGATACTGGGCTTTGGCAGGATAGCGTCACAGCTTGCCGTATATCTTGAAGCTATGGGGTGCGAGGTCATTGTTGCGGCAAGAAGCCGCGAGAAAAGAGCAAAGGCGAGAATGCTCGGTTGCCGTGCATTCGGCTTTGACGTGCTGTGCAATATCCTGCCCGAGGTGACGCTGATATACAATACTGTTCCGTGTGCGGTCATCGGTGAAGAAGAGCTTGCGGCATTTGACGATGAAGCGGTCTATGTAGAGCTAGCCTCTGCCTCGGGAATTGACAAGGCGGCGCTTAAAGAGCGCAACATGACGGTCATAAACGCGGGCGGTCTTCCCGCAAAAACCGCGCCTAAAACCGCCGGTGAGATAATAGCCGATGCCGCAGAAGAGATACTTGATACTTACAAAGAAAGGGGCGGTAACGTTGAGCAGTGAATTAAGCGGTATCAGAGTCGGATTTTGTATGACAGGTTCATTCTGCACGTTTTCAAAAGCATTTGCGGCTATGGAAGCCTTGCACGATGCCGGCTGTGACATACTCCCGATAATGTCGCTGAATGCCGGGACTACCGACACACGTTTCGGTACGGCTCAGGAGCATATAAAGCGCGCGGAGAAGATCTGCGGCAAAAGAGTGATAATGTCTATTTCCGATGCCGAACCGATAGGACCTAAAAAGCTGACGGATATAATGGTGGTAGCGCCCTGTACGGGAAACACTATGGCAAAGCTTGCGCGGAGCATTACCGATACGCCTGTCACAATGGCGGTGAAAAGCCACCTGCGCGGGGCAAGACCCGTGCTTATCGCCTGCGCCACAAATGACGCGCTTGCGGGCTCGTTTAAAAATATCGGATTTCTGATGAACTGCCGCAATTATTATTTCGTGCCGCTCGGGCAGGACGATCCGCTGAAAAAGCCGTGCTCGCTCGTGGCTGATTTTACGCTTATCCCCGATGCGGTAAGCGCGGCGCTTGACAATGTACAGCTCCAGCCTGTTATTATCTGACGGTTGACACGTTTCTTTGATTGTCGTATAATCAATACAGAAGATTTACCGATACAAAGGAGCAGACATCTATGAGGAGAAAAGACCGTGAGATCACCGACAGAAAAGAAATACTTGATATTGTGAACAGCGCAAAGGTAATGCGCATTGCTTTTTTTGACGAAGAATATCCTTATGTTCTGCCGTTCAATTTCGGATACGAAAAAAAGGACGGCAGACTGTATTTTTATATCCATACAGCGACCGAGGGCAGAAAGAACACGCTTATCGACAGGAATAACAAGGTGGCTTTTGAGCTTGATATCTGCCACGACTATGTGCAGGGCAGTATAACAAGCCGGTATGAGAGCGTTGTCGGAAACGGCACAATGACCGAAATAACCGACACCGAAGAAAAGCTATCCGCACTGTCGCTGATACTTAAGCAGTATGGGGAGATCACATATAAGGCTGACAGCTCGTGCGCCGCAAGGACAAGGGTATACCGCCTTTCGGTAAACGAGATCAGCGGAAAGGCGAACAGAGGTAAATGAGCAACATAACATTTGATATGCCGATAGACCGCACGATAACGGTCATTACAGACGGCAGAAATATAACAAGTGTCGTTTTCGATATGGATATACCCGACAGACCCGACCCGATATGCGAAAAGGCAAAGGAGCAGTTTCTGGCATACTTTGACGGAAAGCTTAAAGAATTTTCATTGCCGTTTGACATAAGCGATCTCGGCACGCCGTTTTTCAGGAGCATACTCACCGCCATTCAGAAAATACCTTACGGTGAGCGTGTAACGTACAGGCAGGCGGCTGAAATGGCAGGCAGTAAGGCGATACGCGCCTGCGGCTCGGCACTGAAAAGAAACCCGCTCCCGATACTGATACCTTGTCACAGGATAGTCCCCGCAAGCGGTGGCATAGGCTTTTATATGGGCGAAGAGGGGATAGATATAAAAAAGTTTCTGCTTGAAACGGAGGAGAAGTATAAATGATAGAACGTGAAAAACTGCTTACGGAGCTTGAAAGCCTTTCGGAGGAAAAGTTCCGTATATTCAACGAAAAAATAGTGCATACAAGCAATTATAAGGTCATAGGTGTGCGTATGCCCGACCTTAAGGCAATAGCGAAAAAGCACAGGGCGGATTACAAAGAAATTTTTGAAATGCCGTATAATAGCTTTGAAGAAATAATCATAAAAGGCGCGGCGCTGGGCTTTGCAGCTGCACCGCTGTCCGAAAAAGAGCCGTATATGATCCGTTATGCCGAGATGATCGATAACTGGGCGGAATGCGACTGCTTCTGCTCCTGCCTCAAGGTCAGAAAAAGCGAAGAGGACGCTTTGCGTTTGCTTTCGGACAAGCTGATGAAAAGGAAAGAGAAATTTGTTTCCCGTGTCGGCATAGTGCTTATGTTCTCAAAGTTTAATGATGAACCGACTGTAAAAAAAGCGCTTGATATTTATGATACACTTCCTTACGGCGAGTATTACCGTGATATGGCTGTGGCATGGGGAATATCGGTATACTGCGTAAGATATCCCGGGCTTATCGCCGATTATCTTGAACACAGCCCGATAAGCGTAACGGTAAAGCTTATGGCGGCGCAGAAGATACGCGACAGCAGAAGAGTAAGCGATGATCATAAGAAAAGGATAACGTGCATTGTCAATGCACAGAGATAGTGTAAAGGAACTGTGACACAATCCCTCAACATATCAAGTATCTTTGAAATTGCAGTGCAACATATTGTAAAATGTCAAAGCAATAAATATACAGCCAACACCGCCGCAAACAGTTTTGATACCGACAAGGTGTTAATAATTTCGTGAGTGCATCAGTGCAACTGCATTATCACCGAAATTTCCAAAAAACGCACTATCCCAAGATATCTGTACAGTCCCCCGGGTCGAACAGAGCGTCAGCGTCCCGCTTACAGCGGCTTTTCAAACGCGGTCGTTTGTGTGTCTTATAGCCAACACCACATTATGGCAGAAGAGAAAAGGAGTCAGGGAAGAGGGAGGCTTGACTGAGCATTGCAAAAGCAATGCTCCCGCTCCTCTCGTCGCTCAAGAGGAATAACTGATTTGGGAGAAAACCTAAGGGGAGAGGGGAAAGCGCCTTTGGAGCGCCTTCCTCTCTCCCCTTGGGTTGTCTCCCTCAATCATAGCAGCAACGTTATCGCATAGAATAGCGAACCCGAGAAGTGCTGTCCGACGAACAGCACTATCGGTAGCTTGCTATCAAAGTTAATTTGCTAATGCGATATAATAGAAGTACACTAAAAACCTTTCTCTACATATCAAAAAGTGAGCCGTGCGCACTATTCTTTGTGCTTCGACTCACTTTTTCTTTTTCGGGTTGTGTCACAGCCCCCTGTTTTTTATCATAATCCTCTGTTTCTGTTGTAAAATCCTCGTTTTTGTGCTATTATAAATACAGCCATCAAAATTGCAGAGGGGGTCATAAGTTGAGATTTGCCATAGCAGATGATGACAAACGCGAAATAACAACGCTCCTGTCATACATAAAGAATAATCTCAGTGATGTCGAGGCGCATTGCTTCAGTAGCGGCGAGGAGTTTCTCGGCGCTTGGGAAAAGGGAAAATATGACGTTGTTATTCTTGATATATTCATGGGTGAAAAGAACGGTATGGAGATAGCGCGTATCATAAGAAACGATGATAAAGATGTTCGTATAGTTTTCGCGACCACCAGCAACGAATTTGCGGGAGAGAGCTATGAGGTCAACGCAAGCTACTATCTGCATAAGCCATACGGCGAGAATCAGATCAAGGTAATGCTTGAGCGGCTGAAGCTCAACGAGGTAAACGAGCGCCGCACGGCAGTGCTTGCCGACGGCACGGCGATAATCCTGAAAAACATAATATACGCTGACTTTTTTTCACACTGCGTCAATATCCACTATAAAAACAGCCCCACCGTGAAAATCAGGACTGCTTTCAGGAGCGCCGAAACTGTGCTGTGCAAACAGCAGGGCTTTTTCAGTCCGTCAAAAGGCGTTGTGGTAAACCTTGACGAGGTATCCGCACAGCAGAATGATGTTTTCGTTATGTCGGACAATACCCGCATTCCGATAAGCAGAAGAAAAGCAAAAGAAGCGTCTGATATTTATACCGCCTATTGCTTTGAAAAGCTCAGAAAGGGCGGTGACTGACGATGCCTCCGTTATACGGAACGGCGGAGATGTGCGTTTACTCACTGCTCAATTTCCTGCCGTTCGTGGCACTTGCTATCTATCCGTTCCGTTCGCGACTGCGTTTTTCAAAGCGGGTCACGGTCTTACTTATAGTTCTTGTGACGTTCGCGCAGATGGGACTAGGCTTGTGGGCGACCTTCTTCTCCGGAGGAAAGGCGGCACTTGCGAGTGCTGTCAGCACGGTGCTTTACGCCGTGTTCTACTTCATCGCCGTGAAGGTGCATTTCGGAAAGGCTATCTTCACGCTGCTGATGATATCAAATACGGCGAATTTTGTAGTAGCCGCATCGAAATGCATCGAGGGCGTATTTTTCCCCGACCTTGCCGTGCAGTCATACCGCTGGTCATTCTCACTGATCATGTTCTTTGTATTGGCGATCGTATGGATACCGCTTTTCATTTATACAAAAAAAGTATATACTCCCGCTGTCGAGAAAGAGCCTACGGGTATAGAGTGGCGTTATTTGTGGCTTGTACCGGCTACTTTCTATCTGATATGGTACTATATGCTTTATAATAACGGCAAATCAAGCCTTGAAACTGCGCTTGATGTCGGAAACGCCGTATTCCTGTTCTTTATAAATGTCGGCGCGTGTCTTGTTTATTATATTATAGCCAAGCTGATAAACGAGCAGGAGAAGAACATAAAGCTCAGTGAAAACAACCATCGTCTTGCAATGCAGAACCTGCAATATGAAAACCTGCAGGAGAAAATTACCGACGCAAGACGCGCAAAGCATGATGTGCGTCACCACATTTCGCTTATGCAGGAGTATGTGAGAAATCACGAGTATGACGAGCTTGAAAAGTATCTTAACAGCTATCAGCAGAGCCTGCCCGATGATACGCTGATAAGCTTCTGTGAAAACAAGGCTGTCAATGCGGTAATGCTGTATTTTGCACAGATGGCGAAAGATGCGGATATAGATTATGATGTAAAGGCGGTTATCCCCGAAAGGATATCGGTTGATGAAACCGACCTGTCAGTGCTCTTCGGTAATCTTATCGAAAACGCCATAGATGCCTGCAAGGCGGAAAACAGCGATGACAGAAAGATCGTGATCAGGGCAGTGACCGATGAATATACGCTCTGCCTCGGTATCGACAATACATTCACAGGCAATGTTAAAAAGGATATCAACGGCGTGCTGTTCTCTTCAAAGCATATCGGCTTTGGTTTAGGTGTCGAGTCAGTGAAGAGCATAACCGAAAAATACGGCGGCACTTACCGCTCTGAGATAAAGGACGGTATGTTTATGTCGTCGGTAATGCTGAATTTAAAAGCATAAATGAAAATTGGCTGTGATGAAACTCATCACAGCCTCTCAATCTGTCAATAAACTCATAGAACGCAAAATAACACACTTATCAAATTGTTAGAGCAGATAAAAACTATATTTCGGCTATATCACGAAATATCAAGAGGCAGAGTAAATCAAAAAGTTTGTAGGGGAGGGGCTCGCAATGCAAGGATGCATTAAGCGTGTGTGCACAGAGTTTTGCAAGGACGCAAAACCATACAAGCACACACAGACCCTCCCGTTGCACCGATTATTATAGCTTCTGCCATCTCTATAATCTTTTCCCTATCCCTTGCTTCGCACTAATTCTTGGCTCCCTTGCCAAAGGGAGCTGGCTTGCGGCAAGGCTTACTTGTTTCAAACACTACGGTTTTAGCGACATCTGCAACACCTAAATCGCACAAACCTTATCTGCCGTCAAGACTGAGGGATCGCTTGCTACTAATCTTTTCGCTTCTGCAAACACCACTAACTACGCACTATCCATTTTTACTTGGCTCAAGTACGCTATTTTAAGCTTTATTGAGTTTTCCCACAAACTAAAGGGGCTGTGACAAACCCCATCACAACCCCTTTATTATTCACTTACCCTTATCAGTTAAGCTCAATCTCAGCAAGCTCTACACTGATCTTCTTTGTGGTATATCTGCCTGTTGCACCTGCTCTGTAAACAGTCAGCTCAACAGTATCACCGATGTTAAGCTCTGCAATGATATTCTGAATATCTGTTACAGATGAAACCGCAGTACCGTTTACCTGTGAAATGATATCGCCGACTTTAAGACCGCTCTTTGCTACCGGCATATCTTCCGAGATATATGTTACATATACGCCGCCGCTTTCAAGACCCTGCATATATGCGCTGTATTCGCTTATCTCTTCGCCGTTGATACCAAGACCGGGACGGTTGGTGACATATCCCTTAGTCATAAGGTCGTTGATAACGGGCTTAGCTTCGTTTATTGTGATTGCAAAGCCAATGTTATCGATAGAAGCCTGTGTGTTTGAAACCAGCTTGTAGTCGATTATTCCTACAACGTTTCCGTACATATCGAAAAGTCCGCCGCCGCTGTTACCGCTGTTTATAGCCGCATCTATCTGTATTGTGCTTGTGCCGTACGCACTGTTTGACGCAGAAGCTCTGCCAAGTCCCGAAACGATACCCTTTGTCAGAGAGTTGAGCAGCTGCTTGGGGTTGCCGAGCACGCAGATATCCTGACCTACTCTTACCGTGTCGGAGTCGCCGAGCGTTGCATATTCAAACGGATCGTCACGGCTGATCTTCAGCACTGCAAGGTCTGAATAAGTATCACTGCCGATTACCGTAGCTTCATATTCCTTTGTGTTTTCGGGATTTTTATAGTCGGGAGCTACAACAGTCATCTTGTCTGCGCCCTCAACAACGTGAGCGTTTGTGATCACATAACCGTCGGAAGTGAATACAACGCCACTGCCGCTGCCGTATTTAACAGGCTCTGCATAGCCTGTCTGACGCTGATAGTTATATACAAGAACTACCGTGTCCTTAACTTTCTCATAAAGCTCTTCTGCGTTGAGCAGAGTGCTGTTTGTGCTGTCATTTATCTTGCTTTCGTCAAGAGGAGCGGCAGTAGCCGTATTTGATGTGTTAAGCGTTGTCGAAGGAGCGGAAACCGTGCTGTCGTCACTGCTTGAACTGTCTGAATTTGCACCGTTTGAAGAAGACTCCGATGACGAGGCAAGGGGAAGACCGTCAAGTACGCCGATGTTGTTGCCGAGTACCGTTCCGGCAAATCCCGCACCGCCGCCGACTACCAGAGCCAGCGCAACAATACCTGCTACCAGAGCACCCTTACTGCCGCCTTTTTTCTTAGGCGCTTTGCCGCCGTTCGGGTCAATGCGTACATTGCTCTGACCGTTGTTCATACCGGGCTGAGCATTGTTCATATCGCCTGCATATCTGTAATATGAGTTGTAGGCGTTCTGCTGAGCATTGTATGAGTTGCTGTAAGAGCCGCTGTTATAACCGGTGTTTGTACTGCTTGCAGTGTTTGCGTTGCTTCCGGTATTTGCTGTATATGTTCCTGCATTTGCAGAAGGTTCCGCTGTCTGCTGTACATTTTCGGCAGTAGAGAAGCTCTGAACCTGCTCGCTGTCATTTGTATTCATATCCTTGCGTTCAAATCCGTCTGTCATATCTATCGTCCTTTCATGCCCGTAGGCTTTATTGTTTTTTGACTATGGCTAAAGTATAAAGTTCATATGTGAAAAAGTTGTGATACAGCCTTGAAGTTTGACAGATAATTGCTTTAACGGTATTTTTAACACAAGTGAAAAAATATATGGACATAGTGTTCAATGTGTGATAGAATAGCATTATCAGGAAATACAGACAGGAGGGAGAAATATGTTCTTCTTTAAAAAGAAAACGGATAAAACAGACACACCCGACACCCCGCTCAAACGAAAAGCAAAGGCAATGCCTATGACTAAAAAGGTGCAGTTCTGCTACATAAAGCCCGACGAGCTCACAACGCTTTTAAACGGCGATTTAAGCGCGGTGCTGACGCTTGAGCCGGTGAACTATTATGCCGAAAAGAACCGCTACTGGCTGTGCGTATTTTATTACAAGGAAGATTACAGCGAGATAATCATGCGCTTTGAGCTGTACGAAAACGACAGAAAAACCACCGCTACCGATTATTATGAGATAAATAAGGAGCTGTATTCAAGGATACTGCTTAAGTTCGGGCAGAGGGTTGAAATCTGAAAAAGTTGATACAACACAAAAAAGAGCCACCGTCACCGATGGCTCTTAATATTTGCTCTTTTAACGATTATTCAGCGTCGTCTTCAGCTGCTTCTTCCTCTTCCTCGTCCTCAGGCATTTCTTCCTTGAGTGCGCGAATCGAAAGGCTTACTCTGTTCTGCTCTTCGTTGATTTCGATGATCTTGACCTTAACCTCATCGCCGATAGAAAGAACCTGAGCTACATTGTTGATACGCTCTGTTGAGATCTGGCTGATGTGGATAAGACCGTCAACACCGGGGATGATCTGTGCAAATGCACCGAAAGGAGTGATGCTTACGATCGTTACGTCAACAACATCGCCCTCGTGATATTCGGCAACAAACTTGTTCCAGGGGTTGTCCTCTTCCTTCTTGCAGCCGAGTGATACTCTCTTCTTCTCGGGATCAAAGCTCTTTACATATACATCAAGCTTGTCGCCGATCTTAACGATCTCTCTGGGGTGCTTGATTCTGTTCCATGTAAGCTCGCTTGAGTGAACCATACCGTCAACTCCGCCGAGGTCTACGAATACGCCGTAGCTTTCGATAGACTTAACTTCACCTGTGAACTTCTGACCTACTTCAACGCTTTCCCAGAACTTAGCCTTAGCAGCGTCGCTTGCTTCCTTCTTAGCCTGACGGATAGAGCCTACAACTCTGCCTCTTGCCTCTGTTACTTCAATAACCTTGAAAGGAACTGTCTTCTTGAGAAGCTCCTCAAGCTTGCCGTCCTTGGGAACGCCTGTCTGTGATGCAGGGATAAATACTCTTGTACCGTTGGAGATAATGATAACGCCGCCCTTAACTACCGATGATACTTCACCTTCGAGCGTTTCATTAGCTTCCATAGCAGCGGCGAGCTTTTCTACGCCGAGTACGCTGTCAACCTTCTTCTTGGAAAGTGTAACTGTACCTTCTGCGTCGTTTACAGCTGTAACGATAGCTTCGATCTCATCGCCAACCTTAACAACATCCGAGGGAGCTGCATTGGGATCCTGCGAGAGCTCGCTTGCAGGAATGTAACCCGAGTGCTTAGTGCCTAAGTCTACAACAGCTTCGTTCTTGTTTACAGCTACTACTAAAGCCTTGACCCTGTTCCCTATATATACTTTTTTGAAGGTCTTGTCAACCTCCGCCATGAAGTCGAATCCTTCTTCATTGTTGAGAATTTCGCTCATAATTCTATGAACCTCCTTTATTATATAGGCAGGTGTCGAAGCTCCTGCCGTTATACCGACCGTACCGCCCTGCAAAGGGAGCAGTTCAAGTACTGCGGCTTTATCAATATCACTGCCGTTCTCCGTGAATATTACGGGGCAGTGTTTTTGACTTATCTGTGCAAGCTTTGCTGTGTTGCTGGAGTTTTTTCCTCCGACTGTCACCATAAGCGCCGAGCGCTCCGCAAGCTCTTCCGTGCGGCGCTGACGTTCAGCCGTCGCACTACATATTGTATCAAAAATCGTGATATTTGTATAGTGTTTTTTTGCAACTTTTTTGCAAGATTGCCATTTTGACGAATTAAACGTCGTCTGAGCTACCATAATTAGTACATTTTGACGAGTAAAATCTTGTAAATTCAGCACATTTTCAAGCTCGTCCGAGTCACGCACTACCGTAACTTCATCGGGATTTTTACAGTGCCCGACTATTCCGATAACCTCGGGGTGGTCGGGGTCGCCTGCTATTATTATATGTCCCTCTGCCTTTGAAACGATATTGTGTATCTTCGCAACAAAAGGACAGGTAGCGTCCGTGTATTTTATACCCTTGGCGGTGATATAGTCTGTCACAGCCGCGGGAACACCGTGTGAGCGTATAATAAGCGTTTCGCCGGGTGGTAGCTCATCGGGGCTAGCTATCGGAAAAACTCCGAGCTTTTCAAGCCTTGCTATCTCATTGCCGTTGTGGATAAGCTCACCGAGCGTACAGCATCTGCCATCCTCGGCGGCTGTCTTTTCAGCTATCTCAACGGCGCGTTTCACGCCGAAACAGAAGCCTGCGCCCTTGGCGATCTCAATATTGTAACGGCTCACTTATTTTCCTCATCGGGCTTTTTCTTGATCTTAGGGACGTATTGCTTCGGGAGCGGGTCGCCGTATTCGCTCATACCGTCCATAAGAATTTTTATGTTATCCATTATAAGGTTAGAAACTCGTCTGAGCTCAGTCCTGTCGTCGCTGTTCAGTGCGATCTGCTCTGCGGGTATCATCTCGCCGATTGAGATCCACACCTTTCTGCGGAAGCCCTTTTTGCCGTACTTAAGGCACATCGGGAGTACAGGTGCATTTGTCTTGCCCGCAATGACTGCGATACCCGACTTTGCACGTCCTATATTTCCGTCCTTTGAGCGCGTACCCTCGGGGAAAATTACAAAAGCTCTGTTCTTTTCAATGTCGGAGATCGCATGGTCGATCGCACTTCCGTCACCCGCGCCTCTTACCACCGGGAATGCTCCGCACTTTGTGATAAGCCATGCAAAGAACTTGTTTTTCTGGAAAAGCTCTATCTTCGCCATAAATGAAAAATGAGCCTTGTTTACAGCCGCAATCAGCGGGGGGTCGCCGTAATCCTGATGGTTGCAGGCTATTATATAGCCGCCTCTTATACCGTGCTTGTACGGTCTGTTATCGCCGCCGATAATTTTGATACGGTATTTTATGTGCATCGAAAGACATACTATCTTTCTGAAAAACTCATACATTATCTGATTTCTGCCTTCTCTTTGATTATTTTGACAAGCAGGTCACACGAGCCGTCAAAGTCAAGCTCTGTCGTGTCCGCAAGCACTGCGTCTTCCGCCTGCTTCAGCGGTGCTATCTCTCTTGTCATATCGTTATGATCGCGTTGCTTTAAATCGGCAAGCACGCTTTCGTAAGATACATTTGTACCCTTGGCGATAAGTTCATCGTAACGGCGCTTTGCTCTTACTTCCGCATCTGCGGTAAGATAGATCTTAACCTTTGCGTTAGGAAGAACCACCGTTCCGATATCTCTGCCATCCATTATGACATTCTGACTTTCCGCCATGTCACGCTGAAGCTGAAGAAGAAACGCTCTTACAGCGGGGATCGCCGATACCTTTGATGCCGCCATGCTTATCTCGGGCAAGCGTATCTCTTCCGAAACGTCATAGCCGTTGAGATAAATGTGCTGTGTGCCGTCCTTTATTTTTACATCGAGCGAAATATGCGACAGTGCCGCGCCTACTCTTACCGGATCGTCCATATCCACGCCGTTGCGGTCACAGAAAAGACCGATACAACGGTACATAGCGCCGGTGTCAACATATATAAAGCCTAAGCGCTTTGCACACTCCTTGGCAATGGAGCTTTTGCCCGCTCCTACAGGGCCGTCTATAGCTACTGCAATACTCATGATAATTTTTCTCCACTTTACATATACATTAAGTATACCATAAAGCCAATCCGAATGCAACAGGGAAAATGTGAAAATTTAGCGAAATACAGCGATTTTTTGCAGTGTCCGCTTACAAAAATGCCCCGCGGCAAATAAACCGCGGGGTGTTGTATTACTTATCGGCAGTAAGCTCGGTCGCCGTATAGCGAATACTCTGCTTTTTCGATGAGCACGCCTTGAGATATTTTCTTGTACGCTTATATGTGCTGAGTACATGGGTGTTTTTCGGATCTCTCCACCAGCAGCGGACAAGCATACCGTAAATCGTTATCGAGATCTTCTTGCGCAGAAGATAGTATATAAATCTGTGCTGTTCAAAGATGTCCTCGCTCTCCATAAACATACGCAGTGACGCATATGCACGCAGGTAGCTTACGGTATCGCGCTTAGAGATGCTTCCTGTTACACTGCCCTCGTGGTGGGCGTAATAATACAGTGTATCGTTTGCAAAGGATACCTTGTCTGCATAGTAGAAAAGCTGCGGCATGACAGAAATATCTTCGCCGAAGCACATTCCCTGCGGAAAGTAAATATCATTATCGGTAAACAGACTGCGGCGGTAGATCTTATTCCAGATATAACTGCGGACGGTGATATCCATAAGCACCTCTCCGAATACCTTTTTACCCTCGAAAACGCCTTTTTTATGCAGTATAAAATTGTTCATTCCGCTGTCATTGCCGTCAAATACGTTTCTGTAGTTGCACTGTGCGATATCCGAGCCGTATGCCTCGGCTGTATTATAGAGTACGGAAATATAAGAGGGCGATACATAATCGTCACTGTCTACAAACATTACATATTTTCCGCGGGCCTTGGCTATACCGTTGTTTCTTGCGACCGAAACGCCCGAATTTTCCTGAGAACAGACGTGTATAAAGTCATAGCGCTTTGCATAGTCGTTTACGATAGTCATCGAATTGTCTTTCGTGCCGTCATTGACAACAACTATCTCATAGCTACAGTCGCATTCCTGGTTTACCAGTGACTCAAGACAGCGCGCAACGTATTTTTCTACGTTGTAAACAGGAACTATTACGCTGACGTCAATATGCTTTTCCTGCATTTTTTCCGGTTTCATATTTACCTCTCCTGTTAGAAAATGATTATAGATAGAAAAATTATATTTTGCTGGGTCATAAATACAAATAAATCAAGCTGTGTAAATTATACAACTACTCCTTTTTATAGTCAATCGGAAAACCGCCAAATTGTTTGCGCTTTATCAAAAATATGTCAGTTTAACGAATAATAAGACTATAAAAAGCAGATAATTAAACAAAAAGAACAAAAGGAGATGACACGGTGAAAAGCGGTAAAGCCTGTATCGCCGCCTCAATAGGAGCGGGTATAGTGTGCATAGCGGCAATGCTCGGCGTGCTGAGTGCGGCAATATATGCCGAAGACGAAGGAAACGGCAGATTTTTGGGACTGATGTATCATCAGGTGCTAAAGGACGAGAGCCGTTCGGGAAAGTATATAATTACACCGTATGAGCTTGAAGCAGATTTAAAATATCTGTCTGAAAACGGATATGTTTCAATATTGCCGTCAGAGCTGGAAAATATAAACGACGGAAAGAAAAAGCTTCCCGATAAGGCTGTAATGATAACCTTTGACGACGGCTATGAAACAGGTCTGTATTATGTCCTGCCGCTTCTGGAAAAATATAACATGAAAGCGGTTATAAATATTGTCGGCTGCTACACGGACGAATATTCACAGATCGGTGAAGAGGGAAAGCATCTGTCCTATGCTTACCCGACATGGAACGAAATAAAACAGCTGTCCGACAGCGGATATGTTGAAATAGGCAATCACACCTATGACCTGCATTCAAACACGGGCGACAGAAACGGCTGTGCGCAAAAGGACGGAGAAAACACGTCCGATTATCACAATGCGCTCTATAATGATGTATCTGCTCTGTCGGATAAGCTGGAACAGGTGACAGGAGTAAGACCTGTCGCATTCGCATATCCTTTCGGTTCTCTTACCGATGGGAGTGCGGAGGTCATATCCGGGTGCGGAATAAGAGTGTTTATGACCTGCCGGGAACAGCCCGGCACAATAACAGGCGGACAGATAATCGTAGTCAATCGCTATAACCGGGAAAGCGGCAGGAGCGTACAGGAGATATGCGCACAATACAATGATACGTTGTAAGTAATGATAAAAAACCGGGAGCATCGACACATTGCCGATGCTCCCGATATTTTCCGTTATTTCTGATTACTTAGACTCAGAAACGCTTGTAGAGCTACCAACGCTTGAACCTGATGTTGTGTTGTTGCCGCAAGCTGTTGCCATTGCAGCTACCATAGCTACTACTGCTACTAAAGCTAAGATCTTCTTCATTTTTAAATCTCCTTACAGTAAGTTTGTTTCATTCTATAATGCCGAATCTGTCGTTCGACTGAAAAGAATTATACATAAATTTTACCCCACGGTCAAGTAACTTTTACCTTAATTTGTTTAATTGGCTTAATTTTCGTTCAGATTAACAAAAAAGAATGTAATCGTTTAAATGTAACTGGACAATTTTCTGCGAATAGTGTATAATATGTGTGAAAACCAAGCGAATTTTGCTGTTTTTAAGCAAAATGGTTACGTGGCTGTAACCTTATTGGAATAATATGGATTACAAAACGTGCAGAAAATCGTGAAATAATACATAAATTGTAATATTATGCAGGATTTTACGCCGATTTTATGTAACATAACCGCCGCGTAAGCCGAAAATACGAATGCGAAAGGAATAATTATTATGTCAAATGTACCAACACCTCATATAAAAGCGCAGATGGGAGAGGTCGCAGAGAAAATCCTTATGCCCGGCGATCCGCTGAGAGCAAAGTTTATCGCCGAAAACTATTTGACCGATGCCGTTTGCATAAACGATACAAGAAATATGCTCGGCTACACCGGCTTGTACAAGGGCGGAAGGGTCACCGTAATGGGAAGCGGAATGGGCGTTTCCTCTATCGGGATATACAGCTATGAGCTGTACAATTTCTACAACGCCGACACTATCATAAGAATTGGCACGGCGGGAGCTCTTGTCCCCGAGGTTCAGCCCAGAGATGTGATCATTGCTCAGGGAGCTTGCCATGACACAAACGTTGACAGACAGTACGGCCTGCCGGGTACGTTTGCCCCGATAGCCGATTTCGGGCTTGTGAAAAGGGCATATGAGCTTGCGACCGAAAAGAACATAAAAGCTCATGTCGGAAACGTGCTTACCGGCGAGGTTTATTACGACGCTTCAAACAGCCTTTCGGCATGGTCGAAGATGGGCGTTCTGGCTGTTGAAATGGAAGCCGCCGCCCTCTATATGAATGCCGCCGCAGCAGGTAAAAAGGCTCTTTGCATATGCACCGTAACAAACAATCCGCTTACCGGCACAGAGGATCTGAGCCCCGAAGAACGCGAGAAAACACTCACCGATATGATAACGATCGCACTCGAGGCTTAACTGCAAATTGATTTCTATTATATATAGTATATCCGGGCATATTGGCAGAATATGCCCAAAATGGTTCTGCATATATAGCAAACCTTAAAAAATACAAAAATATGCCTTAAATTGCCGAAAATGACGCTTGCTTTTCGGCAATTTTTCATAAATTTTGCTTTGTAAAATTGTTTGATATGCCACCAAAGTTTTCTTGCTATTCGCTGAAACTTATGGTATAATTTTGTTATATAATAATTTCCATTTGATATGGGGGTTGTTTTATTCTGTTAAGATGAATGGGGGATAACCAGTGACAACTTTTACTTACGTTGCTACCGACGTTAACGGTAAAAAGGTAAAAGGCACCGAAACAGCGGAAGATTCCGTAGAACTTATCGACAAGCTGCGACAAAAGGGTTTGTTCTGTACGTCCTATAAGGACGCAACAAAGAACAAGGCGGCAGATGTCAAGTTCAAGTTCAAAACCAAGGATCTGTCTTTCTTCTGCCGTCAGCTTGCCGCCATGCTTACCTCCGGCGTAAGCCTTGTAAAGGCGCTTCAGATATTGCAGGCACAGTCGGAAAACAAAAGACAGAAGCAGGTTTTGCTCGACATATACGAGGAAGTTCAGAAAGGCCGCAGCTTCTCTGAGGCTATAGCCACAAAACCGGGCGTTTTCCCGTCACTGTTTGTCAGCATGGTCGGTGCGGGTGAAGCTTCAGGTAACCTTGATATAATCATGAACCGTGTATCGGAGCACTACGCAAAGGACAGCAAGACGCAGAACAAGATAAAGGGCGCTATGATCTACCCTATCGTACTTTTGGTACTGCTCGTAGTTATCATGATCGCCATGTTCACAATGATCATGCCTATGTTCCGTGACCTTGCGGGCGATACCGAGATGCCTCCTCTGTCGGCGGCTATTTTCGGAATAAGCGACTTTATGATAAACCAGTGGTACATTCTTGTTATCGTTGCGATAGCAATAGTGATCGCGTTGCGACTCATTATCAAAACTCCCTCGTCAAAGATCAAATGGGACGAGATGTTGCTTAAGCTTCCGAAAGTCGGAAAGCTGCTCCGCACGATCTATACCGCGCGTTTTGCCCGTACAATGTCAAACCTTTTCTCGAGCGGTCTTCAGATGGTAGACTGTATCGAAAAATCGGTAGGTACACTCGGCAATACATATATAATAAAGCAGTTTGAAGATGTAGTCGAAAACGTTAAACGAGGCGAATCGCTCTCGGTGGCGATGGGCAGAATAAATGTATTTGACGGTATGTTCGTATCCATCGTTTATGTCGGCGAGGAATCAGGTACTCTTGATACGATCCTTGCAAAATCATCGGATTACTACGATGATGAAGCCGACTCCGCAATTTCACGACTTGTAGGTCTTATGGAGCCTGTCATGATCATACTCATGGGCGTTATGGTAGGTTGCTTACTTGCAGGTGTATTCCCGATCCTTTACTCAGGTATGGAAGGTATGGGCAATACTTAAAGAGCAGCGAAAACTCAACCTAATTAACAGGAAGGAATTTTTGATATATGTTATCTATTGATATTACCGACAGACAAATCAAGCTCGTCCGCGGCGCGGCACAGGGCACTAAGATAAAGATCGACGAAGTTGATTTCAGAGAGATCGAAAAAGGACTTGTTTCAAACGGCTACATAGCAGATGTTCCGCTGGTTGCGGCAGAAATAATCGATATGATCAACACAAGATCTATCAAGGAAAAAGATACTATCGTATCTATCAGCTCCAGTTCGATACTCTACAAGGAGCTTATGCTCCCCAAGCCCAAGAAGCTTTCAAACTCAGCCGCTATCGAGGCTATGATAGGAAGCAATATGGGTATCTCGGGCGACTACAACATTTCATATACTATAGTAGGTGAAACTGTAGACGAGAATAAGAACCCGCTTATCAAGGTTCTTGCCACAGCCTGCCCCCAGCGTCTTGTTGACGGCTATGTAAAGCTGTTCACTCATATGGGTCTTTCGCTCAAGGCTGTAAATATTTCAAACAACGCGATCTCGCGTCTTATCCAGAACACCCCCAAGATGTCAGGCTATATGCCGCTCTTACTGGTGCAGATCGATAAGGAATTCCTTAATATCAACCTTTACGAAGACAACGTTCTTTCGTTCTCAAGATATTTCAAGATCGATCCCACAGACTACAACAATGCGGAGGATTATGTAAATCAGGCTATATACGACAACCTGTTCAGAATGTTCCAGTTCTTCCAGTCAAGGAAGGATATGAAGCCCATAAAGGAAATGATGTTCTACGGTGAGATAGGCGACTTCATAGCGCTTACAAATACCGTATCCGGCTTCAACGTACCGTGTCACATACTGAGCGCACCCACGACTATCGCATCAAGAACCGACTTTGAATTTACCGTCTATGCAAACGCGATCGGCGCTCTCTATAAAGTAAATAAAGAGCTTGAGCACATCAACCTCCTTGCCACGACAGCCGCAAGAGAGAGCAAGGGTCTTAATACGTTCTTTATAGGTCTTGGCGTAGCGGCGGCATTGAGTGTGCTTGCAGTGATCGGCGCAAATGTTGTTGTAGATGTTATCAACAACAGCATAAAGGGCGAGATAACAAAGGTACAGGCTCAGATAAACGACACCGAGCTTCAGGCAAGACTTACGACCTTACAGCAGAAGGAAGGCGTACTCGAAAACTTCCAGAGCTACAAAAACTCCATCGCAAATGCAGAGCTGATGTACAACTATATGCCCAAGGGTACGACAACCGTATACAAGATGCTCAGAGAGCCGTTCACAGCAAAGCAGGATAAGATCGAAAATGTTACAAGCGATGATATCCGCAAGAACCTTAACGGTATGAAGCTTATAGATACGGTCGAAATATCGGGATATACCGTTTCGGCAACATTTACCTGTACCAATCAGGCACAGCCTTCGCAGTATGTAAGAGCGCTGATAGCTCAGGGCTATTTCGAGAACATCTCATATACCGGTTACGAGGTCGAAAAGAGCGAGGATAACAAGGAAACAGTTACGTTCAGCCTTTCGATGTTACTCAAGGCAGGCAATGACATTACGATCGATAAGGATTCTGCGAACAGCATAATCGAGAACGGCGAAAACGGCGATCAGAGTGCACAGGATAACACCTCATCTGCCGAGTCCTCGGCTGAATCGACCGCTGAATCATCGGCACAGTAACGGGAAAGGGTAAACGAATATGAAGATCAGTAAACAGGAACGAATCCTTATAGTTGTATTTTTAGTAGCCGCAATTATCGGCGTGGGAATATTTGTATTCATACTTCCCAACTTCAATAAGATAGGCGAAAATAACAAGAAGCTTACATCGGTAAAGGCAGAATACTCTGACATACTGACAAAGCTCGAACACGAAACCACGATCGACGCAGAAATAAGCCAGGCTTACGAAGACGGTAAGAACCTTGCAGACAAGTTCTTCAACGACCTCACAGAATACGAAGCCGATGAAATTATGCGTAAGTTCATTTCTTTGGGCAAGGATATCACAATTGACGGTCTGTCTATATCTCCTTTCTCAACACAGGCGCTTTCTGTATCGGTATTTAACCCCACAGAGGTTACATATCCTCTTAAGGACTTTGCAAATACCGTTGTCGAAACGCCATCGGATACTCAGACAGATCTGTCAAAATTAACTCCCAGAGAGCTTGTTATGTACGCAAAGAAGCTCCAGGCAACACTGCTCGCGGCAAGCGAACCCGTAACGGTAGGCTCTGTAACAGTATCGTTTACAGCTCATTCAAACAAGCTTGAAAATCTGCACAACTTTGCAGATCTGCTTTACTCGGGCGTATACGAAAAGAACGGCAAGAGCAAGGCGGTTTCTATAGCATCGCTCAGCTACCAAATGGAAGCAACGGCAGCAGCAAGCGGTGATTCAGGCGAAAGCGCAGCGGCAGACGATTACACAATGGAGTTCTCCGTAAATCTGCTCTGCATACAGCCTGTTGCAGATCCCTTTGCTGCTAACAACAGCACAGCCGAATAAACGGCTGCTGACAAGTAAGAAATGAAAGGATGAAACGCTATGAACAAACATAACAGAAAAGCGTTAATGATGAAAAGGGCGTTATTGCGGCTGAAAGGCGGCAAGGGAAGCGTTTTATTCTTCATTATCGCTATAATGACGGTTATGATAGTGCTTGCATCTGCGGTTTATTATTCCACGATTTCCGCTCGTGCACAGGTCGAGATAAAATACGGCAGCGAACAGTCTTACCAGAGTGCCGTATCGTTAAACGACCTCGTAACCGAATATCTCAACACAAAGACGGACGATGCGTTCGTAGATGCTATAATCGCGCTGTCACCCAATAAGTCCCTCACCACAAAGGGCGACGGCACAGATACCTTCGCAGAGCTTGCCGGCGGTCTTGGCGATTACAAGGTGACAGTCACAAAGCTCAGCGGCGACAGCGGCGATGAAAAGCAGACTATAAAGGTCGAAACCGAAGTAGTGGTAAACGGCGAGTCCTCGGTAGTGACCTCAATAGGTGAGTTCACACTGGTTTCAAAGCCGTATTCATTCGACAGATTTTTCACATCAACGGGTTATGCACCGAATGACGTTGTAATGTCGGGTATGA
Organism: uncultured Ruminiclostridium sp.; assembly: GCA_934490165.1. Taxonomy (GTDB): domain Bacteria; phylum Bacillota; class Clostridia; order Oscillospirales; family Ruminococcaceae; genus Ruminiclostridium_E. The sequence continues at coordinate 26,284 of CAKSTB010000003.1, read as the reverse complement.
CGATAACCTCCACGATGTATCTTGATAACGAGTATAGTCAGATAGGCGCTTCCGGTGCTTCCGGTGGAGGTAACTCGGGTATCAATATAAATGCCGAGGTCATCAGCGCAGGAACACTGTCGATAAACAATGCTCCTATAAACGCAGACGGCGATCAGTCATTTGATATAACAGTCGGCAACAATCTTATCATGACGTATGATGGCGGTCAGGGTGCAATGAACCTGAACGGCGGACGTATAAGAGTCGGCGGAAACCTGATACAGGGTACATCGTTCAACTACAAGAATGATACCGATGTTTATGTTGTCGGTGATTTCATAAGCGGACGACCCAGTGATGACAGCGACTGCGAGATCTATGTCAACGGCGATGCCGCATTCTTCGGTAACGAAACATATAAGGGCAAGGTTTATGTAAACGGCGATGTTTACATTGACAAAGAGGTAAACACCGGTGATAAGTTCCCCGGCGGAATAACGATCGGCGGTAATGTCTACCTTTGTTCAGGCTCAAGCTATTTCGGTGCACAGAAGACATGGATAAAGTCACACGGCGTTGACGACAGCAGAATAAAGGAATATTCCGATGCGTCCATACGCTTCATAGCAAAGAATCTTGACAACGATACCGCATACAATGCACTCCGTGCAAGCATGGATAAGGCGAGAGGCTCAAATGCTCAGGCATATTCATATGTATGGCCTTCAGACAGCGGCATTTGTGAATCTCTGACCAATGCCAAGGCAAAGATAAACGAAAAAGTCGGCAACCCGGAATATACAAACTGGAACATGACCAAGAAGTTTATCAAGGACGACGGTACATATACGGTAAAACCGATAAACTACAAGTTCGACAATGCTACCGACCCCGCAGTACAGGACGCGAGATTTGAAGGCACAGGAAGCAATAAAAATCAGCTTATCGTATCTGCCGAGAAGTTCGGTCAGTACGTCATAATGGGCGATATGCGCATTACAAACGGTGACTGGAACGGATACAACATAGTATTTGATACCACAATGCCGGACGGCAACGATATCGATATGTATGTATACCTCCCCGCAAACTGCTATATGAGGGCTAATCCCAATGAAAGCGAAAAAAGCTGGAAACCGTATCTCTTTTCAAATGAAAAGACGACAGACGACAGTGTCAAGTGCTTCCGATGGAACAATCAGCCCGATGGTATGTTTGCCGGTTGGTTCAGCGTACTTACAAAGGGCAAGGGCAGTGTAATATTCGTTATAGGTGACGGTGTAACATATTTTGCACAGACACGAGTGTTTATGGGTCACTATAATCTGCTTAAAGAAATACTCCCGAGCGCAATTAAGGACAACGGCTTAGTTGTAAATGACGGCAAATTTACAGACGGAAAGGGAATGGCAGCCAAGATAGCTTCTTTGATGCAGACAACGTCTGCTGATCCGAAACTTCATACCGTATTCAAAAAGGATGTTGTCAATAAGTACAAGAATTCCGGCGGAATACATAACAATCTGTTTATGGTTGCAATAAACAAGAACAGTGATGTGAATTTCGATATGCAATATAATACATTCTGCGGTTACATATACGCACCTTATATGACGTTCGGCGCAGGTAAGTCAGGCGAAAGCAATTTGGCTATGCTCGGCGGTCTTATAGTATCCGACTATGAGATGCCGAATACTTCAAGAGTGTATATGGCTACCATTCCGTATGACTACTATGACAGATTTGTCGACAGCACACTGAGCGATGATGAAAAGGAAGAAGCACGCTTAGACTATATGGAAAAGCTGATATCAAATTCCGGCGGTGAGATCGGAACGCTTGGTTCATCAAGCTCAAGGTCATGGAGAAAGTACGGTTATAACTGATGAAAGGAGCGGATAGCATGAAGCTGTTTAAACGCTTTAAAAGTAAAAAAGGCTTTACGCTGACAGAGGTTCTTGTATCCATAGTCATATTCGCTCTTATGTCCGCTATCGTAATGCAGATACTTGCTATTGCGATAGCACAGCACAGGAAGAACGACAGCGTGGATAAGGATATGGACACGCAGATAAGTAATCTCGTTCAGGAAAACGCGCTGGTTGAAAGAGATACGGTCAAGCTTGTGATGAAGTTTGTCAGCCCCACAGGCGCGTCAAACGATTTGCAGATAAGCGATGTCAAGATTCGCAAGGACAGCACCGAAGCCGATAATGACGGCAGACTTGAGATCAATACAATTGACGCTACCATCAAGAATGACGGCGGCAATAAGGATAAGGATAAAAACAGCGGCGGTATGGTAACCGATGATATCCATATCTATGGCACAAAGGGTATCGAAAAAATATACGCCAAGGAAGAAAGCTGTGAGCTTGACGGCGATGTTTACAGAATTAAGCTCAGCTTTGATATCACAACCACAACAAGCCACGCTCTCAACGGCTCTGAAAGCAAATCGCTGAAAATTGCTCTTCCCGAAAGCGCGAAAAACATAGTAGTTACTCCCGATGCTAAGCTGCTGTACAGTATGGTATCCGGTACAAATGTACGTTTCAGCGCAAAGAAAGTCAATGATTCTGACACCTCGTATACAAATACGATAACATTCACTGTCCCGGAGGATAAGTTTGAAAGCGATTACGGCTCTTTTGCAAAATACTTTATAGACCCGAAGAGCACAAGCACAGATACATCGGCTTCATTCGATGATGCGGCGACCAACGGTATCTACAATCACCTTTACGGAACACCTGTAAAGGAGGACGATACTCCATGAGAAAGCTTTTAAAGAAAAAGGCGTTCACGCTGATCGAAGTCATAATCGCAATGTCGATCATGGTAATACTGATAGTTGCGGCAATGTCGATGTTCAACCCGGTGAGCAGTATCGTAAAATCACTTGACGAGGATACTGTCACCAATGCCGTAACCGATACCATAACAAACTATGTTACCGATAAGATGAAGAACGCTACTACTTATAGCATAAAAGGCTACAAGACCGATGCTCTCACTAAGAACTCGGACGTTGACGGCAGTGTAGCAAAGATGGTTAATGTTATGTTTACCGATAAGGATCCCAAAGAAACTGTTTACGGATTGGTATTGCGCTCTACTGCAGAGGGCTATCAGCTGTATGATCTCGGTAAGCTCAGCAGTGTTGCAGATTATAAGGATAAGGCGGTAGCAATGGTAAACAGCAATGCTTATGCCGTGTTCAACAGCGAGTACTACAACGACTCCCGTTACAAGTTCACGTTCAAGACCACATCAAACGACAAGGGCACATGGTGTCGTATGGGTGTCAATACCTATGACACTGACGGAAACATAAAGGTAAGCGAGCGAGTTCAGATGTTCAAGCTGCTTAATATGTCGCTTCTTAAGCTGACACCGTCAAGTGATCCTGTATTGGAAGATTACACTTATTCGGACGATCTGAATATAGTGATCCTCTACAGAATACAGATTTTCGGCTGATAACAATAAATCCCCCGCCGGTAAGGCGGGGGAAATATAAACGCTAATTATCACAGCATTGAAAGATAAGCCTTGATAATTGTTTCGCCGAACAGCATACCAACTGCAAGTCCGATGCTCAGCGCAGGACCGAAAGCGATACGGCGGCGCAGCTTTATCTTTGTTATCTTGCCGTTTTCCACATTGGCACGGAATACATATTCCTTGCTGTCGGGAAGCCCGCCCATAGTGACATTCAGCTCGTTGCCGAGTGCCTCAGTTGCGGCTTTAAGCTCATCGCCCGAAATATTCCACGCTTTTTCTTCAAAAAGCTCAGGGTCGATTTTGCACTTGCCGTGTTCAAATTCACCAATGATAACATCTTTCGAGCTATCGACAGCCTTGCCCTCGCACCACTCGGTGAGCTTTTCGCTGATTTTTGCGGAATGCTCCTTTGTGAACCGTGACGATACGCAAAGCACGATAAGCCCGTAGACAGCACCCACCACAACACCTATAACGGCTGAGGGAACTATCTTCCAGCCAAGAACAAAGCCCGATGCCGCCATAAGCTGAACATCGCCGCCGCCCATGCCGCCGAACAAGGCGAGTATCGCAAACGGTAATGCGATAACAGCCGCACCCGCAAAATGCTCCCACCAGGGCATATTGGGTTCTGTGAAGAACGTGGCAATGCCGAGCACGGCAATTGATATCGTGCACCAATAGGGTATCTCCATATGGTCGATATCAATACAGCTGAGTACTATCAACAGCGAGAAGAATACGATTGCGACCACCATCGGCAGGCTTGCCGAAAATCTTATGTAGGCAAGCAGGAACATAAATCCTGTGAGCGCCTCCACTATAGTGTAGCGTACCGAGATCGGCGCTTTGCACTTACGGCATTTGCCGCCTAATATGATCCAGCTGAATATCGGCACAAGATCGTACGGCTTTATCCTCTCTCCGCATGAGAAGCAGTGAGAAGGTCCGTTTACGATAGACATATGCAGAGGAGTGCGGTAGATGACCACATTCAGAAAACTGCCTATGACAGAACCGAAGACAAATACAAGTATGCACATAACGGTATCATACCAAAGTATACCTGTCATATATATAACCATCCTTTCCTTTTTGGAACGCTGTAAAACAGCGTAAGGATATTTTACCACATATCGCCGCCTTTTTCAAGTACAGACGGCAAGCACACCACTAATCACAGGGGGAACAGTTTAATGAAGAACATACCGATAGGACAGATCCTCGTTGAGAACGGATTTCTTAAAGAGGATCAGCTGAACGAGGCTCTGGAAAAACAGCGCGGCGAGTCCGGAAAAAAACTCGGTGATGTACTGCTGGAGCTTGGCTACGTTTCCGAAACACAGCTTGCTCAGGCACTCTCAATACGTCTTAAAGTACCGTTCATCGATCTGACGACAACGAAGATTGATATTGAGGCGGTTAAAAAGATACCCGAGGCAATAGCCAAGAAGAACTGTTGCGTTGCGTTCCAGATGACCGACTCTCGTCTTACGGTCGCAACCGACGATCCTATCAACTTCTACATATTCGAGGAGCTCAAGGTTATCTCCGGTATGGAGATACACGCAATGATAGCTACCCGTACCGCTATCAACGAAACGATAAATAAAGCATATTCACAGCAGACCGTAAGTAACGTTATGGATAACCTCAATAAAGAGTACAACAGTGCTACAGACGCTGTTATCCAGGACGACCCCGAATCGGGCGAGCGTGTTGATAACGCACCTATCGTTAAGCTTGTAAATACAATAGTTGAAACCTCGTTCAGAATGAACGCATCGGATATCCATATCGAGCCGTTCAAGGACAGAACAAGAATAAGGCTCAGAGTTGACGGTGAGCTTATCGAGCAGATGAAGGTAAAGCCTGCCGCTCATAACTCGCTTATAACCCGTATCAAGATCCTCGGCGGTATGAACATTGCCGAGAAGAGAATACCGCTTGACGGTCGTTTTGGTATGACGATAGACGGCGTAAACCTCGATGTCCGTGTATCTACGATCCCCACCGTTTACGGTGAAAAGTGCGTTATCCGTCTGCTTTCAACGGCAGATGAAAAGACAAGAAAGATAACCGACCTTGGTATGACGCTGTATAACTATGAGATGTTCAAGCAGATCATACGTTGCCCCCACGGCGTTATGCTCGTTACCGGACCTACAGGTTCAGGTAAGTCAACAACACTGTACGCGACCCTCGGTGAGCTTTCAAAGCCTAACGTTAATATAGTTACCGTTGAAGACCCTTGCGAAAAGAAGATAGACGGCGTAAATCAGGTACAGATAAACGCAAAGGCAGGACTTACCTTTGCGGCGGCTCTTCGTTCTATCCTCCGTCAGGACCCGGATATCGTAATGGTCGGTGAGATCCGTGACGGTGAAACGGCTGATATCGCTATCCGTGCCGCTATCACAGGTCACTTGGTTCTTTCGACACTGCATACAAACGATGCCGCAGGTACGATCCTCCGTCTTGTTGATATGGGTGTCGCACCCTATATGGTTGCGTCCTCGCTTGTCGGAGTTATCGCTCAGCGACTTGTAAAATTACTTTGCCCCGAGTGCAAGGAAAAGGTACTGCTTACCGATCCCGCGGACTTAAGACTTGTCGGCAAGACCGAGCCGGTCGAAGTCTGCAAGGCGCATTACGGCGGTTGCCGTGCCTGCCATAACACAGGCTATAAGGGCAGAACCGCTATCCATGAGATAATCGTAAGCTCGAACGATATCAAGGAGCTTATCTCAAGCGGCGCTACAGCCGAGCAGATAGGCGCACAGGCTGAAAAGAACGGTACAAAGCTCCTGCGTAGCAACGTTACCGATATGGTGCTTGCAGGCACAACAACACTTGACGAACTGGTAAAAGCCACCTACTCCGTATAATACGGAAACGGTGTTTGCAATATATCTTTTTAAAGGAGAATACAAAGGTGGATATTAACAAAATACTTGACGAGGCAAGAAGGCTCGGCTGTTCGGACTTACATTTTACTGCGGGACTTCCGCCCGTTGTACGTCTGCACGGCAGTATCAAAAAACTCAGCGGTTACCCCGACTGCACAGAGCCTATCATAGTCAATATCATAAATCAGATCACCTCTATGAAGCACAAGGCATCTATTCAGAAAGGCCTTGACACCGACTTCTCATATGTATCCGCATCGGGACACAGACACAGAGTCAACGTATACAGACAGAGGGGCTACCACGCAATAGCAATGCGACTTCTGCGTAACGATATCCCTACATTGCAGGATCTTATGCTCCCCGGACTTATGGGCGAGTTTGCGCTCCGTCCGAGAGGACTTGTCCTCGTAACAGGCCCTACAGGTTCAGGTAAGTCAACCACCCTTGCGGCTATGATCGACCATATCAACCGCAACAAGAACTGCCATATCATCACAGTCGAAGACCCTATCGAGTATCTTCACACACATAAACAGTCAATGGTAAACCAGCGTGAGATCGGTGCCGATGTAGACAGCTTCGCAGGCTCACTGCGTGCCGCACTCCGTGAAGACCCCGATGTTATCCTCGTCGGAGAAATGCGTGACTTTGAAACTATCAACGCCGCAGTAACCGCCGCAGAAACAGGTCACCTGGTGCTTTCCACCCTGCATACAACAGGTGCGGCAGAAACCATCGACCGTATCATAGACGTATATCCCCCTCACTCACAGGGTCAGATCAGAGCACAGCTTGCAAACTCTCTCGTAGCCGTTATCTCTCAGACCCTCGTTCCTACAGCTGACGGCAAGGGACGTATAGCCGCCCTCGAGCTTATGAGCTGTACAGACGCTATCAGCTCACTTATCCGTGAAGGTAAGATATTCCAGATACCGAACTCTATCCAGACATCAAAGGCTCTCGGTATGTTCTCGCTCGACCAGGATCTTGCAAGACTTGTCCGCACAGGAAAAATTACGGAAGAAGTTGCAAGAAGCCGTTGCCAGAACCCGGAAGACCTCAAGAGATACATCGGAGCTTATTAAGCAATCCACGGTCTATACCAAAACACAGCAACCGGTCAGAATGCCGCCGTACCCCCGGCGGCATTATTTATGCCATTTGAAAGGATCTTTATATGAAATTTGTAATACAGCGTGTGAACCACGCAAGCGTCACCGTTGACGGCGAGGTAATCGGAAAAATCGGCAAGGGTTTTATGGTGCTTATCGGCATAGCGCAGACCGATACGAAAGCAATAGCCGACAAGCTTATCCGCAAGATGACGGGACTGCGTATCTTTGACGATGAGAACGGCAAGACCAATCTTGCCCCGGCAGATGTCGGCGGAAGCCTGCTTCTCATCTCACAGTTCACGCTCTATGCCGATTGCCGCAAGGGCTACCGTCCTTCCTTTACCAATGCGGGTTCACCCGATATGGCAAACGAACTGTACGAGTACATTATCGAGCAGTGCAGGAAGTGCGAAAGCATATCCGATGTGCAGACAGGCAGGTTCGGCGCGGATATGAAGGTCGAGCTCCTCAACGACGGCCCATTCACGATAATCCTCGACAGCAACGAGCTTATGTAACCGCATACAGCATACCAAAGCCAAATGCGATATCACAATGGTGAAAAATTACTGTAAATTAACATATCACATTTTTCGTCAAAATGCACAATCAAGAAAAATATTTTGTTGCATTTTTGTTAAATTTCCAATCAAACTATAGACAAACGGACAAAAAAGTGTTATAATCAAGGCACATTAAAAGGAAACGCCGCAGCTAAAAGCACAGCGCTCCCGGAAAGGACTTAAGTATGAATGAAATAAAATTAGGTAAAAAGATCTCCGAAGGCAAAACCGTTGACGTATACGAGAGCGGCGACCTGGCAGTAAAGGTATTCAAGCCCGATGCACCCAAGACGGTAGTTTTCTACGAAGCGTTTATGGATGCCAAGGTTGAGGAAACAGGACTGAATGTTCCCAAGATAAAGGAAGTTGAACTGATAGACGGCAAGTGGGCGATTGCTTCAGAGCTTATCAAGGGCAAGACGCTTGCACAGCTTATGCAGGAAGAGCCCGAGAACAGCGATGGCTATCTTGATGATATGGTTGAGCTCCAGCTCAGCATTCACGCTAAGAAGGTCACAGGCATTTCAAAGCTCAAGGATAACCTGAGAGCAGAGATCGAGAGCCTTGACGTTATCGACCACATCAAGAGATATGATCTTCTCACAAGACTTGACAGCACACCCAAGCACGTTAAGCTCTGCCACGGCAACTTTGGACCGGAGAATATAGTTGTTACAGACGACAGCAAGGTTTACATAGTTGACTGGATAGGCGCTTCCGCAGGTAACGCCAGTGCCGATGTAGCTAAGACATACTTAAAGCTTGCTCTGACATCAACAGAAACAGCCGAGAAGTACCTCAACCTCTTCTGCAAGAAGACAAACACATCGAAGAAGTACGTTCAGGAATGGTTACCCATTATGGCGGCTTCTACACTCGCAAAGGGTGTTACAAGCAAGGAAGAGAAGGATCTCCTCTTCACTTGGCTTGATGTTGTGGACTATTCTTGATGACAGCATAATAACGATAATGGTGCCCCGATTTGCTTGCAAATCGGGGTTTTTGTGTTTATCGGCTGCTAATCCTCACCTCTTGCCGCCTTAGCCGGTATTCTGTCTGCAAGAGATATGCGAAAATCCGCTGTGGCGCATTCGGGCGGAAAACCGCACAATTACCGAAGATGAGCTTCGCAATAACGAAAAAGGCAATGAGGTATCAAGATGAATTACATAATTTACCCATCTGGGTAATGCAATTTTGCCGAATGCGGTGTAAAATATAATAAAGAGCAGTGGGCTTACTTATATGAACTTTGAAAATTATAATGAGGAGGTAAAGGATTATGAAAATAAAATTCAAACGCATTACAGCTTTGTTTGCGGCACTTGCTATTATGATAACCGCACTGCCGCTGACAATCATACCAATCAGTGCCGCAGGCACCGATGGTGAAAGCACAGAGTATTCAAGTGACGGATACCTTATCGTCCGTAATTACCAGCAGCTGAGATTGGCATACAACGGCAGCGAGGAGTCTAAGATAAGGCTTGGCGCAGATATTGACTGCGACCCTGAGGAATATAAGCCTAACTATCTGACGAGATTGTGTCCGCCTATAGAAAGTGACAAGACGCTGGACCTTGCCGGATATACGCTTAAAAAGACAGGTAACAAAATTGACGCACAGGATCATCTGTTGAGCGTCCAATACAGTAAGCTGACCATCGAGGACTCGGTGGGAACGGGTAAAATGTATTTCTATGCCAAGGATGTAGCCCAGAATCTGTTTTTGGCTGAGAACAGGAGTACGATCGTTATAAACGGAGGTACATTCTGCTACACGGGTACCAATGCGATGTATTGTGAAATGATCAAGCTGAGTGCGTCGGATCTTGTAATCAATGACGGTTATTTTGACGCACAGATCGGTACTCCGATAAAGCTGGATAACGGTTTTGCCGGCGGACAAGGAACGCTTAATTCTACTGCTTTGATAAACGGAGGTACTATAGTAACCACATCCAGTATAGAGATCTCCTCTATAGACGGCTGTGCTTATTACGCATCGCTGGTTATGACGGGCGGAACCATCACAAACAAGAGCAAGGGCAGAGTGACCGATAAAACGGGAACGATAATTTCCGATCCGTATTTTGTCCGTGTTAAAGGTGACGAGGCGCTACAGAACAAGTATTACAACATAACGCTCCTGGGCGGAACCATGCCGCTTAGCCCGAATGATATAAATGTATATTATCCTGCTGATAAGGCGGTACTTACTTCTAAAGCAGGTACAATCACAAATTCTGCAGAAAAGGTAGAGTACACGACTCTGCTTACCGCACCGCAGGCCGGCATTGACGAAAAGAAGGCTATGGCTGCAAGAGGTGCAGACGAGATATGCAGGCTGAAGACCGACAGAAATAATTATGTGCTGAGCCATACCAAACGCACCCGTTTTACCGTCAACAGCAACAGCGTAGGTAAGATTGACCTGCTCACTCAGGCTCCCAATCCGTACGGCACGGGCGATCCGATAAAATCGGTAGATTGGTATGTATCCAAGAATTTCGGCTCGTTCACAGCAATTCCCGAAGCTGTAAACGATCTGTCGTATACGCCGCCGGAGGTTACGGAAAAATGCACAATGCTGTATAAGGCTGTTATAAATTACGGCAATGTGCTGAGAATCAATGAGATAATAATAATTGATTACGACTTTGAAGCCGTAACGGAAATCAAGGCGGTCGTGTCAGGTTTTCACGGCGGTTCGACGTTAAGCGACGTCAGTGTTGCGTCGAGCGACCCCAAAAAATACAGTCTGACGATAAACAATATCCGTGATGTTTACGGTAACAATATAGTAAACGATCGTCAGCTGTGCAAAGGCTTCAAATACAACATCTTTATAAATGTAAAGCTGAACAGCGGATACGTTGCAGCGTATACAACCGACACGGCAAAGATACGCAGGTTTGAGGATCCTGCAAATGAATGGCAAACGGCAGGTCATATTTACGCCGGCCTTAACGAGATCGCATTTTTGAGCGTTCTGGTTTGCGATGAAGGAATCAAAACGGTCGGAGTTGAAATCAGCAACTTCCTGCCTTACAGAAAGGTAAACGATCTGCAGCTTACCTCGTCTGAGCCTGATAAATATTCGGTAACTCTTGTCACGCCGCTTTTAAACCTAATGGAATATAACGAAGAGGTTTACGATGATGACGAGCTTATAGTAGATGACTGTTATACGGTCGAATTCAAGGTAACGCCTAAGTCGGGATATGCGCTTTCTCCCGGTTATATATTCCGATGCAGGCTTGATACTTACAGAGAAGATTTCTGGCTGACATCCGAAGACGAGGAACTGTTCACGGTTTCCAATAACGGAACGGTAGTGATTAACAGCCTGAGGGTGCCATTTGAAGAGTACGATCAGAATATATACACGCAGATAACGCCTCCGAAGGCGGGAGGAACTCCGGCAACGAAATTCACTTCGCATAATCTGCCTGAGCATATGAGCCTTATAGATATTGAGTGGTATGACGAGGAAGATTGGGAAACGGCGACTGTATTTGAAAACGGCAAAGCATACTGGTGCTATATATACATCAATACAGACTGCTATGAGTATAATCTCAAAAAAGCAAAATTCTATTTAAACGGCAGACAAATCAATCAGGGCTGCGGCTATGATAAAAAGAAAAGATACTACTATCTTGTCGGAAGCAAGAGATTTGTGGTAGTCGATAAGCTGGAGAAACCGACCGGATTTGAGGCAACATCTGTTACTTCGTCGGAAATTTCACTGAAATGGGACAAAAATGCCATAGCGGACGGTTATGTCCTTGAAAAGAACGAAGGAACAAAGTGGGTAACAATAAAATCAATATCCGGTAATTCGAATACAAGCTATAAGGTAAGCGGGCTTGCGGCAGGCGAAATGTATTCATTCAGGTTAAAATCCTACATTGAAGATAAATCGAGTGATTTTGTTACGCTTAATGTTAATACAAAACTTAACGCGACAACAGGAATGAAGTGCGCCGCGAAAACAAGCAGTGATATCAAGCTTCAATGGGATAAGAACACCTCGGCAGGCGGATATGTGCTTGATGTGTATGACGGCACAAAGTGGAAGTCTGTAAAGACGTTTACAAGCAACGCAGATACAAGCTTTGACGTTGCCGGTTTACAAGCGGGTACAACATATAAATTCAGACTGAGAGCATATAAGACGTTCGGAAGCGTGACGGAATACAGTGACGCGGTTTATCTTGACGCAGCTACAAATCCGAATGCGCCGACAGGAATGAAGTGCTCAGCGAAAACAAGCAGTGATATCAAGCTTCAATGGGATAAGAATACCTCGGCAGGCGGATATGTGCTTGATGTGTATGACAGCACAAAGTGGAAGTCCGTAAAGACGTTCACAAGCAACGCAGATACAAGCTTTGACGTTGTCGGTTTACAAGCGGGTACAACATATAAATTCAGACTGAGAGCATATAAGACGCTCGGAAGCGTGACGGAATACAGTGACGCGGTTTATCTTAACGCAACTACAAATCCGAATGCGCCGACAGGAATGAAGTGTGCCGCGAAAACAAGCAGTGATATCAAGCTTCAATGGGATAAAAACACCTCGGCAGACGGATATGTGCTCGATGTGTATGACAGCACAAAGTGGAAGTCCGTAAAGACGTTCACAAGCAACGCAGATATAAGCTTTGACGTTGTCGGTTTACAAGCTGGTACAACATATAAATTCAGACTGAGAGCATATAAGACGTTCGGAAGCGTGACGGAATACAGTGACGCGGTTTATCTTGACGCAACTACAAATCCGAATGCGCCGACAGGAATGAAGTGCAGCAGTAAGACCGACGTGAGCGCAAACTTACAGTGGGATAAGAATACCAGTGCATCGGGTTATGAGCTTCAGAAGTGGGACGGCAAGAAGTGGGTTACACTCACAAAGATAAGTAAGAACAGTACAACTACTTACACTGTAAAGAGCCTTAAGGCTAGTACGACATACAAGTACAGAATAAGAGCTTACAAGACAATTGGCAAGACTACGCAGTACAGTGCTTATACGGCAACGCTCAGTGTAAATACTAATCCCTCTAATATGAGCGGATTTAAGGCTAAATCCAAGTCTTACAACAGCATAACGCTCCAGTGGAACAAGAACGCTAGCGCTACAGGTTATGAGTTGCAGAAGTGGGACGGCAAGAAGTGGGTTTCGCTTACTAAGATAAGCAAGAACAGCACTACTACTTACACCGTTAAGAGCCTTAAGGCTAGTACGAATTATAAATATAGAATAAGAGCGTACAAGACAATTAGCAAGGCTACACAGTACAGCGCATACTCGGCAATGCTGAGTGTAAATACAAACCCCTCTAACATGAGCGGATTCAAGGCTAAGGCTAAGTCCTACAACAGCATAACTCTCCAGTGGAACAAGAACACAAGTGCTACAGGCTATGAGTTACAGAAATGGGACGGCAAGAAGTGGGTTACACTTACTAAGATAAGCAAGAACAGTACGACTACTTACACGATCAGGGGCTTAAAGGCTAGCACGACTTATAAGTACAGAATAAGAGCTTACAAGACGATCGGCAAGGCTACGCAGTACAGCGCTTACTCGGCAACGCTGAGTGTAAACACTAACCCCTATAACATGAGCGGATTTAAGGCTAAATCAAAGTCTTACAACAGCATAACTCTCCAGTGGAACAAGAATACATCGGCAACTGGTTATGAATTACAGAAGTGGGACGGTAAGAAGTGGGTTACGCTTACTAAGATAGCCAAGAACAGTACAACTACTTACACCGTTAAGGGCCTTAAGGCTAGTACGACTTACAAGTACAGAATAAGAGCTTACAAGACCATTGGCAAGGCTACGCAGTATAGCGCTTACACGACAACACTCAGTGTAAACACTAACCCCTATAATATGAGCGGATTTAAGGCTAAGAGCACTGCCAAGACTTCGGTAACGTTACAGTGGAATAAGAACACTTCAGCTACCGGATATGAAATCCAGAAATGGAACGGTAAGAAGTGGGTTTCTGCTGCGAAGGTTACCAAGAACAGCACAGTGACAAGCACTGTGAAGAGCTTAAAAGCAAATACTTCTTACAAATTCAGGATCAGAGCTTACAAGACGATCGGTAAGGCTACACAGTACAGCTCATGGAGCGGTACGCTGACGGTCAAGACAAAGAAGTAAAAAATTAAAATCGGGTGGCGGTTTTCCGTCACTCGATTTTTATAACAAAACAAGCATTGTAGAAAAACAAAAGCCGCGGCGAGAAAACCGCGGCTTTTACTTTATCTTGTTGTGATTTCATTCACTATTTCATACAGCTTTACAAGCTCCGCCATCGTAAGCTGTTCTGCTCTTGCCGTCGCGGGAATGCCGCTTTCGTTCATCTTTTCGGCAAGCGCGGCTTTCGGTATCTTGAAGTACGCCGATACCGGGTTTGCAAGCTGTTTTCTGCGCTGAGCGAAAGCCTGCTTTATCACCTCAAAGAAAAGCGGCTCGTTATCGACCTTGTACGGCGGTTGTTCATATCGTTCAAGACTTATGACCGCGCTGTCAACATTGGGCGCGGGCATAAATGAGCCGCGGTTTACGCGGAAAAGCTTTTTCGGCTTTGCGTAATAGTTTATCGATGCGGTGATAGCTCCGCACTCGCGGCTTCCCACTGCGGCACATATCCTGTCCGCCGCCTCAAGCTGTACCATTACCGTTATCGCCTTTATCGGGAGCTTTTCTTCAAGGAGTTTCATTATCACGGGTGAAGTAATGTAGTAGGGAAGATTTGCACAGACTATAACGTCCATACCGGGGAATTTCTCCTCTATGAGCTTATTAAGGTCGGTTTCCATAACGTCCGCGAAGATCACTTCTACATTGTCGTATTCTTCAAGCGTTTCGTCAAGAATGGGCTTCAGCCCTGTGTCTATCTCTATTGCCACGACCTTATCGCAACGCTGGGCAAGCTCTCTTGTAAGTACGCCTATACCCGTGCCTATTTCTATAGCGCCGACATTTTTACCCGCACCGCCCATTTCGGCGATTTTCGGGCAGACAGTCGGATTTATCAGAAAGTTCTGTCCGAGTGATTTTGTAAATGAAAATCCATGCTTTTCAAAAAGCTGTCTTATTGTTGAAATGTCGGTAAGCTTCATTCTTTGTTCCCTTCGCTTTCTTTTGTGAACATCTCAAGCACCTTGAACGCCTGCTGAAGATTAGCCACGCCGTATATGCTTATTCCGTAATTTTCGCTCTTGTCAAGATTTTTAAGTGATGATTTCGGTACGATACATTTTTCAAATCCCATTCGCGCCGCCTCACGCACACGCTCTCTTATATGCGATACCGCTCTTATTTCTCCGCCAAGACCTACCTCGCCGAATACCGCGACATCATCTCCTATCGGTATGTCGCGCAGTCCCGAATACAGTGCAAGCGATATCGCAAGGTCGCTTGCCGGCTCATCTATTTTCAGTCCGCCGATCACATTTATATATACATCGTATCCGCCGAAATTATAGCCTGTCCTCTTTTCAAGCACGGCAAGAAGCACACACAGCCTGCTGTAGTCAAAGCCCGTAGTCATTCTGCGCGGGGCTGAGAACGAGGTCTTGCTGACAAGCGCCTGAACCTCCGCAAGTATCGGACGTGTACCCTCGACCGTACATAGTACTGTTATACCGCTGACGCCCGCGGGTCTGCCAAGCAGGAGCATAGCGGACGGGTTTTCGACCTGTTCAAGCCCTTTATCCTGCATTTCAAACACGCCTATTTCGTTGGTTGAGCCGAAACGGTTCTTTGCGGCTCTCAAGATCCTGTAGCTGAGCTGCTTGTCGCCCTCAAAGTACAGCACCGTGTCTACTATATGCTCAAGCACCTTAGGTCCTGCTATGCCGCCGTCCTTGTTGACGTGACCTACAAGGAACACTGCGACCTCAAGGCTCTTTGCCATCTGCATAAATGCCGAGGTGCACTCCCTTACCTGAACAAGGCTTCCCGGTACGGACTGGAGCTCCGATAATTGCATTGTCTGTATCGAGTCGATTATCACTACATCGGGCTTGTTTTCACGCACACCCTCTATTATGGTATCGCAGTCGGTGCAGGCGCTGATATAAAGTCCGTCATTTGCAACTCCGAGCCTGTCTGCGCGGAGCTTTATCTGTCGTTCACTCTCTTCTCCCGATATGTACAGCACGGTTTTGTCCTTTGCAAGACAGCCGCATATCTGTAACAGAAGCGTCGATTTGCCGATACCGGGGTCGCCGCCGAGCAGCACCAGCGAGCCTTTGACAAGACCTCCGCCGAGGACCCTGTCAAGCTCTGACATTCCTGTTTCATACCGCGTTTCGTCCTTGAACGAAAGATCATTTATGCTTGCAAGCGGCAATCTGCCTGCGCCCGAGCCTTTTGCAAGTCCGTGTGATTTTGGCTGTATGAGCGTTTCTTCAAGCGTGTTCCATGCTCCGCAGGCATTACAGCGCCCACTCCACTTCGGGTACTCCTGCCCGCATTCACTGCATATGTATACTGATTTTGATTTTGCCATTTATACGTCCTTTCCAAAGCCGTTTGTCTTATTGTGCCACGCTTGTTATATCACCGCTGTTTTCGGGAGCACTGCCCGCTATTTCAGCAGTTGACTGCGGTGCGTCCGATGTCTGCGGTGTAACAACCGTCTGCTGTGCGGTAGTCTGCGAAGCGTTATCGGCAGGCTTTGAGGTAAGATATGTAAGTATACCGTTATATATGGTATAAGCGACCTTGCGCTGATAGTCCCTGTCGGAAAGATTTGCCGCGTCGTCGGGATTTGATAAAAATCCGCATTCTATCAGTACGGCGGGTATTTTCGTATTCTTGAAAAGATACAGCTCATCGCCCTCCTGCTTTATCTGACGTTCGTTGCCGGGCTGTATCGTCTTGAAATTATCCTGCATTATCTGCGCTATCATACGGTTGTCGGGGTTGTTCGCGGTGTAGAAGATCTGTGCGCCGAAATATTCAGGCTCGGTAAACTTGTTCTGATGTATCGACAGGAAAAGGCAGTCGCCGTATTTGTTGATAATATCAAGACGGTTTTTCATATCCGAAACCTTCTGCTCGCGCGTGCCCTTTATCCCATCGTCATGTATAGAAACATCGCTGTCGCGCGTGAGCACAACGTTGAAGCCGGATAGCGTCAGCATATCGCCAAGGTCACGCACTATGGCAAGGTTTATGTTCTTTTCAAGCTCGCCGTTTATGCCGATTGCACCGCTGTCCATTCCGCCGTGACCTGCGTCAAGCACGATGGTTTTCTTTTGAGATGCGTGTGAGGTCGACGCTCTCACGCTCACCTGCGAATAGTCGGCGGTAGCCGCTATAACAGTGAAACAGCCGAGCAGAACTATAAGCGCAGGTACTCTTGTTTTAAGCCGTTTAAATTCAAAGCGTTTCATATTCAGTTTCATATCGTCCGACCTTTCGGTAAATTTTTGTACATTATATGAAACAAGCTTTGAAATAATGACAGGCTATGCCTGTCAGCCTGTCGAAAAACCTATATAATTTTTTAAATGGGGTTTGGGGCGTAGCCCCAAGCGGGGTGAGGGCGGCAGCCCCACACTCAGCCCCTTCCCGAGGGGGAAGGGGTTTTCGGCAAGGATGCCGAAATAAGGACACACCAAGCTTTGCACGACGCAAAGCCATCAGAGTGTTCTAAAGGGGATAGGGATTGAGAACAGGCTACATTTCTCAAAAACAGACTTTTTATACGGAAGTTATAAACTAATTATACCACACTTCCCCCACACCCGCAACTTTCTTTTAAATTATCCGCATTAAATGTATACCTATTATATTTCGAGTTATCCTATTAACAACCGGCTTAAAACAACGTGAATTGAATGTAACCTAATATTAGCTAAAATTAGTTAAACGTGTTTGTAACCGTGAAAACGCTTTTCACGGACACTTGCTTAACTATACTGTGTAACGAAGCTAAGTTAATAACAGATTTGTATTGTATGCACATAAAACACAAATACATTTTATGTGTTTTAGCTGAATTTCCTATACGCTTATTGACTTTTAGCTAAAACGGTGTATAATCTTAAGTGAATTAAGCGAACTAAATCAGCTTAATAAACATAAGCTAAATTACCGATCAAGGATAAGTGATTAAGCACTGTCCGACCAGAAAGGAAATTATCACATGAAAGCAAAGAAGATACTCGCAGGTATTCTTGCGGCAAGCACAGTAGTATCGCTGGCAGCCTGCAACAGCAACAATTCAACATCATCAACAGGCGGCACATCATCTGCATCGTCAAAGGAAGAAGAAAGCAAGAGCGATGCAACAACAGCAGACGAAGCTTCTTCGACAACTCCCTCGGGCGAAAAGATAACACTTAAGGTTCTGACACACCGTACAGACCGTAAGGACGACGGCTCACTCGACAAGATGACAGATGCTTTTGAAGAAAAGTACAACTGCACGGTTGAATATCAGTCATTCAAGGATTATGCCGGTGACGTTTCAACAATGATGAGCACTAAGGAATACGGCGATGTTCTGATGATCCCCGATACAGTAAAGCTCGCAGATCTTTCAAACTTCTTTGAACCTCTCGGTCAGTACGATGAATTAAAGGATAAGTACAAGTGGGCAAACCAGAAGATGTACGAGGGTACAGTATACGGACTTGCACACTTAGGTTCAGTAAGCGGCGGTATCTGCTACAACAAGAAGGTATGGACAGAAGCAGGCATTACAGAAATGCCCAAGACAGCCGATGAATTTATCGCTGACTTAAAGAAGATCAAGGAAAAATTCCCCGAGGTTATTCCTTATTATACAAACTTCAAGGAAGCAAGCTGGACAGCTTCTCAGTGGTCAAGCCTTGTAGTTCCTTCATCAGGCGATCCTGACTTTGAAACAAACCTCATCGTAAACAAGGAGGACTTCTTCAAGGAGGGTCAGCCCTACTACAACGTATTCAAGCTGATGTATGATATATATTCAGATTCTTCTCTTATCGAGGGTGACCCGATGAGCTCTGACTGGGAAGGCTCAAAGCTTATGATTGCTAATGGCGAAGTTGCTACAATGACAATGGGTTCATGGGCAGTTTCACAGTTCCAGCAGGTTGCTAAGGACAACGGTATTGATCCCGAAAACATCGGTTATATGCCCGCTCCCTTCTCTAAGGACGGCAAGCAGTATGCACAGTATGCGGCTGACTACTGCATGGGCGTAAACAAGAACTCTTCCGATGATAAGAAGGATCTCGGTAAGAAGTATATCGAATGGTTCATCGCTGAATCAGGCTTCTCAGAGGCTGAAGGCGGTATCAATACACTTGAAGGCAGTAAGCTCCCCGATTACCTTTCAGCATTTGACGGTTGCGAATTCTTCACAGCAAATGCAGCTCCCGATGGCCTGACAGGCGTATTCAACGCTATCGACAAGGACTCAGAAGTAGGTATATGGGACGGCGACTCGGCTAACTTTAAGCTCCAGCTCGCAGAAGCAGCATTCGCAGGCAAGGGCGATGACGGCTTTAAGGCTATCGCAGACTCCGTTAATCAGAAATGGGCGGCTACAAGAGATGCAAATGAAGATCTCGCTGCTTATATCAAGAATAACGGCTAATCAACGCTATCGTATTTTCTTCATAGATACTCCAAACACACAAACCTGTACGGAAAGGCGTAAAGTCTTTCCGTATAGGTTTATATGGGGGTAATTAAATTTTACTAAAATTAGAAATTATTTCTTGAAAGGACGGTAATTATGGCTACACAAGGCGTTACCGCAGTTCGGAAACGGCGTACATTAGGGGAGTGGCTGAAAGGCTACACCGGTCAGAAATATATGACTACAGCGCTGTTCCTGGCGATACCTGTCGCTCTGCTGATACTTTTCACTATTATCCCTGCTGTGAATATGGTGATATTCAGCTTCCAGCAGCGTGACCAGCTTGGCGTAAATGTGCAGTGGGTAGGTTTTGACAATTATAAGACGCTGTTTACCGATATGTCATATCTCTCAACGCTTATCAACAGCTTGTACTATTTTGTAGGTTCATTCATACAGCTTGGTCTTGCGCTTTTCATAGCAACACTGCTTTGCTCAAAGATAAAGCTCGCAGGACTGTTCAAGGGAGTTATCTTCTTCCCGTATCTTATGAACGGTGTTGCCGTAGCACTTATTTTCCAGCGCTTCTTCAGAGGTGATGACGGCGGTACGCTCAACTCCATAATAGCCCTTTTCGGCGCTGATCCCGTAAAGTGGCTGTCAAACGGCGCTATCAATAACTGGTGTCTGGTTTTCGCATCTGTATGGCGTTATATAGGCTTTGATATCCTGATGTTCATCGGCGCTATCCAGTCTATCTCGCCTGACATTTACGAGGCGGCTGACCTTGACGGTGCAAACGCATGGCAGAAGTTCTGGCATATAATCTTCCCCGGTATCAGGACTATCGTCGCTCTACAGCTTATCCTTGCTATCAAGGGCGCGGCTTCCGTATTCGAGATCCCGTATATTGTCACGGGCGGTAAGATGGGAACTACAACATTCGTTATCAAGACTATCGAAACCGGCTTCCAGTATCAGAAGATCGGACTTGCGTCCGCAATGGCTATCGTGCTTCTGTTTATCATAATAGTTATCACGGTGATCCAGAAGATATTCTTCAAAGAAGAAAAGTAGGTGAACTCATGACAGACAATATCAAGACAAACGAAGTCACAGAGCAGACCTCGTTCAATATGGAAAAGTACCGTTTCAAGGAAACACCGCACGGTGTCAGAATTTTTATAAACGTACTGAAATATGTTGTTCTGGTTGTAGCGTGCCTTATGGTTCTTGTGCCGCTGGTAGTTGTGTTGCTGGGTTCGCTGAAAAGCCACCAGGACTTCCTTAAAAGCGGAGCTTTCGAGCTTCCGAAGGTGATCGAGCTTTCCAACTTCAAGACGGCTTTCATTCAGGGTAATGTGTTGAAGGGCTTTATCAACACAGCTATCATACTCGT
Organism: uncultured Ruminiclostridium sp.; assembly: GCA_934490165.1. Lineage (GTDB taxonomy): Bacteria > Bacillota > Clostridia > Oscillospirales > Ruminococcaceae > Ruminiclostridium_E. Next base: position 5,188 of record CAKSTB010000003.1, on the reverse strand, counting down.
GTTCTCGTGCGCCGGCACAATAATAACAGGAACAATGACAGCCTTTGTCGTACAGCGTTTTACAATGGTGTTCACAAAGCTTATCAAGAATATATTTCTTATCGCGGCTTTACTGCCCAACATCTCAATGCAGGTCACAGTGTTCCAGGTAGTGCACGCACTCGGACTTTACGACTCACTCGCCGCACCGATAGTCCTTTATATCGGTACGGATATAGTATCAATTTATATCTTTATACAGTTTCTCAACAATATCTCGGTATCTCTTGATGAGAGCGCGATACTTGACGGCTGTTCATATCCGCGTGTTTACTGGAGCATTATCCTCCCTATGCTCCGACCCGCAATAGCGACTGTGCTTGTAATCAAGTTCGTAAGCATATACAACGACTTCTATACTGCAAACCTGTATATGCCCAGTGATGGACTTCAGGTCGTATCCACGGCACTGTATAAGTTCATCGGTCCTTACGGCTCACAGTGGGAGATCATCTTCGCAGGTGTTATCATCTGTATCATACCGACACTTATAATATTCCTTTCAATGCAGAAGTTCATTTACAGCAACCTTGTTTCGGGTTCTGTAAAGGAATAATTGACAGACCGGTTCTCCTTGTAAATATAAAGCAACAGCGCCCCGTCTTTCGATGGGGCGCTGTTGCTTTATATTATAATGTCCGTGATTTTAATCTGACGTTATTCCCAGTATTTTTCCTCATGATAGCTGTTATTCGCCCATATCCTGTCCTTGAACATGCTGTACGGATAAGAGGCTTCAAATATTATTCCGTCATCCGATATGTTGTAAACACAAACGGTGTAGTCGTCGCCGATATTGTTGCTGTAAACATCACTGCGTTTCATTATGACAGCAGTGCCGGGAAAAAGCAGGAATCCGCTTTGTACCAATACACCGTCACCATCGGGATCTTCTGTCGATGTGGGTATCATGCCGTTTTCATTCGTATCGAAGAAATCATCGCCGTAGTCGGGATTATATTCAGCAAATCTGCTTATCAGAGGAATGTTGTTCTTGAGGAAATATCTGTCGATGTAATCAAGATAATACATGATGAAACTTTCATTCGCTATCGGATTGCCGTTTTTGTCCTTGACACCGTATTTTGTGTTGTCCCCGAATATTTCTATACCGTCGCTGTAGTTGTTGTCATAAGCAATATATGCCGCAAGTGCGGTAACAGTTTTTGCACCTGTAGTTTTCCTGATTTGCTCGCAGTAGCTTTCCTTGACATATATCCTGAAATAATTTGATCTTCCGCCGAGCGGGTGGTGCTTGCAGAGAAGAACATTCTGTTCTATATCTTCCCGCGTAAGATCTTTACCGCATATGTTTACTCTTGTGTTATTATCGGGCAGGTAATAGATTATCCTGAATTTGCGGTCATTGGACGCGATATCCTTCAGATAGCTGCCGTCAGCCTCGAAATAGGTATCATCACCGGTGCACATAAGGTATTTTTCGCCCTCATATGTAATACTGTCGGTGAAAACCATAGCGAGTTTATCTGACTCGGGCAGAGGTTCTTCTTTCTCCTCCTCCTGAAGGCTTTCGTCTACAACCTCAAATTTTCCGGCAGGAAGAGTACCGGTTGTCAGATCGATATTTATAATGCTGTTACTGCTGCTTTCGGTCACAGTGAATACGGCAAATCCGTTGTCACCTGTAGTGGTCATCATAGGAGCGGCTATAACGTAAATGCCGTAGTCTATGCTGTCAAATGTGTGGTCACTGCCGTCGGTATTAAAATAGGGTACTTCTGATATTTTGGTTTGCTCTATGGTTATGACTTCATCATTCGTAAGGAATGCCTTGTCAACCTTATAATAGTAAAGCATACTCCTGTCAAGATCGGCTGCGCGACCTGTCATTCTCAGCGTCACATTAGTCGCGGTGCCTGTCGGCTCGGGAGCGGGCTCAACAGCGGTGGTTTCCTGAGCAGGCTCGGCAGTTGTGGTTTCAGGTGCGGCAGTTGTCTGCGGTGCGGTCGTGCTCTCGGTTTCGGGAGCTGTAGATGTTGCGGCAGTTGTGGTTGAAGTCGTTGTGGTAGCTGTTGTTGTCACCGTTGTGGCTTCAGGCTTTGATGAGTTGTCACTGTCACTCACCACAGAGGTTATATCAACGGTTTTTGCGTCTGATTCTATTTCGCTTGCCATTCCGCAATTATACATAAAATTATCGGAGAATGCATTTATGTCCATAAAAATCGTGTTGTATATCTCAACTACTATACGAAGTTTCCCGTCAACATATTTCATAGGTATATATCTAAGTTCAAACGTTTTGCGGTTGTCTGCACCGTCTTTTGCGGTAAGCGATAACAGGATCAAAGAATTATGGCTTTCATCGGTATAAACAGCCGCACAATACTGCGTATGGGCTGAGTACAGCTCTGTTATAGGAAAATCCTTGTCTATATTTATACCGAAATTCGATTTTATGTTATTTTTATCCGCCGGCTGAATGTAATCGGGGCAGTAATTATAAAAATCATCTGTGAAATTATCTGAGTGATTTCCCGTATATACCTGTGATACGGTGTTTATAAATTCCTCTGAGGTGTCAAAACCGAAATACGCTTTGTCGGCATAATAAAAACGTTCGTTTTCATAATAACCCGTGCCGACAAAGCAGTTGGCACTGTTGTTTTTGAAGCTTTCAATTTCCTGTACACTCATATCCGAGGATATGCCTACCGCCGCATTGCTGTCGGTAAGAACGATATATTTGTTTGTGATGTCGATCGCATTATCGAACAGATTGAGCATCTCGCTCTGAACCTGCTTATCCGTACAGAAAAGGCTGTCAAAATCATCAGCCGCATTGATTTGTGCAGCATCTATGGTGGGTGTATTATCTATCCTGTGATAAGTTATTTTGCCCAGCTGTGCCCAGAATGCCTTGTCATCAACAAAAGTCATTCCGCTCTTTTCAGAATGCACCCTTGTGTTTTCCGCAGGAATTACTACGCTGTCGGCGGCGCTGTTGTCGCCTATCGATACGCTGATAGGTCCGCCCTGATTGTTAAGCATTGCAAAGTGAACACCCACAGCCGCCGTTCCTACGGTAATTACAGCCGCCGCGGCAGTAGCAACATAGCGCCTTATCTGCCTTTTGAAATCTACTGCGGGCTTGGCCTCGTTTATAAGGCGGTTAAGTCCGTTCTTTTTCTGCTCGGGCGTTGCGTTTATCTCATCAAGTGCTTGTTTTACAGTCATTATTCTACGCTCCTTTCATCGCCGAGGACATTTCTCAACAGCTCACGCGCCTTTTGCAGTCTTGAACGTACAGCAGACGGTGTGATATGAAGCATATGCCCTATTTCATCGCTTGAGTATCCGTCATAATAAAACAGATACACAGGTATTTTAAAGCTGTCGGGAAGACCCGAAAGCGCATAAAGAAGCTCTTTTGCCTCACCGCTGATACTGCTGTCGGGGATATTGTCCGACAGCGGCTCGTTTTTTCTGCTTGCGGCTTTCAGCATATTTTTACATATGTTTGAAGCCACGCGGATAAGCCATGCCTTTTCGTGCTTCTCGCTTTCAAATCGTTTTCCTGTTTCGATAGCCTTAAGAAAGGTGTTATGTACCGCGTCCTCCGAGTCGTGGGCGTTTTTCAGATACATAAAGCTCACTCTGTACAGCGTGTCGTAATTACGCAGATACAGCTCTCTTATGCTTTCGGAAGAATAATCTGACGTCATAAATCGTTCCCCCTGAGTTTTTTCTCTCTTAACCTATAATACAACTGAAAGGGTCGTTTTGTCTATCGGAAAATAAAAAAATTGCAAAATCGCAGAATTTTATCAATAAAAAGGCATACTTGAACATACAGCCAACACAATACTTGGCTCCCTTGTGTAAAGGTGAGCTTCTGTTGCTGAGTTAAACTCAGCCAACTCTTGAGGGATTGTTAGCGGAGGTGATGGCATAAGTGAAAAAGTTAATAGCAAGCGATCCCTCAGTCTTGACGGCAGATAAGGTATGTGTAATATGAATGGTGTAAGCATCGCTGAATATGATTGTATTGAAAACAAGCAAGCCTTGCCGCAAGCCAGCTCCCTTTAGCAAGGGAGCTAAAAATCAGTGCTTGGCGTAGCGTGTAGTTTTTTATTAAATTGTTAGAGCATATTTAAGAACGCGGCAGTATAATAGAATGTATCGCTAGCACCGCTGAAAACAGTTTCCGTTTATGACGGGATTTGAAACGCAATCGTTTGTGTGTCTTATCGCCAACACAGTACTTGGCTCCCTTGTGTAAAGGTGAGCTTCTGTTGCTGAGTTAAACTCAGCCAACTCTTGAGGGATTGTTAGCGGAGGTGATGGCATAAGTGAAAAAGTTAATAGCAAGCGATCCCTCAGTCTTGACGGCAGATAAGGTATGTGTAATATGAATGGTGTAAGCATCGCTGAATATGATTGTATTGAAAACAAGTAAGCCTTGCCGCAAGCCAGCTCCCTTTGGCAAGGGAGCCAAGATTAGTGAGGCGTTTGGCGGAGCGCGTGATTATTTATTAAATTGTTAGAGCGGATAAAAAACAATGCGGCAGTACAAAAAATATATAGCCGACACCGCTTAAAACGGTTTCCGTGCCGATAAGGTGTTAATAATTTCGTGAGGTTAACAATGCAACTGCACTGTCACCGAAATTTCCAAATAACGCACTATCCCGAGATATCTGTACAGTCCCCCGGGTCGAACAGAGCGTCAGCGTCCCGCTTATTGCGGCTTTTCAAACACAATCGTTTGTGTGTCTTATAACCAACACCCCAATATGGCAGAAGAGATGAGGAGTCAGGAAAGAGGGAGCCACGAGGGAGAAAACCTAAGGGGAGAGGGAAAGCGCCTTTGGAGCGCCTTCCTCTCTCCCCTTGGGTTGTCTTCCTCACACATAGCAGCAACGTTATCGCACAGAATAGCGAACCCGAAAAGTGCTATCCCTCAAAGAGAACTATCGGTAGCTTGTTATCACAGTAAAAACATCAAACATTTTCGCCAAGCTGAAAACAAAATCTATATTGCACAGAATAGCAAATCCGGGAAGTGCTACCTCACAACATAATATCAACTTTCCCTTACACAACAAAAAGGGGCTGTGACACAACCCGAAAAAGAAAAAGTGAGTCGAAGCGCAAAAAATAGTGCGCACGGCTCACTTTTTTGGTA
>CAKSTB010000002.1 GCA_934490165.1 uncultured Ruminiclostridium sp. | reverse complement strand
AAACGTTTCTTTATTGCCGGTGGAAAATTTCTACGAAAAAAGCTGTGATGAAATTTTTACATTTCGTCACAGCTTCACTGTTTATGGGATATAATGTGTGGTAAAATTAGATGTAAGATGAGAGCCGCACAGGCTTTTGGCTTGTGCGGCTCAGGTTGATGCTGCGTGTTTAAACAACACAAAACTCTTTTCAATCCACAGATGAAATTCATCGGACTACTACATTATATATTTTACGCAGAAAAAAATCAAGCTATAATATCAAATACACCTGTCTGGTGATTATATCTAAAAAGTGTCAGCAATTTTGTGCATATATCCAGTTGACAAAAAAAGCAAAGCCAATTATAATAAAGGAAAGTCAGATTAAATAAACAACACATAACTCAAGTTTTAAAAATGCTGTTTCAATAAATTCGACAAAACGTGACCTATAAGTGAGTAAATATTACTTTATTTTTCAAAAAAGTATTGAAAATTACATCTGATAGTATTATACTTAACATATAATTCAAGATGATATGGAGGTTAAAATGAAGTATATTGCACATATAAGAGAATCTGAAGCTCCCGGGTGTAAAAAAGGGGCAGAGGAAACAGTAAGCGAGCATTGTGATAATGTCGCAAAGCTTGCGGCTGAATATGGGCAACCGTGTAGAATACCGCACATTGTTTATATTGCCGGAAAAATGCACGACCTGGGGAAATTGTGTAATGATTTTCTTGAGTACATAAGAGGGCTCGGCAGGTATAAACGCGGTGATATAGACCACAGCTATGCCGCCGCCAGACTTCTTGAAGAGTATACTGCAGGCAAAGATGAATATGTAAGGCATACCGCACAGCTTATCGCAAGGATCATCATATCGCATCATGGGTTGCATGACTGGTGGACCGATGAGTGCAAAAACTATTATATTAAAAGATGCAGTACGCAGGAACGCTACGATGAAATTAAACGCAATGTAAAACAGCTTATATCTTATGAAGAGCTCGACGATCTGCTTAGCAAGGCAACTGAGGAATATCACGAGATAAGCCGCAGGATAAACAGGTTGGGAAAGAAAACGAACGGCAAAAATAATTTTGCAACATATGCGTTCTATTTTGGTATGCTCGAAAGGCTTGCCGAGTCGTGTCTTATAGATGCCGACAGAACGGCTACTGCCGAATTTATGGAGGGCATAAAAATATCCGAGCTCTCCGAAGCCGAAACACAAAAGATATGGCTCGATATGAAAAAAAGACTGGACAAGAAGCTGAACGGTTTTTCAAAAGATAAAAGCCGAATATCACAGCTCAGAATGGACATTTCCGAAAGATGCCGTGATTTTGCAAAGAACAAGGTCGGCATTGTCCGTCTGGTAGTGCCTACCGGCGGAGGCAAGACGCTTTCGGCTATGAGATTTGCAATTGAGCACAGTATAAAATATAACAAAGAGCGTATTTTCTACATATCGCCGTTTATGTCAATACTTGAGCAGAACGGCGATGTGCTCCGTGAGATAGCGGGTGAGGAAAATTACCTTGAGCATCATTCCGATATGTATTGCAAGATAACCGGTGATAAAGTCAAGAGCAAAGAGGAGATAGCGGAGGAGCTTGATGATTATGAATTGCGCTGTCAGCACTGGGACAAACCTCTCGTTGCTACAACCATGGTTCAGTTTCTGAACACACTGTTCTCTTCAAAGACCGAGGCATTAAGGCGAATGCACAGGTTTGCAAATTCGGTTATTATAATCGATGAGGTACAGTCTGTGCCTGTACAATGCGTATATATGTTTAACTTAGCAATGAACTTTATGGCGAACTTTATGGGCTGTTCAATAGTTTTATGTTCTGCCACACAGCCAACATTTGAACAGTGTGAGTATCCGCTTCTGCTTGACGAAAACAGCTCGGTGACAGGAGAGTGCACGAAGGATTTTGAAAATTTCAGGCGCACACGTGTAATACCGCTTCTTGACAATAAGGGCGGATATACTTATGAAGAAGCGGCGACTGTGTGCATGGATAAATTCCGTGAAAGCGGAAATGTATTGTTTATTGTGAATACAAAGGATGCGGCGGCAAAGGTATATGAAGAGGTTTCAAAGCTGAATGCCGAAGAGAGCGTACAGGCAAATCTTGTTCACCTCAGCACCAATATGTGCCCCGCTCACAGGCGTAAGGCTATAGATGATGTCCGAGGAATGCTTGACAGTAACGAACCGGTTATATGCATTACCACACAGCTTATTGAAGCGGGTGTTGATATCAGCTTTAAATGCGTAATACGTTCTCATGCGGGACTTGAAAATGTCGCTCAGGCGGCAGGCCGTTGTAACCGTAACGGAGAAAACGAATGCGGCGATGTGTATATAATCGAGCTTAAGCAGGAGAATGTATCAAGGCTCGGTGAGCTTACAGAATCTAGGCGGCAGGCTATAAATACGATCATTGCCGTAATGAGTTCCAAAAGTGATGATTTTTTGTCGGTCGATGCGATGAATTATTACTACAGCCGTTTTTATAATGAGTGTACTAATAAGAACAGTAATGATATTCTTAAATATCGGATCGACAACCCGGAAGATGATATCTTTAATCTGTTGTCGTTGAATAAAGTGTTCCGTAAAACCGGAAAATTCGATTATGGCATCCAGGCATTCAGAACAGCCGGGGATAAATTCAAGCCTATAGATGATAACACTATCGGGGTTATTGTTCCGTACAATGACGAAGCTGAAAGCATTATTACAGCCCTTAACGGGAAACCGACCATATCGCAGGCTCTTGAACTTCAGCGCAAAGCACAGCAGTACACGGTAAACGTATTTGAGTATGTGCTGAGAAAACTGATAGCAAATGAATCGGTGAACCGGTTAAAGCCGTACGACAATGTGTTTGCTTATGCACTGAAAAAGGGATGCTACAATGATAAAACAGGACTGGAAGTAAAAGAAGCTGAGCCTGAGCTTATGATGTATTAACGTATGATGCACAGCCTATGCAAAATGGGTTGACATATAATGACTGATCAAAAAAATACGGGCTTTAGTCACAATAAAACCCGAAAATAAAGGAGGTAAGAATTTTGAGCAAAACCGAACACGATAATATTGTCGAGTTCAAGGTGAGCGGAGATTTCGCGCTGTTTTCAGACGTACTGACACGTCCCGGCGGAGAAAAATTCAGTTATCCCATACCCACTTACGAAGCGCTTAAAGGTATACTGATGAGTGTATACTGGAAGCCGACCATCATCTGGGTGATAGACGAGTGCAGGGTGATGAATAAAATCTCCATGGAGCGTAAAGGTATACGTCCGATAAAATACGGCGGCGGTAATAATGACCTCGCGTATTACACCTATCTTAAAGATGTGGAGTACAGGGTAAGAGCCCACTTTGAATGGAATGACAATCGTCCCGAGCTTAAAGAAGACAGGAACGAAAACAAGCACCACAATATTGCAAAGCGCATGATACAGCGCGGCGGCAGACGTGATATATTCCTCGGAACAAGGGAGTGTATGGGCTATGTCGAACCGTGCGACTATGATGAAGGCGTAAGCTATTATCAGGGCACTGAAATTCCATACGGCTTTATGTATCACGGTATCACTTACGCAGATGAAGCGGAAAGGGAAGAAGACAAGGGTAAGCTTACCGTCAGATTCTGGCGACCTGTGATGAAGGACGGGGTTATAAAGTTTGTTCACCCGAATGATATACCCGAATCTCAGAAAAGGCATATCCGTGATATGAAAATAAAGCCGTTCGGCAAGGAGCATGATAATTTCAGCGGACTTGAGGAATTTGACTTTATAGGCGGAGGTGATGATATTGAGCTGGACTGAAAAACTCGCCAACGCGTATAATGTGCTCTGCTTGGAGGAAGACAGCGGAATACTTCCGATAGCACATTCAAGACAGAATGCACAGATAACGGTTTCCTTGAACCTTGACGGTACTATACCGCCACTGGGCTTTGTAGAAAAGGTCGATAAATCGGATGCTCCGACTGTTATACCGGTAACTGCCGCATCAGGATCCAGAACAAGTCCTAACTATCCGCATCCGTTTGAAGATAAGCTGATGTATCTTGCCGGTGACTATCACATATACGGTACAGGAAAATATACAGACCGTAAATTTTATGATATGTATATGGAAGGCTTGAAAAAATGGTGCGACTTTGATCCGGATAATAAGGTCATAAAAGCTGTGTATGAGTATCTGTCTAAAGGAACGCTGGTAAAAGACCTTGTTGATGCCGGTGTGCTTAATGTTGACAGCGAAACCGGGAAGCTTTCTGATGATAAGATAGCAACAACACCACAGACCGATGCACTTGTAAGATTTATTGTTGACGGAAAAAAGGCGTGGAAAAACACAGAAATGTTTGAAAGCTTTGAAAGGTTCAATGCGAGCTTATCAGATGATAAGCAATTATGCTATGCAACCGGAGAAGAATTGTCCGCAACATATACGCACCCCAAGTACATACGTAATCCCGGTGATTCGGCAAAGCTGTTTTCGACAAATGATACAAGCGGTTTTTCCTACAGAGGAAGGTTTTCTGATAAGACGCAGGCAACATCAATAAGCTATGACTACTCTCAGAGAATGCACAATGCACTTAAGTGCCTTATTGCAAATCAGGGTATAAATGTTGACGGACTTTGTGTTCTTGTCTGGGAGGACAGTCTTATAGAAGTGCCCGATGCAACGCAGAAATGTGTTTTTGAAGATGATGACGATGATTTTAACGATGAGAATGAGCAAACAGCAACCACCGGAAAGATAAACAGGGATCTTACCAGAAAATCGCTTATGGGAACGCAAAATAAGTACGGCCCCACCTCGCAGACAATGCTTATGATGTTCGACAGCGCAACACCGGGCAGACTGTCAATTACCGAATATGCCGAGCTTGCCACTTCCGACTATATCAGTAATCTTGCTAAGTGGCATGATGATACATCATGGATATGCTATGGCAACCGCCGTTCTTTCTCTGTGTATGAGATTGCCGACTGTGTATATGGTATATTTGATAGCAATGAAAAAAAACACAGAAAAGAAGTTTTACAACGGCTGATTCCGTATATAGTCGGCGGCGGAAGAATACCGCCGGATATAGTTAATCAGTTATTTATAAGAGCTTGCAGATACAATTCATTCGGAGAAAAAAACGAAAAAAACTGGAAAAAAGTCGTTAACTGTGCCTGTGGTATGATACGAAAAAAAATTATTGAGACAAAAGGAGAGTGTACAATGGCACTTGATAAAGAAAGTCACAGCAGAGATTATCTTTACGGCAGACTGCTTGCTGTAGCCGATGTGGCGGAAGCGTCTACTTATTCAAAAGAAGAAAGTCGCACGACAAACGCAAAACGCTTTTTTGAGGCATTTTCAAATCATCCGTCCCAGACGTGGGAAATCATATATAAAAGCCTTATGCCTTATCTGAAAAGAATGAACAGAGGCGGAAGCGTTTACTATGAACGTATGATAAACGAAATTACTTCAATGTTTGAACATGACGAGTTTAATAACAATTCGCCGTTGTCACCGGAATTCCTGCACGCATACAGCTGTCAGGTAAACGAATTATACACTAAGAAAACAGACGATAACAAGGAGGATAAGTAATTATGAGCACATTAACAAACAAGATAGATTTTGAGGTTATTATCTCAGCTACAGACGCAAACCCTAATGGCGACCCATTAAGCGGAAACTGCCCCAGAATAAACTCTCAGGGCTTGGGCGAGATCTCGGATGTTTGCATCAAGCGTAAAATACGCAATCGACTTCAGGACATGGACGAAAAAATATTCGTACAGAGTGACGACAAATGCGATGACGGATGTGACAGCTTAAGAGCAAGAGCGGATTCCTGTGAAGAACTCAAAAAAGTATCTTCGGGCAAAAATACAGACAAAGATGAGTATGCAAGAATCGCTTGTGAACAGTGGATAGATGTTCGCAGCTTCGGTCAGGTATTTGCGCTTAAGGGAAAAACTAAAGACGAAAATGTTTCAGCAAGTGTAAGAGGACCGGTGTCGCTCAGTATAGCTAAGAGTGTTTCGCCTATATATATATCAAGCATGAGGATAACCAAAAGTGTTAATAGCGAAAGCGGAAAAAATGAAAAGGATTCATCTACACTTGGTTATAAGCATCGCATAGAATTCGGACTGTATGTTTTCAAAGGCAGTATCAACTGCCAGCTTGCCGAAAAGACAGGCTTCAGTGATGAAGATGCGGAAAAGATAAAGCAGGCGCTTGCAACACTGTTTGAAAACGATTGCTCTTCTGCTCGTCCGGAGGGTAGTATGCAGGTATGCAGAGTTTATTGGTGGAAGCATGACAGTAAAACTCCTACGGTATCTTCTGCTAAGATACATAATTCGGTTCAGATAAAGGAAAAAGCTGAGCTTAAAGGAAAAGCGGCTACTTCGGTAAATGATTATGATATTATACTAAATAATCCCGAGGGCGCTGTTCAGCCTGAAATAATTGATAATATGTAATGAGTTATAACGAAGATGAATATCTGATGATTTCCGGCATAGAGCATTTTGTGTTCTGTAAAAGGCGATGGGCATTGTCATATATAGAAATGCAGTGGAATGATAATTACCTGACTGTTGACGGCAATATTCTTCATCGTAATGCACACGACGGAGATTTTACCGAAACGCGTAGAGATGTTATTATTACCAGAAGTATGCCGGTTTCATCATCAGAATACGGAATCAGCGGCGAATGCGATATAGTTGAATTTCATAAATCGAAAGACGGGATCGGTCTTTTCGGCAGAGAAGGTAAATACAGCGTCATACCTGTGGAATACAAACGCGGAAAACCCATAGACAGCGATTGTAATGATCTTCAGCTTATCGCACAGGCTGTCTGCCTTGAGGAAATGCTGTGCTGTGACATACCGTACGGTTATATGTATTACGGAGAGATAAGACGGCGTGTAAAAGTGGAATTTACAAAGGAGCTCAGAGAAAGGCTTTCTTCTGTAGTCAATGAAATGCACAGACTATACAGCGCACACCACACTCCCGTGGTAAAGAAGAGTAAGAGTTGTAAAGCCTGTTCGATGAATGATCTATGTCTTCCTGCGGCAACTTCTTCGTCTGCATCCGAATATATAAGAAACCGTCTGAAAGGGGACAGTGAATGAGAAAACTCAGAAATACGCTTTATATCACAACTCCGGATAAGTATCTGTTTCTTGATGGTGAGAATATTGTGATGCGGGCAAAAGACGACACCGAAATCAGGCTTCCGCTACACAATATCGAAGATATAGTTGTGTTCGGGGGCAGAGGAGCCAGTCCGGCGCTTATGAATAAGTGCACAGAAGAGAATATCGGGCTCAACTTTATGAGCCGCAGCGGAAAATTTCTTGCCAGAGCCGAGGGCGCGGTGAGCGGAAATGTTTATCTCAGAAGAGAGCAGTATCGCATTGCGGATAATGAAGAGAGAAGTCTTGCAATAGCAAGAAACTTTATCATAGGAAAGCTTTACAACAGCCGCTATGTTATTGATAGAGCAGTCAGGGATCATTCCCTGCAGGTAGATGTAGAAAAGCTGAAAAGCCGCTCCGAGCTTCTTTCGCAGGCAATATTGAAGTGTCGGAATGTTACCGATATTGATACTCTGCGAGGAATTGAGGGCGAATCGGCACAACTGTACTTTTCGGTATTTGACGAGCTGATCTTACAGCAGAAGGATGAATTCCGTTTTACTGTGCGTAGCAAGCGTCCGCCCCTGGATAACGTGAATGCTTTGCTTTCATTTGCATATTCAATTGCAACAGGTATGTGTACATCAGCTCTTGAAGCAGTCGGACTTGACCCTTATGTGGGATTTATGCATACTGATCGTCCCGGCAGACGCTCTCTTGTGTTGGATCTTGTTGAAGAATTCCGTGCAATTATGTGTGACAGATTTGTTGTAAGTCTTATCAACAAACGCATAATCGGGAACGATGATTTTGATGTGAGGGAAGACGGTGCAGTATTGCTTAGCGAAGACGGTAGGAAACTTTTCCTTACACATTGGCAAAGCAGAAAACAGGAAGCGGTAACTCATCCATTCCTCAAAGAAAAGGTCGAGTGGGGCTTGTTACCGTATGTTCAGGCACTACTGCTTTCGCGCTATATCAGGGGTGACCTTGATGAATACCCCATGCTGCTCTGGAGGTAGATATGCTTTTGCTGATAACTTATGATGTTAATACTGAAACATCGGAGGGAAAGAGCCGACTCAGAAAAGTCGCAAAGCAATGTATCAATTACGGTATCAGAGTTCAGAATTCCGTATTTGAATGTGTTGTCGATGCGGCACAGGCTCGCGAGTTGAAATTCAAGCTTACAAAGCTTATCGATACTGAAAAAGATAGTTTACGGTTTTATAATCTCGGCGATAAATATTCAAACCGGGTTGAGCATTATGGCGCTAAACCGGCTATCAAGGTTGAAGAACCTTTAATTTTTTAACTTTGCGCGAATGTATAGCTCGCAGATTTTTCTGTGGACATTCGCACACGATAATTTACTTATAAAGGAAATTATCAAAGCGCAAATTTATATGCGATCGGTTTAACAGGAGAAATCATATTTGAAATGTTGTATTTACTCCTGAAATAGCGCTGATTTTTGTATAAATTTGCTGTCGCCCTCCACACGAGGGCGAGGATTGAAATACTACAGCTCGAAGAACGAAAGCAAGGCATTGATAGTCGCCCTCCACACGAGGGCGAGGATTGAAATACTTTGAAGCAGTCGTTTATTTTGTGCCAAATGTGTCGCCCTCCACACGAGGGCGAGGATTGAAATATCAGGAATGAGATACCCCGAATCAAACGCATAAGTCGCCCTCCACACGAGGGCGAGGATTGAAATCTGTAACGGAAAATCTATGTCGAAGGCACTATTTGTCGCCCTCCACACGAGGGCGAGGATTGAAATATGTTAAAGAAATGTTAGATTTTGTTCAAGAACAGTCGCCCTCCACACGAGGGCGAGGATTGAAATAAAAACAGCACTGTAAATCGCTGTACAAGCCAAACGTCGCCCTCCACACGAGGGCGAGGATTGAAATATTGATGTTTATCGTGATCATTTTTAAAGGATGTGATGTCGCCCTCCACACGAGGGCGAGGATTGAAATTTCAAGGTGCTGTTAATTTGTACACGGAATGGGAGTCGCCCTCCACACGAGGGCGAGGATTGAAATATAATTGAAAATAGTCAAATCATCAAGCGTTGCATGTCGCCCTCCACACGAGGGCGAGGATTGAAATCTGATGTACATTTAACGATTGACCACGCAAGCGCGTCGCCCTCCACACGAGGGCGAGGATTGAAATCTATAAAGAAGATAATACCGGAGAATGGTTGAAAAATGTCGCCCTCCACACGAGGGCGAGGATTGAAATGTTTACAACATCAGAAATAGAAAAACTACTGAGGGTCGCCCTCCACACGAGGGCGAGGATTGAAATTTCAGCTATATGTCGCCCTCCACACGAGGGCGAGTCGCCCTCCACACGAGGGCGAGGATTGAAATGTAATTAAATATCGTCAGATCGTCAAGCGTTGCAGTCGCCCTCCACACGAGGGCGAGGATTGAAATCGGAAAGCGTCAAAGTATCCAACTGCCGCAATAAAGTCGCCCTCCACACGAGGGCGAGGATTGAAATATGATTATTGATTACATCATCAACAAAATTCTTTGTCGCCCTCCACACGAGGGCGAGGATTGAAATGCCGACCGTATGTTATCTTGCAGAACGCTTCATTCGTCGCCCTCCACACGAGGGCGAGGATTGAAATTCAATCCACTCAATATGAAAATCATCGAGTTTATGTCGCCCTCCACACGAGGGCGAGGATTGAAATCGGAATAATCAGCAGTGCATTCTGCGAGATATTCGTCGCCCTCCACACGAGGGCGAGGATTGAAATGAAATGTCCGGTCAAGGTTGCCGTGATTTTGAAACGTCGCCCTCCACACGAGGGCGAGGATTGAAATTTAATGTTTCTATGCTCGGGTAACATAAATCTTTTGTCGCCCTCCACACGAGGGCGAGGATTGAAATCCCCGTGGGGAGTGGGTGTTATATCCCACTCCCGTCGCCCTCCACACGAGGGCGAGGATTGAAATGTCAGCTCTGCCGATTGATTTTCCTTGTATGCACGTCGCCCTCCACACGAGGGCGAGGATTGAAATGTTTTTTTCTTTTTCTTTTTCGTACTTGTAGAGCGTCGCCCTCCACACGAGGGCGAGGATTGAAATTGCTGATCTGATTAAATTGCTACCACCGGACCAGGGTCGCCCTCCACACGAGGGCGAGGATTGAAATCATCATCAAATGTAATGCGTGTATCAAATGTTAAGTCGCCCTCCACACGAGGGCGAGGATTGAAATATCAAGCGGTATCGGAATAAACGGCAGATATTTACGTCGCCCTCCACACGAGGGCGAGGATTGAAATGATACCGAGCCTTATCTGTTTCATCTGCTCGGCAGTCGCCCTCCACACGAGGGCGAGGATTGAAATTCTGTAATTACAGGTGCGACATCGTGTCGCACCTGGTCGCCCTCCACACGAGGGCGAGGATTGAAATATTATAGGCGGGACCCCGCTCGCACTCACGGCGAGCGTCGCCCTCCACACGAGGGCGAGGATTGAAATGATCACTTTTCAGAGTAATGGTTGTACTACTACTGTCGCCCTCCACACGAGGGCGAGGATTGAAATTTTTACTGCCTGTTTTCAAATCCGCTGCTGTTAGTCGCCCTCCACACGAGGGCGAGGATTGAAATTCATATTCTACAGCGTCATAGGCTGTACAAGTCGGTCGCCCTCCACACGAGGGCGAGGATTGAAATAGTGGCTAGTAGGGGGGGAAGTGCGCCCCAACGGGGTCGCCCTCCACACGAGGGCGAGGATTGAAATTAGATACCGTAGTAGAACTCTCGGAAAAATTCAGTCGCCCTCCACACGAGGGCGAGGATTGAAATTACTTGTACTGTACAAGAGAGATAACCTCTACAGTCGCCCTCCACACGAGGGCGAGGATTGAAATTTATAACATTTAGTTGCAAGTTAACAGCAAGTTACGTCGCCCTCCACACGAGGGCGAGGATTGAAATGATGACCGTATGCATAGCCTTGCGTGTGTAACTCGTCGCCCTCCACACGAGGGCGAGGATTGAAATTGTCCTCTCTGAGCCGTAACATCGCCAGTGTGCCCTGTCGCCCTCCACACGAGGGCGAGGATTGAAATAGCAAGGGACGTAGCTCGTTCCATAATCAGTGCTGTCGCCCTCCACACGAGGGCGAGGATTGAAATACGGTCAGATGCTCGCAAAAGGCAAGGTTACAGGCGTCGCCCTCCACACGAGGGCGAGGATTGAAATTATATATTCTCGAAAGGAGTTAATTTTATGGAAGGTCGCCCTCCACACGAGGGCGAGGATTGAAATGATATTATCTCGAGAATAGAAGCCATTTCCAAAGTCGCCCTCCACACGAGGGCGAGGATTGAAATAAGCAATGTAGGTATAATAATAACAAATGTTATTGTCGCCCTCCACACGAGGGCGAGGATTGAAATATAATGCAGACGGAGATTTTTACACACAGTTTAGTCGCCCTCCACACGAGGGCGAGGATTGAAATACAACATACGATTGATACCTGCAAGACGGAAAGTGTCGCCCTCCACACGAGGGCGAGGATTGAAATAGTAAAGAAATCGCTTCAAAAATTGAGTTGCTTCAGTCGCCCTCCACACGAGGGCGAGGATTGAAATTTTTTCGCTTTTCCTTTAACTCCTCTTGTTCACACGTCGCCCTCCACACGAGGGCGAGGATTGAAATATTTTATATAGACAACACAAATTTGTGTTATAAGTCGCCCTCCACACGAGGGCGAGGATTGAAATATCTAATTTGGATATATCGGATATATTTTCATCTGTCGCCCTCCACACGAGGGCGAGGATTGAAATAATAGTATTGACTGTACACGGATTGCCGAAACGGGTCGCCCTCCACACGAGGGCGAGGATTGAAATAAATGGATATACCGACAATCTTCTTTTTCGGATGTCGCCCTCCACACGAGGGCGAGGATTGAAATACTCCCGAATTTCTGATTGACTTCTGCATGGAACGTCGCCCTCCACACGAGGGCGAGGATTGAAATTAGCAATGCGGATTTGCGCAGTTGCTAAGGGGATTTGTCGCCCTCCACACGAGGGCGAGGATTGAAATGTTCTCGGTTCTGCTCTGAACTTCGGTTCTTTGCTGTCGCCCTCCACACGAGGGCGAGGATTGAAATCTCCTGTTGTCATTTTATCACCTCTTTCTAATTTTGTCGCCCTCCACACGAGGGCGAGGATTGAAATCGCAACGTTGGCATTTCGTGGATAAACAAATTCGGTCGCCCTCCACACGAGGGCGAGGATTGAAATGATGAGTATTTGCGCCCATCGGCTTCGTGTGAATTAGTCGCCCTCCACACGAGGGCGAGGATTGAAATCGGCTTCGTGCGAATTATCATACGTTAAAGAAATGGTCGCCCTCCACACGAGGGCGAGGATTGAAATACGCATCATAGGAAACATCTGTGTTTTTGACACACGTCGCCCTCCACACGAGGGCGAGGATTGAAATATACGTCTTTTTTACACTATCCATAATAACTCCTGTCGCCCTCCACACGAGGGCGAGGATTGAAATCGATTGGAAAATCCGTTACTGTAACAACTGATAGGTCGCCCTCCACACGAGGGCGAGGATTGAAATAAAATACTGTCGGAAATTGCTACAAAGTGCGGCGGTCGCCCTCCACACGAGGGCGAGGATTGAAATAAGGCAACATCTGCAAGTAGCACAGCACTGTCCAAGTCGCCCTCCACACGAGGGCGAGGATTGAAATACACGACCTCTTTCTTTCCTATCCATAGGAACTCGTCGCCCTCCACACGAGGGCGAGGATTGAAATGGAAACGACATAAGCAACAAGGATCGTAAGCAGCTGTCGCCCTCCACACGAGGGCGAGGATTGAAATAATTTTTTTATTTCATTCCACATCAATGGAATAAGTCGCCCTCCACACGAGGGCGAGGATTGAAATGCATAATCGACTAACTCAAAAAACTCGGTTATATGGTCGCCCTCCACACGAGGGCGAGGATTGAAATTGCAAGCGTTTCCCTCAGGTTCAGATATTATCAAAGTCACCCTCCACACGAGGGCGAGGATTGAAATTCTATAAAATAAAATCGGCAAGAACTATTAAATCCGTCGCCCTCCACACGAGGGCGAGGATTGAAATATCGGTAAATGTACCGCACTTCACTTCTGCGCCTGTCGCCCTCCACACGAGGGCGAGGATTGAAATCCAAGCGTCAGGAGCTTGAGCGCAAGCGAGTAAGTCGCCCTCCACACGAGGGCGAGGATTGAAATGCGCATCGTAATATGTAACATTAACGCAACGCGTGTCGCCCTCCACACGAGGGCGAGGATTGAAATACATAGACAATCCTGAGAAGGCGCAGTATAGCAAGTCGCCCTCCACACGAGGGCGAGGATTGAAATTACTCCGCTGTGATAGCGACCGAGCGAATTTTTGTCGCCCTCCACACGAGGGCGAGGATTGAAATTAAATAAAAATCTATCCATTCGGTAGCGTGATAGGGGTCGCCCTCCACACGAGGGCGAGGATTGAAATCATACGATTATGATTTGTCAAATAACCGTTCGTTCGTCGCCCTCCACACGAGGGCGAGGATTGAAATGATAATAGCCCCCTAATTACATCACTTTTAATTGTCGCCCTCCACACGAGGGCGAGGATTGAAATTTAATTTTTTGGGGTTAAAAATTTATGATGTATAAGTCGCCCTCCACACGAGGGCGAGGATTGAAATGTCGTATGTATCAGAAACCGCATTACACCATGATGTGTCGCCCTCCACACGAGGGCGAGGATTGAAATGACTATGACTGCGCAGAAGCGGTTAAGATACCAAAGGTCGCCCTCCACACGAGGGCGAGGATTGAAATGTTTTATTGTGCAAGTGTACAAATCGTTAAAAGGTCGCCCTCCACACGAGGGCGAGGATTGAAATTTGTTATTCGCATTTCCGATAGGAATTTTTATCCTGTCGCCCTCCACACGAGGGCGAGGATTGAAATATGTGCTGAACAGCACTCCTGTGTTACAGTCAGCGGTCGCCCTCCACACGAGGGCGAGGATTGAAATGCAAGAGAGCGAATGCGCGAAAAGAACTGTCCTAGTCGCCCTCCACACGAGGGCGAGGATTGAAATCATCATTTAACAAATGACGTTCATATTTAAATCCGTCGCCCTCCACACGAGGGCGAGGATTGAAATTCATATTCCACAGCGTCATAGGCTGTACAGGTCGGTCGCCCTCCACACGAGGGCGAGGATTGAAATTTCCTTGCAGGTTCTCTGATTTCTGTCGGAATCGGCGTCGCCCTCCACACGAGGGCGAGGATTGAAATTATCGGCGTATAAGCCGTTTGCTCCCGATCCCCGGTCGCCCTCCACACGAGGGCGAGGATTGAAATCTTCAAGATGTGCCATACTGCCACCTCCTGTTATGTCGCCCTCCACACGAGGGCGAGGATTGAAATATCTTGCCGCAGGGCGAATTGAAGAAGATACGGCAAAGTCGCCCTCCACACGAGGGCGAGGATTGAAATATGAAGATTGGCTGAACAGTGAAGCCCGCTATTTGCGTCGCCCTCCACACGAGGGCGAGGATTGAAATGAAAGCAAGCCTGCGTATACGGCTGATGAAGTCGGGGTCGCCCTCCACACGAGGGCGAGGATTGAAATTTGCTATGTGGTCAAGATCGCCTGTCTGTATACCGTCGCCCTCCACACGAGGGCGAGGATTGAAATAATCAGGTAGTGCTTGAGCATACGGTCAAGATGACGTCGCCCTCCACACGAGGGCGAGGATTGAAATGATGCTACATATTACGGCAGATACCGTGACAAGACGTCGCCCTCCACACGAGGGCGAGGATTGAAATTCTCTCTTGCACATTCCAGCTGTGTATAAGCCAGTCGCCCTCCACACGAGGGCGAGGATTGAAATCCATTGCGGAATGTGTAGCCCGTAATGCCAGTCGGTCGCCCTCCACACGAGGGCGAGGATTGAAATTCATATGTTAAAGAAATGTTGGATTTTGTGCAGGTCGCCCTCCACACGAGGGCGAGGATTGAAATATTTTAGTTCTCAGCGCGGTTATCAGAAGTCTGGTCGCCCTCCACACGAGGGCGAGGATTGAAATACACATGGGCTGATGGGAAAAGACGAGGCGTAAGTCGCCCTCCACACGAGGGCGAGGATTGAAATATGACGATCACGAGGGGATACTTGATATAAATAGTCGCCCTCCACACGAGGGCGAGGATTGAAATTATCGTTGACGGTTATATCTATCACTTCGAAGCAGGTCGCCCTCTACACGAGGGCGAGGATTGAAATATTTCCGTTATTATTTCCGATTTTCCGAATTTTTGTCGCCCTCCACACGAGGGCGAGGATTGAAATTATGTAACTGTCGATAAAAGCACCGCAAGAATTAGTCGCCCTCCACACGAGGGCGAGGATTGAAATGCAAAGGTTGGACTGCCACGTCTTATAAATGACTGTCGCCCTCCACACGAGGGCGAGGATTGAAATAAGCTCGGCAAGTCTTGCGCTCTTTTCGAAAAGGTCACCCTCTACATGAGGGCGTGGATTGAAATGTCCGCATTGTGTCAGTCTGGCGTCTCCCTCCACTGAGAGTGTAACTCAAGAGATTATCCGTGCCTGAGTTTACGTCCAAAATTTACTCATCTTTTAGTTTATTAGTCTAAAAATTAAGTAAAAAATTTTAACAAAAACTCTTGCATTTAAAGAATGACTATGATATACTTAATACAAAGAGCGTTTGACGCTTCTTAACGGAAATATGACATTATCAAGGAGAATCAAGTATGAACGTAAAAGTAATCAACGGTACATCTTTACCGAACATCCCTTGGCAGGATCGTCCCGCAGGTTGCAAGGACGTTATCTGGCGTGCAGATAACAACCCCATAATCCCCCGTGACCTTCTTCCTACAAGCAACTCTATCTTTAACAGTGCAGTTGTTCCTTTCGAGAGCGAAAAGGGCAAGTTTGCAGGTGTTTTCCGTGTTGACGACAAGGAAAGAAACATGGCTATCCACGCAGGTTTCTCAGAGGACGGCGTACACTGGAACATCAACGAGGAAAAGGTTGAGTGGATCAACGATGATCCCGAAACAGCAGAAGCTAACCCCTGGCAGTATGGCTATGACCCCAGATGTGTATGGATCGAAGACAGATTCTGGATCACATGGTGTAACGCTTACGGCTGGAAGCCTACAATCGGTGTGGGCTGGACAAAGGACTTCAAGGAGTTCCACCAGTGCGAAAACGCATTCCTTCCCTTTAACAGAAACGGTGTTATGTTCCCCCGTAAGATAAACGGCAAGTACGTTATGTTCAGCCGTCCTTCAGACAGCGGTCATACTCCTTTCGGCGATATGTACCTTTCACAGTCACCCGATATGAAGTACTGGGGCGAGCACAGACATGTAATGGCTCCCATGAAGGGTTGGGAATCACTCAAGATCGGTGCAGGTCCTATCCCGATAGAAACAAGCGAAGGCTGGCTGGTATTCTACCACGGCGTTCTTCAGAGCTGCAATGGTTATGTATACAGCTTCTCAGCTGCTATCCTTGACATTGACAAGCCCTGGAAGGTTAAGTATCGTTGCGCTGAGTACCTCCTCAACCCCAGAGAGTACTATGAGTGCGTAGGTGACGTTCAGAACGTTACATTCCCCTGTGCAGCACTTTGCGATGCAGATACAGGCAGAATTGCTATCTACTATGGTTGTGCAGATACCTGCGTAAGCATGGCTTTCACAACTGTTGACGAAGTTGTAGACTACGTTAAGAAGCACAGCAGTGTTTGATTGAATTGATTTAATTCGGATATATCAAAGCCGGGACAGCCGATTGGTTGTTCCGGCTTTCAGTCTGTAGAAAAAGTCTGTTTTTATAAAACGCAACAAATTCTCTATCCCTATCCCCAAACCCCTTTCCCTGGGAAAGGGGCTATTTTGCTGGGGCTACCGCCCCTAGTCCCTGTCGGGGGCTTCGCCCCTGCGACCCCATTTATATATACAATAGGTTTTTCGGCAGTCTGAGAGCCGGGACAGCCGATTGGTTGTTCCGGCTTTTTATATGCTGTGTAAAAAAGCAGGCATTGAACCGAATACTTTTTTCTGCGCTTTTGTGCACATTTCACAAAAAACAGCTGAAATATTTTGTTGAATTTTCGTATTAGCTACCTTGCAACACACAGTACATTGTGATATACTAAATGTGGGGAAGAAAAAACAGAAAGGAGCAGTGTATGAATCCGCAACTTAAAAGAGGAACATTGGAGTTGTGCGTGCTGGCGTTGCTGTCAAAGCGCGACTGCTATGGCTATGAACTGGTAAACTCGATTTCCGAGAGTATACACATTACCGAGGGTACGATTTACCCGCTTATGAAGCGATTGAAGGACGAAGGATGTATAACCTACTACTTTGTAGAATCAAGCGAAGGACCGTCAAGAAAGTACTATTCGCTGACCGATGTCGGCAGAAATAAGCTGGCGGCACAGCTCACCGAATGGACAGATTTCTATAAATCGGTCAACAGAATAATAGGAATAGAAGATTGAGGGGGAAACAAAGTATGATTTATCAGACAAAGGCAGAGTTTATGGAAGCTCTGCAAAAAGAAGCGAAAAGGTATTCGTTATCTTTTGATGAAATGGCAGAGGATTTCGAACAGCATTTTTCCGAAGGAGCAGAGAACGGCGAAAGCGAAAGCGAGATATGCGAAAAGCTCGGCGACCCTGCGGAAATAATAATGGAATATGCCGGTGGCGGCACAGAAAACACACAGCACGGCAATAACAATATGCCGCACACAGATGAAGCGGGTACTGTAGCATCCGATACAGGCAGGATAAGCGGAGGCTTGATAACGGGCGTGATACTGCTTGACCTGTTTGTGCTTGACTGGGTCATACCGACAGTGTTTGCACTCGTCATAACGTATGTCGCGGTAGCATTTGCCTTTATTGTATCGGGCATTGCAAATATTGTAGCGGTATTTGTTCCGTTTATCCCCGACAGCCTCACAACGATACTGTTCGGCGGAATATTCAATGTATTTGCAGGGCTTGCGGTGCTCGGACTGGGTGGAATAACAGCGGTGTTTATTCCGAATGCGATAAAGGCATTTGTCGGCATGATCAAAGCAATAGCAAGGCTTCATGTAAAGGCATTTACCGGAAGAAAGGCGGAATTTTGATGAAGAAAATAATACTTATTATTTCGGCGGCTCTTCTGATCGTCGGTATTGCAGGTTGTGCCATTCTGGCGTTACCGGTAGCGGTACAGGGAGAGAAGTATATGAACGATAAACTGGAGAAAAATATGAAAACCACTACATATACCTTTGAGGAAAGCAAAGAAGATAGTGAAAATACGCAGTATAATAAATACGTCGGAATAGATATGACTGTACTCAGCGCAAAAACCGTATTCAGTTATAACAATGACGGAAAAACAGTTGTAAAGTACACTGCATCGGATAAAAACAAGAAGCTTGATTGTAGAATTGATAAGGGCGAGCTTATCATTCATGAAATTCAGGACTCGTTTTTATTTCCTATGTTCACATTTAACCTTGTTCCCGCAAAGATCGAAATATCACTTCCCGAAAGATACAGATGTTCAAAAAAGCTGGATTATATGGAAATGTATATCGCATCGGGTTCAGTAACGGGAGATATTCCGTTTGCGGAAAAATCGGATATATCGCTCGCAAGCGGAGTTATAAATTCAACCGCTCAGGCAGAGAATCTGACGCTTGATGTTGCATCGGGCAGTGTAGAGCTTACAGGTCGTTACACCGAGAACAGTGTGATATCGGGTGATCTGAAAGTGGATTGCAAGAGCGGAAAGGTTGTGCTCAATGGCCTTAATGCTGCAAGAAATGAATTCAAGGTAAGCTCGGGATCGGTCGAGGCTACAGGCGTTAGCGGTACGATAAGATCAGATCTGATGTCAGGCAGTCTTTCGATATATTGTACGGGAGAAATCACCGAGGCTGAGCTTGATATGGCGAGCGGAAGAACCTATATCGCTCTGCCGAAAAACACCAAGGCTAAAATCGACTACAGCGTGACATCGGGTTCGGTTGATGTAAAGCTCGGCGGTAATGAGCAAAAGCTGACAAAAACAGGAACTGCCGTGTATAACGGCGAAGCTCCTGACGACGATTATGATACTTATATTGCAACATCGGTTTTAAGCGGCAAATGCGTTATTGAGGAGATAGCGGAGAACTAACCCAAAAGGTTACAAATCGGTAACAAAACAGTTACAGTTTCGACATAAATATTGACTTACGTTTTTTGTATGATATACTGAAATCAGGAAAAAAGAATATACATTACAGGTGTTATACTATCTGATTCAACATCGGCAGACAGGAGGATCAAATGAAGATTGCAAAAAACATAAGTTTAGGTATCGGGATGCAAGTATTGGTGTTGCTAATGCATATACTTATTCATTCTATTATGTACGCTATGAACGGCAGTTTTGATGACATCCAAATAGCTTGCTCATTCGTTGCGGTAATACTTATAACGTATCTGGCTGTTCTTTGTTTTGATTTGCCCGTATACGCAATATTCTGCGGTGCGATTATTACACTTCTGTTTGTCTTGATATTCGAAAACGAGGGGGTGTATTTATTATACTATCTCCATAGGGGAAGTTCCCAATTTTTTAATCCCGATGTTTTTACCGATGCGGTAATTATAGTATTAGAAATGCTTGTTGTACAATTGCCGTCTTTTGCTTTGGCAAAATTAACAAGATTGGTCTGCAAAAAACAAAACTAAACTGTAGCGTTTTGGTATCGGAGGTTTCATGAAGCATAATTTTACAAGCAGAAAGCTTATCGGTTCGTTGATTTTTCCAATATCAATATGTCTGATATTTGTAATTTCTTTTGTCATTTTTTCTATTGGCAAAGAATTAAACGCTTTAAGGCTCGGCTGTTTGTTCAGCGCTTTACTTGGCGGATTTCTTCCGATAGTAATTACGCTGATCACCAAAACCGATACAAGCTTTTATCTTAAAGACAGGGCTATCGTGCCGGTGATTTCTTTAATTTTTATCTTTATTGCTTGTCTTCTGAACGAACTGTTGGATTCTGTCATTTATGCATGGTGTGCTATTTTCTTGTTCGTTATTTTATCAACAATTTATTTCATACGAAAATGCAGAACGGGTTTAGAACGGTTGATTGTCATTATTTCAAATCCGATTTTGTACATAGCAGTGTGTATGATATGCTTCGGACATGATTTAACTATATTGTTTGATCAATAATGTATATATGGGTTATACAATTATGTTCATTATGCGGCTGATGCCTTTTAGGGCTGTCAGCCGCTTTTCTGTATAATGAAAGCCCTCATTTGTCTACAGGTAAATGTTCGGCAGTTGAACCGCCTGACGAACGACCGAAAAAGGTTACAAACCGGTAACAAAATAGTTACAGTTTTGTCATAAATATTGACTTGCAGTTTTTATGTGATATACTAAAATCAGGAAAGAAAAATACACCTTACTATATAACAATAAAGCATAAAACTATGAGAGGACTGAAAATTATGACAAAGCTATTAAAAACGATCACTTCAATAGTTGCTCTCGCAACTACTTTACTAACAGTCAGCGTTTATGCCTATGCGCAATCCCCTGCGGACAACGGCAGTAATGCAAGAGCGGAAATGACTAAGAACGGACTTATTGCAGAGCAGACAGCGGAAAGCAATGCGTTCCCCGGTTGGATAGTGCTCAGCACTGTGGGTGCGGTAGTCCTTGTCGGCGGAATAGTGACAGGCTCTGTTATAAGTAACAGAAAGTCGAAGGATAACGACAAATAAATATATTTTTTGAATGTTCACGGGGTTGTGATGCAACCCGGAAAAGAAAAGAGTGAGTCGAAGCGCAAAGATAGTGCGCTAGGCTCACTTTTTTGATATGTTGAAAAATTCTGTTTTTAGTGCACTTCTGTTATAACGTTTTAGTAATTAACAATGATAGAAGGCTACCGATAGTTCTATTCATCGGGTAGCACTTCTCGGGTTCGCTATTCTATGCGATGTGTTTATGTTTTTTGGCTTAGCGAAAATGGTTGGTGTTTTTTACTATGGTAGCAGGCTACCGATAGTGCTTTTCGCGGGACAGCACTTCTCGGGTTCGCTATTCTATTTGATGATGTTGCTGCTATGTGTGAGGGAGACAACCCAAGGGGAGAGAGGAAGGCGCTCCAAAGGCGCTTTCCCCTCTCCCCTTAGGTTTTCTCCCTCAAGCTCCCTCTTTCCTGACCTCTCTCCTCTTCTGCCATAATGGGGTGTTGGCTATAAGACACACAAACGATTGCGTTTCAAATCCCGTTATAAGCGGGACGCTGACGCTCTGTTTGACCCGGGGGGACTGTACAGATATCTTTGGATAGTGCGTTTTTTGGAAATTTCGGTGACAGTGCAGTTGCACGGATTTACTCACGAAATTATTAACAACTTATTGGCACGGATGCTGTTTTCAGCGGTGTTGGCGATATATTTATTGTTTTGACATTTTTACAATATATTGAATTTAAGCTTGATAGAATTTGATAAGCTGAGGAATTGTGGCACAGTCCCGTTTATTTTTGTCTTGAAATCGGGACGTGATTATGTTACAATCAGAAAAAAGGGCGAAAGCATCGGCTTTTTAAGGAGAACAATATGGAAAAATATAAAGACAAAAATCTTTCGGCTTATGAAAGAGCAGTAGCACTTACTGATACGCTTACAACGGAAGAACAGGCACAGCAGCTGAAATATGACGCACCTGCCATAGAAAAGGCAGGACTTCCGTCTTATAACTGGTGGAATGAGGGTCTGCACGGAGTGGCGAGAGCAGGCACGGCTACGGTTTTTCCGCAGGCTATCGCACTTGCGGCGGCATTTGACAAGGATATGATGTATCGTGTCGGTGAGGTGATTTCCACAGAAGCGAGGGCAATGTACAACAGTGCGAAAAAGCACGGTGATACCGACATATACAAAGGTCTGACCTTGTGGGCACCGAACATAAATATATTCCGTGACCCGCGTTGGGGCAGAGGACACGAAACCTACGGCGAAGACCCGTATCTTACATCGTGCTTAGGCGTTAATTTTGTAAAAGGCATACAGGGCGATGAAAAATACCTGCGCGCCGCCGCGTGTGCAAAGCATTTTGCAGTACACAGCGGTCCGGAGTCACTGCGCCACGAGTTTGATGCCAAGGCAAGTGAAAAGGACATGGAAGAAACCTATCTTCCGGCATTTAAAGCGCTTGTCAAAGAGGCAAAGGTCGAGGGCGTAATGGGTGCTTATAACAGGGTGAACGGCGAGCCTGCGTGCGCGTCTGAAAAGCTTATGGAAAAGCTTCGTGAGTGGGGCTTTGACGGTTATTTCGTGTCGGATTGCTGGGCGATAAGGGACTTTCATACAACACATAAAATTACCGATACTGCGCCGCAGTCGGCGGCTATGGCGCTTAAAGCCGGCTGTGATGTCAATTGCGGAAATACATATCTGCATATTCTGGCGGCGCTTGAAGAGGGTCTTATAACAAAGGAAGATATAAGGACTGCCTGCATTCATGCTCTGCGCACAAGAATAAGGCTCGGACAGCTTGACGACAACGAATTTGACGAGCTGCCGTTTGATATTATCGCCTGTGACGGCAATAAAGCGTTATCGCTTGAAGCGGCGGAGAAATCAATGGTGCTTTTGCATAATGACGGTATACTGCCGCTTGACCGTGACAAGATAAGCTCAATAGCGGTGATCGGACCTAATGCAGACAGCCGTGCGGCGTTGCTCGGAAACTATAACGGTACGCCCGACAGAAGCATTACGTTCCTTGAGGGAATACAGGACGCGTTTGACGGCAGGGTATATTATGCGGAGGGCTGTCAGCTTTTCCGTGACAGAACGCAGGGGCTTGCACTCCCCGGCGACAGATACGCCGAGGCGGTTGCGGCTTGCGAAGCGGCAGATGTTACAGTTGTATGTGTAGGACTTGACGCTACTCTTGAGGGCGAGGAGGGCGACACGGGAAACGAGTTTGCCTCAGGCGACAAGCCTGATTTAAGATTGCCCGAGGTACAGCGTGTGCTGCTGCAAAAGCTTAAAAATACAGGAAAGCCCATTATAATAGTGCTTGCGGCGGGAAGCAGTGTAAATCCCGAGTGCGAGGGAAACGCTCTTATTAACGCATGGTATCCGGGTCAGTACGGCGGAAAGGCGCTTGCCGGGATACTTTTCGGCGAGGTATCGCCGTCAGGCAAGCTCCCTGTTACTTTCTATAAATCGGCGGATATGCTGCCCGAGTTTACCGATTATTCGATGAAGAACAGAACCTACCGCTATTGCGAGGGCGAAAGCAATGTGCTTTATCCGTTCGGCTACGGACTTACCTATACGCGCTTTGAATGCGGGGATATTTCGTACAAGGACAATACGCTGACCGTTAATGTTACCAATACGGGAAGCAGAAGTGCGGAGGACGTTCTACAGGTCTATATAAAGAGCGAAAACGGGGTAAAAAATCACAGTCTTTGTGCATTTGAGCGTGTTTCGCTGTTTGACGGGGAAAGCAGGACGATAAACGTCAATATTCCGGAAAGTGCGTTTGAAACGGTTGACGATAACGGCGTAAGAGCGGTGAGAAGCGGCAGATATACGCTTTACGCAGGCTTCACACAGCCTACTCAGCTCAGCGAAAAGCTGTATGGCGGCAAGTGCGTATCGGTCGAGGTAAGTATATAAAATAATGACGGCGGAAAAGCAAAAGCTTTTCCGCCGTATTTCAATATCTGAATCCGCCGATGAACGAAAGCGTTTCTGCGGCTGTCTGCGAGCCTTTGCTCATAGCCGTTTCTATGTTTTTGTCAGCAAGATAGCTTGCTATAAAGCCTGCCTGATAGCTGTCGCCGCAACCGGTGGTATCTGTCACTTCGGATACCTCGGCGGCGGCACAATGATAAGCCGTGCCTTTTGAAAAGGCGGTGCTTCCGTTTTTGCCGAGCGTTACAATGAATATAGTGTCGGGATATTTTGCCGAGAGCCGTTTCGCTTTTTCAAGCGTAGGTTCATCACCGCTTATAAACAAAAGGGATATGCAGTCAAGGTATTTCTCTATCGTATCAAAATCTCTGCAAATATCAAAGTCAACAGAAAGCGGGAAACGCTTTTCACGGCAACAGGTTATAACATCGCTGAAATTCGGTCCGGAAAAGGTGGTATGTACCATATCCGAAGAATGCAATAATTCCCTGTCAGACGCAGACAGGGTAAACTCCGAGAAAACTCCGCCGTTCCACGAATCGTCTTTATAATAACGGTCGCCGTCAGGGGTAAGATAGGTGCGGTTTGAGGCGGTGTTTCCGTTTTCGGTTCTGATATGGGTTTTGTCGATATTAAAGTTTTTTATGCTGTCAAGCACGGTTTTACCGTAAATGTCATTTCCGACAGCGCCGATTATATAGACCTGTGCATCTGTAAGCCGTGATATTGTTGCGGCGAAATTGAGCGATTCGCCTCCGGGCATTATCGTATTATCGAATATGTCAACGCACATACAGGTCAGAGTTGTTATTATCATAGTGATCTCTCCTTGTCGGTTATGAGTATATAATACCGTTAAATCGGTTTGCAGTCAAGTATTTATGAGAAATTTTCATATTTTACTTGACAAAGCGGCGGTCTTTGTGTATAATATATCAGGTGGGTGTAAACCAAAACAGCATTACACCGCTTAAAACGGCACAACAAAAAGGTTTGTGAGATTTACGGCTTGTAAGCCGGCGGTAAATCGCTTAAGTTCGTATGACTGTTACCGGGAATACGGACAGACAAAGGAGCGGCAAAATGTCAAAGAATATCGAAAATGCGATACTGCTCGATACCTATGGCAGTATGCTTACCGAGAAGCAATATGATACGCTCAGCCTTTATTATGACGAGGATCTATCGCTTTCGGAGATTGCCGAGAATATGGGTATCACAAGACAGGGTGTTCACAAGTGCATCCGAACCTCTGAGGAGTATCTTACACAGCTTGAAGAAACCCTCGGCTTTGCGGAAAAATACCGCAGGGTCTGCGATTTATGCGATGAACTGACAGCACTTACCGATAAGAGTGTCGGCAGTGCCGCAGAAAAAGATAAAATGAAAGCTCTTATTGAGAACATAAAGAATACATTATAATTTGTGATAAGGAGGTTGGCTGATGGCATTTGAAGGACTTTCGGACAAGCTCGGAAAAGTATTCGGCAAGCTGAAAAATCACGGTAAGCTGAATGAAAAAGATGTAAAGGAAGCTATGCGAGAGGTCAAGATGGCACTGCTTGAAGCGGATGTCAGCTTCCCGGTCGTAAAGGACTTCGTAGGAAAAGTAAGCGAGCGTGCAGTCGGCAGTGAGGTCATGAACAGCCTTACTCCCGCACAGCAGGTTATAGATATAGTACATGATGAGCTGATAAAGCTTATGGGTACGGATACGGCAAGGATCGATTTCCCCTCTAAGCCTCCGTGCGTTATTATGATGTGCGGTCTGCAAGGTGCAGGTAAAACAACGCATACCGCAAAGCTTGCAAAGTATCTTAAAAAGCAGAACAGAAGACCGCTTTTAGTAGCCTGCGATATTTACCGTCCTGCCGCTATCGATCAGTTGAAGGTAGTCGGCGCTTCGGTTGACGCTCATGTGTTTGAGATGGGACAGACAAATCCCGTGAAGATAGCAAAAGAGTCGATAAAGTATGCGAAGGACAACGGCTTTGATGTTGTAATTCTTGATACGGCAGGTCGTCTGCATATAGATGAGGACCTGATGAACGAGCTGAAAGACATAAAGGCTGAGGTTCAGCCGAATGAGATATTGCTTGTTGTTGACTCTATGACCGGTCAGGACGCTGTAAACGTTGCAAAATCGTTCAACGATATGCTTGACATTACGGGCGTTATCCTTACAAAGCTGGACGGCGATACACGAGGCGGTGCGGCTCTGTCAGTCCTTTCTGTTACAGGCAAGCCGATCAAGTTTGCAGGTGTCGGTGAGAAGACAGACGATCTTGAGCAGTTCCACCCCAACCGTATGGCTGACAGAATACTCGGCATGGGCGATGTGCTTTCACTCATCGAAAAGGCTAAGATAAATGTTGATGAGAAGGAGCAGAAAAAGCTCGCAAAGCGTTTGCAGGAAAACAAGTTCGATATGAACGACCTGTACGCACAGTTTGAACAGATTGAGAAGATGGGAAGCATCTCATCTCTTATAAAGATGATCCCCGGTGTAGCGGGCAAGGTCAAGGAAGAGGATATAGACGAGCGCAGAATGTACCGTACTAAGGCTATAATTTCTTCAATGACAAAAAAAGAGCGCGAAAAGCCCTCAATTATCGATGCCAAGCGTAAGCGCAGAATTGCGGCAGGTAGCGGTACAAAGGTCGAAGATGTAAATCAGCTTCTCAAACAGTTTGAAGGTATGCAGAAGATGATGAAGCAGATGGGACTTAAGGGCGGTAAAAAGCGTAAATTCCCGAAATTCCCCATGGGTGGCATGGGAGGAATGAACGGCATGGGCGGCTTCCCGATGTAAGCTTGCTATGTAAATACAGGTAATTCATGGTGTTTGACAATACACTTTGATTATAAAAACTAAAACTTTAAATTTTTTATGAGGTGAACAAAATGGTAAAGATCAGATTAAGACGTATGGGCGCTAAGAAGGCTCCTTTCTACAGAGTTGTAGTTGCAGATTCACGTTACCCCAGAGATGGCCGTTTCATTGAAGAGATCGGTTATTACGATCCTACAAAGGAGCCCTCTGTTGTATCTATCGACAAGGAAAAGGCTGACAAGTGGCTTGCTAACGGCGCTCAGCCCACAGACACAGTTAAGAAGCTTCTCAAGATCGCAGCTGAAAAGTAATCGCTGTTTCTGAAAGGAAAATAAAATGGAAAAATTGCTTATCGCTATGGTGGAAGACCTTGTAGATGACAAGTCCGCCATCCGGGTAACAGTTGACGAGCCTAAAGAGGACGGAACTGTTGTTTATCATCTGCACGTTGCTCCCGATGATATGGGACGTGTAATAGGCAAGCAGGGCAGAATAGCCAAGGCTATCCGCACCATTATGCGCGCAGGCGCAGTAAGATACAATCAGAAGGTTATGGTTGAGATCGACTGACGCACTTCTGAATTGAACGTAAAACCCCGACTTTAAGAAAGGCCGGGGTTTTCGTTTATTAACCGAATGTTAACTTTACTGATTTTTGTTCCTGATGGTTATCCGCATTCGACAGTTTTCACAAAAAATCATTTCATATCGGCAAACGGCGAGTTATTTAATTGACTTTAATTAACAGATATTATATAATAAAATCGGAGTATAGGATATTGTGGCGGAAAATGCAATATCCAAAGACAGAATTTTAAACAGAACAGCATCATAATATTGATTATAAATCGGAGAATAATATGGAACATTTCGGAATTGAATATTGGCTATTTACGTTCTGTATATATTGTATGGCAGGCTGGGTGCAGGAATCGACTATCGAGTCGCTGTATCACAGGCGCCCTATAAACAGGGGCTTCCTCAAAGGTCCGTATATCCCTATATACGGAGTGGGCGGACTGCTTCTTTTGTTTATCTGTCATCCGTTCAGAGATAACGGATTTCAGGTTTTCTTTGTGGCTCTCATTGCCTGCACGGCGCTTGAATACTTCACGGGCTGGCTTATGGAAACCATGTTCGGCAAGCAGTTCTGGGATTACAGTATGTTCAGGATAACCTATAAAAACAGAATATCGCTGGTGTCCTCACTTTTCTGGGGAGTAATGGGATTGTTCGTGACATATGTTGTTTCGGACGTTACGTTGTATATGTTGAACAATCTGCCGTATCGGTTTATATGTATTGCAGGTACGGTCATTTCGCTGGTTATGGCGATTGATTTTCTCGGCACGGCAAGAAAGCAGATTGATGTTGATAAGCTGAGAAGCACATTCAGCATAAGCAACATAAGCACTCATATTATGCGCCTTGATGTGATTGCGTCACGCATTCCGGGCTTCAAAGCAAGAACCGGTGAAAAAAAAGAAGAGGATTCTGCCGAGTATAACGGCGATGATGAGAATGATGACAGATAAGAACAAGTTTGTGCTTACAGACGATGACCGCAGATTTATAAAAACAGCAAGAAAGATACTTGCAAACGAAAAGGTACAGCAGATGAAGCAGTATGTTCAGCACGGCGATGTTTCCACATATGAGCATTGCCTTATGGTGTGCCTGTATGCTTATATGTATGCAAAGAGGCTTAAGCTGAAGATAAATATCGAGGCGCTTGTAAAAGGGGCGCTTCTGCACGATTTTTTCCTCTATGACTGGCACAAGGGCGCATTCACAAGGGACGGCCTGCACGGATTTTCACATCCCGTGACCGCCGAACGTAATGCAAGGAACACGTTTTCTCTGACGGTTAAAGAGCGTGGGATAATAATAAATCATATGTGGCCGCTGACATTGACCAGACTTCCGAGAAGCAAGGAAGCGTGGCTGGTATGCTGGGCGGATAAGTATTGTTCGCTTAAAGAAACCTTGCTTAAAAAGCCGTATTGAAACGAATATTAAAGCCTGCACGGAATGACTGTTGTTCGTGCAGGCTTGTGTTTTATACAATTTATTTCACAGTAAAATATTTCTGCGTGTGGCTCCGTTTGGATTTCGGTTCTGCTAAGGCGAGTATACCGTCATCGACCAGAGGGTCTACATAACGTTTTATACAATATGACACAGATGCCATTCTGAGATATTCGGCAATTTCCTTTTTTGATCTTGGGGTAACGCAGAAATCAAAACGCCAAGGATACATCCACCAATAGCATTGTTAAGCGAGGCTCCAAGGAACAATCCTGCAACTCCACACAAAATAGATACAACTGTTCTAAACTTGTTCATATTCGCCCTACATTAAATATCCTGATTCTTCTGCTTGTTACGCTTCTTGTTACACAACGAACCTAAGAGCATACCGATTGCAGAAATTATTGCACCGGCTACAATCATTCCCCAATCCGGTGCATTCAGCTTGTCAAAAGCAATGTTGTTTGCCATTTTAAATGTTCCGTATTCAGCCAGCATATACATCACTCCGAAGAAAAGGGTGAATGCCCATTTTCCTTTTTTCCAAAAGTCATTTTTGCCGATAACAATGGACACAACGAATGTAGTTACAGGAAGAATAATCCAAAGGAACATCAAACTATAACCCATAGCATCACTTCCGCTTGTAAAGAACCAGAACACAATCATGGCAACCGCCCATACAAGCATATAAGATAGGATGGTAATAATTTTGTTTCTGTTAGCGTTGCTTTTTACAACATTTGTACTTTCTTCGAGATAATCATAATAGGTCTTCATTTTTTGCTCTCCCTTCAATAAATAGTCAAGAGAGACTTCGTAGCAATCGCTCATTTTAATGACACTTATGATATCCGGATAGGATTTTTCATTTTCCCAATTTGAGATGGTCTGACGACTCACTCCCAATATTTCGGCAACCTGTTCCTGTGTCAGCTTCTTTTCAAGTCTGGCTGCCTTGATTTTACTTCCAATATCATGCTCCATGCCATGACACCTCCCTTGCACTTTTATTATAGGATAACCACCGCTTGTAGTCTACCAAACGGCTTTGACATCGCAGAAAATACGTGTCAAAATGCTTTTACATTTGCTTTTTTATTACTTCTTCGCCTTTTCCTCTAATTCAAGCAGATACCTGTCATAGTCCGCCATGAACAATCTGTCTTGAATAACACGATACTTCTCAAATTCTGTTTCAGCTTTGGACTTGGCAATCTCCGCTGTGATTTTTCCGGCATCCTGCAAAACTTCTCTGTCATCCGCCATCAGGAATAAATCCGGGCGTTTGCTCCAATCTTCCATCGTCACTGGGATATGTCGTTCTGCACGGTCTTCTAAATTGTAACATAAAAAATTAAAAAGTCAACGTTAATTATCAAAATAATATAAAATTATATATTAAAAATTAGTACCAAAAGTTAAAATCAAAGCCTGCACATTTCAATCTGTGCAGGCTTTTTTTCACATTTCGTCTATAACTTCCGCAATCTCCGGCTCGGTGATCTGCTTAGCGTAATCATTATCGCCAAAGCACATAACATCGCCGATTTCCTTTTGGAATACCATTCTGAGCTTGCCGTCACGAACCTTCTTATCCGTATACAGCTTTCTGACCAGTGCGGTTTTGTCGATGTAATCGGGAATCGCAATGGGGAGCTTTGCACGTTCACACAGCTTTATTACACGGCTGATATTTTCGTGAGAAATATAACCGTATTTCTCACCGAGCTTCGCCTGTGCGATAAGTCCTATTGATACCGCCTCGCCGTGCAGCAGCTTGTAGTCGCTGACCGTTTCTATCGCTCTGCCGACAGTGTGACCGAGGTTAAGCACCTCACGCAGTCCCGATTCACGCTCGTCCTTCATTACGACTTTATACTTCACAGCGCAGTTATGCTCCGCTATATATTCACAGGCGTCCTTATCGTTCACAAGTATCTTTTCAATGTTCTTTTCAAGATAATCGAACATTTCGCCGTCTGCAAGGCAGGCGTGTTTTATTGTTTCGGCAAGTCCGCTTGAAAGCTGTCTTTCGGGCAGTGTTTTCCACGTTTCAATATCAAGATATACCTTTTCAGGCTGATTGAAAAGTCCGATAAGGTTAGTCGCAAGGGGGGTATCGACTGCTGTCTTTCCGCCTACCGATGCGTCAGCCGCGGCAAGAAGAGTAGTAGCGTAATTTATAAACGGAACGCCTCTGCCGTATGTGCCCGCAACAAAGCCTGCAAGGTCGCTTACGACACCGCCGCCCACCGCTATAACACAGCAGTCACGACGATAGCCTTTTTCAAGCATCGAGTCCTCAACAAATTCTTTCATCGCTCTTGTCTTTGACTTTTCGCCCTCGGGGATAACAAACATATCGGCACTGTAGCCCGCCGCAATAAGCTTTTCGTATATTCCTTTCGCATAGAGCGGCTCAACAATGCTGTCGGTCACAACGGCAAACTTCTTTATCTGACCGCAAAGTCCGTTTTTAATATCATCTATCAGTGTATCGGAAAGACCTCTGCCGATTTCGATATCGTATGAGTCGTCTACTACCTTTTTAAGTTCACAGTAAAATTTCATCTGTTGTTCCTCTCACTTGTTGCCTGTTATTCTGTCACTCCTGAGCTGACCGCAGGCGGCGGATAACTCAGTACCGAATTCTTTTCTTCTCGTTACACTTATATTGTTCTTTTTGAGCTCGTCATAGAAAGCTGTAATGCTTTCCTCACTGCTCCTTTTAAACTCGCTGTCGGGGGACGGATTGTACGGTATCAGGTTTACAAACAGCCGTGCATCGCCGATAAGCTCCGCTAACTGCCGCGCATTCTCCCTGTTGTCGTTTATTCCGTCAAGCATTATGTATTCGAGTAACACCTTTCGGTTTGTCTTTTGAACATAGTACTTAGCCGATTCTATAACCTCAGCTATGCCGTATTTACGATTTACCGGCATAAGCGTGTTTCTGATATCATCATCAGGAGCGTGCAGACTTACCGCAAGATTGCACGGATCTTTACGCTCGGCAAACTCCTTTATCTTGTCACACAGTCCGCAGGTGGACACCGTGATATGCTTTGTTCCTGTTTCTATTCCACCCGGAACAGTTGCTATATCAAGAAAGTCGCACAGCGCGCCGTAATTGTCAAACGGTTCGCCAATACCCATTACAGTTATATTACTAATCGTTATATTCTGATGTTTTTCGACAGTAAGTATCTGATTTATCATCTCTCCTGCGGTGAGATCGCGCTGTTTTCTGAGCTTTCCGCTGCAACAGAACCTACAACCCATATTACAGCCGCTCTGCGTTGATATGCAGATACTGTTGCCGAATTTCTGACGCATAAGCACCGTTTCGACTTTGCATCCGTCCGACAGCTCAAAAAGATACTTTACTGTATCTACAGATTGTAATATCTCGTCGATTTTTAACTTTCCGAAGAAAAATCTGTCGGATAAAAGCGCTTTAATATCGGCTGATGTCAGCGCCATTTCGTCAAAGCTTGTCTCTCCGCGCTTATATATGTCGCGGAATATGTTGCCGCACTGTGTAGCCCGAAAGCCGTTTGCCGTCAGCAATTCCTCCGCTTGTTCATATGTCAGCGAATATATGTCCGTCACTGCTCGTCGCCTGTTTCATCGGGAGTATCGCCGTCAATTGCTTCCTGCTCGATATCCTCGATTATCTCACGGATCTCTTCAACGCCCTCGCCGTTCATAGCAGAAAATTCTATCATATGGATATCCTCTGCACACGGCATCTCGGAAAGCAGAGCCTCTCTGCGCTTAGCACGCTCATTCTTAGTCAACTTGTCCGCCTTTGTAAGAACAATAACAAACGGTATCTCATTGTCGATAAGGAAGTTTATCATCATTATATCATCAGCTGTCGGCGGGTGTCTGAAGTCCACCAGCTGGAAAACAAGCGCAAGGTTTCTGTCGTCTGCAAGATAACCCTCGACAAGTCCTGCCCAGCGTTGCTTTTCCGACTTTGATACCTTTGCATAGCCGTAACCGGGCAGATCCGCAAAGTATATGTTGTCTACCGAGTAGAAATTGATGGTCACAGTCTTGCCGGGCATAGAGCTGACGCGGGCAAGTGACTTTCTGTTAAGTATCTTGTTTATCAGCGAGGATTTTCCTACATTACTTCTGCCCGAAAATGCGATCTCGGCTTTTTCGGACTTCGGTATCTGCTTGAACAGACCGTAGGAGGTGTAAAACTCAGCCTTGTTAAAATTCATATCATATTTCCTTTACGACGCTTTTGCCCGGCTTTCTTGAGGCGCGGGGCTTAGCTGACGGAAGCTTTCCTGTATTTTTCTTAGCCGCGGTAACATTAGGCTTTACGAGTGCGGTGTTAAGCACTGTGTCAATGTTATCCGCAAGCACAAAGTTTATGTTGTTCAGTATAACATCGTCGAGCTCTTTCATATCAGCCCTGTTCTCATCGGGGATAACCACTGTCTTTATTCCTGCCGAATATGCCGCCATTGTCTTTTCGCGCAGACCGCCGATAGGCAGGACTTTACCGCGGAGCGTAATTTCACCTGTCATGGCAACATCTCTGCGGACAGCTATGCCCGAAAGCGCCGATACAAGCGCGGTAGTCATAGTTACACCGGCTGAAGGACCGTCCTTGGGTACTGCACCCTCCGGAGCGTGGATATGAATATCCTTATTTTTGTAGAACTCGGGGTCGATCTCATACTTGCGTGAAAGTGAACGTGTCAGGCTGACCGCGATTTTTGCCGACTCTTTCATAACATCGCCGAGCGAACCTGTAAGCTCGATCTTGCCCGTGCCGTCCATTACAAGTACTTCAAGCGGTAAAAGCGTACCGCCGACAGATGTCCACGCAAGACCGTTTACAGCACCGACTTCGTCCTGTTTTGAAATAGTTTCGCCTGTGAATTTTCTTGCGCCGAGGTAGCCCTCAATATCCTTTGCCTTGATATTCATCTTTTCGGCTTCACCCGATGCAAGCTTTTTAAGTGTCATACGGCAGATCTTAGCTATGCTTCTTTCAAGCTTTCTGACACCGGCTTCCTTTGTGTAGAAGTCTATTATAGTATATATCGCGTCATTTGCAAAGCGTACCTGCGACTTTATGCCGTGCTTTTTGAGCTGTTTCGGCACAAGGTGCTCCTTTGCAATATGGAACTTTTCTTCTCTTGTATAGCTTCCAAGCTCGATGATATCCATTCTGTCGAGCAGGGGAGCAGGGATAGTGTCAAGCGTGTTTGCTGTTGTGATAAACAGTACCTCGCTTAAATCTATCGGTATTTCGAGATAATGATCCCTGAAAGCTACATTCTGCTCGCTGTCGAGAACCTCAAGCATTGCGCTTGCGGGGTCACCCTTGTAGTCTGTGCCCATCTTGTCTATTTCATCAAACAGAATAACGGGGTTCATAGACTTTGCCTGCTTGAGCGCATTGACAATACGACCGGGCATTGCGCCTATGTATGTCTTTCTGTGACCGCGGATATCAGCCTCGTCACGAACACCGCCGAGCGATACTCTGGCGTACTTTCTGCCGAGCGCTGTCGCGATAGATTTAGCGACTGATGTCTTACCGACTCCGGGAGGGCCTACAAGGCAGATTATCTGACCTTTCTTGTCAGCGTCCTTCCACTGGTTGAGCGCTACTATTTCAAGAATACGCTCCTTGACCTTCTTCATTCCGTAGTGGTCGCGGTCGAGCTGTTTTTCAGCCTTTGCAATATCTGTCTTACCGTGTGTATACACATTCCACGGCATATCAAGAACAGTATCCAGATATGTTCTTACAACAGCCGCCTCCTGTGAGCCGGGAGAGAGGTGCATAAGCTTCTCGCATTCCTTTATCAGCTTTTCTTCCGTGTCTTCGTCAAATCCACACTCGTCAATTCTGTCCATGTATTCAAACGCTTCCGATTGGGGATCGTCGCTTTCGCCGAGCTGACGTGAGATAGCTCTCATCTGTTCGCGCAGGTAGAATTCACGCTGATTCTTGTCGAGCGCTTCCTTTACTTCCTCGTTTATATCCTGCTCAAGACGTACAATGTCGACCTCTTTAGCCAGGAACTTTGTAAGAAGTTCTGCACGCTTGCGCAGTGACAGGCAGGAGAGAAGTGCCTGCTTGTCTTCAACTCTTAAATATACGTTGAAAACGATAAGATCAATAAGTCTTGACAGATCCTTTTCGCCGATTATACCACGGTACAGTTCAATAGGCATTCTGGGCGACATTTCGCTGTACTGTCTGAACTCGTTGTTGATAGCGCGCACAAACGCCGTCTTTTCAGCGGCACTGAGTGTATCGCTGAGTTTAGGCATAGGGGCGATATCCGAAATAAGATAAGGGTCTTCCTGGGTTATCGTTTTAAGCTTTGCTGTATAAAGCCCCTGCACAAGCACGCGTCTTGCCCCATCGGGGGTATTCAGCGTCTGTCTTATCTCGGCAACAACACCTGTCTTGTAGAGATTTTCGGCAGTAACGTCATCGATCTCTTCGTCTATCTGCGTTACAAGGAAGATACGTCTTTCGTTGTTTTCTATAGCTTCTTCAACGGCGTTTATAGAGCGTTCTCTTGCAACGTCAAAGTGAAGTATCATACCCGGGAATATTACAAGTCCGCGCAGAGCAAGCGCCGGCATTGTTATGTATTCGTTTTTCATAGTCGTCTGTCCTTTCCTGTAGTTCTATATAAGTCAAAATTTTTTCTTGTTCACTACCCACATTATGCTGTTTTGTATTGCAAATGTCAATACATTATTATACTATATTCGTCGCGAATTTGCAAGTAGTAGCCGGCTGTAAATAAAAACCGCCGTACATCTCTGCACGGCGGTCATACTTTATATCCTTATGTCGAAAACAAATTCGGATTACTTGCTGAACTTAGCGTCTGCAATTTCGTCCATAGACTTGCCTGCATCGTCATTCCATGCATACAGCTTACGGATCTCCTTGCCTACCTGTTCAAGCTGCTGTTCGCCTTCGATACGTCTTACTGCGTTGAAGTGTGAACGACCCATCTTGTTCTCCATGATCCAGTTGCGAGCGAATGTACCGTCCTGGATCTCGCCGAGAACCTTCTTCATTTCCTTCTTCGTTTCTTCTGTGATAAGTCTCTTGCCAACCTCATAGTCACCGAACTCAGCTGTATCTGAGATGGAGTATCTCATCATCTGGAAACCGCCCTTGTAGATAAGGTCAACGATAAGCTTCATCTCATGAATGCACTCGAAGTAAGCGTTCTGAGGATCGTAGCCTGCTTCAACCAGAGTTTCAAAACCTGCCTTCATTAAGGCTGTAACACCGCCGCAGAGAACGCACTGTTCGCCGAAGAGGTCTGTTTCTGTTTCCATCTTGAATGTTGTCATAAGTACGCCGGCTCTTGAACCACCGATACCTGCCGCATAAGCAAGACCTGTATCAAGCGCTCTGCCTGTAGCGTCCTGGTGAACTGCAACTAAGCAGGGAACGCCTCTGCCGATAGTGTACTCTGAACGTACTGTGTGACCTGGTCCCTTAGGAGCAACCATGATAACGTCAACATCTTTGGGAGGAACGATCTGACCGAAGTGGATGTTGAAGCCGTGAGCAAATGCGAGTGTCTTACCTGCTGTAAGGTTGGGCTCGATGCTCTGCTTGTAAAGGTCAGCCTGTCTTTCATCGTTGATAAGGATCATGATGATGTCTGCCTTAGCTGCTGCCTCTGCCGCTGTGTATACTTCAAAACCTGCCGCCTCAGCCTTAGCCCATGACTTTGAGCCGTTGTAAAGACCGATGATTACCTTAACGCCGCTGTCCTTTAAGTTAAGAGCGTGAGCGTGTCCCTGGCTGCCGTAACCGATTATTGCAACTGTCTTGCCGTCGAGCAGAGAAAGGTTGCAGTCTTCCTGATGATAAAGTTTTGCCATTTTAAAGATCTCCTTTAAATTTGTTTTCGGAGTTTTGCCTCCGTATATTAAAGCGTGGCTTTTACAGCTTCATAGAAGCCCCGCCTTTTTGCATTGCTATTGAGCCTGTACGGACAGTTTCCTTTATTCCGTACGGACGTAAAAGTTCCTCAAACGTCTTTATACGCGGAACGCTGTCGGATAATTCAAGCGTCATCGTATTTACCGTTATGTCGGAAATTTTTGCTTTTGCTATCTCGGCAAGCGAGATAAGCTCAGCCCTCTGTGACGGCTGACAAGCTACCTTTATAAGCACAAGCTCTCTTGATAAAAGCTCTTCTGCGGGCAGATGACGTACCTTTATAACGTCTATCAGCTTGTTGAGCTGCTTTTCGATCTGCTCTAAGGTATAAGCCGTTCCGTCTGCGATGATCGTTATGCGCGAGATCTTCTCGTCCTCGGTAACGCCTACCGCAAGGCTGTCTATATTGAAACCGCGTCTTGCGAACAGCCCCGCAACTCTTGCGAGTACGCCGGCGTGGTTTTCTACAAGTATTGATATAGTATGCTTCATAGGCTCACCCTTTACAGTATAGTCTTTTCGTTTTCGGCTACTCTGACTTCAAGCAGATAACAGCCCTTTGCCGAGAGCATCTCGTCAATTGCCTTGTCCGCATCAGCTATATCCGTAACTCTTTTTGCGGGTATGCCGTAGCTGTCCGCAAGCTTTATGAAGTCGGGGCTTCCGTCAAGGAATACCGCCGTAAGCCTGTTGTCATAACCGTTTGTCTGAAGCTCTCTTACCATACCTAAACGATTGTTCGTCATGACGATCACCTTTACCGCAATGTCATGCTGTATCATCGTTGCAAGCTCCATGAACTGCATCTGGAAGCTTCCGTCACCGCATACCGCAACGACCTCACTGTCGG
The DNA here is from genome assembly GCA_934490165.1 of uncultured Ruminiclostridium sp. Taxonomy (GTDB): domain Bacteria; phylum Bacillota; class Clostridia; order Oscillospirales; family Ruminococcaceae; genus Ruminiclostridium_E. The sequence continues at coordinate 230,091 of CAKSTB010000002.1, read as the reverse complement.
GGCACGCCGCCTTTGCACCGAGTGCCGCAGGAACGGAATAACCCATCGTTCCCATACCGCCCGATGTGATAAATCTGCCGCTTTTGAGCCCGATATTGTTGACAGCCCATATCTGATTCTGTCCGACATCGGCGCATACAACGGAGTTATCGGGGAGCTTCTGCCCAAGAAGCCTTATGAACGCCTTGGGGTTTACACAGCCCTCGGGTTCGGCTTCGATCGGCTTGTCCTGTGTTTTTCTTACCTCGTTAAGTTCCTGCTTCCATTCGTAATGGTCGTAGTTTTGCGCACAGGATATAAGCTGTTCGAGTATATTTTTAACATCGCCTACAACGGGTATCGTTGCGGCAAGATTCTTGCCTATTTCTGCGGGGTCAACATCTATGTGTATTACTGTTGCGCCCTCAAGTCTGCTTATCGCCGTGACCGCTCTGTCGCCTACTCTCGCACCGAGAAGTATCAGCAGGTCGCAGTTGTTGATAGCGTAGTTTGCACTCTTGACACCGTGCATACCTATCATTCCGTAAAACAGCGGGTTGTCGGCAGGAACACTGCTCATGCCCATCATAGTGTTTACAACAGGTATATCGGTCAGTTGCATAAACTGCTCAAGCAGTTTTTCCGCTCCTGCGGTGAAGATACCGCCGCCTGCGCAGATAAGGGGCTTCTTGCTCTTTTCGATAGCGGCAACGGCACGCTTTATCTGGAGCTTGTTTCCCTGAACGCTGGGCTTGTACGAGCGGATATCCACTGTTTCGGGATATTCAAAATCTATCTCTGCCTTCTGTACGTCAAAAGGCATATCTATAAGCACAGGACCGGGTCTGCCCGAGCCTGCAATGTAAAATGCATTCTTGAATATGACCGGCATTTCCTCGGGATCCTTTACAAGGTAGCTGTGCTTTACGAAAGGCTCGGCAGCACCTGTTATATCTGCCTCCTGGAAAACGTCGCGACCTATCTGTTCACTGCTTACCTGACCTGTGATAAGAACCATCGGTATGCTGTCCATGTGAGCTGTGGCTATAGCTGTTATAAGGTTTGTCGCACCGGGACCCGATGTTGCTATTGCAACTGCGGGTTTTCTTGTCATACGCGCATAACCGCTTGCGGCGTGTCCGCCGTTGACCTCGTGGCGCACAAGTATATGGCGTATACCCGAGCCTATAAGCTCATCATAAAACGGACATATAGCCGCACCCGGATAACCGAATACCGTTGTTATACCCTCCGCCTCGAGAGCTTTTACCATAGCTCTTGCAACCGTCATTCTTTCTGACGCCATCTATCGACCTACCCCTTTGTTAATCTGTTTGTTTTGATGCCGTATTTTCACACAGCAAAGCCGCACGGCAAAATTCGTGCTTATCAATAATTATAACCGCTTTACAAAAAAAAGTCAAGATTAGTTTGCATATAAATAGCAGTCCGCCGGGGTGTTTTCAGTTTATTTTCACTTAAATTTCCGTGCTTCGGAATGTTCGTCATATTCTGATTTCATAACAGAATGTAAAAAAATGCTGTAAAGCTTAAAATTAAGTATCAGTTTGCAGAAAAAGTTTGTTTTTATAAAAATAGAATTCTCTATCCCTTTAAGAACGCTTTGTGGGCTTTGCGTCCTTGCAAAGCCTTTGGGCGTTCTATATCGGCATCCTTGCCGAAACCCCAAACCCCTTCCCCGTGGTGAAGGGCTGTGTATACTTGGTTGGCTTTGCGTCCTGCAAAGCCTTGTGGCATACACGCCCGGCATCCGTGCCGGGGCTATATTACTGGGGCTACCGCCCCTAGTCCAAGCAAGGATGCTTGCAGTCAGCCACATAAAGCCACTGCACGATGCAGTGGCACAAATGGCTGACGACCTGTACGGGGGCTTCGCCCCAAAGCAAGGATGCTTTGGTTGCTTGCCAAAAGTTTTGCACGATGCAAAACCAGCAGAGCAAGCAATACTCGACACCCCAATTTTTAATAATTAAGAGGTTTTTCAACAGTCTGAAGCTTAAAATTAAGTATTTTCTGCCGATAAATAAACAGAGTATTTGTGCCCGAAAAGCATCTGCTTTATCCGGGCGGAAAAGAGGCAGTAAATGGCGTTTGAACATCTGTGCGGTCAGGTAATGACTGACAGTAACGGAACGACTTATATAATATCCGATACATTCTCCGTAATTTACCCCGGTGACGCACACCCCGACGTATATGAGTGGGGCGATGTTTCGTCGGTGAAGATAGACAAGGGCAATATAGCGATCACGGCGGGAAAGCAGACATATCACATACCTGACCGTGCATTTTCGGGACGCTCGCAGTTTACTGCGGCAAAGACGATAATTCTTTCCGCAATATCCGGCAGTGACACCGAATGTGATATATCGGTCGGGATACTCCCCGACAAGCGTTTCTTTTCAAATTACGACATACCCGACTCTGCGGTATTCGCTAAGGGTGAGTACAACCCGAAAGAAATACGTTCTTCGCTTCTGTCGCTCGTTATCGGCAAGGTGGGCAAATTTCTGTGGTGCATAGCTCTGGCGGCAGGCGTGCTTGCGGCGGTACTGTTTCAGATGCTTATCGGCTTTGCCGAGGATACATGGTGGTATCTCGGAATGGGAACGTTCTTCTGTGCCGTCGGCGCAGTGGTTATAGCATACCTTATAATGGTGGCGGTAACAAAGCTTAAATACGCGTCAATGATAAAGAGCTGTACCGAAAGCGATGAAACTGTCACGTTCGCAATATGCCCGGCAGGCGTATCCGCAACAGAGGAAAGCGTATACAGCCCGCACGAGATCATACGCTTCGGAATGAACGACAGCTATGTCGAAACAGCTTCAATGTTTATCGTGACAAGAAGAAAAGAGCCGCTTGTATGGATACCCAAGTCGTTTTTTGACGGCGGTGCACTTGACAAAATAGAACAGTACCTTGCGCTCGGAACGCAGGATAAGTAAGCGAAAGGGGCAAAGGTAAAAATATGAGTGAAAAGATACCTCAGGTAGTATGTGAGCATATCAATATAGACGACAGCGAGGTGCTTGTTTTCTCGGTAAAGGACGGTCTTGCAAAGATAGGCATATGCCGTATGAATTCCGAGTACGACAAGTACTGCCTTTATTCCCACGATGCCCCGGTTATGACTATAAGCGGAGGTATGGACGATGATGACGCGGACAAGGTAATTAGTGAGTACGGCAGTGCTTCAAGCGGCTCTATAATTGCCGAGAGCATAGACGGCGCATATTCAAGACTTGCGGCAGGCGGCTCACCCGAGTACGCGCTTGAGCAGTTTATGCGCCTGCTCCCTGACGGACTGTATGCGGTTACATATGTTGAAACATATCCCACGGCAGGTGAGAGTATGTTCTTCTGGTCGGGCTACGGCGTGTCAAAGCAACTGCGCAACAGCAGCAGAAATATAAGGGTGATAGGCGACAAGGCGTACAGCGCACCTTTTCTTATACCGACTGAAAAGCCGTCCGCATATGACCCCTCCCTTATCAAGAAGGCTTCTGCCGAGGGGCTGAGAAACGGTGATCTGTTCGGCATCTCACTGCATTTTTCAGGACTTTATTCTCTGCTTCTTAAGGGACACTATGCGGCTTGTGCGGCGGCAATAGAAGGCAAGCCGTTCTATACCGTGCAGATACAGCCGTTAAGAGAGATCTGGAAGGTAGCAGATGAGAACGGCGAAAAGAAAGCTATAGGCTTTTCTTCCGCTTCCTTCCGCGTTCCGTTTGAGTCGCTGACAAAAGAACAATTGCGTATAGGTCTTACATCAAGAAAGTATGTTACTCCGGACACTTACGATGCTATAAAGCAGAAACTCGGCGTAGTGCCGAAATCAGGACAGAAGCGTCTGCCGAAACAGCTTGACGCATTCTCCGAGCGCTATCCCGATGCGGATATGGTAGCGTGTGCACAGGGCGTTGACGAGCTTACAAAGCCTATGCTTGACGCATTGCTCACAGGACAGACCGAGCTTGACGGCAAGGTCATAATTTCGGAGAACTATTATAACAGTGTTACCGCCGCGTGCAACTACCTGCGTTATCACAGCAAGGACGATTTTATCGATTTTGCGCTGAACGTTATGAGAAATCCCGAGCTTTCCGCAACATATACCTATGTTGCCTCCTGCCTTGCAAAGGTGCATGACGACAGGATAAATCAGTTCTTCACCGAGGTGAAGAATTCAGGTGATGCGGGATATTCAAAGATAATAGGAACTGCCCGTTCTTATATCGATAACTATGATAAGTATGTTGAGGTGTCATCTGAGGACTTCTTCAACTCTCTCCCCGAGCCTAAAAAGGAGAAAGCAAAGAAACGTCAGGAGATCATACACCTTACCGGTAACAGCAAGCCTGCCGACCCGCTCAGTAATGAAACTGCAAAATTGATGGCGGCGCATCTTGCGGCTATGGTAGATTCAAAAAAGGAATAACCGACATCTTGATACAAAAACAAGGGGTACTGCGACTTTTTCACAGTACCCCTTAATTGTATATTCGTAGCGTTAATATCCGCCGATAACGCAACCTCGGCTAAAACCGTTTTTATTGATTATCGCTTTGTTAAGTCCCGCCGTTTTGCTATCCTGCGATAAGCCGGATCGTTATAAAAGGCGGAATTTGAAACGGCTCACAGCCGTTTACTTAAAATAGCGGTTTAAAAGACCTTCAAATGCCTTGCCGTGGCGAGCCTCGTCCTTAGCCATCTCGTGAACCGTGTCGTGGATAGCGTCAAGATTTAACTGCTTAGCTCTCTTTGCAAGATCGAGCTTGCCCTGTGTAGCACCGTGCTCGGCGGCAACTCTCTTCTCGAGATTTTCCTTTGTCGAAGCGCTTACAACATCGCCTAAAAGCTCTGCGAACTTTGCAGCGTGCTCAGCTTCTTCCCATGCGGCCTTTTCGTAGTAAAGACCTACCTCGGGATAGCCCTCTCTGTGAGCGGCTCTTGCCATAGCAAGATACATACCTACTTCTGTGCATTCACCCTCAAAGTTAGCCTTTAAGCCTGCAATGATCTCTTCATCTTCAACTGCCTTTGCAACGCCTACCTTGTGCTCGTCTGCAAATACAAGCTTCTCGCTCTCCTTAAGCTCTGTGAACTTGCTGCCGGGAACCTTGCACTGGGGGCAGAACTCGGGAGGTGTATCTCCCTCGTGAACATAACCACATACCGGACATACCCACTTTTTCATAGTAAAATACCTTTCCTTTCATCATTGTAAATCTTTTGTTTGTTAGCGTTTTTAACAAAATCAGTAACGCTTACTGATTTGATGCTTTAATTATAACCGATACTTTGATGTTTGTCAAGAGGTTTTTGAAAAAATTTTTGTAAAAAATAGGTTAGTCAAGGCTTACTTAGGTGGTTGAGGTTTTGGAAGGGCTGGTGAGGGTAGTGGTTGCGAACGATCCCTCAGTCTTGCGACAGATAGGGTTGAGCGGATATTAACGTTTATGAAATCGCAAAATGTTGCAATTTATAATAAGAATTAGCCTTGTCGCAATCCAGCTCCCTTTGGCAAGGGAGCCAAGAATGTGGTGCTGAGCAAGGGATAGTGCGGGTTTGGGAGGGTTGGTGCGAGGCGAGTTGTGGTTGTGAGAGGGTTGTGGGGATGGAAAGGGGATTACCGTTTTCAGCCGATTAAATGCCGTTTGTGCCTTTTCGTTGCAATTTCCGAGAAAAACGATTATAATTAAATGTGAGAATATGGTTATAATTACGGCCAAGAGAAAAGGAGAGCTTATGAGAAAAACAAGCGAAAAGATATTACGGACACTGCTTGCGGCATCGGTGCTTGCAACGGCGGTGCTTTCAAGCGGTTGCCTTGACGATGAGGAGGAGATTTCCGACAGCACGGCAAGCGACAACAGGCAGACGAGTGACGGCGGCAATGCGGAAAGCAGCGAAGGCAGTGATAATAAATATGACGGAAGTGTTACGGGCAGTCGTGCGTCAAAGCTGACGTTCAGCGGTTCGGACGGGATAAGCATTACAAGAAAACAGCGTGAAGCCGAAAAGCCTATGGGCGAGGACGGCACACAGACGGTATTCATCTATATGTGCGGCAGCGACCTTGAAAGCGAGAACGGGCTTGCGAGCGGCGACATTGAGGAAATGGTCGCAGGCTCACAAAGCGAGAACGTGAAGTTCGTCATTCAGACGGGCGGTGCGGGTGCATGGGCTGATACATACGGGATCTCTGCCGGAAAGACACAGCGTTATGTTGTAACGGGCGGAGAAATAAGCCTTGTCGAAGAAAAAGAACAGGTTAATATGGGCAAGGAGGATGTGCTTGTCGATTTTTTAAGCTGGGGTATAGAAAACTATGCGGCGGCTAAAATGGGGCTTGTCTTCTGGAATCACGGCGGCGGAAGTATAAGCGGCGTGTGCTTTGACGAGCTGAATGAAAACGATTCGCTGTCGCTTGAGGAAATAGACACTGCGCTTACCTCAATATACGACAAGATGACGGATAAGTTTGCGTTCATCGGCTTTGACGCTTGCCTTATGGCAACAGTAGAAACGGCAAATATGCTTGCTCCGCACGCAGACTATATGTTTGCATCGGAAGAAACAGAGCCGGGCTACGGCTGGGATTATACCGAGATAGCAGGCTTTATGGAAAGTAATCCGACAGCGGATACAGCCGAGCTTGGCAAGACGGTCGCTGACAGCTTTATGGCGTCATGCGATGCTATCGGTGCAGGCGGTGAGGCGACTCTGTCAATTACGGATCTCAGCCGAATAGATGAACTTGTAAAAGCAGTAAATGACGCCGCCGAGGAAATGAACGCAGGTTCAGCCGATTCTGCAATGCTTGCAGAAATGATAAGAAGCATCTATGGGGTAAGATCCTACGGTAGCAATAATGAAACCGAGGGCTATACAAATATGGTCGATCTCGGCTCTATGATAAGCTCGACAGTTCCCGGTGACAAGGCAGACAAGGTCATGTCGGCGCTGGAAAAGGCAGTCGTGTATAATATCTATGGCGCGGACAAGTACGGATCTACAGGTCTTTCGACCTACTATCCTTTCGGTGTTTCCGGCTCTACCGAGCTTGCCACATTCGGCAAGATATGCGTGAGCCCTTACTATATGACCTTCGTTGACAGAATAGCATACGGTGCGGAAAACGGCACAACAGACGGCTACAGCGGTGAAAGCAATTGGCTTGCTGACGGTGCGGTTTACTGGAGTGACGGCGACTATTCCGATTATGAAAGCAACTGGGAGCATTATAATAATCAGAATGACAATATGGACTTCTGCGGCGATAAGAGCAGTGTGCAGATAGATGTAGGCCCTGTGCTTGACGATGAGGGAACATTCTATTTCACCGTAACAGATGACACTATAAATAACCTTGCAAGCGTTAATTGCTCGGTTTACCGTGTGGACGAGGAAACAGGCGAACTGCTTGAATTCGGCGTTGACCAGAGTACAAAGGTCGATTTCTCATCGGGACTTGTTGAGGACACTTTCGACGGTCAGTGGTACATGATCGAAGATAACCTCATTCCTATGTATATAGTAGAAGAAAAAGGCAGCAGCTCGGTTTACACTTCACCTATAAAGCTCAACGGCAAGGAAACCAACCTGCGTATAGCTATGGAGAGGGACGGCAATGCGTATGATATAACCGTACTCGGAACATGGGACGGCGTAAACGAAAACGGCGAGTCGGCAAGGAGCGTTGTTCCGCTTAAAGAGGGCGATGTCATAGTGCCGATATTCAACACCTATGACAGCGAGGGTAACTTTGCAGGCAAGGCGGAGGGCGATGAATGCACCTACAGCGGCGATGATATGATTAAGTTCGTAGATCTGCCGGCAGGCGACTACAGATACAGCTTTGTTATCAACGACATTTACGGAAATGTGTGCTATACAGGCTTCACGGTATTTACGACCGATGAAAACGGAAATGTTTTCTTTACACCTGAGGAATAATAAAACAGCAAGCTGGATCAATTGCATATTTCTCTTTTTGAAAAATGTTAAGTGGAGAAACCTTATGACAAACAGAATCATTACAGATATTTCGGATTTCATCTTTGTATCCGAAGAACCCCAAAAGGTCGATGCGATCTTTCTACCGGGCGGCTCACACCCCAAACAGCCCGAATATGCCGCCGAATTATACCGCAAAGGCTTGGCTGAATGGATCGTTCCGTCGGGAGGAGTAAGCGTTAAAAGAGGAAAATGGCCCGGTGTCCGCTCAAAGGCGGAAATTTATAACGGTGATTATCAGTCCGACTGCGAGTTTTTTACAGATGTACTCGTGAAAAACGGCGTTTTGCCGACTGCAATCATCGAAGAAAGCAAGTCGGGGCATACCCGTGATAATGCATTTTTCTCCCGTAAAGCCGTTGACGAAAAGGGCTTAACGATAAAAAGTGCAATAATTGTTTGCAAAGCCTTTCATGCCCGCCGTTGCTTAATGCTGTATCAAATGGCTTTTCCGAATGTTGATATGATAGTCTGCCCTGTACATTGCTATAACATCACCAAAGAAAACTGGTATACGACCGAAAAAGGCACGGAACGAGTGCTCGGCGAGCTTGCACGGTGCGGAAATCAGTTTGTAGGTGATTTCAAGACTTATCTTAATCGGATATGAAAATACTGTATTACTTCCGATAAAAACAGCAAGTCGTATCAAGCCCCGTCTTATCTTTTGTGATAAGGTGAAAAAATCGGATAAACAAAAACCGTCCTTGAAGCAGGGCGGTTTTCCGGATCACGCCGGGCAATACACTTGACATCGGCTTGATTTTATGCTATATTATAGATACAAAAAGAGGGAAACGACAGACGGTCGCTCCCTGAAAGTTGATTCAAATAATCGCCTTCAGTTTGACGACGCAAGGCGATTATTTCTTTTTGTTGTTTATACCAATAGGCTGTCCTTGCAAATATATGATATTACGACTATTTAAATTGTTTTTGTCAACAATAGCCGTCTGAGCTTCGGGCGGTTATTTTCATACCACTTGTACAAACCACGGTATAATTTGCGGGCATAATGTAAAAATAGCGGCAAGCCGACGTAATTTTCGTCAAAGCACTTGATTTTTCGACCGGATTGGTTTAAAATAATAATGATATTGCATACTGCAAAAACAAATTCAGAAAGGGTATCAATCAATATGAAAATTCTGGTAGTAAATGCCGGCAGTTCATCACTGAAGTATCAGCTTATCGATATGAAGGACGAGTCGGTCATAGCAAAGGGAAATTGCGAGCGTATCGGTATAGACGGAAAGATCACTCACAAGACGTTTGACGGCAGGGAATATGTAGAGGAATGTTCGTTCCCCACTCACACAGAGGCTTTTGAAAAGCTGGTTGAGGTAATGACAAAGGGCGATGCCGCCGTTATCAAGGATATGAGCGAAATCGGCGCTGTAGGTCACAGAATAGTGCAGGGCGCTGAGGTATTCACAAAGACAACGATCGTAACGGACGAGGTTATAGATCAGATAGATGGTCTTGCAGACCTTGCTCCCGTACATAACCACGCACACGCACTCGCACTGAGAGCCTGCAAGAAGGTTATCCCCGAAACAACTCCTCAGGTAGTAGTATTCGATACAGCATTCCACCAGACAATGCCCCCCAAGGCTTATATGTTCGGTATGCCCTATGAGTGCTACGAGCAGTTCCATGTAAGAAAGTACGGCTTCCACGGCACATCACACCGTTTCGTATCGATGAAGTACGGCGAGGTCACAGGAAAGAGCCTTGAAGGACTTAACATCGTTTCGTGCCACCTCGGCAACGGTTCTTCTATCACAGCTATCAAGGACGGAAAGTCAGTTGATACATCAATGGGCTTTACTCCTCTTGACGGTATCATAATGGGTACACGTTCAGGTAGCGTTGACCCTTCGGCTGTTGAGTTCGTACAGAACAAGCTCGGTCTTACTCCCTCTGAGATGAGCGACTACCTCAACAAGAAGTCGGGCTTCCTCGGACTTTCGGGTCAGTTCAGCGATAACAGAGATATCACAAGTGCCGCACAGCACGGTGACAAGCGTTCACAGCTCGTTACAGATATGCTCACATACGAGATAAAGAAGTACATAGGTTCTTACACAGCCGCTATGAACGGTCTTGATGTTGTTATCTTTACAGGCGGTATCGGTGAAAACGCTCCCGAGGTAAGAAAGGGCGTATGCGAGGATATGGAATACCTCGGTATCAAGCTCGACAACTCCGTAAACGACGGCTTAAAGGGCAAGCTCACAAAGATTTCCGCTCCCGACAGCAAGGTCGAAGTATGGGTAATTCCTACTAATGAAGAGCTCCTTATCGCCCGTGATACACTTGAGATCACAGGTCTTGACAAGAACGCGTAAGTGAAGCGATAGATATAGGCAATTTCCCCGCTCCCGATGTTTCGGGGGCGGGGTTTTTATGCAAAAAATGGGGATGGGTATTGCAAAAAGTGCGGAAAAGGAGTAAAACAGCATAATAAAAAATGCGGAAAGGACGGAAAATGCCGAAATAAAAAATGCGAAAAGGATGGAAAATGCCGAAATAAAAAATGCGAAACAGTTTTTGCATAATATACGGCTGATTTTATTGACACTTTACGGTATGTCAGATATAATGAATGTATAAATTGCGGTAGCTACGGAGGTGCAAAATGCAACACGAATGTAAAATTACGGTACTTGACACAAAGGTATTTCCCGAATATCAGGAAAAATATCTTGCCGACCCGAAATCGGGTCCTTGCCCATTCTTCAAAAAAGGTGATACCTTTACGCTGAAAAGGACGAGTGAGCGGGACGACTTTTATCGCCTTATGGACGGAAAGTTCTGCGGTGAGGCGTGGGACGCTATAAGCAGATATGTATATACGGCTTTGCAGGGTGGCTCTATTATGCATAAATGGACGAATGACGAGCGTATGATGATTGCCTGTTGTAATGACGGTACACGACCTGTTATATTCAGGATCGAGCGCATCGATATCCCTGAAAATGAAGAAGAGAAGCAGTGGCTTGAAAAGCAGAACTTCAAAAATACCGTTGACGACGCTTATACGGGATAAAGTTTTCCGCCTCCGTGATTTCGGGGGCGGAATTTTTGGTTGACCTCCGGGCTGAAATCGGTTATAATATAATTAGCGATAACTAACTTTAAAACAGGAGTGGAAAACCATGCAGAAAGTAAGCAACATGACAAAGAAAGAGCTGGCGCATTACGGAACGCTTATCGGAGAAGCCTTCGCCGCAGAGGGCGACGGTATTGCCACAACTGCGCCTCGTGAGGATATTATAAAGGCATTTGAGATAATGACGGAGTATTTCTATAACTCGGGGGTTTTGTACACTACGTCCGACAATCACGAGGGGTTTCTTGCGTATTGGCGCAAAAGCACTAAAATAAAGCTCAAGCCTGCGTTACATATGGTCGGGAGAATGCTCAGGGAGATGCCATTTCGCAGTGTGAGAATAGTGGCAGGTTCAAGCGAGGAGCTTTATGCCAAAGTCTACAAAAAGGAAAAGGATTATGTAGCGGTGTCAATGGTGGTCGTTCTGCGTGAATATCAGGGAAAAGGATATATGAAAAGGATACTGGAACATCCGTTTTCCGAAGCGGCAAGGGAGGGTATACCCTGCGTGCTTGATACCGACACTGCGCTTAAGGTAGCTAAATACACTAAGTGTGGAATGAAGAATACCGCCAGAAAGCAACTGAAATCCGGTCAATATCTGTATACTATGGAGTACAGGAAAGGCTGACGGGTTCGGATAGCATATTGAATACAGATTTTTCCGTCCCATATTTTCGGGGCGGAATTTTTGGTTGCAAGTTCAGAAACCCACAGATTTACAGTGTTTTTAAGCTGTAAACGCTTGACAACAGAGCCGAAATAATGTACCATTAAAGTATCTTAAAAACGTAAATCCGCCCGAGTGACAGGCTTACGGGCGAAAAGGAAGTAACAATGGAAAAGAAGAAAAAATCTTATCTGAGCAAAGCGGTGTTCGGATTGCTTATCGCGGCTTTTACGGTATGCTGTATTATTGCCGCACCGATAACCGAAGCCAAAGGTACGCTGTGGTCGCTGTTTCCGCCGGTTATAGCGATAGGGCTTGCGCTTATCACAAAGGAAGTGTATTCCTCGCTGTTTGTCGGAATATTGTCGGGCGGTATAATCTACGCAGTGGCATCCGGAACAGGATTTGAGGGCACATTCCAAGCCGTTGTGCAGGACGGCCTTATAACAAATCTTTCAAACGCATACAATGTCGGAATACTGGTGTTCCTTGTTGTACTGGGAATAATCGTTGTACTGATGAACAAGGCGGGCGGCAGCCGTGCCTACGGCGAATGGGCGGCGGCTCATATCAAGGGCAGACGGGGAGCTGCACTGTCAACGTTTTTCCTCGGTGTGCTGATATTCGTTGATGATTATTTCAACTGTCTGACTGTAGGCTCGGTAATGAGGCCGGTAACCGATAAGCATAACATATCACGTTCAAAGCTCGCTTATCTTATAGATTCGACAGCCGCACCCATCTGCATTATCGCACCTATCTCATCATGGGCGGCGGCGGTAAGCGGTACGGTCGAGGGTGTAAACGGAATTTCACTGTTTATAAATACAATTCCGTATAACCTCTATGCGTTACTTACAATAATTATGGTTATTTTCATAGCTGCCAGTGATACTGACTACGGTCCTATGAAAAAACATGAGGATAATGCCAAAAACGGCGACATCTTTACTACAAGAAATAAGGAATACGAAGAGGATCATCAACCTGTTACCGAAAGAGGCAAAGTAATAGACCTTGTACTGCCGGTTGCGATACTTATTGTATTATGCGTTATCGGTATGATCTACACCGGAGGATTTTTCTCGGGCACGGACTTTGTAACGGCTTTTGCAAGCTGTGACGCGGCTTACGGTCTGTCACTCGGATCTATCGCGGCGCTTATAGTTATAATCGCTTACTATATGATTCGCCGCGTGCTGAAGTTTACGGAGTGTATGGATTCTATCGCCGCAGGATTCAAGCAGATGGTGCCTGCGATACTCATACTGACTTTTGCGTGGACGCTTAAAACGATGACAAACCACCTTGAAGCAGGTGCATTTGTTTCAGGAGTGGTACAGAGTGCAACGGCGCTCAGCGTACTTCTGCCTGTAATACTGTTCGTGGTGGCTATCGGGCTTGCTTTTGCAACGGGCACATCGTGGGGAACGTTCGGCATACTTATCCCTATCGTTACGAGCGTGTTTGAGGCGGAGCTTGCGAATGTTTCGCAGACCGGCGAAATTCCGTCAATGGTTATTATCTGCATTTCAGCCTGCCTTGCGGGCGCGGTGTGCGGCGACCACTGCTCGCCTATATCCGATACCACGATCATGGCATCGACCGGTGCGCAGTGCGACCATGTAAATCACGTTTCAACACAGTTGCCTTATGCAATGACTGTTGCGGCGGTATGCGTTATCGGTTATCTGCTGTCCGGCTTTGTACACAATGTATTTGTTGTACTCGGCTTCTCGGTAGTGCTTATGCTGGCAGTTCTGTTTGCAATAAGATATTTTGCGAAGAGAAAAGAAAGCAAAAGCTAAAAAATCGGATAGATCCAAAATTTAAGGCTTATTGACCTGATCACAACTACCGGTTTACATCTGTGCAACCGCAAGTTGCTTGCAATTCCCTCGGAAAATGCTATAATAACTGTATAATATCTTTGATAGAGGTGAGATAGCATGATAAGACACATTCTGTTCTGGAACTATACCGATAAGGTAAAGCAGGAACATAAAGAAGATGAAATGCTGGAATTTATGCAAAGGTCGATCAATACTATGAACGGCAATATCGACGGACTTATTCATTCCGAGATCGGCAGGAATATCGCCGGAGGATATGACCTTGTGTTCTATGCGGAGTTTGACGATGAGCAGTCGCTGAAAGCGTTTATGAACCACCCCTTGCACGTTGCCCACAGAGAACGCTGTAAGGATATAGTGACCGACAGACTTTGCGGAGATATAGAGGTATAAATGGCAACATCACAGGAATATATAGAATTTGTCTGTGAACAGCTTGTCGGCATCGAAAACGTGCGATATAAAAAGATGTTCGGCGAGTATATGGTTTATGTTAATGACAAGCCGATACTGCTTGTCTGCGACAATACGGTATTTGTAAAAAAACTGCCCGAGATCGAGGCGCTTATGTCAGGTGCGGAATGCGGCTTGCCGTATGAAGGCACAAAGGAGCATTATATTCTCGATATCGAGAACAGAGAGCTTACGGCAAAGGCGGTGGAAATTCTCGAACGGATAACGCCTGTGCCGAAAAAGAAAAATAAGAAAAAATAATGTAAAAAGGGTTTTTCAACATAAATAATAACCGCTGTGCGTTGGCACGGCGGTTATTTGCGTTTGCTCTTGCTTGTCGGGCTTTTTTATATTATTTAATATTTTTTATCCAGCTTTCAAGCTTTGATTTATCGGTCATGAGCTTTGCACCGTTGAAGTGCAGATCAAGTCCGTCCTTTACATTTGTGCCCTTGCATTCGTTTGCGATATCCTTAAATGTGTGACCGAGCCAGCCGCCGTTTGTTGCAAACGGGTATATCGTTTTTCCCGAAAGGTCGCTGTTTTCGATAAATGTCTTTACCGCAGGTGCGAATGTGTACCACCATACAGGTGTGCCGAGTATTATTGTGTCATACTGTGAGAGATCGGCGTTTATCGGCTTTATCGGAGGCTTGTAACCTCTTCTGATCTCATCATGACCCTGATCTACAACAGCGTTGTAATCACCCTCGTAAGGTGTAACGGTATCAATGACCGCCGTGTCGGCGTTTAACTCTTTTGCTATATGCTCGGCTATATTTTTGGTGTTTCCCGAATAAGAATAATATACGACAAGTGCTTTCATATTACTTATCCTCGGAATAAATTTCCTTGGCGTAGTTGAAAGCCGCCCATGCCTTGGGCCAGCCTGCATAGAACGCGATATGTGTTATGGCTTCTGCCATTTCTTCTGCCGTAACGCCGTTTTCCTTAGCGTGCATTATGTGATATTTCAGCGAGCTGTCGAGAATACCGCTTCCCATAAGAGCGGCAACTGTTACAAGGCTTCTGTAGCGGGGTGATAACTTGTCCTCGCGTGACCAAACCTCTCCGAATAAAACATCATCGTTAAGTTCTGCAAATTTCGGTGCAAATTCGCCGAGTGCATCTCTGCCTGCTGTTTGTTTTTTCATAACAAAGCTCCTCCTTGAAATAAATTAAAGCTTGTTGTATTCTTCATCTGTTACAGGCTCGCACCATTCGCTTGAGCACTTCTCGCCGGGCATTTCAACCGCAATATGTGAGAACCAGCTGTCTTTCTTTGCACCGTGCCAGTGCTTTACGCCCTCGGGGATAACTATGACCGTACCGGGTACAAGGCTTACCGCGTCCTTGCCGTATTCCTGATACCAGCCCTCGCCTGCGGTGCAGATAAGTAGCTGACCGCCGCCTTTTTTAGCGTGGTGGATATGCCAGTTGTTGCGGCAGCCCGGCTCAAATGTAACGTTGGCTAAGAATAAGCCGTCCTCGGGCTTTGTCAGGGGATTTAAAAACGAATCCCCGATAAAATATTTTGCGTAAGCCGTGTTAGCCGTGCCTGTGCCGAACACGTTGAGTTTTTCAAATTCTTCTTTTGATAATGTTTTCATCTGTGTTTCCTCCTGCTTTTTATGGTTTTCTTTCGCTGTGGCTATATTGTACAACCTGGAGTTCACTCCATGTCAATAGGACATAGAAAACTTTCACCATAATTTCACAACACAAATTCTGAGCAATTGTCGATATTCTCCGCCTGCCACGCATTTTTTCTTGACTATGTGCATTATTTAGTGTAAAATAAAATTGTATAACTAAAAAACGGGAATGAATCCGGAGGGTATAATTTATGCTTTTACATCAGGTAAAGCTGCCGCACTTCAAACATTCCGCCGAGAGTGAAACAGTAACGCTCCCACTGCCGGATAAGGTAGTGATAAGCATGGCACAGCATCTCGGCGCACCGTGTACCCCGACAGTAAAGGTCGGCGACAAGGTGAAGATAGGCGATGTGATAGGCAGTAGCGAGGCGGCTATGTCTGCACCCGTTCACAGCAGTATATCGGGAACGGTAACAGCAATAACCGATGTCCTGCATATATCGGGCAGAAATATGCAGTCGGTAGTTATTGAAAATGACGGACTTGAAGAAGTCAGCGACAGCGTCTGTCCCCCTACTGTAGAAAACAGGGAGCAGTTTTTACAGGCGGTAAGAAACAGCGGCTCCATAGGTCTTGGCGGCGCGGGATTTCCAACATCGCTGAAGCTCGGCTTTGACCCCAAAGAAAAACAGCCCGACTTTCTTATAATTAACGGCGCGGAGTGTGAGCCTTACATAACCTCTGACTACCGTTGCTTTATGGAAGAGGGCGAGGACGTTCTTGAGGGCGTGTTGCTTATGCTGAAATATCTCGGGATACCGAAGTGCATAATCGGCATAGAAAAAAACAAGCCGAAGGCAATCGAGAAGATGACTAAGCTGTGCGAAAAGCACGACAACATCACAGTAAAGGCGCTTAAGTCAAGCTATCCGCAGGGTGCTGAGAAAACGCTTATTTTCAGCACGACAGGCAGAGTTGTAAAGGAAGGCACATTGCCCCTTGCAAGCGGCTGTATAGTGGTCAATTCCTCTACAGCGGCATTTATCGCACAGTATATAAGAACAGGTATGCCGCTTGTAAAAAGAAGAATAACCGTTGACGGAAATATTGTGAAGAAGCCGTCAAACTTCATTGTTCCTGTCGGAATGTCGATAGGCGAGATAGTGTATTACGCCGAGCTTTCCGACAAGCCCGACAGAATAATACTGGGCGGACCTATGATGGGTGCGTGTGCATTCGACCCCGACTATCCGCTTTCCAAAACAAACAACGCAGTGCTTATGTTCGCAGACAGCCCAGTGTATGAGCCGTCAGAGTGCATACGCTGCGGTAAGTGCGTAAAAGCCTGCAGTATGAATCTTCTGCCGACAGAGCTTGAACACGCATTTGATATGAGAGACGCAAGGCAACTTGAAAAGCTGAAAGTAAACCTCTGCGTCAACTGCGGCGCTTGCAGCTTTGTCTGTCCCGCAAAGCGTAACCTTGCGGAGAAGAATCAGCTTGCGAAGGCGTTTCTGCGTGAGCAGTCAACAAGGAAAGGAAAGTAAGGGTATAATATATGTCTAAACTTATGATAGAGCCTTCACCGCATATAAAATCGGGTGTTACGACTCAGAAAATAATGCTGAGCGTTATTATAGCACTGCTCCCCGCGCTTGTTGCGTCTGTGTGGATCTTTGGGCTGAGAGCGCTCATAATGGTAGTAATATGCTGTACGTCCTGCGTGATTTTCGAGTGGGCTTGCAGAAAGATAATGAAGAGAAGCAACACGATAAGCGATCTGTCCGCCGTGGTGACAGGTATGCTCCTTGCGTTCAACCTGCCCGTCACATTGCCTTTTTATATGGCGATAATCGGTTGCTTTGTGGCAATAGTAATAGTAAAGCAGTTCTTCGGCGGTATCGGTCAGAACTTTGCTAACCCCGCGATAACAGGCAGAATAGTGCTTATGCTGTCGTTCACGTCCTATATGACGACATGGGCAGAGCCGTTCTATTATCGTAATGCAGGGGAGATAGTAACTACATCTACACCTCTTGTAAGCGAAACACCTGCTTCGCTCACAGATCTGTTTTTAGGCACGACAGGCGGCTGTATCGGTGAGACCTGCGCTCTGGCACTGCTTATCGGCGGAATTTTCTTAGTTGCGATACGCGTAATGTCGCCCGTAACACCGATGTGCTTTATCGGTACGGTGTTCGTGCTGTCGATATTCTCGACAGGAAGCCTTGAGGGCGCATTAGCTTCAGTTCTGTCGGGCGGACTTCTGCTCGGTGCTATATTTATGGCTACCGACTATGCTACAACACCTATCACCACAAAGGGCAGGATAATATTCGGTATCGGTTGCGGACTTGTGACAATGCTTATACGTTGCTTTGGCAGTATGCCCGAGGGCGTATCGTACTCGATACTGCTTATGAATATCCTCTCTCCGCTGATAGACCGCTTCACAGTACCAAAAGCATTTGGTGCGGCAAGTGAGCAGAAAGGCGGCAAGAAATGAGTGTACTGAAAAAAATAAAGCCGGTTCTTGTACTGTCGGTCATCTGCACGCTTATCTGCGCACTGCTGATAGTTACATATAATCTGACTTATGTTGATACCTCGGGCGTGCTTACGGATGACCTTAAAGCCGGCTGTATCGCCGCAGACGGCGAGGGCGAATATGCGCTTATCACCGATAGGGCGGCGGCAAAGCTTGACGGCGAAGAGTTCGATAATATCACAAAGATAGTAAAGAACAAGACAAAGGGCACGTTCCTTTTCGAAACCGTTGTTGACGGCTATTCCGCAGACGGTATAGACGCGGTGATAGCGATCGATGAAAACGGTGCGGTAAGCGGTATCAGCATTATTGCACTCGGCGAAACCCCCGGTCTTGGCTCAAAGATAAACGATGACGCATTCCTGCAGAGGTTCTACGGCGTTAAGTCAGATATATCGATAGTCAAGTCAGAACCGAAAAACGAAAACGAGGTACAGGGAATTACAGGCTCGACGCTTTCCTCAAAGGGCATGGCAAAAGCCGTAAACCTTGCCGTAAAGGCATACTCGGTGATGGATAAGGAGGTACAGCCGAATGAGTAACTGGAAAGAGTTTACCAAAGGACTCATAAAAGAGAACCCGAATATGGTAATGCTTCTCGGTATGTGTCCGACACTCGCCATTACCACAATGGCGGCAAACGGTGTAGGAATGGGACTTTCCACAACGTTTGTACTTGTATGTTCAAATATAGTAATTTCACTGCTTAAAAAAGTGATCCCCGATACGGTGAGACTTCCTGCGTACATAGTTATTGTAGCGGGATTTGTAACGTTCGTAAGCCTTATGCTCCAGGCGTTTGCCCCCGATGTATATTCAAGTCTCGGTATGTACCTGAGCCTTATTACCGTAAACTGTATCATACTCGGCAGAGCGGAAATGTTCGCATCTAAAAACAAGGTTATCCCGTCAATAATGGACGGTCTGGGAATGGGTCTTGGCTTTACGCTGACGCTTGTGCTTGTAGGATCTGTCCGTGAGATATTCGGCTCGGGACAGTGGTTCGGCATTACGATAATGCCCGATGTATTAGAGCCTATGACACTGTTTATTCTCCCCGCAGGCGGATTTTTCGTGCTCGGTGTTGTAATAGCTGTAGTAAACCGCCTTATGAAGAAAAAGCCGCGTGAGATCGGCTGCCACAACTGCCCTAACGCAGAGAGCTGTCCCGGAGCTTGCGACAAGGCAAAAGGTAACGGAGGTGAGCAGTAATGGAAATCGCAAAAAATCTGATGATAATACTGCTGACAGGTATACTTACCGAAAACTTTGTATTATCTAAATTCCTCGGTATCTGCCCGTTCCTCGGCGTATCAAAGAAGCTTGACAGCTCGATAGGTATGGGCGCGGCGGTAACATTCGTAATGGTGTGCGCAAGTCTTGTTACCTATCCTATCTACTACGGAATACTCGTTCCGCTCGGAATAGAGTATATGAACACGATAGCGTTTATCCTTATCATCGCCGTGTTTGTTCAGCTTGTTGAAATGGTGCTGAAAAAATATATGCCGCCGCTTTACAAGTCGCTCGGCGTGTATCTTCCGCTTATCACCACAAACTGCGCCGTACTCGGTGTTACACTGCTTAACCTTACAAAGGACTACAACCTTTTAGAGAGCGTTGTAAACTCGTTCGGCGCGGGTCTTGGCTTTATGATAGCTATGATAATATTCTCAGGCGTTCGCTCAAGACTTGAACGCTGTGACATACCCAAGGCGCTTCAGGGTGCGCCGATAACGCTTATGGCGGCTTCGATAGTGTCGCTTGCTTTCATAGGCTTCGGCGGCGTTGTAGACGGAATTTTCGGCGGTTAAGCGAAAGGAAAGACGATGAAAGAATATATTTTACCTATACTTATATTTCTCGGCTTCGGCGCACTTTCGGGTATACTGCTGCTGATAGCGTCAAAGGTGCTCGCCGTAAAGACAGACGAAACCGAGGAGAAGATAACCGAGGCGCTTCCGGGCGCAAACTGCGGCGGTTGTGGTTATTCGGGCTGTGCGGGCTATGCCGCCGCCGTAGCCCATGACGGCGCGCCGACCAACCTCTGTAAGCCGGGCGGCGCTGAAGTTATGAAGAAGATAAACGCGATAATGGGCACTGAGGGCGGAGAGTTTATCCGTGAGGTAGCCTATGTGCGCTGCAACGGCTGTGAAAAAGCGACTAAGGACAGATTTACATTCACAGGAACAAAGTCATGCGCCGCTGTTGAGAAGTTCTACAACGGCAAGGGCGAGTGCCGTTTCGGCTGTGACGGCTACGGCGACTGCGTAGCGGTTTGCAGTAATGATGCAATTACGATTACTGACGGTGTTGCGGTCGTCGACCCCGCTAAGTGCGGCGGCTGCGGAAAGTGCGTTACCGCCTGTCCGAACCACCTTATATTCCTAAGAAAAGAAACAAGCACGGTCGCTCTGCGTTGTTCGTCAAAGGACAGCGGCAAGGTCACAAGAATGGTATGTACCAATGGTTGCATCGGCTGTAGGATATGCGAGAAAAAGTGTCCCCAGGGCGCTGTAGTTGTTGCAGATAACCACGCCGTGATCGACTATGACAAATGTACCTCGTGCGGCACTTGCGTATCAGCCTGTCCCAGAAAGTGCCTTGTCAATGTGACCTGTGCACACTCCGTAAAGGCTGAAACAACTGTTGCGGCGGACAAATAACCCTGTTTTCAGGCAAACGAAAGGAACCCGACAAGAGATGTCAAAAGCAAAGAAGAAAAACAGCTTGTACAAGAAAGAACCGAAAAAGCCGATCATAAAAAACCGCAGTGACAGAATACGCTACGCAAATCAGAAGCTGTATGACTGCCCGCTGTCGATCACATGGTTTCGGATATTCAAGACCGTGATAACGGTGTTGCAGGCTGTTATGTCGGGCTACTCGGCTATAGTGTGTGTTGTGTCGATATTTGCGTCATTTAGTGAGAGCGTACAGAAAAGCGCAAATGCCGCCGCGATACCCGGCTTTGTGGCATATAATATCGTAATGGCGGTACTGCTTGCGGCTGTTATTCCGCTTTGCGTGATAATGTTCAGAAGGCTCTCGGAGCTGACGACAAAGGCTTACGGCTTCCTTAAATTTTTCCTTATCTATACTTCTGCGGTAAACGCAGTCAGCACCTCGGCGAGCGAGCTTTTCAGAGTTGCGCTGTTCAGCGGTGTAGAAGGATATGAGGTCAGCATAACAAATATACTTTTCGCAATTTTCTCAGTAGTATTTATGGCAGTATGGCTCATTCTGAATTTCAGATATTTCAAAAACAGAAAGAGCCTTTTCAGTGATTGAAAGGACGTAACAAAATGGAAAACACAAACGTAAACAACGAAAAAGCTTCAAGAAAAGATATGGCGCGCCGCAGAATGGAATATTATCCTCTGCCGCTGAGATGGTTCAAATTTTTCAGATATGTGTCGATGATACTCAATATAATCCTCGGCGTATTTTCGGTGATAAATATTATTTCCGTTATTGTCGCAATGGCAAACCCCGAAATTATGACCGCTGTACAGCAGAATTTCCCCGATGCGGCAGGAATGCTCATTCCTTCGATAATAGCAGAAATGATAATGACAGTTTATATTCTGGTGCTGTGCGTGCTTGTGTTTATAAAGATGGGCGAGCTTACGACATCGGCGTATAAGCTGATCGTGACATTTCTGATATCATTTACCGTTATCAAAGGAATTGACGAATACATGAACTGTATGCTCAACCTTGCAATGTATCCCGATGTACAGAGAAATGTTATCGGAAGCGTTATTCTTACTGTTGCCTTATCGGGTGCGGTTTCGCTGCTGAACTATATCTATTTCAGAAAGCGTAAGAGTCTGTTTACGGATAACCTTGAGGTCGAGGATTATGTGGTTGATGACGGAAGCGTTCAGCTTGAGCACTATGACGAGTGTCCGTTCTGCCACGCAAAGATAAACGGAAACTCATCTTTCTGCGAGCACTGCGGAAGAAATTTCACCGAACCGACAAATTACAGCGGTGAGGATAATTCCCGAAAGGAATAATAAATAATGAAAGTAACAGAGTTGTTTTCACTCGGAGCAAATGAAATAAAGAACCGACTGCCTATGGCTACTGCGGCAAAGTTCTCTACACAGAAGATAGAGGGAAAGAGCGGCAAAAGTCTGCTTGATGCCTGTATATCGCGGTACAACTGCCGCATTATACCGATAGCGGCGCTTATAATGATATTGTGTACGTTCCTCTCGGTCATATTTGAGGGGATCATCACAGACGGCGGCTCGGCGGAGATAGCGGGAGAGATACTTATACTGTTCACTGCGGTGTGCGGTGTCGGCTTCGGCTTTTATTTCAGCGGAAAATACCCGTCATATTATCCCTATGTCTTCTGGGGGCTGTATCTTATATCCTACTGCATAAAGGTTACGGGGTGCGCAGTCGGAGCGTCGGGATTGTCGCAGACGGCGGTGACGATAATGGTATTTGCCGCAGTTCCTGTGTTTGCGCCTGCCGCATCGGCATTTTTCCTCGGAATTATCCCGATATGGTACACGATACTCTGTTGTATGAATGACGTATCGGGTTACTATCCCTTTACCGTGTGGGGACTGGCGCTCCTCGGATTTTTCATTTCCTGCTCGATGTACAGCCTTTATACCGCAAGAATGATAAACTCCAAGCGGATAAAGGACGACAGGCAGAGAATGAAGATGTCTGCGGTTATGGACAGCCGTACCGATCTGTATAACAGGGCATACGGCATAGAAAAGGCAACAGAGCTTTTAAGGACGGGAAACAGCGTTGCGTTGCTTCTTGTGGATATAGACGGCTTTGCGGAGTACAACAGACTGTACGGTACGGAAAAGTCGGACGAGGTGCTGGCAAATGTGGCGAACTGCGTCAAGATAATATCAAAGTCACGCACGGATATAACCTGCCGTTACGAAAGTGACAAGATACTTGTTTGTCTGCCCGTAAAGACTGATAAGGAAGCGATAGTGCTCAGTGAAGAGATAAGGAGCGCCATAAGGGATATGAAGATACCGTTCCCCGAGGCACAGCGCTATCACAGCATTACTGTCACGGTCAGTGCCGCAAGGGGTATGCCGGGTGATACATATGACGATATATATGAAAGGGCTATGCGCTCGCAGAATGCGGCAAAGCGTATAGGAGGAAACTGTATAGCGTTTAAGGAGCATACTTTCAGACCCGATGGGGAGAAGTGATAATGAAAATGAAGCTGTGACGAAATGTAAAAATTTCATCACAGCTTTTTAATTTATAAAATTTCATCGAAATTGCAGTGCAACATATTGTGAAAAAGTCTAAGCAATAGATATACAGCCAACAACGCTGAAAACAGTTCAGATATCGACAAGGTGTTAATAATTTCGTGAGTATATCGGTGCAACTGCACTAACATTAACCTTTCAAAAAACGCTACTAACCTAAGATATATGTACTAAAACTGCGGACGTGTAGCGTTAAGCGTTCCTGAAATGACAGGATATACGATATTCGGGAGGTTATACGAGTTTAGCCAACACCCTAGCGGGGTACGGGTGTGGGTAAGGAAAGAGGGAGCCACGAGGGAGAAAACCTAAGGGTATAGGGCTGAGTCTTGCTTTCGCAAGCACTCGGACGTTTCGCTTTGCTTCACTGGGCTGCTTAAGTCCAACGGAGCTTTAGCGGAGTGCACGAGCCTTGCGTAAGCTAGGCTCAGACTTACACCTAGTCCCTTTGGTTGTCTCCCTCGTTCATAGCAGCAACGTTATCGCACAGAATAGCGAACCCGAGAAGTGCCGTCCGACAAAAGGCAGTATCGGTAGCTTGCTATCGGTATTAAATACTAAAACGTTATAGTAGAAGTGAACCATACAAAAAAGTGAGCCGTGCGCACTATTCTTTGCGCTTCGACTCACTTTTTCTTTTTCGGGTTGTGTTACAACTCCATTTTTATGTCCGTGCAAATACGGCAAAGTCAACTGCCGCAGGGCCGCACTTTTCTATCGTATGATATATCTCGGCAAGCGTTGAACCTGTCGTGGTTACATCGTCAATTACAAGAACGTGTTTGCCTCTGATAGCGCTCTCATCGGTAACGGCAAAGCAACCTTTAAGATTTACAAGGCGTTGTTCTCTGCCGAGGGATTTTTGCTGAGCGGTCTTTCTGATCTTGGAAACAGCTGTTACTGTCGGTATGCCTGTAAGCTCGGTTATCTCGCGGCATATCTTTTCGGTATGGCAGTATCCCTTTTTCGCCTTATCTGTGCGGTATATCGGCACAGGGAGAAGAACATCGGGGAGTGTGTCAAAGCTTTCCGTTATCTTTCGCATAAGCGTGTATGCCATAAAGCTTATCTTACCGCCGTCACGGTTTCGCTTTGCGCCTAAGACTATCGGTTCGGTATTGCCGTTATATCTGCACACGGCGATAAGTCTGCCGCCGCAGAGTGTTTCTTCCTTGTCAATGTATTGAAGCTTGTCGGTACAGTTATTGCAGATATAGTCCATTCTGCCAATGACCTTATTGCACACGGGGCAACGGTTAGGAAAGAAGAAGTCGAGCAGTATCCTTTTAAGCTCGTATTTATTCATCGTCATTTTCATCTATGAACGGATTGCGTATCTTTGTCGGCTTTATTATGCCGTCAAGCAGACGCTTAGCGGTACTTCTGCTTACTGCGCTGTCCGAACGTCTGCGCTTGTCAGCGCCCGGTATATCCTCGCTGTCTGTGAGGTCGTCAATACTCGGTGCGTCAAGCTTTATGACCGGTGCGGTATGGCTTTGCTGTTCGCGCTTCGGCTCGGGGAGCTTTATTTCGGCAGACTTTTCTGCCTTTTCGGATATCTCCGGGAGCGGCGATGACGGTAATATGTCAAAGTCATCGGCAGTCAGGCGCTCGCCGTCACTGCGTATTTCGGGGTACAGCTCGGTAAGGTCGTCTGACTGCTCCGACTGCGTCGTTTCGACTGTGTGTCTGTACATATTTGCGGCATAATTACTCTTCGGAGTGGCTGTTTTTCTGATATTGTAGTCTGCTTTTGCAAATTCACCCGCAAAGCCTGTATCTACAGCCGCTCCGCTTTTCCTGTCGGGAGCAGGCTTATCATATGTGTTGCTGTTTGTACTGCTTATATCTGTATGCGGTGTGTCGGCTTCCGGCTCGTCAAAAGAGCCAAAGCTGAAAATATCATCAAGGGGCTTGAAGTCATGATTGGACGTGACCTTTTCAAGCTTTGATATTTCTTCTTCAAACGCGCCGTCAAACGGATTATCAAATACGGTCACGTCAAGATTTTCGGTTTCTTCCGCTTTCATAACGTGCACCGGTTGTTTCGGCGCGGTATCGGGTATTTGCTCCGGCGGCTGTGCCGACATTCTTTCCTGCTCGCGCTCAAGCAGTTCGCGCTCCTGTTCCTGCTTCCTGCGGCGCTTCTCCTGCTCGTAAAGCACACTGCGGTCAACACGCTCAAATACGAACGGCTTTACTTCGGGTTGCTTCTGAGCGTTGTTCTGTTTGTCATCAGCTGTGGGTTCAGGCTGTTTTTCTGCGACAGGCTCGGGCGGCTTTACAGGTGCAAAATGCAGGTCGTGAGAATAGTTCTCAAACTCGCGGAATTCCGCTACGCTAAGCGTATTGTGCAGTATGCTTTCCTTTATCGCCATAAAGCTCTGATACCATTCGGCAAAGTCGCGCTGTGTCAGGTCGACATTTATGCGCTTTGACATATATGTGTACAGCTCTTTTGTCATATCCTCAAGCTGTCTTATCTCATCTGCTGTCCTCGGCGGGGTAGCGGTGCTCAGCTCAAGGCAGGTACGTCCGCCGGGTTGAGCTTTATCGCAATAGTCATAGTCGTAATCTTTGTCGCGCAGGTAATATTCGCCGCAACGCGCACAGCGCTGTAATATACCTCCGCTTTCAAGCAGAAGATCTATTTCAAGGTCGATTACAGCTTTAAGGCTGTCGGAAACATATACCTTTTTCGGCAGAGAACGCATTGTTGTTATGATGGTATTCAGCACCGAGTCGGGCTTTTCCGGGATATAATTCTTGATCTTAGCGAACACGTCCATTGCTTCGCTGTCGGAATGCATTGAGGAAAAAGGACGGTGTACCGCATCGTCATAGTCAATCTCGGGCAGAGCAGAGCCTGCTATAGCCTTTGATATATTGGAGGTTATGAACGGTGCCGAGGGCAGTCTGCCGACTGTATATACCTTTGCGGCTGTAAAGCACTCCGAGGGGTAGCCCATCTCATTTGCGGCTACACTGAAAGTAAGGTCGAAATAATCGCGCTTTGCGTATGCCTGTTCAAGCGTTACCTTTTCGCCGAATACAAAATCTATCTTCCGTTTTGCGTATTCCTGAAGCTGAAGAAGGCTCACCCAACGGTTTACCGCCTTGTTGTGGCGGTATTCGGTAAGCCTTGTGAATATAAGTCTTTCAAAGGGATTTTTCGCGTTTATCAGTTCGTTCCACAGCGAGGATATTCCAAGACCCTTTTCTCTGCAAAGGTACTCGATAAAAAGATCCTGTACGACTTTTTCGTATATGCCGTGGATATTTGCCTCAACATATTTGTGGCACGCGCCGAGAGAGTTACGCAGTGCGACTATATCTTCAAGACGGTATTCGCCGCTTGTCATACAGCGCTTGCAGTAGTCTGTACAGCGCTTGATAAAGCCTGAAAAGTCATAATCTGCAAACTTCAGGACAGACTGCGGATAGTTAAGCGCATATATTTCGCTTGAATTTATGCCTGTCAGGTTTACTGTACGTCTTATGCTCATATCCGCATATCCTTTCCTTTTATTTTATCAATAATTATCATCGGCAGTTGTATCATCTGCAACTGCGTCAAAGTTGAATTCGCGTTTTCTTCCGTCAACATAGAGAGTATGCTTGTCTTTCCATGTCACATCGGCGGGCTTGTTGTAGTCCGAGGTGATTATGTGAAGTCCGTTCATGGCGTTTCTGCACTCAAGGAACGGAAGGCTGATATCTCCGTCTGCCTGTTCAAGGTAGAATGATACCGAGCGGCTTGCGTCACTCTCGGGGTCGACGTAAAGTACTATTCTGTACTGATTGTCGGGGGAGTAGCGGTAGCTTGTGCTTCTTCTTGAAAGGTCAACGTCCATAAGGGTAATGTTGCCGAACAGCATCTTGAACGTGAGGTATACAAGTATACCGACAACATACATTATGAGATAGATAGTGCCGAGGACTATCTTTGTGGTTTCGCCCATACCGGAAAGGAAGAAGATAAGTACGCTTACAACAACCGGAGGTATAGCGGCAAACCAGTTTCCAAAACCGAACAGCAGTATCGCAAAGGCGATAAACGGTGATACCATTGCGACTATCCTTGTTATTATCTGCTTTCTCGTGAACAGCATAAGCCCGAAGAATATAAGGTTTATGAAGATGTATGTCGTTACAAGCGCGCCCTGATGAGTAGGCTCAAGATAATAGCCCATCATAAGCCATGCTACAAATCCGAGAAATACCGGGTAGCCGAGCGACAGCACGGACACGCCGAGCTTAAACCATCTATTTGTTAAAAAGTTGATTACTTTTTCCATTTGCTTTCCTTTCAGTTTTGCAAAACGCAAACGTTTATTTTACAGCATTACTTATTATATTTTATACTAAATCGCCGTAAATTTCAAGACTTATTTCGATATAGGGGCGTTTTTTAGGGCAGAAAGCGGGTTTTGTATGTAATTCTTTGCTGAAAACAAGAGCGATAATCATAAGAGTTTCGGAAAAATGTGAAAAAACGCGTCTGAAATTACGGAATTTTGTGAAAATATAGCTTAAAATCGATGGAATTTTGTGAAATTCGGGCTTGAAAACAGCGGAATTTTGTGATAGAATGTAGATGAAAGCTGATTGTAAAGCGATATTTCGCGTTGCGA
Source organism: uncultured Ruminiclostridium sp. (assembly GCA_934490165.1). Classification (GTDB taxonomy): domain Bacteria; phylum Bacillota; class Clostridia; order Oscillospirales; family Ruminococcaceae; genus Ruminiclostridium_E. The sequence goes on along the minus strand of CAKSTB010000002.1, from coordinate 201,925 downwards.
CAGATCTTGCACGAAAAACGGAGGGAATAATGGAACGACTTAAAAGAAAAACGGATGAATTTTTGCTCAGGTGGAAAAACTCAGCGGATAAACTGCCGCTGATAATCAAAGGTGCACGGCAGATAGGCAAAACGGAAGCGGTTGAGCACTTTGCACGCAATAACTACAGAAATGTTGTTGAGATAAATTTTGCGCTTCAGAAGCAGTATAAAAGTATTTTTGACGATGGGTTTGAGGTTGATACAATAATCAGGAACATTTCGCTAAAAAATCCCGATTTTGAATTTACGGCGGGCGATACTCTTATTTTCTTTGATGAAATGCAGGACTGTATAAATTGCGCTACCTCACTCAAAGCTTTCGCCATTGACGGCAGGTATGATGTTATATGCTCCGGTTCACTTATGGGTATAAATTATAATCAGATAGAATCAAACAGCGTGGGGTACAAGGAAGACTATGAGATGCACTCACTTGATTTTGAAGAGTACCTGTGGGCTAAGGGATATAAGCCGGAACAGATTGAAATGTACTATCAAAAGATGTTGACCATTACGCCGCTGACCGATAACGAGTACAGCGCTATGCTTGAAAATTTCCGCGAATATATGGTGCTCGGCGGAATGCCCGCTGTTGTATTCAGGTTTATAAAGCAGAAGAACTACAGCGGGACGCTGAGATTGCAAAAGCAGCTCCTGCTTGATTATGAAGAGGATATAACAAAGTATGCGCAGGGGCTTGACAAAGGAAAGGTACTTGATATATACAGAAAGATACCTGTTTTTCTTGGAAAAGACAACAAGAAATTTCAGATATCAAAGGTGAGAAGATCCGCCAGAAGCAGGGATTATATAGGCGTTGTCGAGTGGCTCGACAACGCGGGAATAATAAATGTGTGTTATTGTATGGCTGTGCCCGAATTGCCGCTTAAGGGCAATTACGACCCGTCAAATTATAAGCTGTATTTCAGGGATACCGGACTGCTTATCGGTTCGCTCGATGATGAGGTTCAGGAAGATCTCAGAAACAACGAAAATTTCAATACTTATAAAGGTGCTATATATGAAAATGTTGTAGCCGATATGCTGGTAAAGCAAGGCTATAAGCTGTATTATTACAGAAACGAAAAGGGCACGCTTGAGATGGATTTTTTCGTGCGTGATGCCAATTCGCTTATTCCTGTTGAGGTCAAGGCGGACGACGCTTCAACGCCCTCGCTGAATGCACTTGTCGATAAGGAAAAATATCCGGATATCAGATACGGTATCAAGCTTGCAAACAGGAATATAGGATATAACGGAAAGTTTTTTACATTTCCGTATTTTCTGACATTTATGCTGAAAAGATATCTGTCTGACAGGCAAAGAAAACTGCCGATGCCATAAGTAAAAGCGACACTGCGAAAATGCGGTGCCGCTTTTTGTATGGGTTTACTTACAATATATTACGCTATCGACCATGTGCTTCCCTTAAGCTGTTTATCAACCATCTCGGTATAGATACCGCCGTTTTTGTAAAGCTCATCGGGTGAGCCCTGCTCGGCGACCGTACCGTCTGCGAGAACCACTATCTTGTCAGCACCCGCAACGGTTCTCATGCGGTGGGCGATCACAAGAACGGTCTTATCCTTGATAAGGCGGGATAATGCCGACTGGATAAGCGTTTCGTTTTCAACATCGAGCGACGCGGTAGCTTCATCGAGAAGTATTATCGGGGAATTTTTAAGGAATGCTCTTGCTATTGAGATACGCTGACGTTCGCCGCCTGACAGCTCACAGCCGTTTTCGCCTATCACAGTGTTCCACTTATCGGGGAGCATTTCGGCAAATTCATCACAGTTTGCGAGCTTTGCGGCAGCTATTACCTCTTCATCGGTCGCGTCCTTTCTGCCAATGCGTATATTTTCAAGGATCGTATTGTTGAAGAGGGTCACGTCCTGGAATACGATAGAATAGAGCGAAAGCAGTGTTTCGGGGTCGACCTGCGATACGTCCATGCCGCCGACTGTGACCTTGCCGCTGTCGGCATCCCAGAAACGTGCGGCGAGTCTTGAAACGGTGGTCTTGCCGCCGCCGGACGGTCCGACCAGTGCGGTGACTTCACCCTGCTTCGCGGTGAAGCTTACATTGCGCAGAATATTTTCGTCGTTCTTATATGAGAAGCTTACATCGTCAAAGCGTATGTCATAACCGTTGTTTGTAAGCTTATTTGTGCCTGTTTGTTCATCATGCAGGAGAATTTCGTTCATTCTTGCTATATTCGTATCGGCACTTATCACTGCGGCAAGGTTCTGTAAAGCCGCCTGTAACGGCTCATAAAGACGTGAAGCTACCAGCAGGAACATAAAAAATGTCAGCAGTCCGATCTCTCCCCGGGCTATCAGCATACCGCCTGTAAGAGCGACAGTGCCTATGCCGAGCTTAAGTACAGTGAATGACGAGGTAACAAAAGACGCTGTGGTAAATTCAGCCGTTGTAGTGCAGTGTTCGACATTCTTTATCTTTTCTTTTACGCTTTCAAGGTATTTTTCTTCCGCATTGTTTGCCTTAAGGTCTGTGATGGTTTCGATACATTCCTGTATGCCGTCTGCACAGTCAAGCTTTGCTTTCATATTCTTGCGGGCAACCTTTTTCTGTATCTTCTTTGACAAGATCATAATGATAAATGAAACAGGAACGACCCAGAATGCCGCAAGAGCCATTCGCCAGTCAAACATAAACAGTGAAAGCGCTATAAGTACAGTTGAAATTATCGAGCCGACAAGCTCCGGGATAAAATGTGAAAACGCTGTTTCAAGAAAGGCGCAATCAGCCATAAACGCCGAGCTCAGATCGGCAAGGTCGCGCTTTGCAAAGAAGGAGAGAGGAAGCTTTCTGAGCTTTTCCGCAAGTGATATTCTTCTTACTCCGCTTTCTGTATATGTTGCGAAAAAAGTCGCGTTATACTGTAGCGTTGCCGCGAATGCGATGAATGCGAGGCAAAGGACTATTCCTGTTATATAGAACCATATTCTTTCTCCCGTGATCGTGCCTGCCATAAGATCGCTCACCATAAAATAAAGCAATGCGACAGGCGGCATAAACGAAAGGTTCTGTAATACGCAGGCAAGACAGCCTTTTATAAGGTCTTTTGCACCTTGTCTTGAAAGTGCGTATTTTCTCATAAGCTTCTCTATCATACATTTGCCTCCTTTACTTTCCATACAGCCGAGGTTTCGTACTCGCTCAGCATATCGGCGAACATTCCGCCGCTTGCGGTAAGCTCCGCGGCAGTGCCGCTTTCGGTGATTTTCCCGTCACAAAGCACAAATATCCTGTCTGCACCGAGCACTGTGGTCAGTCTGTGAGCTATCATTATTACGGTTCTGCCCTCGGACAGCTTGCTCATAGCCTGTTGCACCCTGACTTCGTTATCGGGGTCGGCAAATGCCGTTGCTTCGTCCATTATTACAATAGGGGCGTTTTTCAGCATTACTCTTGCTATGGCTATTCTTTGCTGCTCACCGCCCGAAAGATATATGCCGGCTGTGCCTATGACCGTGTTTTCTCTGTCGGGGAGTTTTTCTATTATATCCATACACTGCGCGTTTGTGAGTGCCGCCATGACTTCATTGCGGGTAGCGGTGGGTCTGCCCATAAGTACGTTTTCGTAGATAGTTCCCTTTATAAGTCTGCTGTTCTGGAACACAAAGGAAACCGTATCCATAAGTGTGCTTTTAGGTATGTCCTTTACGTTGCTTCCGCCGACGATCACGTCACCCTTATCCGTATCGAAGAAGCGTACAACAAGCTGAGCGAGTGTAGTCTTGCCGCTACCCGACGGTCCGACAAAAGCGACTGTCTGTCCCGGCTCGACCCTGAGAGATACATCGTCAATTACATTTTTGCTTTTGTCGTACGAGAACGTAACATTCTTAAGCTCTACCGAGCTGTCGGCAGGAGAAACGCCTGTACCCTCAGGCAGAGGATTTTCGTTGAGGATAGTATCGATCCTGCCTAAAGCGTCCGTTACTATCATCTCATTTTCACTTGACATCATTATCTTGGTAAGAGTGGTAGCGATTATCGGGGTAAAGATAATGTAAAATATCAGATTGAGCAGAAATGTGCCGTCAACGCCGCCTTGCGTAAATATGATGCCGGCAAGGATAAGAAGCGCAAATATTCCGTTTATGACGGTGATGTAGACTATCATAGGTATGCGTAATTGTTTGGTATATGATATTACCCATTCGCCGTAGCGATCGATAGAAGTTTTAAACTTCTTGAATGAAAATACGGTCTGTCCGAAGGTCTTTACGACCGGGATACCTCTTATGTACTCTACAGCCTCGTTTGACATATCGTCAAGTGCGTTCTGATACTCTTTCATTTTTCTCTGCATTTCTTTTCCCGTCATGCTCATCATTATAAAGAATGAAAAGACAACCGGAATAAGGCTGATAAGACCGAGCCGCCAGTCGAAGATGAACAGAAAGACAAGCATTACCGCAGGAGTTGCTATTGAGCCTGCCTTGTCGGGCAACTGGTGTGCAAGGTAGGTTTCTGTAGCGGCGGGGGCTTCGTCTATTGTTTTCCTGAGCTTACCGCTTCCTGCTTTTTCAATGACACCTATAGGCAGTTTTGTGATATGAGTGATCACATCGATGCGCAAGTTGGCGGCAATTCTGAATGCGCCGAGATGAGAACACATAAGAGCGCATATGTAAACAAGCATTGAGCCGATAGCCCAGAAAACAGCCGCCATGCCGTTTGCGGCAATGTCGGTTGCTTTTGAAAAATCGGGGTTTACTTCAATCACCTGCTTTATAATGAGCCAAAGGTGAACGAACGGCATAAGAGCCATTGCCGCGCTTATTGCAGAGAGTATCCACGAAAGATATAACAGTATCTTTCGCTTACCTGCATAAGTCAGCAATCTTGAAAGGTTTGATTGTTTCTTCAAAAAAATCCCTCCGGAATAATAAATTTAAGTTAGAACTAACTAACTTCATATCGTAATTAAACACATAAAAACCAAAGCTTTTATGTGTATTACTTATAAAATTATCAGAACTGCCCCATGATTTTAAGCCAGCCTGCGGTGTAGAAATCGCGCATCTCCATGAGGTAGGTTTCGGCTTCGTTATAAGGAACATCGTGTATAACAAGCTCAAAAAATGTGTTTATCATACCGGTCGCTATGATGTGCTCAAGGTGGGGATCGATACTCTTCATTCCGTAACCGGCCTCTTCCGCGGTCTGCTGATAGGCGTGCGTCGCCTCGACCTCCATTGCCGCCATTTCATCTACCATCGAAGAATATTTCGTTCCGTCACTGCGGGTAAGAATAATGCGCATTTCATCAAGATGTTCATAACAGTAATCAAGAATATCGTGCAGACAGTCGCCTGAAGCCTGTCCTACGCTGTTATGCTGCACATCGGCAGGTAACTGTTGAAATTCTACCTGGGTTTTTATATATCTGTTCATAACAGTTTCGTAATGCGGTTTTACTATCGCATCAAACAAGCCTGCCTTGTCGCCGAAACGGACATATATAGAGTTTGTGCTTGTACCGGCATTTTTGGCGATAGTACGCAGAGAGGCATCTTTGAATCCTTTATCTAGAAATTCGGCTTTAGCGCACAGGAGCAACTTGTCGTATACGCCTTCTATCTGTTTTGCCATGCTTTCACCGCCTGTTCATAACACTGTTTCATAACACTGTTATGATTTTAGCACAACGTTTTTAGAATGTCAATAGGCAGATTAAAAAATTTCGTATGATTTGAAGCTTAAAGCTTCTCGGTCTTAACTTAACATTCTGTATTTACCTGTATATACAGCACTTGTAAAATCGATTTCGGGAAAATACACAAATCGACAGTTAGAATAGCCTAACAAATTAAGTTAGAATAGACAAACTTTTTGTAAACAGCTTTAGCATTTTCGATTTTGCTTGACAAACTGCCTTGTCGTGAGTACAATATTTTATGTTAGCAAGTGCTAACCTTTTATTTGCTTGCTAAGTTAGTAAGCTCTAATTTGATTAGCAGATACTAATACGGTTAGTGATAGCTACACAGGACAAAAGAGAGGATGATGTTCTATGATGCCGCTCATACTTGCATCTGAAGGAGAAGAAAACATCATAAAGAAGATCGGCGGAAGTCCGGAGGTCAAGAAGCATCTTGAAAACTTAGGCTTTGTAGTCGGCGGTAATGTAAAGGTCGTTACAACAGTAAACGGAAATCTTATCGTAAACGTAAAAGAGGCAAGAGTTGCGATAAGCAAGGAAATGGCACAAAGAATCATGATATGATTCTTATGATAGAGGATAGAGGAGGAAAACTGATGAAGACATTAAGACAGGCAACTGTCGGCGAAACCGTCAAGGTGGTTAAGCTGCACGGTGAAGGCGCGATAAAGCGCAGAATTATGGATATGGGTCTTACAAAGGGTGTTGAAGTTTACGTTCGTAAGGTAGCACCTTTAGGCGATCCCGTTGAAGTAACCGTAAGAGGCTACGAGCTTTCACTCAGAAAGGCCGATGCCGAAATGGTTGAGGTTGAATAAGCCTGCAACCTGAATTTAAACGCTTAACAAAATGGGTTAGCGCAAGCTAAGCCGTTTACAGAAAGAGAGGAACAATCTTAATGAGTCTTAAGATCGCGCTCGCAGGTAACCCTAACTGCGGCAAAACCACATTGTTCAACGCTCTCACAGGTTCAAACCAGTTCGTTGGTAACTGGCCCGGTGTTACCGTTGAAAAGAAAGAGGGTAAGCTCAAGAAGAGCGACGGCGTAGTAATCACCGACTTACCCGGTATTTATTCACTGTCACCCTACACACTTGAAGAAGTAGTTGCAAGAAACTATCTTATTGAAGAGCGCCCCGATGCTATCCTGAATATCATCGACGGTACTAACCTTGAAAGAAACCTTTACCTTACAACACAGCTGACAGAGCTCGGTATTCCTGTTGTAATCGCCATCAATATGATGGATATCGTAAAGAAGAACGGCGATAAGATAAACATCGACGAGCTTTCAAGAGAGCTCGGATGCAAGGTAGTTGAAATTTCTGCTCTTAAGGGCACAGGCATAAAGGAAGCTGCCGACGCAGCAGTTGAAGCCGCAAAGAACGGCAAGACAGTTCCTATGCACACATTCTCAGGTCCTGTAGAGCACACTATCGCACATATCGAAGAAGCCGCTGTACACTCAATGCCCGAAGAACAGCAGAGATGGTACGCTATCAAGCTCTTTGAGCGTGACGATAAGGTTATCGAAAAGCTGGGCCTTGACAGCTCGGTAATGGCTCACATCGACGAAGATATCAAGAACGTTGAAAAAGAGCTTGACGATGACGCAGAAAGCATTATCACAAACGAAAGATACGTTTACATAGCAGAGATCATCAAGGGCTGCTACAAGAAGAAATCAGCAGGTCAGCTGACAACCTCGGATAAGATCGATAAGGTCGTAACAAACCGTTTTGCAGCTCTCCCGATATTTGCAGTAATCATGTTCCTCGTTTACTACATCTCAATGGTAACGGTAGGTTCTGCCGCTACAGACTGGGCAAACGACGGACTGTTCGGTGACGGCTGGCACTTATTCAGCATCGGTTCTGCCGATTATGAAGACGCATCAGGCGCTTACTCAGACGCTATGGAAGCTGTTAACGGCTTCGTTACAATTGAGGCTGACAGCGAAGACTTTGACGCTGCCGCTGCTCTTGAAGAACTCAAGGCATACAAGCCCGAAGGCGAAAATCCCTCAGTTCAGATTGACGTTGAAGATGAGGAAACACTTGAAGTAAGCCAGCTTACAGTTTACTACAGTGAGATCCCCGCAGATGCCGATGAAGATTCAACACTTGGCATCACATATCTTGACGCTGTTAAGTATTTTGAAGACGGCGGCGAAAGCGCATTTGAAGAACCCGATCCCGCAAACTACGGTGTCTGGGTACCCGGTATCCCCGTACTTGTTGAACAGGGTCTTGACGCTGTAAACTGCGTTGACTGGTTAAAGGGTCTTATCCTTGACGGTATCATCGCCGGTGTAGGTGCAGTCCTCGGCTTCGTTCCTCAGATGCTCGTACTGTTCATTCTGCTTGCTATTCTTGAAGCTTGCGGCTATATGGCTCGTATCGCATTCGTACTTGACCGTATCTTCAGAAAGTTCGGTCTTTCCGGTAAGTCATTCATACCGATCCTTGTCGGTACAGGTTGTGGTATCCCCGGTATCATGGCATCAAGAACAATTGAAAACGAACGTGACCGCCGTATGACGATCATGACAACAACATTTATCCCCTGCGGCGCTAAGCAGCCGTTCATAGCAATGATCGCAGGTGCTATCTTCGGTGGTTCACCCTGGATCGCAACAGGCGCATACTTCCTCGGTATGGCGGCAATCATTGTTTCAGGTATCATTCTTAAGAAAACTAAGATGTTTGCAGGCGATCCCGCTCCGTTTGTTATGGAGCTTCCTGCATACCACATTCCTACAGTAGGTAACGTACTGCGTTCAATGTGGGAGCGTGGCTGGTCATTCATCAAGAAGGCAGGTACTATCATCCTCCTTTCAACTATCGTAGTTTGGTTCACATCATTCTTCGGTTGGGTAGACGGTGCATTTACAATGCTCACGGAAGAACAGATGGATTGCAGTATCTTAGCTAACATCGGTAAGGCTATCTGCTGGATATTCGCTCCTCTCGGCTGGGGCGACTGGCAGGCAACTGTTGCGGCTGTTACGGGTCTTGTTGCAAAGGAAAACATCGTTGCGACAATGGGTATCCTCTACGGAAGCGGCGATGCTACAGTATGGCAGACACTCGCTTCAAGCTTCACAGCAGTAACCGGTATGTCATTCCTCGTATTCAACCTCCTCTGTGCTCCTTGCTTTGCTGCAATGGGTGCTATCAAACGTGAAATGAACAACGCTAAGTGGTTCTGGTTCGCAATCGGTTATGAGTGCGGTTTCGCTTATGTAATCGCTCTTATGATCAACTACTTCGGTAAGCTCTTCACAGGCGCTCTTTCAGGTGTCGGCGATATCATCGGTCTTATCGTTGCAGTGCTTATCCTTGCCGCTCTTATCTACCTTCTCGTTCGTCCTTACAAGGAAAGCAAGAAGCTTGGCGTTAAGGTCAAGGTTTCAAAGTAAGTTATTGTTCATTAAAAAGGAGTGATCTTTATGGATCCTATCGTAGGTTCAATAATCGTAGCGGTAATTTTACTTGCAGTGGTCATACTGATCATTCACAAGCTTGTAAGTGACAAGAAAAAGGGTAAGTTCACCTGCGGCGGCTGTGTAGGCGGTTGCAGCGGACACTGTGCCCAGTGCCACGGATGCAGTTCAGCTCCACAGGCGGCGTCACACAACAAGACAAAGAAATAAAGAACAAAGCGGAGCGCTCCGGCGCTCCGCTTTTCTGTATATATAAGTAAATACATCGTCATTCAGTTAATAAACGAAAATCCCAGTACGATCACGCCTAAAATTACAAGTATAATGCCTGTAACGCGGTTAAGCGTATGTGCGCTCGCCTTGTTGGCGATCTTAGCGGCTATCCTTGCAAATATCAGTGTGAAAATAACGCACAGGACAAACGGCAGTACATCGGGCATACCCCCTATCGCAAAGTGCGATACCGAGCCTGTCAGTGCGGTAAACGTCATGATGAATACGCTTGTGCCGACTGCGGTCTTGAGCTCATAACCCATAGTAGATGTAAGCAGAAGAAGCATCATCATGCCGCCGCCTGCTCCGATAAAGCCACAGATAAAGCCGACAACAGCTCCGCAGATAACCGACTTTACTATCCTTGATTTTGCCGACACAGCGGCCATATCGGCTTTTGTAGTCATAACAGGCTTTACAATGAACTTTATACCGAGGATAAGGGTCATAAACACGGAGAAGTTGCCCATCGCGACCGACGGCACAAGGCTTGAAACATAGCTTCCGACAACCGTGAAAATAAGCACCGTTACCATCATTACAATGCCGTTTTTAATATCGAGGTTCTTGTTTTTGCCGTAAGTATAGGCGGAAACCGCACTTGCAAGGACATCTGATGCAAGCGCTATGCCTACCGCGGTGTAAGGCTCAATTCCGAGAAAGGTTACCAGAAGCGGTGTTATCACAGCCGCCGCGCTCATACCCGCAAAGCCTGTACCAAGCCCTGCACCGATACCTGCAAACAGGCATACCACTACAGTGATTACATATTCCATACTCAACGCTCCTTTTTATTTTCGATATTGTCGGCTATTTTTATATGCAGTTTTTCAAATTCGGTCTTTTCTTCTTCCGAAAATCCCGAGAAGAGCATAGCCTCAAATTCAGTCTGAACCGTTTTTCCGTAATCGGTGACCGGCAACGCACTCTGAGATAAACTCAGATGTATACTTTTGCGGTTGTTGTCTTTATAGTCGGTGCAAAGGTAGCCTTTTTCACACAGCGACTTTACCGAGGTCGATACCTGCGACTTCGGTATCCTGCGTATCCTTGAGATATCCGCGGCGGTATCATACTGCGGATTATTTGACAGGAACATAAGTATATCGGTTTCTGCCGCCGACAGGGAAAATCTGCTCATAATTTTTTTGCGGTACGAGCCGTACTCGCTCTCTAATGAGAGGATAAACTCCCAGAATTTACTCATTGTCATATAGTGCTCCTTTTTGTTCTATTTTGAACAATTCTATTATAGTTCAAAATAGAACAAAAGTCAAGTAAAAAAATAACGGCATACGAGATGCCGTTATTTAATATCCGGTTTTAAGAAACGTACTCCGTTTTGACAATCAGGTCGGAGGTTACGGGGTTCGGTACAGGGTCGATCGTATTATCTATATACGTTACGCCGTACACGAGGTAATCCATAGTGAGTATCTGCATATCGTCAAGCGTTGCGCCCGCTCCTACTCTTGCAAGACCGTCCTTGTCGCGTATCTCACCCTCAAATATCTTCGCCTTGCCTTTCTTTACATAATCGTAAAGGGTGTCGGCTATAGTCAGCGTTTCCTTTTTGCAGGCGGCTGAGTACGGTGTGAGCTTTACAAAGGCTTCATTGAAGCCGCCTATGTAGTCTTCAGCTATATAGTTGTCGTTTATGCAGGTTCTGACCGTATCGGTAATGTATGTTGCCCAGTTGAGGTAGTAGCCCACAAGTCCGTATTTCGGGGCTGAATAAGCCATATCGCTTGTAAAGCCTATCGATTTCATGCCGATCGAATCGCAATAGTACATACAGTGATCGTTCGACTGATACGAGAAGATCACATCACAGCCCTTGCCCTCAAGTGTGTTTACCGCCTGCTCTGTCTGTGCCTTTGTTTCGGCATAGATTATTTCAACATCGGTTTCACGCTCCTTGTATATCTGCTGAATGCCGAGTATGAATGCGTTGATAACGCCGTTTGAGCAGTACATAAGGTCGTCTGCGACTATTCCTATCTTGTGCGAGGTAGAGTTCCATGCCGCTACCGTGCCGCAGATGAATGACGGCTGGTAGAGCTTAGGGCGGAATGTGGTCAGATTTGTAAGAGATGCCGTGCCGCCGTAGCTCAGCATATATACTTCCTTATCTTTTTTCGCGTAGCTCAGAGCTGAGTTTGCAAAAACATGAGAAGCGGAAACGATGATCTTGCAGCCCTCGTTTTTAAGTGCCTTTACCGCGTCTTCAAACTGTGATACCGCAACGCCGTCGACATAACAGGTTTCAAGTCCAAGGGCGTTTTCAATATCCTTGCGGCTCTTTTCAAACATATATGTCATATTGTCGTGCGAAATCTCTTCATTATAGACATATCCGACCTTTGCGGAAGTGTCCTGCACATATTCCGGCACAGAAGAAGCGTCCGACGAGCTTGAATTATCGCCGGAGCAGGCGCATAGCGTTATTACCGCCGCCATGCCGAGTGCGAGAAGTTTTATGTATTTAGAAAGCTTTTTCAACTGTTTGTACCTCCGATGAATTATTGAGATCAAATGCGCGTCGGCACAGCGATCTCATCATATTCGATATAAGTATAACACATTTTCACAGAAAATTCACCCTCTTTTTTGAAAAATTGTTTTGATTTTTTTTAAATTTGTGATATACTTATATAGATACAGCAGTACGTTATGCAATTTACACAAATATCCTACTGCGTAAAATAAGGAAGGATCGTATAAAAATGAAGAAAATAACAGCAGCGGTTGCTGCAATACTCGCGTGTGCGATGATGTTCACCGGTTGCAGTGACAGCATTCTTACATCATCGGGCAGTGAAGACACTACAAGTACGGAAAATATATGGACGGCAAGCGATGATGACCTTGTGGCGTGGACAACGGTAGATTCGCTTTCCGCTGAGGACAAGGAATACTATCAGGTAAAATTCAAGGATTTCTATTCCGAATACTCTTTTACTATCACTAATTACGGACTTGATGAAACAAACTCGGCATACACCGCATATGCTCAGTACTACAGACAGAACATAATAGATATGCTGACAAACGAGAAGCTCATAATGAAGAAAGCGAGCGAGCTCGGACTGGATCAGCTTTCCGAAGATGAAATGAAGACCGTTGAAGAAACGTATCTTAAAAATCTTGAAGACTGGTACGCTTCTTTTGAAACAAAAGCAAAGGAGGCGCTCGGCATTAGCACCGATGAAACATCAACGGTAGACAGTTCTAATGACGAAAAGATACTTGAAAAGGAAAAAGAGCTTTTCAATGAGTATATTTCAGGCTTCGGACTGTCGGAAGAAACGTTCCTCAAGTGGCAGACAAATACCGCTATTCAGAAGAAGGTCAACGATTATCTTGTAAAGGATATCACCGTTACAGACGCTGAGGTCGAGGACTATATCACAAAGCTGACGAAGGAAGCCAAGGACACTTATGAAAAGAGTGTTTCACAGTATGCGTCCGACTCCGAATATCAGAAGGTATGGATACCCGATGACGCAAGAAGAATAAAATATATCGTAGTTTCGATCCCCTCGTCGGATTATGCGGAAATTAACGCCGCCAGAAACGAGAGCGGTGCGGACGATGCCGAGATCGATAAGATGCGTGACGAAAAGCTTGCCGAGATAAAGAGCAAGGCTGAAACAGCGCTCGAAAAGGCTACAGCAGACGGCGCAGACTTTGACGCGGTGATCAAGGAATACAGCAGTGCATACAGCGAGGATACGGCAGGTCAGACGACCCTTGTACTAAACAATAAGGAAGGCCTTTCCGAAGCGCTTTACAACGGTGTATTTGATCTTAAAAATCCCGGTGATGTAAGCGGACTTATCCCCACAGACGGCGGATATTATATCATCAAGTATGACAGCAAGGCGACTGTTACAGATGAACAGCTTACCGAGTACAAGGCTACGGTAAAGGACGAGCTGCTTTCGTCACGTCAGAGTGAAACGACCAACAGCGCTATTGAAGAGTGGCGCAACGCCGTAGGATATGAATATGACTATGATAAGCTGAATATCACAAAGGAAGAGGACACCTCATCAACTGAGGAATCGGGCACATCATCAGCTTCAGCCGATGAAAGCTCCGCCGAATCAAAGACGGAAAGTGATACTTCTGCCGACAGCTCTTCAGACACAACAACATCTGAATAACAGCAATCAAACATTATGACCGCCCCTCAGCCGGGGCGGTTTTTTAAAGGGAGAAAATATATGCCGTTATCATTATGTACTTTATGTCCGAGAAACTGTCACGCTGACCGCGAAAGAGCTGTCGGTGCGTGCTCGGTGAAAGGGCTTAAAATTGCCAAGGCATCGCTTCATTTCGGCGAAGAGCCGTGCATATCCGGAACGGACGGAAAGGGCGCGGGAACGATATTCTTTTCGGGTTGTCCGCTTAAGTGCATATTCTGTCAGAATATGCCGATAAGTCGTGACGGCTACGGCAAGGAAATATCACCCGCCCGCCTTGGAGAGATAATGCTTGAGCTTCAGGAAAGGGGCGCTCATAATATAGACCTTGTTACGCCTACCCACTATACCGATATAATAGCGGATGTGCTTCAAAAGGTGAAACCAAAACTTAATATCCCTGTAGTGTATAACTGCGGGGGTTATGAAAAGGTCGAAACGCTGAAAATGCTTGACGGGCTTGTGGATATTTATCTGCCGGATTTCAAGTACGCTTCTTCCGAGCTTGCAGGAGAATATTCTTCCGCCCCGGATTATCCTGATATAGCGGCAAAGGCAGTTGCAGAGATGTACCGTCAGCGCGGCAGGGCTTTGTTTGACGACAGCGGTATGATGAAAAGCGGAGTGCTTGTCCGACATCTTGTTCTGCCGGGCTGTCGGCACGACAGTATGAAAGTGCTTGATATACTGAGTTCCATCGTGCCGCCCGCAGATATACGCATAAGCCTTATGCGCCAGTACACACCCTGCGGAAAGGCGCTTGAGATAAAGAACCTTTCAAGGCGACTGACGACTTTCGAGTATAACTCGGTCACAGACTATGCCGCCGAGCTCGGCTTTGACGGATATACTCAGGAAAAGGAGAGCGCAACGTTTGAATATACTCCCGAGTGGGATCTTGAAGGTGTCTGATAGAATAGGATATTAGAAGAAGCTGTGACGAAATGTAAAAATTTCTTCACAGCTTCTTAGTTTATCGAAATTTTATTAAAATTGCAGTGCAACATATTGTAAAATGTCAAAACAATAAATATACAACCAACACCGCTGAAAACAGTTTCGATACCGATAAGGTGTTAATAATTTCGTGAGTATATCGGTGCAACTGCACTGTCACCGAAATTTCCAAAAAACGCACTATCCAAAGATATCTGTACAGTCCCCCGGGTCGAACAGAGCGTCAGCGACCCGCTTACAGCGGCTTTTCAAACGCAATCGTTTGTGTGTCTTATAGCCAACACCCCATTATGGCAGAAGAGAAAAGGAGTCAGGAAAGTGGGAGCGTGAGGGAGAAAACCTAAGGGGAGAGGGGAAAGCGCCTTTGGAGCGCCTTCCTCTCTCCCCTTGGGTTGTCTCCCTCACACATAGCAGCAACGTTATCGCACAGAATAGCGAACCCGAGAAGTGCTGTCCGGCAAACAGCACTATCGGTAGCCTGCTATCATTGTTAATTACTAAAGCAATATAATAGGAGCAACCCATACAAAAAAAGTGAGCCGTGCGCACTATCTTTGCGCTTTGGCTCACTTTTTCTTTTTCAGGCTGTGTCACAGCCACATTTTGTATCTTATGTTACCTCACAGGTTACTTCCTGCGTTTACCTGAAACGGCAAGTACAACCGCTGTCAGTGCAACTATCATAACTGTAGGTACTGCGACCGGCATACCGGAGTCGGGGTTTGCGGGAGTACCTGAGCTGCTTCCGGGAACAGCCGGTGACGGAGCGGTCGTATTACCGGCTGCCGCGGGAACGGTGGTTTCTGCTGCCGTTGTAGCGGGAGCAGTAGTTTCTGCTGCTGTTGTAGCGGGAGCAGTAGTTTGTGCTGCTGTTGTAGCGGGAGCAATAGTTTCTGCTGTTGTTGCGGCAGGTGTAGTGGTTTCTGTTGAGGGAGTAGTTTCTGCGGGAAGTGTTGTGGAAGGTGTTTTAACAGGGATCGTTTTGGTTTCTTCATTTCCGCATACCGTGCAAACGCGCTTCATAACGCCTTCTTCGGTGTATGTTGCGTCCTTTACTGTCGTCCATTCGCCGTAGCTGTGACCTGTAGCCTCTATAGCTTCTGTGATATATTCTGCACCGCGCAGATATGTTATCGAACCGTCCTTATCGCAGGTCGGCTCTGTTTTTTCGATGTAAAGACGTATTCTCCTCTGACCGTAGGGGTCTGTATAGGTGCTGTCAGCCGCTATATTGCCGCCGAGATAATCGGTGATATAGGTTATAAGGGCTTCATAGTCAAGTACAGTTTCGTCCTTTACTATTTTGCAGTTTTCAAGCATTGTAAATCCGCCGCCGCAGGATTTGAGCAGGTAGTTGTGAGATGCGACCGTATAGATCCTGTCGGGGTCGATCGGCTCTTCGCCGACTTTGACATTGTTTACTCTTCTCTTGCCGTCGATTTTGACGAAAAGCCCGTTTTCATCTGTAATCACAGGTGACGGCACGGTGGTATCGACATCAAAAGTTATTCCTGCAACGTGTTGAAAATTTCCCGCCTCATAAGTAAGATCGCCCGCGTATTGTACAGACATTTCAAGCAGGTCAAGTACTGTCTGACCGCTCAGCTCGGCGGTGCAGAGAAGATTTCCGAACGGGTGTGCAGATATAAGGTCGCCGATCGTAATATCGCCCTTTGTGATATCTGCTCTCAGTCCGCCGCCGTTAATAAGCGCGATATCGGCGTCCATAACGTTTAAGTATGCATCCGCACAGAAGTCACCGAGGTTTGTTTCCTGCTGACGTACAAGACGGTTTCCTGTTGAGGGATCATTCATATATAAAGTTACGTCTGACGTGGCAACGGTTTTTCCGGTAGTTTCGTTTATGTAGTCGGAAAAGCTGTTTATGTATGACAGCATTTCCGTATCCTGCTCGGGGCAGTGCGCCCTGTCCTCCATTACAACAGCCGCTACTTCCGATGTTGTATGGTCGTTATCGTATTCTTCGATATACATTGTGCCGTAATGCTCAAATTTAGAACCTGTCGAAGCGGGAGCGATCTCTTTTCCGTCCTTGTCCGTATATTTATCAGCGAGCATATATGTGTGGGAATGACCGTCAATGTATCCGTCAAGACCGGATACGTTGGCTATTATTTCACCTGTAGTCCAGGGAGTGCTTGAGGGATCAATGCCGGTGTGTGCAACGGCTATCACAATATCCGCACCTGCGGCTTTTGCATCATTTATCGTATCCTGAACGCGTTTATACAGTTCTTTTCCGTTATCGCCTCCGCAGAAGCTGTATATATCGTTGCCGTTTTCGTCCCTGAAATAATTTTGGTTTGACATTCCGTAGGTTTCGGGAGTGGTTATTCCTACAAAGGCAATATTTGTGTTGAACTTTTTGATCATCTTATACGGCATAAATACTGTTTCACCGGTTCTGAGGTCGATGAAATTGCAGCAGACATAATCATATGAAACACTGTCCGCTATCTCAAGAAAACGCTCAACTCCGAAGTCAAACTCGTGATTTCCGGGAACTGCTACATCATAGCCCATCTTATCCATTATTTCGGCGGGCCACATTCCTTTTGAAAGTGCACCTATTATTCCGCCCTGGATAGAGTCGCCTGCGTCCACAAGTATGGTTTCGTTGTTTTCATCGCTTTGAGCTTTTTTGATGTCTGCGGCAAGCGAAGCGTATCCTATCGCTGTATCCGTCTGCTCATATGCGTTATGTACATCATTTGTAAAGAATACAAAAATGTCTTTTTCCGTTTCTTCATCATAATAATCATCCGCAAAGGCAGTAACCCCCGCAGTAAGGAACATAATTGAAGCTAACAGAAAAGACGTTGCTTTTTTCAATATTTTCATTTTACTCTCCTTTGATTTAATTTACTAATGGTATTTTATCACATTTTTCTGCATTGTGCAACCATTTAAAGCTAATTTTGTTATAAGCACAAAAAGTTGTCTTGTTTTTGTTTTGACATTGTGTTATACTTTTTTATAGTCGCCGGAATTGCGACATATTTATTAAGCGGCATGGAGAGGTCGGTATATGGATATATTGAAAACGAAAAATGATATAATTAACGGAAAAACAGCGCTTGGAATTGAGTTCGGGTCTACAAGAATTAAAGCTGTGCTTATAGGCAGTGACAACTCGCCTGCGGCAACAGGTTCGCATGAGTGGGAAAACAGATTTGAAAACGGCATATGGACGTACAGCGAAAATGATATTATAACAGGAATGCAGGACTGCTATGCGTCGCTTGTAAAGGATATCGAGTCAAAGTACGGCATAGTGCCCACGACCTACGGCTCTGTAGGTATAAGCGCTATGATGCACGGATATATGGCGTTTGACAAAAACGACAGACTGCTCACACCTTTCAGGACATGGCGCAATACTATGACGGAGCAGGCAAGTGATGAGCTGACGGAGCTTTTTGGCTTCCCTGTGCCGCAGAGATGGAGTATAGCACATCTGTATCAGTGCATACTGGCAGGAGAAGAGCACCTTGTACATCTGGAACATCTGACTACTCTTGCGGGATATATTCATTATCTTCTGACAGGTAAGCGCGTGCTCGGAATAGGCGAAGCATCGGGAATGTTCCCTGTAGATTCATCCGCACTTACATATAATTCTCAGATGGCGGAGAAATTCGATAATGCCGCACGTTCACATGGCTTTACAAAGCCTGTTCTGTCACTTCTTCCCGATGTGCTTACCGCGGGAAACAATGCGGGAACGCTCACCGAAAGCGGAGCAAGGCTGCTTGACGTATCGGGTAGCCTTAAGGCGGGGATACCATTCTGCCCGCCGGAGGGCGATGCGGGAACAGGTATGGTAGCTACAAACAGTGTCGCGTCGAGAACAGGCAATGTTTCTGCGGGCACATCGGTATTTGCAATGGTGGTTCTGGAAAAACCGCTCGCAAAGCTTCATAAACAGATCGATATGGTAACTACACCATCGGGTGAAGCGGTCGCTATGGTGCACTGCAACAACTGCACATCGGAGCTGAACGCATGGGCGGGTCTTTTTAAGGAATTTGCCGCCGCGGCAGGCTTTGATATAGACAGCGGAGCTCTTTATGAACTGCTGTTCAAAAAGGCACTTGAGGGCAAAAAGGACTGTGACGGTATGATAGCCTATAACTATCTTTCGGGTGAGCACGTTACGGGATTTGAGCAGGGAAGACCGCTCTTCGCAAGACGACCCGATGCTCATCTCGGTCTGGCTGATTTTATGCGTACTCAGCTTTATACCTCGCTCGGTGCGCTCAAGACAGGACTTGATATACTTACTAAGGAAGAGCGCGTGCCGATAGACAGCGTAACGGGTCACGGCGGCTTCTTCAAGACGGAAAAGGTCGGACAGTCGATACTTGCCGCCGCTGTAAATGCGCCTGTTACCGTAATGAGTACCGCAGGAGAGGGCGGAGCATGGGGTATGGCACTGCTTGCGGCATATATGTCCGATAAATCGGATAAAACGCTTGATAAATGGCTTTCCGACAATGTGTTCTCATCTGCGCAGACAACCGTTATAGCGCCTGACCCTGACGATGTTAAGGGCTTTGATAAGTTTATGGAAAGCTATACAAAGTGCCTTGCCGTTGAACGCTCGGCAGTTGACAATCTCTGATGATATGCACTATTGACTTTATGTCAAGCGGGGTGTATAATATAGACATATCTGCGCGATTTGCAGATAATTACAGAGGTATAGAATATATCAGGAGGAAATTGATATGCCATTTTGTCCCAAATGCGGATCAGAATATCAGGAGGGAGTCAAGTTCTGCGCAAAGTGCGGCGGAAATCTTGACGGATCGGTAGCACCCGTTCCTGTAAATCAGGGTCCCGGATTTTTTCAGAAAATACTCGACACAAAGGATATAACAGCTACATTTGACGCGGCGGATATAAACGCCGGAAAGTCAATGGCTGTGCTTGCTTACTGCGCGCTGCTCGCATACATACTTGTAGGCTGGATCTTCGGCGGTTTCCTTGCGCTCATCGTATGCGCGGGAATGCTCGTTGCTCCCTGCATAATCGCAAAGAAATCCAAGTTCTTGCAGTATCACCTTTCGATGATCTTCCCCGCGCTTCTCGGTGTAATGGTGGTGAATGTGGTCGAAGGCTTTTTATCGGCAAAGCTTTACTGGTTTGTTTACAGTACGATACTTACTGGTACATGGAATGAGTTTGCGGCAGGATTTGTAGGAGTTATCCTGGCATGGTTCGTACATATCGTATTCATGGCAGTGCCCGTGCTGATACTGATAGCTGGTCTTGTAAATGCTATAAAGGGTAAGGCTAAGGATCTTCCGCTCGTAGGCGGATTCAAGTTTACTTTTACAAAGTAATTTTAACATCAATACGCAGACAGCCCCCGAAAATCGGGGGCTGTCTTGCATTGTCACTTATATTCTTATTCTGCTTCTGCCTTTGTCTGCACGGTCTGCTTGCCAGTCTGTACAGGCTTTTTCTCTCTGAATATAAGACCGAATATTGCTCTCACAAAAGGACCGGCGAAGAAGAGCTGCCAGCATAGAGCCATAGGAAAGTTGATGGCGATTGTCTGTAGCCATACGGCTATTATTTCACTGCCTGCATTTTTGAACAGCAGAGTAGCGGCAAGGCTCATAAGCGGGCACATGAAGATAACTGATATAACGGATATTCCGAGAACTATGAAGAACGGATTGTCACGTTCGGGATTTACTATTCTGAAAGTCTTGTATTTGGCTATTTTGCCAACTATGAAGAAGTCGAGAACAAAAGCGATCGGTCCCATTATTACAAGCTCCCTGAAAGCAAGCAGAAAGACCTCGTTTGTCATACCGCCGATGTTCAGTGCTATGTTGTAGCATATCATGGCATACACCATAAAGAACACCATAATAACTGTGAATATTATTTCCTGAAATAAGTTTTTGGGCATAAAAAATCCTCCTGATAACAACGATTTATTGTGTTGTTCGTTATCATCCGGAGGATGTGCGTTTCCAATTAGACCAATATTAAATTTACATTTATATTCTAACATAATTACCGTTTACGGTCAATCGGAGATAAAAACGAAAATTATCAATATAAAATGTGATTTTTAAGCAATCTGACAATCTGATTATTTATCATTATATCCGATTATCTTGATCAGTCTGATATTTGTATATCCGTATGCACTCATCGGATAGTCTACTCTGTCAGTGGTGTTGCTGTTGATAAGCAAGTCGACAACATTACCGTTGTCATCATATATCACCTTTGAAACAATGACGCTGTGGTGTGCCCAGCCGTCAACGACATACTGGATAACGTCACCGGGCTGTGCGCTGAATATGTTGCCATCGGTTTCGGCAACCAAGCCTTTACCTGTGTTCTTGTTACAGTATTCATAAAAATATTCCGTGCCCGCCCATGAGCCCGACCTGCCTGTAGGCGACTCGGAAAGGTCGCCTTCGTCATCAAACCATTTCCATTGCTCGTTTCCGCTCCAGTCCATCGGTATACCCGATGCGTAAAGCGCCTGCGAAACGTAGTTCTGGCAGTTGCCGCCGTAAATTGCATAGTCGCTGTAATTGGGGTTTCTTATGACCTTTTCGCCATCGACCCATTTATACGAATATGCGACCGCCTTATCACGGTCATATTCGTGCTTTGCGGTTTTTGAGGTTTTGAAGCTGTCGGGGTCTGCGTTATAGTCCGCTAGCATCTTTTCCTGCGCGGTTATGTCGGTTTCGGCATCGGCTTTAAGCGATTTTAATATGCCTGCGTACATTTTATCACAATCGAGGGTGTCGGGGATCTTCATATCCTTTAAATAATACTCTTCATAGTCATATCCGAGGTAGTCCATAACACGCTCTTCTATAAGCAGATTAACATCGGTATCCTCTGCGAGAATGTCGAATTTGTATTTGCCGTCTGTGCCTTTGGAGATCTGCGCTTCAACCTCCATTCCGCAGGACTCAGCGGGGGTGTCGCTTATTGCGAACATTATCTTTTCGCTGACAGTGTAGTTGACAGTGTAAACTCCCGATTTAACGCTTGCTTCTTCAACGTTTATGACAAACGATGCCTCATCATAGCTCAGATCCGCACTGCGGCTCTGTCTTGCGAATATCAGGTACTGCAAAGAGGTGTTGCAAAATCCGGCGTACAGCTTGCCGTAAGTCTTGTCGGTGTTGAAATACCCGGAGAGCGACTTGTATTCAAGCTCGCCTGTATATTCGTACTTGTCCGCAGTGTAGTCAATAAGCAGCTGTTTTATCTCATCGGGAAGCTTTACCTTGTCCTCTGTGGTCACCTCGCCGCTGACAAGCGTTATCTTTTCGGGCTCGGCTGTGTCCGTGACCGGTAACGTTTCAGCGTCAGAAGATGTTTCTTCCTGCTCTTGTGTGATGTCGATATCCGAAGAGGTAAGTTCCTCGTTGCTATGCTTTACAAAACCGAGCAGTGACAGAAATGCGCCTATTACAACCACCGCCGAAATGCCTATCACAGCAAGCCTTTTAAGTTTGGGGTTTCTGCGCCTGTATCGTCTTCTCTTGTACAATGTTCTTCTCCTGTTTTTGTCTTTCGTCATATCTATTATATCGTTTATTACGGCGGTTTGCAAGGTGCAATACGCCGTTTACCGACTATTATAATATATCTCCAACCTTAAACAGACCTTAGTTGACAGCATTTTTGATTTGTCAAAGTGCATAGGTATAAACTGCGTTTTGATGAACTATGCACAAAAAGTACGATAGTTAATTGACTTTGATATGCAATTGTGATAAAATCAATAGTATAAACAGCAGAATAACGTTTTGCTGTCGTAAAATTGCATATTGCATAAAACAGGAGCAGACAAATGAATTACTGGAACAAAGAAATCGAATGTGCGCCGAGAAGCGAGATAGAGGCGTTACAATCCTACAGGCTTTCACGCACGATAAGACGTGTATATGAAAACGTTGCACCTTACCGCAAGAAGATGGACGAGGCGGGTGTAAGACCTGAGGATATCAAGTCTATTGCTGACCTGTCAAAGCTTCCGTTCACGACAAAGCAGGATCTCAGAAACAACTATCCCTACGGTATGTTTGCCGTACCGAGCTCTGAGGTCGTAAGAATACACGCTTCATCGGGTACAACAGGTAAGCAGACGGTTGTAGGCTATACGGCTCACGATATTGACGTGTGGGCTGAATGTGCCGCAAGAGCGCTTACCAATATCGGTGGAACAAAGGACGATTACGTTCAGGTCTGCTATGGTTACGGATTGTTCACAGGCGGTCTTGGAATGCACTACGGAACAGAAAAGCTGGGTGCTACCGTTATCCCCGCATCGGCAGGCAACAGCTTACGTCAGCTTGAAATGTTCAGGGACTTCGGAACGTCTATAATCTGTATGACACCCTCATATGCTATAAGCCTTATAGAGCTTATGCGCGAAAAGGGCTTCAAGAAAGAGGATTTCAATCTTAAGGCAGGTCTGTTCGGTGCAGAACCGTGGACGGACGAGATGAGAAAGCAGATTGAGGACGGACTCGGAATCAATGCCTACGACATCTACGGCCTGTCGGAAATAATGGGTCCCAGCGTGTCTGCCGAATGTCAGTATAAATGCGGTATGCACATCTGCGAGGATCACTTCATAGCGGAGGTCATCGACCCTGATACACTTGAGGTATTACCCGCAGGTCAGCAGGGCGAGCTTGTATTCACCTGTATCACAAAGGAAGCGTTACCGCTGATAAGATACAGGACAAGGGATATAGCTACGCTTATCTATGACAAGTGCGAGTGCGGCAGGACTCATGTAAGAATGTTAAAGCCCCAGGGCAGAACTGATGATATGCTTATTATCAGAGGTGTAAATGTATTCCCGTCACAGATAGAGTCGGCACTGCTCTCGGTAGACGAAAAGGCTACTAACTATCTGCTGGTTGTTGACAGAGTGAATAACCTTGACACTCTTGAAATTCAGCTTGAAACACGTCCCGATATGTTCGGTGACGGCGTAAAGACGCTTGAAGCGTACAGAAAGAAGGTAAAGACGGCGATAGATTCCGCTATCGGCGTGGGTATAAACGTAAAGCTCCTTGAACCCAAGACCCTTGCACGCTCAATGGGCAAGGCTGTAAGAGTTCAGGATAACAGAGCCATAAAGAATAAGTTTGAAAAGAAATAATCAGAGGAGGTACAGTATGTATATTGATCAGATTTCGGTTTTCGTAGAAAACAAGACAGGCAGACTTGCAGGTATCATGGAGGTGCTCAATAAGGCAGGCATCGACATAAGGGCAATGACTATCGCGGATACGGCTGATTTCGGCATTCTGCGTATGATAGTAGACGATACCGACAAGGCTATCGAGGCGCTTAAGGCAGACGGCTGTACAGCCGCTGTTACCAAGGTGATAGCTTTTACGATTCCCGATGTTTCGGGCGCGTTATACAACGTTATGGGCAAGATACACGACTGCGGCATAAACGTTGAATATATGTACTCGGTAATGGGTAAGGTCGCAGGCAGAGCGGATATCGTTATACGCGTTGAAGACGTTGAGAAGGCATCTAAGGTGCTTATCGACAACGGCGTAACGCTTATCGAAAAGAAGGATCTCTGCAAGTAAGCGGTAAACAAGAACAGCTTTCCGCCCCGGTGTGCCTTGCATCGGGGCGGAGTTTTTATGAAAGGGGAAAATATGAGCGAATATATCATAAAGCGTAATGAGCTTACTGCGGAGCAGTTTTTGTATCTGTGGGAAAGCGTATGGGGAGAAGGTCCGTCACCTGAGCAGACACGGCTTGCTATGGAGCATACGCTGTTTCGTATTTCGGTATTTGACGGAGATAAGATAATAGGAATGGCGAGAATGATAGGTGATATGGGGCTTGATTATTACATCAAGGACGTTGCCCTGCTACCCGGATATCAGGGCAGAGGTATCGGACGTATGATGGTAAACGAGCTTCTTGATTTTGTAAAGCGCAACGGAGTAGACGGCACGGGTATCTTTGTTGAGCTATGCGCCGCTCCCGATAAAGTACCGTTCTATGAAAAGCTGGGATTTGATTATAATGACGCAAGGCGTATGAAGATGATGTGTACGGCGGAGAAATAAAGCTATGCGGACATTGCACGGGAAAATTTGTCATATAAATTTTATATCTTGGCTATTGACAAAAGTATATAGCTGTGATATACTCAAGCCATAGGAACGACAGTTGCCGCTGACGGATAACCGTGAATCGACACGGGTGCTGTAGCTGTCTGTCCGCAGATAAAGCGGACACCTTATGCCGACCGTCTGGGCAGTCCGAACAGGGCTGCTTTTTTGTTTGTACGGAAAAATATTCCGAAAAAAGCAGCAAACGTGTATTGCGGCAGAGCCGCAGGAAGGAAAGGTAAGACTATGGAAAACACAACTGACCTCAGCGTTCGCTTCAAGGAGTACTGGGACGGCTTCAAGCCCGGTGCATGGCAGGAGGGTATCAATACCCGCGACTTTATAATGACAAACTTTACACCGTACTCAGGCGGTCCGGAATTTTTATGCGGTCCTACCGAGCGTACTAAGGCTCTTAACGCAAAGCTGAACGATCTTTTCAAAAAAGAGCGTGAAAACGGCGGTGTACTGGATATAAATACAGAGGTGGTTTCATCTCTTTGCAACTATCCCGCGGCATATCTTGACAAGGAAAACGAGCTTATAGTAGGCTATCAGACAGACGCTCCGCTTCGCAGAGGTGTAAATCCTTTCGGCGGTATCAGAATGGCGAGAGGTGCGTGCGAGGCTTACGGCTACAAGCTGTCGCAGAGCGTTGAAGAACACTTTGAGTATCGTACAACACACAATGACGGCGTGTTCAGAGTATACACAGATGAGATGAAGCTTGCACGTCATATAGGCATAATCACAGGTCTGCCCGACGCATACGGCAGAGGAAGAATAATCGGCGACTACCGCAGGGTAGCGCTTTACGGCGTTGACTATCTTATAGAGCAGAAACAGCTTGACAAGAAAAAGGTCGGCGAGAATATAATGGACGTTGATACTATCCGTCTTTCCGAAGAGCTTTTCCAGCAGATAAACTTCCTTAAGAAGATGAAGGAAATGGCGGCTATGTACGGCTATGATATCAGTATGCCCGCAAAGGATACAAGAGAGGCTATACAGTGGACATACTTTGCTTATCTTGCGTCAATCAAGGAGCAGAACGGTGCGGCAATGTCGCTCGGCAGAACATCGACCTTCTTTGATATCTATGTCAATCGCGATATGGAAAGAGGTATCCTGACGGAGGAGCAGGCACAGGAGCTTATTGACGACTTTGTAATGAAGCTGCGCAGTGCAAGACATCTGCGTACGCCCGAATACAATGAGCTTTTCGGCGGCGACCCGATGTGGATAACAGAGAGCGTCGGCGGCGTGAACAACAGCGGCGTTCCGCTGGTCACAAAGGGCAGCTACAGAATGCTGAACACTCTTTACAACCTCGGCTCTTCTCCCGAACCAAATCTTACTATACTGTGGTCGGAAAGACTGCCCGAGCCTTTCAAGAAGTTCTGTGCAAAGCTGTCTATAGACACGGATTCGATCCAGTATGAAAATGACGACCTTATGCGTATGGAATACGGCGATGATTATGCTATCGCCTGCTGTGTATCGGCTATGAAGGTCGGCAAGCAGATGCAGTTCTTCGGCGCGAGATTTAACCTGCCGAAGCTGTTACTCCTCGCTATTAACGGCGGTTACGACAATGTAACAGGCATGAAGATAGGTCCGCAGATGGAACCTTTACAGGGTGACAAGCTCGACTATTATGAAGTAAGAGGCAGACTTGACGTTTATCGTGAGTGGCTTTGCAAGCTGTATGTAAATACAATGAACGTTATCCACTATATGCACGACAAGTACGCTTACGAAAAGACGCAGATGGCTCTGCATGATACGGACGTTGACAGAATGATGGCGTTCGGTATTGCGGGACTGTCGGTAATGGCCGACTCGCTGAGCGCTATAAAGTATGCCGACGTAAAGCCTATCCGCGATGAAAACGGCTATATAATCGACTTTGATACAAAGGGCGACTTCCCCAAGTTCGGCAATGACGACAACAGAGTAGATAAAATAGCTCAGAACATTATCCAGAGAGTGTCCACAGAGCTTCGCAAGAACCCGACCTACAGAAACGCACGTCACACGCTTTCCGCACTTACTATCACATCAAACGTTGTGTATGGCAAGAAGACAGGTTCTACACCGGACGGCAGAAAGAAGGGTGAACCGTTCGCTCCGGGTGCTAACCCCATGCACAACCGCGAAACAAACGGTGCTATCGCATCGCTGAACTCTGTTTCAAAGCTCCAGTACGATTACTGCCGTGACGGTATATCAAATACGTTCTCGATAGTTCCCGACGCACTCGGAAAGACTGAAGAGCAGAGAGTTGCAAACCTTGTGACGGTGCTTGACGGCTACTTCTCAAATTACGCGCACCACCTCAACGTAAATGTTCTGAATAAGGAAACGCTTATTGAGGCTTATGAAAACCCCGAGGCTTATCCCAATCTTACTATCCGTGTATCGGGTTATGCGGTAAACTTCCATAAGCTGACAAAGGAACAACAGAGAGAGGTCATCAGCAGAACATTCCACACGGTAATGTGATATGGAGTGCAGATACAGCGCCATACAGACGCTTGGCACACTTGACGGCCCGGGAGTGCGCTTTGTACTTTTCTTACAGGGCTGTCCTCTTCACTGCGGATATTGCCACAATCCCGAAACAAGAGATGTAAGCGGCGGGAATACGGCGAACGTCAGCGATATAATGCGGCGCTTACTGAGATGCCGCAGTTATTACGAAAAGGACGGCGGTATCACGGTATCGGGCGGCGAACCGCTCATGCAGGCAAGGTTTGTGACTGAGCTTTTCACACAGTGCAAAAGACAGGGGATAAATACCTGCCTTGACACGTCGGGCTGTATTATGAACGACGATGTTATTGAGCTTTTAAAGGTCACAGATCTTTGTATGCTTGATATCAAGATGACAAACGATGATGACTACAGAAAGTATATCGGCTGTTCTTTTGACGCACCGCTGAAATTTCTTGATAAGCTTACGGAAATGAATATCGAAACGTGGATAAGACAGGTGACGGTATGCGGCGTAAATGACGATAATGTCAATATCGGACGACTGAACGATATAGCAAATAAGCATGATAACGTCACGCTCGCGGAGCTTCTCCCGTTCAGGAAGCTGTGCAAGTCAAAATATGACGATATGGGCATTGAGTTCCCGTTTGACTGCTACCCGGAAACAGGGCAGGAGGTTATAGAGCGGCTTAAGGTTTCGGTGGATAAGTTTAAATTTTAAATAACTCAGCTCCCCGACGGTATGACTGTCGAGGAGTTTTTATTGTGCTGTACTATAAACGGGACTTGATTTTTTGTATGTATTGACTTTACGAACCGGGTTTTTGTATAATTATGTTGAAAAAGCGGCAAAACAGCAAATTACACAAATATTTATATTCGATAGGAGAATAAAAATGGCAGTATATCTTGTTGATTTTGAAAACGTACATTCTGAGGGCTTCAGAGGTGTAGAAATGCTTGGCGAAAACGATGAGTGTTATATCTTTTACAGCGTAAATGCAAACTCGCTGTCGTTTGATGTACACCAGAAAATCTGTGAGAGCAAGGCGAAATTTTACTACAGAATGGTTGACATAGGCGGGAAAAATGCGCTTGATTTTCAGCTTGTCACATTCCTCGGTTATCTTGTTGCTAAGCGTCCCGATGAACATTTTTACGTTGTTTCGGGTGATAAAATGTTCAGCTGTGCCACGGATTACTTATGCAAGGAAAACGCCAATGCAGATGTCCTGAAAGATTTTTATGAGCTGCTTGCTATGAGCGGGAATACCGGATATGTATGCGATTATGCAGAGCAGGTACTCACTGACAGGTATGAGAGGGCGCTGGTGCAAAGAGCATACAGAAGAGCATCATCGCTGATCAAAATCGATGATTATTTAACAACAAAGCTCGGAAAAGAGAGAGCGGCTGAAATCCATCGTCTTATGTCGCCGGCAGTCGACAGCAGATACGACAGCGAGTATATAAAACAGCTTGAAGAAAACAATATCCTTGAGGTAATAGAAAAATTAGGGATCAGGAGCAATGAAATGATTATTGTTGAGGAGTGCATTAAAAAGAAAGTAAACAAAGTGATTTTCAATAATATACTTTGCAAGCATTTCGGCTCGCTCAGAGGCGGCGAAATTTATAGGACTGTTCAGAAAACTATCAGCGACGGCATAATCGGCGGCGTTGTGAATGCTCCGGCAAAGGAAAAAACAGTCGCAATGAATATAGATACACAACGGATATCAGTCACACGGATACCGAAAACAGATACAGCCGAACCCGATGCCGATGTATGGGCTGATGTACCGGAAGAGTTGCCGGTCGAAGAAAACGCACCGGTGAGCGACAACGGACTGGAAGCAGTGCTTGGGGACGAGGACGAGCGTAGATTTGTTGCTAAGTGCATTTCCGAGCTTATAACGGTACGGGGAATAACAAAGAGAATAACCGGAAAGTACGGCGAGGACAGGGCAGAGCAGATAATTGCAATAATTCAGCCTTTCTTAAGCAATAAAAGAAAAAAATAAGAAACAAAGCTTGCAGGTGTTTTTGCACCTGCATTTTTTGTTTTATATGGATCAATTTACTTTTTTGAATATTTTTTTGGCAGAAACCCGATTTATATTGACTTTTCAGCGACAATATAGTAAAATTAAAACAGTCTGTACGGTCAATTTTGATATATCTGCTAAGCAAAGGGGGGACTGTGTATATGAGTAAAACCGTATTATTTGTAGCATCGGTGACAAAAAAGCATATTTTACAGTTCCATCTGCCGTATATGAAATGGCTAAAGGATCACGGATACAATGTACACGTTTGCGCGGGTGACGATTTTGAACCCGATGAGCCGAAAAATATACCGTACTGCGACAAATACTACATAATCCCGTTTTACCGTTCGCCCTTTGCAACGCAGAATTTCCGATCTTACAGAGAGCTCAGAAAGCTGATAGACGAAAATGAGTATGAGCTTGTGCATTGCCATACTCCTGTTGCGGCGGCGATTGCGCGCTATGCTTTCAGGACGGCAAGAAAAAAACGCGGTACAACTGTACTCTATACTGCGCACGGTTTCCATTTCTATAAAGGTGCGCCAAAGATAAGCAGGCTTTATTACATGGCTGAAAAAGCTCTAATAGGATATACAGACGGAATTATCACGATAAATGAGGAAGATTATCTGGCGGCAAAAAAAATGTGCCGCGGCAAGAAATGCAAAGCGTTCAAGATACCCGGAATAGGCATAGATATAAACCGTATCAGAAATTCCATAAGGACGCGGGAGAATATCCGCGAGGAATTCGGAATACCGGGTGACGCGTTTCTTATGATATCGAACTCGGAGATAAATGAAAATAAGAATGTCGAGTGCTCGATCACTGCTGTGGCCGCAAATAAAGGCGTGTATATGCTGATATGCGGTACGGGCAAGAGCACCGGGAAGTGTAAGGCTCTTGTCAATGAGCTGGGCTGCGGCGACAGAATTATTTTTGCAGGGTACAGATATGACGCTAAGGAACTGCTGCACGGAGCGGACGCTTTCATATTCCCGAGCCGCCGCGAAGGGCTCGGACTTGCGGCGATAGAGGCTATGGCCGCGGGTCTGCCGCTTATCGTGTCGGATAACAGGGGTACGAGAGAGTATGCGGTAAACGGTGAAAATGCGATAGTCTGCGAGTATAACAATATATCGCAGTTTATAGACGCGGTGCGGCTTTTAAGCTCTGACAGGGAGCTTTGCAAAAAACTCGGTCATAACGGATATCGTGCCGCCGAAAGGTATGGGCTTGATAATTCGATAGCCGAAATGGCGGCGATATACCGCGACTATCTTGAAATTCCCTCAGAAAACAAAACGGAAGTGTTATCAGGTGAAAATAAAAAAGTATAAAAAAATACTCGGAGATTATCCCATGTTGCTTTCGGCGGCTGAAAAAACCGCAATGATAAGTAAAGAAAAATTAGCACAGGCAACGGCATATGTCACTGCACCTGTGCTGTTTTGCTATGTTGACTATGTTATTGTAAATGCAGAAAAACAGGGAATTAAGAAAATATATTTTCTTGCGCGCGACGGGTATATACTGAAAGCTGTTGCCGATGTGATGATTAAAAGCAGAAAGCTTAAAATAGAAACGTGCTATCTTTATGTTTCGCGCTATGCGCTGAGAAATGCGCTGTATTTTAAATGCGACACGGTGGAGGACTTTGAAAATGCGGGTTTCTTCGGTCGCTGTGCGGTGCAGAGCGCGGAAAATACACTCAAAAGAGCGGGGCTTGAAGAGGGTCAACGCGTGGAGGTTTACAGAAAAATCGGATTTGACGGCGATGAAAAACGAGTGATGAACGATGCGGAATATGATACTTTTTGCAAGCTGTTAAAATCGGATAATGAATTATTTACGGATATAAAAAATAGTTCGCGTGAGAAATACGAAAATATTATCGGATATTTCGAGCAAAGCGGTCTGTTTGAAAATAAAAAAATTGCGCTTGTTGACAGTGGGTGGCTCGGCTCGGTACAGAGAACGCTGACTGAGCTTATTATGGATAAAACGGATATCGGCAGGATAACCGGGTATTATTTCGGGCTCTACAGAAAGAAGAGCGACAGCTACAGGTCTTTTCTGTTTGATATATCGGACGCTTACAGGTATGTGCCGACGTTCTGCAACAATCTGTTCGAGTGCTTTTGCTCTGCGCCTCACGGTATGACGATCGGCTATAATAAGACTGAAAACGGCATACAGCCTGTGACGGCGGAAGTAAACGGCTATATTGCCGATGCCGCCGCAATGCAGACCGATACTGCTGTAAGATTTACTGCGTATGCTTGTGAGAGTAATATTAACATTTCCGAAAAGCAGCTCAAACAGCTTGCGGCAAAGCTTATAAAAGCACTTATGTATAAGCCTGATAAGGAAGAAGCCGAAATTTACGGTGCGTTTCCGTTCTGCGATGACGCTACCGAAATATCTGTACAACCGCTTGCGTGTGACTGCGGAAAAAGCATAGACAATATTCTGTTTTTGAACAGGGTACTGCGGAAAAGAAAAGGGCAGAGCATTTATCCCGATAAGGGAATGTTCTGGCTATACGGAAGTATAAGGCTGACACAGTGTAAACCTGCATGGATTTACAGAAACGGCGTCAGGATATGGGAAAAATTAAGACTTATTAAGGAAAAGAGGAAACAATGCCGCTGATATCGGTTATAATGGGTGTATATAACAGTGATCCGGCCAAGCTCACGGCGGCTGTAGACTCGGTGCTGAACCAATCGGTGAGAGATATTGAATTTATAATATACAATGACGGCTCGGATAATGAGACCGACAGAATACTAAGCAGTTTTACCGACAGCCGCGTAAGGCTTATCGGATCAGGCGAAAACAAGGGGCTTGCGGCGGCGCTCAATGCCTGCATAGACGCGGCAAAGGGAAAGTATATCGCAAGACAGGACGATGACGACATCAGCCTTGACGGCAGGTTCGAAAAGCAAGTGAAATATCTTGAAGAGCATAAGGATATAGACTTTATCGGTACAGCGTGTGAGCTCTATTCGGATAGCGAGGGCGTTTACGGTGAGCGTATAATGCCCGAGAATATCGACAGAAGAAGCTTTCTGTTCAATTCGCCTTTTATACACGGAAGTATGATGTTCAGACGGAAAGTGTTTGACAAGCATCGTTACAGATCGCTTGGGAAGAACCGTAAATATGAGGATTATGACCTGTTTATGCGGCTTTGCGCGGACGGGTATAAATCGGGAAATCTCAGTGAAAAACTGTATCGCTTTTATTATGACAAAAAAACAAGAGCGGTTTCGTTTTCAATGCGGCGTGATGAGTATGCAGTCCGTATGAACGGATTTAAAAGGCTCGGACTTATGCCGAAGGGGTTTATTTATGCGCTGAAGCCTGTAATTCTTGGAATTGTTCCCCGCAGAGCGGCTATGAAGATAAAAGAGAAGACAAACAGGGTATAACCGTTTTCTGTTAATTTACTGACGCATATTGCATAACTAACCGTTATGTTGCTTTCTTTCTTTGGTGTATTTGCATATTGTAAAGACGGTTGAAATGTGTTAAAATAAATTGATATTTTGATTGACAGAGTAAATGATGTTATATACCGGAAGAAGAAAGAGAGTTGAATATAAAATTGAGCGATAAATTCAGTATTGATGATATACTGGCTGAATTCAGCGATGATAAGAATGAAATGAATACGCAAAAGCCGCAGGTCCGCAGTAGCAATACACAGCCTTCAAAGCAGACCCCGGGTGCTACAATGATTCTTCGTTCTATAGATGAAAAGAAGAATTCGCAGAGCAGTAAATCCGATACCAAAGAGATTTTACCGAAAAGCTCCGCGATGACCAAAGCAGATACAGTGCAGAATAATCCGGCTAAAAGTGTCGGAACAGAAAAAAAGGCTGTTTCCGATAAACCCGCTGCACATAAGTCTGTTTCCTATAAAGGTCTGGATGAATTTGAAGAAAAAAAGGCTACAGCAAAGAAGCGCGAAAGCAATTTCCATAATTCGGCTGCGGCTTCTGTCGGCAATAATACGAAGAAGCATACCGATGCTCAGCATTCAGCCACAGCGGTAAAGAAAAAGGCAGCAAATTCCGGAACAAGACCGGCTGTAAAAAGTACACATAAATCCGAGAAAGTCAAAGTTTCTATAAACACTTCAGCAAATATGTCTTTCATAGATAAAATCAATCAATATAAATTCCTTTTTGCAGAGCTTACGAAAAGAGATTTTAAAAAGAAGTATAAAAGAACGATACTCGGTGTGCTTTGGAGTGTTATTTCACCTTTTATGACATTCTTGGTGCAGTATTTTGTATTTGGCTTTATTTTTCGCAGACATGACACCCAGTTTGTAATATATCTTCTCAGCGGTACGCTTATGTATAACTTTTTTACCAATGCGACGACTGCCGGTATGTTTTCCATGTACTCAAACGGCGGCATATTGTCAAAGGTGAATGTTCCGAAATCGCTGTTTGTCCTGTCGTCAAATTCTGCGGCAATATTCAACTTCCTGCTGACACTTATAATTTATTTTGCATTTATGATATTCTGCCATGTCAGCTTTGGCATTCATCTTTTAATGATGATATATCCCATAATCTGCCTGACGATTTTTAATATCGGAATGAGTTATATACTTTCATCGCTTTTTGTGTTTTTCAGAGATATGCAATACCTTTATCAGATTTTCACTATGCTTTTGATGTATATGTCCGCTATATTCTATGAAGTTGACCGTTTCCCCGAAAACCTCAGATTTGTATTTGATATAAACCCGATATACCGATATATATCATATTTAAGACAAGTGGTGATTTATTCATCAATTCCCAATTTAACTTCCCATCTGATTTGTCTTTGCTTCTCACTCGGTATGCTGGCAATAGGTTTTTGTATACATAAAAAAACCGAACAGAAATTTGTATACTACTATTGATGCGAGGAATAGATATGGTTATTGATGTAAAAAATGTCACGGTACAATATGTAATAAGCAATGTCAGAGAAATCGGACTTAAAGAGTATCTCATAAAAAAGGCAAAACGAGATATAAAGACAGAGCGCTTTACTGCTGTTGACAATGTGTCATTCAGCCTTGATGAGGGCGATTTTCTCGGAATAATAGGAACCAACGGCGCAGGAAAATCCACGCTTCTTAAAGTAATATCAGGTATAATGAAGCCTGTAAAGGGAAGTGTAACGGTAAACGGCAAGATTGCGGCGTTGCTGGAGCTTGGTTCGGGTTTTGACGGGGATCTTACGCTTAAAGAAAATATTTTTCTGAGAGGTGCTATGCTCGGTTATACAAAAGAACTTGTAACCGAAAAATATAAAAGCATACTTGAATATGCGGAACTGACTGAATTTGAAAACAGAGCATATAAGCAGCTGTCCTCAGGCATGAAGTCACGACTTGCATTTGCTATATCCTGCCTTATGGAGCCTGAGATACTGATACTTGATGAGGTTCTGTCAGTCGGCGATGCGGCGTTCAGAGCCAAGAGTGAAGCTACCATGATGAATATAATCAAGAACGGCTGCTGTACGCTTTTTGTTTCACACTCTCTTCCGCAGGTAAGAAGGCTTTGTAATAAAGTGCTGTGGCTTGACAAGGGCAAGCAGATAGCTTTCGGAGATGCAAAGACTGTTTGTGATAAGTATGACAGGTATATACAGACAGTTACCAATATGCAGAATCTGAAGTAGCGGACAGTAAGAGGTAGTATGGCTATATATCTCATAGATTTTGAAAATGTGCACTCCGACGGACTTAAAGGTGTAGAACAGCTTGACCGTAAAGATGAGTGCTATATCTTTTACAGCGAGCACGCAGGCGTACTGACTTTCAATATGCACAAGAAAATAACCGAGAGTCGTGCTAAGATCTATTATGTCGAGGCGCAGGTAGGTATGAAGAATGCACTTGATTTTCAGCTTGTTTCCTACCTCGGATATATGCTGAGAGAAAAGCCGGAGGAAACGTATTGCATTATTTCAAATGACAAGGCTTTTGAGCTCGTGTCAAAATTCTGGCAGGAGAAAGGCGTTAATGTTACGTCAGCAGTTTCTCTTGACAAGGCGACAAACGCGGCGCACTACAGTATAATAAGCGACGAACTTAAAAATCTGCTTCCTGATAAAAGCGAACGGGAGTTCGTAGAAAAGTGTATAAACGAGCTTTCTACAAAGTCGGGTATAAACAACCGTATAGTAAAAAAATACGGAACGACAAGAGCGGGCGAAATATATAAGCTTATAAAGCCGCTTCTGTCTGATAAAAAGGGCGATATGCGGCAGGTTTAATATACGGATTTAAAAGGGGCTGTGATACAGCCCGGAAAAGGAAAAAAGTGAGTCGAAGCGCAAAAATAGTGCGTACGGCTCACTTTTTTGTTATGTGGAGAAAGCTTGTTTTTATTGTACTTCTGTTATACCGTTTTAGCAATTAACATTGATAGCAGGCTACCGATAGTGCCTTTTGCGGGATAGCACTTCTCGGGTTCGCTATTCCGGTTAATAACGTTGCTACTATGAACGAGGGAAAGCACCAAAGGGAACAGGTGCAAGTCTGAGCCTTGCTTACACAAGGCTCGTGCACTCTGCTAAAGCTCCGTTGGACTTAGCAGCCCAGTGCAGCGAAGCGGAACGTCCGAGTGCTTGCGAAAGCAAGACTCAGCCCTGTACCCTTAGGTTCTCTCCCTCGTGCTCCCTCTTTCCTTACCCACACCCCCACCCCGCTAGGGTGTTGGCTAAACTCGTGTAACCTTCTGAATATCGTATATCCCGTCAATTCAGGAACGCTTAACGCTACACATCCGCAGTTTTAGTACATATATCTTAGGTTAGTAGCGTTTTTTTGATGGGTTAATGTTAGCGCAGTTGCACTGATACACTCACGAAATTATTAACAACTTGGTTGTGCGGAAACTGTTTTCAGCGATGCTAGCAAAATATTTATTGCTTTGACTTTTTTACAATATGTTGCACTGCAATTTCAATGGAATTTGGATAAACCGAGAAGCTGTGATGAAATCTTTGTGTTTCGTCACAGCTTCTTTCTGTTATGTACTTGTTTTAAGTTTAATCCTGATACTGCGATGTTATACCGAAATATTCTTCCAGTGAGAGTCCGCTCTGAGTTACCTTTGTAGCAAGGTCAACGCCTATGTATCTTACGTGCCACGGCTCATACATATAGCCTGTGGAGCTATCCTTGCCCTTGGGGTAGCGGATAATGAAGCCGTACTTGTAGCAGTTCTTGTCAAGCCACTGACCTGCGGGGTCATACTGGAAGTCCTGTTCAAGGGAGTTCAGATCGAAAGTATATCCCGTCTGATGATCTGAGTGACCCGGACGTGACGAATATGTATCTGCGGCATCTCTGCCGTCCTGTGATACATAACGGTTGTAGATTACCTCCTGATCGTCATATGAACGGTAGCTGGATAATATCCAGAGTGAGATGCCCTCCGATGCGGCGGCAGCCTGCATATCGTAGAATGCGTCCATAGCCTCGGGCTGAACGCCGGGGTTATAGCTTCTGGGGAGAGTGTATGTCTTGTTTGCTATCATTACGCCGTCAAAATAAGTAATGCCGTCTATTACTTCCTTCTTGTGCGAGCCTGTATATTCGGGTGTGGGAGCGGGCGTTGACGATGAGGCGGGCGGATCGGTTTCGGTTTCGGGAGTAGGCTTTGTATCCGGAACTGTTGTTTCCGGTGCGGGGGTTTCGGGAGTTGTTGTTTCCGGTGCAGGGGTTTCGGGAGTTGTTGTTTCAGGCTCTGTAATTACATACGGGTCTATTACTGTCACCTCCATTGTAGCCACAAGGCGGTAGTCGTTTTCGTAATACGCTTCAATAGTGCAAGTTCCTGCCTCTTTTGCCGTGATGACACCTTCGTTTGTGACAGATGCTATTGTTGCGTCACTGGTATAGTATATGGCACCGGTGTAGGTAATATCCTCGGGAGTGAACTTAAGAACGGAATTATATACCTCTCCAACCTCGATAGTTACGCTGTCCTTGTCAAATTCCATCGATTCGGGAAGCTCAAGACCGTTTACGGTAACAGCGATATCCTTTGTGAGTCCTGTTACGGAGTCGGTTACGGTAACGGTTGTTTCACCTGTGTTTACACCCTTTATAGTGCCGTTTTTATCAACGGTCGCAATGTCTGTATCCGCGCTCTTCCAGCTGAGCTTTACGTCCTTTGCGTCTGCGGGTGAATATTTTGCCTCTACCTTCTGTTCTTCTCCGCCGTCGAGCGATAACGCCGCAAGAGAAACATCAAGCGACTCTATAATATCCTTCTTGACATTTACAATTATCGTGTCTGAAAGCTCGCCGCTACTTACAGTAACTTCTGTTTTGCCGTTTTTTACGGCGGTTACCTTGCCGTCAAGTGAAACTGTGGCTATTGATGTATCGGCACTTACATATGACAGTGCATATTCGGTATCGGACGGCTCTGTCTTTACTTTGATCTGCTCGGAGTGCCCTACGCGCAGTGTTATCTCGCCGTTGTTTGTGATATCAAGGCTTTTTATGCTGCTGCCGTTATTGCCGGCAAATATAACCGCTACTAATATTGCGCACGCCGCTATCAGAAGTCCGATGCCGCTGTATATCATAATGTTAGCTATCATGCGGTTTCGTTTTCTGTTCTTTATGTTTTCCGCCGATGTCCTTTTTGCGGTATTCTGTGCGGACGCTTTGACTGCGTCGGATTTTTTGTCTTGAACGAATGCGTCGGGAGGGATAATATCCTCTTCTTTTCTGTTTTCAAAAAGCGCTTTGATATCATCTATGCTGCTTGTTTCATTTTTTTTATCGGAATTCATTTCTTGTCCTTTCGTACAGCACGGAGCTTTATGTCTTTCTCGCACCGAAGTTTGCGGTAATTACTGTAATTATATCACAACAGTGCGATATTTGCAAGTATGTCCGCTGTTGACAAAATCGGGCAGTTGTTGTACAATTATTACAGTAAAAATACAGTCTTTATTATCCGGCGGAGGAAATATGAAATATAAAAGAGCGGCAGCCGCATTGCTTGCTGTACTTATGTGCGCCGTAACAGCAGGCTGTTCCGGCGGAAGCCATGTAATAATTACGCAGCATACATCGCGCACAGACGGTATCAGTGAATCGAAACCATATAAGACCGATGACAGTCTGACAAAAGACGATATAACACTCACTGTCTGGGAGTCGAAGGACGGTCCCGATGAGTGGATAAAAAAAGCGGGAGAGAGTTTTAATTTACTTTATCCCAATATACACATAGAATATGTCAATGTTGACCTGAAAGAATCCACAACGGAGCTTCTTGATACAGAAAGCACCGTTAAAAAGCCCGATGTTTTTGCCGCCCCCGGTGATATGACGGGTGAACTGGTGAAAAATAAGCTGGTACTTCCGACAGAGGATACGGATATAGTCAATACCACGGCGTTGGAGCTTGCAAGAAAAGCTACCGTATATAATGATGTAATGTACGGATACCCTATGTCGTGCGAAACATATGCATTGTTTTACAATAAGAAGTTAGTCGAAGAGAGTAATATACCTACTACATGGGAGAGCCTTATCACATGGAGCGGCGCTTTCAATAATCTATATCCGGGTAAGTACGGATTTATATTCCATACAGATACGGTATATTTTATATCTATGCTTATGAGCTCCGGTAAAAACAGACTTATGTTCGGTAGCGACTACGGTCTGCTCAATTCGAGAGCAAGCTATGGGCTTACTCTGCTCAAGCAGATGCAGGATATATTCCCTGAGAATATAACAAATTACAGCTATGATGATTTTGACGATATGTTCTTAAGCGGAGGTGCGGCTATGATCGTGAATGGTCCGTGGTTTATAACAAAGGCGGACGCATCCGGTGTTGACTATGGTATAGTGCCGCTTCCTGCATTTGACAACGGAAGCAATACATATTCTCTTGCAGGTGTAAGGGCGATGTTTGTATATTCAAAGAGTGAACACCCGGCAGAAGCGGACGCTTTTGCAAAATATCTGCTAAGCGCTGATATGCAGAGCCTGAGAACCGAAATAACGGGTACGCTCCCGGCGACAAATATCGATATAAGCGAAAAGCTTGACGGATTTGTTGCCCAGCTTGATTACTCTTATATTATGCCTAACACCGCCGAAATGAAAAGGTTCTGGGAGTTCGGTGAGCATATAACCGCTGATATCTACGGCGAAAAAGGGATATCGCAGGAGCTGAAGGACTATGTAAGCTATATCAGAAATACGGATACTCAGGCTGATGACAGCTCAGACAGTATTTTGCAGGACAGCACAACGCAAAACCAATAATTACGGAAGGATAACCTATATATGTCAATGCCCGAAGAGCACGTTTCTCTTGAAAATGTAACAGATGTGATATCCGGACTTACCGCACAGGAAGTAAATGAGCGCATAGCCTGCGGAAAGGTCAACGGTGACTTCAATATACCGAGCAAATCCATAAAGCAGATATTCAAGGATAACTGCCTTACATTCTTCAACCTTATAAATGTGATACTGGCGGCTTTTGTCGTTGCGGTCGGTTCGTTCAAGAACTGCCTGTTCTTAGGCGTTATCATCTGCAACACGGCAATAGGCATTTTTCAGGAAATACGCTCAAAGAGAGCCATCGACAAGCTGGCTCTTATTTCTGCGCCCAAGGCAGATGTGCTCAGAAACGGCGAAGTTCAGACTATCGCAGTAAAGGACATAGTTCTTGACGATATTATGATCTTATCGGCGGGAAGACAGGTGTGCTCGGACTGTATAGCGGTAGAGGGCGACTGCGAAGTAAACGAGAGCCTTATCACCGGTGAAAGCGACCCTATCATAAAGCACAAGGGCGATGAGATACTGTCGGGTTCGTTCCTTATAAGCGGCAACGCAAAGGCTCAGGTTATCCGCATAGGTGCGGACAACTACGCCAACAAGATCACAAGCGGTGCAAAATACATCAAGAAGAATAACTCAAAGATGCTTGCAAGCATAAACTATATACTGAAGATAATTTCTATCTGTATCGTTCCTATGATACTTCTTATGTTCGGCAAGGAAATGCTGCTTGCGCACAGTACATTCTCTGAGGCTGTGGTAAATACGGTTTCGGCTATAATCGGAATGATCCCGGAGGGGCTTGTGCTTATGGCAAGTATGGTGCTTGCTGTAAGTGTTATCAGACTTGCGACGAACAAGACGCTGGCGCAGGACTTATACTGCGTGGAAACGCTTGCAAGAGTAGATGTTCTCTGCCTTGACAAGACCGGCACGATAACCGAGGGCAGAATGGAAGTATCGGACGTTATCTCTCTTGACGGCAACGATCATGAAAGAGCTCTTTGCGAGATGATATATGCGCTCGGCGACAATAATCCCACTGCGCTTGCGGTAATGGACAGATATAAAAAAGACGGCTCTTTGCCAAGCCGTGAATGGTCGGCAAAGACAGCGATACATTTTTCAAGTGCGAAAAAGTGGAGCCTTGCGGCTTTTGAGGATAAAGGGACATATATTCTAGGTGCGGCTGAATTTATTTTAGGTGATACTATGACAGACGAGCTGAGGGAGCAGATAAAGGTTCAGTCCGAGGGCGGTTACAGAGTTGTACTGCTTGCTCACAGCGACAATATGCCGCCGGAAGTCGAGGGCGGGGCACTGCCCGAAAATATAACGCCTGCGGCACTTGTAAGAATTACCGACTGCATAAGAAAAGAAGCACCTGCAACGCTGAAATATTTTGCGGAGCAGGACGTTGACATAAGAATTATTTCGGGCGACAGCCCCGTTACCGTTTCGGGAGTAGCTCAGCGCGCAGGGCTTGAACATTATGATAATTACGTTGACGCGTCTACCCTTACTACAGACGAGGAGCTGTGGGAGGCGGCTGATAAGTATAAGATATTCGGACGCGTAACGCCGTATCAGAAGCTCGAGCTTGTAAAGGCGCTTAAAGCCAAAGAACATACGGTCGCTATGACGGGCGACGGTGTAAATGATGTCCTTGCACTCAAGGAGTCGGATTGCTCGATAGCTATGCAGTCGGGAAGCGACGCGGCAAGAAACGTATCGAATATCGTGCTTCTTGACAGCAACTTTGCATCTATGCCGAAGATAGTAGGCGAGGGCAGACGTTCTATCAACAATATCGAGCGTTCAAGCGTGCTGTTCCTTTACAAGACGGTTTATTCATTTCTGGCGGCGCTTATGTTCTGCTTTGTGCCGATGGGTTATCCGCTTCAGGCGATACAGCTTACGCAGATAAATATGTTCACAAACGGCATACCGTCGTTCTTGCTTGCTATGGAGCCGAATTTCAACCGCGTCAAGGGCGAATTTATCGAAAACGTATTGCCAAAATCAATTATGCACGGACTGCTTATTACGTTCAACTTTATAGGTATAGTGCTTATGCGGTATATTTCGGGGTGGATGAATATTATCCCGAGAGAAACTTTTGACTACAGCATTGAAACAATGTCGACCATATGTATAGGTTTTGCGGCATTCGTGATACTGTTCAAGGTGTGTATGCCGCTGAAACCCTGGAAGATAGGTCTTATGGTACTGCTGACAGGCGGATTTGTAACGGATATATTCATACTGCGTGATTTTCTGCTGGACTTAAAGCCTATGTGTATAGAAATGGTGATAATGACAGGAATACTGATGGCTGCAACGGTAATTCTTGCGGCGTTGTCATCGGTGTTTGAGCGGCATATAACAAACAATCTGCTTGCATTCCAGATATACTGGAGAGATGTTTTTGTAAAAATGTCCGCAAAGAGGAGAGCGAGAAAGGAAAATAAAAATGCCTGAAACAAAGGTTGAGATATTCAGCGACGGTGCGTGCAGCGGCAATCCCGGGCCGGGCGGATACGGTGCTATTCTGCGCTGGAAGGGTAAAGAGAAAGAGATCAGCGGCGGCGAAAAGCATACAACAAACAACCGCATGGAGCTTACCGGTGTTATTGAGGCGCTGTCGGCACTGAAATATCCGTGCAAGGTGATTTTGACTACCGACAGCAAGTATGTGGTCGATTCGGTCACAAAGGGCTGGGTCAACGGCTGGAAGCGCAAAGGGTGGAAAAAGTCCGACAATACCCCCGCGCTGAATGTTGATCTGTGGGAGCGGTTACTGCCGCTTCTTGACACGCACGATGTTGAGTTCAGATGGATAAAGGGACACGCAGGTCACCCCGAAAATGAACGCTGTGACAGGCTTGCGGTAAGAATGCGTGACTATTACAGCGCACTGTAATAAAGCCAAAAAGAAGGCGATCTTATGAAAAACGAAATAAAAGAATATAAGGAATACATTAAAAAGCAGGCGGCAGACCCCGATACAGATAAGAAAGAGCTTGCGCGGCAACTTCTTGTCAGGATAGGCTTTTATCAGCACGAAAGGCTGATACATCTGATAGTTACTATGAGCTTCGGGGTGTTCTTTCTGCTGTCGCTGATACTGGTATCGATAAACGTGTATTTCCTTGCACTGTCG
The DNA here is from genome assembly GCA_934490165.1 of uncultured Ruminiclostridium sp. Taxonomy (GTDB): domain Bacteria; phylum Bacillota; class Clostridia; order Oscillospirales; family Ruminococcaceae; genus Ruminiclostridium_E. Next base: position 159,064 of record CAKSTB010000002.1, on the reverse strand, counting down.
GTGCTTCTGCTTGTACTGCTTGTGCCGTATATAGGACACTATTATTTTCTTGAGAACTCCACGCAGGAGCTTTACAAAGTATATTACTCGCTGATTTCGGAAAAATAATCCTTGATGATGTAAAAAAGTTGCGATTATTTAAGCAAAAATCACACATAACCGTGAATTTATTACCAAGTTTCGTTTAATCCTACAAAATTATTTTGTAAATATGGATTTTTTCGGCTTTCTGTAGTATAATTAAAGCGTTAATCTGCGGTAAAAGTCGATTTTTATGTGCTTTTTCCGACAAAATATAAGGGGTGAGCCGATGAAAAAAGATATATTTTCAATTCCGAACATACTGAGCTTTATACGAATATTGCTTATCCCGATATTTGTATGGTTATATGTCACGGCAGGCACGAGCGGGGAGTATTATCTTGCCGCCGCCGTTGTTGTAGCATCTGGGATTACCGATTTCCTTGACGGACAGATCGCACGGCGATGCAATATGATAACCGAGTTCGGCAAATTCCTTGACCCGCTTGCCGATAAGCTGACGCAGGGAACATTATTCCTTTGCATAGCGATAAATTATCCGCTTATGTGGATACTGCTTGCTATATGGCTTTTAAAGGACGGCTTTATGGCAATCATGGGACTTGTGCTTTTAAAGACAAAGCAGACAAAGCTTGACGGCGCGCGTTGGTACGGAAAGGTCTGCACCGCTATCATTTATGTTGCGGTACTGGCTCTGCTGTTCTTCCCGGGAGTTTTCCCCGAGGGTTCGCCTGCATCGTCAATACTGATACTTATCTGTATCGGAGCAATGCTCCTTTCGGGCATTCTTTATGCGGTGGCGCTTATAAAGATGTGGCTTCACAATGAAACGATAGCAAAAGAAGACAGAAAGAAGCTCAGGGAGATTGCTAAGGAGAGTACGCACGAGCATAGTGATATAAAGAGTGAATAAAGAGATGACCTACAGGGTAGAGCCTGTGGGTCGTTTATATTTGTAGGGGAGTTTGTTATTCGTGTGCTTCTATTGTATTGTTTGATGATTTTGCTTGATAGCAAGTTACCCATAGTGCTCTTTTTGTCGGGCGGCACTTCTCGGATATGCTATTCTGTGTGATATGTTTTTGGTTTTTGGCTTGGCGAAAATGTTTGATGTTTTTACTGTGATAGTAGGCTGCCCATAGTTCTATTTGCAGGGCAGCACTATCGGTAGCCGGCTATCTATGTTAATTACTAAAACGGTATAATATAAATGCATTAAAAGCAAACTTTCTCCACGTACCAAAAAAGTGAGCCGTGCGCACTATTTTTTGCGCTTCGACTCACTTTTTCTTTTTCGGGTTGTGACACAACCTCCTTCTTTTTACATTGCAATCAACGTCAATCACTCAAAACACCTCACACCCTCAATTGAATAAATAAACAGACTTACCTGTTTAATTTAAAAACCAACTTGATTTTACAAGGAATATATGGTATCATAGTTACAACTTACAAAAATTTAAAAGCAGGGAAACAGCGCAAAGCACTATTTCCCGAAAGAAAGTATCTATGAAAAACAAACGTTCGCCACTACTTTATATCATCATTGTCGTAGGCGCACTTGCAGTGATCGGTGCGGTTTCGGCAATTGTTTTGGTTTGCATTAACAACAGCTCGCCAAACGCTACATTTGAGCAGTCCGTAGGTTCGTATGTCCAGAATATGACAGACGATGCGGCTCAACAGCTTGAAAAGGAAATAGGCGCATTTGAAATCACCGCAAAGCAGCGTGAGCTTGCCGCAAACAATACCGCAGGGTATACAGTGCTTGACGCAGGCAGAGGCAACCCCAACTGGATAAACGCAGGAGCCAGAGATGCATATGCACGCCTTTTGGAATTTGCAACATCGGAATGCAAGAGTACGCTTGAAAGCGGCGATATGGCAGGTCATGCTTATAAAAACAGCGCCGCTAAGCTTACGGCGGCATCGCATTTTGACCTGGCTATGGATCCCAACGATAAAACAGACCGTTTCCTTATTGACGCAGTCAATTATTGTACCGAAACACTGGGACTTGACAGAAACGAGCTTATAGCCGAGCTTGTCAACGGTATTATTGGCGACTACTACCCCTCTCCGAGCCGTTGCCTGTCCAATACCGAAACCATTCTGAACGCTTACCTTGAATCCACGCTTTACAACGGAGTGAAGCTTGCGGACAAAACCGATTTGTTCCTTACAGAGGGCGGTTCGGCGGCTATGTGCTATGTTTTTGAATCGCTCAGTCATAACGGAGTATTAAATCCGGGCGATAAAATAGCGATCGGCACTCCGATCTTTACACCCTATCTTCAGATACCCGATATTAAGAATTACGGCCTTGTTTCGATCAATGTATCAAGTACTGAACAGGATTCATGGGATATTCCCGAAGAGGAACTTTCCAAGCTTGAGGATAAAACAATAAAAGCGTTCTTCCTTGTAAATCCTTCTAATCCCGCTTCACACGCACTTTCTTCCGTAACTCTCGACCGACTTGCAAAGGTGGTAGAGAAAAATCCCGAGCTTATAATACTTACCGATGATGTATACGGCACATTTGCATCGGATTTCCAGACAGTATACAGCAGATTGCCGCATAATACGATCCTTGTTTACTCATTCTCAAAGCTCTACGGTGTAACAGGCTGGCGACTCGGCTTAATAGCTATGAATGAGGATAATATCGTAGATGAGCTTATAGCAGGGCTTCCGAACGATAAAAAAGAATTCTTACGCAGTGAATACAGCATAGTCACCGAAAACCCCGATGATATGCCGTTTATCGAACGTCTGACTGCCGATAGCCGCTCGATCGGCCTTTATCACACAAGCGGTCTTAGTACCCCACAGCAGATATTCATGGATATACTGGCGCTTACCCACCTTGTCGACCCCGAAAATGATGAATACATCGAGCTTGCCAATAACACGGTACGTCAGCGTTATAATACGCTTATGACCTCGCTCGGACTTACAGTTGATGCCTCCGATACAAACGCCTGCTACTACTGCCTCGTGAATTATCTTGATATATGCAGTAACCGTTACGGAGCTGATTTTGCAAACTGGGTCAAAGATAACATCACTGACCTTGATTTCCTTAATGATCTTGCCGAGAAGGAGGGCGTCGTACTTATGTACGGACAAGGCTTTGACGCACCTCAGGGTACGGTAAGAATATCCCTTGCAAATCTTTATGAGGAAGATTACAAGGAAATTGCAAGCCGTGTGTTTGAACTGCTTGATCAGTATAAGGCAAGATGGGAAAAGGCGTGATATAAGCTTTTTGCAAAAAAATCGTCGCAGAAGCCGATACGGTATAATTGTTATACGAGATAGAATTGAAATAATATGAAAGCATCTCACAAAGCAAGGGAGAAAATATATGAGCCTACATACCGACAGCCAAAAACAACAGACAACTCTTGAACCTGCCACTGTACGAAGATCCGCTTTAAAGCCCGTTATAATAATCGGTGCAGCACTGCTTGTCATAGCGGCTGTTATATCCGTGCTTCTGATAAGCACACAAAGCAAAAAAGAGCAGAGGTACGCTTACATAAAGGACGGAAGTCTTTATGTATCCTCAAACGGTGCAAAAGGCAAGCCGATAACATTAAGCGGTCTTGCATCAAAAATAAGATTTAACGAAAACAAGGATCGTATTTTCTGGATAAACGGCAGCAGTCTTTTTTATGCCGATATCAAAGACGATGGGTATAAATATGAAAAAATCGCAGACAACGCCTATGAGGATTATGTTATCGATCTGAGCGGCAATACCGCTCTTTATATGACGAATGACAAGTATTTGTACAAATATTCGATAGCAGACGGCGAGAGCGAAAAGATAGGCGCGAATGTATATTACTACGAAAATTCGCCCGATCTTAGCAGAGTTGCGTTTATCTCGGAGGGCAATGAGCTTTACATTAAAAGCGGCAGTGACGAGGTAACAAAAATAGTCGGTAGTGATGATACTCTGCGTTGGTACAGAAATGATGATCTCGATACGATAGTTTATCTGGACGAAGGTACACTTTGCGAGTGGGAGCTTTTAAGCGGCAAGAGTGAAACGATCGACACAAACGTGACAGGTGTTGCGCCTGTATGCTTTGACGGCAACAAAGTCAGAGCCTTCTACTCCAAGGCGGACAACACAAAAGTAAAGTACGCGGATTATGTAAATGACGATCTTGCCGACACCGATGCGGCAATGCAAGAACCGATAAAGCCGACAAAGTCCTCAGATAACAATGCAGATGCCGAGTATGAAAAGGCATACAGCAAATACCTTGAAGATCACGAAAAGTACTCGGAAAAGCTGAGCCGTGACGCACTGAGAAAAGAACTCAAGGAAACCGATTATCCTTTCTACAGCGATGACTTGTATTTCTATAACGGCGATAGTAGTGAAAAGTCAGTTACGAAGCTCCTTTACAGAGCACTCCAAAGTCAGAAGTCACTGCCATATCCCGCTGTATTGCTTTTGCGGCACGAGGATAAGCCCGCAACCTCGGCAAAGATAAATATGTCGGAAATCAGCTCGATATATGAAGTCGGTGCATTTATAAGCGAAAACTATGACGACACTTTAACGATAGATAATATTGAGCTTTATTTTGCAAGCGAAAAAACAGTAACCGAGTTATTCCCCGATGAAGAGATCGCATATTGTGAAATGGCAAGTGACGGCAGTGCGATTTATTGCTTTGCAGAAGACAACACGCAGAAAAACGGCTTGAGCTTATATAAATCAGTCTTATCAAACGGCGCAATTATCGAAACAAAGAAAATCGCAGACGGACTTAAAGACAGATTTCTTCTTGAGCTTGACGGAAATAAGGCTGTGTATTTCAAATATCCCAACGGAGAAGAAGCCGGGTATGAGGTTTATGTAGACGGTGAACAGCTTGATAACGGTGTGGTTTTGGGCGCTACAGGAATTGTTGCCGATAAGGATAACATCTACTACTTTACCGATTACGACGGCAAATCGGGCACAGGTACGCTGAAATGCCGAAAGCCCGGCGGAGATATGCAGGTAATAAGCGAAAACGCTTCACAGCTTCAGGTTTATGATGACGGTTCGGTTCTTTTTGTTAAAGGCAGAACCACAGCCGATACAGGTGAGCTTTATCTTTACACAGACGCAGACGTAGTAAAGATCGACGATAATGTCAACGGTATAGCGGAAAATTATTCAGAGCCGCAGAACGGCAAATACGCAGAGCTTTACCGTGATGAATAAAATAACGCTCCTTCGCGCAAGCGGGGGAGCGTTTTATATTTTTCGGGCTGTGTCACAGCCCTTTTTATATATCGCATATATCCGTTACAAACAGCACTGTAAAATAACTCCACCCCCGCCATAAAATTATCCCAAACCACTTGCATTTTGCAAATCGCTGTGCTATAATAATACCGTTATTGATAATGGCGTTATTGATTAAGGCAGGAGGTGAAAATATGGCAAATAAGGATCATTCCCTTGATGACGGAATAATAAGAGCCGCATATGAGGAGTTCCTCGCCTGCGGTTTTCAGAACGCCTCGCTCCATAAGATATCAGAGAATGCCGGTGTCACGACCGGTGCCATATACACGCGGTACAAGAATAAGGACGCACTGTTTATGAGCCTTTTGCAAGAATTTTTCACAACCTTGCAAGACGCCTTTGCTCCTGCCGTGGCAGAATATGAAAAAGCGGGGCAGGCAGGCACAACAGATGCTCTTCTGAAAGCGATAGATTTTGAAGAACGTATATATATAAAGCTCCTGACCGAGCATTACGATGAGTGCACCTTGTTTTTCAGCCGCAGTGACGGAAGCTCTGCGGAAGCAATGCTAAACGGAATGATGCGGCAGAAGACAGAGCAGACGGTAGAATTTTTCTGCCGTATCTTCGGAAAAGCACCCAATGCCGATGCTATACGGTTGATGATGGGTTCGCAGTTCTGGTATTTCAGACAGCTGCTTGACGAGCATTTGTCGGAGGATAAAATGCTTGAATGCCTGCATATACTGATCGGCTTTTTCAATGCGGGCTGGCAGCATTTATGCGATACGCTTGAATGAACAGCCGAGAATTTTTCGGGCGGCGATCCCGCCCGTTTCTTACGGAAAGCGGTTAGACCACGCTAACCAAAAGAAAAGAGATAACCATGATAGATTTTGAATTTGAATTTCAATATGCAGAGGAAAAAGCCCCTACACTCGGCCTGACAACAGGAAGTATTCCAAAGGGTCGTTGCGTAGTGCTTTGCGGCGGAAGCGGCTGCGGAAAGTCCACTCTTCTGCGCTGTATAAACGGACTGATACCTCAGTTTTACGAGGGTGAGCTTAAGGGCTATTGCCACCTTTGCGGCAAGGATACGGACGGACTGGGAATTGGTGAGATAGGTGAGCTTGCGGCTTCCGTGTTTCAGGATCCGCGAAGCCAGTTTTTCACCGTAAACAGCTCCAACGAGGTGGCATTCGGTCTTGAAAATCACGGCTTGCCGCAGGACAAGATACGGCAAAGGGTTGACGAAGCGTTCGAGATATTTCACCTTGAACGCCTTAAAAACCGCAATGTTTATGAGCTTTCAAGCGGTGAGCGACAGCTTATATCCATACTGTCGGCATGGGCGATGGATACGGAAATTTTCCTCCTTGACGAGCCGACGGCGAACCTTGATTTTGCCGCGACACAGCAGCTTAAAACCATTCTTCTTGCGCTGAAAAAGCAGGGTAAGACCTTGCTTCTGAGTGAACACCGCCTGTATTATCTTTCAGACATAGCCGATGAATACTGGGTTATGGAGAACGGCGGTATAAAAGCAAAATATACAGTCGAACAGGCAAACGCCCTCTCACCGGAGCAGCTTCACGCGCTCTGCCTGCGCACATTTGACCTTGAAAAAGTTGCCGTGCCGGAAAAGACACCGCCGCCCGACAATGCATCGCAGGCGCTTTCTGTTGCGGGCGTGCGTTATACATACGACAAAAACGCGGGAGCAATTCTTTTCGATCTTAGCTTTTCCGTCCGCGAGCACGAGATAGTAGGGTTAGTGGGCGCAAACGGTTGCGGTAAAACAACTATCGGCAAGCTTATCGCGGGACTTTATCGTCCCTCGGGCGGCACAATAACGCTTTTCGGAAAGCCGCAAAAGCCAAAACAATTGCAAAAACAAGTCCTGTTCATAATGCAGGAGGCTGAGTTCCAGTTCTTCACAAACTCTGTTCTACATGAGCTTCAATACGGTCATACGGTAACACCCGAGTTTGAGCAGAAGACGGAAACGCTCCTTAAAAGCATGGGAATGTGGGAATGCCGCGACAGACACCCGTTTTCCCTGTCAGGCGGACAGATGCAGAAGCTTACTTTAATGATGGCGTACCTGTCCGATAAGCCGATAGTCATACTTGATGAGCCGACAGCGGGGCAGGATGCAGAAAGTCTTGAACGTTGCTCGGCGCTGATCCGCGAGATGCGCAAAGAAAAGACCGTGCTTATAATCACCCACGATCTTGAGCTTATAGCGGGCGTATGCGACCGTTGCATAGGCTTGTCGGGCGGGCGCGCCGAAATGGAATTTTCGGTCGGCACCGGGCAGGAACTGCAAACGGTACGGCAGTATATGGAGCGTTTTCACTCCGCGGCGGTTCAGCCGCAAAAACAGCATAAAGAGCTGTTTCACCCGGCAACAAAGCTGATTTTCTGGCTTGCCCTGATGATCGTGATCTCAGGTACAAATAACCGCCTTGTTTATGCCGCTTATGCGGCACTGATGCTTCTGACCGCCGTTGACGGGTGGTTCGTAACTGCGCTTGCGGGCGGCATAAGCTTTGGAGCACTTTGGGCGGCAAACGCACTGCTACCAAATACGGTATTTTCGTTTATGCTGGTGCTGTTCCCTCGAATTATCGCCATAGGCATCTCAATGCGGACGCTGATAGGGCGCAACGAAGCAAGCAGGACATTAGCCGCACTGCGCAATATGCATCTTCCCGAACGGCTTATTATGATAGTCGCCGTGATTTTTCGCTTCTTCCCGGTGCTGTCCGGCGATATGAAGCTGTTGCGCCAATCCGTCCGCACGCGCGGAGCGTTTGTGACACCGTGGCAGAAAATACGCGCGCTTCCGTCCTATATCGAGATTCTGACAGTTCCGATGGCTCTGCGTGTTATCCGCATAGCGGAAACGCTTTCCGCCTCCGCCGAAACAAGAGGTATCGACCTGCGTCTGCGAAAGAGCAACTACCTCTCGCTCAGCTTCTCCGCATGGGATATAGTATTCTGTGTCCTGCTCGCGGCATCGATCACTGCCGCTTTAATTATGTAACAGTTGCCTTAAAGGCGGCTGAAATATAAAAAACAAATCAAAGGAGTTTTTAACTATGAAAACAGAAAGTACAAACAAACTGAAGATCAAGGACATATTCACGGTTGTCCTGCTGGCGCTCATCAACGTGGTGCTTTTCTTCGCAAGCTCACTCTTGTACGCAACGCCGATCACCATTATTCTTATGCCTGTATTCTTCGCCCTGCTTGAGGGTGTTGTCTACTTCATAATCGGCACAAAGGTGAAAAAGCCCGGTGCGATCCTCATTTACAGCATTGTCCGCGCTATTATGGGCGGCTATCTGCCGTATATCATTCTGTTCCTTCTCTCCGGTGTCATTGCAGAACTGCTTCTGTGGAAGATAGGCTACGGCAACGGAAAGGCTCTCACCATAAGCTACATTATCAATCAGGTATTCGCCGCATTCGGAAGCACTGTTATTCCTTACGGTATCGCCGCACAGGCTATGGCAGATCAAATGGTATCGGACGGTCGTCAGGATAACATTGTCGCGGCCTCCGATATACTTCAGTCATGGTGGTCGGTCGCATTGGTCGCAGGCGTAATTATCGCCGCATTTATCGGTGCGATGATCGGCAGGAGAATAGTGAAGAAGCATCTTGCAGCGTAATACATATCGGAGGAACTATTTATGAATAACACCTCTGAGCAAAAGCGTTCCGCCTCCTCGTGGCTGGCAGAGCTTGCAAAAGGCAGGCGGAGCGAATACGCATTGAGTATTATCGCGGCACTGCTCGGTGTCGCCTGCTCACTCATTCCTTATTTCATCATTATAGAAATCATCACCGAGCTTGTAAACGGCACAGCGGAGTTGTCACAGTGTCTTATACTCTGTGTATGGATGGCACTGTGCTGGGTGCTGCGTTATGTACTGCACAGCGTGTCTACCTCTCTATCCCATCACGCCACATTTTATGTGCTTGCCAACACCCGTATCCGCCTGCTCGATAAACTGGCGTCACTGCCGCTCGGCACGGTGCTCGACCGCTCCTCGGGTTCGTATAAGAATATCATCGTGGAGCGCGTCGATTCAATTGAAACGACCCTTGCACACCTACTGCCGGAAATGACCTCCAATATTGTCGGCGCACTGGCAGTGCTTGCTTTGCTGTTCGTTGAGGACTGGCGCATGGGACTTTCAATGTTCATCGTCCTGCCGCTCGGCATTATATGCTTTATATCTATGTTCAGCGGATATAACGAGAAGTTCAGACGTACCGTGACCTCGACAAAAGCCCTCAATGACACCGCCGTTGAGTATATCGGCGGCATTGATGTCATAAAAGCATTCGGTCAGTCTAAAACAGGCTACGCTAAATTTGTATCCGCCGCCAAAGAGGGCGCGGACTGCTTTATCGACTGGATGCGCGGAAGCCTGTTCGGACAGGTAGCGGGAATGGCGATTTTCCCGTCAACACTGCTCGGTATCCTGCCGATAGGCTGTCTGCTTTATATGAACGGCACGCTCTCGGCGGAAACCTTCCTGACCGTCATCGTCCTTTCATTCGGCGTTATGCAGCCGCTTATCACAGCCTTTTCCTATACCGATGATATCGCGCAGGTGACTACTATTGTCGGCGAGGTTGCCGATATACTGTCCGAAGAGGATATGAAGCGCCCCGAAACGGCGGAAAAGCTGCCGGAGGACAACTCCGTTGAGCTTAAAAACGTCCGCTTTGCCTACCGCGATAAGGAAGTACTGCACGATGTCAGCCTGCGTATAGAGCCGGGAACGGTAAACGCTCTTGTCGGCCCGTCGGGAAGCGGAAAATCCACCATAGCCCGCCTTATCGCCTCTCTCTGGGACGTGAAGGACGGTTCGATCGAGCTTGGCGGAGTGGATATCCGCACACTGCCGCTTAAAGACTGCACCGACCGTATTGCCTATGTATCACAGGATAACTACCTCTTTGATCTTACGGTCATGGATAATATTCGTATGGGCAGGAAGGGCGCGACCGATGAGGAGGTTATCAACGCGGCGAAAAAGTGCGGCTGTCACGAGTTCATCATGAGCCTTGAAGACGGCTATCAGACCATGTGCGGCGCTTCCGGCGGACATCTCTCCGGCGGTGAGCGACAGCGTATATCGATAGCCCGCGCTATGCTTAAGGACGCGCCTATCGTTATTCTTGACGAGGCAACATCCTACACCGACCCGGAAAACGAAGCCGTTATCCAGTCCGCACTTGCACTGCTTGTGCGCGGCAAGACGCTGATCGTCATTGCACACAGGCTTTCTACCATTGCCGATGCCGACAGGATCATCGTTGTAAATAAAGGACAGATCGAAGCTATAGGCACACAAGAGGAGCTTCTCGAAAGCTGTCCGCTATACAAAACTATGTGGGAAGCCCACATCAGCGTAAAAGACAACGGGGAGGTGGCGTAATGTTCAGAACACTGAAAAAGTTTTTCGCTTTTTGCGGCACCGAAAACCGCAAAATGTTCATTGTCTCCATATGGCTCGGAGTTGTCAGCGCGATTTGCTCCGCTATGCGTATTCCCGCCGCCGCCATTGTCATAAGTGCGCTTTTGAAAAACGATGTCACAATGACAACACTTTGGAGCAGCCTAGGCGTGATAGTTGTTTCGCTTATCGTAACTATCGCTATCAATATGAAGTCCACCATGCTCCAGACCCGCGCGGGCTACCGCGCCTGCGCAAATAAGCGCATCGAGATCGCAGAGCACCTGCGGTATCTGCCTATGGGCTGGTTCAACGACAACAGCCTCGGAGAGGTGACCTCAGTTACCACCAATACAATGGAGAATATGGCGAATGTCGCAACCCGTGTGGTTATGGTCGCAACGAGGGGCTTTCTGACCTCCGGCATTATCGCCGTTATGATGTTCTTTTTTGACCCGCGCATGGGACTTATCACTCTTGCGGGACTGATTCTTTTCTTTGCTGTCAATGCCGCTATGCAGAGGGCGGAGCAGTCGCTCGCACAGCGCAAATTCAATGCCGATGAACGCCTTGTTTCAAAGGTTCTTGAATATGTGCAGGGTATCGCCGAGGTCAAGAATTTTAATCTCGTTCATGACTCGGCAACACAGGTGCATACTGCTGTGGAGGAGTCGCGAAAAGCCTCGTTCGGTATGGAGATACCCTCTGTGCTTTATATGCTGGCTCAGTTTGTCATAAATAAGCTCACAGGCATTGCTGTCTGCGTTGCCGCGCTTGTATTCTATTTTAACGGCACAATGGAGCTTTCTTACTGCCTTCTGATGCTTATCTGCTCGTTTATCCTCTTTGAACAGCTTGACAGCGCGGGCAGCTTCTCGTCACTCTTCCGTTCGATCGATATAGGAGTTGACAAGGCAAACTCCATACTGAGTGTAGAACCCATGGATATTGACGGCGAAGAGCTCGCACCCGAACATAAGGATATCACACTCGATCATGTTGACTTTTCCTACGACAGCAAGCCGATTTTGCACGATATTTCGTTAAGCATTCCGGAAAAGACCACCGTGGCAATTGTCGGTCCGTCAGGCTCGGGCAAGACCACGCTTTGCAACCTTATGGCGCGCTTCTGGGATGTGCAGGGCGGCAGTGTGAGCCTTGGCGGACACAATGTAAAGGAGTACAGTTACGACAGCCTTATCAGAAATTTCTCATTTGTGTTCCAGCGGACATATCTCTTTTCCGACACAATAGCTAACAATATCCGTTTCGGCAGACCCGATGCTTCGCTTGACGAGGTGAAAGAAGCGGCTAAAAAAGCCCGTTGCTATGACTTCATTACGGCACTGCCTGACGGATTTGATACCATGATCGGCGAAGGCGGCGCAACACTCTCAGGCGGCGAACGCCAGAGAATTTGCATTGCTCGTGCAATTATGAAGGATGCGCCAATCATCATTCTTGATGAAGCGACCGCGAACGTTGACCCCGAGAACGAAAAGGAGCTTATGGAGGCTGTTTCTGAGCTGACTTGCGATAAGACGGTAATTATGATAGCCCACAGGCTCAAGACCGTGCGCAATGCCGACTGTATCTTTGTTGTTGATCACGGTGAGATCGTTCAGCAGGGTACTCATGATGAGCTTGTAGCTGTAGACGGACTTTATCGCCGCTTTGTAGTAGAACGTGAGCAGGCGGCAGGCTGGAAGGTCTGATATAACACAGCCTTGGCAAACCCTGTCGGTCACTGTTTAGTAAAATAACACAGCTTGTATTCTTTTCGGTCATATCATTTCACACTTTCTTCTTTTAGCTTTTTTATCTGACTTCCCGCCCAGAATGCATTGACAAGCATCCATATGCACAAAGCCGCATTTCCCGAGCCTTGACTGAAAATAAAATCCCATGTAGAAATTTCTGCACCGAACGCCTGACGTATATCGGGAATAAGCACAAATATGATCTGAAAAACGATCATGTGAAACGCAAACATTCTGCGCGGCATAACGGTTTTCTTTGTAAGCAGTGCAAATGCGTTAGGCAGAATTAACAGTATCATGCCTGCATATGCAAAGTACATTGCGGGTATTATACGTTCGTATTGTGCTTATATTAGTGCTATTGTTTCTTCCCGTCCGAGAAGCGGCGACAATACGCTTGTCCAGTCGGCAAGACTGCCGATAAACAGGTGCAGTGCGGCGGCTGTGGCTACATAGATAACGCCGCCCGCCAGAACTGCGGCGCGGGTCTTGCGGTATTGCGGCAGTATTTGCCGATAAAGGCTTGCGGTTTCCTCACAAAGCTCGCAAACCTTGATTTCTTTCTGATAGTCGCCCTCCTGAAACTGCACGCCTATGCGCTGAAAAAGTGTGCGGCGCTTTTTCTTCGGGTCTTGCCCCAACAGGCGGACCGTTCCGCTATCGGCTTGCTTTGTGCCAAGCATACACTCGATCGTAGTGCTTTTTCCTGCACCGTTTGCACCGAGCAGACCGAATACCGTACCGCTCTTCACCGAGAGATCCGGATGATCTACCACGGTTTTCCCGGCATAAGCTTTAGTCAGTCCTTCTACAAAAACAGCCTCGCTCATTTTGCAGCCCTCCTGACAGCCCGCATTTCGATATAGCCGCGCTGACCGCGGGGTTCAAGCTGAATACGCGGGTTTTCATCGTCCCATTGGTAGCCGATAACGGACGGATCATAGCTGTCCATCGCCGCCTGCACGGTGCGGATCGCTTCGCAATAATCCTCCTCACGGAAAGGTTGTCCCTGAAACATCAGGTATTCCGCTTCCGGCAGATGAATGATATCGAAGCCCTCCGGGATCATTCCCATATAATCGGTTTCAACCTCCACGCCCTGCACATAGGTAGAAGTGTCAGGCTTTTTGTACTTTTCGGGTAACCACATGGAAACAGGCTCTCCACAGAGCGACTTCATACTCATAAGAATGCCCCACACATCACAGCTGACTTCTTCGCAGTAGGGAAAATAGTCCTCTGCGTGCTTACCCCGCTTGATGATACACAGACGTTCCGGTTTGCGGACGACCTGTATAAAAATCGGTTGAATGTTAGACACGTCGATGTTCTCCTTTCTCAGTTCACGATATTTTGCACCGTAAGGAATGAAGAATGGGATGGGGACGGGATTTTTCATGTAGTCGCTCGGGTTCAGACCAAACTCACGGTAAAATGCCCGCGTGAAGGTATCAACGTTTGAAAATCCTGCGTCAAACGCCGCATCAATTACCTTGACATTTCCGCTCAGAAGCTGTTTTGCCGCCTGTGTCAGCCGGTATTTGCGGATATACTCCGTCGGTGTCAGTCCAAGGCAGTTTCGGAACAGCCGATAGGCATACCAAGGTGAAAACAGCGATGCCCGCGCAAGATCGGACAGACTGATTTCTTCTGCTTTGTTTTTTTCTATGTAGTCCTGCATCCGCTGGACAGCAAGTATCTGTTCTTTCATTCTTCTTACCTCCTGCGTTGAGCATTCTACCATATCAAGCTGAATTTCTCTCGACTTTCCTTGCTGTTTTTATTTTTGCTATATCACTGTCGGATATCAAACCTTGTTCCGTGAGAGAGCAGAACTCCGTCAGTGATCCTGATACACAGAATTATCGTATTCGGATCATCAAAATCGTTGTGACCGTTATTGATCCACGAGGCAAATGCGTTCTTCAGCTTTTCTGCAATGGTACTGTTTTCTCCTTTGCCGAACCAACCGAGATCTATTGCATTTCCATGAGCCGTAAACCATTCACCTGCAACAGCAACAACCGGATTTTGTCCGATCTGCCGCATTTTGTTTGAAAGAGCGTGAGTAATAACGTAAAACGCGCCATCTTCATAATAGGCGTTGACAAATCGCACATATGGCGTTTCTGTATCATAGGTCGCCAATGCAATTACCGTATCTCTTCCGAAGCGTTCCTTCATTATCGGTTCAATTTCTTTATCCAATTTGTATTTCTCCTTAACAAATTATTATCGAAATATTTTCTGTAAGTCGACTATATTTAAAGATAAGTCGTGCCTTATCTCAACAACTTTTCATAAGTGAAGTTCCCTGCCGCACCCCTCATAAGCAGTACATCAAGCACCGCAAGAACAGCACCTAACCCCAGAAGAAGCCACCAGCTGATCAAAAGAATGCCCGTGAATTGTCCGATGATCAATGCGAGAATCGGGAAAACCAAAAACACTGCCTTTTGCTGTGCTTCTTCAACAGTCTTCGCCTTTGCGGAACTCCGTACAGTCACAGCGATCGCAACAAGCGAGAACGCCGGAGAAATCAGCAGCATAACGATAAGCCAGCTTATGCCCGGCATGATCAGATTGTTAGTTAAGAAGAACACTTCTGTTTCCACTACCGACAGCATTGCAACAAACGAGATATAGGAAACCATAATTCCAACCGAAAGTCCCGCCAGTATTTTGGATTGGAACAACTGTCGCAGGGACAGCGGCGAATAAAGCAATGTTTCCAATGTGTGCTTTTCCTTTTCTCCTACAAAAGAGCTTGCCGCCATAACAGAGGAAGCCATGATCGGGACGATAAGGAAAAAGGGCGGCATAATGTTATTAAGTAAAAGCTCTAAAATCATCTGTTGCTGACTGCATTCCTTATCTGTAACAGGAAGCATATCCAGCAGTTTCTGAAAATCAGAAGCAGCATCGGGAGTCTGCGTCAGCACAAGAATAAAAATCGACGGCAGAACAACAGTAAGCACAAGCGGCACGATAAGAAGAACCGCAAAGATCTGCTTATTTGATGTAATGCTCCGAATATCTTTCTTTATTAAGGCGAATTGTCCGCTATTCATAATTTTTCACGCTCCGTTTCCGTATGCTCCCGATCGATCAGAGAAAAATAGATCTCTTCCAGCGAAAGCTGTTCTTCCGATATATGGTATAAATCGCCGCCTGCCTCTACGATTTTCTTTGCGATCAGCGGAATATCATTTTCCGAGGCAACCTCCACATCATAAATGTGATCTCCGATCTTCCTGTATACCATATCCTTTGGCAAACAGCTTGCTTTCACGCGCACCCTGCGGTTTTGGCTCACCATAGCGCGCAGTTCGGCAATATTTCCTGTGGCATATAAGTGCCCTTTATTCATAAGCCCGTATGTCGTACAGATCTCCTGCGCATATCGGAGCTGATGCGTGCAAAGAAATACCGTAGTTCCATTAGCGGCTTGCTCCCGGATAAGAGAATTAACATTCTGAGCGCTCTCCGGGTCAAGACCGGAGGTCGGCTCGTCCAGAAACAGGATCTGCGGACAGTGAAGTAATGCTCTGGCTAAAGAAAGCCTTTGGCGCATACCGGTAGAATAAGCGGCTAGCTTGCGGTCTGTCACATCTGCCAGTCCAAGTCGCTGTAGGAGCAGTTTTGCTCTTTCTTCGCATTCCGAACGGCTCATACCGAAAAGAGCACCGTAAAATTGCAGATTTTCCAAAGCTGTCATGTGATCGTACATATGGGCGTGTTCTGTTACCACGCCGACTTTTTTATGTAGCTGTTCCGGACTTTTGGCGGGGTCAATTCCTGACACCAGGCATTTGCCGCCCGAGGGGGTCAGCATACCGCAAAGAAGCTTCACAGTCGTGGTTTTTCCTGCTCCGTTTGGTCCTAAAAATCCAAAGATCTCTCCCTTATCCAAAGAAAAACCGATTTTATCGACCGCAATAGTTCCTCCGGCAAATGTTTTTGATAATTTTTCTACAGTTACCGCTTTCATCTCATATCTTCCTTTGCCCTGCTGTCTGCTCTGTTCAGTTCGAGATTCATCAGATCAAAATCAACATATTCGCCTTTGATTTTGAAAAAATTCGGAAATGTACACAGCTTCCTAAAGCCGTACTTCTCATACAGGTGTATGGCACGGGCATTACTGCTGCGCACTTCAATATTTAACTGCTCAAAGCCGTTTTCCTTGGCAAAGGCAAGGATCG
Source organism: uncultured Ruminiclostridium sp. (assembly GCA_934490165.1). Lineage (GTDB taxonomy): Bacteria > Bacillota > Clostridia > Oscillospirales > Ruminococcaceae > Ruminiclostridium_E. Next base: position 142,314 of record CAKSTB010000002.1, on the reverse strand, counting down.
CCTCCATCAGGGCAGAAGCCGCACCACAGCCCCACCATGCCTTTTTCAGGCTTATACCGAATACCCCGCGGTGGCTCATGCGATTGTTAAGGCGGTTAAGACTTGCTGTGCCGATGATCTCGCCGTCTACCTTGGCAAAATACTGCGCATTATCTGTAGAATCGCACTGCGCACGCAGATAGGCTTGTTCTTCCTCAACACTAAGCGGTACTCCCTCCGCACCGAAGCTGAGGTTATCCGTTTCTCCGCCTATGATCTTCAGGTAATCAAGCAGTGCGGTGGCCTCCTCAGGTCGCGCACGTTCAATGACGAATAAATTGTTATTCATTTTAACTTTCCTTTCTTTCTGATTTTTTATCTATGAAGTCTTCCTGTCTGCATTATGTTCCCGACCGATCTTGCCGGAAATATTTGTGCTTCCGCCGAGTTTATTTTGAGAAAAAGACCGGCGGTAGAGCGGCAATACCAGCTTCATAAATACAAACACATTTACAATGAGCAGTACTCCGAAAATGCATCTCGCCGCCCATTCAGGGCAGAGAAGAGCGATACCGTTCATATCCCCGCCGCCGAAAAAGCCGCACATTACGCTCAGATACAGCGGATCGAGCAGGAGAAAAGCGATCGTTATATAGTAAAGCACTGCACGGAGCAATTTGCTCTTTGCGTGACAGATATTCTTCGCAAACGCTGTCAAAATGTATCCGACACAGAAAGTAGTAAGCGCTCCTGCAAGGCAGAAAATACCTAGCTGTGTATCTGTCATGCGTTCGGCATATACATCGACCTGAACGCCAAGCCCCATAAAATTGATTTGCCTAAATACTCCCATGAGCAGGGCGCAGAGCAAATGCGCACCCTCATGAATGAGATAATAAGCGACGATCGCCGCAAAAACACCGATAATCTGCCGTACCCGTTTAGACATAAGCCATCATCTCCTAAAGTTTATATCCGAAGCTCCGCACCTGTGCGCAGGTACGTCAGGCGAGTGCCCATACGTGCTTTCATTTTTTCGTATGCTTTCTCACCGGTGCAGTGGCAGGTGTAGTAAGCCGATTTGATTTCTGCCAGTGCGGCGGTGACATCGGTGATGTATTCGTCACTTTCATAGCACCTCTTTATCGGCTCATAAAGGTGCATTCCGCCGATAACGGCTGTCGGATCGCCGCCGACAAGCGTTTTTGCCCGATTTACAATATTCACAATGCCGGAATGGGCGCACCCGCAGATCAAGACCCGATCGTCACCCGATGTAATGATCAGGTTCTGTTCATGGCGAAAATCGTCCGGGATTATTTTTCCGTCCCTTTTTACAAACAGGTTGCTGTTTGACTGCGGCAACGGGAATTGTCCGCTGACATTTGAAAACAACATGATCTCGTCATCTATCATATGAATATCGTCAGTCAATTCAAATATATCCAAGGAACGGAGCGCTCTGTCTATCCCGGCATCAAAAGGAATACCGAGGACTTTGACATAGTGCTGTTCCATAGCCTGCGGGCGAATGTATATCTTCGCCTTTTGGTTCTTTTCCAAGAAGTATCTCAGCCCGCCGCAGTGATCAATATGACCGTGAGAGATAATTGCAATATCAACGGCGGTAATATCCACCCCGAGCATTTCGGCGTTTTTTAAAAACAAAGCATTCGGCCCCATATCAAACAGTATCTTATGCTTTTTTGTTTCTACATACAGAGAAAGTCCGTGCTTGCACTTAAAGTCAGACGATTCTTTGGTGTTCTCTGTCAGTACAATGATTTTTACCATACAACACCGCCGCTCGATGTGATTTTCCTGACGGTATTCGCTGTTCTTATCGTCAGCTTCGAGCCGATATCCGCACGAGCCGTCTTTGACCACCAGTTTGTTTTCCAGTAGTCCTTTCGACTGAATGACCAGAACACAGCAGAGCGATATTACTGTATTTGCTCCAAGCCCTCTTTCGGCGCACCAATTTCGCGATAGACGTCCGTGAAGGTCGCGGGCGGCAGTATGAAAATAAGGTTATCGTAAATTTCCTTATTCTCCGTTCCCCACCAATCCGGTGCATGGCGCAGAATGTCCGCAAGCTCCTCTTGTAAAATGATAAAAACAGGAATATCCGGACCGAATTCACGCTGTATCATGAGCTCGACCCGTTCAGTCAAAGCCGTTATATCCGCGTCATCGCAGGAAAAGATAACATTGCCGCTGTTCAGTAGGGTTCTGACCTCATTAAAGCCCATCGCTTCAAAGCAATTTTTCAGGCGCGCCATCGGTACTTTGTTTTTGCCGCTGATGTTAATGCCCCGCAGCAAAGCGATATATCGTTTCATTTACTTTGCCTCACGGAGTCGGTTCAGATTTTCAAGAACGAACGGACTGTTTGCGGAAATTTGTCCCAGCGTAGGGCAACCGTCCATCTGCTCACAGTCGGCACAGGTATCAAGTTTCTTTTCCCGAACGCAGTTATGTACGGGGCAGAGCATATCGCAGAAAGGCGTTTTTGCCCCCTCTACGCGGCAACCGGTACAGTTGATCATTTCCGGCGTGATAGTTACCCCATTGAGCTTTGTCCACAGAGCGGCGGTCTTTTTGCGCAAAGCGTTGTCGTTTGTGACAGTTGCAATTCTGGCATCGCACATTTCGCAGTCCAGTCCACAGCAACCGATCAGTTGGTTTGTGTTTTTCATAGTTACCTCCACAAATTCAATATTCATTATAAATTTTTCTGAAATTCTACGTTTCAGGGCATTTTGCGTGTTAAATGCCCTGACATTATGTACTTTGCCTTGTTTCAGGCAAAAACGATCCTTTTGATCGTGATTTTTTCTCTTTTATAACTTTCTTGCCTTGAACAAAACGGAAATGGGTAGCATTTTTGCTTTTTTCGCTTTGTCGCTGATATTCCCTTCCGCGTTCATTGTCGCTTCGTCGGTCTGCTCAACCATTTGCTCAATTGCAAATCCCGCTTTTGCTAAAGCGTTGACGTAGGTGGATATTTTTCGGTTACACAGCAGAATTTCACTGCCGTCCACCGGCATTCTGAAGTAAGACTCATCAAAATAGCTTTTGTTCATCACCAAGTTATTATTTTGGATCACATCTTTCCGTTCATCGCAAGACCAGGCAATGCAGTAATTGAGTGTATGATGCCAGCTGAAAATGAAGATACCGTCTTTTTTCAGATACGATGCGATCTTTTGGAAAGTACCGTCCAGATCGGTTGTCCATCCGATACCGTATATCGAGTAGGGTGCGCGCATGGTCAGAAGATGCCGGATCGTCACATCAAAGATCGTCTTTTCGCCGCGCTTGACTGAATACTCCGGAAAGTAGGAAAGCACCCTATCATTCACACTGCCAATCATTTTATGGTCGATAGCAATGCCAATCAGCAACACCATCACGCTTTTTGTGGAGGATGTGATGTGGACGCAGTCTGTCCGCTGATAGCCGTTCCACTCTGCGGAGTAGAGTTCGTTTCCGTTCTGAAGCACACTGATCTGGCAGATATTCGGCTGATGTTCCTGTATGTACGAATGAAGTTCCTGAATTTTCATCCCTACTGCCTCACGATGTAATGCTCTATTCATTCTTACAACCTTCTTTCCATTGTTTTTGGGGGAGTGTCCGTGTCAGGATCAGCATATAGACTACTGTAACGGCGATCAGAACAGCGAGATGTAGCAGGTGCATTTCCGTAGTGAGATTTGCATCATTTGCAAATGTGCCGAGCGTGTTGATTGCAGAGTGAACGAGGATACAGGGGAGCAGACTTCCTCCGCGATAAAAGATCGTGACCAGTAAAAAGCCGACCGCAACCGCAAAGACAATCTGACACAGATTATTTACTATATCCATACCGCTTCCGTTGAACAGGTTGATGATATGTCCGATACCGAAAGTCACACTTGATATGACAACGGCTGATTTTATATTGTTCTTTGCGATGGCTTCAAACAAAAGCCCACGGAAGATAACTTCCTCAAGAAATCCGACGAAAATCATACACACGATACGGCAAGCTGTTTCCTCCATCGTGTATTTGAGAGCGACTCCGTTCCATAGGTTTCCCGATGCAAGGATAACAAGCGGTATATAAAACAGAAAGCACCGTGCGGGAACGTGTGATTTGCAGATTCCGTACCATTTCAGCAAGTTGTTATTTCTGATAAAGACAAAAAGAACGATCGCCTGCAAGATGCAAAAGACAGCACTTGCCGAATATCCTATCCCGATCATTTTATTCAGCGGATTTGCCAGCGATTGCAGAACGCAGTAAACCACGATCCACACGATCGCAAAGGTCAGCTCATTTTTCTCATATAGTTTCTTCAATTTGTTTCCTCCTGTAACGTTAGCATTGCATACGATATGTCCGATTTTTATGTATGCTGCTTTTGTTTAATGTTAATTACCCCTTTGGCGCTGTGCGCCGTCACACAAACGGAATACTCACCGCTATCGGAAATATTCACGGTAAAATCTGTCGTTTCCTTTCCGTTTCCGGTGTAGATGAGCGTTCCGTCAGGTGCTTTTATCTCTATGTTCAATTCCCCATATGCGGTTTCAAAATGGATATCAAGTATATCGCCCGCATCTAATTTTAAAGTGTGTGTGTCCGTTCCGTCCATTCTCTCGATATCCAGGCAATACGAGTCTGATGTTGCTTTGCGACTGCCGACAAAGCACCCGGCATCGCAAGCGGTAAAAAATACACCCATGATAATGATCGAGAGAAGTAAGACGGCTATTTTTTTTCGTTTCATTTATTTTCCCAATTTATTTTTTTCGGAATAAGCATTCCGATAACAAGACCAACGATCATACCTAGAGAAACAGCAACGCCCATATAATTTCCGAGCATTGTCCCGATAAGCAAGCCTAAACACATACCGAGGCTCATGCCCTCCAGACTGTAGTCGTTATCCTGCTTTTTGCCGCTTTTTTTCTTAGCTATGTTGCGTATGACCGGAATTGCCACTACCAGACCTACTGCCACCCAGCAGAATGTGGCAGTGCGAACAGAGTTCAAAAGCGCATTTCCGGCAACGCGGATAAAATCCATAATCGCGTTCATAGTTGTCCTCCCAAGTTCTGAATATTATGCTTTATGTAATTCACTGATCATTTCTGAAATGGAGAGCGGACCGATTTTAGCGATTGTTTTATTCATATAACCTGTTCCTTTCTTTGTGTTTTCTGATTGCCGTTACATTTACGACTGTATGATCTCCTGAAGCGTTATAATTGAGCACCCCTTGCTTTCATAATAGGCGAGCATCTCCGGCAGCTTCTTTTTGTCGTAGCTCGTGATGCAGTCCGACAGCACATGAACGGTATAGCCGCTTTTCGTCATATTGTAGCAGGTGGACTTTATGCACGCCGCGGCATCCGCACCGACAATATAAAAGTCGTCAAAGCCGTTTTCCTTGATGAAAGCCGTAAACTCCTCATTTGTCAGCGCACTGCTTTTTGATTTTGTGAAGATATGATCTGATACGACCTTCAGCTCCGACACAAATTCCGCACCGCGCGTTCCGGGCTTGAATGTTCTTGTTCCCGCAGACAGGTTATTATGTTGAATGTAAATTACAGGCATCTCCTTTTGAACCGCCCAATCAATAGTCGCATTGACTTTATCGATTATCTCCCTGTAGTTTTTCGTGATGTCATTTTGCAGGCCGATCACGACCAGTGCACTGTTTTTCATACTGTATTCCTCCTTGTTTTTTCATGAACAGATCTTATATCTCATAAAAGAAATTCAAACATATAAAACTCCGCATTCCCGGCATTATAGGTATACCAATTGCTGACACCTACCTTTTCAAACCCTATCGACTGATATAACCTGTGAGCGGGAAAATTGCAGGAGAACGCGTCCAGACGGACAGCCTTGGAATTGTTATTTCTCGCAATACCAATAGCATTGCGCACGATCATTTTTGCAATACCGCAGCCCTGATGATCGGGATTTACCGCAAGCAGATGTATAACGCTCACTTCATTATCGCAACAGGAAATCTGCCAATCGATATCTTTGTATTCAGCTTCCTGAAACGGCGTTATAGCGACAGCTCCGAGTATTTCGCCGCTTGCTTCAAATGAATACATAAAGCCGGACTTGATATAGGCTTCTATTTGTTCCTTTGCAGGATGCAGCCCGTAGATCCATTTCCCGAAACGCGCCATATTCTCGGTGTTTTCGCTGACATATTGATAGAATTTACTGACCCTTTCTATATCCGTAATCTTGCACCTTTTCAAAAAATAACGGTCAGTCAATGTGTGATCTATGTGCATATCAGTCCTCCTTTTATGTCGTACAGTCTGCCGCCTGTTACATATTTCTTTTTTTGCGGCTCACCATCTGTTTGATTGGAGCTCAGACGTATTTTTCATATCTGCATTGCTCCCGTACCCGATCTCCCAGCAAAGTAATTGCCTTTTCGGGGCATAAGCTTATGCAACGGTAACACATTGTACATTGCTTTCCGGAGATCGCTCTGTTATTTTCGATTTCAATATTTCCCATCGGGCAATTCCTGCTGCACAGACCGCAGCCGTTACAGGCACTGCTAATTTTCAGCTTGTCTGTGTATCCGCTCGTTTTACGATAAAACCACAGTCTTTGCCCAAACAGCCCCTTAATATGCGAGAACGCCGAAAGGCCTTCCTGCGGATATTGCCCCTGCTTGATTTGTTTTGCGATCTGTTCGATTCGCCTATCTGCACACTTGACGATCTGCCTGTTTTCTTCCGGGCTCTTTTTCAGCAGCTTGCTGTCGCAGACTGAATCAGGCATCTTTATTTGTACTCCTCCGAGAATTTGCGCGCCATACTTCTTTAAGAGCCTTGCTGTACAGCCTGTTCCGTCACCGCTGAAAAGCCCCATAGTGTTTACGCAAAATGCGCTTTTTCCGTTCCACAGGCGGCGGTTCTTTCTGATGAAGTCACGAACCATAAACGGAGCATTGGAGAATTGCGTAGGATAACCCAGGATGATTGTGTTTTGCTTGCTTATAGCGTGGGTGATTTGCGGAGCATCCAACGGAAAGCAGGTTGCCGTATCATCAAGCAGGCTTACCAGCTTTTGAGTGCAGTGCTTCGTATTTCCTGTTCCGCTCAGATATATCCCTATCATTTATGCTGTTTCTCCTCGTAAATTCCGATTCCGGCTTGCGGCTCGGTCAGCCGATGCTAAAAAATAAACGCAGCACAAACCGATCATTTCGGTCTGCACTGCGTCTAAGCGTCCGGCATCTTGATCTCTTCAATTTTTCCGTTTCTGAAACGGATCACACAGCTATATCTGCACTTCGGGCAGAATAGAGGAAAATCCTCAAGTACCGTATGTGCCCGTATCTGTACCCGTGTTTTGCCGCCGCATTTCGGGCAACAGAGCCATTCTGATTTTTTCTGTTCTTCCATTCTTGCTCCCTCCTATTCCTGATGATTGCGCCGTCTGAGAAGCTGCTCATTGATCTTCGTTGCAGTCCGGACGCTCTGACCGAAATTGATCAGGTGCCAGAGGATCTTCGCCACAAGAATAAAGCCGGCGTAAATGAGTGCATCCAGCGGTCCGTACCAGAATTCCCAGTGGTGCGCAAGCGGCAACAAGACCGCTTCCAAAAGAAGCGTATGTAATACAGTGCGAACCCACCAGCTTTTCAAAGTCAGTTCCGCCTTGGAATAATAAATGACTAATGTAGCCATACACACCAAGGTGAAGAGGATACATCTGCCGAAAAACGACACCACAGGCAATTCGGAAGTAGGATTGAACAGCAGACACATAAAAAAGGTACTGAGCATAATAATTCCGTAAGCCACTACAAATCGGTGAAGCCAAAAGACGATTTTTTTCATAAGCACCTCCTATACCCCCAGTAACCGCTTCAGATCGCTGACATATTGCCGGGAGATTATCACTTTTTCGTTATTTGTCAGCGTTGCCTCGAAGCGTCCGGATAGAGAGGGGCGGACATATTGGATTTTATCTGCATTTACGATCATAGATTTACTGCACCTGAAAAGCATAGAGCTTCGGCACAATTCTTCAAATTCGTATAACTTTTGCCTGCACTCGAAAACGGAACTTTCACAATACAGAAAAGACCGACCCTCGACGACTTCAAAGTAATAAATATCACTGAGTTTCAGCCGATAAACCTTTTCCTCAGCAAAGGCGCTGATGGAAACCTCTCCGGCAGTGACCGCACGGATCGCCTCAACCCATTTTTCCTGTGTGTCGTAGCATCGTACGATCACTTCTTCTTCGTTTCCGTGGGGGATCTGTTCTACAGACAACCTCATGTCCACACCTCTCTTTGACCTCGAAAAATAGTATAGCACAAAGCGCTTTCAATAGCTATATAGGAAACTGTAAGTTGCAAAAATCGGAGGGTATGTTGCATCCTTGTCCCACCGATCAGCAATATCAAGGCGATCTGCCTTGCTTTGCCGCCTTCGGTCGCGTCCGCTTACATAATCAAGAATAGTAGCACTAAGCAAATAATGCTTAGAGAAAAAGCAGAACGATGAACAGCATACCGGAAGAGCCGGCTTACTTTCCTTATATAGTTTTTTACTTCGTTTTTTCCTGTGCCGCCAATATAGCCCCTCTATACGCCAGCTCCAGCTGAGAATTGATAAGCTCCTCATCGTACTTCAGCGAATTGTTGGCGATAATGCTTGCATACCCGTGAGCGAACAGGAAAACAGTCAGGAAAATACTTTTGGTCTGTTCCATACCGACTCCCAGGGCTCTCTGCATAGTCGAAAGAACAGGGGTAAGCTCCTCGGCATCTATAAGCTCAATCAGAGTCTTTCCGCTGAAATAATCCGACTGAAAGAGGAAACGGAACAAATGCGGCTCTTCGATCGCAAAGCGGATATAATTCATTCCGATCCCGAGTGCCGCACCCTTTTGCGGTTTTTTTATATTCATCAGATATTCCGAATGATAAAGGTCAGCTTTTGCATAGACAGTCCTTTTCAATTCTTCGATCGTTGCGAAATGATACATAACGGGTTGCGTGGAGCAGTGCAGTCTTTCCGATACAGTCCTTGCGTTGATGGTTTCCACGCCTGTTTCACGGGCAACCGCAAAGGCGGCATCAATGATCATTTCTTTTGTGACTTTTGTTTTCGCCGGCATATTCGCACCTCATGTATAATAGCTGTTATTTATAATGAGAATTATACATCAGATGATCTGATTTGTCAATAGGGAGCGCACTGATTATACGAATACAGTTCAGATGATTACGGCAGGCAAAAAAGCTGTGACGAATTTTTTACATTTCATCACAGCTTCTTTCGCAATATAGATATGAAAAAGCCGCATAAACTCAGTGTTTATGCGGCTTTTGCTGGCGCAGACGGTGAGATTCGAACTCACGTGCGGTTGCCCGCAAACTGATTTCGAGTCAGCCCCGTTATGACCACTTCGATACGTCTGCATATAGCTTGTGATATCTTCCGATATCGCAACGTAAATATTATACACTAAAATCGTCGCTTTGTCAATCACTTTTTGCGTTTTCCTTTTCCGAATGCTCTTGAGATCATACTCAGCAGTAAAAATATCATTATTATATCAAGAGCGCCGAGCAGTATGCTGAAAACAGGCGTGTCCTGAATGCAGTTTACAGCAACTATAGCCAGTATCGCTATCAGTACTATGAAAACAAGTGATGTCAGCACACAGCAGATCATCCTTAATGGTTTCGGCAGTCTGCGGCTTGTGCTTGCCGCAATTCTCGCATCGAAAAGTATATCGCATAACAGCTCTATAATGAGATCCATTTACTTTCCTCCTGCGATCTCCGAAAGCTTAAGTGTAGCGTCAACGCTTATCTCGCGGCTCTTGTAAATGCCTTTGTCGGCAAGCTCAAGCGCCTGCTTTGCATATTTTATCGCAGATGTCTTGTCGCCGCTGTTCATCGCTTTTTCCGATAAAGCAATACAGCAGCGTGCCAGAATTGCCTGCCCCTCGTCTTCAAATTCAGTTCCGATGAGCCTTTCTGCCTCGCTTACACAGGCAAGATAATCGCATTCTATGTACAGTTGCTTAGCGCTTATAAGCTGCTGTGCGTTCCTGTCGGATCTTTCCGTGTCGGTAGTGTCGGGTGTTTCGTCCGAAATCAGGCTCCCTGCCGGCAGATCAAGCCGCTGAGCCAAGTATTCAAGCGTTTTTACCGACGGACAAGCGTTACCGCTTTCAATGCGGCTGAGCATATTTCTTGTGATAAATGAGCCTACAAGCTCCGACTGGGTCATCTTCTTTGCCAGACGCGCTTCTTTAATTCTCTTCCCGAGCTCTTCCGAATTCATATGCTCACTCCTCTCATGGTTTGTAACGGTTACGGATAATTACCTTTATAAAGTCGCTGTAAATTTAATTTACCTTTTATATTGATAGTTTAGCAGATAGCCGCGAAAAAATCAAGTGCGTTTACCGAAAAAATAGATATCTGAGCCTGATTTCAGGCGGTTTTCTGCGATATGCACAAAGAATATGACTTGAAATTGTGCAAAGTGCTTATTTTGAGCAAACGCAAGGTTTGATATTGACATTTCGTTCAAATGTGCTATAATTAAGGTAAATTAAATTTACATAACAAAATCTGCTATGAGCAGAAAGGACTAATCGAATTGAACATTTCATATATAAAAATAAAACGGCACGCCGTAAGAGCCGTAAGTCTGGTATGTACCGTGGTACTTATGCTGACTTTCGCCGGCTGTCACAGAGGTGATACTACAACCGAAACAAAGCACCTCTCACCGAAAGAAACGATAGAAGAGATAATGACCCTTGCGAAAGCGGGACAGTATGACGACCTCGCGGCATATTGCCGTAGTTTCTCCAAAAGGAGTATGGAGCTTTACTTTACAGATACCGATACGGCATATGACGATAAGTGGTTATCGCGCTACTCCGATACCATGGCGGCGATTTTTGAAAGCTACGTTACATATGATAACCTCACCGAAAAGACTGATAAAGATTCAAGGACGGGCAGTGTAACCGGTACATTTACTTCAATCGATATGGAGAAGTTCAACGAAAAGACCGACTCCAAAATCAACTCCGAGCTGAAAAACGATTTTAATGCGCAGATGGACTATATCGATTCGCTTATCGGTGACAGTGAGTTCAAGTCGGATAAGTTTGAGCTGACTATAGATTTCCGCTATACTAATGATGAATGGGTGCTTGCCGATAAGAATTTCCTCGTCCTGCTGACCCTCGGATATTACAACTAATAATATACCATATGTCGATTACAGTGCGAAATATACATATTGTATTAAAAAACGTTCGGAAAAATCCGCTATAATCGGTAATTTTCCGGCAAAGACGATAACGGCTGATAAAGCAGAACCGTTCACATAAAATAGTGTACGTAAAGTAAGCATGAATACTAATTGTATAAAATTATATGGAAATACTGATAGTATACAAATTTGCCACATGTTCATATATCGGCTACAAGACGAACAGAAAGGGTGAAGGATATGTTTGAATGGTGGAATTCGCTGGGACTTACAATGCAGATTTTCTATTGCATAGCGATTCCTGCGACACTGATAATAGTAATACAGACTATACTGCTGATGATAGGAATAGGTCACGGCGGAGAGGGCGTTGAGTTCAGTGACACAAGCGGAATAGACGGGCTTGATGTTCCTGATGTTTCCGATATACCGACCGATGTCCCTGATATGCCTGGCGCTCATGCAATAGACGGCTGCGAACATACCGCAATAGGTGACGGCTCTAATCCGTCCGACTTCGGAACGATGCAGCTTTTCACATTGCAGGGAATTATGACATTCCTCTGTGTGTTCGGCTGGACGGGTGTTATATGCACCGCGCTCGGACTTAACGTTGCGCTTTCGATAGTTATCGCGCTTGTACTCGGATTTCTTGCAATGCTTGGTGTTGCAAAGGTACTTCAGCTCACAAAGAAGCTGACGCAGGACGGAAGCCTTGATGTACGCAGACTGCTCGGCGAAAAGGGCAGAGTATATATTCCCGTACCGCCTAATGAAAGCGGAGAGGGAAAGGTGACAGTTGCGGCGGGAGAACGCTTTATAGAGCTTTCCGCAGTCACCGACAGTGATGAAGCAATCCCTACGGGAACGCAGGTACGCATTATAGATGTGCGCGGCGATGTCGTAGCGGTTGAAAGAGATACATAAGCAATTATTTCAAAGTAACAGGAGGAAATATTCATGCAACCCGAAATTTTAATCGCAATATGCGTGGCGGTAATTATCGTATTCGCATTATTGATGGGTATCTTATCAAGATACCGCAAATGTCCGTCGGACAAGATACTTGTTATCTACGGTAAAGTAGGAAGCGACAAGAACGGTCAGGCGAGAAGTGCTAAGTGCGTACACGGCGGTGCGGCATTCATTATGCCTATTATCCAGTCGTACCAGTTTATGGATCTGACACCTATATCAATAAATGTGGATCTTAAAAACGCGCTTTCAAAGCAGAATATCCGTGTTGATGTTCCGTCAAGATTTACGGTAGGTATTTCTACCGAGCCCGGCATAATGCAGAATGCCGCAGAGCGTCTGCTCGGACTTAAAATGAACGAGATACAGGAACTTGCAAAGGATATCATATTCGGTCAGTTACGTCTTGTAGTGGCTACTATGGAGATAGAGGAGATCAATAACGACCGTGATAAGTTCCTTGTTGCCGTATCAAACAACGTTGAGATAGAGCTTAAGAAGATAGGCTTACGTCTTATCAACGTTAACGTTACCGATATCAATGATGAGTCGGGATATATCGAAGCGCTCGGTAAAGAGGCTGCCGCAAAGGCTATCAACGATGCAAAGAAATCCGTTGCCGAAAAGGATCGTGACGGTGAGATCGGTCAGGCTAACGCACAGCGTGACCAGCGTATTCAGGTCGCTGCCGCAAACGCTCTTGCTATCAAGGGTGAGAACGAATCCAAGATCGAGGTAGCTCAGTCTGAGGCTTTAAGGCGCGAGAAGGAAGCCGAATCAATGCGTATTGCTACGGCGGCGGAAGCTGTACAGGCGGCAAAGGCAAAGGAAGAAGCCTACATAGCACAGCAGCAGGCAGAGCAGACCCGTGCTTCACTTGAAACTGCGACCCAGCAGGCGGACATTATCGTTAAGGCAAAGATCGCTAAGGAGCAGGCTGAGATCGAGGCCGAGGCTCAGGCTGAGGTTGCACGCCGTACCGCAAAGGGTGAGGCTGATGCTCTTTATGCAAAGATGGAAGCTCAGGCACGCGGTGCTCAGGAGATACTCATCAAGCAGGCTGACGGTATGAGAGAGCTTGTAAACGCCGCAGGCGGAAACGCAGACAGTGCGATCAAGCTTATCCTTGCAAACAACATGGAAGAGCTGATGAAGATACAGGTAGAAGCTATCAAGAACATCAAGATAGACAAGGTAACCGTTTGGGACGGCGGCTCAAAGGGCGAAAACGGCAAGACCGCCACAGCCGATTTTATCAGCGGTATAATGAAAGCTGTTCCTCCCATGGGTGAAATGTTCAACCAGGCAGGCATGGAGCTTCCGAAGTTCTTAGGTGAGAAGATAGACGACAACAAAACTCTCGACAGCTAAGCGGGCGGCGGGTCGCCGCTGACAATTCCGCCTTTGAAAACGATCGAGCTATCCGCAGGATAGCGAAACGGCGGGGTTACACAAAGTAATATTCAATAAGAAAGCGGTTACGGTGTTAAGCTGTGACCGCTTTTTGAACAGACAGCAATTGGTGCAGGATTGAAAAACGGCGGGCGGCAATGTGCCGCTTCAAATTCTGCCTGCGGCAATGTGCCGCTTCAAGTTCCGCCTTTGGAAATGTCGGCAATTTGCTCAGGATAGCGAAACGGCGGGGTTACGCAATAACAACCTCGGACTAAAAATCGTCTGTAGCCGATTTTGCCGCATGAAAATGCGGCGTTGCTCACGCAACAGTCCGAGAACGTTGAAACACGATTTTGTTTTGCCTGATAGGCAAAATTGCGGCATTTGCCGCTATGTGCCTTGACGGCACATTAAAATCGTGTTATAATATAAATAAAGAGGGAAACGACAGACGGTCGCTCCCTGAGTTTTGGTTGAAAATAACCGCCTTCAGTTTGCAGCTTAGGGGCGGTTATTTCTTTTTATAAAAAGAAATGATTGTGAATATCATAACTGTGAAAGCAGTAAGAAATATTCCTATCTGTATCAGATCACTTAGCGTTATGTACACAGCTTCACCTCCTTTCAAAGCGCAACGCGCTTTCGGGAGATGAATTGACCGCCTGACGTCCAAGGTTTCCCTCAACTGATATTTTAGCATAATATGGCGGAAAAAGCAACTTGTTTAAACTTGACAACAGCTGAAAATATGTTATAACAACCTCGGACTAAAAATCGTCTGTAGCCGATTTTGCCGCATAGGAATGCGGTGTTGCTCACGCAACAGTCCGAGAACGTTGAAACACGATTTTGTTTTGCCTGATAGACAAAACTTGCGATATTTATCGCTATGTGCCTTGACGGCACATTAAAATCGTGTTATAATATAAATAAAGAGGGAAACGACAGACGGTCGCTCCCTGGAATAGTTTTAATAACCGCTCACAGTTTGCGACATGGGGCGGTTATTTCTTTTTGTTAATAAAAAAAGAAATGATACTGAATATCATAACAGTAAATCCCGTAAGGAAAATACCGATCTGAATTAAATTATCCAATGTTATGTACACAGCTTCACCTCCTTTCAAAGCGCTTTCGCACTTCGGGAGATGAATTGACCGCCTGACGTCCAAGGTTTCCCTCAAAGAGAATTATATCATATATTGTATTTGTATGTCAATAACTGAATAGCACAGAGCTTTGAATTACATCGAGGCTCTTTTTCTATTTAATCAAGCAATTTCTTATACGTTAAGTCAATGAGAAAAGCGCCGAGCGGAGCGGTAATAATTATTGACAGCACGGCAACGGTAAGCACGATATTTCCGCAGGAAAGCCCCATTGCAAGCGGAACGCCGCCGATTGCCGCCTGGACGGTGGCTTTCGGCAGATAGGCAAGACAGCAGAACAATCTCTGCTTAACCGGAATTTTCGTTTTGATAAGGCACACCGCAACGCCTGCCATTCTGAACAGGAGAACGGCGAAAATCAGCATTACCGCGGATATTCCTGCGCTGACGGCATAGTTTATATCCACTGCCGCACCGACAAGCACGAACAGTACGATCTCTGCGGCAACCCAGATACGACCGAAACGGGCAGAAAGACGTTCTGCGGCTTCGGGACGTATCTTGTTTATCGTTATTCCGCTTGTCATTACTGCTACAAGTGACGAGAACGGCACTACCGCACCGAATGTATCTTCTACAGTACACAGCAGGAACGAAACGCTCACAAGTATAAGCAGTTTTGCAGTGTCGCGGATATGTATCAGCTTCATCAGCTTGCCGAGAATAAATCCGACAAGTATTCCTGCGGCGATGCCGAGTATCAGCGACACGGGGATCTTTGCAAAGTCGAGGGCGTTCACAGTACCGCTTTGCGCAAGTCCTGTGAACACAGAGAACATCACTATTACAAATACATCGTCTACCGATGCGCCCGCTAAGATAAGCTGGGGTATGCTGTACTTTTGTCCGCGTTTTTCTTCCATCAGCTTCAGCATTTTGGGGACGATTACGGCGGGGGATACCGCACCGACGACTGAGCCCATTACAAGCGCATCGGTGAGTGATATCCCGAGCAGGGCAGGGGCAAGAAGCGCCATTCCAAGTATCTCAAAGCAGGCGGGCACAAAGCACATCAGCACGGCAGGTCTGCCGACTTTTTTCAGGTCGGCGAGGTTCAGCGAAAGCCCTGCTCGCATAAGGATAATCACGAGGGCAATTTTGCGGAGCTGTGACGAAATATCAAGCACGGAGCTGTCAATCAGCGAGAAAACGTGAGAACCGAGCAATATTCCGACACCGAGCATACCGATAAGGGCAGGTAAGTGCAGTTTTTTGCACAGTTCTCCTGCAAGAAAGCCGAGCAGGAAAATAAGGGCGAGTGAAAATAACATAGAAATATCTCCTTTTGCAGTAGAACGGCAAAATAAAAAAGCCGACAGCTACTGCGTAAAATGCAGAAGTCATCAGCTTAAAATCCTTAAATTGAAAGCGGTTCGGGCTAAAGCCCCGGGAGAACATCATTCCCTTTATTACTGGTTTATTATAGCATTGTGAGGGTGGAGTTGTCAAGAGGATTTTATGTGTGTGAGTGTCGACTTGCTCTGCAAAAATTATTTGGGATAGGTTGACAATATCATATTCCTGTGTTAAAATAAAACTGCGACACAATTCAATATTTAAACTGTACAAGTATTCATTTTTACTACGGTAAAAGTGCATGCTCTATTTTCGTATACTTGTACAGGATATGAATTGTGTCGCAGCAATCGGAGTTGTGCATTTTTCGGTGCGTGGCTTCGGCTACGCACTTTTTTATTTCAGAAAGGAATATGAAAATATGAAAGCGAAGAAATTTTCAGCGGTTGCTACAGCGGTTGCACTTTTGATTTCAATGACCGCCTGCGCAGGCACAGGCAATGAGCAGGCAAGCAGTGCGGATAATAATACATCGGATATAATAGATAGTGCTACTTCTTCAGTTGACGAACATACAAGTACAGAATCTGTAGAGGAAACGTCATCAGGAAATGATAACGCTAACGATGAAAGCACCATAACGGAATCATCGGAAACTTCTGTAGCTGACACAACATCTTCAATTCCTATGAAAGAAGAAAAGATTGAAGAAAGAGATGTGTATGATGTAGACGGAAATGTGGTTGATAAGATAAAGGTTAAGGTAGTTGACGGGATTACTTATACTGTAGGGGAAAAGTCAGATGATAAGTGTATACTTGATGGTGTTCCGCTTTTTACTAATGACCCTGAGTTTCCTTCGGGTAATGTTATTACCATGATGCAAATAGTGCTATATAATTCAGGAATAACTATTTCTCAAAAAGATATTTTTGAAAAATATATAGAGTATAATACTCCGGATGAATGGTACGAGGAGAATGGAATTAAGTATGGACCTGAAATAACAAAATTACTTCAAGACCCTAGGCTAGAACCATCTAAATTTGAGAATGGAGGTATTTGCGATGTTGAAATATACTGTGATAAATTCTTTGAAGAACAAGGAAAGAACATGCATAATTTAGCTTATGACTTTAACGATACTACAGAATTTAAGATAGTAAAAAACTTATTACTAAACGAAAAACTTCCATTGATTCAAACTACGCAACCATCCGATTTGGTATGGGAGTGGATAGCTAAAGATCTTGCTGGAATTGAAGTACAGCAAGGAGTATTTGGTGGTTGGGAATCTTCAGTAGTTATAGGATATTCGGGAGAAAAATTGATAACCTACGATGTTTCTAACGGTAAGATTAAATATAATGAGAAGAAAATAATAGACGTAAGGTCATTAGAGCCAAGAGATGTGGTTGAATAAGAACAAGTGCTTGATGAGTATAAATTAACCGTCCTATGCTGACACATAGGGCGGTTATTATCTTACTCAATATTCTGTATCTGTTCCCTAATCTTCTCAATCTCGCTCTTCATATCCACAACAAGTCTTGTTATGCGTATATCTGCCGCCTTTGAGCCGATAGTGTTTGTTTCTCTGTTGATCTCCTGCACCAGAAAATCAAGCTTTCTGCCTATCTCCTTGTCACTGTCGAGCATTGAGCGCAGCTGTGAAAGGTGGGAGTGCAGACGTACCGTTTCTTCATCAACGGCTGTCTTTTCGGAGAATATAGCCGCCTCGGTGAGTATTCTCTGCTCGTCAATATCCGATGAGCCGAGTATCTCTTTGAGTTTGTCCTCTAATTTCTTACGGTATGCGGCGGTGCTTTCGGGCGAGTAAATTTCAACCTTGCTTACCATATCCTCTATTACATCTGCCTTTTCGAGTACGTCAGCCTTTAATGCCGCACCCTCGGTTTCACGCATTGCAATGAACTTGTCGAGTGCCGAGCCGACTACAGATGAAATATCAGCCCAGAGCTGTTCCTCGTCTGTTTCTTCCTTTATCACCGTGAATACATCGGGTATTCTGAAAAGGTCTGATGCGGAGAGGTCGTCCGTTATGCCGAGGTCGGGGGCGATAGTGCGGATAGCTTCTATGTACTGTGATGCTACCTGCTCGTTTACCTTTACCGAGGAGTCCTTTACGTCTATGTTGTAAACGAGGAGCGACAGTTCGACCTTACCTCTTGTTATCCTTTCCTTGAGCATGGTTTTGAGCTTAGGTTCAAGGTACTGGTAGTTGCGTGGGAGTTTTGACGAAAATTCAAAGAACTTGTGATTGACACTTCTGATTTCGGCGATGATTTCTCTGCCGTTTATTACAGCCTGCTCTCTGCCGAAACCCGTCATACTTCTTATCATAGTGGGTATCCTTTCTGCTTTTATATTTCTCTGTTGGGGAACTACGCCCCAAACCCCATTTATAGATATATTATATTTTCAACTCGCCGCTTTCGAGCATTGATTGTGCGGCAAGTAATATTCCTGTTTTTCCCGACGGATAGGTGATACCGCCCTGTAGCCATACCGCAAACGGTTCTCTCAGCGGTGCGTCTGCGGAAAGCTCAATGCTTGCGCCCATTGTAAATGCGCCAGCCGCCATTATGACCTTGCTGTCATATCCGGGCATATCCCACGGCTCGGGAGTTGCCATAGAGTCAACCGGCGATCCGCCCTGAATGCCCTTGCAGAACGCGCAGAGCGCTTCGGGTGTGCCGAGCTTTATCGCGGCAATTATATCCGTCCTGTCGTGGTCGTACTTCGGGAATGTTTCGTAGCCGAGCAGTGAGAAGAATGTGCAGGCGAAAACCGATGTCTTTACTGCGCTCTCAACTATCTGCGGAGCTAAGAAGAAGCCGAGATACATACCCCTGTTTTCATCAAGCGAACAACCGACCTCTTTACCTGTTCCGACTGTTGTCAGACGGTAACTGCAAAGCTCTATCAGATCTTTTCTGCCTGCTATGTAGCCGCCTGTGCGGGCGATAGCACCGCCGGGATTTTTGATAAGACTGCCGATTATAAGATCTGCGCCGACCTCGGTAGGCTCACGCTTTTCAACAAACTCGCCGTAGCAGTTGTCGACCATTATAATTGCGTCATTGTTTACGCTCTTGACAGCCGCTATTATCTCGCCTATCTTGTCTACAGACAGCGACTCGCGGAGCGAATAACCCCTCGAACGCTGGATATACGCTACCTTACAGCCCTTAGCGGCTGCCGCTTTTATACCGTCAAGGTCGGGTGTGCCGTCCGGGAGCAGATCGACCTGTGCATACTTTACACCGAACTCCTTAAGTGAGCCGCCGTGCTCGCCGTTTATGACCTCTGTCAACGTGTCATAGGGCGCGCCTGTTACGCAGAGCAGTGTGTCATTCGGACGGAGTATGCCGAACAGGGCAGTGGAGAGAGTGTGCGTACCGTTTACAAAGCTGTGACGGACAAGTGCGTCCTCGGTATGGAAAACCTCGGCGTATACTGTGTCAAGCTTATCTCTGCCGTCATCGTTATAGCCGTATCCGATAGTGCCTTTAAGGTGCATTTCGCTGACGCGGTTGTTTATAAATGCCGAGAGCACTTTGTTTCCGTTGTACTCTGCGGTTTCGCTGATTTTTGCAAACTGCGCCGAGGCAAGCTCTTCGGCTTTCTTTGCCGTTTCAAGCAGTCTGCTGTCAATATTGAAAAAGTCCATTTTTATCCTCTTGTTATTTCATACGCTGTGCCTGTCGCCGTAAAGCCGCAGTTTATATAGAACTGCCGGACGTTTTTCTTGCAGGCAAGCGTTATTTTTCTGTTATCAAGTAACCGGGCGGCACTGCTAAGAAGCGCCTTTCCGATGCCGTTTTTCTGCATATCCTGTCTTACTGCGATGTGGGACAGAAAGCAGTTATTATCATCATCAAAAAGCACTGTCGCAGTCGCAACGGGAATATCACCGCTGTACATTACTATAAGTCGCGAAACACTGTGACGTACACGGTGGCAGGTGTCGGCGTACCATTCGTCAAACTGATAGTCGGAAAGTGAAAATCCGCTTTTCAGTATCTCAAATACCGTGCGGTAGTCCTCGGTAAATTCGGCTTTCAGCCGATCGTTACACACGGCAGGCATTTTGCCCGATGTCATTATATAAAGCGTTTCGGATTTTTCCGAAAGTCTGATATCCGACATTACAGCCCTCGCGCCGAGCATATCGGAAAACGCAAGCAGGCTTTCTGTATCTGCATTTTCATTGCCGTGAACGTAAAGCTCACCGCCATAATAAAGCGCAAGAGTATTATCGCCCTCATAGAATGTGCAGAAGTCGTACCCTGTGCCGTAAGCCCTGCAATACGCATTTATCCGCCCGACTATCACATTGTCTGACGGATAACCGGGCGGCAGTGCGCCGTATATTCTTTTTATCATTTTTCCGCAAGCGCAAGGTACATTGCATAAGCAAGCTCAGCAGTGCTTTGTACATCGCTTTTCTTTATCATACATGACGGCGAGTGCAGATATCTGCACGGAACGGACAGTGCGACCGTCCTTATACCGCCGACTGAGGTATGAATTGCGCCGCTGTCGTTACCGCCTGCAACCAGCGTCTTTGTCTGACAGGGAACACCTATCTCCTTTGCCTTTTCAAAGCCGAGGTGATACAGCTCGCGGTCGTATATAGTACCTCTGTCCATATAGCTTACCACGCAGCCCTTGCCAAGCTCGCATACACGCTTTTCACCGTCATTGCCCGAAAAGTCGCAGGCTGTGGTGGTTTCAAGGACGATAGCATAATCGGGCTTTACCGTGTAAGCGGCAACCTTTGCACCCCTTGTGCCTATCTCCTCCTGCACAGTAAACACGCAGGTAACGTCATACGGCAGATCCTTATTCAGTATATCTACCATAATGGCACAGCCTATCCTGTCGTCAAGCGCTTTTTCACGCAGATAGCCGTTGCCAAGCTCTGTATAATCACTCCTGAAATATGCACAGTCGCCGAGCGAAACGTATTTTTCCGCTTCTGCTCTTGAAGATGCACCTATGTCTATTGTAAGCGTGTCAAGCTTTATCGGGTTGTCGCGCTCTTTGGGTGACTGCTGGTGTACAGCCTTACCGCCGACTACTCCGACAGTGCCGTTTTTAAAATGCAGTTGTCTGCCTATAACGACCTCGGGATTTATTCCGCCGACAGTCGTGAATTTCAGATCACCGCCATCGGTGATGTAGGTCACGATAAATCCGACCTCGTCCTGATGAGCGGCAAGCATAACCTTGTTTTTCGGTGCCTTAGCACCTTTTTTATTTACTATGATATTGCCCAGCGGGTCGATCTTTGTATCGCAGTCGGAGGGGAGCAGTGACAGTATCAGCTTTGTTACATCACTCTCATCACCGCTCGTACCGTCGGCAAGGCACAGCTTCTTTATGATATCAAATAATTCAGCCATTAGCGACACCGCCTTTCATGGCAAAAGCCGCGATCAGCTTTGCTGTGGATATAACGTCCTCGGTGTCTATTATCTCGGCGGGGGTATGCATAAATTTCAGCGGAATTGACAGCGTACACGCTTTCGCGCCCGACTTGTTCACACTCATCGTATCGGCATTTGTGCCTGTTTCTCCACCCATGACCTCAAGCTGATATGGGATATTCTCCGTCTTAGCAAGAGCTATCAGACTGTTCGACAGCTCTCTTGAAAGTGACGGTGCAATACCTATCATAACGCCCTTTGACATATTGGCACATTTTGCCCTGTCGCTGTCGGGGGTTTTCGCAAAGCTTACGTCCATCTCAAGAACATAGTCGGGATCAAGGTCATATACCGCTATCTTTGCGCCGCGTTCGCCTGTTTCTTCCTGAGTGGTGAACGATACGTCAAGGTCGAACATAAGCTCCTTACCTTTAAGCATTTCAAGAGCGACCAGTATAGAAGCCACTCCGCACCTGTCGTCAAGCGCGCCTGCACAGTATTTTGTGCCGAGCATAGCTGTAGGCTCACAGTCAAATGTTATCCTGTCGCCAAGCTCAATACGGCTTTCAAGCTCCTGCTTTGTATAGCCTGTGTCGATAACAAGCTCTTCTATCTTCGGCACTCCGTCACCGCTCTTTACATGAGGAGGAAGAACGGATACAACGCCCTTTACCTTTTCCTTGCCGTGAATTGTCACGCTCTGCGCCGCAAGCACACGTCTGTCAGGACCGCCTACCGCGCCGACCTTTATAAATCCGTTGTCGTCTATAAAGGATACGATAAGTCCGACTCTGTCGATATGCGCGTCAAGCAGAAGTTTAGGCTTATTGCCTGTGTTTTTGATATGTCCGATAACGTTTCCGAAATCATCAATGTTGCAGTCGTCCGTGTAGCTTTCAAGCATAGACAGTGCAATTCCGGACGCACTTTTTTCATCGCCCGAAACACCGTCAGCACTGCACAGACTGTACAGCATACTGTTAATATCCATTGTCATCTTTCTTTCATAGCTTAATATAAGCCGTCCATTTTTATCTTTTCCTTTACCCTTTCAAGCTCGGCTATAAACTGCTCGTCAAGCTTGCTTAAGCTGTAGCCCTTGGGGAAGATAAGCACGTCCTTGTTTACCTTGTAGGGAACATCGCATTTCAGCTGAACTATTCCGTGCTGTTCAAGACAGCTTTTAGGAACGGGAGAAACCCACATATATGTGTTGTGCAGGTTTCCGAGCAGGTCAAACTGGCTTCCTCTTTCATAAACATAGATACGCTTTTTACGATGCTCTGCGGCATTTGCCCTTGATACCTTTGAGAATGAGAGAGAGGGGATCGAAAGATCGCCGTGTACTATCTCAATGTAATCCTCAAGGTCAGAATATTTTACTACACCGTCCGGATTTTCCTTTGCAAGCGGACTTTCCTTGTTTACAAGGAGCTTGTATTCAAACTCCCATAAAGGACGGTATTTCAGATTTTTTCCGTCAAGCATAGCGAAATACTGCTTTTCGTGAATGTTCTGATATCTTATTATGCCCAGCTTGAAGTCGAAATTCAGGATATTATTTATCGCGTCCATCGAATTTGTTTCCTTGAAGTTGATAGATATCTCCTTGTCGGTGTCAAGCAGGCTCACAAAGTTTGAGAATGCCTTTGTGATATAGGTGGCTCTGGGCACTGAGATGCTGAAACGCACACAGTCGTCGACCTTAGGCTTGTACAGAGATACCATTTCGTCAAACTGGTCAAGCACCGCCTTTGCGTAGCCTAAAAACTCGCCGCCCTTTTCCGTGGGAGCGACCCCCTTTGTCGTCCTGCGGAATATCGTTATACCAATTTCGTTTTCCAGCTCCTTTATAGCCTTGCTGAGATTAGGCTGCCCCATAAATAAGTTGTTTGCCGCCTTTGTGATCGAACCGGTTTTTTCGATCTCAACCGCATATTTCAGATGCAGCAGGTTCATTGAAAACCATATCCTTTCATCACAGAGGGAAAACCTCTGTTAAATTATAACCCTTTAATATATTTAATTTTACTTTTTAGGTTCAACGTGTGTAAAAGACTGTATTGCCTCTGTTATAGTCTTTTCATGTGCAAGCTTTCCGTACTTGTCAACCTCTGCCTTGTTCTTTTCGCCGTGTGTCAGGCAGCCTGCTCCCCCGATGCAGCCTCCGACACAAGCCATACCCTCAATGAAGTTGTTGGGCAGAAGATTTTTAGATGCGCGCATAAGTGCACGCTTGCACTCTTCTATACCGTCACATGACAGACCGTTAAGCTTGAACTCCTCGTTGCCCTGTTCTTTAAGTGCTTCTGCGACTGCGTCTGCAAGACCGCCGCAACGTGCGAATATTCTGCCGTAGTACGAAGCATTGTCAAGCTCTGTTCCCTCAAGCTCGGATACCTCTATATCCTTGCTGTCGAAGATAGCCTGCAGCTCCTCAAATGTCATTGCGTAGTCAACGTAAGGCTTTACCTTATCCCACTGTACCTCCATCTTCTTTGCGGTACAAGGTCCTATGAATACTACCTTGGCTGTAGGATCGCTGTCCTTGATGAACTTTGCTATTTCAGCCATAGGTGAGAAGTTGTGCGAAACCTTGTCGACCATGGTCGGGAATGACTTTTGAATGTACATTACGAATGCGGGACAGCATGAGCTTGTAAGGAAGCCCTTTTCGGCAAGCTCCTTTGACTCCTTGTATGCTACCATATCTGCGCCGAGAGCCGCCTCAACTACACTGTGAAAACCGAGCTGCTTTATAGCCGTTACTACCTGATCCAGCTTTGCATAGCTGAACTGGCTTGCGATCGAGGGAGCTACAACGGCATATACCTTGTAGTTCTGATTGTTGTTACTGCCCTTTAATGTTTCTATGATGTCAACGATATAGGACTTGTCGCTTATTGCGCCGAACGGACAGGTATAAACACACGCACCGCATGAAATGCACTTGTCGTTGTCGATATGAGCCGCCGCCGAGCTTGTGTCTGTTGCTCTTGAGATAGCGCCTATCTTGCAGGCTCTCTCGCACGGACGCTTGAACTCCAATATAGCACCGTAAGGACACACTTTAGCGCACTGACCGCAGTTTACGCACTTTGACTTGTCGATATGTGCCTTCTGATGCTCATCAAAGGTGATAGCGCCCATACGGCATACATCTTCACAGCGGTGGGCGATACAGCCGCGGCACGCCTCAGTTACATCATAGCCGCCGACAGGACATTCGTCACAGGCAATGTCGATGACCTCAATTACATTGGGGTTTGTGGGATCGCCGCCCATAGCTATCTTTATACGCTCTGAAACGATCGCTCTTTCCTTATAGATACAGCATCTCATTGTAGGCTTGTCCTTGACGATGTTCTTTGCAACGTCATTGAAGAAGCTGAACGAATCGGCGGGCTTTTCAGTGCCCTCTGTCGTCCACGCGTGTCTTGCAACCTCTCTTAAGACCTTGTACTTTAAATACTGTACCTTGGTGTCAAATTTTCTTAATTTCTTGTCCATTTTTCTTACTGCGGAATTTCCCCGCCGACCGCTTAAGCGATCTCTCCTTTCGCATTGTTTTTCTTCTTGTTCTACTTTTATGTCAAGCTTTTCTTTAGAAATAGCTAACTTTTATCTTTTTGCCCATTTGCTTCAGGCATTTGCTCAGTTCATCAACGAGCTGCATTTTGATGTTGAATGTGATAGGCAGGTTAGGGTTCTGGTGCGCCGCGTTGACAGCTCTGCCGACATAGAAATTGATATCGGTAGCGTCTTCAAAGAGCATTCTCGCTATGCACGATGCGCCGTCCTGCAAAATAGTCCAGTCATCGTACAGCTTGTTCTCCCCGAGATAGTCCTTTGCATAGTCGAGCACCTTGCTTATTGTAATTACGCCCTCGGTAACTATATCCACGCCCTCTATTGTCGCCATAGGCGGGATATCCGGGCTGATGTAGTCAAGGCAGGGTATAACGGGCTTTCCTAAGAACTGTCCTGTAAGCGTAGATGTCGTACCGCCGCAGACGATGTGCTTGCCGCCTTTTGAGAAGAACAGCGTCATCATCTTGTTTAGATCCTTCGGGTCGGACGGCGGTCCTATCATAAGGTTCACCTGTTCGCGCTCGCGAATTTTTATAACGCCGACAGTCGTATCATCGCCGGGTGAGCCGCCGTACAGCCTTACGCATTCATCAAGGAGCAGTGTGGCGAGAGCCTTTGCGGAGTACTCCCTGTCATACACACCCTCCATAAATTCTATTATGTTATCCCTCTGCCAGCCGAAATTCAGCGACGAGCCGACACCCGCATAGATAGCGCCGTCGCTGGTCGTTATGAATGTATCGTCAAGCTTAAGCTGTATCTTTGAGATGTATATCGTCTTGCCGTCTATCTGATTTATCGTCTTGGGATAGTCGAAATTCTTGCCGTCACGCAGCATTATTACCTGCGGATTGTCGTACTGTATTATCTCAGCCTCTTTGTTGTTTACCACCCTGATTATCGTAAAGGTCGAATATGCGACCTTGCGCACCTCACACACAGGCAGTGTTGAAGCCATAGTGGCAACGCAGTCCTCAACACTCATGTTGTTTGCCATCATGGTGGATATTATCTTTGAGGTGAGAGTTGACAGTATTGAAGCTTTTACACCGCTGCCGAGTCCGTCCGCCAGCACGAATACTATTGAGTTTTCGTCCTGCTCAACAAGCTCGACATGATCGCCGCAGAGCTGTTCGTCATGCTTGTTGACGCTCAGATAACCTATGTCGGTGCAGAAGCTGAACGCTTTACTGTTCATCATTTGACAGGTTCTCCTTGAGCTTCGTCAGTGCGACCTTTGTTTCGGCGGTCGTTTCGCCGAGCAGAGATGCTATTTCCTGAACAACACGCATCTGCTTTTCTATTACCTTGTCGGTGACTGCGATAGTTTCGGCGGCGTTCTTTTCGCGCTTTGACCTTGATATCTCTTCGCCGGTAATATCACGCATTATCGACATTATGATATGATAGCTCTTATCATATATTATCGTTTCCTCGACATACTTTCCGTACTCGGCAAGATAAGTGCGCTTGTTGTGGATATTCTCACCCGTGTTCATAACCTCAAGATACGATACAGGGTCGAGTATCCTTACAACCGGACAGCCCATAACATCGGACAGGCTCTTGATGTTCATGATCTCGCGAGCCGCCTTGTTTATCTGCTGTACCTCCAGATCCTCGCTCAGCACCATAATGCCGTTGGGGGTATTGTTGATTATATTGTCGGAGAAGCTCTCGGCTTTCTCCTTAAGATACGGCAGACACATTGTAAGATCTGCCTTGCCCTGCAATATTGCAACCGCCTTTTCGCGGCAGGTATCATATCCGCAGCTTCCGCAGTTGAGCTCCTGTGATGGATCGCTCTTGTTCATCTTGCGGAGTATCTCCTCTATCGCTTTACTTCCCGGCATAGTTTTCTGAACGCCGATGAAGGGGAGCGATTTTGTCATATCGGAAAGCTCTGTTGTATCGAATTTTCCGCTGCCGGCAAACTCATCGACCGCTCTTCTTTCGTGGATAACGCCCTCGTGCTTTTTATCCATAGCAGGGCCGCCTATACAGCTGTTTACGCAGGCGGACATTTCGATAAAGCACTTTCCGACATTGCCGTCTATTATATCACGCAGAGCGTTGCGGCAGTTCTCAACACCGTCTATCGCCATATAGAGATATTCGGGATTATCCTTGTTCATCGAGCGTAAGATACCCGATGTTGTGGGATAAAGTCTTGTCTTTGCTCTGTCGCTTCTCTCGGCATTGTCGGGGGTGGGACAGACCTCAATATTCTCCTCCCTGAGCCAGCCCGTAAGCTCCTCAAAGGTAAGAACGCAGTCTATAGCACCCGCGTAAGCGTCAGCCTCCGCCTTTTTTGAAAGGCACGGACCGATGAATACGGTGTGACAGCCCGGATATTTCTTCTTGAGTATCTCTCCGTGTGCAAGCATGGGGGATTTCACCTGTGCGAGATAAGGCAGAGCCTGAGGGTAGTATTTTTGTATAAGGGTATTTACCGTGTGACAGCAGGAGCTGATTATTATCTTGTGCTCGCCGTCCGCTACCATCTTTTCATACTGTGCGGTAACAAGCTGAGCGCCCTCCGCCGTTTCCTCCGCGCCCGCAAAGCCGAGCTTTTTGAGAGCCTCGTTCATCGAGTTTATGCCCACACCGTCATAGTTTGCGACAAATGACGGAGCGATGCTTACATATACCGGAGTGCCCGAGCCGATAAGCTCTTTTGCTCTGCCTACATCGTTTCTTATCTGTTTTGCGTTCTGCGGACAGGCTACAAAGCACATACCGCAGAGTATACATTCGTCCTCAACGATATTTGCCTGACCGTCCGAAAAGCGGATAGATTTTACCGGGCAGTGCCTTATACATTTATAACAGTTTTTGCAGTTGGATTTCTTCAGCCGTAAATAGCTCATAAATTACACCTTGCCATATGTCTTGGCGGTAAATTTTTCTGCGTTCACAATAAAGCGCTCGTGAGTACCCTTGCCGATAACGTCCTTTTCGTCCTTAGCGACAACATCAAACACAAGTCTGCGGTTGTCTACCTCGGTAAGAGTAGCCTCAGCGGTAACATTCATACCTACAGGAGTTGCGGCAACGTGTGCAACGTCAAGCTTTGTTCCGACTGTTGTCATACCGTCGTCAAGCTTGCCGTCAAGCGCCGTGCAAGCCGCCTTTTCTATAAGTGCTATCATAGCGGGAGTAGCAAATACCTTAAGCGAGCCGCTACCCATTGTAACAGCTGTGTTTGTATCATCGACCTTTACTTCTGCTTTTCCCGTTAATCCTGTTGTGAGCATTTAAATTCACCGATCCTGTTCTTTTGTTTCCTTTTTGCCGTCAGTCAAGACAGGCAAGTACCTTTTCATCGAATATCTGCTGGAAGTTGTTTTCGCTTACTCCGCAGATTATCTCATCGTCTATTTTTATTGTTACGCCGTCTGTGCATCTTCCCAGACAGAATGCGGCGCCGAGGTTTACCTTATCCCCGATGTTGTGGTTTGCTATGTAGTCCTTTGCAAGCTCAATAATTTTATAAGAGCCTTTCAGGTGGCAGGAGCTTCCTACGCAGATGCTGATGTTCTTCATAATACTTTTTCCTTTCAAATAAGCAGAGCAGATCAGGAAATCAAACTGTCCTTGATCTCAAACTCCAGATTTTGTGAAAGCACTGCAAGAGAAGCTGCCAGATTTTCATACTGGACTATTACGCCGGACGGAACAGACAAATGCACGGGAGCAAAATTCCATATAGCGAGTATTCCGCATTCCACCATCTCATCGCACACTTTCTGTGCGGATTCCGGAGGGACGCAGATTATGCCGATATGTATTTTAAGGCGTGAGCATATATCCGACATTTTTTCTGCCGGAAGGATATGCTTGCCGTCGACCGTACTCTCGTCGGTATCAAACGCCGCTACCACATTAAGTCCGTAGCGTTCAAATTCCTTATACGCGAGGAGCGCCTGTCCAAGCTTTCCCGCACCCGCTATTACCGCTTCTTTTGTATTGTCATATCCGAGAAAGCTCTCAAGGTCGCGTATAAGCTCTTCGGCAACATAGCCTGTCTTCGGCTTGCCGCCGGTAAGACTTACCGCCGCTAAGTCCTTACGGACCTGCACTTCGTTGAGCTTAAGGTCGTTTGCGACAGTCGTAGCCGATATGTTGCGTACTCCCTCACTCTGCTTTTTCTTCAGATATTCAAGGTAGAAGGGCAATCTCCTCAGTGCTTGCTTAGAAATTGTACCATTCATTTGTTCTGCCTTTCTGTGCGGAAGATAAAACACCCTGCGCCCGATCGAATACGGGCACTGCGGGCATAGCTCTTCCGTCTGTCTATACATATACTATTATATTAAAAAATACAAGCGCTGTCAACCGATTTCGCCAAAATCGTTAAAATTTTATCGAATTGCCGCGTTAAGAAAATAACGGAAGCAAAAACAGCCTATAAATGCCGCTTAATAGAACATTTGTTGTTGATCTGCACAATAACATAACGCTGTTATGTCGGCGCCTGGTGCAATGCTATGAAATGCAGTCGGGGCTATTGACATTACTGCGAAAATAGGTTAAAATAACAGTGTTATGTGAAGGGTTCGGAAAGGAAGTGACAATATGCACGGTGACACCGAAACAAGGCAGAAGCTTATTGAAAGCGCAAAAAAAGAATTTTTCGAAAACGGCTTTGCAAAGGCTTCGCTCAGAAAGATCTGCACAAACGCAGGCGTTACGACAGGTGCGCTTTACTTCTTTTTCAAGAATAAGGACGACTTATTCAGTGCAATCGTCGCACCTCCGATCTTAAAGCTGAAAGAGATGCTGATCGAGCATAACCGTGAGGACGAGGAATATATGGGCTCGACCGATGAGCAGACAAGAAGCGTTGAAAATCAGATAGCGACACATAAAGAGGCTGTCACTATGGTGGGTTATCTTTATGATAACTATGACGCGTTCCTGTTACTGCTTACAAAGGCGCAGGGTTCGGTTTTCGAGAACTGTGTTGATGAGTTTGTAGCTCTTATGGAAGAGGGCTTCCGCACAAGCGCCGAGGCACTGCTTAAGAATATGCCGGGCTATCACGTTGACGAGTATATGCTCCACTGGCTCGCTCATATGGATATAGAGATGTTCATACATCTGCTTACCCACGTCCCCGAAAAGGAAAAGGGGCTTGTGTATGCCGAAAAAATGATGGGCGCAATGGTCAAGATGTGGTTTGACTTATTGCCCGTCAGAGATGAATAAGCAGATCTGACCGCCACATGGCGGTCATTAAAAAGCACAGCAGGATAACGCTGTTATGTTAGCGCACGCTAATACAGTTAGATAAAACTAATAATGATACGGGAGGACAAAGCAATGTATCTTGAAGTAAAAGACGTAAAGAAGAGCTACGGCTCTGACGCAGGCTACACACAGGTATTAAAGGGTGTGACCACAAGCGTTGAAAAGGGTGAGATGTGTGTAATACAGGGAACGAGCGGTTCGGGTAAATCGACGCTCCTTAACTGCATAGGCGGTCTTGACATTATGGACAGCGGTTCTGTAAAGGTTGACGGCACGGAAATATTCGGGCTAAAGGCTGACGCTCTGGCAAAGTACAGAAAGGCAAACCTCGGCTTTATATTCCAGTTTTACAACCTTGTGCCTAACCTAACGGTAGAGGAAAACATACAGGTATGCGAGTACCTTACAGATAAGCCGCTTGATATGAACGAGCTTCTCGATACGCTCGGACTTACAGAGCACCGCAAGAAGTTTCCCTCACAGCTGTCGGGCGGTCAGCAGCAGAGATGTGCCATAGCAAGAGCACTCATAAAGAACCCGAAGCTCCTGCTGTGTGACGAGCCAACGGGTGCTCTTGATTCAAAGACTTCGAGGGATATACTTGTACTTCTCGAACAGGTAAACCGGAAATACGGCACGACTATGCTGATAGTAACGCATAACAATGCGATAAAGAATATGGTGCACAAGGTAATAATCTTAAAGGACGGACTTATCAAGAAGGATTATTACAATGAAACGCTGATACCCGCCGCCGAGCTGGAGGATCTGTAATATGAACAAGGTACTTTCAAAAAGAATACCGAGGGAGTTTAAGTCAAATCTCCCGAAGTACATCGCACTGCTGTTGCTGATAGTCCTTAGTATGTATCTCGTAACGGCAATAGTGGCAAGCTCGGACACGATCATTACCAGAACAGAGGAGCACAGCGCCGCAAATCATGTCGAGGACGGACAGTTCACGACATTCCTACCCCTGACAGATGAGCAGGAAAAGGACATTACCGACAAGGGCGTTACCCTCGAACGTATGTACAGCCTTGATATAAAGGCTGAGGACGGCTCAACCGTCAGAGTGATGAAGAACCGTAAGGATATCGACCTTGTTGAGCTTGTAAGCGGCGAATATCCCGCAAAGGATAATGAGGCTGTAGTTGAGCGCAGATACGCCGAAGAGCACAGCTTTAATGTCGGCGACAAGCTGACAGTCGGCGGTACGGAGTACACCGTATGCGGTATAGGCGCATCTCCCGACTATGACGCACCGTATCAGAATATGTCAGATGTGGCTGTATCAAGCAAGAATTTCGGCTTGATCTTTGTTACCGACAGCGAGTACGAAAGAGTATCCGATAATTCAAAATCGGCACAGACCTTTACATACGGTTATCTTCTCGGCAACGATATGACCGATGATAAGCTCAAAGACCTTATCGAAGGTTTCGACTTTGACTATACGAAAGTCACCGACAAGTATTATCTTGAAACGGTGAACGAAGCGCTTGAAAAGCGTACCGAAATAGAAAACGGCATAAATGATTTAGCAGATGGTGCGGACAAGTTGCACGACGGACTTAAAGATCTGTCGGACGGTGCAGATACGCTGTATGACGGTATGAACGATTTATCGGACGGTGCGGATAAGCTGTATGACGGACTTAAGAGCTTATCGGACGGCACGGTACAGCTCCACAGCGGTATGACTGCAATATATGACGGCGCATCGGCTCTTGATAAGGGGCTGAGCGAGTTGTCAAGCGGTGCTTCATCTCTTAACGGAGCGATAGTCGGAGCAAATTCTGCAGGACTTATCCCTCCGACAATGAACGCTCTTGTAAGCGGTGCGGACAGCCTTGCAACAGGACTTAAAAGTGCTAAGAGCGGCTCATCTGAACTTGTATCGGGCATTAGCAGTGCTTCCCGCGGAGCAGAGCAGTTATCAATCGGTGCAAACGATGCGGTAAACGGCGCAAAGGAGCTTGCAAACGGCGCTAAGGACGCAAAAGACGGCGCTAAGGAGCTTGCTGACGGCGCGAAAGACGCAAAGGACGGAGCAGGCGAGCTTGCAGACGGAATACACGAGCTTAAGAGCAATATCGGAAAGCTACTTGACGCGGCATTCGACCTTGATCTGACCAACCTCACATCGTTTGTTAAAAGAGCGGATAATGTCCGTATCGCAGCTGCGGCAGGCGATGTTGTAACGAACAAATACGGCGGACTTGCGGCGTGCGTAATACTTATGGCGCTGTTTGCCTATGTGATCTCTGTATTCGTTGTTCATCAGATAAACAGGGAGAGCAGTGTAATAGGTGCGCTGTACGCTCTCGGTGTGACCAAGGGTGCGCTTATACGGCACTACATAACGCTCCCCACGATAATAGCGTTTATCGGCGGCGTTATCGGCTCGGCGATAGGCTTTTCACCCATGTCGATACAGTCACAGCTTGAGGATACATACGCATATTTCTCACTGCCTGATTTTGCAACGGTGATACCGCTTTATCTTGTAATATACGCTGTTGTCATTCCTCCCGTAATAGCGGCAATAGTAAATGCGCTTGTTATCAACAAAAGACTTTCCGCTCCTGCCCTGTCGCTTATGAGAAATGAGCAGAACGTTAAGAACATAAGCCGCATGGAGATAAAGAGCGGCGGATTTGTAAGAAAGTTCAGAATACGTCAGTTCCTGCGTGAGATGAGAGCGAACATTACGGTTGCGGCTTGTATGTTTGTTTCAATGCTTATCCTTATGCTCGGACTTGACTGTTATTCGATGTGTGCGAATGTCACTACAGACACGCTTGCAGGCACGACATACGAGTATATGTATACGCTGAAATATCCCACGACCGAAGTGCCCGAGGGCGGTGAAGCGTGCTATGTAGAATCGCTTGCAAAGGAAAAGGACGGATATATTCTTGACGTTACGGTAATAGGCATAGACAGCGATAATCCTTATTATAATAACGTTGATGTGAAAAAGGGCAAGAGCATTGTCACAGCATCACTCTCCGTTGCGCAGAGATACGGAGTTGTCGAGGGTGATACGTTCATTCTTACCGATGAAGCGGCTGATATGAACTATGCTTTCACTGTCGCCGGCATAAGCGATTATTCCTCAGGACTTGCCGTATTTATGGATATCGACAGCATGAGAGAGCTTTTCAAGCAGGACGATGATTATTACAATATGGTTCTGTCGGATAAACCGCTGGATATTGACGAGGGCAGGATCTATTCGGTAACGACAAAGGCTGATGTAGAGCGCTCGTCAAAGGTATTTTCCGAGCTTATGACCGGAATGATCGTAACGCTTATCGGTGCGGCAACTGTAATTTTTGTAGTGGTAATGTACCTTATGATGAGCGTCATGATAGACAGAAGCTCGTTTGGTATTTCACTGCTCAAGACCTTTGGCTACAGCAGAAAGGACGTAAAGAGGCTGTACCTTGACGGTAACGCAATTACAATAGCGATATCGGCTGTTATCTGCCTGCCGCTTTCAAAGCTCGTTATAAACACAATATTCCCTGCATTTGTGGCGAACATTGCGTGCGGAATAAACCTTGAATTCGGCTGGTATTTCTATCCCGCATTGTTTATTGCGGTTATGCTGGTTTATCTTCTCACAAACACTCTTCTAGTAAGAAAGCTCAACAGGATCACACCTGCCGAGGTGCTGAAAAACAGAGAATAAGAGAATAAAACAGAATATAAAATTGCTCCCGACTGTATCAGCCGGGAGCGGTAGCCTGTCGAAAAACATATATAATTTGTGAAAAGGGGTTTGGGGCGTATCCCCAAGCGGGGTGAGGGCGGCAGCCCCACATTCAGCCCCTTTCCTGGGGAAAGGGGTTTGGGGATAGGGATTAAGAACAAGCACTTTTTTGGAACAACAGACTTTTCTACAAACAAAACCGCTCCCGACTGTATCAGCCGGGAGCGATTATTTCGGTATTCGATTTACTTATGCCAGTTCTTCCGCCAGATCATCAATCTGTGCCACGCTTGCATCATTCAGCGCGCAGGTGATCTTGACCGTTTTGTCAAGGATATTGAGCTCCTTAGACTTCTCAAACATTCCTGTCATTACCTTAGCCGCCATAGGTGCCCATGCGCCGTTTTCAATGAAAGCAACCGTTCTCTTCTGATAGTTTCTTTCGGTAAGCCCTTCAATGAACGTTCTCATAAACGGGAATACATCGGCATTATAGGTGGGTGTTGCAAGTACAAGCTTGCTGTAAGCGAATGCGTCCGAAATTGCCTTCGACATATCACATCTTGCAAGGTCTGTGATAATAACATCAACACCCTTTGCCTTCAGCTTGTCGTATAAAAGCTCTGCGGCTTTCTTTGTGTTGCCGTAGATTGAAGCGTAGGCTATCATAACACCGTCCTTTTCGGGAGTGTAGGACGACCACTTGTTGTAAAGATCGAGATAATGTGAGAGGTTTTCACTCAGCACAGGACCGTGTAACGCACAGATTTTTTCAATATCAAGCGTAGCGGCTTTTTTGAGAAGCGCCTGTACCTGAGCACCGTACTTTCCTACAATGCCGATGTAATATCTGCGTGCCTCGTCTTCCCACGGCTCGTCCGTGTCAGGTGTGCCGAACTTTCCGAAGCCGTCCGCAGAGAACAGTATCTTGTCCTTTGAGTCGTATGTTACCATAACCTCAGGCCAGTGCACCATAGGGGCAAATACAAAGGTCAGCGTGTGACTGCCGAGCGCCAGCGTGTCGCCCTCTTTTACGGTAAGCGCGTTTGTAATTGTAAGGTCGGGGAAAAATCCCTTTATCATCGTGAATGTCTTTGCGTTGCCGACTACCGTTGTGTCGGGATAGAATTTCAGGAACTCCGCAATACTTGCCGAATGGTCGGGCTCCATATGCTGAACTACCAGATAATCCGGTTTTCTGTCGCCAAGCTCCGTTTTTACCTTTTCAAGCCATATTGCCGAAAAGTTTATATCGACAGTATCCATGACCGCCGTCTTTTCGTCAAGAATGACATATGAGTTGTACGAAATGCCGTTCGGCACTTTGTACTGACCCTCGAACAGGTCGATCGTGCTGTCGTTCACGCCGACATATTTTACATCTTCTGAGATAAACATTAAAAAATTCTCCCTTCTTTTGCTGAAAATCTACTGATATTCTACCACATCCGGAATAAAAAATCAATATCTGAAATCAAATAAATGCACATTTTACAAAGAAATCAGTATTTGTTATCATTATTTTTCCGCTTTTCTTCTATAGTCCGTATCCGTTCGTCAATATGCTCTTTAAGCATTTCGTTTTTTTCGTTTGCCTTGTCGGAAAGCTCATCGTATTTATCGACCACGTTGTCGCTTATCCTCACAAAGTTTTCGGTCAGCTTTTCCTTTACCATATCGATTTTTGAAGCGTCCTCGCCGTTATCGGTCATTAACGGTATATTCTGCTTTTCATCGGTATGGCGCAGCAGCATCACAACGCCCATCACAAGTGTAGTAAGATATACGACCACTCCTGAGAATGTGCTGACAACGAGCTTCTGATTTTCCGTAAGCCACGTTATATACACCGACAGCGAGCGGATAAGCGTTACCGCAG
Organism: uncultured Ruminiclostridium sp.; assembly: GCA_934490165.1. Lineage (GTDB taxonomy): Bacteria > Bacillota > Clostridia > Oscillospirales > Ruminococcaceae > Ruminiclostridium_E. The sequence continues at coordinate 106,302 of CAKSTB010000002.1, read as the reverse complement.
AAACGCCCGCATCTGCAAGAGAAATATTCCTTATCGCACTGAGAAGCGGCGAGCGGTGCTTCTGCACCTTCACAAGGTTTACGATGGCGCGGACAAGCTTTATCACCGTGTACACGGCGATACTTGCAATAACGAGCTTTGCATATTGCCGTGTCGTGTTGTGTATCATGCTGTACAGCTCGATAAGCATCAGCACTACGCTCATCACAATGAACATCATACCGGTAAAGCGCATTACATAAACTTCCGATACGACCTGAATACCCTTGTCCTGCTTTTTCTCATATGACACCGTCATATAACGCATGACTGCAAGGAGTGCATAGTACACGCACAGTATCATAAACCATACCGAGCCGTAGAACAGACCGAGTACGCCGTTATATGCGGCATACGCAACGTTCAGCGTCAGCGAACCCGCGGTGTAGACTACTATACGGAAGCGCTTGCTCTGCATAAACAGGCGGATAAATTCTTTCAGCCTGTGCTTATGATTTTTCAGTTTATCCGCCTCCTTTCCGGGGAAATATAATGCCGCCACGTTGTTTAATTGTGACGGCATAGCTTCATATTATATTTTACCTTATCCGCGCCGAAAATGCAACCGCATTATATCATTCATCATAGCTGTCAAGGAAATGGTGCTTCTCTCCACCCTTTTTCCATGCTATGACCGTATCGATATTGACATTCTCAACGCTCTTGAATATGTGCTTTTCAACCTCGGGGTTTGTTTCTTTCAGCTTAGCGATAAGCTGTTTTATCTCGACGCGCTTTGAGCGTGTTTCCTCGTTGTTGCAGGTCGTGCAGGTATCGGTGAACTTGCAGGCGCACTGGATAAAGTGCAGTCCGTTATAATCCCTCCATGCCTTTATATCGTCCTCGCGCACAAGGTACAGCGGACGTATAAGCTCCATACCCTCAAAGTTCGTGCTGTGGAGCTTCGGCATCATCGTCTGTATCTGAGCGCCGTACAGCATACCCATAAGTATCGTTTCTATCACATCGTCATAGTGATGTCCGAGCGCTATCTTGTTACAGCCAAGGCTCTTTGCATAGTTGTAAAGGTGACCTCTTCTCATTCTTGCGCAAAGGTAGCAGGGTGATTTTTCAACATTGTAGACAGAATCGAAAATGTCCGACTCAAATATCTCTATCGGTATTTTCAGCTTTCGCGCGTTTTCCTCGATAACATTCCTGTTTGCTATGCTGTAGCCGGGATCCATTACGATGAACTTTACCTCAAACGGAAAGTCACTGTGGCGGTGAAGCTCCTGGAACAGCTTAGCCATCAGCATAGAATCCTTGCCGCCCGAAATACATACCGCGATACGGTCGTTTTCCTTTACAAGCTCATATTGCTTTACAGCCTTTGTGAATGCCGCCCATATCTTTTTGCGGAACTTCTTTTGCAAGCTCTGCTCGACACGCTTTGAAACCTCGTCTGCCTGTTCTTTTTGCATAAGCGCAAGCAGCCATGCGGCATATCCGCCCGAAAGCGAATAAGCGTCATAGCCCATCTCGGATAATCTTTCGGCAGTATCAACGCTGAATTTTCCTCTTGCACAGCATACGATAAGTTTTTTTGACTTGTCCTCGGGCGGTGCAGATAAAAGCTTGTCTGCCGAAAGCGACACAGCACCCTCCATAATACCGTACATTTTTTCGGTTTCACTGCGGGTATCGTATAAAATATAGCTGTCGGGGGAGAGCTTTTCAAGCTCGCTTACGGTTATTTCCAAAGTTTATTTCCTTTCTTATGCACCTGTCAGCACATGGCTGAATAAGTACAGCAGACCCATATATGACAGCGTACCTGCCGCCATACTTACAAAAGTGTTATGCCACAGCTTGTAGCTTCCGCCTGTGATAAGTACCGCGAGAAGTCTTGGTATACCGACACCGAACATATTGTCGCCGATATCCTTGAGGCAGTAGATTATAAGTATCGACATTATCATAGCCGGGAGCGACTTTTCTATACGTTCAAGCCACTTCGGCATTTTCCTGTCGCCGTGAAAGATCACAAAAGGTAATGCACGCAGAGAAAATGTGATAACAGCACTGATAACTATCGCTATCACCATCTGTAAAGGAGTCATAGGAGTCGATGTCATATCGTCTTATCCTCCTTTTCATCGGTGATAATATCTTCCGGAGAGGTAACAACTTCTATTGTCTTGCTATCGGTTTTGTTTTCGGCGTTTTCGCCGTCTGCGTCTTTATCCTTCTTGCCTTTCTTCTTGCCGAAATCCGTATTGGTTATCAGCAGTAAAAGCGCTGTGGATAATAGCAGGGCAGGGAGCATAAAGCTGTTCTGACCGAAGATCAGCAGGCACAGCACGCCTACTCCAAGACCGATAAGCGCAGGGGAATGCCGGTCGGCGTGCTCCCACTTGTCGATAAAGATAATGACGAACAGTGCCGTCATACAAAAGTCAACGCCCTCAAGCTGAAACGGGAGCAGCTGCCCGATAACGCTTCCGAGTACCGAAAAGAACGTCCAGTAGAAATGACTGAAAAGCGCAACGCCGAACATGGTGCTGTGCTTGTCGTCATCCGGCATATAGTCGAGTGTAGTGTTTACCGCATAGGTTTCATCGGTCATCGAATGTATCATATACAGCTTACGCTTTCCCATAGCGTTAAAATCCTTCAGGAATGTAAGACTGTAGAAGCTCTGCCTGCTGTTTACAAGCAGAACAGTGAGCGCCACCGTAAGTAGTGACGCTCCGCTGCTGAAAAATGTTATAAGTAAGAACTGGCACGTTCCCGAGTAAAGGAACAGACAGGAGAACAGCGAGTAGTACCATTGATATCCCGCCTCCGCCATCATCATGCCGTATGCCATACCTAAGAACAGATAACTGCACAGTACAGGCAGACTCTTGATGAAAGAGTGTCTGATAAGTTGCTTTTTAGTCATTTGGTTTATGAAGCCGCCCTTCCGTAAATGCTGAGTATCTTGTCCTCGACTGCACGGGCAAGCGCATTGTGTCCGTTTTCGTCAAGGTGTTCGCAGTCTATCCTGCTGGGTTTTGCGTGGTCGGAAGCGGCAAGGAGTTCTGTGCCGTGCTTTCTTGCAACCCTTGCAAAAGATGTTTTCAGTCCGCGGGAAATGGCGGGTGAGCCTGCGTCAAACTGCGGATCGTATTTTTCCTGCCATACATCGTCGCCGAGTTCAATAGGTGAAATGAGCAGGATACGGCAGTTGCCCGCATACGCTCTTACCTGCTCGATAAGGCGCTCCGCACCGTGCGCAATCGTTTCTGCGTCCGCATTGTAAACGGGCTTGCAGTCGTTAGTACCAAGCATTATCACGACCATATCAAGCGGAGCGTGACTTTCCAAGAATACGGGGAGCAGCTTATCGCCCGCTCTGCCTATCCTGTCGGGGTCTTCAAATATCGTTGTTCTTCCGCAAAGACCCTCTTCGATTATCTCATAACCGCTTTGCTCAAGGTCGTTTCTTAAAATGCTTGTCCAGCGCACACCGTCGGCAAACCTTCTGTTTGTACCGGGAATAAGCCCCCATGTATTCGAGTCGCCGAAGCAAAGTATCCTTTTCATTGTTCTCACCTGCACTTAAAGTTTTTATGAGGAGCTTTTCGGCTCCTCATAAACTGTATTTATATATCTTTATTCTCAGCTTTTCTTTACTTCGCCGCCCTCTACAACGAGTGTTTCCTTGTAGTCTGCACCGTATGTGTCAGTAAGAGTAGCGTCATAGTCTGCGTGGAAGAAGTTCTCCTTGCCGAGAGTCTTGATCTCGTCGTTGATCCAGTTAAGGAGCGTTTCGTTGCCCTTTGAAACTGCGGGAGCGATAGTATCCTGGCTGCCGAGTGAGTCAATACCTACAGTATAGCCTTTGTTCTGCTTTGCAAATGCGATAACCTCTGTGTTGTCGTTAGCCCATGCAACACCGTTGCCGTTTTCTATAGCGCTCTTTGCCGTAGCGTACGAATCATACTTCTGGAGCTTGATGTCGGGGTAGTTCTTTGTGAGGTAAAGCTCAGCCGTTGTACCCGAGATAACGATCATCTTGTCCTCAGCCTTCCAGTTGTCAAGCGATGTGATAACATTGCTGTCGGGTGAAACAACACCGAGTGCAACGTTCATATAAGGAAGCGCAAAGTCGACCTTTTCGGCTCTTTCTTCTGTTACTGTGAAGTTAGCGAGGATAATATCAACCTTGCCTGTTTCAAGATATTCAACACGGTTAGCGGCTTCTGTTGAAACGTAGTTTATCTCAACACCGAGATCCTTACCGAGTCTGTTGCCGAAGTATATGTCATAGCCCTGATATTCGCCGTTCTCATCTACATAGCCAAAGGGGTTCTTGTCTGAGAATACGCCGATGTTTATCTTACCGCTTGCCTTTATCTCGTCAAGTGTACGGTATACCTTTGAGCCTGTGTTGTCGCCTGCGCTTGCCGCGCCGCTTTCAGCTGTGTTCGAACTGCACGCTGTAAATGATGCTACTGCCGCAGCTGCTGTAAGACCGAGTGCTATCAGTTTCTTGAAGTTTAACTTTTTCATTGTGATTATCTCCTTTAAATATCTCTCTTTATTCTGTGAGTTCTTTCATTGCTCTTACCGAGTCGAACTCAAATGTGTTGAGGAATTGTTTTGCCCTTTCTGTCTTCGGGTGATCGAAGAATTCATCGGGCGTTGCCTCTTCAACGATCTTTCCGTTGTCGAGGAATATTATTCTGTCTGCTATCGCTCTGGCGAACTGCATCTCGTGGGTCACTATCAGCATTGTGCGACCCTGCTTTGCAAGATCCAGCATAACGTCAAGTACTTCACGAACCATTTCCGGGTCAAGTGCCGCAGTTACCTCGTCAAAGAGCAGTATTTCGGGGTGCATACAAAGCGCACGGACGATAGCCACACGCTGCTTCTGACCGCCTGAAAGCTCTCTGGGGTAGCTTTTAGCCTTTTCTTTCAGTCCCACTCTTTCGAGCAGTGACATTGCCTCCTGCCTTACCTCTTCCTTATCCCTTTTCTGTACCTTGCAAGGTGCAAGAAGAACATTGTCAAGCACCGTCAGGTGAGGGAACAGGTCGTAGCTCTGGAATACCATTCCTATACGCTGTCTTAAAAGAGGAAGCGTCTTGCTGTTTCTTTCAATAACATCGCCGTCAAGCGTTATCTTACCGTCCTGTATCGGCTCAAGCGCGTTTACACAGCGCAGAAGAGTTGACTTTCCGCAGCCGCTCGGTCCTACTATTACTATGACCTCGCTCTTTTTGACGGAAAAGCTGATACCGTCAAGTATCGTTGTGTTATCAAAACGCTTTACAACGTTGTCTATTGTTAATAATGCATCTGCCATACGCTTTAGCTCCATTTCTTTTCAAGGTATTTCGCAAGCATACTTATCGGCCAGCAGGCGATGAAGTATAGCAGGAATACCGTCAGATACACACCGAACGCACCGTTCGGACTTGTCATTCTGTTAGCTTCTATTATCTGCTGTGCGACCTTCAGGACTTCTACAACACCTATCATAAGTATAAGGCTTGTTGTCTTTATCATTCTTGTTATCAGGTTTATCGAAAGCGGTATGAGCCGTCTTATCGTCTGCGGTATGATAACATAAAGATAGGTCTGCGTATTCGTAAGTCCGAGAGCCTCACTGCTTTCATACTGATGCTTCGGTATTGAGATAAGTGCGCCTCTCACAAGGTCGCCCATTTCGGCAGTGCCCCATAATACGAATACTATTACAGATGCCGCTTCACCCGAAAGATCCCAGCCGAAAGCCCTTGTTGTTCCGAAGAACATTATGAAAAGAAGTACGAGCTGTGGCATTATTCTTATAAATTCAAGATACACACGAAGAACGGCTTTCAATATCCTGTTCTTCTTTGTCATAAGTACGCCCATTCCGATGCCGAGCGGTATGCTTATCGCGACTGATACAAGGCTTATCCAGAGTGCCGTCCAAAGTCCTCCGAGAAGTCTTATGAAGTTCGTACCCTTGAACAGAACGTCTATTCCGAGATTAACTGCCAAATCCTGCACGGCGCACCCTCCTTTCAACTATCGTTCCGACAATTGAGATCGGAAGAAGTATTATGAGATAGAAGCCGACCAGCAGGCACAGAGCCTCGGTGGTATCGTTGTACATTCCCATAAGATCCTTAGCCATAAACATAAGGTCAAGCAGGCTTATCGCACTGAACACGCTCGTTTCTTTCATAAGAAATATCACGTTTGCGACAAACGCCGGGATACTTACCGACATCGCCTGCGGAAGTATCACATAACGCATTGCCTGCATTTTGTTCATTCCGAGAGAATAGGCGCTTTCTGTCTGTATCTTGTCTACCGATTCAAGTCCGCTCCTGAAAGCCTCCGCCATGTAGCTTCCTCCGAGGAAGGCAAGTCCTGCGATACCGCAGGTTTCGGCGTCGGTCGGTATGCCGACTTTAGGCAGTCCGTAATAGATGAAAAAAAGCTGTACTAAAAGCGGTGTATTGCGGCTGATTTCAATGTAGACGGAAACTATACGGCGGATAACCGGTACCTTGTAGTACTGAACCACTGCGCATATAAGCCCTATGATGATCGAGAATATTATTCCAAGAATACCGAGCTTTACAGTAAGCAGTGCGGCTTCCCCGAACAGCGGCAGGTACTCAGCGATAGCGTTAAGATCCATACCGTCACATCCTTTCAATTTACTGAGCCGACGGCAAAATAAAAGCCGGGGCTGTTACGCTCCCGGACAAATGACAGTCGCCGCAGTGCTTTTACGGCTGTATGACAACAATGCCGCTGCACCCAAATGCCATTCTACTTGTCCGGGAGCTGATACAGCAACACATTATTCTGTTGTGCGTTGATGAAATAGTAGCGTACATTGAATTTCCTCCGATTTTTAATATAGCAAATATGCTCATCGGTTTTGTTCCGATGATGCTATTATACTACCTAAAACCTACTTTGTCAATAGGTTAAGGGTATTTTATTAAAAATTTTTTTGGAGGTATAGTTCAGTGTATGCGGTTTTTGGGATAATGGTGCGGGATTAACGGGGGCTGCCGCCCCTCAACCCCGTTTGGTTTTCAACGGTGTGCTTAACACACAAATTTAATTATAGTATAATACGGGGAAAAATGCAAGTAAAATTTTCGGGTGAAAATCACGGTTTTTTGTGGCAGAATGTAAAGTTTAAGAGGCTTATATTTGAAGATAAAACAATTTTATAGCGAAGTGCAAATTTTCAATCCCTAACCCCAAACCCCTTCCCCGTGGGAAGGGGCTGAGTGTGGGGCTGCCGCCCTCACCCCGCTTGGGGCTATGCCCCAAACCCCTTTTAAGCATGATGCAACTTTTTAACGGTTTGTCTGAAGATAAGATATTGCTTTACATCCGAGCGGAAAAATGTTAAAATAAGTATAACTCAAATCAGAAAGGAATTACGTTTATGAAAGAAATATCTGTTGAAGAACTGAAAGTCAATCCCTCCACGCTTATCGGCAAGGAGTGGGCACTGCTGACGGCAGGAAACAAGGACGGCTATAATACAATGACAGTAAGCTGGGGACAGATGGGTGAGCTGTGGAACAAGCCCACGACAGTAGTATATATCCGCCCTCAGAGATACACAAAGGAATTTGTGGATAAGAACGACTATTACACATTATCATTTCTCCCCGACGGACACAGAGAGGCTTTAAGCTACATCGGCTCACATTCTGGCAGAGATGAGGATAAGCTTGCAAAGACCGGGCTTACAGGCACTGCAACGGACGATTACGCTTATATAGAGCAGGCAAAGCTCGTGCTTGTCTGCAAGAAGTTGTACAGACAGCCCATGACCCCCGAGTCGTTTATTGACAAGTCGCTTATCGAAAAGTGCTATGCCGCAGGCGATTTTCATGAGATGTATGTCGGCGAGATAGTAAAAGTGCTTGTAAGTGAATAACTGATGAAAAGGGTAGTAGTAATAGGCTGTTCGGGTTCGGGAAAAAGCGTGTTTTCAAGAAAGCTCCGTGACGTAACAGGATCACCGCTGTTCTATCTTGATATGATATGGCATAAGCCCGACGGTACGAACATTTCACGGGAAGAGTTTGACGAAAAGCTCATTAGTATAATATCCCGTGACAGCTGGATAATTGACGGCAACTATCAGCGCACTCTTGAAACAAGGATAAAGGCTTGCGATACTGTATTCCTGTTTGACTTGCCGACTGAAACCTGCATAGGAGGCGCATTGTCACGCATAGGCAAAAGGCGTGAGGATATGCCGTGGTTTGAAAATGAGCTTGACCCCGGGTTCAGACAGTGGATCGAAAGCTTCCGTACAAATCAGCTCCCCGAAATATACAGACTGCTTGAGAAATACGAAAATGGCAGGGAGATAGTCGTTTTCCGTACAAGAGAGCAGGCAGATAAGTTTATTGAAAAGCTCGGATAACAGGATATAAGAAGAAGCTGTGACGAAATGCAAAAATTTCATCACAGCTTCTCAGTTTATAAAAATTTCATTGAAATTGCAGTGCAACATATTGTAAAAAAGTCATAGCAATAAACATATAGCCAACAACGCTGAAAACAGTTTCCGTGCCGATAAGGTGTTAATAATTTAGTGAGTAAATCAGTGCAACTGCACTGTCACCGAAATTTCCAAAAACGCACTATCCTGAGATATCTGTACAGTCCCCCGGGTCGAACAGAGCGTCAGCGTCCCGCTTACAGCGGCTTTTTAAACGCAATCGTTTGTGTGTCTTATCGCCAACACCCCATTATGGCAGAAGAGGAGAGAGGTCAGGAAAGAGGGAGCCACGAGGGAGAAAACCTAAGGGGAGAGGGGAAAGCGCCTTTGGAGCGCCTTCCTCTCTCCCCTTGGGTTGTCTCCCTCGTTCATAGCAGCAACGTTATCAATTTGAATAGCGAACCCGAGAAGTGCTATCCGACAAATAGAACTATCGGTAGCCTGCTATCATTGTTAATTACTAAAGCAATATAATAGGAGCAAACCATACAAAAAAGTGAGCCGAGCGCACTATCCTTTGCGCTTCGACTCACTTTTTCATTTTCGGGTTGTGTCACAACCCATTAAAATCGTTATATGAATTACACTTCCCAGCTGCCGAGGTACTTTTCCTGTTCCTCTGTCAGCTTATCAATCGTAATGCCCCAATATCTGAGCTTTCTCTCGGCAACCTCCTTGTCGACCTCGGCAGGAACGTTTACCGTCATCTTTTCGCCTGCTTTCAGCTTGTCCTTGTTCTTTACAAGATAAGCGGCGGAAAGAGCCTGTATAGCAAAGCTCATATCCATTATTTCTGCCGGGTGACCGTCGCCTGCGGCAAGGTTTACAAGTCTGCCTTCTGCGATAACGTTTATCCTGTTGCCGTTAGCCAGCTTGTAGTACTGAATGTTGTTTCTTGCAACGCCTGTTTCTACAGCCATTTCCTTAAGCTTTGCAACGTTTACCTCAACGTCAAAGTGACCTGCGTTTGAAAGGATAGCCCCGTCCTTCATATTAAGGAATGCCTTTTCTCCGATAACATCGTTACAGCCTGTTACCGTTACAAAGAAGTCGCCTATCTTAGCCGCCTCAACCATAGGCATAACCTTGAATCCGTCCATAACGGCTTCCATCGCCTTTATCGGGTTTATCTCGGTTACTATTACCGATGCGCCAAGACCCTTAGCCCTCATCGCAACGCCCTTGCCGCACCAGCCGTAGCCTGCTACAACAACGTTCTTTCCCGCAACGATCAGATTTGTTGTGCGGTTTATGCCGTCCCATACCGACTGACCCGTGCCGTAGCGGTTATCGAACAGATGCTTGCAGTCTGCGTCATTTACAAGCATCATCGGGAACTTGAGCTGTTTAGCCTTATCCATAGCCACAAGGCGGATAATTCCCGTTGTGGTTTCCTCACAGCCGCCGATAACATTCTGGATAAGGTCGGGGTATTCATTGTGGATAAGGTTTACAAGGTCGCCGCCGTCATCAATGATGACATTGGGAGCGATCTTTATAACCTCCGCCGTATGCGCGTGATATTCCTCCGCAGTAGCGCCGTGCCATGCGAATACGTTAAGTCCGCTGTGTACAAGCGCCGCCGCAACATCGTCCTGCGTTGACAGCGGGTTACTGCCGGTGATATACATCTCTGCGCCGCCTGCCGCCATTACACGGCAAAGGTAAGCTGTCTTTGCTTCAAGGTGAACCGAAAGCGCAACCTTAAGTCCCGCAAACGGCTTTGATACCGCAAATTCTTCTTCGATGCCGCGCAGTAACGGCATATTCGCCTTTACCCAGTTTATCTTGGTTTCGCCGCTTTCCCACAGGCTCTCATCTCTTATAATGCTCATATTCTTTTCCTTTCCGTCAGCCGTCTATTCGCTTCATAGCTTTATTGCATTCAAAGTAAATGCGTTCCTCGTCCATGCCCTTTATCTCACGGTTTTCCATTAAGAATTCACCGTCTACCATAACGCTCTCTACCTCGTATCCGCTTGCGCTGTAGCACATAGCGGCAACAGGGTCATTCGTGGGCTGGAGCGAGGGGCATTTCATATCCATTATAGTAAGGTCAGCCGCATAGCCCTCCTTTAATACGCCCGTATTGTCAAAGCCTAAAGCCTTAGCGCCTGTTTCCGTAGCCATTTTCAGCGCCTGACGTGCAGAAACTGCGGTAGCACTGCGGTGATTGCCCTTGTGCGCAAGGCAGATGAAGTTCATATCGCTGAACATATTGAGCGTGTTGTTGCTTCCCGCACTGTCAGTACCGATACACAGCCTTACACCCTTGTCGAGCATATCGGGTATTCTTGCAAAGCCGTTTCCGAGCTTAGCGTTGCTGATAGGATTTGTAGCGGCGTAAACTCCGCGCTGAGCCAGTATGTCGATGTCTTCATCGGATAACTGTACGCAGTGTGCGGCAACCGTGTGGAACTTGAACATTCCCATATCGTCAAGATACTTGACAGGCGAACAGCCGTTCTGTGCCACACAGTCCTCAATTTCCTTTACCGACTCCGACAGGTGAATGTTGATGCCGAGGTCATATTCTGCGGCTTTCTCCATTACAAGCTCAAGATAGCCTCTGTCGGTAGTGTAGATTGCGTGAGGACCCATCATAAATCTAAGGCGCTTGTTGTCGCCGTAGGTGCGCATATCGTACAGCGTATCCTCAATTCTTGTCTTTCCGCCCTCATCATCTCTGCCGTTTCCTACAAGACCTCTTGATATAGTCGCTTTCAGTCCGCTTTCGCTTATCGCTCTTGTGATACAGTCGCGGGCAATATTCATATCGAGAAATGCCGTCGTACCCGTCTTTATCATTTCAAGACAGGCGAGCTGTGTACCATGGTACATATCATCTGCGGTGAGCTTGTCCTCCATTGGCATTATCCTGTCGAACAGCCAGGTGTGGAACATTAGGTCGTCCGCACTGTTCCTGAACAGCGACATATAGCTGTGCGTGTGGCTGTTTACAAGTCCCGCGGTGATTAGCTTGTCCTTGCCGTTGATCGTCCTGTCGGGAACAAAGCCGTTCTTCACGGCATCATCACCGATGTAGGAGATAACGCTGTCGCTTACCGCAATATCGCATACCTTTGCGGAAAATCCGCTTTCTTCATCGGGGAGGATCGCGGTTATCCCTTTAAATAATGTATTCATATTAAGTCCTTTCGTCCGTTTTTTCTCAACACCTTATTATAGCATTTATGCTGTCGGATTGCAACCGCACAGGGTTGCTTTATGGCAGAAAGTGTGTTAGAATACTACAAAAACGAGGTGATACCATGAACAAAGAATATACGCTCCGTGACCTGTACGATATCTACTGTGAAGCTATGCCGCGCTATCCGCTGACATACGAGCGTTTCCGGGATATCCTGCACAGAGATAACTCGCAGATTTTCACGGCGGAGAACAGCAAAACGATCATCGGATTTTGCGTAGTAAACGATAATTCCGTAGTGATTTTGTGCGTCAAAAAGGAGTACAGACATTGCGGTTACGGAAGACATCTGCTTATAATGGCGGAGGGCTTTATTTCGGTGAATTATAATGAAATTGTCCTCGGCGGGGGCGGATTGTTCCAGGGTGTGCCGTGTGACGAGGACGAAGAGAGCAGTGTTCCGTTCTTTGAAAAAAGAGGCTACACCGCAGACTTTACATCGGTCAATATGGGACTTGAACTTGATGATAAATCAGCCGCAATGCTGAAAAGAACACCCCGCCCGGACGGCATTACATACCGCTTTGCGACCGACAGTGACAGAGAAAAACTCCTTGCCGCAGTAAAAGACGCTCAGGCTGATTGGCTACCGATATTTGAAGAAAATAAGGATGCTCCGGTTCTGCTTGCCGTGTGCGGTGATGAGATCGCCGGCTTTGAAATGGTCGAAGAGGACGGCGGAATGTTCTTTGCGGATAATGAAAAGCACGGCATGATAGGCTGTGTGGGCGTTACGCATAAATACCGCCGCCGCGGCATAGGTCTTGCTATGACGGCTGAGGGCAGTCTTTCGCTCTACAAAAGGAATTGCAAGGATATTCAGCTTTTATATGTTGAGCGTGTAGCGTGGTACAATAAGCTCGGTTATGAGGTGACAAGCAGACAGTGGATGGGCAGGAAGAAAATTACGGATATTATATTATGAAATAGGAACAGCCCTGCTATAACGGCAGGGCTGAAATTCTATTCGTTTTCGTTTAGCTTGCTCAGAAAATCCGCGGGCGAATAAACTGAGATTCTATCGGTCTTATAATCCTTGAGATTTCTTGTTATGATGCAATCCGCACCTATTCTTTTTGCGGTTTCAATCATTACTGCGTCTTCATAATCCTTTGTTTGCGCACTGAGCGCGATCTGGCAGTCGACCGCAAATGTATCGGCAATATCAAAGAGTACAAACAGCTTATGTATGCATTCTTTGGTAAGAGCGTCATTGTGCAGGCTTCTGCGAAGAATATAGAATATATCTGTAATTGACTTGGCTGTGAGAACACCGTCAAAGCGCCTGTTCGAAACGGCTAAGAACAGCTTTTGAGCGTCTGCCGAAAAAGGCTCACGGTTCTGAAGAGCATCAACGATAACACAGGTGTCTATAACGGCGGTCATATATTATCCAGCCTTTCGTCACGGGCTTCTTCAACAGTGACATCGGCAGGAATTACGCCGAACAGCGATTTCGCCATTTCAATTCTGTCGGCATTCGGGTTGGTGAGCTTTGCGACTACCTTTCCGTTTTTTGTGATAAACACATCTTCCGTTTCTGCAAGCATAAGGTATTTGCCTAAATTCATCTTAAGTTCGGTTGCTGTAATTGACATAAAAACGCACCTCCTGCTTTCAAATAGTATGTGGTGTTCTATTTACATTATACACTAATCGTTCGGTTTTGTCAATAATATTGTACGATTTTGAGCAGGTTTACTTTGAAAATGTGGTTGAAAAAAGTGGTATTGCGTGGTATAATGGGTCTGTGATGGCAGTTAGTCTGCCGTACAAATCGGAATTTGAGGAGATGTGTTTATGAATGGAGTCATTTTATATCAATCAAAATATGGTGCTACAAAAAGATACGCTGACTGGCTCTCAGAAGAGACCGGGTTTCAGTGTATAGAAACACGAAAAGCTGATATCAACGAAATTGTTACATATGACACTATTATTTTAGGTGGAGGATTATATGCTTCCGGTATCGCCGGATTATCGTTTCTAAAAAAAAATATAAGTAAATTAACGGGCAAGAAGATTATCGTGTTTTGCTGTGGAGCATCTCCGTATGAAGAAAATGCTTTTCAGCAAATCAAGGAGCATAATTTGAAGGATAACTTGGCTGACATTTCTCTCTTTTATTGCCGTGGTGCGTGGGATATGGATGCAATGTCTTTTAAGGATAGAACATTATGCAATTTACTTAGAAAGTCAGTTGCAAAGAAAAATCCAGCTGATTACGAAATATGGGAAAAAGCACTGATGGCAGCTGGGGATCATAAATGCGACTGGACAGATAAAAAATGCATTGAGCCAATCATCGAATGTATAAATCAATAAATTCCCGTTTATCGAGCAGTTTAACACAAAAGGAGCACCCACCTCGGTTGCTCCTTTTCCTATACCTCCCCGAGCCGCAAGGCTCTTTTTTATGTGGTTTACGATGTCAGCCCAATGGCAATTTGATAGGAAAATCGGTTGCATAAAGTGAAAATGCGTGGTATAATGAGTTGAAGAGGGCGGGTGAACTGCCCGGCAAATCGTATTTGTAGGGGAATATAATATAATGAAAATAATAGCTATTGGAGCTGTGACAGCAGGCGGAAAAACAACAGTCGTAAATGCGGTTAAAGATAGGCTTCCGAGAACAGCGTCACTTCACTTTGATAACTACTCATTTGAAGGAGAAGTAGAAGATTTTTCAAAATGGGTGTCAGAAGGAGCAGATGTTCATGTATGGGACTTATCGCCGTTAAAAACTGATATTGATAAAATAGTCCGCAGTGGTGAATATGACTGTTTACTGTTGGACTATCCGTTTGCATACCAACATCAGATGATAAAACCTTATTTGGATTGTTGCATATTTATTGATACACCGTTAGATATAGCAATGGCTCGAAGAATTCTCAGAGATATGAGAGAGGCTACGTCAGATGAAATTTGCAATGAAATGGATACATATTTGAAATATGCAAGAATAGCCTATATTCAGATGGTGAAAAATCATTTGGCAACTTGCGATTATGTGATTGATGGTGCTAAAGAACTTGAAAGCATTATCAATGAAACTGTTGAAATAATTTCAAGAATCTAAACTTCCGATAAGTCGAGCAGTTTAACACACAAAATAAGTAACCGTCACTGTTGTTCCTTTTTATATTTCTGAGCCGCAAAGCTCTTTTTTATGCGGTTTACGATGTCAGCCCAATGGCAATTTGATAGGAAAATCGGTTGAAAAAAGTAAAAATGCGTGGTATAATGAACTTATAATGGCGGTTAATCTGCCTGACAAATTGGAATTTAATGTAGTAGGTGAAAATATGAACGCTGATTTCAGAATAAACGGAAAAGTGATAGAAACAGAAAGGCTCATTCTTAGACCATTCAGACAAACCGATTTGGAAGATTTTTATGAATATGCGTCCGTCGAAGGCGTTGGTGAGATGGCAGGCTGGAAACACCATGAAAGTATTACCGAATCTCAGAGTATTATGAATTCATTTATCAGCAATGATAAAGTATTTGCAATTTGCTTGAAGGAAAACAATAAAGTAATCGGTACTGTTGGCATAGAAAAGTATGGGTTGGAAGATGCTTTAACAGAATTCAAGAATTACTACGGCAGAGAATTAGGTTATGTTTTGAGTAAAGACTATTGGGGAAACGGGCTTGTACCCGAAGCTGTAAATGCAGTAATAGATTATTTGTTCAATGAATTGGATTATGATTTTCTGCTTTGCGGTTATTATAACTTTAATGAACGCTCTAAACGAGTTCAGGAAAAATGCGGCTTTAAACCATATCGTTCTTTGGCTATGACAACACAAATGGGAACAAAAGAACAAGGTACTTTAATGTTGTTGATGAATCCAAAGAAAAATATCAAATTGGTTTTTTCTCATCGGGAAACTTTAATCTTCGAATAAACGTTAAATTCCCGTTTATCGAGCAGTTTAACACAAAAGGAGCACCCACCTCGGTTGCTCCTTTTCCTATACCTCCCCGAGCCGCAAGGCTCTTTTTTATACGGTTTATGATGTCAGCCCAATGGCAATTTGATAGGAAAATCGGTTGAAAAAAGTCGAGGTGCGTGGTATAATGAGTTTATGAGGGGAGTTAATCTGCCCGATAAATCGGAATTTGTGGAGGAAAATCAATATGAAAACTGCACTGATTGTCATAGATATGCAAAATGACTACCTTTATGAAAAAAGAAAGGATGTATTTTCCTACAACACCGCTGAACTTACAGCCGCAGTCAATGAACTTATACACCAATACCAAGATAATTTCTGTGATATTATTTACATACGCCATATTATTCAGGATTTACCAACCAATCGACTTCTGTTTGGTTATTCAATAGCAGGAACGGAGGGTGCCGAACTTTTCAGAGGATTAGACATTGTGTCAGATTATTGTTTTGATAAACTTTTTAGCGATGCGCTTTCAAACAAGAAACTGCGTGAGCTTATTCAGAAAAAAGGATACGAAACACTTCATCTTTGCGGATTGGACGAATGTGGCTGCGTAACTGCAACGGCACTTGGCGCAGCAAAACGGGGAATAAATGCAAAAATTATCAGCAAAGGAACCGCAACGGTGTTTTCTCCTAAAAAAGTTGCCAAAGCCCACGAAAGGCTTAATAAATCAGGTGTTGAATATATTTGATTTCTATCAAAGAAATTCCAATTTGTATCAGTTTAAATCAATGTTATGAAATATCAAATAACTAAAAAATGCGGTGAAGCTGGCTCAGCTTCAAATTCCCGTTTATCGAGCAGTTTAACACAACAAAGGAGCAACCACCCCGGTTGCTCCTTTTCCATATTTCTGAGCCGTGATGCACTTTTTATGCGGTCTGCGATGTTAGTCCAATGGCAATTTGATAGGAAAATCGGTTGAAAAAAGTGGAAATGCGTGGTATAATGAGTTTGTGAGGGCAGTTAGTCTGCCCGACAAATCGGAATTTAATGTAGTAGGTGAAAATATGAACGCTGATTTCAGAATAAACGGAAAAGTGATAGAAACAGAAAGGCTCATTCTTAGACCATTCAGACAAACCGATTTGGAAGATTTTTATGAATATGCGTCCGTCGAAGGCGTTGGTGAGATGGCAGGCTGGAAACACCATGAAAGTATTACCGAATCTCAGAGTATTATGAATTCATTTATCAGCAATGATAAAGTATTTGCAATTTGCTTGAAGGAAAACAATAAAGTAATCGGTACTGTTGGCATAGAAAAGTATGGGTTGGAAGATGCTTTAACAGAATTCAAGAATTACTACGGCAGAGAATTAGGTTATGTTTTGAGTAAAGACTATTGGGGAAACGGGCTTGTACCCGAAGCTGTAAATGCAGTAATAGATTATTTGTTCAATGAATTGGATTATGATTTTCTGCTTTGCGGTTATTATAACTTTAATGAACGCTCTAAACGAGTTCAGGAAAAATGCGGCTTTAAACCATATCGTTCTTTGGCTATGACAACACAAATGGGAACAAAAGAACAAGGTACTTTAATGTTGTTGATGAATCCAAAGAAAAATATCAAATTGGTTTTTTCTCATCTGGAAACTTTAATCTTCGAATAAACGTTAAATTCCTATTTATCGAGCAGTATAACACACAAGGAGTAACCGTCACTGTTGCTCCTTTTCCTATATCCCCCGAGCCGCAAGGCTCTTTTTTATGCTCATTTCAAGAAGGTGACGCAGAATGTCCGAAAATTTCAGCTTGAAAGCATTCCCATAAACAGTTTATGGGGTTTGCTAAACCTAAGCGTGAAGCGGATATTGACCAGGCTATGCCGATGGGGATTTGATTGAAAAAGTGATTGAAAAAGTGAAAATGCGTGGTATAATGGATTTATAAGGGTGGTTAATCTGCCTATAAATCGGAATTTGTGAGGTTTTACAATGAAATACATCCTTCTGCACGGAATGGGACAGAACGCTTCAAGCTGGGATAAAACAACTTCCTATCTCCCTGATACAGTAGAAACTGTCTGTCCTGAGTTAAGCAATTTTTTTATCGAGGGTAACTGTAACTACAACAAAATGTATTCTTCATTTTGCAGATACTGTAATAGTTTTTCGGAACCGCTTAATCTCTGTGGACTTTCGCTTGGTGCTGTGCTTGCTCTAAATTACGCTATCGACTTTCCGGATAAGGTAAGCTCTCTTATTCTTATTGCACCGCAGTATAATATGCCGAAATTTCTGCTTAAGGTGCAAAATATGCTGTTCAAATTTATGCCGGAAAGCAAGTTCAAGGATATAGGTTTGAAGAAAAAAGATTTTATCACACTGACAAATTCAATGATGGATATAGATTTCACAAACAGTCTTAACAATGTGAATTGTCCTGTGGTTATCATTTGTGGCGAAAAGGATAATGTTAATAAAAAAGCGGCAATAAAGCTTGCAAGAGAGCTACCAAATGCAAAACTCAGTACGATTGTTAATTCGGGGCATGAGGTCAATGTTGATAATCCACAAGGGTTAGCTAATGCTATGGAGATATTATTATAGAATTAAACTTCTGCACACAATGTTGTGCCGATGGGGATTTGATTGGAAAATGGGTTGAAAAAAGTGGTATTGCGTGATATAATGGATTTATAAGGGCGGTTAATCTGCCCGACAAATCGGGATTTATAAAAGAAAGAGGCATTGTACGTTATGATTGATTTCGTTAAGTCTACAGAAATGAAGATCTCACTTGCTCCCGATCAGGAGGGGATGCTTTCAACAAAGGAAACAATTAAGACGATTATCAGGGATAATCCTGATACGGTTCTGGCTTTTGATATATTTGACGAAAATGATCTGATTGGTTTTATTCTGGTTAATCGTTTTGAAGAGCATAAATATTTTTTGTGGGAATACGCCATAGACATAAGCCACCAAAATAAACACAAAGGCACAGCCGCACTAAAAAAATTTATTGACCTTATGCGAATTCGTTATGATGCAAAAGTTATAACAACCACATATATTTACGGTAATGACCATGCGAAGCATATATATGAGAAAATGGGGTTTGAGGAAACCGATGTGGTGGACGAGCAAGACTGCCATGAGGTAAATATGGCTTATTATATATAACATCGAAAAAATTCGTATAATCGCTGATACATATTCCCATTTATCGAACAGTTTAACACACTAAAGGAGCACCCCGGCTGCTCCTTTTTCATATATCCCCGAGCCGCAAGGCTCTTTTTTATGCGGTTTACGATGTCAGCCCAATGGCAATTTGATAGAAAAATCGGTTGCATAAAGTGGAAATGAGTGGTATAATGAGTCTGTGAGGTCGGTTAATCTGCCCGATAAATCGGAATATGGAGGTAAGAATTATGATCAAGGAAGTGAAAGAAAAAGATATTTCAGAATGTGTAAGGGTAATCAGAGATAGCTTTGCCACGGTTGCAGATGAATTTGGCTTTACTGCTGAAAACGCCCCAAAATTCACTGCGTTTGCAACAACAGAGGATAGATTAAAGTGGCATTTATTTGGCGAGCATAGACCTATGTATGCTTATTATGATAATGGTACAATAGTTGGATATTATTCATTGTTATTGCAGGATAATAGTGAATGTGAGTTAAATAATTTGTGTGTACTTCCGGCATATAGACATAGAAAAATTGGTCAGGAACTTTTGATTCATGCTTTTATTTCTGCAAAAGAATTAGGTTGTTCCAAGGTTAATATAGGTATTGTTGAAGAAAACAAGGTGCTAAAAAAATGGTATGAGATATTTGGGTTCATACATACTGGAACCAGAAAATTTGATTTTTTTCCTTTTACCTGTGGATATATGGAGAGAAAATTATCTTAACTGTTCCCGTTTATCACACACTTTAACACAACAAAGGAGCAACCACGCTGATATGCACCCCAAAAGTTAGACACATTTGGAGGTGCATATCAGTCACTGTTGCTCCTTTTTATATTTCTGAGCCATAAGGCTTTTTATGCGGCTTTGCTCACGCAACCGACCGAGAACGTTCTAACATTATTTTAATCCGACGTTTTACCTTGACGGCGGATTAAAATAATGTTATAATCTATTATGGTATGCTGTCTTTTATGGTATACTGTCTTTGCAACAGGACTTTGGATAAAGAACGGAGAAACAGCTTGACTAAAGAGATAAACAAGGAAGAACTGCTTGTTCAGCAGGAATATATAGAAAAAGTAAAAGCGATAAATGCAAAGCGTGAGCAGATGCCGCTGGCGCACGTCCACAGCTTCGGCTGTCAGCAGAATGTGAGTGACGGCGAAAAAATAAAGGGTATGCTTGCACAGATGGGTTACGGCTTCACGCCCGAAACCGCATTTGCGGATCTTATCCTTTTCAATACCTGCGCCGTAAGAGAAAACGCAGAGGACAGAGTTTTCGGCAATATAGGCGTGCTGAAAAAGCTTAAAGAGAAGAACAGAAATCTTATAATAGCGGTCGGTGGCTGTATGGTACAGCAGGAGCATATTGCTCAGAGAATGAGAAAATCGTTCCCGCAGGTAGATATCATTTTCGGTACGCACGTTATGCACACATTACCGCAGATGATATACGAAAAGCTCAGCGAGAACCGCAGAACGCTGTCTATCCCCGAAAGTGACGGCGTTATTGCCGAGGGACTTCCTGTTATAAGAGAAAGCAAGGTAAAGGCAAGCGTGCCGATAATGTACGGCTGCAACAACTTCTGCACATACTGTATAGTTCCCTTTATAAGGGGCAGGGAGCGTTCGCGCAGACCCGAAGAGGTCATAGCCGAGGTCAAAGGACTTATAAATGACGGATACAAGGAAATACTACTGCTCGGACAGAATGTAAATTCTTACGGCAAGGAATATGATTTCGGCTTTGCAAAGCTGCTTTCCGAGCTTGATAAGATACCGGGAAAATACAAGCTCAGCTTTATGACATCTCACCCCAAGGACTGCACACATGAGCTTATAGACACGATAGCCGACAGCAGGCATATATCATATCATCTTCATCTGCCTGTACAGTGCGGAAGCGACAGAATTTTAAAGGAAATGAACCGCCACTATGACACGGCACATTATCTGGAGCTTATCGAATATGCAAAAAAACGCATTCCGAAGGTAGCGCTCACTACAGATATTATAGTAGGTTTCCCGGGCGAAACATACGAGGATTTTCTCGGCACGGTCGAGCTTATGAAGAAGGTGCGCTATGACTCGGCGTATACATTCATCTATAGCAAGCGTGAGGGTACAAAGGCGGCGGCTATGCCCGACCCTGTGAGCGACGAGGATAAGGGAAAGTGGTTCAGACAGCTTCTTGATGTACAGAATTCCATCGGTGAAAAGGCTTACGAACGTTTTATCGGAGATGAGGTCGAGGTTCTGTGCGAGGGCATCGGCAGAACGGCTGACGGACTTATGACAGGTCATTCGCGCCACGGCGTGATAGTCGATTTCAACGGCAGTAAGGATATGGTCGGAAAGTACGTTACGGTAAAGATAAAAAAGGCTCTGCCCTGGGCAGTCACAGGCGAGCTTGTAAGCGTTAATGACTGAAATTTTTGCAATCGGTCGGGATAACCCGTCAGATATATATTTTTAACAGCCGCATAAAGCGGAAAGAAAGGAAAAATAAAATGGACGCGATCAAAGCAGCAAGAGAGCTCGGCAAGGCTATACAGGCAGACGAGCGTTATGTACGTTATAACGAGGCAATGAAGGCAAATGATGCAGATATGGAGCTTCAGGAGCTTATCGGCGAATTTAATCTCGCACGTCAGAATGTTGCACTCGAAATGAGCAAGTCAAAGGAAGAGCAGAACAAGGAAAAGCTCGACACACAGAACAAGGAAATGCAGAGATTATACACTCTCGTAATGCAGAATGAGCATATGGCTGATTTCACGATGGCAAAGGCTGATATGGACAAGCTTTTACAGGAGATAAACGGCATTATCGCACTGTGCTGTGACGGCGAAGATCCCGACACCTGCGAGGTTCAGACAGGCGGCTGCTCAGGTTCATGCTCGACCTGCGGAGGCTGCCACTAATCAGTACAGCAATGTAAATTCAATCAATAAACCCGAAAGGAATGAAGCTCTTGAAAGCCGGAAACAGTGGAGAAAAGCTCACGCCTATGATGCAGCAGTACGCTGAGATCAAGGCAAATTACAAGGATTATATATTATTCTACCGTCTGGGCGATTTCTATGAAATGTTCAACGAGGACGCAATGGTAGCGTCAAAGGAGCTTGAGCTGACGCTTACATCGAGAGCAGGTACGCCTATGTGCGGCGTACCGCATCATTCCGCCGAGGGTTACATAAAGAAGCTGATAGATAAGGGCTTCAAGGTGGCTATCTGCGAGCAGACGACCGACCCTGCACTGGCAAAGGGTCTTGTGGAGCGCGATATAGTAAGGCTTGTAAGCGCAGGTACAGTAATAGAAGCGTCTATGCTTGAGGACGGCGCTAACAACTATATTTCGTGTATCTATGTCGGAGAAAACGGCACAGGTATGGTGTTTGCCGATATCTCAACGGGTGAAGTGCACGCAGTTGAAAAGGCACGTTCAAACAAGACCGATGAGGATATAATAGCACAGTTTTCACAATATACCCCGGTTGAACTTCTGTTCAATGCGGAGTTTTTAAATCGGAAGCAGGCATATACCTTTATAAGAAACCGCTACGGAAAATGCTCGGCTGAACAGCTTGATGACGAGGATTTTTCGATAGATGATGTTTCGGAGATAACCGCACAGTTCGGCGGTACGGCAGACGAGATAGGTCTTGCCGGAAAAGACAACGCATTAAGAGCTTTATGCGCTTTGCTGCGCTATTTGTATAAGGCGCAAAGAAGCGGAGCAAAACGTTTTGTAAAGCTTAATGTACATAGCAGCGGCGAGTTTATGCAGCTGGGACTTGCTACAAGAAGAAACCTTGAACTGACTTCAACAATGAGAAGCGGCGAAAAGAAAGGCTCACTGCTGTGGGTGCTTGACAAGACCGACACCTCAATGGGAAGAAGAAAGCTGAGGCAGTGCATAGAACAGCCGCTTACAGACACGGCGGCTATCATACGCAGACATGATGCGGTAGAAGCGCTCATAAACAATTCTGCGGCACTGTATGATATAAAGACCGACCTTGCAAAGGTCTATGACCTTGAACGTCTTATGACAAGGATAATATACAAGGCGGCAAACGCAAAGGACGTTAAGGCGCTCGGTGCTACCTGCAGGATACTTCCTCAGCTTAAAAGCGACCTGTCGCAAATAAGCACACAGCTTACAAAGAGCCTTGATAAGAAGATAAGTCCGCTTGACGACATCGCGGATCTGGTCGAAAGGGCGATAGCGGACGAACCGCCCGCACTTATGAAGGACGGCGGATATATAAAGAGCGGCTTCAATGAAGAGCTTGACCGCCTGAGAAATATCACGGGCGGCGGTAAGGACTTGCTTGCACAGATAGAACAGCAGGAAAAAGAAGCCACAGGCATAAAAAACCTGCGTGTAGGCTATAACCGTGTGTTCGGCTATTATATAGAGGTATCAAAGGGAAATGTGTCAATGGTACCCGACAGATATGTAAGAAAACAGACGCTCACAAACGGTGAAAGATATATCACCGATGAGCTTAAGAAGATAGAAAACGAGATACTCGGCGCAAACGATAAGATACTTGCGCTTGAAGCGGCAATATTCGCCGAGGTGCGTGAATTTATCGCACAGCGGCTCGACCTTATCCAGCAGACCGCCGAATCTGTAGCGGCGCTTGACGTGCTGTGCAGTTATGCCGTTGTATCTATAGAAAATAACTACTGCCGTCCGATGATGGCAAATGACAGCGTCATAGAGATAAGGGACGGAAGACACCCCGTTGTCGAGAAGATGGTCAACGAGATACTTTTCACCCCGAACGATGTTTATCTTGATGTTAAAAGCAACCGCCTTATGATAATCACAGGGCCTAATATGTCGGGTAAATCCACGTTTATGCGACAGGTAGCCGTGATAGTCCTTATGGCACAGATAGGCTGCTTTGTCCCGGCAAGCTATGCAAGGCTCGGTGTCGTTGACAGGATATTCACCCGCGTCGGTGCAAGTGACGATCTGTCCGCGGGTCAGTCGACCTTTATGGTTGAAATGACTGAGGTCGCAACTATCCTTAATGAAGCGACAAAACGATCGCTTGTTATCCTTGACGAGATCGGCAGAGGAACATCGACCTATGACGGCGTATCAATAGCAAAGGCGGTAGCCGAGTACATAAGCTCAAAGGCTATCGGCTGTAAAACGCTTTTCGCAACGCACTATCACGAGCTTATTTCGCTTGAAAACGAGCTTGACGGTGTGCGTAACTACAGCGTAAAGGTAAAGCGAAGCGGTGAGGATATAAAGTTCCTGCACAAGATAGTCGAGGGTGGAACGGACGACAGCTATGGTATAGAGGTCGCACGTCTTGCCGGACTTCCGAAGAAGGTCACCGACAGAGCAAAACAGCTTTTAGCCGAGCTTGAAAGAGCGCCGAAGATACAGCGTGAGCTTGAGCTGAGAGCCGAGGAGGAGTCCGAAAGCCAGATAGACTTTGAGGCTACCGGCAGACAGAATGTCATAACCGAGATAAAAAACCTCGACCTTGACGATATGACCCCGAGAGAGGCTTACGCAAAGCTCGAAGAACTCAAAGCAATGTTATAAAGAAAAGGAAAATCAATGCCTGAGATAAGACTGCTTGATAAAAGCGTAGCGGAGCTTATTGCGGCAGGCGAGGTTATCGAACGCCCGTCATCCGTAATAAAGGAGCTTGTGGAAAATTCAATAGACGCAGGCGCGCGGCATATCACCGTTGAGATAAAACACGGCGGTATCAGCTATATGCGTATAACAGACGACGGCTGCGGCATAGCATATGAGCAGATGCCTACAGCCTTTCTGCGCCATGCAACAAGCAAGATACGCACAGGCGATGACCTTACAGGTATAATGACAATGGGCTTTCGCGGTGAAGCGTTAGCGTCCGTTGCGGCAGTCGCAAAGATCGAGATGATGTCACGCAGAGCGGAGGACGAGCTCGGCGGACGTTACGTTATCGAGGGCGGCGAGGAAAAGGAACACGAGTCCTGCGGCTGTCCTGTAGGAACGACGATCGTTATAAAGGAGCTTTTCTACAACACGCCCGCACGACTGAAATTCCTTAAAAAAGACATATCCGAGGGTAACTTTATAGCGGCAACGGTAGACAGACTTGCGCTTTCGCACCCCGATATTTCCTTTAAATTCATAAGAGATAACAAGAGCGTCAGAATGACCTCGGGTGACGGCTCGCTCTTATCGGCGGCAAAGGCGGTGTTCGGCAGGCAGTTTGCCGACAGTCTTATCCCGGTCGACTTTTCGCTTAACGGCATAGATGTCAGCGGTTATGCTTCATCACCGCTATTCTGCCGCAACAGCAGAAGTATGCAGACGTTCTTTGTCAATACAAGATACATAAAGAGCACCACCTGTATGGCGGCGCTTGAAGAGGCGTACCGCAACAGTATGATGGTCGGAAAATTCCCCGCCTGCATACTGGATATAACGCTTTCTCCCGATTCTGTCGATGTAAACGTACACCCGGCAAAGACCGAGATACGCTTTGCATATGAAAAGCCTGTATTTGACGCGGTGTATTTTGCAGTTAAAAACGCGCTTGTAAACGCCGCAGACGACAGACGGCAGATAGAGCTTGAAAAGCCGAAAAAATACGATAATGCTGACGATTATTTCATGCGTAATCCCGAAATAATAAAGCGTGAACAGCAGACACTGGAGCATATCCCGGTAACGCTTCCGCTTGTCAATAATGAATATCCGGTAGAAATAGCTGTGCCCAAAGAGCCTTCCGAGCCTGTAAAAGCGGAAACAATATACGGCTCGGCGCAGGTCAGATCCGTGTCGCTTCACAGCAGTCACACGGATTATATCACAAGGGCTGAAAAACCTCAGGAAGCCGATGATATCCCGCTTCCCGAAGAACCGCCGACAGCTCCCGCATTCACGGCTGTAAGCGGCAAGGTCGTAGTAGCGGTGGACGATGATGATATCGGCAGTATCTGTGCGGAAAGCACCGATGATATCCCACTGCGTGAAGCTCCTCCCATAAAGGACGACGGCTTCAAATTCATAAATACTCAGCCGGTGCGGGTTGAAAAGATCAACGAACCGACACCCGAAAAAATCAACATCCGTGTGATCGGCGAATTTTTAAGGACTTATATATTATGCGAGGTCGGCGAGGAGCTTATAATAATAGACAAGCACGCCGCACACGAACGTATAAGGTTTGAAAAGCTGAAAGAGGAGTTTATCACCACCTCACAGCTTCTCATCGACAAGACCGAGCTTAAGCTTTCCGCCGCAGAGTATGAGGCTTTGCATGAGTATTATGAGTATGTCGAGCAAAGCGGAATAGAGCTTGTCTTCTGTGATGACTGCGTTGTGCAGATAACAGCGATGCCGTCTGTTATAAGCTGTTCTCCCACCGAGATCGTGACTGATGTTGCCCGCAGGCTTATGAATGCCGCTACAGAGCAGAAAGGCGCACTTTTTGACGATATGCTCCATACAATGGCTTGCAAGTCGGCAATAAAGGCGCACGACAAGACAGATATAATCGAGCTTCAGGCGCTTGCAGAAAGAGTTATAAATGACAAGACTATCCGTTTCTGCCCGCACGGCAGACCGGTTATGACATCGCTTTCAAAATATAAGATAGAACACTTCTTCAACAGGAGTTGAGTTATGGATAAACAGTTTATCGCAGTGGTATGCGGACCTACCGCGTCAGGCAAGACGGCTCTTTCTGTAGAGCTTGCAAAGCGCCTTTCGGGTGAGATAATCTCCGCGGATTCCATGCAGATATATAAGGGTATGGATATTGCCACCGCAAAGCCGACCGAAGAGGAAAAGCAGGGTATCCCGCATTACCTTATGGATTTTCTCGACCCGCACGACAGCTTTTCGGTTGCCGATTATGTAAAGATGGCGCACGACAGGATAACCGAGATAGCGTCAAGGGGAAAGCTTCCGATAATAGTCGGAGGTACGGGACTTTATATAAGCTCACTTATCGACAATCTGAGCTTTGAGGAAACCGAGAGCGATCATGAATATCGTGATGAACTGCGCGCGCTGGCACAGGAAAAGGGTAACGGATATCTGCTCCGAATGCTCCGTGAGATCGACCCCGATACAGCGGCAAGGCTTCACGAAAATAATCTGAACAGGATAATAAGAGCGCTTGAGGTGTACAAGACCACAGGCAAGACAATGAGTGAACAACAGCGGCTTTCGAGGCTTTCGCCCTCGCCGTATGATCCGTGTATGATACAGCTCGATTATGACAGGGAAACGCTGTATGACCGCATAAACAGACGTGTCGACATAATGCTTGCCGAGGGGCTTATAGACGAGGCAAGACAGTTTATGAAGCAGTCGGATTATCCCACTGCGGCGCAGGCGATAGGATATAAGGAGCTTATGCCGTATCTTAAAGGTGAAAGTGCGCTTGAACCTTGTGTGGAGCGGCTGAAGCAGGAAACCAGAAAGTACGCGAAGCGCCAGCTTACATGGTTTCGCCGTGACGACAGGATACATTATATAAAGGCAGATGGGGATAAGAGCTTTCCACAGATCGTTGATGAAGCGGTCAGCTATGTCAGCTTTGCGAGAAATAAAAGCAAGTGATATTCCCGCCTGTCGAAAAAATCTTGTCAAACCGTCATAAAGTTATGGAATTTTCCGCGAATATGTGTTACAATATAAGTTAAGCTATCTGCGGCTGCCGCTTTTTGCGGAAAAAGCAGTTATGATTTTATTTTATTTTATGTTCCGCTACGGCGGAGAAAAGAAAGGACGTAATCAAAATGGCAAAGGAACTCAATTTACAGGACGTATTTTTAAATCAGGCAAGAAAAGAGAAGATACCTGTAACTATCTACATCACAAACGGCTTTCAGTTCAAGGGACTTGTAAGAGGATTTGACAACTACACCGTTATCCTTGATACAGACGGAAAGCAGAACCTGATATACAAGCACGCCATCTCGACAATAACACCGCTCAGAGCCGTATCTATCCTTGACGCTTTCGACAAGGGCGACGGCGATACGGAAGTCAAAGAATAAGGATATATGGACAGGACACTAACGACAAAGCTCATAACGATCGTACTTGCAATCTTCCTTCTGGTAACGGTCGTAAGTCAGTTCTTTGTGGGCGGCGAGCATTCTTACAGGACAGAGGTAGCTCTGAGATACGATTCTCAGGATACTATCGAGTTCTATGGCGTGTTCGCAAGAAACGAGCACACGGTGAGCCGCAGTACGAGCGGTATCATACAGTATGCTCACGAGGACGGCTCCAAGGTCGGCAAAAACAGCGTGATAGCCGATACCTACAGCTCGGCTGCAGATATCACACTTACCGCCGATATCAAAAATCTTCAGAAAAGAATAGATACCCTTACCGATGCACAGAGCCTTGCGGGTACGGATAACTCGCAGATAGAAGCCTTTGACAAGCTGATAACCGAAAAGCACAGCAAGCTCATACAGGCTATAAACAGCGGAGATTACTCAGCCGTTTCCGACATAAAGTATGAGCTGCTCAATCTTCAGAGCAAGCGCGATATGGTAAAGGGCAAGGTGTCGGATTATTCTTCCGTAATATCGTCACTGAGTGCAAAGATCAAAACGCTTGAAGCACGGATATCAGCCGAGCCTGTCAGCGTGTTGTCAGAGGAAACAGGCTATTTTGTAAGCAGTATCGATGGATATGAAGGCAAGATAACTTATGACAATATAGACACGATAACTCCCGCCGAGATAGCCGAAACGGTAAAGACCCCGAAGACGGCATCGGCATCGGGTGACATTATCGGCAAGATGATCGAAGACTATAAGTGGAAGCTTGCGGCTACCTTTACCGAAGGTCAGGCCGCCGTGCTCACCAAAAACACATATGTGAAGATCATCGTAGGCGCAGACCAGTCGGAGATAACCGCTAAGGTTGAGAATGTCGAGAAATACGGTGATGATTATGTAGCGGTATTTTCGGCAGACGATCTCAATTCTACTATTGCGTCATCACGCGTAGGGCGTTTCAAGCTGCTTGTTGACAGCTATAACGGCATACGCATAGCGTCATCTGCAATACACTTCGATAATGACAACAATATCGGCGTTTATATCAAGAGCGGTACGCAGGCACAGTTCGTAAAAATTGAGCGCATCTATTCGAGTGAGGACTACGTTATTGTCCGTGATACAACAGATAAGAGCGGCTATCTGTCGCTTTATGACAACGTTATAGTTGAAGGGAAGGATCTTTATGACGGAAAGAATCTCTAAATCCGCCGAAGAAACCACACTTGAAGACATAAAGCTGAACTATGAGGCTGTAAGGCTGAACGTGGCAGAGGCTATGGATAAGGCGAACCGCCGCGACAATGTACGCATTATGGCGGTTACAAAAACAGTACCCTGTGAAAGGATAAACTATGCCGAGAGTCTTGGCATAGACCTGCTCGGTGAGAACCGTGTACAGGAATTTCTCGGAAAATACGAAAATTATTCGGAAAAATCCGAAATTCACTTCATTGGGGGCTTGCAAAAAAACAAAGTAAAGTATATAATTGATAAGGTGAGTATGATACATTCGGTCGACAGTGCAGACCTTGCGGCTGAGATAAACCGCAGGGCGGGTCAGCACGGACTGAATACAGACATACTGCTTGAGGTCAATATAGGCGGTGAGCTGTCAAAGGGCGGCGTATCACCCGCAGAGCTTATCGAAACGGCAAAAGCCGTATCCGAGCTTGAAAATGTCCGTATAAGAGGATTGATGACCATACCGCCCGCAGGGGGCGACGAAAAGTATTTTGCGGCTATGCAGGAGCTTTTCGAAAACGCAAAACAGAAGTATTCTTTCCTGTCCGGCATCGATACGCTGTCAATGGGTATGTCGGGGGATTATGTGTCAGCCGTAAAGTACGGCTCAACGATAGTCAGGATAGGCAGCGGTCTGTTTGGCTACAGGAATTATTCTATTTGAACAAAATAACGGAGGTAAAGACCAATGAGCGCATTCGAGTCATTCAAGAATTCTTTTAAGAAGTGGGGCGGTCCCGATGAGGAGGACGATTACACAGCAGAACCCGAAAAGCAGGAAGCACCCGAAGCTCCCGCACGCAATGCAGGACAGTCTTCAAATTCAAGCAAGATCTATACTTACAACGCAAGCACAACACTGCACCTTGTTGTAAACAGACCCAAGAAGTTCAGCGACGCAGGTGAGATAGCAGAGCTTTACAAGAACAAGACAACAGTTATCCTTATGTTCAACAACACCAACAAGGATACGGCAAACCGTCTTATCGACTTCCTCGGCGGCGTAAGCTACATCACAGGCGGCGAGATAAGAAGAATAGGCGAAACTACATATGTACTCGCTCCCTATAACGTTGATATTTCGGGCGAGTTCATAGATGAGATAAGCAACATTTCCGGCGAGGACATCTTTGACGAAATAGGCTGAGATGGCTGAACAGGATCTGACTAAAGACCTTATGAATGCGGCGAGGGACTGCATAAGCAATTCCCGACCGTATTTCACCCGTTTTTTGTCCGAAAGCGAGCTTGCTCTGGCGCAAGGGATATGTTTCCCGAAAGACGTTATCGCAGTGTTCTGCGGCGGCGCGGAAAACCGTGACCCGCTCAGGTGCTGCCTTGGACTTTTCCCGGCGTTTTATTTCGACGCAGATGAAGTCCATGGGTATGATGCCGTGGTGGCTGAGATGTTCCCTATAAAGGCAGTCACACTTACTTATCGCCGTGAGGATACGATAACTCACCGCGATGTGCTGGGTTCGCTTATGGCGCTTGGCATAGAGCGTGATACGGTAGGCGATATTTTCGTTACGGAGGGCTCGGCGGCTGTATTCGTGTATGAGAAGATAGCACCGCTGATTTCGGACAACCTGACGAAAATCGGCAGAGTCGGAGTAAAGCTCGAAACAGATACAAAAGCAGGCTTCCCTTTACCCGAAAGGAAGTATGATGAGCTTTCGCTGTCTGTGGCATCGCTGCGCCTTGACAACATTGTAAGGAGCGTAACAGGTACATCGCGCACGACGGCAGTCGAAAAGTATATTATGCCGCAGCTTGTACAGCTGAACGGCACGGTATGCACCGATGTATCAAAACAGCTTTGCGAGGGCGATATCTTTTCCGTGAGAGGAAAGGGCAAGTTCCGCCTTGAAAATATCGGCGGCACAGGCAGAAAAGGCAATATACACATAACAGTGAAAAAATACATTTAGGAGGAATTTTCCCGTGAATGCTAAGGATATAGTATCAAAGGAATTTGACACAGTAAAGCGCGGCGGTTACGATGCCGCAGAGGTAGATACATTTCTGAAGGACGTTTCTATCGAATACAAGAAGATGCAGAATGAGAACGAGGAGCTCGAAAAGAAGCTTGAGGTTCTGGCGGAAAAGATAAGAGAATACCGCAAGGACGAGGACGCGCTGAGAGATGCTCTTCTGATCGCTAAGAAGCAGGGTATAGCCGTAGTCAACGAGGCTAAGGAAGATGCCGAGAAGATAAGAAAGGAAGCCAAGGAAAAGGCTGATAAGACTATCAAGGACGCAGACGCGCTTGCCGCAAAGAAGAAGGAAATTTCCGAAAAGAACCTTGCAGACGCAAACGCAAAGGCAAAGCAGATCGTTGACGAAGCAAATGCTAAGGCTGACGAGATACACACAATAATGATGCAGCAGACAGAAAGAGAGCAGATCGTTCTCCAGCGCACCAGAAAAGAAGTTCAGGACTATACGAACAAGATCCTTGCCGCATACAGCGCTCATATTGAGAATATCAAGAATATGCCCAAGGCTTGCGAAAACGAGTTTGTTATCAACACGGTAAAAGAGGTTGAAGCAAGAA
The DNA here is from genome assembly GCA_934490165.1 of uncultured Ruminiclostridium sp. Classification (GTDB taxonomy): domain Bacteria; phylum Bacillota; class Clostridia; order Oscillospirales; family Ruminococcaceae; genus Ruminiclostridium_E. Next base: position 74,596 of record CAKSTB010000002.1, on the reverse strand, counting down.
AGCCCGAGGACAGCGCATTTGCAAAGAAGCCCGCCCCCGAGGTCAAGCCTGCACCCGCAAAGCCTGCCGAAAAGAAGCCTGAGCCGGTAAAGCCTGCTGTCAAGGCTGAGGAAAAGCCCGCGGCTAAGCCTGAAGCTAAAAAGCCTGAGGAAGACAAGGCAAAGGGCGACTCTGTACTTTTCAACCTGAAGAACGAAAAGGAAGACAAGAAAGCTTCCACAACAGAGCTTGAATTCGGAAAGAATAAGTAAAATACATACGAATTTACGTCTGACAACGAAAGGAACTAAAAATAAATGCTATATATCGCTCTTGCGGTAGCCGCAGGACTGATCGGACTGGATCAGCTTACTAAAATACTGGTCGATAAAAATATGGAACTTCATCAGTCGATACCGATAATATCATTCGGAGATACGAATGTACTGAATATCACCTATGAGAGAAATCCGGGCGCTGCTTTCAGTATTCTTGAGGGCAAGCAGATGTTTCTTGTGATATTCACTGCGATAATAATTGTCGCTATGCTCTATCTGATGATATCGAAAAGGGTAAAGCGCCCTACCTACGTCTGGTCTATGGCGCTCATTGTTGCCGGGGGACTTGGAAACCTTATCGACAGAGTGTTAAGAGGAGAGGTAGTTGACTTTATCGATGTAAGGATAATCAACTTCGCCGTATTCAATGTGGCAGATATATGTGCCGTACTCGGTGCGATAGGACTGCTCTTATTCGTTGTCATTGATGAGATAAAGGAACAGAAAAACAAGAGGTCGGCAAAGAAGAACGAAAATGCCGATGATAACAAGGTAAAAGACGCCGCCGTGCTCAAAGCAGAAGCGGCAGGCGAAGAAAAATAACACCGCTACGGAGGGTAATATTGCATTACGAATTTACCTGTGAAACAGGCGGCGAAAGAACCGACAAATTTCTTGCACAGCAGGACATAGGAATAACCCGATCAGCAGCCGCCGCTCTTATAGAGCAGGGCTGCTGTCTTGTAAACGGGAAAAATGCCGCCAAGAACCTTAAGCTGAAGGCGGGAGATGCTATAACGCTTGATGTGCCCGAGGCACAACCTGCTGACATTCTCCCGGAAAATATACCCCTTGATATTGTCTATGAGGATAATGATCTGCTTGTAGTCAACAAGCCAAAGGGCATGGTGGCGCACCCTGCGCCGGGGCACTACAGCGGAACGCTTGTCAATGCGCTGATGTATCACTGCGGCGACAGCCTTTCGGGGATAAACGGAGTTATCCGCCCCGGGATAGTGCACAGGATAGACAGGGATACAAGCGGATTGCTCATCGTTGCCAAGAATGACACGGCGCATAATGTGCTTGCAGGGCAGATAAAGGTGCACAGCTTTACAAGAGAATATATGGCTGTGGTGCAAGGAGTTATCAAAGAGGACGGCACGGTCAATGCCCCGATAGGCAGGCACAAGATCGACCGCAAGAAGATGTGCGTCACGACCGAGAACTCGCGGGAAGCGGTAACGCATTACTTTGTTGAGCAGACATACAGGAACAATACGCTTGTAAGACTGCGGCTTGAAACCGGAAGAACGCATCAGATAAGGGTGCACATGGCGTATATAGGTCACCCGGTGACAGGCGATGAGGTGTACGGAAACGGCAGTCCGAAGTGGCTGTGCGGTCAGTGCCTCCACGCAAAGAAGATAGGATTTGTCCACCCGAACGGACAGTATATGGAGTTTGACAGTGAGCTTCCCGACTATTTTCAGAAGCTGCTGAAAAACCTTGAAACACAGAAGACAGAGATATAAAACGGCATAAACAAAGGAAAAGAAGACTATGGATTTCTCAAATGTAATTATAATGAGCGACCTTGACGGTACACTGCTTAATGACAAGAAAGAGATTTCGCCGCGTGATATGGAGTCGATAAACGACTTTAGTGACAAGGGCGGAATGTTCACGATAGCTACCGGCAGAGGCTACTCTATGGCAAAGCCCGTAGCGGAAAAGCTGAAGCTGAGGATACCTGCCGTGATCTTCAACGGCTCGGCTGTGTACGACTTTGACAGGGAGGAATTCCTGTGGCAGTGCGAGGTCACGCAGAAGGCAAGGGACTACATAAGGCTTGTTATGGAGAAGTTCCCCGATGTGGGGATAGAGGTGCTTCACAAGCACACGGTGTATGTCCCCGCGCTGAACGATGTCGAGAGGGCGCATATGGCGCTTGAGAACGTGCACGGCGATGTATGCAGTGTTGACGATATCCCGCTTGAGGGCTGGCTTAAGGTGCTGTTCGCGTACCCGGAGGACAAGATGCCGGAGCTCGCGAGGTTCATCAACGAGCACTGCGCAGAGGGGACGAACAGGGTGCTTTCCGCGCCGTTCTTCTACGAGCTGCTGCCCGAGGGAGTGAGCAAGGCATACGGTTACAAGCAACTACTCAGGGTGACAAACAGCGAGGACAGATTTACTGTTGCGGCGGGCGACTACCCGAATGACGCTGAGATGGTACGCAGTGCGGATCTGGGCGTTGCCGTAAGCAATGCGCATGACGATGTAAAGGCGGCGGCTGATATCATAATCGGCTCAAATAATGAAGACCCGATGACACATATCATTGAGAAAATCAAACAAATGTAACATATGGTACATACCGGTGGTTCATTTTGGTACAGTTTTGGTATGGCAGATAAAAAACAGGTCGCTAATATGCGGATACTTGAAAAATGCGCTGATATCCAATTGATGTAAATAAAGTTGGCGTGGATAAGTGCCGTAAAAGTGGCGATGAAAATTACACGTTAGTATTTTATGATATTAGGGCGATATCATAATGTGAATTATTTATAGGTAAGCACAATTATTATTTCGCCTGTAATTTGGAAAGGAGAATTATATGAAACAAGAACCTGATTACAAGCTCAAAAAACGCATGGAACGAATTGAGCATGAAAAGAAGATGAGCAGGACATACAGCCGTAACTGGATCATATGCATCGGGTCGCTTGCGATCATTATATTGGCGGTGTTTGTGTTCGGCGGGAAGTGATAACGGATGAATAGTTTTGGCTTGCTCTTGCGACAGGAGGATTGCCATTAAGATAATCATCGGTGAAAAGTAACGTACTTAGTTTTGTAAAGACGGTAAATAGTTTAATATTCAGGGCATAGACTGAATTGCGCGGCTATGCCTTTTTGTTAGGAGAAATATTGGGAGAGCAGATATATAACTGAAATCGGACTATAGATAGCAGGTCGCATTATATTTGAGAATGTGTGGGTGATAGCGGTAATGTTATAATTGAGCTGATGGCGTGTGGATAGTGCGCCTATCAATTTCAATTGCTTCAGTAACGTCGCGGAAATGTTGTGTTCATTATCTGAAAGAGAGGTATTAAGTGGGAAACAGCTTTTTGTCGTGACAGCTCACCTTTTTTGAGCGGGCGGCAGGAATGGGGTGATGCGGCAGAAGTGGGAATTGTATAAAATTTGAAATATCGATTTTATTAGAACAAAGATTTTTGATTTGTCAAGTACTTTTTGCGATAAATTTTATGTTATTTTTGCAAAAAAACCGCTAATTTTGCAAAATGGGTTGACAAACGGAAATATTGGTATATCATTAAACTATAACTGTGTTCGCACAGAAAATGAAAAATGATAAATACGAGGAGAGCGCTATATGAAACTGAAAAGACTTGCAGCCGGGATAATAGCGGCGGTGATGACGGTTACGGCAGTGAGTACACCGTTGGGAGATAATATTCCGGTTTTAAAGGATGGAGTAAGCAATACTGCATCTGCAAACTGCTTGATAAAAATGGATAATCCTGATCAGAACCTTTCCAGTTCTACAGGTATATGGCTCAGACATTTGTATGAAGTGGGGGATGAAGCAGAGGAAGTAAAAGCTGTCAGCTATGATATTGAATACGCTAAGATAACAGGTGTGAGATTTACAATTACTGTTCCTGAAACAGACGGATTCGGCGAAGAAGGTAACCGTGTTTTTTGGGATGGCAGTATCGGAGGCGGAGTAGTGCTTTCATTCAGCGGCGGCGATATTGAAAGAGGCACCGATTTATTCGATACATATAATTGGCCGTCAAAGCAGTTCTGGGGTGTAACCGATCCGGAACTTGATATATTCACAGACCCGAATACAGATGATGATCCGACAAATGACAAGGATATCAGCTTTGAGAAAATCGGAGCTTTTACGTATCAGATAACCGCAAACGGTTTTACAAATCCTATTGCTACAGGTGATGCAAGTAACGTAGAATCAATTAAAGTTGCGTTTCAGGAATGGGGAAGCACAATAGCGAATATAAAGATCACAAAGTGCGAGGTACTTGATGCCGATTCAAATGCCATTTTGACTTTTGATGAAAACGGTAAGAAAATACCTAACTCATTGCCGAAGAATACAGCCTATATAGAGTATGCCGATAGCGATTGGGAGCCTTCGCTTTTTTACGGTACGGGACATACTGTAGATGACAACACCGGTGTGACTACAGACTGGACTCCCGGTAACGCCGAAATCAATAAATCCGGCAGTTATGAAGTATCTGTTTCAAATATCACGAGCACCGGCATTGACGAAGAGACCGGTGATGATATAACGTCTCGGTTAAGCGGTGACGGGGCTGCTGTATTAAGGGTCAGAGTTACTGAGCTTGCAAACACATTTGGGTTCGATTATGAAAGCAATAAAAATACAGCCGAAGTTTACGATGCTGCGGCTCTGATGTCTTTAGCCAAAAATTATGGAGTTAATGTCAGCAATGTGAAGTTAAGACAGACGCAGACAGATGGAACAAGTAAAAATATAACAGTTAATAACAGTAAGATATATTTTGGCGATTTAGACACCAATGGCGATTTGATAATTGAAATATACAACGAGTATGGTTCAACAAAGAATGATTCTCCGATAGACATCAAAACGATTAATTTTAACGATAGTCTGACGATTTCATTTGATATTACACTGCCTGAGCTTCCGGAGTTTTCATACCAGTTGTACGACTCAAACAGCGTAATGATAACCGGATATAATGGTAGTGATACGGATATTATTATACCTGAAAAAATCTTCAATAAGACGGTCATCGGAATATCAGGTAATGCCTTTTACGGCAACACTGAGCTAACCGGCGTGGAAATTCCTGACACTGTTTATAAAGTAGGTGCAAAGGCGTTTTATAATTGTACCTCACTCAAAAGTGTAAACATTCCTTCCGGAGTCATAGATATCGGAAAGTACGCTTTTGGTTATTATGATGATGAAGATTATAACGAAATAAAATCGGATAATTTTAAAATCGGTTATACAAATAATACATACGGACATTTGTATGCTACTAAAAACGGGTTTTCAAATGAAGACTGCTTGATTACGGCAGATGATGATGACGGTATTTCAATAATCGAATATGCGACTACGGGAAAAGCATATACCGTTCCTTCAACAATAGAAGGGAAAAAAGTGTATAATATTTATGCCGGTGCTTTCTGTGATAATAAAACATTGACAAGTGTTACTTTACCTGACGGCATAATCAGAATTGATGGTAGCGCATTCAATGGCTGTTCTGCTTTGACTGAAATTAATATACCAAAGAGTGTCGAGTTTATAGGTTGGCACGCATTTGAAGACTGCAGCTCGCTGAAAAAAATCGTCATACCTGATGGCATCGAAAGTATTTTATCAGGCACATTTAATGGTTGTTCTTCACTTACCGATATAGAAATTCCTGATAGTGTTACAAGTATCGGTGATAATGCTTTCAACAATTGTTCAAGCCTGACAAGTATAAAACTTCCAGATGATATTACCAGCATAGAATACCATGCATTTTCGTATTGTGAATCACTGCAGACTATAAATTTACCGAGTAAGATAACCGGTATTTCCAGCAGTACATTTGACAATTGTATTTTGCTTTCTGAAATTGTAATTCCGGACAGTGTGGAATATATTGATGAAAACGCATTCAATAACTGCATTAACCTTAAGAGTATAAAACTTCCTGATAAAATAACAGAAATAAAATTCGGAACATTTTCATCCTGTTCGTCATTGAAAAGCATCGTTATTCCTGAAAATGTTACGCAAATTTACGATTACGCCTTCCAAAACTGCACTTCGCTCTCCGATGTAACATTGCCTGAAGGATTAACAACCGTTGGTTATCAAGCATTTTACAATTGTACATCTTTAAAGAAAATAACTGTGCCGGAAAGCGTCAATAAAATAGAAAATTGCGCTTTCGGATATTACTTGACTCCTTATGGCTACGATGATATAATTGAAAATTTTGTCATAAATTATGTCAAGAATACATGGGGTCACTGGTATGCAACTAAAAACGGTTTCAGCAATGAATCTTGTTTTATTACCAATGAGCTTGATGACGGTACATTGAGAATAGACGGATATGTCGGAAATGATAAGACATATGTAATCCCCGGAGATTTTGATGGTAAGAATATTACAGCAATTGGCGACAATGCATTTAGCGGATGCACTGAGTTAACAAGTGTAACAATACCGGATGGTGTAATATGTATTGGAGATAACGCATTCTTTAACTGTGCATCGCTCAAGGCGATTACAATTCCTAAAAGTGTGACATCTATCGGTAGCGAATCATTCTATGACTGTGCGTTACTTGAAACGATTACAATTCCCGCATCCGTGACGTTTGTCGGTAGCAACGCTTTCGGATTTTATAGCGACGAAGATACCGGAGATATAAAAAAATCAGACAGTTTCAAAGTAAACTGTTATAAAGACACAGCAGGAGAACAATACGCCAAGGACAACGGCTTTGAATATGAGCTGGTAGACCATACACATTCATACAGTGATTGGAAGATCGAAAGCGAGCTGTCTTGCACCACTGATGGTATCAGGACAAGAACTTGTTCGGTATGCGGAAAGATTGAAACAGAACGAACTCCTGCACTCGGACATGATATAGAAAACGGCTTATGCAAGAATTGTAATCAGACAGAATTCCAGTGTATGCAGTCAAAGCATCCGTATGACAATGACTGTGATGAAACATGGACTATCTACAGAGAAAATGCAAAGTGGATATCTGTGACATTTACAGAGGATACATATACAGAAAGCGGATATGACTACATTTATATCTATAATGGTAATGATGAGCAGATCGGCAGTTATACAGGCGATGCGCTGAGCGGCACTACGATAACTGTAAAGTCTGATACATTCAAAATAAGGCTAGTATCTGATTCAAGTAGTACAGCGTATGGATTTGCGCTTAATACAATTGAATACGGTATGGATGCGTTATGTGATCACAGCAATACCGAAATACGCAACGCATATAGTGCCGACTGCACAAATGACGGCTATACAGGCGATACATATTGTAAGGATTGCGGAGAGCTGATTTCAAGCGGTGAGGTTATCCCCGCAACAGGCAACCATAAGTTCGGCGATTGGACGATCACCAAGGCGGCAACCTGCACGACAGCAGGTGCTCAGACAAGAACCTGCTCGGGTTGTGCCAAGGTTGAAACACAGACTATAAAAGCGCTCGGTCACAAGTACTCAACAACTTGGACTACAGATAAAGCCGCTACCTGTGGTGCGGCTGGCTCAAAGTCACATCACTGCACACGTTGCGGTGCTAAGAAAGACGTAACTGCTATACCTGCAACAGGCAAGCATGATTTTAACAATTGGAAAACCACTAAGGCGGCAACATACACAGCAACAGGTACAAAGACAAGAACCTGCAAGGTGTGCAAGAAGACTGAAACAGCAACAATAGCAAAGCTCACCCTTGCCAAGATCGGCGGCTTTAAGGTTAAGGCTAAGGACAACGCAAGCGTTACTTTACAGTGGAATAAGAATGCAAATGCAAGCGGCTATATTATTGAAGCTTACAACGGCAAGACGTGGAGTCAGGTTACTAAGGTCACAAGCAACAACACGCTGACATATAAAGTCACAAAGCTGTCTGCGAGCAAGACTTATCAGTACAGAATAAAGGCGTACAAGACGGAGGGTAAGGCTACACAGTACAGCGCTTATACGGCAACACTGAGCGTAAATACAAACCCCTCTAATATGAGTGGATTCAAGGCTAAAGCTAAGTCCTACAACAGCATAACGCTCCAGTGGAACAAGAACACATCGGCAACTGGTTATGAATTGCAGAAGTGGGACGGTAAGAAGTGGGTTACGCTTACTAATATAGCCAAGAACAACACAACTACTTATACCGTTAAGAGCTTAAAGTCAAGCACAACATACAAGTACAAAATCAGAGCGTACAAAACCATCGGCAAGGCTACACAGTACAGCGCTTATACGGCAACGCTCAGTGTAAATACTAATCCCTCTAACATGAGCGGATTTAAGGCTAAATCCAAGTCTTACAACAGCATAACGCTCCAGTGGAACAAGAACGCTAGCGCTACAGGTTATGAGTTGCAGAAGTGGGACGGTAAGAAGTGGGTTACGCTTACTAAGATAAACAAGAACAGCACTACTACTTACACCGTTAAGGGCTTAAAGGCTAGCACGACTTATAAGTACAGAATAAGAGCGTATAAGACGATTGGCAAGGCTACACAGTACAGTGCTTACACAGCAACGCTCAGTGTAAACACTAACCCCTATAACATGAGCGGATTTAAGGCTAAATCCAAGTCTTACAACAGCATAACGCTCCAGTGGAACAAGAACACAAGTGCTACAGGTTATGAGTTGCAGAAGTGGGACGGTAAGAAGTGGGTTACGCTTACTAAGATAAATAAGAACAGTACAACTACTTACACCGTTAAGAGCTTAAAGGCTAGTACGACTTATAAGTATAGAATAAGAGCGTACAAGACCATCGGTAAGGCTACACAGTACAGCGCTTATACGGCAACGCTCAGTGTAAATACTAATCCCTCTAATATGAGCGGTTTCAAGGCTAAGAGCACTGCCAAGACTTCGGTAACGTTACAGTGGAACAAGAATACAAGCGCTACCGGATATGAAATCCAGAAATGGAACGGTAAGAAGTGGGTTTCTGCCGCGAAGGTTACCAAGAACAGCACAGTGACAAGCACTGTGAAGAGCCTTAAGAAGAATACTTCTTACAAGTTCAGGATCAGAGCTTACAAGACGATCGGTAAGGCTACACAGTACAGCTCATGGAGCGGTACGCTGACGGTAAAGACGAAGAAATAAGCGGTAAAAATTCAATAGTTATAATCGGGCATCGGTGTGAAAATCGATGCCCGATTTTTTTGTGCGGTGAAATGCGTTGAGCACGGCTGGCACATAAAGGCACACTGTGTCATAAATTGAAACGGGTACCCGGAAAAACTTATTTCAAGGAGGATAAACAATGGCAACATTCACAAACGTTGCTACCCTTTCGTATAACGGCACGGTAGTAAATTCAAACGTAACCACAGGTGAGATACAGCAGACGCTGTCCGCAACAAAATACGCCCTTTCCGAAACCTACGGTCCTGACAGCGATATAACCTATATCGTAAACATCGTCAACAACGGCAGTACGGCTTTCACAAACCTTACGCTGACCGATAACCTCGGAGCGTATGCCTATGAAACGAACACCGTGTATCCGCTGAGCTACACGGGCGATATCCGCTATTTTATAAACGGAGTTCTCCAGACTGCTCCGACAGTTACAGCAGGACCTCCGCTTGTGATAACAGGAATAAACGTTCCCGCAAATTCGGAGGCGCAGATCGTCTATAAGGCAAGAACCACGGCGTATGCACCGCTTGATATCGAGTCGGCTATCACCAATAACATTACGGTGAACGGCGGCGGAATTGCCGAACCTGTCACGGCAACAGAAACCGTCAATGCGGTTGTGGGCGCAATTCTTGATATCGAAAAGGCTCTCAGCCCGATCGTAGTCAGCGAAAACGGTCAGATAACTTACACGTTTACGATCACCAACAAGGGCAACACGGCGATTACACAAGCTGATAATGTTGTGTTGCGCGATGTGTTCAACCCCATTCTCAAAGGTATTACGGTAAGCTATAACGGCACGGCGCTTGACAATACCAAGTACACCTATGATGAAACAACAGGCGTGTTTGAAACGGCTCAGGGCGCTATAACAGTGCCTGCGGCAACATTCACGACCAATGCCGATGGCACAATAGCAGTAACTCCCGGAAAAACGATAGTTACGGTTACAGGCACACTCGGTTAAATTGTTATAAGCGAATAATCGGCGGAGCGGTACGGCATTGTGCTGTGCCGCTTTTTGCGTACATAAAAGTTGATTTGTTTGTTGACAAGGGATATTTGAATATGGTAAAATATAAATATAGATTGGAGGCTGATATCACATACATATAAAATTTCAACAAAAACGCAGTTACATTTACGCAACAAAAAGGCTAAAAACGTTCCGGTGATTTATGCATCGGACGGCAATTGCAAACACATTCGTGAAAACAAAACAAACGCAGTAAAAACATACGGGAAAGGATATTTTATGCCAAGATTTCAGAAAATAATTATCACTATTTGTCTGTTCATTATCGTAGTGCTTACGGTAGTTATCGTGCTGATGCTGAACACTACCACGCAGGCACTTAAAATCAGCGGAACTTTTGCGGATATCAGCAGAACTCTAAGTGACACAGTAAGCTTTGATGTACTCGAGCATACCGAGATAAGCATAGACGCGGTTATTACCAAAAATATAGTTGCTGTCACGGGTGCAGAGGGCACTGTAAAGGTAGGTGACACTGAGTATAAGATCACTTCTGCAAGCTCCGATCAATCGGGCGTGACGCTTAATTCAAGAAGCGAAGAAGGCGTACTTGACCTTATTGTCAGAACTGCAACAGGTACGAACAGCGCGGTTGTAAGCGTAATTCCGTTGAATAGTTCAGAAAAAGAGGGCACATGGGCAGGTCCTGCCACCGATGATGACAGTTTCGACAGAGTTATCAAGGAACAGAATATTATACGCTTTACATCAACGCTTGTGCAGGAAGTAAATATTTCCGGTACATTTGCAGATATCTATGGCGATCATGTGAAGCCCGAGGAGCAGTTTGATAGTCTTGAACATATGGAAGTAGCAATAAAGGCATCCATTAAAAAGAATGTTCATGGCGTAGAATATGTTGAAGGTTCAATAACAATCGGAGATGAAACAAATCCTTTGCAGGATTTCTCACGGTCAGATGACGGAACAAATACTCTGTATCTGTACTATGTAGAACATATCCCTGCAAAAATTAAAGCTATAATAAAAATTGATGAGAGTGGTAACACTGCAACAATACAAACTTTTGAAGGTTGCTACGGTGAAGACATATTATCTCCGACTGAACCGGGACACAAGCACAGATGGCTTGTAGGACCGGCAAAGGATTCAGACGAGTTCAAGCGTGTGATGATAAATATGCATTATGCCGCCGATGAAAGTTCTGATAGTAGCAGTGAAGAGAACAGCAGCTCCGATAGCAGCAGCTCGGATAACAGCTGATACAGCATCGGGTTTGGCAATAACAGTATAAGAATAAGCCGCGGGCGAGAGTCTGCGGCTGTTTTTGCATAAAAATAACCGCCCTGTTTTTCAGAGCGGTCATTTGTTTAATTCTGTGCTTCGGTATCGTTGTTTTCGCTACTGTCGGAGGTTTCTGTAGCATACTCGTCCGACAGGTTATCTTCTATCCACTTTGCCATCATAAGCGGTGAAAGAATGATATCCATTGTCTTCTGTTCGCCGTCACTGACGCTTTCCATAGTGACTATCTCACCCTGTTCGCGTCCCTCGCTGCCGATGATATCGTATGTCAGCTGGCAACGGTACTTGATGGTGCAGAGCAGGAATTCGGGCGGGATAACCTCGCAGGTGGAGATCTCATCGAGCCATACGAACGGGCTCATACCGCCTATGCTGATGTCCTCGATGATCCAACCGCTTGCGGCATAGGAGTCATTTGCACACATATAAAGAGAGAACTTGAACTTTTCTTCTCTGTCGTCCTTGAACAGACCGACCTCAAAGCTCTTTATAACGTAGTTGTTTATAATGCTTGACTCAAATCCGCAACACGAGCAGGTTCCGCCGTAGCCGAACATTGTGCCGTTGATATCCTTTGCAAAGTAGTTGCGGTAAACACGCAGATTTGAAAGGTTACGCAGTGCCTTGTACTTTGTACGCAGGAATGCAAGCTCGCCTGCCGTGATAGAGGGCAGAGGCTTGTAGTAGTACGGGATCTGGTCGAGAAGTACCTGGTTCGGTTCTTCCGTGCTTGAATAGAACTGGCTGAGAACATTGTTGTTTTCGCCTATCAGCAGATATTCAACGTACTTTGCAAACTCGGGCTTTGTGCAGTCGTCACGCAGTACAACGTACTTTGTGATGTTGTTGCGCTCTTCCTCCGTTATAGGGTCGTTTATGTCAATAATGCGGATGATCTTGTCTTTCTCGCCGAGGAGTGCTATGCGGGGGATCTTAAGGTCGCATATATAAAGGTTCGGAATAACTGCCGATACCTTTTCATCGGTGAGGTTGCTTTCGCGCAGTAAGCTCATCAGAGAGGATTTCTCAAATGAGTAGCCCGACTTCATAAATGGGAAGTCGAATACACGTCCGTTGAACATACCGCAGTTGATAAGTGCGTATACGTCGCCGATTATTTCAAGAAGATCGGCGTTGGTGATACTGCTGGGTATCATAAACTGCTTGCCGTAAGCGGCAAATCTGAACTTCTTGTTGATATCGAGCTGGAGCGTGATATCACTGCCTTGCTGTTTCATCTCACGCAGGAAGGTCATTGTATCCTTACCCTGTGTGAAGCTGTTTATCAGCATATTTATGACTTCGTTGTATATCTGGTGATTTTCAAAGCTGTTCTTGTGGGCAACTATGCAGTCGTAAGCACGTTTGAGGTTGTGCACCGTCATTCTTGCAACGTCAAAGTTGTGGGTGATGTCGCGGTAATGTACGTTGAACTGGAAGTATCTCATTCCTATCTTGTAGTCCTGACCGTACATTGTGTCGAACAGACCGAGCGCACCGATAAGCGCTTCTTCATCTGCAACCGCATCGTTTATAACGTACTTGCCGAGCTTTAAGCTTACTATGCTCCTGAAGCCGAAGCTTAAGTCAAAGTCCTTGATAGCGGGGTTCTTCTCGCTGTCGAGAACATAGGTATTGCCGTCAAAGTTGAAGTTGTAGCAGAACTCTCTGCCTTCCTCTTCCGTTTCCTCATCAATCCAGCTGTAGCTTGCCATTATGATGTTTTCGGGCATATCCGCTACGTCCTTACGCATCTTGACGAGCTCGTCCTCAATATACTCGGTGAATGCCGCGCCGCTTTCATGCTCCTGCTTTGAAACGTGGTCGGTCATTGAGAAGAAGCCGAGCTGTTTTACCTCGGAGTAGGGCATAGCCTCTGTCTTGCCGGGGAGAAGGAGTGATATGCTGTTATGGAACACACTGCGCAGGTCGCCGACCATAACGCTGGTCGTCAGATAGTTGCTGAAGAACTCGAATACATAATGCTTCGGACGCATATAGTACTTTTCGGAATTTGTCCTTTTCAGCAGTTCAAGTACAAAGTAACGTGAGTACTTGTCTATCATGAACTTGAGATCTCTGTTTATAGCTTCGGAAACCTCTTCCTCGCACTCGTGGCGTATGCCTGTTCTGTGTGTCGTTATATATGAGTTCGGCACGCTTATGAAGAATGCCGATAGCTTTTCCTTGATAAAGTCCTCGCCTGTTGACTTGATAAGACCTGTCAGCTCATAGGTAGAGAAGTAGTTGTACTTATCAAGCAGTACCCTTACTATCGTATCGCGTCTTGCGGCTGATACGGCAAACGGAATGAGGTATACGAAGCCCTCGTTTTCGTGCCAGATGAACTCGATAACGCTCTTGCCGTTCTGAAGGAAACGTACTGTCGGGTCGTCATCGGGGGTCTTCTGGTAACGGATAACCTTATATACTGCAAGGGGCTTGCCCATATCCATTACCGCTATGTTGAAAGTACGGTTGGGGCTTTCAGCCTCGCCGAATCTACCGAGCTGTTTCTTTCTGATAAATGCAAAGCAGAACTCAACAAGGCTTATGTATTCGCCTTTGTGGATAGTGAGATTTACAAGGTTTTCCTTTATCTTTGCCTGTTCTTCTTCCGATACCTTGAAGACTATCTCAGTGCCCTTGAATACGGGAGCGGTAAGATTAAGCTCTCTTATCTTGAGAATGCCGGCATCGTTTACTATTCTGAAATTGAAGTTGTTTGAACGCAGTTTCAGCCATTCAACATTCATAAATACGCTCTTTGAACCTACGCCGAAACGACCCTCACGGGACTTGTCGCCGTCACTTCTGCCGATACTGAGATAGTAGAGTATCTGCTCAAGCGTGAAGCCGTCCTCGTTGTATGTCAGCCTTACCTCGCCGTCCTGCTCAAAGTTGAACAGTACCTTGATATCGGGGTCGGAGTAGTAGCAACCGAATGTGTTTTGTAAAAGCTCTCTGATTATCGACTCTTTGGGATAGTCGCTTACCGACAGAGAAGCGTTGTACGGAGTACGTCCGCCGAATACCGAGTTGAAATAATCCTTGAACGGAGTGCTGTCGGCTTCACCTGTGTAAAGCAGGTTCTGCATCTTCATCAGCGACTGTTCCATTACCTCGCGGTTTTCGTTGGCGTGTGCCTGATAAAAGTCGCCTAAAAGTCCCGCGATTTCTTCATTACGAAAAGCCTCCACCTTACATCACTCCCTCATTGTATTTTTTCATAAATTGTCTGAAAGTTTCCTGTATCATAAAGTTGTCGGTGAGATACCGCCACGAATTAAGCAATACAGGCATCTTTACCGTGTCGGGGAGCTCATTTACGCATAAACGCAGCTCTGCGCTCTTGTTATCGGTAATGAAATTCTCAAATGCCTTTTCTGCGGCGCGAATGCCCGATGAAATATCATCTGTGGAACAACGCTCCTTATATGCCCGGAACTGCTCGCTGTAAAGGCTCTCCTCAAGCTGTGCTCCGCCGAGTGCAACTATATGCTGCTGTTCGTCAAGATAAAGCAGTGAGCCGCCGAAACGCTCCAGCGCTTCCTTTATCATGGGCTTCAGCACCTTTTCCTCGGTCGAGGTATTTTCTTTTATCCTGTTTTCAATGCCGAAGGCACGGTATATCTTGTCGAGCTTCAGCTTTGTATACTCGTGCGTCTTTGCCGCAGTAGCGATATCTATTGACGGCGATATGTTATAATCGCTCCTGAACTGGGTGATCACATCGTGGCAGTTTGAAACCTCGCCTGTGTATGAGCATACATACTGCAGATCCCTTATGCCGTCCGTTATCAGCTGTGCGGCACCCGGAATGTCAAACAGCACGTTTCTGCCGGGAAGTCCCGCAACTATGCTCTTGTATATTTTGCCGAAGAGCACCTTTGACAGCATTCTCGAATCGAACAGCTTGTTCTTGTCGGAGAATACGATAAATTCTCTTGACTGTTCGTTCTTTCCGCCGTGACGTGCGGCACGCTGTTCGAATATAACGGGGCTGTCGGGGAGTTCATAGTTGAATATGTGCGTAAAGCTCTTGACCTGCGGGTTTATAGAACCTATTTTGTCAACGGTAAGAACTATCCTTGCGTTGTCGCGGGTGTCGTTTGTGAAGTTATCGTATCTTGTGTTGAAGATATCGCCTCTGTCGATCTTGAGCAGTCCGTTGATATTCGGATACAGGGCGGAAATCACCTTTTTCAGATACAAGATAGTAGAACCTGTTACGCAGTATACCACAGCACGGTTTTCCGAGCCTTTCAGCACCTCGTCAAGCTTTGTGAGGAAGCAGTCAAGCTTTTTGTCGACATCGCGTAATTCCTGAACATCGGCTATGTTGTAGGTGGGCTTGGTGTAGATCTTTTTCGCTTCAAGACCGTATTCCTCAAAAATGTTGCCGCCCTGGGCGTACAGCGGAAGTCCTGTTTTTATATCAATGAGCCTTCGCGAATTCGAAATGAAATCCTGCGAGAACTCATATTCAAGCATTGTAACGTTTCTTGACACCTCGCCGTTGTATACGGATTTGTCAAAATAGCGCATTACCGGCGTATCGGGGTTGAAGCAGATAGTCTTTTCGTCAAAGCTTATGCCGTCAACTGCCGCCGCCTTGCTCTCATCTGCGAGAAGGCTCTTTACAAGCCCCTTTATCTCGTCATAGCTCTGAGTATAGCCGCAGGGAACAGGGCTAAGTACCACAAGCTTTTCAGCCTTTGCGCGTATATGCCCGGTATAAAGCTCACAGTGCATTCCCGAGGTGCTAAGCCCGGCATCGATTATGACAAGATCCCATGTAAGACCCGCATCGGCAAACTTCTGTATCAGAGGATTGTCGGCTTCAAGCGCTTCTTCTGCGATTATATATGTATTTGACGCGTTTTCGTTAAAGTAGGTGATAGCCTTTGACGAGCCCGATATCATCTTGAAATCGACACCGTTTGAGGTTACTACCGAGCGGTACCAGCTGTGCATAAGGTGTCGCGGGCATATCAGCAGGATATTGGGTGCCTGCTTTTCGAGTACTGTATCAAGTATGCTTATCTGAGCCTTTGTCGCTTTGTCCGCTCCGTATTCGTCAAGGACAAGGCAAAAGCCGAATTTATTTAACTTTTCGTGAAAAGAACAGCTAATTGCACTGATATCTTTGCCATAGTACGATATCCATTTGATCTCTTCGGTATTCACTAGATCACCCTCCGCTCTGCCCGCGTACACAAGGCGGGCTGAATAATATAACTATTATAATACATTTGAGCATTTTTTACAACCGATATTTCGCATTTTATAGAATTTCAATAAATTTTTGCGCTCAAATTTAGCAAAAAGCGACAAATATAGCTGTGGTATATATAGCTGTACAGTGAGAAAAAATTTACGGAAATTTCTTCACATTGTTCGACTTTACTTGACAAAACACGATAAATATAGTATGATACTGATATATGTCAAAGGGGAGTGGTGCGCTTGTATTTCGGTAGCGTCAGATTTTTCAAGCATCTGATACTGACTGTTACGGCTTTGCTTATAATCGTGCCTACGGTGCTTTGTATTCTTCTTGCTGTAGACAACGGCAAAAAGTCGGCAGAGATAGACAGGCTCAATTCGTGCCTGTCGGCACAGGATATATCGTCTTCGGTGACAGAAAGTTCCGATAATTCCGCTGACAGCAAGAGCTCGGCGGAGAATACAAAAAAGGCGGAGCCTTCTGTGACCGAAAGCAAGCCTGCCGAATTAAACTCTGCACCGGTGTCGATATGGAATTCGGAGTCCGATGCTTCATCACAGGTTGATCCCTCATCACAGTCCGAAACCACACCGGATACTACAAAAGAACCGGTAAGCGTACCCGAAAGCAGTGAAAATTCCGAGGTCGGCAGTGAAGCCGACAAGTCATATACAGAGCTTTATCCCGAGCTTTATGCGGATAAATATGACGGCGGATATGAGGACAGTGCAGATACCGTATATCTCACCTTCGATGACGGACCTTCGGTGCTGACAGAGAATCTGCTGTATTATTTACGACAGGAAAACGTAAAGGCAACATTCTTTGTTGTTCCCGAGCGGACAGAATACTGTTATTCATTACTCAAAGAAATAAGTGACGCGGGACATACGATAGGTATCCATTCCGCTTCTCACGATTATGAAAAGATATATGCCTCGGTCGACGCATTTCTTGATGATTTCAAGGAAGCGTACGACATAGTTCTTGAAGCAACGGGAAAAGCACCCGATATATACAGATTTCCCGGCGGTAGCATAAACGACTACAACGCAGATACGCGTGACGATATAATTGCGGAGATGAACCGCAGAGGATTTACATATTTCGACTGGAACGTGGACAGCAACGACTGGCAGGGCTACGGCTGGACAACACTTTACACAAACGTGCTCGCAGACGCGCAGGAGTTTTCGACTCCCGTGATACTGTTCCACAATACAGGCGACCGCGACAATACTGTGCTTGTGATAGAAGATATCATCAAGGCACTTAAAGGTAAAGGATATAAATTCGGCAGTCTTTCGCAGAAGACCGAACCGATCCAATTTCAATAAATAATTCTGATTTCAAGAAAGGGATAACAATGGGAATCAAGGATAATTTTTCGCAGGCTATGAAGGAGCTTACAAATCCCAGATCGTCCGAAAACCGCAAAGAGGTCAAGGACGTTGCGGCATATATGAATGATACTGCCGATGCACAGTCGGGTGAGCCTGCACAGAATGCACAGCCAAAGCAGGACAATGTGCAGTCCTCACAGACTTTTGCGGGAAATGCTCAGGAGCAGAACGTTCAGAATGTACAGCCGGGTACAGCGGCTAACGGCGGCTTTGCGGGACAGAATGCCGGACAGGATTTTTCACAGCGTATAGCCCGTGATATGAATGAGCAGTATAATCAGAACAGCAGCTTTGCTCAGAATATGCAGAATGCACAGAACGCTCAGAATGCGGGATTTGCTCAGAACGTGCAGGATAACAGCTTTAATCAGGGTATGCAGAACAATCAGAATAACGGCTTCGCACAGAATATGCAGAATTCGCAGAGCGGCAGTTTTGCACAGGATAACGGCGGATCGGGCTTTGGCGGTACACCCTTTGCAGGTAGTATTAGAGCAGACAGCGCTCAGGAAATGACGGTTATCTCAAAGAACACGATGATCGACGGCAATGTACGTTCATTCGCCGATATGAAGATAGACGGCAATATAAAGGGCAATGTTGAAACCACCAAGAATATCAATATAAACGGCAAGGTCGTAGGCGACCTCACCTGCGATAACATCAGCATGAAAAACTCCGCTATCCAGGGCAATGTTCGCCTTAAGGGTCAGGCTATAATGGCAAATGACTCTATGCTGATAGGTGATCTCACATCTCAGGTAGCTCAGCTCAACGGTAAGATAAAGGGTAATATCGAGATCTCAGGCAAGATACAGCTTGACAGGGATTCTGTTATAATCGGTGATATCAAGGCAGGTTCTATCGCTATATCGGACGGTGCGGTGATAAACGGTTTTGTAACAACGACTTACCTTTCAAAGGACGAAAGCGCAAACATCTTCCCCGAAAGCATAGCGCTCGGAGAATAAGCATATTATTTAACATTCAGCCCTGCTATGCGGGGCTTCAGCTTGTAGAAATAATTTGTTTTTATATAAATAGAGCAAATTCTCTATCCCTAACCCCAAACCCCTTCCCCCTGGGAAGGGGCTATATTGCTGGGGCTGCCGCCCCTAGTCCCTGCCGGGGGCTTTGCCCCTGCGACCCCTATTATAAAAAATAACAAAAAGATTTTTCGACAGATTGTAGCCCTGCTATGCGGGGCTTTTGCTGACTCAGGAGAATTATTATGCCACTTAACACAGAAAACAAGGTGCTGACACCCGAACAGATAGAAGGCAACAAGCAGGAGATACTCGATATTTTTGCAAAGCACGTTCACAGGGACGGTATTGAAAAGCTGCTCGACTATCTTGTAAACAAGAGCGACTTCTTTATCGCGCCCGCAAGTACACGCTTTCACGGCTCGTATGACGGCGGTCTTGCACAGCATTCACTGAATGTATATCACTGCTTCAAGGCGTATCTTGAACGCGAGCGTGTGCGTGATATGTACAAGCTCACTGCAAGCGAGGAAACTATGGCTATATGCGCTCTTCTGCACGACATATGCAAGGTGGACGTTTATACAAGAGGTACGCGCAACGTCAAGAATGAGCAGACAGGGCAGTGGGATAAGGTGCCTACATACTTCTTTGACGATAAACTGCCTTACGGACACGGCGAAAAGTCCGTTTATATGATAACGGGCTTTATGCGGCTTACCCGCGAGGAGGCGTTTGCTATCCGCTATCATATGGGATTTTCGGGAGAAGAGAACGTAAACAACGTAGGAAAGGCATTTGAGATGTTCCCGCTTGCATTTGCACTGAGCACGGCGGATATGGAAGCCTCGTATTTCCTTGACTGATATTTAAAAGGAGCTGTGACGGAATTTTCACGTTTCGTTACAGCTCCTTTTTCGACAGCGGCAAAGCGGTCAGTGGCGGTTCTCACTATGGTTGAATTTTTCTCAAAACAAAGGCGCTGTGACATAATTCTTCAGCTTATCAAATTACATTAAAATTACAATGCAATATATTGTAAAAACGTCAAAACAATAAATATAGTGCCGGCATCGCTGAAAACAGCTTCCACACCGATAAGTTGTTAATAATTTCGTGAGTAAATCAATACAACTGCATTATCACCGAAACTTCCAAAAACGCACTATCCCTAGATATCTGTACAGTCCCCCGGGTCGAACAGAGTGGAGCGTCCCGCTTATACCGGCTTTTCAAACGCAATCGTTTGTGTGTCTTATCTCCAACACCCCATTATGGCAGAAGAGGAGAGAGGTCAGGAAAGTGGGAGAGTGAGGGAGAAAACCTAAGGGGAGAGGGGAAAGCGCCTTTGGAGCGCCTTCCTCTCTCCCCTTGGGTTGTCTCCCTCACACATAGCAGCAACGTTATCGCACAGAATAGCGAACCCGAGAAGTGCTGTCCGACAAACAGAACTATCGGTAGCTTGCTATCAGCGTTAATTACCAAAACGGTATAATAAAAGTGTACTATATCAAAAAGTGAGCCGAGCGCACTATTCTTTGCGCTTCGACTCACTTTTTTTCCAGGTCGTGTCACAGTCACAAACTGTTTATAAAGTGTTCGGTTTACTTACCGAGTGCAATCTTACCCATAGCGTCAGCCTGCATAATAGCGTCATACAGCTCAACGGGCTGTACATCGCCTGCAAGGTTGTGGATAGTTTCGCCGGGGATACAAGCGTTCTCGGAGATCGTCTTAACCTGCTCAGGCGTGGTAACGCCGATCTCTTCAAGAGTTACGGGAAGTCCTACCTCAAGGCAGAAGTCCTGTACTTCCTTGAATTCTTCCTTGGGTGCACCCTCAAGCACGAGCTGTACAAGTGTGCCGAGTGCAACGCAGCAGCCGTGATCTGCGTGCTTTATTCCGAGAGAAGTTACGCCGTTGTAGAACGAATGGGCGGCGGCACAGTTTACGTTATCCGCACCGACACCGGAGAGGTAAACATTAGCCTCAACGATATTCTCAAGCGCGGGAGTGACGGCGTGTACCTTACAAGCCTCAATAGCCTGCTTGCCGTATTCACGGAGCGTATCGTAGCAAAGACGTGCAAGCGCTTGTCCTGCTCTTGTGATACCTGTACCCTCAAGGCTTGCGGACTCTGTACGGATAGAAGCGCGACCCTCAAAATATGTGCCGAGTGCATCGCCCATACCTGCGATAAGAAATTTAACAGGTGCATTGGCAATAACGGTCGTATCG
Source organism: uncultured Ruminiclostridium sp. (assembly GCA_934490165.1). Lineage (GTDB taxonomy): Bacteria > Bacillota > Clostridia > Oscillospirales > Ruminococcaceae > Ruminiclostridium_E. The sequence continues at coordinate 53,182 of CAKSTB010000002.1, read as the reverse complement.
ACCATTACAGCGTCGGGATTGGTGGGGTAGAACAGGTACTTGTCAAAGCTGTGGTCATCGTTGTAAATTACCGAAAGACCTGTGCAGGGAGCGTCCGTAGCCGCAACGGTAGGCACGATCACAATGTGTCTGCCGCTGTAATATGCGGTAGCCTTTGCTGTATCAACGGCACTGCCGCCGCCTACGGCTACTACCGTATCGATATTGTCCTGCTCGACAATAGCTTTCATCTTGTTTATTTCACCGTTGCTTGATATTCCGCCGAATACCTCATAACGTCTGTAGTCGTCAAGACCCTCGAAGCTCTTTTCAATCTTGTCGTGGCAAGCCTTGTAACCGCTGTTTGAGCATATAAACAGCCAACGTTTGCCCATATAACCCATCTCTTCATGGAATTTAAGAAGAGCATCTCTGCCCTGAACATATTTGAGCGGCTCGCGCATCGCTCTGAGTCTTCCCATCATAATTGAAGCACCTCCGTGGATTTATAAGTAACTGCGGATATCATATCCGTTTTTACGATTTATTTATATCACCTTTTAGGGGTAATGTCAATATTTATGGGTATTCTGATTTTTGATATGGGTATGTCAAATTTTCATTACAGTGAACAGAAAAGCAGAGGGCATAATTGCATTTTATGATTAAAGCAGATCAAGTATCATTTCTTCACTCCACAAATCATTGGGATATATGGAAATTTCATCTTTGTGTTTTCGTATAATTCGGACAGGCTCAATGGTATTATCATAAACATGCATTATGTCACATATTTTCATAAGTTCTTTAATATTATTAAGAGATTTGACATATCGTGCTCTGATTAAATTTTCATCAACATTATGTCCACCTGAAGCTACTCTTGCTGACACTCTGGCAACATTTACAGATGCATCTACTGTTAATATGAAGAAACATTTGATGAAATATCCCTCTTTTTTGGCTTTCTTCAGAATATCAAGTTTATAGTGTGAAGAAAGAACGGTTTCAAAAGTAAAATCTTCTTTTCGCTCAATAGATCGGTATCTCATTTCATCGACAAGACGAGCCGCTTCTATATTATCCATTCCGGTAGCCGCAACTATATCATCAGCGTTTGTATAAGTGCCGACTTTGTCAAAATATGTTGTAACAGTACTTTTGCCGGAACCGTTAGGACCTGCAAAAACAAGAACTATAGGCTTTCTTTCAGACATATTTTTTCTCTCCGTCGGGTGTTGCTATATATGCTTGTTTTCTTTGTTTATCGTACATTGCAATTGGTTTTTTGCACGTTTTTGCCCTGCTGATAGCCGCTTTTACAGCTTCACGGGCTCTTTTATCCATTTCAGCATCCTTTACCGAAACCGGTTGCGAGTTTTCGTTATCAGTTATAATCGTTATTGTTTGTTTGTCGTTAAGCCTTACTGTTTTTTCCATCAGCTGTTTCTCCTTCACAAAGAGTTATTTTGTCAACCTTGTTTAACATACTGTAAATCAGGTTGGTGCAAACCGATATTGTGATAAAATGTTCTCAGACAGGCGGTGCTCCGCAAGCCGTGCTTTTGCACGGCAAAATCCGCTTTTGACGGATTTTATGTCTGAGGTTATTATATCATATTATAGTCGTGTATTCAACAAAACGAGAGCTTTTGTTTTGCGCTTTCCATAAAATCACCATAAAACAAAAAACTCGCAGATTTCTCTGCGAGGTTTTGTGGTGACCCGTACGGGAATCGAACCCATGATTCCGCCGTGAAAGGGCGATGTCTTAACCGCTTGACCAACGGGCCGTGGAAATGGTAGCGGCAGTCGGATTTGAACCAACGACACCCTGGGTATGAACCAAGTGCTCTAGCCAACTGAGCTATACCGCCATATCTTCCGTTTCTGTCACTCTGTCTCAGCGACTTTTATATTATATCACAGCGTTTTACGTTTGTCAACACTTTTTTTAAATTTTTTTCGTATTTTTACGACAGCAAAATCATTTTTAGTTTGTTCTGTACGCTGTGATATTATATATCGGTTATCAAAATCAGACCTCGGCGTATTGCTTTCTGCCTGTTTCAAAAATATTTCCGCCTGCCGCGTCAATTGCGACTATCAGCGGGAATTTGTCAAATGTAAGCCTTTTTACGCTTTCACAGCCGAGATCTTCAAAGGCTATTACCTCGCATTCGGTGATACACTGACAGGCAAGCGCACCCGCACCGCCTATTGCACAGAAATATACCGCGCCGTTGCGCTTTATAGCGTCGACCACAGCCGCATTGCGTTCACCCTTGCCGATCATTGCAGACAGCCCCATATCGAGCAGGAGCGGAGCATAGGGATCCATTCTGCCCGATGTTGTCGGACCGCACGAGCCTATAGCCATGCCCTCTTTTGTGCCTGTAGGGCCTGCATAGTAAATAGCCGCGCCGTCAATTTCAAACGGGAGCTTTCCGCCCTCCCCGATAAGCTGTTTTATACGCTTGTGTGCGGCATCGCGGGAGGTATATACTGTTCCGCTGAGCTCTATCTTGTCGCCGGCTCTGAGCGTTTTTGCCTTTTCTTTAAGTTCGCTTGTGTTGAGTTCCAAGGTTATTCTCCTTATTTCATCGTGAATTATTATGCCGGAAAGCATACGCTTTCCGGCAACGGGTATTTACTTTTATTAAAGGTCGAAGAAGCCGACGTTGTCCGAGCTCATCTCGTCATCGTCATCATCGCCGTCAAGACCTTCCATCATCTTGAGATCCCATGAAGGATCGTACTGTGCGGTGTTCGTATTCATGTTATCGTTTATTCCGCCCAGCATTGAGGAATAATCGGACATATCTATCTTTTCTTCCTTTGCAGATGCGGCGGGAGCGGTAGGATCGTCAAACGAAGAGGTCATTCCGTCGTCGTCTGCCGCCTTATGAGCGGGAGGAGGAGTTATCGTCATGCCGTTCATCTGGGCTTCAAGATCCTTCCACGGATCGTTTGCATTTTCCTCCTTGCCGGCTACACCCATTGAACGACTTTCGTTGAGCTTTTCTTTAGTGTGGTCTGTACCACGGTCTACAGATCGCTCAGTGGGAGAGGGAGCTTCTGCGAGTAAGTCGCTGAAATCGTCCTCTGCTACAGCAGGCTCTTCCTTAGCAACAGGTGCAGGTGCGGGAGCGGGCTCTTCGGCAAGAAGATCGCTGAAATCGTCTTCTGCTACAGCAGGTTCTTCCTTAGCAACAGGTGCAGGTGCGGGATCGGGCTCTTCGGCAAGCAGGTCGCTGAAATCGTCCTCTGCCGGAGCAGGCTCTTCCTTAGCGACAGGTGCAGGTGCGGGAGCGGGCTCTTCTGCAAGCAGGTCGCTGAAATCGTCCTCTGTTGCGGCAGGTTCTTCCTTAGCAACAGGAGCAGGAGCAGGCTCTTCTGCAAGCAGGTCGCTGAAATCGTCCTCTGTCGGAGCAGGTTCTTCCTTAGCGACAGGTGCAGGTGCGGGAGCGGGCTCTTCTGCAAGTAAATCATCGAAATCATCGGAGGCAGTTTCTTCTGCGGGCGACGCGGTAACTACGGGTTCTTCTTCAAGAAGATCGGATACATCGGCAACGGCGGGAGTTTCTTCTATAAGAAGATCGCCTGTGTCGACATTGTCTGTTGAAATATCATCATCGCCCGATACTATCTCGAATGAGCTTAACAGACCGTTGTTGTCTGTAAGCATATCGTCAATATCGTCATCGCTATTGTCATCTGCCTGAGCGGGCATATCAAGCTTAAGCTCAAAGTTGTACGGCTCAACGCTCATCGGAGCATATGAGTCAAGCTCGCTTTCGTCAAATCCGCCGATGTTCTCAAGCTCTGCCTTTGCACTGCTGAGCTGAGCATCGTCAGAAAGCTTTTCTTCCGGAGCGTCTGTAGGCTCTGAAGCGGGAGCTTCTGCGTTCTTTGCGTCTTCGACAGCCTTTGAAACAGCATCGTTTACTGCGTTTACTTCATCGGAAGCCTTGCTCTTTGCTTCTTCCATTGCTGTGGCGATGGCGCTCTGAGCATTTGTGATCGCTTCATTCAAAGCACTGCTTACTGCGGCGAGTACAGCGGAAACGTCAACTGCGGGAGCAGCTCCGCCTGATGTCACACTGCCTGCAAATGCGTCAGCCTTTTCAAGAACTGACTGCTTATAATCGTATGTTTTCTGAACCGTGTCGGCAAAATATGCCTTGGCGGCTGTAATGATCTCTTCTGCCTTTTTCTGCGCATCGGCTACTACCGCATTTGCATCGGCATTTGCCTTTGCCGAGATCTCGGCGAGCTGTGCGGGATCTATTGTTCCGCCGCTGTGCTTAGCCTTGTCTATCTTAGCTGCCGCCTGCTTCTTGAATGCGGCAAACTCTTCTGTCAGCGCGGAATGCTTATCCTGAAGGACATGTAGCTCCTTTTCGGTCTGGGCAAGCTTGCGTCTTTCGTCAAGTACCTGCTTTCTGCTTTCAAGGATCTGCGCGTCAAGCTCGGCCTTTTTCTTTTCAAGCTCAGCGGTAAGCTCGCTGTCTGAGCCGGTACCCGCCTGCTGTTTTTCTTCAAGAGCTCTTTTAAGCTCGTCATTTTCTTCCTTAAGGGCTTTACGCTCTTTGTTATGCTGTACTATGTATGCCATTACTTCGTTTTTGTCGAAGCCTAAAGGCGATGTCTTAAATTCACCGTTAGTCGATGAAGGTTTTTTCTGGTCAGCCATTATCTTACCCCCTGAAAATCTGGTTATTGTTATTATAACAAAAATAATCCCTCAATTCAATAGCGAATTGTAAAGTTTTATCAATTACCCAAAAATGAAAGCCGCTATTGGTGATTTTAACGAAAATTTGCTGTCCGCTATTGTATTTTATCGGTTTGTAGTGTATAATAGTATAAACAACCTTAAAATTATTTCGGTTTTTTGAAGATATTAACGAAAGGACTGATACTTTATGATCGATAAAACAATGCCGTTCTCACTCAAAGACGAAAGAGAAAACGAGATGAAGGAGATACTGACGACAGTTTACGGTGCGCTCAAGGAAAAGGGCTACAATCCGATAAATCAGCTTGTCGGATATATTCTGTCCGAAGACCCTACCTATATAACTACATACAACAATGCCCGCAGTCTGATACGCCACATCGACCGCGATGAGCTTTTGCAGGCTATGGTAAAAACATATCTCGGCAGCTGACACCAATAATTACAATGGATTTACAGACACTCCTTTACGGATACTATTTTCGTAAAGGAGTGATTTTTTTGTATAAAAAAATAGCGGCGGTATCAGCGGCGGCAATACTTCTTTGCGGCTGTACCGCAGATAAAAATACAGTGGGGCACAGTGCGGAGCATGACGACAGAGGCGGTCAGACACCCGCCGAGGCGGCACTGCTTACCGACAGTCCGGAAAAGGTATGCTACGGGCAAGGGTATGAAACCGACAACGAAAACCGCCCTGTAGGTGCGCTTCAGGCACAGGAGAAGTACGGAGAGTACGGCGGGATATTCATAGGCGACAAGGACGACAAGACGATATACCTCACTTTTGACGAGGGGTATGAAAACGGTTGCACGGGTCGGATACTCGATATCCTTAAGGAAAAGAACGTAAAGGCTACATTTTATGTTACGCTGGATTATGTTAAAAGCAGTCCGGAGCTTGTCAGCCGTATGATAAACGAGGGGCATGAGGTAGGAAATCATACCTGTACGCATCCGTCATTACCTGATATCGGCGATGAAGAGGTACTTGATGAGCTGAACGGACTACAGCAATATGTCAGTGAGAATTTCGGCGGATACAAGATGAGTACTATGCGCCCGCCGCGCGGCGAGTTTTCGGTAAGGACGCTCAAAGCGGCAAAGAATGCGGGATATGATACTGTATTATGGTCATTTGCGTATAATGACTGGAATGTTGACGATCAGCCCGACAGGGAAGCGGCATATAAGCGTATAACCTCAGCCTCGCATAACGGAGCGGTATATCTTCTCCACGCCGTGTCCGAAACCAATACGGCAATACTTGCCGATGTCATTGACTACTGGCAGGAAAACGGCTATACGGTAAGAAGCGTTACGGAATAAAAAAAGAGCATCGGCGCATAATAATGCAACCCGATGCTTTTGATGTTAAAAGGAAAACGACCCAAAAAGAAAACGCCCCTCATGGGGCGTTACGTTAAATCGTTATCCTCAGGAAACAGCGTTTAACTTCTTAGCGAGCTGAGATTTCTTTCTAGCTGCAGCGTTCTTGTGGATAATACCCTTTGCTGCTGCCTTATCAACTGCTTTAACTGCAACCTTAACGTTGTCAGCGTTAGTATCAGCGTCAACCTTCTTCAGAATAGTCTTAAGAGCGGTCTTGTCAGCCTTATTACGAGCCTGCTTTGTGGCAGATACTAAAACTCTCTTCTTGGCAGATTTAATGTTAGGCACTTACGGCACCTCCTTTATTCAGATCTACATATAATCATAGTTATATCTCACAATACGACTTATTATAGCACGTCCGATTTGAAATTGCAATACTTTTTGCAATTTTTTTTAAAAATTTCTGAGCGGAGGTCAAATTTATGAAGATGACAGGAAGAACAGAGCTCGCAAGTGAGTTTACAGCCCGAAAAAGCGGCGTATCCTGCGAAAGCTACGAGCTTTACGGTGAAAAAATAACCGAGATATTGATATCGGAGGATGATAAGGCGGCTTTCGGACGGTCAAGTGGAAGATATTATACGATCGACAGCGGAGATGTGCCGTATGTTGATGGTCAGATAAGAGCGCTCTGTACGGTATTCCGCAAGCTTTTGCCGGAGGGAAAATGCCTTGTTGCGGGGCTGGGTAACCCTTCGGTGGCATCGGACAGCCTTGGGTGGAAAACGGCAGGCAAGGTGCTTGCGACCTCGCAGTTTGTCGAAAATATGCACAACTCGGACGGTATAGGCAACATTGCGGTCATACGCACCGATGTCAGCGCAAATTCCGGCATTGACAGCGTATATCACGCTGTATTCTGCGCCGAAAAAATAAGCGCCGACTATATAATAGCGATCGACAGCCTTACCTGCAGTGACCCTGAAAGGCTGTGCAGGACTATACAGATAACCGATGCGGGAATAGCGCCGGGAAGCGGTATCGGCGGCAGCAAAAAGCAGCTTGACAGGCAAACGGCGGGTATCCCGGTGATAGCGGTAGGAGTGCCGACATCTATGGAATATGAGAACGGAAGCGACAAATTCTTTGTTACAAGGCACGATATCGACATTGAGATAGCAAGGTACTCTCATGTAATATCAACGGCGATAAACCGCACGCTTTGTCCGTTGCTTTCTCAGAGCGATATAGCGATGCTGATGAATTATTCGTGAATAAATCCTCTCCGCTGTTCATAAGCTGTATCGAAAGGATGGTGCTTATGAACAGCAATAAAAGCAAAGGTGCAATAAAAATACTCACAGTGGGGCTTGCGGCGGCGGTAATATCCTTTACGCTGACAGGCGTTGCGGAAAATGTAGTCAGCGGTGCGCTCCGTGGAGATGATATCGCATACGGGCTTAAACGGCTGACGGTGCTCAGCGCGGCGCTTGCTATGCCGATAAACGAATTTGACAAAAACGAAAGCACACAGACCGATGATACCGTTTCGCAGGACAAGCCCGAAACCTCTGACGAGGGAAATTCATCTGTCAGCAGTATTGAGCAAACAACACAAACCGAAAGTAAAAGCACAGCGAAGCCAAGTACTGCGAGTACCGCGGGTACTGCGAGTACTGCGGGTACTGCGAGTACTGCGGGTACTGCGAGTACTGCGGGTACTGCTAGTACTGTAAGTACTCCGGGCGCTACGGAAAGCGAACCGACAGAGTCGCTTGTACCCGCACTGGCTCCGGTGGAAAGCAAGACAGGGCTTATTTCACTCAACATAAGAAAGGACAAGGACGACCTGACTACTTATACGGCAAAGGACGGAGTGACGGAAGAAAAGCACTATGGTAAGATCACCGGTGACAATGTGGTGGAGCTTGAGCACGGACAGGTGAGAAACTGTACGGAAATGCCGTCAAATATTTTGCTGACCGAAGGTACAAGAAAGCCGGGCATCAAGATAGAAGGCGGCAGTGACCCGCAGGTGCTGATAATACATACACATACTACCGAAAGCTATGAGCGCGACAGTGACGGATATTACGACACGTCATATTCCGGCAGGTCACTGTGCCCTGCAAACAGTGTTGTCGGAGTGGGAGCGGTTCTTGCACAGACGCTTGCCGACAACGGCATAAGCACAATTCATGACGGTACGGTTTTTGACGATCCGATATACAACTATTCCTATTCAAGGAGCAGAGAGCGCATAGAGGAGATACTGAAAGAGTATCCGTCAATAAAGGTGGTGCTTGATATACATCGTGACGGAATAGCGGACGGAGATGTAAGAATTGCACCGATAGCCGAAATAGACGGCAAAAAAGCCGCGCAGATCATGATAATATGCGGTTGTGACGACGGTACGGGGATACTTCCCGATTACATATACAATCTCAGGTTTGCAACGTATCTGCAAAACGGCATTGAAGCCGATAATGCGGGACTGACGCGCCCTATGCTGTTTGATTATCGTTTTTACAATCAGGATCTTACAAGGGGCTCGCTTGTAATTGAATTCGGAGCGCTTGCAAACGATATAAGCCAGGTCAGATATTCCGCAGAGCTTGCGGGAAAAAGCATTGCGCGCCTGCTCACAGAGCTGATGTAAAAATGTAAACATTATGCATTTTTCACAATTACTTTACCTCTGTTTTGTAAGAAGCGGCATAGACAAATTCCGCTGAATATGCTATAATGTACTAAACGTGTTATAATATAGTGCGTTAAACAATAACTTATGAGAGGGAAAAGCAATGAAGAATTATCTTAAACGACCGCTTGCGGGAATACTTGCTTTGTCACTTGTATTCGGCTCTGTATCTTTACAGACATTTGCGGACGAGCTTGAATGGGGAACGGCGCAGACAGAAATAGCGATGATAGCAGGCGATGTTCTGCGTCCGTCTGAAAACGTGATAATCACCACGGCTGACGGCAATTATCCTGTAAATGACGAAACAACTATATACATAGATAAAGGTACATCGTGTGAATTTAATTTGCGGATCGGCGACGGTGTCGAAAACTGTGACGACAGCATTATATTAGGTATAGCCGATGACGCAGAGAAGAAAATTGAATGCAAACGAAATCCCACGTCCGACCCTTTACAGGAAACGCTTACTGTTAAGGGTATAACTCCGGGTTCATATTCAGTTGTAGTTGCAACAAAAAGCGGTAAAGCAAATCAGAAAATAAATTTAGTTGTACTTAGTCCGCTGACAGAAGCAAAGATCAAAAACGGCGACAAAGATATAACCGGAAGCTTAGGCGGAGTTATGATTAGGGATAATCAGCGGCTCCAGCTTAAAATTGCAAATACTCCGTCAAACACGACCGATACCATAGTGTGGAGTGTCAGCGACACTACTAAGGCTAAGATATCTTCCGACGGTGTGCTCACCGCTGAAAGAGCCGGCACGATAACGGTAACTGCATCGGCTGTAAATCCGTATTATGATAAATACAACTATCCCGCACAGCAGCTCAAAGCATACGGTCTTAATCAGAGAACATACAGTTGTTCGACCACTATTACTATACTTGAGTCAAACGCGATGGAAAATCTCCGCTTTGAAGACGAAAACGGTAATACGGTAAGTTCGATCAACCTGAACACAGGCGATAAGTATGACGCCAGCAGCATTTTTAAATATGATGTGCATACAGCCGGTAACTCTTCTACCGATGAAATAATATGGAAGTCAAGTGATACATCGGTAGTTGCGGTAGATGAAAAGACCGGTATGCTGACCGCACAGAACAAGAGCGGCTTTGCTACTGTTACGGCAATGACCGACAGTGCAGATCCTGCCAAGGCTTCGTTTGTTGTAAATGTATCTTCCCCTGCAACTGTTCTTTCATTCAGCAGCAATAAGTATATGATGGATATGGATGGAAGAAATGAGTATGATATAATAGCAATCGAATCTCCCAATACGGCAGACGAACCTCTGGTATGCTCGGTTTTACAAGATGAAAACGGTAATGACATTGCAGAGGTTATCAGAATAACGGACGGAAAGACTCCAAACATAAAAATAATCAGACTTAAGGCTCTTAAGACCGGTACGGCAAAAATCAAGGTAAGTACCGACAGAATTGCTTCAGATGACGGTGAAGCGCCCGAGAATATCTCGGCAACCTGTGAGTTGCAGGTCGTAAACTCTATAGAGTCATATGCCTCATTCAAAATCAAAGAGCCTATAGCCGATGTTGTATATAACGGCACGGTTCAGTGCCTTAAGCCGATAGTTACGGATGCCGCAGGAAACGAGCTTACAGAGGACAAGGACTATACTCTTAAATACACAGGCGACACATTTAATGCAGGACTGGTTACCGTGCGTGTTGCAGGTATAGAGTCTGCTGCACAGTACGGAACAATCGATGTGACATATCAGATACTTCCTGCCGATATCAGTGAGATAACAAAACCGACTTTAAGCAATATGACTTATAACTTCGGCAGTGAGCTCAAACCTACTGTACCGGCGATCAAGTATCGCAATCTTTCGCTCATTCGGAATACTGATTTTACCGTAGAGTACATAAATAATATCGATGTAGGTAAAGCAACGGCAATAATCACCGGTAAGGGAAACTATACCGGTAGCATTGAGGCAGACTATGAAATTCAGCCTAAAAGCATATCCGGTGCACAGGTAAGCGGTATTGCTCCGATCACATACACCGGTGACGAAATAACCCCCGATTATACGCTGACAATGAACGGCAACAAGACCACTCTTGTTGAAAATGAAGACTATACAGTCGAATTCAGCGACAATGTAAATGTGGGTAATGCAAGTGTTGTATTTACAGGTATCGGAAACTATACCGGTGTGACATCTAAAAAAACTTTCAAAATAACAAAGAAGAATGTAGCAGAAGACAACGAAGTAAGCGTCAGCGATATACCTGATCAGGGATATATGGGCGGTATGCCTGTTGCGCCTGAGCTGACAGTAACTTATAACGGCAGAACGCTTACAGAGTATGTTGATTATACATTGAAATTTTCCGACAACTGTAATCCCGGCAACGAAGCATCGGTTGTTATTGATTTTAGTAAATCGCTGAATTTCACCGGATCACTCAAGAGATTTTTCGCTATCGTGAACAGAGATGTCGAAAATCCGGGCAAGGGCATAAAGGCATTTGATAAAAACGGCAAGGAAATAGCAAATGACGCTGTGCTTTATGTAGATGTAAAAGAAGTTATGGACATCGATATCGCTATAGATGATGCCGATAACACCGATGACTGTCTGCTGGTGGCTATACAGTCAAGCAACCAGAATGCCGGCGTAGCATTTACTAAGTATTCAAGGGACGGTAAAACAGCAACTGTCAGTGTAACAGGAAAAAAACAGGGTTCTTTTGAAATGCAGATCTCATCGCTCAGCGGTGAAATGAATAAGAAGCTTAAGTTTACAATACTTCAGCCTGCCGAGAAGCTTGAAATTTATAACGGTAAAGATAAGGTCACCAATGGTGGCGTATTCGTGGCAGAAAATCATCAGACGGCATTTACTGTAAAATACACTCCGGGCAACACGACCGATAAAGTAGAATGGTTCGTTGACGATACGGAAAAAGCCGAGATCTCCAAGGATGAGGGTATATTGACAGCCAAGAAGGCGGGCACTGTAATAGTTACCGCTAAGGTGAAGCCTTCCGAAAACTCGGCAAGAGGCTTATATGTTACAACTACGGTAACGGTTGTTAAGGCAAACCCTATAACCGAGCTTAATTTCCCGTTTAAGGCGATTGACCTCAAGGTCGGCTCAACATATGACTGCAATGCGGTCGTAAAGAAATCTATAGAGGATTCAACAAAATCTTCAACAGATAATATCATTTGGGAATCCAGCGATACAAGTGTAGCCAAGGTCGACCAACTGACAGGTAAGGTGACTGTTCTTAATAAGAAGGGTACGGCAACTATCACAGCTACTACGGATAATATGATCCCCGTAACGGCTTCTTTCGATATCAATGCTTATACTCCTGTAACTACAATGACTTTCTCGGCACAGAATTATACATTACTGACAGGCAGTGAGTATGAAATCGAGCTAAAAGAAAATCCATCGACAGCAAATGAAAAGATAAGCTGGACGGTAAGCGATCCCGGCGTACTTAAAGTGATCAGCAGCAGCTATAATTCAGAGTCGAATGTACAGGTGCTGAAGGTCAAGGCGCTTAAGACCGGTAACTGCAAGATAACAGCAAAGACTGTCAGAGAAGCAACGATAAACGATCCTAATCCGGTTCAGGTCGAAGCTACCTGCGGCGCTGTAGTTGTAGATCCCATCAAGATGGGCAACACGACTGTAACGCTGTCTGCAACGGCATTTGAATATAACGGCAAGGAACAGAAGCCTACAGTTACAGTTAAGTATAACGGCAAGGCACTTAATGAAAAGACTGATTATACGGTATCCTACCTCAATAACACCAATATCGGTACAGCAAAGGTAACCGTTACAGGTGTCGGCAGATATGTAGGTACTGTCAGCAAGACATTTGCTATAAAGCTCCCCGCAGTCAAGAATTTCAAGATAAGCAAAAAGACCGATAACTCAGCCACATTCACATGGACAAGAAATGCAGATGCGAGCGGTTATATAATCGAAAAGTACAGCGGCGGCAAGTGGGTACAGCTTACAAAGCTTACTTCCAACTCAAAGCTCACCTATACAGCTTCAAAGCTTGGTGCGGCAACAACATACAGCTATCGCATAAAGGCGTATAAGACTGTAGGAAAGTCTGTATATTACAGCAACGTATCGGCGACAGCAAAGATGACTACGCCTCTCGGTGCAGTTTCGGTACTTAAAATGAAGTCAGCGACTACGACTTCAGTTACATTACAGTGGAGCAAGAACGCTTCCGCTTCCGGCTATGAGCTTCAGCAGATGAAGAATAACAAGTGGGTCACAATATACAAGCCCACAAAGAACACAGTTGTATCCTATACGGTTAAGAACCTCAAGGCAGGTACGGCAACCAAGTTCCGTATCAGAGCAAAGAAGGGCAGTGTTTACAGCACATATACTGAATTTACCGCTGTAACCAAACCCACAAATGTAAGCGGATTCAAGAAAAAGACTGCAACAAGTACAGCGATAACGCTTCAGTGGAACAAGAACACTTCTGCTACAGGCTATGAGGTACAGCAGTATAAGAATAATAAATGGATCACGATAAGAAAGGTTTCTTCTAATTCAACCGTTACGCTTTCAGTCAGCGGTCTTAAGGCAGGTACGAATTACAGCTTCCGTATCCGCGCTTACAAGACTGTAGGCAAGAATACCCAGTACAGCGGATACACAAATTACACAGCTATGACGCTTCCTGCAAATATGAGTGGATTCAAGGCAAAAACTACTGCCAAGAATTATGTAACGCTCGGCTGGAGTAAGAACGCTTCCGCTTCCGGCTATGAGCTTCAGCAGATGAAGAATAACAAGTGGGTCACAATATACAAGCCCACAAAGAACACAGTTGTATCCTATACGGTTAAGAACCTCAAGGCAGGTACGGCAACCAAGTTCCGTATCAGAGCAAAGAAGGGCAGTGTTTACAGCACATATACTGAATTTACCGCTGTAACCAAACCCACAAATGTAAGCGGATTCAAGAAAAAGACTGCAACAAGTACAGCGATAACGCTTCAGTGGAACAAGAACACTTCTGCTACAGGCTATGAGGTACAGCAGTATAAGAATAATAAATGGATCACGATAAGAAAGGTTTCTTCTAATTCAACCGTTACGCTTTCAGTCAGCGGTCTTAAGGCAGGTACGAATTACAGCTTCCGTATCCGCGCTTACAAGACTGTAGGCAAGAATACCCAGTACAGCGGATACACAAATTACACAGCTATGACGCTTCCTGCAAATATGAGTGGATTCAAGGCAAAAACTACTGCCAAGAATTATGTAACGCTCGGCTGGAGTAAGAACAGCAGTGCTACCGGTTATGAAATACAGAGATTTAACGGTAAGAAGTGGGTATCTGTTACTAAGGTTACTAAGAACAGTACTGTAAGCTACAAGGTAAGCAAGCTTTCAAAGAATACATCTTATCAGTTCAGAATCAGAGCTTATAAGACAATAGGCAAGAATACACAGTACAGCGCATGGTCTAAATTGACAGTCAGAACAAAGAGTAAATAAATAGCTGTATTATAAGACAAACACGGACACCGCTTCTGCGGTGTCCGTGTTATTATGTATAACAAGTTTATGATCATAAGAATAAGAGCCGCGGCGAAAATGCCGCGGCTCTTATTCATGCAAATTTATTTATAGGAGAGGGAATGTTATTATCTTTGTGCGCTTAAACCTTTGCGCCCTTGTTTACGAATACAGGGTAACTTTCTGTTCCTGCAAGTGAGCGGTATTCATTGATCGTAACATTTTTGTCTGTGATGACGAAGTTCATCTCAGCCTTTGCGCCCACTGTAGTGTCCTGCATAAGTATGCAGTTCTTTACCTTTGCGCCCTTTTCAATCTTTACACCTCTGAACAGTACGCAGTTCTCAACTGTACCCTCGATTATGCAACCGTCTGCAACGAGAGAGTTCTTTACTTCTGCGTCAATTCCGTACTTTGCGGGAGCGTCATCTCTTACCTTTGTGTAGATAGGAGCGTCACTCATAAACAGATGATCGCGCAGGCTCTTGTCAACAAGCTTCATGTTAGTCTTGAAGTATGTATCCATACTGTCGATCTGGGCAAAGGGCTTTTCAAACTTGTAACCCAGAACCTTTATCTCGTGTAATTTTTTCTGAAGTACGTCAACCTCAAAGCTGTAGAGATTGCGACTTTCGGCATCACGGATCTCATTTAAAAGGAAGTCTTTGCTTACAACGAACATATTGAGGCTGACATTGTGTTCGCCGCTGATTTCAGGGCGGATAAGAACATCATATACAACGTTGTCTGCGTTGACTGCCAGAACAGTCTTTGTCATCGTCTGTTCTGTTGTGAATGTTCCTCTGCCGTAAACTACAGTGATATCAGCGCCGTTTTTCTCATGGAAATCAATTATAGGTCTGTAGTCGATATTTGCTACTACATCGGTGTCCGAGAGCAGTACATATTCGGCATTTGAGCTTTCGATAAAGGGCTTTACCTGAGCCATAGCCTCAAGTCTGCCTCTGTAAAGCGCACTGCTGTTGCCGTAAGGAGGAAGCAGGTGCATACCGCCTGTCTTTCTTGAAAGATCCCACTCATCGCCTGAGCCTAAGTGATCCATAAGCGATAAGTAGTTATCCTTTGTGATTATGCCAACGTTGTCAATGTCGCTGTTTACCATATTTGACAGCGGGAAATCTATCATCCTGTATCTGCCGCCGAAAGGCACGCTTGCAAGTGTGCGCTGTTTTGTAAGATCGGCTACGCTCTGCTCATGCATATTTGCAAAAATCAGACCGAGTACATTTGCCATATTAGCCATTTCTCTTTTCTCCTCCCGTTCACACGTTAGCCGAGATCATTGCTTTTGGCTTGATCTCCGCATTATCGCTTACCGTTACGCCGTGTCCGATTACCGCAACGCCCCATGTATCCTTATCTTCGATAGATTCGGGTCTTGCGCCGACCTTGACGTTCTCGCCTATTACACAATCCTCGCCGACGATAGCGTATTCAACTACCGCGCCCTTCTTTATCGTTGTGTTAGGCATTATGATACTGTCACGTACTACTGCGCCGGGCTCAATAGTTACGCCTGCAAACAGCACAGAGAAGTCTATGTGACCTTCAATGTTGCAACCCTCTGAAATAAGTGAGTTCTGGATAACACTCTCGGGGCTTGCGTAGTGAGGAGGCATTACGGGGTTTCTTGAGTAAATTCTCCATCTTGAGTCGTGGAGGTCAAGCGGAACGTTGGGATTTAACAGATCCATATTAGCTTCCCATAAGCTGTCGATCGTTCCGACATCCTTCCAGTAGCCGTCAAAATGATAAGCTACCAGCTTGTTGCCCTCTGCCAGCATTGCGGGGATAATGTTCTTACCGAAGTCCTTGCTTGCGCCCTCATCGTTTTCGTTTGCGATAAGGTGCTTTTTCAGGTTCTGCCATGAGAATATGTAAACACCCATTGAAGCAAGGTTCGACTTGGGCTCTGCGGGCTTCTCTGCAAATTCGTAAATAACATCGTTTTCATCTGCACTCATAATACCGAAACGGGGAGCTTCTTCCCACGGTACTTCAAGGACTGCGATAGTAGCGTCGGCATTGTGTGACTTGTGGAACTCAAGCATCTTGTTGTAGTTCATCTTGTAGATGTGGTCGCCCGAAAGCACTGCTACATAATCGGGGTTGTATCTGTCGATGAAGCTTATGTTCTGATAGATAGCGTTTGCAGTACCCTCATACCACGACTTACCCGATGATGACTCATAAGGAGGCAGTACGTGAACGCCGCCGTGAACTCTGTCAAGTCCCCACGGGTGACCGTTGCCGATATATTCATTAAGTACGAGCGGCTGGTACTGTGTGAGTACACCGACTGTGTCAATGCCGCTGTTTACACAGTTTGAAAGCGGGAAATCGATAATTCTGTATTTGCCGCCGTAAGGAACCGCAGGCTTTGCCATATCCTTTGTCAAAGCATACAGTCTGCTGCCCTGACCGCCTGCGAGCAGCATTGCTACGCATTCCTTCTTTACATGTTTCATAAATAAGTTCCTCCGTTATTTATTTCTTAGCTTTGCCGCTTTTTTACGGTTAGCTGTATTTGCTTTGTTTGCGGGTGCTTTTGCCGCAGGCTTTTCCTCTGCCTTAACAGCGGGCTTTTCGGCAACCTTTGCAACAGGCTTTTCCTCTGCCTTAACAGCGGGCTTTTCGGCAGCCTTTGCAACAGGCTTTTCCTCTGCCTTAACAGCGGGCTTTTCGGCAGCCTTTGCAACAGGCTTTTCCTCTGCCTTAACAGCAGGCTTTTCGGCAGTCTTTGCAACAGGCTTTTCCTCTGCCTTTACAGCGGGCTTCTCAATCGCCTTTTCAACAGGCTTTGCTTCAACCGCCTTGGCAGGCTTGTCACTTTCGGGACTGCGCTTGTTGACAGGCTTTAAGAATATTGCCGACATTGCGGGTATCTTTATTGTTATCGAATATTCAAGTCCGTGCATTCCCTCGCACTTTGCAGTATATGAAGCATTACCGTCACTGTCGCCGCCGAACTTCTTGTCGTCGGTCGTGAACACTTCCTTATAGTCTGCATAATAAGGAACGCCAAAGCTGTACTGCTCGTGCTCGTTCGGCAGGAAGTTGCATACGGCGATAAGCTCATCGCCGTTTGAGGCTATACGTCTGAAAACGATCACGCTGTTTTTGTTGTCATCGTTTGATATCCAGCTGAAGCCGCTCCAGTCATAATCTATCTCCCACAACGACTTGTTGTCAAGATAAAATTTGTTCATCGCCTTGACAAACGACTGATACTGCGCGTGCTCCGGGAATTTCAGAATATCCCAGTCAAGACCCGTCTTGTAATTCCATTCCTTGAACTGTGCAAATTCCTGACCCATAAACATCAGCTTCTTGCCGGGGTGGGCGGTCATATATGCAAGGAATGTTCTCAGCGAAGCAAAACGCTTTTCTCTCGGTCCGCTCATCTTGTCGAGCATTGAACACTTGCCGTAAACCACCTCATCGTGTGAAATCGGCAGTATGTAGTTTTCGGAGAATGCGTAGTAGAACGAGAATGTCAGCTTGTCGTGGTTGTACTGTCTGTACTCGGGGCTCATAGACATATATGAAAGCATATCGTTCATCCAGCCCATATTCCACTTGAAGTTGAAGCCAAGACCGCCGATATCAACAGGCTTTGTGACCATAGGCCATGCGGTCGATTCTTCCGCTATCATCAGAAGTCCCGGGTGATGCGAGAACAGACACGAGTTGAGGTTCTGCAAGAAGTCCACAGCCTCAAGGTTTTCGTTACCGCCGTTCTTGTTGGGTGTCCATGCGCCGCCCTGTCTGTCGTAGTCAAGGTAGAGCATAGATGCGACCGCGTCTACACGCAGACCGTCTATGTGATATTCCGTAAGCCAGTAGTTGGCATTTGAAATAAGGAACGATTGAACCTCAGGCTTGCCCCAGTCGAATACTCTTGTGCCCCAGTTGTAGTGCTCACGCTTGTTGGGGTCGGAATACTCATAGCAGTAATCGCCGTCAAATTCGTAAAGACCTGCCGCGTCCTTGGGGAAGTGTGCGGGTACCCAGTCAAGGATAACGCCTACTCCGTGAGTGTGGCAGTAGTCGACAAATTCCATAAAGTCGGACGGTGTTCCGAAACGTGATGTGGGTGCATAATAGCCTATCTGCTGATAGCCCCACGAGCCGTCAAACGGGAACTCCGCTACAGGCATCATCTCTATATGCGTGTAGCCCATTTCCTTTACATAAGGAACCAGCTTTTCCGCAAGCTGCATATAGCTGAACAGCTCTTCCTCGTCGGTTTTTGTAAACCATGAATTGAGATGAACCTCATATATATTCATCGGTGAACGGTAAACATCCTTTGTTTTCTTATCATTCATCCACTTTGTGTCTTTCCACTTATAGCCGGAAATGTCGTATACCTTTGATGCGGTGTTAGGACGTGTTTCCATGTGGTAGCCGTAAGGGTCAGCCTTAAGCTTTATCTGTCCTCTTGCGGTCTTGATGCTGTACTTGTAGTTATCGAACTTCTTGAGTCCCGGAATGAAAAGCTCCCAGATACCGCCGTCGCTGATTTTTTTCATATAGCTTTCTTCACGGTTCCAGTGATTGAAATCACCTACGACGCTGACATCAGCCGCCTTTGGTGCCCATACTCTGAAAACCACGCCGCTCACACCGTCTTTTTTGGTAAAATGAGAGCCGAACAGCTTATATGCTTCGGCGTTCTTTCCCTGATGGAAAAGATAAAGCGGAACTTCATATTCCTTAGGCACGTTAATAGCCATAACAGATACTCCTAACATTATATTTTAACAACTTAATAATAGCACAATTCCCAAAAGCTTTCAATAGATTTGTGATGATTTTATGAATTGTGCCTTGTTTCAACTTTGCTTTTTGTGCAGAATTACAATTACTTTTCCCAAGAAGTGATAAAGCCGTACAGCTCGTCAGCCATTTCGGTCTGCTCGGGGATACGGGGGTGACCCGGGGTTGCCGCACCGTTTCTTCTGAACTTAAAGCGCTTGACATTATCCATAGCAAGCTCGTTTACTATCTCATCGAGTGCATCGTCCCAGGTGGGCTCGTGCATAAGAACTGTTGTGATAACGATAAATCTTGCCTTACCGCCGTACTTTTCGTTAAGGTCAAGCACCATATTTTTATATACCGTCTTCCACTTTTCGCGGTATTCTTTTTCGTATATACGCTTGGGGTCGGGGTTTGCGTCATTCTGACCGAGCGCGATTATTACATAATCGGGTGTGAAGCGTGAGAAATCCCAGTCGGTAAGCTCGAAGTGCGGCTCATAGCCCATCTGCTTATAAACCGTTTCCATGCCGACATAGTTATCAAAATAGCCTGCGCCGTTGATTAGCGAAATGCCGCCCTGTGCGTTGCAGTTGATGCGGGCGTTGAGCTTTCTTGCAAGCTGGAGCGAATATGAGAACCAGCTGTTGTCAAACTGGTTGATGTGCTCGGGGTCGGTGTGCTCGCAATAATTCACAGCTTCTACCACCTCGCCTGCCGATACGCTGTCGCCGTACACTTCAATATTCATATCGTATTCGTGGTTGTCGGGTCTGACTTCCGCGTTGCTGTCGATCATAAGTCCGCAGAAATTGAAGTAGTGGTGCGAGCCTGCAGTTCTCTTGAATATAGTAATAGTATGTTCGCCGTCTTCCAATCCGTCAATAATTGGAATATATACGGGTGTATCGGAATGGTTGAGGTCAAACTTATACTGAATGCCGTCAACTATTACGCCGATCCATGTCACTTTATATATAAGGTGGGGAAAAATCATCATTCCGACCGATGTTCCTGTGAATTTTGCGCTCACCATGCTTCCCGCATAGATGAACAGGGGGCTGTCCGGCTTTGAAAAGTCAATTCTGCCCATATACGAGAACGCCTTATTTGCCGGGCTGATTATTTTCTTGTCAGTCATTTATTTTATTCCTCGCTTAATTTTATCATACTGCCGAAGTAAAATCGGCTTGTATTTATTTTAACATATTACGGCATCGTTTTCAACAGAATTATGTAAAAATTGCTCAGAAAATTTTACCGCTTTATCTTGACATTCGGTAAAAATAGTGATATATTTGTGTAAGCGATTACCTTAAATTCGCTTAACAGGACTTAACAAAAGGAAAGGCAGTAATATGAAGAAAAGAATACTTGCGATACTCATTACAGCCGCTCTTGCGGTATCTGTAACAGGTTGTGCGAACAACACGGCAAGCAGTACCGAAAGCAGTACGGCATCATCGGCAGCAGAAAGCTCAGAAGCAAGCAGCGCCGCAGAGGAGTCGGACGCATCTTCTGCTGAAGAAAGCAAAGATGAAAGCTCACAGGAGGAGTCAAAGGATTTGGAAGCAAATTATACAAAGTACACTCTCGACGGCGACCTGACACAGCATATGATCGATATGTCACGTCTTAACGAGGGCAACAAGGTAAGACTTGCAAATGTAATAAAGAAGCTCAAAAACGGCGAGGAAGTAACTGTAGGCTTCATCGGCGGCTCTATCACACAGGGCACAAGCGCCGGAAATGAGCTTTGCTATGCAAAGCTTACAGCTGACTGGTTACAGCAGACATATTCAAGTGCAAAAGTAAACTATGTAAATGCGGGCATAGGCGCCACAGGCTCATACATCGGCGTACACAGAGTAACTGCAGATCTTCTGTCAAAGAGCCCCGACCTTGTGTTTGTAGAGTTCTCTGTAAATGATACAACGGAAAACACAGAGCGTAACAAGGATTCATACGACAGCCTGCTGAGAACCATCTGGAAGTCGTCAACCAACCCCGCTATCATTACAATAGCTACAACACAGGAAGACGGCACAAGCTTCCAGGAACAGCACGCAGAGATCGTAAAGCATTACGACCTGCCTATGATATCATACAGAAACACCATTCTTGATACGATAAAGCACGGCGACATCGCATGGAAGGATATTTCCGATGATAACATTCACCCCAATGTACCCGGTCACAAGATAGTATCCCAGCTTCTTCAGGCTTACATTTCAGATGTAGACAAGGATATTGACAGCATAAGCGGCGATGAGAGCGACTTCTCAACTCCCGCTACAAAAGCATCGTTTGAAAACGGCTCTCTCCTGACACTTGCACAGGCAGGCGACGCAGTTACAATGAACGGTTCTTTTATGTCACGTGATGCACAGTTCGGAGGTTTTGACGGTTTGTGGATCTTTAAAGGCGGCGACCAAGATACCAATGACACGGCACTTACATTTAAAGTCAATGCAAAGGAAATAGGTATACTTTACGGCAAGTACACAAGGGCAGGCTGCACAGCCGATATCTACATTGATGACGAGCTTGTAACAACGCTCAGTGCTGATTTTACAGGCGGCTGGGGTAACTATGTTGAGTGTGCGCAGCTCAAGAGCTTTGATACGGCAGGCGAGCATACAGTAAAGATCGTTCCTAAGGCCACAGACGGCCCGAGTATGTTCAGCGTAACAGCTTTGGCTATCGCCTGAGTTTAAACACGGCGATAATGTAATAATGTTGAGCCGCGGTGATCTTGCCGCGGCTTTCGTTGTTGCATTTTCTTCTCTTAGCACAACTTTAATTCTATTGAATTCAACTTTTGTCCATGTTACAATATATCTGCGATATATCGGTTTTGACTTCATCGTATGCGGTTATTTTACCGATAACGCTCAGTCAAAAAGAATGCAGGAAAAATGCGGGTTTAAGTTCCTCAAAAACAGTAAGTGCGAAACGGCTTACGGAATAACAAAAGAAGAATGTATAACTATTTTGTATAGATAAATCGAAATTTGTAGGTGGGGTATAGCTATGAAAAATGACACAATTGTAAATAATAATAAAACATATTGGAATAATCATGCAGATTTCTGGTTTGGCACAACTGCTCTTCCGCAGTACGGTGTGAAATTTCCAACGGAAGATGAATTAAAACTATTTGGAGATGTAACCGGTAAGAAGATGTTAGAAATCTGTTGCGGTAGCGGTCATTCCTTAAAATATCATGCTGAAAGAAATGCCGGCGAGTTATGGGGAATTGACATTTCTCAGAATCAACTTGATAATGCCAAAAAGTATTTAAAAGAATATGGATATGCGGCAAATCTTATATGTAGTTCAATGGAAGAAATGAATCTCCCTCAAGATTATTTTGATTATGTATATTCTATATATGGTATTGGGTGGACTACCGATTTGCAAGGGACTTTCAATAAAATTGCTTCCTGTTTAAAAAATGATGGAATATTTATTTTTAGTTGGAATCACACGCTATATCATTGCGTTGCCTTTTCGCGAGAAAGCGGGAAAAATGTATTGGACGACGGCAAAATGGTGTTCGGAACAAGTTACTTCGATGAATCTTATTATAAAATGCCTGTACATGATAGTGAAGTTGTTTTGTGCAATCGTATGATTTCGACATATATTAACGCTCTTGCAAGAGCAGGATTTGTAATTGAACAAATGATTGAGCAAAATGTTAGTGATATGAATGACACAAGTGACAAGGCGAAGAAGGCAGAGATGATACCTATTTCGGTGTGCTTTAAAGTTAGAAAGTTATGAAAAGCAACTTCGATTAGTTTCCAATCGATTTGTTGAACTCACGAAACTTTCAGCCTGATAGTCAAATTCCGGTTTATCACTCATAACACGGTTGAAACTCCCCCCCGCAAGCACAAAAACGACTAAAGGAACGCTCCCTTAGTCGTTTTATTTTTGCCTGTATTTAAGCTTATCCCCGGGCGCAGCTTTCAATCACATCACCAATATCCCCATCAATACAAACCGCCCTGTCGCCAATCTCCCTCGGTGCATACGCCTCGTTCATATTGACACAAGCGTAAACCGCTTTCGGATTTCTTGCCGTCATCTGCATAAACGGATATTTTATTATCCCGGGAGTGTTAAATCCTACGCCGAGCTCCAGAAACAGAATGTGCAGATTTTTATGCCTGCGGATAAATTCTTCATAACGCTCTGCGGCGGCGTACCAGCTCTCGTCCTGCACAAAACTGTCGTCACATCTCAGATTCATAGCCATAGGCTTGCCGCAGTACGGGCATCTCGGGATAAGCTCGTCGGGGACTTTCATGTTGCGCTGTTCCTTTACCATAGCACGCACCGCACTTTCGTTGTCAAAGGTTTCGCTTCGGCACGGCTCACTGCACTGAAATAAGCCGTAGTCGCCCTGCGTGTAGAACAGCCGCTTTTTATCAAATCCCGCAAGCTGAAACTGATGATCGACATTTGTTGTAAGTACGAAATAATCCTTGTCCGCTACCGCTTTAAATAAGTCCTGATACGGCTTTCCGACAGGCACATCATAGCGGTTTATGAGAATGTGCCGCGACCACCATGCCCAGTATTCGTTCATCGTTTCAAACGGATAAAATCCGCCCGAATACATATCGGTGATACCGTATTTTTTGTGAAAATCGGCAAAGTATTTCTCAAAGCGTTCGCCACTGTAATCGAAACCTGCCGATGCTGAAAGTCCCGCACCAGCACCTATTATTATCGCGTCGGCTGTGGCTATCTCGTTTTTAAGACGGCTGAGCTTATCCGAGTAATTGTCTGTAGGTCTCATAGTCGGCATCTTTAAAAACATTGAATATCACCTCTATATCGTGGTTTTTCAGAAATTCTCTTACCGTCTGCACGGCAATTTCCGCCGCCTTATCCTGCGGAAAACCGAAAACTCCGGTCGAGATACAGCAGAAAGCTATGCTTTTTATCCCTTTCATCACCGCAAGCTCAAGACAGCTTTCATAACAGCTTTTCAGCAGTTCACGGTGCTTTTCGGTCAGCCTGCCTTGTACTATAGGTCCTACCGTGTGGATAACATATTTGCAGGGGAGATTGTAGGCGGGAGTGATCTTAGCTTTTCCGGTCGGTTCTTCATGCCCTTGTAATTCCATCATTTCCGCACATTTCAGCCGTAGTCTTACTCCCGCAAAGGTGTGGATACAGTTGTCGATGCAATTGTGGCAAGGGTGATAACACCCTGTCATCCCCGAATTTGCGGCATTGACGATCGCGTCACATTCAAGCGTTGTTATGTCGCCTTGCCAAAGATAAATATTCTTCCCGGCAGGCTGTAAATCGGCAATGTCGGTAATACCTTTCTGTGCTGTGAGCTTTTGCAGAAGCTTGTCCTCGGCTTTGAGATATTCCGCTGAGATCTTCATAGCGGGGCGGACATTTACAAGACTGCGGTAAAGCTGAAATTGCTCTTTTTCATCGGTCGGCATAGTGATATCCCTGTAGCTTGCATTTTCGTTAAGTAAATATTCTATAAGCTTTTTCATAATCATTCACTCTTCTTAAAATAAACTCAGCTGACCGTCAATATAGCTGTACTGTTCGGCGTGTCTGATAATATCACCCGGCATATGACCGCCTATCAGAAACGGCGATTTCGGATCGTGCCGAGCCATATTTTTCTTTACGGAACTTACATCTGCGTTTGCGTAACAGTATCGGCAGAAATGTCCGCAGGAGTTGTATGCGCCTATATCCGTTCCGAAAAAGCAGTTGCATTCACGCTGAGATTTCTTTTTCGGCATTTTAAGCGTAATACCGAGCGCCTTTTCGTATACCTTCTTATTCAGACAGCCGCTCATATCTATGCCGCAGTCTGCGAGGATATTGTCCTCGTGACAGCCCTTGACCGTAATGCCGTATTTTCTGCCTGTTTCGGCAAACGCGCTTGCTATGGCGATCTGTTCGTTCATTGTGACTGCCTGTATTTCGGGAGCGTTGCATTTTACTTTTTCGTAAATATCTACAAAGCTTATGATACAAGTCTTTGTAAAGCCTGCAAGCTGTGATGCCGCCTTTTCAAAAGCCGGTATGTGATAATCTGCCGTATATCTGTCGTTTACTATTATCGGATCATACCGCCAGCCGATCGAATTTATCCCGACAATTCCGGAAAGCTCACGGAAGCATTCTATAACAAATTTCTTGTCGGGAACATTCGGCTCAAGCTCCTTGCCGTAAGGAGTTATAGTGACAAACCAGTATTGCCCGTACTTTTCAAGCTTTCCCATATGCTGTAGCATAGGGTAAGGATTTTTCGTGCAGAAAGCAATAAGATCAACAACATCGGGATTTATCTCATATTCGGTTACCTGTTCTTCGTGATAAGGGTTTCGCACCAGTACATAACCCTCTTTTATTCTGTTCATAAACCATTCCGGGTAGAATGCGGGGATATCTGTTCGCATTCCTGTTTGTAAGATCATATTCGTTCTACCGCTCCGACAGGACATATTTCAAAGCAGCCGCCGCAGTGCAGACAGTTGTTCTGTCTGATATTATAAGGCTTAGGCGAGCCTTTGTCAATGCAGTTTTGCGGACAGACGGCAAGGCATTTTCCGCAGCCTGTGCATTTTTCGGTTATGAAATATCCTTTGTCTGTCACCTTTCCGCCGCCTATCGTGAATGATCTCCGTTCGATCGGCTTTTTTGAAAGGTCGAACCATTCGCCCTCGCCGTCATATATTCGGAAAACAGTGAGTGCCTTCCTGCTGTCCTCTGTAGGATAGATTTCAGCCATATACGGATTTTTTTCAAAAAGCCGCGGGAGTCTTTGACTTCCTGTTTCAATAACCTTTCCTCTTACAGAAACGGCGGTCATATTCATAGTATCTTTGCCGTTAATGCCTGTAAAAGAAACATACTTATTGCGTGTCAGTCTGTCGTAAAAGCCTTTGCCTTTAGCCGTCAGGAAATACAATCCGTCATCGTCACAGTCCATTATATCAATGGCGCAGGTAACAGGCAGTCCGTTTTTGTCCGTTGTCGCGGCTATTACCGTGTGAACAGAGTTTACGATATATTCCTGATAGTCCATGATCTCACCTCATAAGCCATAGGGCTGTCGAAATGTTATTCAACAACCCTATGTGACTTTATAAATTATAATTGAACAGCATAAGAACTATTACGCAAAGAAGAAGCCTGCGGTCATATCGAGATAGTTAGCACCGCTGTAATCGGGGTACTGCTTGTTTACTTCAGCCTTGAATTCATCGGCAGTTGCACAGTCAGACGCGATCTTCTTGAGGTTTTCAAGGTAATTTATCTTAGTTTCTGCGTCCTTTAAATCCTCGGGTGTGTAGTGTGATGTAAGTATCAGCGTGTAGCCCTTATTGATGTAGCCGTTCAGCTGACCGATGATAGCGTCTGCGTGACTTGCACCTGCTACGATAGAGTGGCAGTCATGACCGAGCATATGAGTATAAACCGCGTTGATCTCGGGTATCTCAATGTCAAACGCTTCGGCAGTTTTAGCTATTACAAAGTCAATACCGCCGATAGTGATCTTTCCCTCGCCGATAACATTTGTGATCTCGTGTACCGACTTGTCAAAGCTCTCGCCGAAAGCATTTGTAAAGTTGTTGATGAGTGCCTTGCCGCCGCCGTTTTCGGAATATTCGACCGCATTCTGAGTTGCATATTTCGGTACATCGGGCAGGAATGTTGCGCCTGCACCGTGGTATGCTACGAGTATTCCCTCAACATCAATGTCTTTCAGATATCCGGTAAGCTCAGAAATGTTGTCAAAGAAGCACGGCGACTCTATAACTACAGCCTTTCCGTTTTTCTCGACAATGAAAACCTCATCGTCAATAAGGTCGTTTGTCTTGTACGCGTGGAGCTTTACTTCTCCGAAGTCGTACACGCCTACCTCGCCCTTTGCGAGTGCTACCTTTGTGTAAGTATTCTTGTTCATATTAAAATCCTCCTGAAATTCTGTGGGTTTATTTGCTTTTTCCGGAAGATTCAGCGCTGTTTCTCTTTCCTTGACCTTATCATATCACAACGGAAACCGGCTGTAAAGTACGCACTTTTTTGTAGGCTAGTTACCTTGGGGTGACTATTGCACGGTTACCCGAAAGTAACATTTGCATAGCCGCGCGGTTTGCTTGCATTCAGGCAATTGTTAAAAATTTTTTAAAAAATTTTTGTTGCGGAATGTTGACGGCGTAAAGGTGAGTATGGTATAATCGGATTGTAAGTATCAATATGATACTGTTTGATAACCAAGCGGAAAAGAGGTAAAGCTATGAGTGAACTGAAAACCGTAAAAGAACTGCCCGCCTGCCCGGTCGAAACAACACTTACGCTTATCGGCGACAAGTGGAAGGTGCTGATACTGCGTGATCTGCTTACAGGTACAAAGCGTTTCGGCGAGCTTAAAAAGTCGGTCGGCAATGTTTCGCAGAAGGTGCTGACCTCACAGCTTCGTGATATGGAGGAAAGCGGACTTGTAAACCGCAAGGTATATGCCGAAGTTCCGCCAAGGGTAGAGTATTCGCTGACCGAGCTCGGCAAAAGTCTTAATCCTATACTTGACGCTATGAAGTGTTGGGGAGAGGACTATAAGAACTCTTTTAACATGTAAAAGGGGCTGTGATGAAATATAAAAATTTATCACAACTTCTTGATTTATCTAAGTTTTATTAAAATTGCAGTGCAACATATTGTTGAAATGCCAAAAAAATAAATATGTCGCCAACAACGCTGAAAACAATTTCCGTGCTTGCAAGTTGTTAATAATTTCGTGAGTAAATCAATGCAACTGCACTGTCACCGACTATCAAAAAAGAACGCTACTATCCTGAGATATCTGTACTAAAATGGGACTAAGTGAGCGTCAGCGACCCGCTTATACAAATTTTTAAAAACTCAGTCGTTTGTATGTCTTATCGCCAACACCCTAGCGGGGTACGGGTGTGAGTAAGGAAAGTGGGAGCGCGAGGGAGAAAACCTAAGGGATAGGGTTAGGGGCTGCTTAAGTCCCTCACCCTAGTCCCTTTGGTTGTCTCCCTCGCACATAGCAGCAACGTTATTAACCAGAATAGCGAACCCGAGAAGTGCTATCCTACAAACAGAACTATCGGTAGCTTGCTATCGGTATTAAATACTAAAACGATATAGTGGAAGTGAACCATACAAAAAAGCGAGCCGAGCGCACTATTTTAGCGCTTCAACTCACTTTTTTCGGGTTGCGTCACAACCTCTATATAGCTATCTGAAAAGTATGCGGCGGTAATCACGTCTGCCGTTTATAATGCGATAAATACAAACCGTATCACCGTCGGCTTTATATAATATCTTCAATGGCTTTGTCGGCATCATCTTCTGAAAGCCAGCCTTTCGTTTCAGCTGATTTTGCAGCTTTGTTAAGCTCGGACAGTAATTTTAATGTTGCACGTTGCTTTTCGTAATCGTCAATATCAAGTATCACATAACGACCTCTGCCGTTTTTGGTAAGAAACACGGGTTCACCCTCGGAAATATCGCTGAGAACCGCATTGTAATTGCGTAAATCGGAAACAGGTTTGATGTTCGGCATATATAAAACCTCCTTATTTGTTGTAATTATTGTAGCATAATTTTAAGTAAAAATCAACAGCCGGCAGTAAAGAAGCAAAATTCCGAAAAAATTTCACTTTCCCTATTGACAACTCCGATTTAATGTTGTATAATTTTCTAGTAAATTAAATTGTAAAACAAAAGCAGAGAAGCACTCTCACCCATTTACGCCGCTTGGTTGTTCGATGAGGTAATTACAGAAATTCCCGACGGACTATAACATAGTTCCGTCTGTAATATTTGTACAGCGTGAGAGAATCTGCATTGCAGTTTATCACGCTTTTTGTTTTGCATAAAACGATTTGTTTTCAGAAAGGCGGTGCTTTAAAATCAGCACAAAAGAACAACTCATCAACGAAGAGATAAATGAAAAAGAGGTCCGCGTGATCGGAGCTGACAACGAACAGCTCGGCATTATGTCTTCGGCGCAGGCTCTTGATATGGCAATTGAGGCTGACTTAGACCTCGTGCTTATCGCTCCTTCAGCTACTCCTCCGGTATGCCGCATCATGGATTACGGCAAGTTCCGTTTCGAGCAGTCAAAGAAGGAAAAGGAATCTAAAAAGAACCAGAAACAGGCTGAGCTTAAAGAGATACAGATGTCGCTCAACATCGACACCAACGACTTTAACACAAAGGCTAATCAGGCTATAAAGTTCCTTAAGAACGGCGACAAGGTTCGTATCAAGGTTCGTTACAGACGAGCAAGAGAGCTGTCACACGTTAATCTTGGTGAGGAGCTTATGCAGAGAGTTCTTGAAGCGGTTTCAGAGTACGGCTCATGCGAAAAGCCTGCTAAGCTTGAGGGCAGAAACTATATGGCAGTTGTAGCTCCCAAGACAGCGGCAAACGGCAAGAAAGCAAAGAAGGACGCCGAAAAACCGGCGGAAAATAAATAAGGAGGATTCCACTCATGGCAAAGAAGATCAAGATCAAAACCCACAGCGGTGCTAAAAAGCGTTTTAACCTCTCCAAGAACGGTAAGGTCAAGTACCAGAAGACAAACCGTCGTCACAGACTGACACAGAAGGCTACAAAGAGAAAGCGTATCAATCGTGCAGCAGGATACTGCGACAAGACGAACGTTGCAGAAGTTAAGAAGCTCATACCTTACAAATAAAAACTAACTGCGACCGTTTCGGCGCAATATTCACTATAGGAGGAATTTAACGATGGCTCGTATTAAAGGTGCATTAGCAACTCGCAAGAGAAGAAATAAAACATTAAAGCTGGCAAAGGGCTACTGGGGCGGCAAGAGCAGACTTTTTAAGACTGCCAAGGAAGCTGTCTGGAAGTCAGGTCAGTATGCTTATATCAGCAGACGTTTAAAGAAGAGAGATTTCAGAAAGCTCTGGATCGCAAGAATCAACGCTGCTTGCAAGATGAACGGTACTAACTACTCAACATTCATCAACGGTTTAAAGAAGGCTAACATCGGTCTTAACAGAAAGATGCTGTCAGAGATAGCTATCAATGACCCCGCAGGCTTTACTGCACTCGTTGAGAAGGCTAAGGCTGCTCTTTAAGAGAAAAAAACACGCCCACATTATTATGGGCGTGTGATTTTTTATATTGAAGTACAGAGCTGCTGACTTAAAGGTTAAAATATACCCGACTGCAAGCCGGGTATATAAATCCTTTTAATACATATCCTTGCTGTGGTGCTTGTAGTAGAATATATAGCTTCCGATAGCGCCCGCAACAACGAAAATAAATGTCACAATAAGACGGTTGAGCATATTGCCTGACAGCTCGGTATACTGCATGGAGTATTTCGCCAGATCATCAAGTATGCCGAATATGTTGACTACAGTGCCCGCTTCCTGCTCCTTTAAGAATATCTGGAACAGATAAGCAAAGCCGTTTGACAGCGCCCAACCCGCAAATGTAAGTATCGCGGTGAATACGCAGTCCACGGTTCTCAGCTTCTTTGAGAACACGGTGTAGAGCGATATTACCGCGGCGGACATTATAACGCCGCCTATCCAGCCGACAAGGTCGGACATCATTATAAACGCCACGAAAATAGCAGAGCCTATGACAAGACCCAGGATACCGCCGAGCACGCCTTTTACAGTGCCCTTTACATCAAACGGCGGGCGGACAGTTCCGTCGGAGCGTCTGCGCCTTGTGAGTATCTCATAGTCTTCAAGCTCCAGCACCTTTGCGACCTGAATGGGTGTTGTACCGCGCATTTCGCTCTTTAAATAGGCAGTGAGTTTTTCCAAAAATGCAATGAGTATCGGCAGATTTTCCTGCATGAGGTTATATCCCTTGCAGTAGATGTTGACACAGCCGTCAACATTTTCAACGCCGAGCATTGTTTTCTTGGGAAAGCGCTCAGCCATGGTGTATATCCTGCCGAACTGTCGGTCGGTTATCACCGCACCGCACACTATATCAAATCTGTGCTTTTTGTCGTTGTCGAAAACCACGATGGGAACGCCGTTCTTCACGCCGCTGAGCGTAGCGGTTTCGGGGTCGTATTTAAGCCCTGTTTCCTTTTCAATAAGGCTGAGTTCGGAAAAAATCATGTAATAAGTCCTTTCTTTACCGTACACGGATAAAGAAATTTTAGCATAACGACAGGTAAAAGTCAAGAAACTGAGTGTTAAGGAGAAATATGGAAATCACTTCAAAGCAAAACAGTTATATAAAGGAATACAGAAAGCTTGTCGAGCAGAGAAAATACCGCAGACAGTCGGGATTTTTCCCATGCGAGGGTGTTAAGCTTGCTGTTGAAGCGGTAAGGAGCGGTTGCACCTTAGGTGAAAACGCATACTATACTGCCGCCGCCGCGGAAAAATATCCCGAGTGTATCCGCCTTTTGCAGGAGCACTGCAAAATGATACAGATCACCGAGGAGGTAGCGGACAGCATTTCCGACACAAAATCCCCCCAGGGAATTTTTATTACGGTAAGACATCTTGACAAAATTCTGAATTTAAGTACAATAGATAGTAGCAGACAGTTTATAATATTGGAAAATTTACAAGATATGGGTAACATTGGAACGATTATTCGTTCCTGCGACGCATTTTCGATCGACGGTGTTATACTTGTCGGAGATTGTGCGGACGTGTTTGCACCAAAAACCGTAAGGAGCGCGATGGGTTCGCTGTTCCGCCTTCCGATATACTGCTGTGAAACCGAAGAAGCGATCACGCTTTTGCAAAAGGGAGGATTTACCGTGTACTCGGCGGAGCTCTCCGACAGAGCGGTTAAGCTCGGCGAGGAAAAGCTCCCCGAAAAGACCGCCGTGGTTATCGGCAACGAGGGCAACGGCGTTACCGATACAGTGAAGAGCCTTTGCGACAAGTCGCTGTTCATTCCGATAAGCAGTGCCGAGAGCCTTAACGCATCTGTGGCGGCATCGGTCATTGCATGGGAATTGTCGAAAAGCAGAAAGTAAGCTGATGTTAAACTCGGTTAACAATCGCACTATATAATTACGCGTTGAGATTGCAAGCTGTAATTTAATTGTTGAGAATTGCTTGTATAACGCAGAAGCGACAATAAGGTTTGTAGCAACGATCCCTCAGTCTTGCGACAGTCAAACGGGAGTGATTTTAACGTTGAAATAATCGCCGAACATAGAGGTATGGATAACGGCTTCGCTTGTCGCAATCCAGCTCCCTTTGGCAAGGGAGCCAAGAAAGATAGTGCAACGGAAGATGGTAGCACACCTTATTATATTATATTATATAAGCAAAAAGCTAAGATTAAACGTTAAGAGGGGGCGGCGCAGCCGCTCGCCGTACACAAACTGTAGCAATAATACAAACAGTTTGAAAGGCGAATTTGGGGTGCCGCATCGGCACCGGAAAGGAAGACGAAGTTTTGTCCCATTTGGTAATAGTTGAGTCGCCGGCAAAGGCGAAAACAATTGAAAAGTATCTCGGAAAAGATTATTCCGTAGTTGCTTCTGTAGGTCATATACGCGACCTGCCTAAATCAAAGCTCGGAGTTGACGTTGATAATAACTTTGAGCCGAAATACGAAAACAAAAAAGATAAGGCGGCTCTTATAAAAGAGCTCAAGAAAGATGCAAAGGCATCCGATATAGTGTACCTCGCGACCGACCCTGATAGAGAGGGTGAGGCTATATCATGGCATCTGGCACACGTCCTCGGGATAAGCCCCGATGCACCTGTGCGTGTTACATTCAGCGAAATTACAAAAAGCGGTATCGCGGCAGGTATGAGCCACCCGAGAACGCTCGATATGGATCTTATCAACGCTCAGCAGGCAAGACGTATCCTTGACAGAATAGTTGGCTATAAGTTAAGCCCGTTCTTATGGAAAAAAGTAAGACGCGGACTTTCTGCCGGACGAGTACAGTCGGTTGCCGTAAGACTTATCGTTGACAGAGAGCAGGAGATCGAGAACTTCAAGGCTCAGGAGTACTGGAGTATTGACGCTAAGTTCCTGTCGGGCTCAAGCAGACGCGCGTTCCCCGCAAAGCTGACGGAAGTAAAAGGCGAGAAGTTCAAGGCACTCAATAAAGAAGAAACCGACAAGGTTCTCGCTATGCTTGAAAACGGCGAGTTCATCATAACAAATATCAAGAACAGCACAAGAAAGAAAACTCCCGCGCCGCCGTTTACAACCTCGACTTTACAGCAGGAAGCATCACGAAAGCTGTCTTTCAACGCAAGACGTACAATGAAAGCGGCTCAGGAGCTGTACGAAGGCGTTGAGATACCCGATATGGGCGCGGTAGGTATCATAACCTATATGCGTACCGACAGCCTGCGTATTTCGGACGAGGCAAAAGCCGCAGCCGCTCAGATGATAGAAACAACATATGGCAAGGAATATCTGCCGTCAAAGCCCAGAGTGTTCAAGTCAAAGAGCAACGCTCAGGACGCTCACGAGGCTATTCGTCCGACAATAATCACACTAACTCCCGATAAGGTGAAATCTGCGCTTACAAGCGACCAGTATAAGCTGTATAAGCTGATATGGGAGCGCTTTATGGCAAGTCAGATGGAAAATCAGCTCCTTGATACCAAGGCTGTTGATATCACCTGCGGCGATTGTCTGTTCAAGGCAAACGGATACACGGTAAAATTTGACGGCTTTACAAAGCTGTATGAAGAAAGCAAGGATAATGACGAAGAAGAGGGCGGCGCACTCCCTGCTCTTGAAGTCGGCGAAAAGCTGAAGGTTAAAGAGCTTACAGGCAACCAGCACTTCACTCAGCCGCCACCGAGATATACAGAAGCAAGCCTTATAAAGGCGCTTGAAGAAAACGGCATAGGCAGACCGTCTACCTATGCACCGACTATCGCCACAATACTTGACAGACACTATGTTGAGCGTGAAGCAAAGCAGTTAAAGCCTACCTCGCTCGGTACTGTAATAACCGACCTTATGAAAGGTCACTTTGAGCGTATAGTTGACGCTAAGTTCACAGCTCAGATGGAAAGCGACCTTGATAAGATAGAAGCAGGAAAGGCTGACTGGGTAGACGTACTCGGAAAGTTCTACACGGGCTTTGACAAGATGCTGACAAAGGCAGAAAAGGATATGGAGGGCAAGAGGGTAAAGATACCCGATGAGCCTACAGATATAATCTGCGACAAGTGCGGCAAGCCTATGGTCATAAAGATAGGACCTTACGGAAAATTCCTCGGCTGTTCGGGATTTCCTGAGTGTAAGAACACCAAGAGAATAGTAAACGAAACAGGCGGTACCTGCCCTCACTGCGGAGGCAAGATGCTTGCAAAGAAGTCAAAGAAGGGCAAACCTTTCTTCGGCTGTGAGAATTATAAGGACTGCAACTTTATGACGTGGGATACACCGCTTGCGGACAAGTGCCCCAAGTGCGGCTCAACACTGTTCAAGAAAGTCGGCAAGCAGGGACAGGTATACTGCGCTAAGGACGGTTGCGGATATGTACGTCCCGCCGATGAGGATAAGAAAAACGACTGATAAGGATAAGATAAATTGGATAAAAAGACTGTTACCGTGATAGGCGCGGGTCTTGCGGGAGTAGAGGCGGCATGGGCACTTGCGAACAGAGGTTTTCATGTAAGACTTTGCGAGATGAAACCCGAAAAGTATTCGCCTGCCCACAAGTACAAGGGCTTTGCGGAGCTTGTATGCAGTAATTCGCTGAAAAGTGCCGACACTGCCAGTGCCTGCGGTATGCTTAAGGAAGAAATGCGCTATATGAACTCCGTCACGATGATCGCGGCAGAGAAAACAAAAGTCAGCGCAGGCGGCGCTCTTGCGGTAAACCGCACGGAGTTCTCCGACGCTGTGACCGAGATGATAACAAATCACACGGATATAGAGATCGTAAGCGGCGAGATAACCGAGTTCCCCGAAAGTAACACCGTAATAGCAACAGGACCGCTTACAAGCGATATTTTCGCCGAAAAGATACAGCAGCGTTGCGGCAGTCCGCTCAGCTTCTATGACGCGGCGGCACCTATAGTCACCGCTGAGAGCATTGATATGAGCCTTGCATTTTTCGCAACACGCTATGACAAGGGCGAGGCTGATTATATCAACTGCCCGATGACAAAGGAAGAGTATGAGGCGTTCTATAATGAGCTTGTAAACGCGGAGAGCGTACCGCTCAAAAGCTTTGAAAATCTCAAGGTGTACGAGGGCTGTATGCCTGTTGAGGTGCTTGCAAAGCGCGGTATAGAAAGTGTGCGTTACGGCTGTATGAAGCCTGTCGGTCTTACCGACCCGAGGACAGGCAGACGACCTTATGCGGTTGTACAGCTCAGAAAAGAAAACAACGAGGGTACGCTGTATAACCTTGTGGGATTTCAGACAAACCTGAAATTCGGCGAGCAGAAGAGAGTATTCTCAATGATAACAGGTCTTCAGAACGCGGAGTTTGTAAGATACGGCGTTATGCACAGAAATACATTCCTTAATTCCCCCGGACTGCTTGATAAGAATTTTAGACTTATCGACAGCGATAATATCTACTTCGCGGGTCAGATGACAGGCGTTGAGGGATATGTCGAAAGCGCGGCATCGGGAATTATCTCGGGAATAAACCTTGCAAGGGCGCTTGACGGTGAAAAGCCGCTCGAACTGCCCGAAACCTGTATGACGGCGGCGCTTGCAAAGCATATAAGTACCGAAAATAAGGACTTTCAGCCGATGGGGGCGAATATGGGAATATTACCTCCGCTCCCCGAGAGGATAAAGGACAAGAAATTAAGATACAGGACGGTTGCGGACAGAGGTCTTGCGGATCTCAGAAAGGCACTCTTTGAGCAGGGAATTATTGAAGATTAAAAATTACCGTAACGAAAGGAAAACGGATCATGAAAATAGCTATAGACGCATTCGGCGGAGATAACGCACCCGATGAGGTAGTAAAGGGCGCAGTAGCCGCTGTAAAGGAATACGGTGTCGACATTGTACTGACAGGTGACACAAAGAAGCTTGACGAGTGCTTCGCAAAGCTCGGACTTTCCAAGGATCACATCACGTTTGAGCAGGCTGACGGTGTTATCGAAATAGAAGATAACCCCAAGATGATCTTAAAGGAAAAGAAGAACTGCTCTATGGGCGTGGCTCTGCAGATGGTAGCGGACGGCAGAGCAGACGCTATGATAAGCGCAGGCAGTACGGCGGCTCTTGTTATGGGCGGTACTCTTATAGTTAAGCGTATCAAGGGTGTAAAGCGTCCTTCACTCACTCCCATTATGCCCGGCCTTAAGAATATGTATATACTGCTTGACGGCGGCGCAAACGTTGACTGCCGCCCCGATATGTTAAGACAGTTTGCCGTAATGGGCAGTGTCTATATGAACAAGATCATGGGTGTTGATAACCCCAAGGTCGGACTTCTCAATGTCGGCGCTGAGGAAGAAAAGGGCAGAGAGCTTGAACAGGAAACCTACGCGCTCCTTAAAAACAGCACACTGAACTTCACAGGTAATGTTGAAGCAAGAAATGCCGCACTCGGCGAGGTTGACGTTGTGGTTACAGACGGCTTCACAGGCAACGTTTATCTTAAAACAGTCGAGGGTATGGGCAAGTTTATGAAGGCTTCGCTCAAAAAGATATTCTTCCGCAACCTCGGCACAAAGATAGGCGCAATGTTTACTATGAAGGGCATCAAGGAAATAAGCAAGCAGATGGACTACAGAGAAACAGGCGGTTCGCCGCTTCTCGGCACTGCAAAGCCCGTTCTTAAGGCGCACGGAAGCAGTGACGCTCTTGCATTCAAGAACGCCGTAAGACAGGCTAAGGATTTCGTTGAGAGAAACGTTATCGCAGAGATGGAAAAGGTGCTGTCGGAAAATACGGAAGATTGATTTTTTGGCTTGCGGGAGGGGTTTCCCTCCCGTGAGAATTATTGAAAGGAAAAGAAATGACAGAGCTTGAACAGATAATAGGCTATACGTTCAAAAATCCTGAGCTTTTAAAAGAAGCTCTTACTCATTCCTCATACACAAACGGCAAACATCTGCGCAGTAACGAGCGCCTTGAATTTTTAGGCGACAGTGTGCTGAGCATTGTTGTGTCCGAGCATCTCTTTGAAAATCTTACAAATCTGCCCGAGGGACAGCTGACTAAGATAAGAGCAAGCGTTGTGTGTGAGAATGCGCTTTATCCCTTTGCAAGGAAAATAGATTTAGGCAAGTATATTTTCCTGGGAAAAGGAGAAGAGCATACAGGCGGCAGAGATCGTCACTCTATACTTGCTGACGCATTCGAGGCGCTGATAGCGGCAATATATCTTGACGGCGGATTTGAAGCGGCAAGAAATTTCATACTGCCGTTTATACCTCCGCTTGATAAGCTTAGCACAGGTAAATTCCTGCTCGGCGACTATAAGACGGTATTGCAGGAGATAATCCAGCAGAACCCCGAGGAACGTGTGACTTATGAGATAAGCGATGAGTGCGGACAGGCGCATAACAAGCAGTTCACCGCAAATGTGCTTCTCAACGGTCAGATAATCGGTACAGGCAAGGGAAAGAGCAAGAAGGAAGCGGAGCAGAGCGCCGCAAAAGAGGCTATAAGCCTTATGGGATATGAAACAAACTAACATTTCGGTATTTATACCGCATTACGGCTGTAAGCATATATGCAGCTTCTGCAATCAGAAGACGATAAGCGGACACAGTGAACCCGTCACCGAAAAGGAGCTTGAAAGTATCCTTGACAGTCAGCTTGAAAATCTGAAAAACAGCGGGACAAGAGCGCAGATAGCGTTTTTCGGCGGCAGCTTTACAGCAATAGACAGGGACTATATGATAAGACTGCTGACGGTAGCAAAGCGTTATATTGACGCATACCCGGAGCAGTATGACGGTATACGCTGTTCTACAAGACCGGACTGCATTGATGAAGAGATACTTGATATTCTGAAAAAATACGGTATGACAGCGATAGAGCTCGGTGCACAGAGTATGAATGACGAGGTACTGACAGCCAACCGCAGAGGTCACACGGTGGAAGACGTAAGACGTGCGTCAAAACTTATAAAGCAGTACGGCTTTGAGCTCGGACTTCAGATGATGACAGGACTGTACAAGGACACCGAGCAGTACTGCATCGATACGGCAAACGAATTTATCGCGCTTCACTGCGACACGGTGAGAATTTATCCGACTGTTATACTTAAAAACACCGAGCTTGGCAGACTGCACGCGAGCGGTATGTACGACAGCTTTACATTTGAGCAGACAACAAGACTTTGCGCAAAGCTGCTAGATATGTTCAATAAAGCGGGAGTTGCCGTTATCCGTATGGGACTGCACGCGAGCCGTGACGTTGAGCAGGAGATGATCGGCGGTGTGTATCACCCGGCACTGCGCGAGATTGCCGAGAGCATATTATATCTTGATAAAATGAATGCCGTGTGCGAGGACGGGGGAAAGTATGTCTTTTACACGGACAAGCGTAATATAAGCAAAATTATAGGACAGGGCGGAGCTAACCGCAATGCGCTTTCACAGCGCGGAATTTCCTTTAAAATAAAGGAAGAGAAAGGCACGGATCTCCGTGCAGAGAGGATCGGTTGATGTTTTTTAAATCTATGGAAATATACGGGTTCAAATCGTTTCCCGATAAGACCATACTTCATTTTGACAAAAGAATGACCGCTGTTGTCGGAAGCAACGGCAACGGCAAAAGTAATATAAGTGACGCACTGCGCTGGGTAATGGGAGAGCAGGGCGCTAAAAGTCTGCGCGGAGATAAGATGGAGGACGTTATCTTCCACGGAACTGTGCGCAGAAAGCCTATGGGCTTTGCAAGCGTAACGCTGACTATAGATAACCACGACAGAGCGCTCAGAGTAGACAGCGACGAGGTAGTCATATCGCGTAAGCTGTACAGAAGCGGCGAGTCGGAGTACAAGATAAACGGAGCAAAGACGCTTCTTAAGAATATAAACGAGCTTTTTATGGGCACAGGTCTTGGTCGTGACGGCTACAGCGTTATCGGTCAGGGCAAGGTGTCGGAGATAGTAGAGTCGGGCGGAAGCAAGCGCCGCGAGGTGTTTGAAGAAGCGGCAGGCGTTTCTAAATTTTTAGCGCAGAAAAAGGACGCAGAGAACAAGCTCAAACGCACCGAGGAAAATTTGCTCCGTATCCGTGATATAGCATCTGAGCTTGAAACCAGACTGCCTGTACTTGAAAAACAGGCAGCTAAGGCAAAAAAGGCTAAGGAACTGCTTGCAAGAGAAGAGGACCTCGACATTACCGTAAGTATGTACGAGCTGTCCGCTCTTGAAAAGACGATTTCCGAAGCCGAGGACAAGCTACTTCTCAGCAAGGCGGAGTGCGAAAACCTCGACAGGGATATAGCAAAGCTCGAATCCGAGGAAGAGGACAACAACAACCGCAGAATGACGCTCCGCGCCGAGCTTGAAAAGCTGAAAGCGGGAAGCGACGCGGCAAGAGATCGCATAAGCGATATCAAGGCGGAGATCGCCGTACTGCGTAACGACATTTCCCACGCAGAGGAAACCATCGCCGAAGCCGAAAAGCAGATAGAGGACGGCAAGAGCGGCAAGGCACGCCTTGAAGAGGATAAGAAAAGTCTCGAAAATGAGATAGAAGAAAAGCAGGCGTTAATCGCCCGGCTGAAAGCCGACAGTGAAAAGCTGACAGAGGAGCTCACCGGCATAGATGCCGAGGGCGAGACCCTCTCGGGCGAGTACAGACAGCTTGACGAAAAGCAGGGACAGCTATATCTCAAAAGAACACAGCTACAGCTTTCCGTACAGCAGATAGAGTCAACCTCCGAACAGCTTTCAAAGCGTAAGGAGGAGCTTACAAGAACCGCCGAAAATGCTGCGGCAGAAGCCAAGGCACAGAGAATAAAGCTCACCGACACCGATGAAGAGCTTGAACAGGCAAAGGAAGAAAAAGCCGAAGCCGAGAACAAGCTGACAGGCTACAAAAAGCTGTTTGCAAATAAGAACGACAAGCTGAAAACAGCGGGTCAGACGCTTGAAACGCTCCGCAAGGAGTACGAAACGAAAGCCTCACGTCATCAGGTGCTTGACGAGATAGACAAGAATATGGCGGGCTTCCAGTCAAGCGTAAAGTCGGTAATAATGGCTGACAGGCAAGGACGGCTCAGCGGCATAAGAGGTACGGTAGCCGATATAATCAGCGTGGACAAACGCTACACCGTGGCTATAGAAATAGCCCTCGGCGGCATTATGCAGAACATCGTTACCGATAACGAAGAGTCGGCAAAGCGCAGTATGCGTTATCTTAAAGAAAACAACCTCGGACGTGCCACATTCTTACCCCTTACAAGCGTAAAGGGAAAAATGCTCGAGGTCGGCGGACTGAGCAGTGAGAACGGCTTTGAGGGTATGGCTTGCGACCTTGTCGAATACGACAGACTTTATGACGGCATAGTAAAATCCATACTCGGAAAGACGGCGGTAGTTGAGGATATCGACACGGCATCGTTCATTGCCAAAAAGTACGGATACCGTTTCAGGATAGTAACGCTTGACGGTCAGGTCATCAACGCGGGAGGTTCGTTCACGGGCGGCAGCGTAAGAAATGACGCAGGCATAATCGCCAGAAAGCAGGAGCTTGCGCTGTTATCCGAGCAGATCGAAAAGCTGAATGCGAAGATAAAGGAAGAAAGCGAGCAGCTAAAGCCGTTGCAGGCGGAAGTCGCAAAGATGGCGGCTGAGATGGAGGGCTTTGCCGAAACTGTATCGCAGTGCGAGCCTAAGATAGCACGACTAGAAGCTCAGCGTGACGGTATAAAACAGCTCCTGTCACAGCTCACCGCACAGCGCGACAGCGCCGAGGAACAGCTTGACGCACAGGAAAGAGCCGAGAATGACGGCAGAAAGCTTCTCAGCGATACAAAGTCACAGCTTGAAAGTGTGCTTGCCGAGATAGAAAAGAACGAAGCGGCTCTGTCCGAGCAGAGAAGCGGACTTAACGCGGCTGAGGATAAGAGAAAAACTCTTGCCGACAATATACAGAAGAACAATATGGATATTCTGTCGGTGAACGGCGATATATCGAATATCCGCACAAGGATAGAGGGCATAGACGCATCAATCCTTGCACTCAGCGACGGCGGAAGCGAACAGCTGAAAAAAATAGAAGAGCTGAAGAACGGCATAGAACAGAAGAACAGCGTTATATCTCAGAAGATAGCTCAGACCGAGGAAATAGCAAAGACAGCGGGCGACAACGAAAAGGCTATAGCCGATAACGTTTCGCTTACGAATGCTGCCGAAAAGCGCATCAGCGAGATAAACAAGTCGATAAGAGAGCTCACCGAGGCAAAGGAAAAGTTCAGCGCAGACCTTGCCCGCCAGGAAGAGCGTAAAGGCTCTGCCGAAAGCCAGACCGAGAAGATAATTTCGGGACTGTGGGACAAGTACGAGATGACGCGCAGTGAAGCGAGAGAACGTGCAAAGCCGGTCGATGACGCGGGCATATTCATGCTGAAAGCCGAGCTTGCCGAAATAAAGCGCAGTATCGCGGCGCTCGGCAGCGTAAACTACAGCTCAATAGAAGAGCTTGAAGAGGTATCGGAGCGTTACGGCGTGCTTGCGGGACAGTTAAAGGACGTTGAAACGTCAAAGACAGAGCTTGAAAACCTGATAACAGACCTGATAAAGGATATTAAACAGAGATTTACCGAGAGCTTTGAAGCTATCAACGATCACTTCGGAATGCTTTTCAGTGAAATATTCGGCGGCGGCGAAGCAAGACTTCAGCTGTCCGACCCGGACGATGTGCTGAGTTCCGATGTCGAGATATACGCCGCACCTCCCGGAAAGGTAATAAAGAGCCTGTCGCTGCTGTCGGGCGGTGAAAAATCGATGGTAGCGCTGACGATTTACCTTGCGATATTACTGCACAGACCGACACCGTTCTGTATGCTCGATGAGGTCGATGCGGCGCTTGACGAAGCCAATGTACAGAAGTACGCTACATATCTTAAGCGTTTCTCACATAACACTCAGCTTATGGTAATTACTCACAGAAGAGGTACGATTGAGCTGTGCGATGTGCTGTATGGCGTTTATATGCAGGAAAAGGGCGTATCGGGACTGTTAAGGCAGGAGTTCAGCGAGGAATTTTTGAACGAGCTTGAAAACGCATAGGAACAAGCAAAACGG
This sequence comes from uncultured Ruminiclostridium sp., assembly GCA_934490165.1. Taxonomy (GTDB): domain Bacteria; phylum Bacillota; class Clostridia; order Oscillospirales; family Ruminococcaceae; genus Ruminiclostridium_E. The sequence continues at coordinate 10,863 of CAKSTB010000002.1, read as the reverse complement.
AAAATGTATATGAAATTATGGGGTAGGAAATGAAAAAATCAAGAATTATTGCCGCAGTGCTTGCCGCGGTGCTGCTTGTCGGCGGTGCAGTGATGAAAATCTGCGGTGCTGACAGTAACAAAGACCTCGAGCCGACACTGCCGCTTGAAACCAAGATCAGCAAGGAGCAGGCAGTCAAAGATCTGAAATATGTCTTTGATACCGTAAGTGCAAATCACCTTGCACTTCTGACAGACGGAAATGCAGAAAATGAGTTCAATAGCAGTTATGTTAAACTGCGCAGAGAGCTGATGAGCAAGGACAGCGTGACGATAACCGAGCTGTGGGATAAATCTGCCGAGCTTGTCTGCACGCTTGACGATGCACACACTATAGTTACCGTATCGGGTACAGAGTATGTCAGCGGCGGAGATGAAATAAGCGATGCGTATGAAAGTGGCACGCTTGTATCAATTGACGGCATATCGGCTGACAGCATGAAAGAGCATTTCAAAAAGGTGTTCCCATGCGAGCCGCAGGTCAGCTTCTATGCGGACTATATGTTCGGCGTGGCTCTGGAATACGGCAGCTGGCTTACACTTCTCGGTGCAGACATATCTGACGGAATAGATGTCGTTATCGGTGAAAACAGCGAAGCAAAGCATTTCGATATGACAGATGAACCGCCCGAAAGAAAACAGCTCGAGCTTTGCTCATACAAGATAGATAAAGAAAATTCACTCGGTGTTTTCACACTCAATCGTTGTGAAATGTCGGCAGAATACACCGAAAAGTTGTCGGAATTTTTCGGTAAGGTAAAAGATAACGATATAAAAAACGTAGCTGTTGATCTGCGCAGTAACGGCGGCGGAACAACAGAGGTCATAAACGAATTTCTGAGATATATAAATATAAGCGACTATAAGCTGTTCGGAGGAACGGATATACGAATCGGCGGAAATCTGATCTCGTACCGTGATGAAATAACACCGAACAAGCCCGTAGGCAACGCTTTTGACGGCAAGGTATATGTGCTCACATCGCAATATACATTCAGCTCGGCAATGGATTTTGCAACGGTGATACAGGACAACGGCATAGGTAAGGTGATAGGTGAAACACCGGGAAATATGCCGACCGCATACGGCGACAAACTGAGTTTTCAGCTCCCTGAGTCAAAGCTTGTACTTAGCGTATCATACAAGAAATTCTACCGCGCAGATATGACGAAGAGCATAGAACCGCTTATCCCCGATTATACGGTCGATGCCGACAAGGCTGAGGAAAAGCTGGTCGAATATATAAAAAGTAGGAGTTAATTTTTCAATGGGATTTTTTGAAAAGCTGAAAAACGGTTTAAAAAGCACGAAAGACGCGCTTGCAAGCAAGATAACGGGAGTTATAAACTCGTTTACGAAGATAGACGAGGACTTTTTTGAAGAGCTTGAAGAAACGCTTATCTTATCGGATATCGGCGCTGTGACAAGCGCAAATATCTGTGAGGCATTAAGAAAAGAAGTAAAAGCTACAGGCACTACCGACCCCGCAGAAGTAAAGGGACTTTTAAAGAAGATAATCGCAGAGATCCTTGAGGGTGATAACTCGCTGAACCTTGATACAAAGCCCACAGTAATACTTGTTATCGGCGTAAACGGTGCGGGCAAGACAACTACAATAGGAAAGCTTGCATATAACCTTAAGAACAGCGGCAAGAAGGTCGTCGTTGCGGCGGCGGATACGTTCCGTGCGGCGGCAATAGAACAGCTTGAGGTATGGACAGACCGTGCCGGTGTTGATATAATAAAGCACGCAGAGGGAAGCGACCCTGCGGCTGTAGTGTTTGACGCTATCAAGGCAGGTATGGCAAGAGATGCGGACGTTATCATCTGCGATACGGCAGGCAGACTGCACAACAAGAAGAATCTTATGGACGAGCTTAAGAAGATAGCAAGAATAGTAAACAACAACGCCCCCGACAGCCGTGTCGAAACACTGCTTGTGCTTGACGCAACAACAGGACAGAACGCGGTAAATCAGGCAAGACTGTTCAAGGAAACCGCCGATATAACAGGCATAGTTCTTACAAAGCTTGACGGAACGGCAAAAGGTGGTATAATAATACCTATAAAGGAAGAGCTCGGCATACCGGTAAAGCTTGTCGGTGTGGGCGAGAAGATAGACGATTTACAGCCGTTTATTCCGCAGGACTATGTAGAAGCCCTGTTTGAATGATCGGATAAATCACGAAAGGATAATATATGAAGCTTATTATAGCCTCGAACAACGCAGGCAAGATAAAAGAATTCAAGGAAATGCTGACACCTCTCGGCTATGAGCCCGTTTCCATGAAAGAAGCAGGGATAGATACAGAAATACCCGAGGACGGCACAACATTCAGCGAGAACGCGCATATAAAGGCAAAAACTATTTATGACATTACCCATATTCCCGTGCTTGCGGATGACAGCGGGCTTGCCATAGAATTTTTAGGCGGTGCACCGGGAATATATTCTGCACGATATGCAGGCGAGAATGCTACAAACGAGGACAGGATAAACAAAGTCCTTGATGAGCTGAAAGGTGTTGACAAGCCGCTCAGAAACGCAAAATTCGTGTGCGCTCTGTACTTTATCCGTGACGATGATTATGAAATATGCGTTACAGGCGAGTGCGAGGGATTTATCGGAGAAGAGCCTGTAGGCAAAAACGGCTTCGGATATGACCCGATATTCATGCTTGACGATGATACTAGCATGGCTTGCCTTTCGGACGAAGAAAAGAACAAGATAAGCCATAGGGCAAGAGCGCTTGAAAAGCTTGCTTACGAGCTCAGTAAAAAGTAATGGATATCAGGGATATACTGCTATATCTGCTGTGGGTATACCTCGGCATTGTAAATGCCGCAGGCTTTATACTCCCCGCGGTAGATAAGAGAAGAGCAAAAAAGGACAGATGGCGCATAAGGGAAAGCACGCTTTTTCTTATATCTGCGCTCGGCGGCTCGGTCGCAATGTATATTTCAATGCGGCTGTTCCACCACAAGACAAAGCATAAACGATTTATGATAGGAATACCGGTAATTATTGTTTTACAGCTCGGCGCTGTATTTGCCGTATGGTATTTCTTTATAAGATAAGAAACGGAGAAAATAAATGGAGATAACAAGCAGACAGAGAGCAAAGCTGAAAGGTATTGCAAGTAACTATGAAACTATCTTTCAGATAGGAAAGAACGCAATTTCGGACGAGCTTATAAAGCAGCTTTCGGACGCACTGGAGGCAAGAGAGCTTATAAAGATAAGAGTTCTCGAAAACTGCGGCTACAGTGCAAAGGAGCTTGCGGGCGAGATTGGCGAAAAGACAAACAGCATAGTTGTACAGGTGATCGGCACAAAGATAGTCCTTTACAGACAGAACAAGGACGTAAAGAAAAGGAAGATAAGCTTAGATGATTAAAATAGGCGTATTCGGCGGGGCATTCAACCCCATCCACAACGGACATATAAATATGGTGAAAGAAGCTTTCACCGACCTTAAGCTTCAGAAGATGCTGATAATCCCCACTTGCGTTTCGCCGCACAAAAGCAACAAGGGCCTTATCGCTTTTGAGGACAGGGCAAAGATGTGTGAGCTTGCCTTTGCAGACGAAATAGCAAGCGGCAAGTTTGAAATAAGTGATATTGAAAAGCGTATGGGCGGTACAAGCTACACGATAAATACTATCCGTGAGCTTAAAAGGCAGTACCCAGATGACGCGGTATTCTATCTGATAATCGGCGGCGATATGCTGTTCTATTTCGATAAATGGTATCGCTATGAGGCGCTTCTGGGCGAGTGCAAGGTGGTTGCCGCCGCAAGGGAAAACAGCGAGTACAGCGATATGTGTGAATATGCCACAGAAATGGGCAGAATAAAGGTGCTTAACCTGCACGTCACTGAGGTAAGCTCGACAGAGATAAGAGAAAAGCTGAAAAACGCAGAGAGCATTACAGGGCTTGTCCCCGCAGCTGTTGAAAGCTATATAAAGGAACGTGGTCTGTATGTGTGAGAAACAAGGCAAGGACGAACAGCGTTATGCCGAGAAATATGCGAATTATGTAAAGCTCCTTAAAGACACACTTTCCAAAAAGCGTTTTACACACAGCATGAATGTTGCCGCGATGTGTCTGGCGCTTGCTAAAAAGCATGGCGGTGACGAGGAAAAGGCATATCTTGCGGGACTTCTTCACGATATAAAAAAGGAAGAAACGCCGAATGCCATGAAATCTCAGGCGATACTGAGCAATATGGATGTGAGCGACGAAGAATTATATACTCCGGCACTCTGGCACGGCCCCGCGGGAGCGTATCATATTTCAAAAAATCTCGGAATAAAGGACAACGATATTTTAAACGCAGTACGTTATCATACAGCAGGCAGAGCCGATATGTCGCTTCTTGAAAAGATCGTTTACTTAGGCGATCTGACAAGTGCCGACAGAAGCTATAAGGACGTTGAAAAATACCGTGAAATGAGCTTTGAAAATCTTGACAACGCTATGTACAATGCGTTAAAATATTCTATAGGCGAAACGCTGGGCAAGGGCGGAGTAATACCGCCGTGCACGATAGCGGGGTATAATTTTTACACCAAGCTCATGAGAGCAAGAAAAAGCGAAACAGAAAGGAAAAATCCTAAGAATGACTGATATAGAAATTCTGAAAGAGGGCATAAAGGCTCTCGACTCAAAAAAGGCAGATGATATAAAAATACTCAAGGTGCGCGATCTTACGATACTTGCAAACTACTTTGTAATAGCAAGCGGTTCAAGCTCGACACAGGTAAAGGCGCTCGCAGACGAGGTCGATTTCAAGCTCGGCGAAAAGGGCGAAGAGCCTAAGTCCATTGACGGCAAGGCAAGCGGAAACTGGATAGTGCTCGACTATATAGATGTCGTTTTCCACGTTTTCTACAAGGAAACAAGAGATTTCTACGACCTTGAAAGACTCTGGCAGGACGCAGAAGAGGTTGATATCAAGGAGTTTTTGGACTGAAAATCCTGCATTTGAGTAAGAATTTTTACGAAATTTTCAAAAACGTATTGACAAAGTCGGTACGATAATGTATAATACTAGCATACATCTTTATAAAATTTGTATGAGTTATAACCTGTGCCATTTGGCAAAGGGAGGGATATAGATGGCAGAAGTACGTTTAGGCAAGAATGAATCTTTAGATACAGCTCTCAAGCGTTTCAAGAGATCATGCGCCAGAGACGGCGTCCTCGCAGAGGTTCGTAAAAGAGAACACTACGAAAAACCTTCGGTAAAGCGTAAGAAGAAATCCGAGGCTGCTCGTAAGCGCAAGTTTAAGTAATTAGTTACTTACGGTAATAAAAGGCGGACAAGGTTAGCCTCATGCTGACGCTTTGTTCGCCTTTTAATTTTTATCAAAAAGGATACGGTATGATTTTTAAACCGCAGATTTGGATAAATTCAGTTCTCGACATAGATGAGGACTTTCTTGATAAATATAATATAAAGGCACTGGTGCTTGACCTTGACAATACGCTGTCAATGCACGGCAACCCCGCCGCAGAAAACGGCGTACCCGAGTGGCTCGGGCATATGAAGAGCATAGGCGTACCGATGCGTATAGTATCAAACAACACGAATAAGCGCGTAGCGCCGCTTGCAAAGAAGCTCGGACTTCCGTTTACCGCAAACGGCTGTAAGCCCCTTACATTCGGCATATCAAAAGCGATAAAGATAATGGGTGTGCCGAAAAATCAGGTAGCAGTAGTCGGAGATCAGATATTTACCGATATAATCGCAGGAAATATCAAGGGCGCGGTATCGGTGCTGGTCGAGCCTTTCCATATGGAGAGCGCGTGGACGTTCAGGCTTAAAAGAAAAGCCGAGAACCTGTTTTTTCACAGGGATTACTCAAAGCTTAGATCCAAGGAGAATAAGTAATGGCTGTTAAATTCGGACCGGGCGGTAATTCGCTGAGCTTCGGCAAGAAGAAATTTCCCGATGAGCTGCCCGCATATCTTGCGTCAATGAATCTTGACTGCTATGAGGTCGAGTGCGGCAGAGGAGTACGCATTGCGGCGGCAACCTATGAAAAGCTGCCTGCACTTGCAAGCGACAACAATATAACCGTAACGCTCCACGCTCCGTACTTCATATCGCTTTCAAGCGTTGAGGCTGAAAAGCGTGACAACAGCGTGAATTATATTATGGACTCACTCAGAGCCGCCGATAAGCTGGGTGCGACAAAGGTAGTAGTGCATTCCGGCTCGTGCTCAAAGATGACAAGGGCAGAAGCGCTGTACCTCGCTAAGCAGACGCTCACAAAGGCAGTTGCCGCACGAAAGAGCGAAGGACTGAAAGCTATTATCTGCCCCGAAACCATGGGCAAGATAAATCAGCTCGGCACGCTTGAGGAAGTGATCGAGCTGTGCACGATTGACGATGAGATGCTCCCGTGCGTTGACTTCGGACATCTGAATGCAAGAACGCTCGGTGCGATAAAGACAATAGACGATTATGCCGCGATGCTCGACAGTATTGAAAACAAGCTCGGGCACGACAGACTTTCGCAGATGCATATCCACTTTTCAAAGATAGAATATACCTCCGGCGGTGAAAAACGTCATCTGACGTTTGAAGACGAGGTTTATGGACCGCGGTATGAACCACTGTGTGAACTGTTCGCAAAAAGAAACCTTGACTGCACGGTCATCTGCGAATCGGACGGAACACAGGCAGAGGACGCGTCAACTATGAAAAAAGCTTACCTCGGCTATCTGAAATAAGGACGGAAAATAAAATGAAAATACTTGTAATGAACGGACCCAACTTAAATCTGCTCGGCGAGCGTGAACCGTCGGTATACGGCGACAATTCGCTCGCGGCGATAAACGAAAGACTGAAGAACTGTGCCGAGAAGAACGGCGCACAGATCGACTTCTTCCAGTCAAACCACGAGGGCGCGCTTATAGACGCTCTCCATGACGCAAGGCTGAAGTACGACTGCGTTATCTTCAACGCGGGCGCATATACGCACTACAGCTACGCTATAAGGGACGCTATCGCGGCTATTAAGATACCCGTGATCGAAGTCCATATGTCAAATGTACACGCAAGAGAAGAGTTCAGACACCATTCCGTGATATCTCCCGTGTGCAAGGGAACTATCGCAGGTTTCGGCGAAAAGAGCTATATGATGGCACTTTTCTACGCGCTCAACATGGATTGACGCGGATTTGGTTAAGTGCGCCGGTTGATTTTCAGTTAATATTTAAGAGCTAGAATTATCATTTGGATAAATGCGGATTTTTTGCCGTAACGGAGGAAATATGGTTAAGAATGCGGGAAATATAGCGAAGCTTGCGGATAATCTTGCCGATGAAAAGCACGCGGCGCTTATCACATCGGATATAAGCAGAAGATATTTCAGCGGTTTTACATCGTCTGCGGGTATGATACTTGTGACAAAAGAGGCAAGCTATCTGCTTATCGATTTCCGCTATTTTGACAAGGCTAAGGAGCGCGTTACCGACTGTGAGGTAGTGCTTCTTGAAAATGCGAAAAGCCAGCTTATGAGCCTGCTGACAAAGCACGGCATAACGACCGTGAGCATTGAAAGCAGTGCTATGACGGTAACTGAGCTTGACAGATACAAGGCAAACTACTCGTTCATAAAGTTTGACAGCTCACGCGAGCTCTCGGATATGATCGAGAAAATGCGTGTTATCAAAACTCCCGAAGAGATAGAGAAGATAGTAAAGGCGCAGAGGATAGCGGAAAAGGCTTTCTCACGGCTTCTGCGTGACATAAAGCCCGGACAGACGGAAAAGCACGTTGCGGCTCTGCTTGAATACTATATGGCTGAGTACGGCTCGGACGGAAAATCGTTCGATACCATTGCGGCATCGGGTGTAAATTCAGCTTCACCGCACGCAGTCCCTACCGATAAAAAGCTCGAAAACGGAGATTTTCTGACGCTTGATTTCGGCGCGACCTATGACGGCTACCATTCGGATATGACAAGAACGATAGCTATCGGCAAGGTGACAGAAGAGATGAAGAGAATGTATGACGCTGTGCTCTTTGCAAATCTTGACGCTATGAAGGCTATACGCGCGGACATCAGCGGCAAGGTGGTCGACAGCGTGGCAAGAAGTACGCTTGATGCATGGGGATACGGAAAGTATTTCGGTCACGGACTGGGTCATGGCGTAGGACTTGAGATACACGAAGCGCCTACGGCTTCACCGTCATCGCAGTATATGCTCAAAGAGGGTATGATACTGACAGACGAGCCGGGTGTGTATATTTCGGGCAAATTCGGCGTAAGAATTGAAGACATGGTAGTTGTCACAAAGGACGGCTGCCGCAATCTCACAGAAACGACAAAGGAACTTATAATTATTAACTGATACGGAGGGATACATATGCTTACAGGCTTGTTTTTTGCCATATCGGGCTATCTGCTCGGCAGTATTTTGTTTGCAAGCATTATTTCAAAACTGTTTCACAAGGACATAATATCCAAGAGCCCTGACAAGAACTACGGAACGGCTAACGCATTCCGTTACGGCGGTGTGCTATGCGGCGCACTGACACTGCTGTGCGATATGGGCAAGGGATTTTTACCCGTGTTCATCTATATGCACACGGAAAATCCGTCTGAGGTTATGCTCCCTATAGTGCTTGTAGCGCCGGTAATAGGTCATATCCTGCCTATTTTTTCAAAGTTCAAGGGCGGCAAGGCAATAGCTGTTACATTCGGCTCGCTTGCGGGTATGTGGCCTAACTGGACAACGGTGCTGACGCTGTGCTTCTTCTTTATCCTGTTTATGACGCTGATAAAGATAACACCGCACTGCTTCTGCACTATCATTTCATATTGCTGTACAACGCTTGTATCGTTCTTTATAGAGCCTGTCAAGGCGGTATCGGTAGGTATGCTGATGATCACCATTGCCTGCTCGATAAAGATGCTCAGCGTTCCCGAAGAGCGCGAGAAGTTCGATGTCAGATGGCTATGGAAGCACTGATCTTATCATGCAGTACCGGCGGCGGACACAATACCGCGGCTCGTGCTGTTAAAGAAGAACTGGAAGCAAGAGGACATAACGCGATAATGCTTGACCCGTATACGCTCGACCCGACATGGAAGGCGGCGCACGTCGGCAGCTTTTATGTGTTCACAGCCAAATGCTTTCCCCATATATTCGGCGCAGTCTACCATGTAGGTATGCGCCTTTGTCATCTGCCGCTAAGATCGCCCATGTACTTTGCAAACCGCAAGGCGGCAAGGAAGCTCGGAGAGTATCTTAAAGGCAACGAGTATGACGTTATCGCTATGACGCATTTCTATGCGGCTGAGATGCTGACATATCTCAAACGTAAGGGCTATGATCTGCCGCCGACAGTATTTATCGGCACGGATTACACCTGTACGCCTTTTACAATGGAAACGACCTGCGACAAGTATGTGATTCCCGCTGAGGATCTGTGCTGCGATTACATCAAGCAGGGCGCGACAAGAGAACAACTGTTGCCATATGGCATTCCTGTCAGCCGAGTATTCGAAACACCCGCAAAGGACATTTCCGCGCTCAGAAAAGAACTCGGGCTTCAGCCAGATAAGCGCTGTGTGCTGGTAACAGGCGGAAGTATGGGCGCGGGAAATATAAAGCGCCTTACTGAAAAGCTGATAAGATACGGCAGAGAAAACACCGATACGCAGTTTGTTATAATATGCGGCACGAACGAGAAGCTCCGCCGTATGCTGACGGAAAAAACAGCCGATAATAATTCATTCACGGTTCTGGGCTTCACCGACAGAATGCACGACTATCTGGCGGCGGCAGATGTGTTTGTCACAAAGCCCGGAGGACTGAGCTCGACCGAGGCGGCTGTATCGGGCGTGCCTATTGTGCATATGTCACCGATACCGGGCTGTGAAACTAAGAATATAAAGTATTTTGCAAGTCACGGTATGAGCCTTTCGCTCAAAAAAATGAAGATAGAGCAGGCGCTTGATAAGCTTAAGGACAGGGAAGTATGCCGCAGTATTGTTGAAAGTCAGAGAAAGAATATATCTTCGGCGGCGGGCAGAATATGCGACCTGCTTGAAAATATGGCAAATAAAAAGGTATCCTGATATGAATATACAGATTTTCGGAAAATCAAAGTGCTTTGACACGAAAAAAGCAGAGCGTTATTTCAAGGAACGCGGTATAAAGTTCCAGTCTATAGACATATTATCTAAGGGTATGTCAAAGGGAGAGTTCAACAGCGTATCATCGGCTGTAGGCGGATATGAAAAGCTCATTGACACATCTTCAAAGGCATATAAGGAGAGTACTATGCAGTACCTCGCGTATGAAGAGGACAAAATAGAAAAGCTCCTTGAAACTCCCTCAATGTTCAAAACTCCGATCGTCAGAAACGGCAGACAGGCAACAGTCGGATATCAGCCCGACGTATGGAAGACATGGGAATAAGAAATATTGTGCTTCGGCGTAATGCGGATCGCTGTGTCGTGCGGCAATAAAAACCTCATAGCAAAGCCGTTTGCGGGCAGTATAAAATTTTTTGAAATTTTTTAAAAAAACGCTTGACAAATTGCACGTAAACGTGTATAATATAATAGTCGCTTGAAGAGAGCACAAAACTTCGGCAAACGGAGTATGGACTTAGGATACGGAAGCTTAGCTCAGCTGGGAGAGCATCTGCCTTACAAGCAGAGGGTCATAGGTTCGAGCCCTATAGTTTCCACCACCTTTCAAGGCGCAAGCCTTGACTCCTACGGCCTGGTAGTTCAGTTGGTTAGAACGCCGCCCTGTCACGGCGGAGGTCGTGGGTTCGAGTCCCATCCAGGTCGCCA
>CAKSTB010000001.1 GCA_934490165.1 uncultured Ruminiclostridium sp. | reverse complement strand
TTTTGTTTTGCCCGATAGGCAAAACTTGCGGCATTTGCCGCAATGTGCCTTGACGGCACATTAAAATCGTGTTATAATAATGAATAAGCGGTGACTAACCGACAGAAATAACCAATTGAAAAGGTGGTGCTTTAATGCCCAATATTCATGAATCGGGAGAGAATTATCTCGAAACTATCCTCATTCTGCGTGATAAAGGGATAGATGTACGTTCTATTGACATAGTACATGAAATGGAGCTTTCCAAGCCGAGCGTCAGTCGAGCTATGAGCATATTGCGCAACGGTGGTTTTATAGAGGTCGACAGGGACGGCTATATAACACTTACCGAACCCGGCGAGGAGATCGCACAACGTATATATGAACGTCACAGAGTCCTTACCGACTGGCTTATCGGTATAGGCGTTGACGCAAAGACAGCGGCAGAAGATGCCTGCAAGCTTGAGCATGATATAAGCGTTGAATCGTTCGATAAACTGAAAAAGCATATCAGGGAAAAACATAGCGGACTTAATGAATTGTCAGATGCTTGCGAATAATTTGTATCTAATGGTTATTTTCGGCTAACTTGATAACCGTAAAACTGTAAAAAATACTTTGGTGAAATGGGGAATTGTAAAGTGGAATTGGACAGATCGGAGATAATAGATACCAATAATATAATTACCCCCGACAATAAGCTTTATCATGAATTTGTAGAGTGCATATCCTCTGCGCTCGACGCGCGCGATCCTTATACAGGGGATCATTCGAGGAGAGTAAGCGATACTGCAACGCTTCTTGCCAAAATGCTGGGACTGTCAGATGATGAGATACAGGAAATACACATAGCCGCGCATCTTCATGATATAGGAAAGATAGGAATACCCGACTCGGTTTTGCTCAAGCCCGGCAGGCTTGACGATGAAGAGTGGAAGATGATGAAACGACACCCACAGATAGGAGCGGATATACTTGCAAAATCCCCGAGCTTTTCGAGAATATCGGCAATAATACTGCATCATCATGAAAGGTATGACGGCAAGGGATATCCGTTTGGAGCTAAGGAGCAGGAAATACCGCTCGGCTCGAGGATAATCGCTGTGTGCGACTCGATAGACGCGATGGCATCGGCAAGAGCTTACAGAAAAGCGCTTCCGCTTGATACAGTGTATGAAGAAATAGAAAAGAATATCGGACTGATGTATGACCCTGATGTTGCAAAAAAGATACTTGACAACCGTAGTATAATAGAAGAGGTATACGGGCACAAGGAGCTTTGCGGCGAGTGTCATTTCTGCCATGAAAACGGCGATGATATCTGAAAGAGGGTCTTTTTATGAAAACATTGCAACAGGTAGTCGATGAGAGCAAGTCTATCGTTTTTTTCGGCGGTGCGGGAGTATCTACCGAGAGCGGCATACCTGATTTCCGTTCGCCTGACGGACTGTACAATCAGAAATATGATGTTCCGCCGGAAGAGCTTTTAAGCCACGATTATTTCTTTTCTCATACCGAAAAATTCTTTGAATTTTACCGTGAGAAAATGCTGTGTCTTGACGCAAAGCCGAATAAGGCGCATTTAAAGCTCGCTGAGCTTGAAAATGCCGGAAAGCTTACAGCGGTAATAACGCAAAATATAGACGGACTGCATACTGCGGCGGGAAGCAAGACTGTATATGAGCTTCACGGAAGTGTTCACAGAAATTACTGCCTTAAGTGCGGAAAAAGCTACAGCGCCGAATATATGCTCCACAGTGATGGAGTACCGCATTGTGAGTGCGGTGGGATAATCAAACCCGATGTTGTGCTGTATGGCGAAAATCTCGATGACAGGACGGTAACAGGCGCACTGTCGGCTATAGAGAGGTGCGACACGCTTATCATCGGCGGAACGTCGCTTACAGTTTATCCGGCGGCGGGATTTATACGCTATTTTAACGGCAATAATCTGGTGCTTATAAATATGTCGTCCACGCCTTACGATAATAAGGCTGACCTTGTGATACATGATAAGGTCGGAGAAGTGCTGGACAAGATAAAAGTAAACTGACAAATACCCCTTGCAAATTTACTGCAAGGGGTATGCTTTTATTCTCCGTCAAATTTCAAATTCCACTGTCTGCGGCATTCGTCCATTATTTCAAGCACGGCTCTTGTCTGCCAAAGCGGATTTATATTGCTCTGCTTTTTGCCGCTGTCAAGGCACTGTTCAACCTCCTGCACCTCGTATTCATAGCCGTTGCAGTTATGGTATATCGTCGGCGCTTCGGCAAGGTTTCCGAGCTCATCATACAGCTTGATATCGGTCGTGCAGAAGAACCAGTTGCCGAAAGTAATTATGCCTTTGTCGCCGATTATGCAGGCGGAATTTTCTTTCATATAGTCAAACCCTATCTGCGAGTCGGCAAAGCTTCCGTTATCGTATCTCAGCAGCAGGGAAGCGTCAAAGTCGACATTGCTTTTACCGATGTATGCGCTTGTGATGATCTCCTTCGGCTTATATCCGAGAAAATCACAGGCGAATGTCAGCGGATAAACGCCGAGGTCGAGCAGAGAACCGCCGCCGAGAGAGTTTGCGTAAAGTCTGTCGTTCGGGTCATACGGGCAGAATGATGATAAGTCGGCGCGGACAAGCTTTATATCACCGATCTTGCCTGAACTTACCCATTCCTTGGCTTTTCTGAATGCGGGTATAAACTTCATCCACATTGCTTCCATAAAGAAAACGTTGTGTTTTTGGGCAAGTGTGATAAGCTCGTCAAGCTGTTTGCAGTTTAGCGTTACCGTCTTTTCGCAAAGTATATTCTTGCCTTTTTCTATGCACATCTTTGCGTTTTCGTAATGCTGTGCCATAGGCGATGCTATGTAGATGATATCGATGTTCGGGTCATCTGCAAGCTGTTCGTAACTGCCGTAGTGCTTTTCCGCGCCGAATTTTTCCGCGAACGCTGTTGCTTTATCATCGCTTCTTGAAGCTACGGCGTAAAGTATGGAATTATCGCTGTAGTTTATTGCTTCTGCGAGCTTTGCGGCAATCTTCCCGGTGGCGATAATTCCCCAGTTTATTTTCTTCATAATGCTCCTTTTTACGCTTGTTTTTACAAAAGTACTGCCGTACAGCTTTCACTGCACGGCAGTATATTCAGTTATTTACTTTTATGCCCTTATCAGACCTCTGAGGGCTCGAGAACCGCATAATTGCCGTCATCACGCTTATACACTACATTGATCTCGCCTGATTTTGCGTTCTTGAACATAAAGAAAGTATGATCAAGCATATTCATCTGTAAGATAGCTTCTTCTTCCGACATAGGACGGAGATTGAACTTTTTATGTTTAACGACTTCAAAATCTGCCTGTTCTTCAACTGTATCTTCAAATCCGCCCTTGAATGAGCTGTGCATCTGCTTTTCAACTCTTGTCTTGTTTTTGCGTATCTGTCTTATAATACGGTCAATGCAGGCATCAAAAGCATCGTTTTTGTCAGCGGCTTTCTGTTCTGAACGGAAGATAAGTCCTGCTGTACGCACCGTAACTTCGCAGGTTATCATATTTTTCTGCTCAGAGAGTGTTACCTTGCAGTCTGCGTCACCTGCAAAGAAACGGTCGAGCTTAGCTTCGATTTTCTTTGTTGCGTAATCCGAGAACGCCTGTGTAACCTGAATTTTCTTCGCTGTAATGTTTACTGTCATATAATGTCATTCCTTTCGTGGCGATATACGCCTTGAATCTTTGACATACGGTAAACCGTCTGCCTGAGCCTGAGGGTTATATTTCCTTTTGGCTTGAATTTATTGTATCATATTTAGTTAAAATATACAAGCCCTTTTTGATAAGAAAATCGAATTTTATTCAATGTGCGCAAAAATATTTTCTGAAATTCATCGATTTATCAATTGACTGTCACATCGCCTTATGGTATAATTAGACTGTAGAATGGCATGAAGAATGCACATATCACGGCACTTTTGAACTTGAGGATCGCATGACGATCCGGGAGGTAACATATGAACAAGAAACTAATGAGAGCAACGGCGTTTGCCACGGCTCTTGCAATTACCGCAAGCGCGATGTCGCTGTCGGCTTATGCTGCACCCGCGAAATACAGCTCGGTGGACCAGGGCTATATAACGCCTGTCAAAAATCAGGGTCAATGGGGAATATGCTGGGCGTTTACTTCGACGGCGATCAGTGAGGCTTCACTGATAAAGGAATTCCCCGACAAGTTTAAGGCTGATACGCTTGATCTGTCCGAAAATCTGCTTTCGTATATGATAAGCCACCCTTCACTTTACGGCAAGCTTAATTCATCGGGTGATTATGCAACATATACGGCTTCATCGGATACAGGATATTTAACTGCCGGCGGCAATGTATGGAATGCCGGACTTGCTGTTATGAACGGCATAGGTCCGTATTATGAAAATTCGCAGTATCCGTATTCGTCATATGGTACTCCGGGTATAGTGAACAAATCGTTTACAGAGTCTGAGTATTATGAACTGAGAAATTCAGGCGCAGCAAAGCTCACAGGTATGTATGTTGCTAATATAAATCAGAATAACAGCAACGATCAGCTAAAAGAGCTTATTCTGACATACGGTGCGGCTTCGCTCAGCTATTGCGATACTACTAATTACGGCCGTACAGACGGAAAATTCGGTGATGACGGCAGCAGCTATTACTACTATTGCCCTGAGGAATATACATCTAATCATGCGGTCACGGTAGTAGGCTGGGACGACAGTATACCTGCGTCCGCATTCAAGACCGCTCCCGCGGGTAACGGCGCATGGCTGATAAAGAACAGCTGGGGAGATGACAGCCGCGATGACGGCTATTTCTGGCTGTCATACTATGACAAGTCGATAGAGTCCAGCGGTGTTGCATACGATTATACAGTAGACGGTGCAGATGATTATTACGATACGCTTTACAGCTATGACGGAGGCAATTCTTCCAGCTGGTTTGGCTTCGGGCTGTCGACAATGTACGGTGCAAATGTATTTACCGCCGAAGATGCTTCCAATATAACGGGTGCTGCCGTATATACATCAAAGGGTATGGATATAGAACTCAGCGTATATACCGGTCTTAAAGACAAAACAAATCCGACATCAGGTACAAAAGCTGCAACGGCGACTAAGGAAAATGTCGGATATGAAGGATATTATTCGTTACAGTTTGATTCATCCGTAAAAGTACAGAAGGGCGATACTTTTGCTATTGTTGCAAAAATAACAAATAACAGCGGTTCTGCAAGAATTTACAGTGAATACGGCTACGATATGAACGGGCTTACATACACGCTCAATACCAACAAGGGCGAAAGTTATTATACATATGATCCCGACAGCTTCTGGGATGATTGTGCAAATAATAAAAAAAATAACCTTATGATCAAGGCTTATGCTGTTGATGCAGAATGCACGGTACATTCATACGGTGAATGGATAACGGATACAGCCGCTACCTGCACGAAAGACGGCACAAAGCACAGAGAATGCAAGAGGTGCGGAGCTGTAGAAAACGGCATTATCGAAAAGCTCGGTCACGATTATTCTGCCGAGTGGACAGTAGACAGACCTGCGGACTGCAAGAACGCGGGTGAAACGTCACGCCACTGCACACGCTGTGATGCCAGAACGGATATTATGAGTATCCCGACAACAGGTAATCATGCATTCGGCGAATGGGAAACGGTTGAAAAACCGACTTGTACAGTTCCGGGCGAGCGTATAAGATATTGCCTTGGCGGTTGCGGAACAAGTGAAAAAGAAGAAATTGACGCACTCGGCCATAATTATGAAAGCACCGTTATAGCTCCCACATATGAGAGCAAGGGCTATACTCATCACGAGTGTTCAAGGTGCGGTGACAGCTATAATGACACATATACAGAGATGCTTACGCTCGAGGCTGTGAAGAATTTCAGAGTAAGTACAAAAAGCAACAATAAGTTGGAGCTTGCATGGGATATCAACAGCTCGGCACAGGGATATATTATTGAGTACTATGACGGACAGGATTGGGTTGAGGCGATAAAGACACCGGCTAACAATTATCTCAGCTGTACATTTGAGTCGCTTAGTGAAGATACCGGGTATCAGTTCCGCATAAAGGCGTATAATGGAACTGCCGAAAGTATATATACCGAACTTACTGTTGCTACGACCGCCGAAAAACCCGATAGTGTCATCGGATTCGGTAAGAAATCTTGGCAGAGCAATTCAATAACACTTCAGTGGAAGAAAAGCACAAATGCTGACGGCTATATTCTTGAACAATATAAGGATAATAAGTGGGCTCAGATAAGAAAAATTACATCAGGAACAACTGTAAGTTATACTGTTGGTAATCTTGCCGCCGGCTTAAGCTATAAGTTCAGAATTAAGTCGTACAGAAATACTAACGAAAACGGCGTATTATACAGCGGATATACAGAGTTTTCCGCAAACACAGATCCCTCAGGCATGAGTGGTTACAAGGTTAAGTCAAAGACTTCTACAAGCGTGACGCTCCAGTGGAACAAGAACACAAGCGCTACAGGCTATGAGTTGCAGAAGTGGGACGGCAGTAAGTGGGCTTCACTCACAAAGCTTACAAGCAATGCAACTACAACTTACACCGTAAATAGCTTAAAGGCTAGTACGACATACAAGTACAGAATAAGAGCATATAAGACGATAGGAAAAACTACGCAGTATAGCGGATATGTTGAGCTTTCTGTTAATACAAATCCCACGAACATGAGCGGATTTAAGGTCAAGTCTAAGTCTTACAACAGCATAACGCTCCAGTGGAACAAGAACACAAGCGCTACAGGCTATGAGTTGCAGAAGTGGGACGGTAAGAAGTGGGTTGCTCTCACAAAGATAAGCAAGAACAGCACAACGACTTACACTGTAAAGAGCTTAAAGGCTAGTACGACATATAAGTACAAAATCAGAGCTTATAAGACAATAGGCAAGGCTACACAGTACAGCGGATATGTTGAGCTTTCTGTGAATACTAACCCCACGAATATGAGCGGTTACAAGGTTAAGTCAAAGACCGCTACAAGCGTAACACTCCAGTGGAACAAGAACGCTAGCGCTACAGGTTATGAGTTGCAGAAGTGGGACGGCAAGAAGTGGGTTACACTTACCAAGATAGCCAAGAACAGCACGACTACTTATACCGTTAAGGGCTTAAAGGCTAGCACGACTTATAAGTACAGAATAAGAGCGTACAAGACGATTGGTAAGGTTACGCAGTACAGCGCATACTCGGCAACTCTGAGCGTAAATACAAATCCGACTAATATGAGCGGATTTAAGGCTAAATCCAAGTCTTACAACAGCATAACGCTCCAGTGGAACAAGAACACAAGCGCTACAGGTTATGAGTTACAGAAGTGGGACGGTAAGAAGTGGGTATCGCTTACCAAGATAAACAAGAATAGCACGACTACTTACACTGTTAAGAGCCTTAAAGCTAGTACAACTTATAAGTATAGAATCAGAGCGTACAAGACAATTGGCAAGGCTACACAGTATAGTGCTTACACGGCAACACTGAGCGTAAATACTAACCCCACGAACATGAGTGGCTACAAGGTTAAGAGTAAAACCGCTACAAGTGTAACGTTGCAGTGGAACAAGAATGCCAGTGCTACAGGTTATGAATTGCAGAAGTGGGACGGCAAGAAGTGGGTATCGCTTACTAAGATAAGCAAGAACAGCACTACTACTTATACCGTTAAGAGCCTTAAGGCTAGCACAACTTATAAGTATAGAATAAGAGCGTACAAGACAATTGGCAAGGCTACACAGTATAGTGCTTACACGGCAACGCTCAGTGTAAACACTAACCCCTCTAACATGAGCGGTTTCAAGGCTAAGAGCACTGCCAAGACTTCGGTAACGTTACAGTGGAATAAGAACACAAGCGCTACCGGATATGAAATCCAGAAGTGGAACGGTAAAAAGTGGGTTTCTGCCGCTAAGGTTACCAAGAACAGCACAGTGACAAGCACTGTGAAGAACCTTAAGAAGAATACTTCTTACAAGTTCAGGATCAGGGCTTACAAGACGATCGGTAAGGCTACACAGTATAGCTCATGGAGCGGTACGCTGACAGTCAAGACGAAGAAGTAAGAGAGAATAAGTAAACATATAAACCGACACCGATTTGTTTTCGGTGTCGGTTTTCTGCTTATTGTCTGTCTATTCTCACATCATATCTTCTCATCCACCATTCGATCTGCAACAGATAAGCGAAAATCTGCGGTGAGGTCATCAGCTGACCGTACCAGTTACCCTTGAAAGAGGTCGGGTCATCGCACAGCTTAAGCAGCTTTTTACGGCTTACTATCTCGGTCAGACGGCAGTCGTTTTTGCTTAAGATATCACGCATTCTGCGCACGACCTCGGCAAGGTAGGTGGGATTGTGGGTCTTGGGGTAAGGCGACTTTTTGCGCCATAGCACATCATCGGGCAGAATGCCTTTCATTGCGCGGCGGACAACGCCTTTTTCTCTGCCGCCTGCCGCCTTGATATCCCACGGAATATTGTAGGCGTAACGCGCTATGCGGTGGTCGCAGAACGGCACTCTGACTTCCAGTCCGTGAGCCATACTCATTCTGTCCTTGCGGTCAAGCAGGCACTGCATAAACCAGTGGAAATTCAGCATGAACATCTCGCGCATTCGTCTGTCCTTGCGGCTGTCTGTATCGAGATATTCGGTTTTACGGAGTGTTTCGTTGCAGCAGGAGTTGACGTAATCGCTTGGGTCAATGTCACCGAGAATGCCGTCACAGAGCAGATCCGCGCGTGAGGAGGTCGAGCACGCCCAGGGGAAGCCGGGGCGGTAGAGGATATCCTCGTTGTGATACCAGGGGTAGCCGCCAAAGATTTCATCTGCGCACTCGCCACTTAATGCGACGGTAAAATTGTTCTTTATCGACTTGCAAAAAAGGTACAGCGAGCTGTCAACGTCTGCCATACCGGGCAGGTCGCGCGCATAGGTTGACAGCTCGAGCGCATCGGTAAGGGCGGGGGTGTCGATCTCGACGTTTATGTGCTTAGAGCCGATGAATGCTGACATTTCGCGTATCCACGGTGCGTCCATATCGGGCTGGAACGCACTGCTGTGAAAGTTCTTCGCGTTGTCCTTGTAGTCGATCGATAACGTGGTCAGCTGCCTGCCTTTGTGCTCAAATTCCTTGGCGGCGACTGCGCTTATTATGCTGCTGTCGAGCCCGCCGGAAAGCATCGTGCACAGCGGGACATCGCTTACGAGCTGGCGCTTGATGGCATCGGTAAGGAGGTAGGCAACGTGCTGTTCGGTTTCCTCCGGGCTTTCCTTATGCGGCAGGGCACGGAGCGTCCAGTAGCTCCGCTTTTTAAGTCCGCATCGGCAGTACATTGCGCATTCGGCGGGGCAAAGCTCCTTGATCCCTTTAAATACGCCGCTTCCCGGCTTTCGGGCAGGACCTAAGAGCATTATCTGCGCTATGCCGTCACGGTCGATCACCGGCTCTATCATAGGGTGGGCAAGGAGCGTTTTTATCTCGGACGCGAAGATCAGCCCGCCTGCGTATTCGTAGTAAAACAGCGGCTTCACGCCTATTCTGTCGCGGGCGAGGAAGAGCTGTTTTTCACGCTCCTGCCAGATGGCGAAGGCGTAAATGCCGTTGAGCTTGTCGAGGCAGGATTCGCCCCAGGTGATGTAGGCGTTGAGCAGTACCTCGGTGTCGCTGGCGGTGGTGAACTCAACACCCATGGATCCAAGCTCGGAGCGGAGTTCGGCGGTGTTGTACAGCTCGCCGTTGTAGACGATGGTGAAGCGGTCGCCGCCATATGGGCGGGACATAGGCTGTGAGCCGCCTGCGGGGTCTATTACGCTAAGGCGGCGGTGCGCGAGGGCGCAGTTGTCATCGGTGTAGAAGCCGCCGCTGTCAGGACCTCTCGGGGTCATTGTCTGAGCCATTCTGCGCATTATCGCGGTGCTGTCGCAGAGCTTGCGGCAATCTATCCAACCTGCTATTCCACACATTAAAAATCACCTCATTATGTAGATTATGGTATATTATGGCTGATACAAAAGTAGTATATGCGGTGAAAATAATTTCCGTGAATGGAAATAACAAGTGGTATAGAAATGGTACATTGGTGGTACATATGGGGTGGAGGTAATGAATAATGAATAATGAATTATGAATAATGAATAATTGTGGTGCGCCTTCGGCGAGGATTTGAATTTTGGGTGGTGCGGGGCGATGGATAGTGCGGATTTGGCGATGGTTGTAGAAGTGGAGATAATCGGGGCGGCGATCCCTCAGTCTTGCGGCAGATATGGTTTGCAAGATTGGGGCGTTATGGGCGACGACAGAACTTACGACTATACTCTTGCCTTAAGAGGCGTTACTACAAGCGACTTTATGACCGCCGACTTCGCAAGAATCCCTTACGACGTGCTTGAAAAAGCAAGCGTGAGAATTGTAAACGAGGTCAAGAATATCAATAGAATTTGCTATGATATTACGAGTAAGCCACCGGCTACGATTGAGTGGGAGTGATGTCAAAAGCTGAATAAGCAGCGTAAATACGTTGTTTTTGCTGGTATCATGATAATGGCAGCAACGTTTTGGCAACAATTTTCAATCATCGGCAACAGTAACAAATATTCTGTCTGAAAAGATAAGAGCTGTCTGATTCATTTACGAATCAGATAGCTCTTTTTGTTTATTCGTTGTTGCACATACGATTGAACGCTTGCTGTTTAATATAACTTTTATGGGCGAACGAGAGTATGTTCAGGTTTCGGCATAGGTGTGTTCTACTTCTTGATATAGTTCTGTGCATAAATCAAATAACCGCCGTTTTCGCATTATACACAAGAATTACTCATTAAAGTATGAGTTAACCTTGATTTTTCATTTAGTTAATGTTATACTAAAGGTAATCCGAATGAATTGAGTGCCGAAATGACTGTTAGATATGATAAACTGTGGAAGTTGCTTATAGATAAGAAGATGAATCGAACCGACTTGAAAAACACGGCAGGAGTGAGCTTTAATGTTCTTGCAAAAATGAGCCGTAATGAATTTGTATCGTTAGAAAGTTTATGTAAAATTTGCACTGTCTTAGCTTGCAATATTGGAGATGTAATGGAGTTTACCGAAAATGAAACTACTTGATTTTGCTATCCAGACAACAAATAAATATATTGATGAAATGCCAAAGTCTCAACGAAAAAAGTACGGTCAGTTTTTTACGAGTAAAGAAACTGCTGTATTTATGGCTGGATTATTTGGTGTACCTGAAAATAAAACACGACTGCAAATTCTTGATGCTGGTGCAGGTTCAGGTGTTTTGTCGATTGCACTGATTGAGAGACTGCAAGAAATCCCCAAGTTACAATATGTTCACTTAGTCTGCTATGAAAACGATTCTAAAATTATTGAATTGTTAAGGAAAAATCTACAATGGGTTAGGCAGCATACTACACTATCATTTGATTACGAGATTCGGGAAGATAACTATATCCTAAGCCAAATGCTTGAATATAATGAAATGATTTGTGCAGATCCAAATCCGTTGAAATATGATATGGTAATTGGGAATCCGCCATATATGAAAATAGCAAAAGACGCTCCAGAGGCTAGAGCAATGCCAGATGTATGCTATGGTGCTCCCAATCTATATTTTCTATTTGCGGAAATGGGAATGTTTAATTTAATCCCAAACGGTGAGTTAGTATATATCATTCCTCGTTCTTGGACATCAGGAGCTTATTTCAAAAAATTTCGTCAAAAGTTTTTGAACGGTGGCATCTTAGAGCATATCCACTTGTTTGTTAGCCGTAATAAAGTGTTTGAAAACGAGAGCGTGTTGCAGGAAACGATAATTATTAAAATGAAAAAGTCTACTGAAACTCCTGAAAGTGTAACTATTACAACAACACAGAGTAATAGGGATTTTTCCAATAAAACGATTTTTGAAGTGCCATATACTACAGTTGTTTCAGGCGAAGATACCTATGTTTATTTAGTTACAAATGAGCAAGAAGTAGAGACACTTAGGTTACTTAACAGATGGACAAATACATTGCCAAGTATTGGGCTGAAAATGAAAACGGGCTTAACCGTAGACTTTAGAAACAGAGAAGTTTTGCGTGATACATCCGAAGATCAAGCAGTCCCTCTTTTCTATTCGCAACACATTCAAGATGGAAAAGTTATATTTCCTATAGGTAAGGAACACGAGTATATCGTTACAGAACAGTTGGGGTTATTACAACCAAATGTAAATTACCTGTTTGTAAAGAGATTTACTGCCAAAGAAGAGCATAGGCGTCTGCAGTGTGGTGTGTATTTAGCAAGAAAATATCCCAATTATTCAAAAATTAGTACACAAAATAAAATCAACTTTATTTGTGGATTGAAAGAATTGTCGGAATGTGTTGTTTATGGATTATATGTATTATTTAATTCTACTCTGTATGATAGCTATTACAGGATACTAAATGGCTCTACTCAGGTCAATTCTACGGAAATCAATTCTATGCCTGTTCCGCCTTTAGAGAGTATAGAACTATTAGGCAAAGAATTGATTAAATTACGAGATATGACCGAAATGGGTTGTGATAAAATTTTAAGGGGTTTAATTTATGAACAAAGTCGAGGAAGCGAAAGAAATACTGAAAGAATTGCAAGTGCCAGTTAAACAACAGGCGGATTTGTGCTGTTTTGTTCTATTGGCTATGGCAAATATAAAGGAACAAGATGAATGGTCGAATGCTACAAATAGCTGGATTCGTATTCACGATGTTATCGCATATACAAAAGAGAATTATGGCGTTACATATGCAGAGAACAGCCGCGAGACTTTCCGAAAACAGGCTATGCACCATTTTAGAAACGCTGCGTTTATTGAGGACAACGGAAAAGCAACCAACAGTCCTAACTATCGCTATCGTTTAACAGATGAAATGCTTTCTCTTATTCGTAGTTATGGAACAGCATATTGGGAATCAGAAAAGCAAAGGTTTCTGCAATCTCACGAGACACTGATTGATCTCTATGCGTCTAAGCGTACAATGAGAAAAATGCCTGTTCGGATTAACGGTGAAGACTTTACATTCTCTCCCGGTAAGCACAACGAACTTCAAAAAGCTATCATTGAAGAATTTGCTCCACGTTTTGCTCCCAATTCCGAGTGCCTTTATGTAGGAGATACTACAGAAAAGGATTTGGTAAAGAATGTTGCCAAACTGCAAGAACTCGGATTTGCAATTACGCTTCACGATAAAATGCCCGATGTTGTCCTCTATTCCGAAGATAAGAATTGGCTGTATTTTATCGAATCTGTCACTTCTGTTGGACCGATGGAACCGAAACGTATTAAAGAAATTGAGGAAATGACTGAAGGTGTTGCAGCAGGAAGAATCTATGTTACTGCTTTTCTTGATTTTAAAACTTTTAAGAAATTCTCGGAAATGCTTGCTTGGGAAACAGAAGTTTGGATTGCCGATTTGCCTGACCATATGATTCATCTTAATGGCGATAAATTTATGGGTCCGAGAAAATAGGTAATACATATGAGTAAAATATATAAATGGTATACTGGGCTTTCAAAACGAGCTCGAGATAGCATTATCATATCAGCAACTTTAGTTGGTGCAATTTCTACAATTTTGTCTATTCTTGGTATTTCATTGGGCGATTGGAAAGAATCAAACTTTTTTATTCGAATTGGTGTTGTGATCGGTATCTTTTTACTATTATACATAATTTCGTATATAATTATTGGGAGTATTTTCAGTGACTCAGTTAAGCTTACAATTAGGAATACGTCAGTATCTATTGAGCGTGGAGACATTTTTAATATTCCAGGGTTAAAAGTGATAGGATGTGACACTCATTTTTCTACTATAGTTGACGATGTGATAATATCAAAAAAATCATTGCACGGACAGTTAATTCTAGAACACGGAGACAAAGATGAAATAGAAGCAGCTGTTATGACCGAAGCAAATAAACTTGGATTGCAGAAAGATAGTAATGGTTTATATAATTTTCCACTAGGAACAGTTATTCGTTATGATAGCAGCGTTGACAATAATACATATTTAATGCTTGCAATAACCGAGTTAAATGAACAGCATGAGGCTCACACGAACATGGCGAAGTTCGAACTTATGCTGATGAAAATGTGGAAAGAAATAAGTCGTGTTTATGCACTCAATAATGTGGTGCTTCCTCTACTGGGAACTGGTATTCTCAGATTTGATGATGGGCCCAAAGACAAAGAGGATCTACTACGTTGCATGTTGTGTACACTTAATAGTAGTGGGGTAACATTAAAATCAAAAGTAAAAATTCTGATATACGGTGATGTTAAGGATATTCCACTATACGAATTTAAAAATGTGTTTCTTACAATACTCAGGAGGTAAGTTATGTCAAAAAGAACAGCAAATTTGAAGTGAACCCCAAAGTTTAGACAAAAATGTATTAAGTATTTTGAGAATGAGTTCGGAATTGTACCGGGCTCATTCCTTTTAGTTTGAGAGAAATTCTTTCATTGTTGTAGTAATGAATGTATTTCTTCAATTCATCAATGAAAGCGTTAACGCTTTCAAATTTTTCGCCATAAAACATCTCAACCTTAAGCCTGCCGAAGAAGTTTTCCATTGCACCGTTGTCCATACAGTTTCCTCTTCTGGACATACTTTTCGGTGCTCATTTTTATATTTGCAAATTCATGTGTTGTGCAACTGCGAAGCTTCAAATTCGTATTCGGTTGTAAACGTGAATGACAGGTTTACTATATTCTTACAAATGTACGAAAGCGCATGGTTGTAAGAAAAGTTAGCTAACGCTAACCGAAAAAATTAAGAAAATCCCTTGAAAACGGAGAGAGAATAGTATATAATATATTTGTATGTTTCGGGTATTTCCCGGCAAAGAACTACCGGTGACCGGGACAAGCTCAGGCTACGGTCACGAAAATTTGAAAGGAGTCTACAACTGTTATGACGTATTCACATGAAGTTGAAACTATGTGTCCCGTGAAGCAGGGCGTAGCGCACGGCGCAGCTCCCATTCCGGAAGAAGCAAAGTGGGTTAAGGCCAAGGAAATCAAGGATATTTCCGGTTTTACACACGGTATCGGCTGGTGTGCACCCCAGCAGGGTACATGTAAGCTGTCTTTAAATGTTAAGGATGGTATCATCC
Organism: uncultured Ruminiclostridium sp.; assembly: GCA_934490165.1. Taxonomy (GTDB): domain Bacteria; phylum Bacillota; class Clostridia; order Oscillospirales; family Ruminococcaceae; genus Ruminiclostridium_E. The sequence continues at coordinate 328,385 of CAKSTB010000001.1, read as the reverse complement.
AGGAGGCACTCGTTGAGACGATCGGTTGCTCAGGTATGACACATTCTGCAGCTATGGCAGCTGAAATTCTTCCCGGCAGAACAATTCTCGAGGCACTTAACACTGACCTCGTTTGTGACGCTATCAACACAGCAATGAGAGAACTCTTCCTCCAGATCGTTTACGGCAGAAGCCAGAGTGCTTTCTCAGAAGACGGTCTTGCAATCGGTGCAGGTCTTGAGGACCTCGGTAAGGGCCTTCGTTCACAGGTAGGTACAATGTACGGTACTCTCAAGAAGGGTCCTCGTTACCTCGAAATGACAGACGGTTATGTTACAGGTCTTGCACTCAATGAAGATGATGAGATCATCGGCTACAAGTTCGTTAACTTCGGTAAGATGATGGAATTCATCAAGAACGGTGACGATGCAAACACAGCATTTGAAAAGGCACAGGGTCAGTACGGCCGTGTTAATGATGCTGTAAAGATCATCGATCCCAGAAAGCAGTAAGGAGGAAATAACAATGGCTTTATTTGAATCATATGACAGACGTGAACCCCAGATTCTCGCTGTTTTAAAGAACTATGGTATAGGCTCTGTTGAAGAATGTGCAGAAATCTGCAAGGCTAAGGGTCTTGATATCTACAAGCTCGTTGAGGGCATTCAGCCTATCTGCTTCGAAAACGCTAAGTGGGCTTACACAGTAGGCTGTGCTATCGCTATAAAGAAGGATTGCAAGAGAGCTGCCGATGCTGCCGCTGCTATAGGCGAAGGCTTACAGGCATTCTGCATTCCCGGTTCTGTTGCCGATCAGCGTAAGGTTGGTCTTGGTCACGGTAACTTAGGCAAGATGCTCCTTGAAGAAGATACAAAGTGCTTCTGCTTCCTCGCAGGTCACGAATCATTCGCAGCTGCTGAAGGCGCTATCGGTATCGCTGAAAAGGCAAACAAGGTTCGTAAGGAACCCCTGCGTGTTATCCTCAACGGTTTAGGTAAGGACGCAGCTCAGATCATCGCTCGTATCAACGGCTTCACATACGTTGAAACAGAGATGGACTACTACACAGGTGAGGTTAAGGAAGTATTCCGTAAGTCTTACTCTGACGGTCTTCGTGCAAAGGTTAACTGCTACGGCGCTAACGACGTAACAGAAGGCGTTGCAATCATGTGGAAGGAAGGCGTTGACGTTTCTATCACAGGTAACTCAACTAACCCCACACGTTTCCAGCATCCCGTTGCAGGCACATACAAGAAGGAATGTGTTGAAAAGGGCAAGAAGTACTTCTCAGTTGCATCAGGCGGCGGTACAGGTCGTACACTCCACCCCGATAACATGGCAGCAGGCCCTGCTTCATACGGTATGACAGATACAATGGGTCGTATGCACTCTGACGCTCAGTTCGCAGGTTCTTCTTCAGTTCCCGCACACGTTGAGATGATGGGTCTTATCGGTATGGGTAATAACCCCATGGTTGGTGCTACAGTTGCTTGCGCTGTTGCTGTTGAGGAAGCGCTGAAGGCTTAATCACAGTATCCGAGTAAAACTTAACTCAATATACAAATCAGGCGGTCGCTGTTACAGTGACCGCCTTTTGCTATATCTGTTGCTCTGTTATTCATTCCCACTCAATCAGCCATGACAATATTATATCCCTCTGTAAACCTGAGCCTGGTTCAAACTTCCAAACCTTAAAAAATTAAAGGAAAGTAGCCCTATTAGGATTTAACAATGCTTAAATGTTTGAATAGAATATGCCTGTAGCAAGCTGGACGGCTATTGATACCGCCGTTATTGAACACCAGCAACAGAAGCCCAGAATAATAGGCTTACCGCCTTTTTTAACAAGACTGACAATATTAGTGCCCAGTCCTATTGCGCTCATTGCCATTGCAATAAAGAACTTTGCCAGCCACTTCATGGCAGGGACAAATATTTCGGAGTATGCGGTTGTAAATCCGCTTTCGGGCAGTAAGCCGATAACTGTGGTGAGAAGAGCTGCTCCGACAAACCAAAGAATAAACCAAGGAAATATTTTTCTGAATGAAAATCCGTTGGCACCGGTCGTCTTTGCTTTTCGTGCACGGTAAAATGCAAGTGTGAGTGTAATCGGTATTATTGCAAGGGTACGCGTTAGCTTTACAGTTACGGCAGCTGACAGAATGCCGCTTGTATGATATAGATTTTCTGCTGTAGCGGCTGCCGCTGTAACGGATGATGTATCGTTTACGGCAGTGCCTGCAAATACGGCAAATCCCTCAGTGCCAAACCCTATAGCCTGCCCGAAAGCAGGAAATATAAGTGCCGCCAGAATGTTGAAAAGGAATATTACCGATATTGAGCGTGCTACGTCTTCATCGTCTGCATCAATAACGGGTGCTGTCGCCGCAATTGCAGAACCTCCGCAGATAGATGAACCTACACCGATAAGGCAGGCTGTTTTCGGGTCAATCTTCATAAGTTTCATAAGCAGGAATGACACTATAAGGGATATCGATATGGTGCAGATGATGACAGGTAAGCTCTTTGTTCCGACCTGTGCTATCATTCCGAGGTTAAGTGTAAAACCGAGGATAATTACAGCATATTGAAGTATCTTTTTCGAAGTGAATTTCACGCCTCCTGTGATTTTAGAATTCCCTGCAAATTTCGGAGCGACAAGCGAAATAACCATTCCGATAAGTATTGAGATTACCGGTGCACCTATAAGATCCATCGAAAATCCGCCGAAATTAAGCGAACTGAGGAATGTTGCAAATCCTGCAATGAGTGTACATATAAGTATGCCCGGACCGTTCTTTTTTATAAAAGTCATTTTATTTCTCCTTTTTGTTTCTGCTACTTGATTATAGCATGACTTTGTGATAAAATCAAATTATCATTTAATATCAGTCGATAAGCAAAAATTATAAGGAGAAAGTATGGTTGACAACAGAATAAAAACATTTCTCGCACTGTGCAGAAATATGAATTACCGTCGTACAGCCGAAGAGCTTAATCTTACACAACCTGCGGTGACACAGCATATAAAATATCTTGAGAATGAGTATAAATGCAGGCTTTTCAGTTATGATAGGCGTACACTCAGCCTTACAAAAGAGGGCAGACTGCTTCAGAGCTATGCAGAAAATGTTTTGTATCAGGAGCGTAGACTGTCAGAGAAGATGAAATTTTCTGAAAATACAATGCTTTCAATAGGTGCAACAAAAACTATCGGTGAATATGTAATACCGTCGCTTATAAAGCGGTATCTTGACGACCCGACAAAAAATATCACAGTTGATGTTGATAACACCGATCGCTTGCTTGGCAGACTGAAAAACGGGGAGCTTGACTTTGCAATTATTGAGGGCTTTTTTGACAGAAATGAATTTGCAAGTAGGCTGTATCGTCATGAGCCTTTTATCGGAATATGCGGTAAAGGGCATCGGTTTGCAGGTAAAACAGTCAGCCTTGAAGAAGCGTTCGAAGAAAATCTGCTGATACGGGAAAAAGGCTCGGGAACACGTACTATTCTTGAACAGTTGCTGACCGAGCGCAGCTATACCGTTGAGCACTTCCGCCGTGTCAGTTGCATAAGCAGCTTCGGACTTATGACCAAACTGATTGCTGACGGTGTCGGTATTACATTTGCCTATGAAGCGGTTTGTGAAAGCGGCTGTGTTGCGCCGTTTTATATAACCGAAACTGATATGTTCAGGGATTTCAATTTTGTTTATCTTGATACATCTGATGCAAAGTGCGCGGTAGAGGATTTTATTAAATGTTCGGCTGACAATGTATGAAGAGCTAATGACAATATAACAAAATGACACGGCGTATGACAATAAAAGCTCTGATGAAAAACATTACAATTTCTAACTGCAAATGCGGTGTGTATTGAACGTTTGCTTTTTTGATAACTGTTTATTTGCATTTTTAATCGGTAATTTACAAAATTGCAGAATTGTGCTATAATTCTTCCCGGTAAATATGTTTAACAAAGAATACGAATATGATGATGCACAGTCAGAAGAAAAATCAAATAAAAAAACAAGCTTGGTTTACTGATCTATAAGAAATGTTTGTGAAGGTGAGAAAATGCACAATATCGTATATCCAGTCCCGGGCAACGAAACCCGTCTTCCTTTCTATCTGTCGGGAATTGGCAGGACAGAGCCTGAGTTTCATGTAAAGCGCGATAAAGGGCTTACCTCGCACCAGTTCCTGTTCACTGCAAAGGGGAGCGGCGTACTTCGGGTCGGGGAGAAAAGATATATCCTTGAAAAGAACTCTCTGCTGTATCTTCCGCCCGCACTGCCGCATGAATATTATCCCGCGCAAGATGACTGGACTACCTGCTGGATGGTGTTCAGAGGTGATAAGCTTGCTGATATTATGAGAAATATGGGCTTTGAGGGTGAAATGGTTGCCGCAGGTGCGGATATCTCCGCTTTTCAGAAAATATTTGAGCGGATATTATCGCTTGCGTCAGATAACCTGCACAACAGCGAGAAATGCTCACTGCTTATTTACAACGCCGTGCTGACGGCCAAGGATATTTTTGACGGCAGAAGCACAGACGGCGGTACCGGAAGCGCTATAGTGGACGAAGCGGTGCGGTACATAAACGAGCATTTAAGCTTTGATATAACGCTCGGCGAGCTTGCAGACCTTTCCGGTGTATCTCCGCAGTACTTCGGGCGGGTTTTCAGACAGCGCCTTGATATGCGTCCGATGGAATATGTCGCCCGCGTCAAGGTTTCAAAAGCAAAGACTATGCTTCTTGACTCGGATATCCCTGTTGAGCAGATCTCACAAAAACTCGGATATGCAAGTCAGACCTATTTCGGTATAGTGTTCAGAAAATTTGAGGGAATTTCACCGTCCGAGTTCAGACGGAACAGAGGTAATATAATTTAAGACAATTCGGTATAAATGCTGTCCGGCACTGATTTTAGTTTCAAAAAGTTAGAATTGTCACTAATTTAAGATTGACTTCAAGCCCCTTTCCGATATATATTATTATTGTGATTTAAATATCTGAGAGGGGTGCATTTATGAGCATTTTAAAACGAATATCCGCACTTGTTATCAGTGCGGCGATGATGTGCGCAGGCACAAATGCGGTATACGCAGAAAATAACGGCGGAGGTGATACGGTGAATATCAGAATTGACGGAAGCGCGGCAAACACGAGCGAAAACTTCCTTTACCGCGGTCAGGGAATGATAAGCTGTAACGGTTCTTCAAGACTGCTTATAGATTACAAGGAGAAAAATCCCGATAGCTATAATCGGATACTCGAATATATGTATGGCAAGAACGGACTGAAATTTACCCATTTCAAGGTCGAGATGGGCTCTGATGTCAATACTTCGTCGGGTACTGAGCCTACGACTATGAGATATGAGGACGAGAAGGCTGACGTTACAAGAGGTGCGGGTTTTCAGCTTGCGGCTGATATCAAGAAGATAAACCCCGATGTAACGCTTGATATGCTGTGGTGGAGCGAGCCGCGCTGGGTTACCGATGCCAAAGACGTGTACGCGGCAAGATACAAGTGGTATAAGCAGACGCTTGACGCGGCATACGAAACATACGGTCTTGTATTCGATTATGTAAGTGCTAACAGAAATGAGCGCACAGTCGATAATGATTGGATCATATATCTTTCAAAGGCACTCAAAAGCGAAAAGGATTGTCCGTATGACTACTCAAAAATTAAGATAGTAGCGGCTGACGAAAATACAACATGGAAAATAGCGCATGATATGCTCAAAAACGAGGAGCTGCGTGACGCGGTAGACGTTATCGGTACTCATTACACGAGCTATGCCGATAAAGATGCCAAAAAGCTTGCGGAGGAGTACGGCAAGGAATTATGGTTTTCCGAGGGAAGCTCACCTATGACCTACGCACAGTCGGTATATCGCTATGACGAGGGAAACTCGGGACTTACCGGACTTAACGGCGTGTTTGATGTTGCTAACCGTATGATAACAATGGTAAGCGGCGGATATATGACACTGTACGAATATCAGCCTGCGGTTGCGGGATATTATGACGGCGTTACCTACTGTCAGAAACAGCTTATAAATGCAAATACGCCGTGGAACGGATATTATACCCTTGACAGCGGTTATTTTATGAATTTGCATTTCTCGCAGTTTATGGATAAAGGCTGGAGCTTCATATTTGACGCTTGCTACAGCGATGCAAAGGCGGGCGGTGACGGTCATGCCCTGGTCGATGCAAAGTACAGCTATATAACCGCTTGCAGTAAAGACGGCGACTACAGCACGATAATTACAAACACGACCTCAGAGCCTATAACTTATAACTTTGAGGTAACAAATCTTGCCAAGGCGGATAATGAAGTATACGTCTGGGAAACAAGAGGTCCTGATGAGGGTCAGGAGTACAATGCAAATTACTTTAAGAAGATCTCGACAGTTGCTCCCGAAAACGGCAAGTATTCGGTTACGATAAAGCCGTATTCGATGATAACTGTATCAACTTTGAATATATCAGAGCCTGAATTTGATGTGCCGCAGGAAAGCAGCAATACGTTACTCTCATTGCCGTACACGGATGATTTCGGTTATTCCGATGAGTTCCTTGCTTCAAGAGGAAACGCTCCGCTTTATACTACCGATGAGGGCGGCGCATTTGAGGTTGCCGACAAGGACGGCGAAAAGGTGCTCATGCAGAAGATAACCGCCGATATCAAAGCCGAAGAGTGGGGCGGAACACCTAACCCGACTACAAACTTCGGTGACGACCGCTGGTATAACTACAGCATAAGCGCCGACATAATGACAGACGGCGAGGGAAGCTATGCGGGTGTCGGACTCAGATACAGTCTTGCCGACAGCGGCAAGAGCGGCTACAGCGTTACGCTCAACGAAAACGGCACATGGATACTGTTCGGCGACAAGCGTAAGATCGATACCGGCGAGATAAGCGGTTTTGACGCGTCAAAATGGCACAATATAAAGATCTCGGCACTGTATAACGCTATAACAGTGTATGTTGATGATATAAAGATAACTGAGTTCAAGGCGGAAAACGCGGGCTTCGGTTCGGGAAGAGCGGCGCTGTACAGCTCGTACAACAACTGCCTCTTTGACAATGTAAAGGTTGAAGCTACCGATACGGTTCAGCCCTATGTCAATAAGTACGACAACCTCGATGCGATATTCACATACAGCGAGGACGGCTGGGAGCACAATACCATGGACAGCTTCAAGAACTTCAGACGTACGCTCTCGCGCGGAACTGAGGGTGCTTCCATGACTGTGGATTTTGAGGGCACTGGAATAGTTCTCACAGGTATGCAGAGCGGTGAAGGAACGATCAACGTATCCGTTGATGATAAAAGCATCAAAGAGGGCTATGAGCTGTCAAAGACCGCAAACAGACAGGCGTTTATTGTGATAAACGGACTTGAGCAGGGCAAGCACACGCTCAAGCTCGCAGTAACCGGCGGCAAGTGCTCGATAGATGCGGCACAGGTGCTTTACGATTATGCGGCGGTAAAGCCGACAACAGAAGAAACTGTTTCATCGTCTGCCGAAGAAGTAAATTCTTCCGTAGTTGAAAGCTCAGAGCCTGCCGAAAGCAGTAATACCGATAACAGCTCATCGTCTGACAGCGCAGAGAGCACAAGTGCCGACAACGGTGAAAATTCGTTCCCTGTTGTTCCTGTAGCGGTGGGAGCGGCTGTTGCGGCTTTAGCAGTCGGTGTAGGCATTGCGATAGCAAAAACGAAAAAGAAGAAAGATTGATAATCAGGAGGGCATATTTTGTCAAGATTTGAGATAAGAGATAAGTTTTATCTGGACGGAAAACCGTTCAAGGTAATTTCGGGTTCAATACATTATTTCCGCACCGTACCGGAATATTGGCAGGACAGGCTTGAAAAGCTCGTAAATATCGGATGCAATACAGTTGAAACGTATATTCCATGGAATTTTCACGAAACTGAAAAAGGAAATTTCAATTGGAACGGAATGCACGATATTTGCCGTTTTATAGAGCTTGCCGATAAACTCGGACTTTATATGATTATCAGACCGTCGCCGTATATCTGTTCAGAGTGGGAATTCGGCGGATTGCCTGCGTGGTTGTTAAAAGACCGTGCAATGCGTCTGAGATGTTCTTATAAGCCGTACCTTAATGCAGTGGAAAGTTATTACAGCGTTCTTATGCCGAAGCTTGCGCCTTATCAGATTGATAACGGCGGCAATATAATTATGATGCAGATCGAAAATGAGTATGGTTATTACGGAAATGACACATCATATCTTGAGTTTCTGAGAGATACTATGCGTAAGTATGGTATAACTGTACCGTTTGTGACATCTGACGGCCCTTGGAGTGAATTTGTTTTCAAATCCGGTATGGTTGACGGCGCATTGCCGACCGGCAATTTCGGCTCTTCTGCTGAATGGCAGTTCGGTGAAATGCGGCGTTTTATCGGAGAAGATAAACCGCTCATGTGCATGGAATTCTGGAATGGCTGGTTTGACGTCTGGGGCGAAGAACACAATATCACAGCACCTGAAAAGGTAGCAGAGGAACTTGATATTCTGCTCAAAAAGGGCAGTATGAATTTCTATATGTTCGAGGGCGGAACAAATTTCGGGTTTATGTCCGGAAAGAACAATGAGAAAAAAACAGGCATAGTGACATCGTATGATTATGATGCGCCCTTGACAGAAGACGGTCGAATAACCGAAAAATACGAAAAGTGCAGAGAGGTGATCTCTCGTTATAATGATATAAATGAAGTCCCGCTTACAACACAAATAAGACGTTTGGGATACGGAGAAATTCGTTGCGCCGCTAAAACCGATATTTTCAGCACACTTGACAGTATCTCAGACCCGGTAAAGTCGGTGTACCCACTGAGCTTTGAGGAGCTGGACTGCTATTACGGTTATGTTCTTTACAGATTACATATTGGGGAAAATGAAACAGTCAGCACTGTAAGATGCGAAAATACCGCAGACAGAGTACAATGCTTCAGAAACGGCAAATATGCGTTTACGGCTTTTGCCGAAACGATAGACGAACAGTTTGAAATCTCTGAAAAGTCCGCGGGCGGGATAACCGATCTGCTTGTCGAGAATATCGGAAGAGTTAACTTTGGCACAGGACTTGAAGGTCAGCACAAGGGCATTCTAGGCGGAGTAAGAATTAACGATCACAGACAGTATGGATTTGAAATGTTCGCACTTTCACTTGATAGAGCTCAGCTTGGCAGGATAGACTATAACAGCGGTTACAATGACGGTGTACCGGCATTCTATAAATTTGAATTTGAAATAAGTGAAATCGCTGATACGTTTCTCGATACCAATGGCTTTGGAAAGGGTGTTGCATTTATTAACGGATTCAATCTCGGCAGATTCTGGAATATAGGACCTCAGAAAAAGCTGTATGTCCCGGCTCCGCTTTTGAAAAAAGGCAAAAATGAAATAGTAATTTTTGAAACCGAAGGAAAAAGTACTGACAGCATCACTTTGTCTGAGAATAACTGAATTTATGTAAGCCTCTGCTTTTTTGCAGAGGCTGTTTTATCAGCTATTGACACATATGGTATAATAACCTCAGACATAAAAACTTTTGCCAAAAGGCAAAAGACGACGTACCGCGTATCGGTTGACACCGACTTTTTTTATGTTATAATAACCTCAGACATAAAATCCGCCGATAGCGGATTTTGCCGTGCCCTGCACGGTCGGCGGCGCACCGCCGGTCTGAGAACATTTTAACATAAAAACTTTTGCCAAAAGGCAAAAGACGACGTACCGCGTATCGGTTGACACCGACTTTTTTTGTGTTATAATAACCTCAGACACAAAATCCGCCGATAGCGGATTTTGCCGTGCCCTGCACGGTCGGCGGCGCACCGCCGTTCTGAGAACATTTTAACATAAAAACTTTTGCCAAAAGGCAAAAGACGACGTACCGCCGTATCGGTTGACACCGACTTTTTTTGTGTTATAATTAAATTGTATATACTAATCCCGAAAGGAAAAATTTTCATATGCAGGAATATGTAATGGGAAACGGTGCTATTGCACTCGGAGCGCTTGCGGCAGGAGTAAATCTTGTTGCGGGATATCCGGGAACACCGTCCTCCGAAATACTCGAAACTATCTCTAAATACCCGCATGACGGAGTACATATAGAGTGGTCGGTAAACGAAAAAGCCGCTATGGAGGTTGCGGCGGCCGCGGCATACAGCGGCGCAAGAGCTATGGTGACTATGAAGCAGGTCGGACTTAATGTTGCGGCTGACCCGCTGATGTCGCTCGCCTATGTCGGCGTAAAGGGCGGAATGGTGATAGTATCCGCCGATGATCCCGGTCCTATCTCATCACAGACAGAGCAGGACACGAGGAGATTTGCGGATTTCTGCCGCATACCGGTGTTTGATCCCTCTTCACCCGAAGAAGCATTCACCATGATAAAGGACGCGTTTGAGTATTCTGAAAAGTACAAAACGCCCGTCCTGTTCAGACCGACAACGCGCGTCTGTCATGCGTATGCATCTGTTGAAACGCCCGAATATGCAGGTCCTAAAGAATATGAGGGTTTTGTAAAGGACTCTAAGAAGTGGGTTATCTTCCCGCGACTTTCATTTGCGAACCACGCAATGATAGAAAAGCGCAACGTTGAGATCGGCAAGGATCTTTCAGGCTACTGCGGTAATACGGTCGAGGGCGGAAATTCAAAAAGGGCTGTTATCACATCGGGTATCAGCTATGCTTACACCAAGGAATATCTTAAAGATTATCCCGATATAAAGCTTATAAAGCTTGCAACAGCTTATCCTTTCCCCGAGGAGCTTGTCCTCTCGGCGCTTGACGGAGTAGATGAGGTGCTCTGTATAGAAGAGCTCAGCCCGTTTATAGAAGAGCAGATATTGAAGCTTGCGGGCAAGCACCACTTACAGCTCAGAGTTTCGGGAAAGCTTGACGGAAAGGTTCAGCCAAGCGGAGAGCTTAGTGCAGACAAGGCGGCGGTTATTCTGAGCGACTTCCTCGGTACTCAGTGTGCAAAGAGCGGCTATGATATGTCCGATGCTCCCGAACTGCCGATACGTCCGCCTGTGCTTTGTGCGGGTTGTCCACACCGCGCTTCATTCTATGCGGTAAAGCAGGCTATGAAGGGCAGAAAGGCTTATTTCTGCGGAGATATCGGCTGTTATACGCTCGGAAACGCAATGCCGCTTGATATGGTCGACACCTGTCTTTGCATGGGTGCGGGCATCACTATGGCGCAGGGCTTCCACTGGACGGATAATGACGGCGTGTGCTTCGGCTTTGTCGGCGACTCGACATTCTTCGCTTCCGGTATGACAGGCATTGTAAATGCGGTTTACAATAACGCGGATATGGTGCTGTGTGTGCTTGATAATTCGACAACGGCTATGACAGGTCATCAGCCCCACCCCGGAATTGGCAGAAACCTTATGGGTCAGTTTGTTGATAAGGTTGACATTGCAAAGGTGCTTGAGGGCATCGGTGTGAAAAAGGCGGTTACTGTAAACCCACTCGACCTTGACGCATCGGTAAAGGCTGTGCAGGAATGTGCGGATATTCCCGGTGTCAAGGCAGTTATATTCAAATCGCCCTGTATCGCGATATCAAAGCCTACCGCTAAATGCAGTATTTCGGACAAGTGCGTACAGTGCAAGAAGTGTATCCGTGAAATAGGCTGTCCCGCGCTGATCATTTCAGACGGCAAGGTGACTGTCGACAGCGGACTTTGCACCGGTTGCGGACTTTGCAGTCAGGTATGCCCCGTAAACGCTATAGGAGGTGGAGCTGATGAATAAAAACATACTTATCTGCGGTGTCGGCGGACAGGGAACAGTCCTTGCATCGAAAATAATAGCGGCATCTGCTATGGACGAGGGCAGCGCGGTGCATTCTGCAGAAACTATAGGTATGGCACAGCGCGGCGGCTCGGTAACAAGCCATGTAAGGATAGGCGAGGCTTATTCTCCTCTTATCCCCGGCGGTACAGCGGATATGATACTTGCATTTGAGCCGGCAGAAGCAGTCCGCAATCTTTCGTACCTTAAAAAGGGCGGCGTTGTAATAGTAAACAGCGTACCTGTAAAGCCTGTTACAGAGTCACTTATGAACACAGGTTATGACGGTACAGAAATGATAGCGTATCTTAAGAATAAGTGCAGTTGTGTTGTAATTGACGCAAAGAAGATATGCGAACCGTTCGGCTCGTCGAGATATTTCAATATAGCGATACTCGGTGTTGCGGCGGGAACAGGAAGGCTCGGTATATCAAAGGAAACGATACTCGCCGAGATAGAAAAGCGTGTACCGCAGAAGTTTATCGAAACAAATAAAGCGGCATTTTATGCAGGATATGAGGAGGGCAAAAAGTATGAAGCTCAATGAAAAACAGTTGGCGATGGTTGACGCGCAGATAAAAAGACTTATCAAAACGGACAGCTATTACGGGAAAATTTACAGAGATGCAGGAATTGACGGCGTATCAAGTCAGGAGGATTTTGAGAAGCTTCCTTTCTCGAGCAAGGCGGATTTAAGATACGCATATCCGCTCGGGATACAGGCAGTGCCGGATGAAGAGGTAGTGCGTATCCACTCGTCTTCCGGTACGACAGGTAAGCCTGTAATTATCCCTTATACAGCAAAGGACGTTGATGACTGGGCGTTGATGATAGCCCGTTGCTATGAAATGGCAGGTATCACCGATAAAGACCGCATACAGATCACGGCAGGATACGGTCTGTGGACGGCGGGCATAGGTTTTCAGGCCGGCTGTGAAAAGCTCGGAGCTATGGCTATCCCGATGGGTCCCGGCAATACAGATAAGCAGCTTCAGATGATGGTAGACCTTAAATCGACGGTTCTTACGGCAACATCTTCTTACGCTTTACTTCTTTCCGAGGAAATAAACAAACGCAATATGCGCGATAAGATTTATCTTAAGAAGGGTATTTTCGGCTCTGAGCGTTGGAGCGATAAGATGCGTAGTTACATAAGGACTGAGCTTGGCGTTGAAATATACGATATTTACGGTCTTACCGAAATATACGGACCCGGTATCGGTATCAGCTGTATCGAAGATGACGGTATGCACTACTGGGACGACTATATATATATTGAGATAATCGACCCGAAGACAGAGAAGCCTGTACCTGACGGAGAAGAGGGCGAGGTAGTAATTACTACTCTTGTAAAGGAAGGCGCACCGCTCCTGCGTTTCAGAACGCACGATATATCACGCATTATCCCTGAGCCCTGTAAGTGCGGAAGTCATTATCCAAGACTTGATACGGTAAAGGGCCGCAGTGACGATATGTTCAAGGTTCACGGCGTAAATATGTTCCCGAGCCAGGTCGAAGAGATACTCGGTATGGTTGATGGTGTATCAAGCGAATATAACATCAATATAGCACATGATGAGAGCATCAACCGTGATGTTATCCTTGTGACGGTTGAAGCAGAGGGCAGAGTAAGCTTTGACAAGACAGGACAGACGATAAAGGAACTGTTCAAGTCAAAGCTCAGCGTTACTCCGAAGATAACCGTTGTTCCTGTCGGAACACTCCCGAGAACGGAGAAGAAGGCAAAACGTGTAATTGACCACAGAGAAGCGTAAATGATATGATATACGAAAATCTCCCGCCGGAAAAGCGGGAGGTTTTTTGTTACATCTTTATTATTCCGAATGCGTTTGCAACAGAGCTTATAAGAATTATTGCCGCGAATACGGGACACAGATACCTTATCATAAAGTTGAATATCTTTTTGCGCTTGAATGTGCCGTTTTCAACGGTCATTTCCTCTTCGATCTTTTTTACACCCATGACCCTTGAAACGAGCAGACAGGTTGCAATTGCCGCTATAGGCATCATTACCGAGTTTGTAAGGAAGTCGAAGAAATCAAGAAGCTGCATTCCGAGTATTTCTACAAATCCCAGAGGTCCGTAGCCAAGGCAGGACAGTGTACCGAGTGCAACCATAATAACAGTGACTATTACAGTTGCTTTTTTTCGTCCCCATCCAAGCTGATCCTGAAAGGTCGAAACCGCACTTTCGGTAAGCGCTATAGAGCTTGTCAGCGCCGCACATAAAACAAGGAAGAAGAACAGTATTCCGACAAATGTTCCTGCCGAAAGTCCGGAAAATACTTTTGGCAGAGTTATGAACATCAATGAAGGTCCTGCCTTCAATGCATCTGGATCGCCGCCTGAGAACGCAAATACGGCAGGTATTATCATAAGCCCTGCCATAATCGCAATGCCTGTATCAAATATTTCAACGTTGGTGGTAGACTTTTCTATCGAAACGTCTTTTTTCATATATGAGCCGAATGTTATCAGTATGCCCATTGCTATCGACAGTGAGTAGAACATCTGTCCCATAGCGGATACTACCGTCATCCACGAGAAGTTAGAGAAGTTGGGTATCAGAAAATACTTCACACCCTCAAGTGCACCCGGCATGGTGACGGAATATGCTGTTATCATTATCGAAAGGATAACAAGCACAGGCATCATAAACTTAGATACACGTTCAATGCCGTTTCGTACTCCGCCGAAAATTACTGCGATCGTGAGTGCAGTGAAGATAAGAAAGCATAGCTCGGCACTGCCTCCGCTTGATATAAATTCTGTAAAGTATCCGTCCTTTGCGACTCCTGCACTGTTTCCGGCAATGTATTCAATCAGATATTTTATGACCCAGCCGCCGATAACAGAGTAGTAGGGCACTATAAGTATCGGTATAACGGCATTTATCCAACCGCCGAGCGTCAGCCACTTTGACTTTCCGAACGAGCGGTACGCGCCGACAGGGCTTTTCTGCGTCATTCTGCCTATTGCGGTTTCGGCGGTTATCATTGTATATCCGAAGGTCAGAGCGAGGATAATATATATCAGCAGAAAAATTCCTCCGCCGTATTTTGCCGCAAGATACGGAAATCTCCATATATTGCCCAGACCTACAGATGCACCTGCGGCGGCAAGCACAAATCCGAGCTTGCCCGAAAAAGAACTGCGTTTATGCTTTTGTTTTTCCATTTTTACTCCTTGATAATGATATTTCCTCTTTTTTAAATGCAGATATACTTTCGCCGTAAGAACAGCTGCATCTGAAATATGAGGTAATAAAAATGCCGGGGATATTATTTCTCACAAGTAAGTCCGGTACAGTGCGTAACGTGATTTTGTAAAAGTAAGAGGCACAGATGAATTTGAAATAGTCTGAATGTTATTCGTGATGAAATGAAAGGTATCTCCCGACAACACGACATTAAATATCATTATACTACTTTTTTTATCTGTTGTACAGTGTATTTACGGCAGAGATGGTAATTAAAGCAAATTCAGTGAACTTTTCCTGTCGCTGTCAATAATCAAAATCCCCCGCTTATAAAAGCAGGGGCATTTTGTTGTGTTTCGTTACTTGTTATTCTTGCGTACAGTTACAGCCATTGCTGTAAGACCGCCTACTGCCGCCACGCCAAGTGCCGCCAGCTCAAAAGCGGGAGCGCCTGTGTTTACATTGCCGGTGCTGTTTGTGCTGTCACCAGGAGTTGGCTGGGAGATAGTAGCAGGCATTGAAGTATCGTTATCTCCGTTGTCATCGACAGAAGTCGAGCCGCCGGGAGTGATTATTTCCTCTGCGCCGCTTACAACGCCGTCTACAATGTCCTCTGCGCCGTTAAGCACACCGTCAATGATGTTATCGCCGTCTGCCGCAGACGCTGATAAACCGCATAAGCTCATTGCGGCTATGGAAGCTAATATAGCAACTGTCTTTTTCATACCGTTTTTTCCTTTCGTTTTTTCGGATCATTAGGATTTCTGTATCCGTTTTGCTGTTCGGCATATTTTAATCAATATGCTGTGCGTTATTATTATGAGCGTATAAAAAAACGATATTCTGTAAAAATGCAGAAATGATATGGTATAAATTACAAAAACGGCAGTATCGCAACCGCCGTTTTTGATGATATACAAATTTTTAATTATTCAAACAGACTTCCGAACTGCTTTACAAACGCATCTGCCACCACAGTGCCGCCCTCGCCGTTCGGGTGACCGCCGTATACAGCCTTTGCGGGTTCTTCTGCGGTCGAGAGCAGAGAAGCAAAGTCAAAGAACTTTGCGCCGTATTTTTCGGCAATTGCCGGAATTTTCTCGTTGAGTGCTGTTCTGATACCCTCGTTTGTTTCCTTGAAGTCCTGAGGAGGTGCATTGAACAGTATTACATCACAGCCTTTTTCTGTAAGATACGAAACTATCGTGTCGAGATATTCCTCTATTTCTTCCGCTGTGCTTTTCTTGCCGCCGTATTTGCCTGAAACAATATCGTTTGTGCCGAATGCAACAAGAACCGTATCGTACTGTGATACTCTTGACAGCCAGTTCTCATTTATGGCGGCATCGCTTGCTCTTGCCCAGCCAAGACCGCAGTTGAAGAAAGAAACATCGCTTCCGAGCTGTGTTGATATCTTTGAAGCCCAGAACTCATATTTCATCAGCTCGGTCTGACAGCCTTGTGTTATGCTGTCGCCGATCGCGGCTACTGTATGCTTAACCTCTCTCTTCGCTCCGATAAGCTGAGGGAGCGGTATCTCATCGCAGTACTCAAAGGTTTCGCCGTCGGCAGAGCTTGTGGTTGAGGTAAGTGTTGACATCTTGTTGCACGGAATGCCCTCGCCCGATACAGTCCATTCCCACACAAGATAATGCCCCTCGGGAATATTCATTGTAACAGGATCGCTCCAGTAACTCTCATCGGAGGATACCTCTTTTGCAGTCTTGCCGTCGAATGTCACAGGCGTGCGATTTGTAATTTCGTCCTCGGTGCTTGTACCGCCGTCCGCTATTACGGCATCGGAAACGGTATATGTGCCGCCGTCCTTGCCGACAAATGCATCCTTGCCCTTTGCATAGGTCGAGTCGACCATATTTGTAAAGAAGAACTTGTATTCAAGCTCGCCGTACTGCTCAACAGGCAGATATGCTCTGTAGGTTATGTTTTCGGCTTTCTCTATATAGAAATTGTTGCCGGTTGATATGACAGTGTTCGACACATATGTAGTAAAGTCGGTTACAGGCTTTTCGGGCTTTGATGATGCGTCGGAGGAGTTTTCTGCGGACGCTTCTGAGGATGTGTCGGAAGCTGTCGTGCTGTCGGTGACTTCTGAAGCCTCGGAAGATGCCGTGCTTTCGGCAGATGAACTCTTTGATGAGCTGTCTGTCGGCTGTGAGCTGCACGCTGTCACTGCGCATATCGATAATGCAAGAAGCAGTGCGGTAATTGATTTTATTTTCTTCATAGATAGTATCCTTTCGCAGATATATTCAAGGCGGCGACTGCATAAAATGTTCTGCCGTCCGCCGCCTGTTTATTGACTTTAATTGCCGTATCTTATTCTATACCGGCTGATTGTCTGACGCTTTTCCAGCTGTTGTCGTCAATTACATAATTATCGCCGCTCTTTTCGCCGTAGGGAATATAGAAGTCGGTTATGCTTGAGCCTGTCTGGGAAAGCGTATAAAGAATTGCCTTTATCTTAGCGTCATAGTCGCCCTGTTCAATATTCGTATTCGTGAAGTTGATTATGAAATCAATATATTCGGCAAGCGTCTTTTCGCCTGTTCCGATGAAGTTCTGATCTATAA
Source organism: uncultured Ruminiclostridium sp. (assembly GCA_934490165.1). Taxonomy (GTDB): domain Bacteria; phylum Bacillota; class Clostridia; order Oscillospirales; family Ruminococcaceae; genus Ruminiclostridium_E. Next base: position 310,723 of record CAKSTB010000001.1, on the reverse strand, counting down.
ACGCCGAGATAGCGGTTGCCGATATCTTGCAGGGATAAAGCTCGTCCTTAACGCCGTAGTCGGGGAGCGTCAGATAGGTATACATCTGATTTGCCGTGAATACCTGCGTACCCTGTTTTATCACCGTAACGGTGTTGTCCTTCTTGTTCTCGTACTTTATCTCACTCGGGATAGTGAGTGTTGTGTTACCGACCATATCGAAAAGCTCGCTCAGGGTGGATTTTGTAAAGCGTATGTACTTGTTTATGGTGAGCCCGGCCTTTTCGGAAAGCTGTTTTGCCACTTCCGTTTCGCCCGACTGCTCGCATATCTGCTTTATTGTGCTGCCGCCAAGCTCAGTGCTCGGAAGATATGGCATCAGCACAAATGTGTTTGCTGTGGCACGGTAGGTCACGGTCATATATTTATCGGGTGTTGTGTCCGCATCGGCTGAAAGGGTGAGCAGAACCGAGAAATTATATGATGAGTCAGGGGTAAATGCTGTGCCCTGCGGCTGTGAAACGTTTACGGTAGCATCGTTTTTCTGCGACTCATAAAAATTGTTCAGCAGTATAGTTGATACAAATGCTACAAGAACTCCCGTTACTATAAAGGTTATAGCATATATGTACCAGTTGCTTCTTCTTTTTATCAATTTTATCAACCTCCGAAGGCTTGAAATTTACTCAGAAAAATAGTATAATACTATAATAGCACAAAATGAGAAAAAAAACAAGGTGTATTTTTCGGTCGCAGGATTTGCATTCCTGCTGCTTTTTCCGTTACTAATTTATGTAAAGAGGTTATAGTATGAACAGATTTTTAAAGCGTGCGTGGGCTGAGATCGACCTCGATGCGCTAGAGAATAACTACAATGAGATAAAAAAGCTTGCAAAGGGCAAGGAGATACTTGCGGTCGTAAAGGCGAACGCCTACGGTCATGATGATAAGGCGGTATGCCTTAAGCTTCAGGAGCTCGGCGTTAAGTATTACGGCGTGTCAAATCTTTGGGAGGGTGAAAAGCTCCGTCAGCATGGCATAACAGGCACTATACTGACCTTCGGCTACACCGATGAGGATTATTTTGACGAACTGCTTGAATATGGTATTACTCAGACTGCGGGTAGTGTGCAGTACGCTAAGGAGCTCAGCGATTATGCCTTAAGCAAGGGTGTAAAGCTTCCTGTACATATAAAGGTAAATACAGGTATGACCCGCGTCGGAATTGACACCGAGGAAGAAATGCTCGAAATACTCGCAATGCCCGGGCTTGACTGCAAGGCGGCGTATACTCACTTTGCGGCGGCTGACAGCTTTGATACGTCAGATGTCGATTATACAAATAAACAGCAGGAAAAGCTGATGAAGATAGCAAGCGACAAGGGACTGCTTATCCACTCACAGAACAGCGGAGGTATAGTATATCACGGCGAGTTCGGCGGCGATATCGTCCGTGCAGGCGTTATCCTCTATGGCCATTGTCCGAACTATCCGCTTGAAGTGCCGTTTGAGATGAAGAGCGTTATGACTGTAAAATCTGTTGTTTCACAGCTCAAAACTATTCCTGCCGGCACTCAGATAAGCTACGGCAGAACATATACCGCCGATAAGGAAATGACGGTAGCGGTTATACCGATAGGCTATGCCGACGGTTATTTCCGTGATTTCAGCTCAAAGGGAAAGATGCTGATAAACGGCGTTCTGTGTCCTGTTGTCGGCAGGGTATGTATGGATCAGACCATTGTCGATGTAAGCGATGTGCCCGATGTTAAGACAGGCGATATAGTCTATGTATATTCCGACAAGTGTGAAGAAACAAGCGTTGACTATAACGCAAGCCTTATCGGAACTATCGGATATGAGCTTACCTGTGCGGTCGCACTGCGTATACCGAGAGTGGTTATCGAAAACGGTAAGATCAAAGAGGTAGTACGCTACGGGCTTATATAAGTAACAATATGCAAAAATAAAGCGGTAAATATTCATCGTTGGAGTCAGCAACTTTACATATGTGGTTCTTTGTTGCAGTTGTCGACAGGCTTTTCAATTTAACCGCGTTGGAGTTTTTATGGCTCAAGCTCTCTTGCCATGCCGGCATGACCCGAGATTTTTATTATACAGTTACATAAGCCTGACAGCGGTCATTCGTTGTCAGGCTTGCTTTTGTCTGTAATTTCACTTTTCTTGTCGCCGCTCAACAATTGAGATATGCCGATGTAAAGCAGGAATGCCGCAAACAGCTTTCTGAGAATTTCAACATCAATAATTCCGGCGACAAAACTTCCCGCAGCAGCGCAGGGAAGTCCGAGTATCAGATATTTACCGACAAGCTTAAGGTCGATCAGCTTGTTTTTTATATGGATTATGAGAGATAGCAGTGCAATGGGCAGAAAAAACAGCAGATTTATTCCCTGCGCCAGATCCTGAGGTGTATTTGTAAAGATCGAAAGATACACAAGCAGAACAAAACCACCGCCAAGTCCCATTGATGCAGCGGCACCTGTTATAAGACCGACAAAAATATTCATATAAGCATCCTCAATGCGCCGGCTATTATGAGTATTCCGAACATCTTTCTTATCAGTTTGTCAGGGATTTTCTTAAGCAATACCGCTCCGAGCACTGCGCCGATAAGTCCGAAAGGAATGTATTCCCACGCCGCCGCAAAGTCGATTTTGCCGTTTATAAGGTAAACAACTGCCGTGACAAGACTGAGAACGAATATGAGCGCTACCGACGAAGCGTGAGCTTTTTTAGGTTCTGCGCCGTTTTTTTCAAAGGCAGGAACTGCGACCGTGCCGCCGCCTGAGCCGAAAAGGCCGTTCAGAAAGCCGCAGATAGCGCCGTAAATAAGTCCGATATATTTATTCATATCAGTAGTTTTTGCGTTAATAGTCGGTTTATGCAAATTGAAAAGCCGTACTGTTTTTAAGCAGTACGGCTGTTATTTTTGAGACCACCTTGCCGTGGTATGACGATGAAACCCGCACATAAAAGTACGGTGGGTAACTTTCCCCCGAATGTTTCACGCTCCCTTCGTCCGCAAAGCGGGAGGTCTGCAATCCGCAAACGGAAAGAAATCCCTATTAAAGAGTGTCGGATCATATGAAATCATACTGAAGCGCACAAGGCAGTGAATTAACTTAATTATTCGTCTTCTTCGTCAAGCTCGTCAAAGACTTTGAAAAATTCCTTTGCAACACGGTCGTACTCTTTGTCGTCGTCGATCGTTGCAAGGTAAACTTCATCATTCTTATTTATCTCTTTGAGGATAACATATACGTCGCTGTCGGCGTTTTCGTCCTCTTCTTCGGGGATAACGGCACAATAGTTGCAACCGTCAACTTCAATTCTTCCTATAAGCTCAAAAGAAACGGTATCGCCGTTTTCGTCCTCAAGGTCTATGAACTCGGCAGTGTCTACATCGTTTTCTGAGATGTTTTCGATTTCTGACATTCTGTATTCCTTCCTTTTCCGAGGACCTTTTCCCGAACATTATGTTTTTGTTCTTAAGACCTCTGTTCTTGTATTTATAATTTTACACGAATCAGCAGGTGTTGTCAAGAGGTATTTTATGATTTTTTCACAGTGTTATCCGTCTTGGCATAAATTGTCGTGAGTCGCAAAATTTAAGTTATAAGTTTAACAAAAATCACCGCTTGCTGTGTAAATTGTGTAACTATGTGACTAATACACAAATGCAAGCTGTGCAATTTGTACATTTTTCGATTAAAAAAGTGTTGACTTACGGCTTTTTCTGTGGTATCATATAGACAAGGAAAAAGAAAAGTTCCCCAGACAGAATAAAACATCTTGGTGCTGACTATTTAACATTATAAAGAGGGTTTTATTCAACACTATATACGAGTCGGAAGCGTATATAAATCCGGTCGGATAGGAGGCGAGTCCAATGGGTCAGGAATTAAGTGAGTCACAGCAGTCTGTTGAGGCTCGCAACATAAAGTAAGAAGTGATTGGGACGATGACAATACTCATACGGTACTCATCGACACATATAATAAAAGGTTTTGACCTTTAACTTGCGAGAACAACAGCTACTCAGACTAATAAAAACCTTATAGCGATAAAATCGCAGATTTCCGCAAAAGCGTTTATTATATACGGCTTTCAAGGTAATTACAGGTAAGGTGATTGAAATGTACAGTTTAAGACATTCAAAGAGGCAGTATTTCTGATAAATCTCTTATAAGGATGTGTTGAGCATGGTAATATACACTGACTGCATAATCAGGCATCGAAGAACGGTGCTTAATGAAGAAAGACAGTGAGGTATAGTCCAATGTACTAAGAATGTACAAGTAGCGTAAACTACGAAAAATGTAAAAGTCGGTTATAGTTTAACGGTAAAAGTGACAGGACGAGTTCTGTGAGTATATGCGAAGAACGCATATAGCGATAATACCGATAGCCGATGAGAACAATTGAATATTTATAAACAATCGGACTTTGGAGTATGTGTTGCTTCAAAGTCCGTTTCCATTGTGCGCATTACTTGCATTTACCGACAAAAAGTGATATAATCAAAAAAACGCTGATTAAGGAGATTACTATGATAAAATTACCGAATATGTATACAGCAAATTCAATTAAAGCAATGCACGAGAAGCTTAACCTAGATGCAGAAACGGTGATGCTTTTATATGATTATTTTGATGCGTTTTCAAATTTTTATGAGATGTTGCCTTTGAAAGACGCGTATAAGATAATCACAAAACAAAATGAAAAATTAAAGCTGACGGAGGAAGATTTTATTGCTTTTTCCGAGATAGCAAGACACGAGGATCATTTCTATTTTATACTCGGCAGTGAAGAGCTGAACAAGAACAGAAAAAAGAGTAAGCCGATGGAAAGAACGATCTTAAACGAATCATTGGTGCTTATTGATGAAATATTTTATAAAAATATGATTACCGCTCAGAAAGGCAAGCCGCTGTTTGTTCCCGAGAAGAATAAGCTGCTCGCATATGTTGATGATTCGTATATAGAAGAAAATGAGTATACGAAGGAACTGGAACGTTTTCTTATGCGGAAGATGAAATTAAGTCGCACAGATGCATGGGATACTGTCGGTGATTGTATTCTGGAAATAAAAAACGGTGAAAATCCTCTTGAAGAAGTGCTCAGCTATCTTGATTATCGTAATTTGCTGCCGGAGGAGAAAAATCTCGGTGAGTTAATTGGCATTATATCACGTTTGAACAATATTACAAGAGCACCGTTCAATCGTGGATTTACGCCTGTTGAGCTTAATCAACTCGGCAGAGGTCTGTCTGCCGATAGTATAGTTTTTGAAGAAGACGGCGCATTACCTCTTAATGTTATAAGCTAAGTATCATTAAGCAGAATACAATAAAGCAGATGTTAATGCGTACTGCGTATATAAAAAGCTGTGATTTCGTTTGTGAAACCACAGCTTTTATTATGTCGGATTTTAAGCGTTCTGCTTTCTTCTCTTAGCATCTTCCTTGGCACGAAGGTCATTGTCAAGGATTTTCTTTCTGATACGGATCGTCTTGGGAGTTACCTCAACAAGCTCGTCGTCGTTTATAAATTCAAGGCTTTCTTCAAGACTCATTCTCTTATAGGGAATAAGTCTTAATGCATCGTCGCTGCCGCTGGCTCTTGTATTTGTAAGGTGCTTTTTCTTGCATACGTTTACATTGATGTCGCCTGCCTTGGGTGATACGCCGACAACCATACCTTCATATACGGGAACGCCTGCGTCTATGAACAGCGTACCTCTTTCCTGAGCGTTGAACAGACCGTAAGCCATAGCTGTGCCTGATTCAAAAGCAACAAGTGAGCCGACAGTTCTTGTGGGTATCTCACCCATGTAGGGACGGTAGCTGTCAAATACGGTGTTCAGTACGCCCTCGCCCTTTGTATCTGTCATAAACTCACTTCTGTAGCCGAACAGACCTCTTGAGGGGATAAGGAACTCAATTCTTGTTCTGCTTCCTACAGGCTGCATATGAACAAGCTCTGCCTTTCTGACACCCATTTTCTCCATAACAGAGCCGACACAGTTATCGGGAACATCTATCAGCAGACGTTCGATAGGCTCACATCTTACACCGTCAATTTCCTTGAACAGTACACGAGGAGTGCTTACAGAAAGCTCATAACCCTCACGGCGCATTGTTTCAATAAGGATAGACAAGTGCATTTCACCTCTGCCTGCTACGTTATAAGCATCGGAGTTTTCACTGTCGGTTACTCTCAGCGAAACGTCCTTTAAGAGCTCCTTGTGCAGACGCTCTCTTATCTGACGCGATGTAACGAACTTACCCTCTCTGCCTGCGAACGGGCTGTCGTTTACCGAGAACGTCATTTCTACTGTAGGTTCGCTTATCTTTACAAAGGGGAGCGGCTCGGGATTGTTTACCGAGCAGATAGTCTGTCCGATCGTTATACCCTCGATACCCGATAAGCATACGATATCACCGATCGTAGCTTCTGTTACGGGAACTTTATTCATACCCTCAAAGGTGTAAAGGCTTACTACCTTCGACTTGAAAGGCTTGTGTGAGCCGTTGTAGTCGCAGACCATAACTTCCTGGTTCTGCTTTATTGTACCTCTTTCAATTCTGCCGACTGCAATTCTGCCTACATAGTCGTTGTAGTCGATAGATGAAACGAGGAGCTGTAAATCGCCGTCGGGGTCGCCCTCGGGACAAGGAATATGCTCAATGATCTTGTCGAACAGGGGCTTGAAGTTTTCGCCCATAACATCGGGTGAGTATGAAGCAACACCGTTTCTGCCGGAGCAGAAGATAACAGGGCTGTCAAGCTGTTCGTCAGATGCGTCAAGGTCAAGTAAGAGCTCAAGCACTTCATCTACTACTTCCTTGTTTCTTGCATCGGGACGGTCGGTTTTGTTTACTACGACAATTACCTTAAGACCTAAGTCGAGTGCTTTTTGCAGAACAAATCTTGTCTGGGGCATTGTACCCTCAAAGCTGTCTACAAGGAGCAGTACGCCGTTTACCATCTTTAATATACGCTCAACCTCGCCTGAGAAATCGGCGTGACCGGGAGTGTCTACGATGTTGATCTTAACGCCGTTGTAGTGTGCGGCGGCATTTTTTGCAAGGATCGTGATACCACGCTCTCTTTCAAGTGCGTTGCTGTCCATTACGCGGTCTTCCACTTCCTGATTGTCACGGAATACGCCGCCCTGCTTTAACATTTCATCGACCAGTGTTGTCTTACCGTGGTCAACGTGTGCGATTATCGCTATATTTCTTAAATCTTCTCTTTTCAACGTCCATTCTCCTTCTTCGCATAAATTCTGTCTTTATCCTTATAATTATACTCATTTTTCGTGTTTTTTACTAGATTATATTTAGATAATTTTGCACAAGTGATAAAAGTTTGACTTGTTTATTTTTCACAAAAAAAGGAGTCCCCGCAGGGACTCCCGGTTTTGGTGGGTTTATCAGCAGCCGCATCCTCCGCAGTTGTTGTTACCACAGCCGCAGTCGTTGTTACCACAGCCGCCGCAACCACCGCAGCATGAGAATAAGAGAATAAGGATGATGATCCACCAGCAAGAGTTGTTTGCACAGAACATGATATGTTTCCTCCGTTGTTTTATTTGAGCTAAGCCGTTTGAGCGTTGCTCATAGTACATAATATGCCGCTGATTAAAATGTGTTACTGCTTTTATGTATTTCCTGTTTGTGATTAAATCAATGTTTTCTGCCTATAATTGTATAAAGAAAGGCGGTCGTAGTATGGAATTCAACGGATTTACGGATAAAGCAAATGATGCTCTCACCTGTGCGCTGACCTGCGCTATGAGCATGGGGCATACCTATGTGGGCAGTGAACATATTTTATACGGGCTGTGCGCTTGCAAAGGCGGAGTAGCCTATATGATACTTGAGCAGAGCGGGATAACCTGTGCCGCGGTTATATCGCGGATAAACTCGCTTATCGGAAAGGGATTGCCGACAAAGCTCGATGTATCGGATTTTACCCCGAGAAGCAAGCGCATACTTGAAGCGGCAGTGTTGATATCGCGCAATTCGGGCAGGAATGCCGCAGGTACGGAGCACATTCTGCGTGCGATAATGCGCGACAATGAGTGCTATGCTTCGGTATTTCTGCGTGAGATGGGACTAGACAGCGAGGCGGTCATAAACAGAAGCGCGGATCCGCTGAAAAAAACGTCACAAGGTAAGAACAGCGACAGTAAAAGCAACAAGGAGCTGTCTTCGGTGCTTGCAAAATACGGCAGAGATCTCACCGCAGCGGCGCGCAAGGGAAAGCTTGATCCGTGTCTTTGCCGCGAAAAGGAAACAGGCAGAGTTATAGAGATACTTCTCAGGCGTGCGAAGAACAACCCTTGTCTTGTCGGAGAACCGGGTGTCGGAAAAACTGCGATCGCGGAGGGTCTTGCAATAAAAATTGCAGAAGGAAATGTTCCTGCCGAGCTTAAAACTAAGCAGATATATATGCTTGACATAACTGCAATGCTCGCGGGGGCTAAATACCGAGGCGACTTTGAAGAAAGGCTTAAAAGCGTTTTTGACGAGATCAGAAATGACGGAAATATTATAGTTTTTATTGACGAAATTCATAATATTGTAGGAGCAGGTGCGGCAGAGGGAGCAATTGACGCGGCGAATATTCTGAAACCTATGCTCGCAAGGGGAGAAGTGCGGCTTATCGGGGCTACCACTAACGCAGAATATAAAAAATATATCGAAAAGGACGCGGCACTTGAACGCCGATTACAGCCTGTCAGTGTATCCGAGCCTGATATAAACGAAACGATAACTATTCTCGGTGGGCTCAAAGAGCGTTATGAGAGTTATCATAAGGTAAAAATCACCTATGGGGCGATCAAGGCGGCGGCCGAGCTTTCTGCAAGGTATATAAACGACCGTTTTCTGCCCGATAAAGCGATCGACCTTATAGATGAAGCGGCGGCAAAGGTGAGAGCCTCGGGACGGATAACAGAGGAAAATGCGGATAAGAATATCAGACTGAAAGAGCTGTCGGAGAGAAAGATAAAAGCGATAAACGATAAGGATTTTGCGCTTGCTTTAAGACTTCGTGAAGAGGAAAAGTCAGTTGCGGCAGATACGCAGAATGATAAATATACCGCGGTGCTTACCGAAAAGGATATCGCCGAGGTAGTGACAAGCTATACAGGAATACCTGTAAGCTGTGATGATGATAAAGCAAAGAAGCTTTCTGACCTTGAAAAAATACTGTCCGCTAAGATCACAGGGCAGACTGCGGCGATATCCGCGATTGCGAATGCAGTGCGAAGAGGGCGCTCGGGACTTTCAGACGAGCACCGTCCGACAGGCTCGTTTATATTCCTCGGCACAAGCGGGGTCGGCAAGACCAGGTGCTGTAAGGAGCTTGCGAGGGCTCTGTTCGGTGACGAAAAGGCTTTGATACGCTTCGATATGTCGGAATACAGCGAAAAGCATTCGGTGTCAAAGCTTATAGGTGCTCCTGCGGGATATGTCGGGTATGAAGACGGTGGAAAGCTGATCGACAGGGTAAGACGTGCGCCGTACAGTGTTGTACTGTTTGATGAAATAGAAAAGGCGCACCCCGATATATTTGATATACTGCTACAGGTGCTTGATGACGGGCATCTGACAGACTCGGCGGGAAGAACAGCAGATTTTACAAATACGGTTATCATTATGACCGGAAATATCGGCAGCAGACTTATAAGCGGAGGAAAGAGCAAGCTGGGCTTCGGCATAGGGCAAAGACAAAGCGCAATATCGGAGCTTATAAGAAATGAACTCAAAGAATATTTTCGCCCCGAATTTTTGGGCAGAGTTGATGAAGTGATAGTGTTCAATGAACTGGGAATGAGCGATTACAGGCAGATTTGCGGCAATATGTTGTCGGAGCTTGCCAAAAGGTGCAAGCGGCAGGGAATAGCGCTGTCGTGGAGCGAGCGTTTGTCGGACAGAATATGCGCGGAAGCGGAAAAAATGCACGAGGGCGCACGACCTATTGCCAAGCTTATTGATAAAAATGTGATGAACTGTATATCCGACGGCATAATAAACGGGGAGTTTTCAGACGGCGATGAAATTTATGCCGATGTTTCGGACAGCGGCAGTTATACCGTGAAAAGGCTGTGTGCGGATAAGCTGGGATAACCGAATAAAAGAAAGGCGCTCCGCATTTTATCGCGGAGCGCCGTTTCATATTCTGTCCTATCTGTTATCCACATAACCGACAGCGCGGGCTGTCTTTTTGATCTCCTGCTTGTCAAGATACATCTGCTTGTCTGCACGTTTGAACACGTCAACATAGTCATTATCATCTGCGGAATTTATCGCATATCCGACTGCTATACGAACTCCGAGCTCGTAATGCTTTGCATTGCGGTTAAACAGCTCTTGCTCGGCTTTGAATTCTTTTATCAGCTTTTCGCAAATACCGTCTTCCGGAGAGTTTATCAATACTGCAAATTCATCGCCGCCTATGCGGAATATGCTGTATTTGCCGAAGATCCGTTTAATTATTGAGCTTGCATCTGATATCAGCATATCACCAAATTCGTGACCGTACTTATCGTTATACATTTTAAGGTAATTTATATCCATAACAAACACAGCATAGTCACCGTTATTATGACAGCTCATCTTATCAATACGCTGTACGGTGTCCTGATATGCCGCCTTGTTGCCAACACCGGTCGCGGCATCGGTATAAGCCTGTTTGTTTATCTTATCTATGTATTTTTTGAGCATTTTAACGGTATCGTTATAACGTGCGGCAAGCACACCGATTTCATCTTTTGTTTTACACTCTATCTCGACATCAAGATCGCCTGCGGAGATTTTTTTAGAAACCTCTGTAAGATGCTTTATCGGTTTTACGATTATGTTTGTGAACTGCAAAGTCAGTAACGAAGCAACTAACAATGCTATAACAACTGCGATCAGGTCTTGAATAACGACAATATTACGCTTCTCGTTTATTTCTTTCTCAGGAACGGTTATTACGATATTCATACCGTTTGATAATTTTTTTGCGCACAGCTTGCGCCTTTCGCCTTCGTAATTCAGTATAGTTATTACATCGCCGACATCTTCTTCGTCAAAATGATTATCGACAACCGTCATCATTTTATCGTTTTTGAGTTCATCTACTGATATTCCGTCAGGAAACTGTTTATGATATACTATGTTGCCCTTACTGTCGCAAAGAAAAGCGTAACCCGTTTCGTACAGCTCTATCTCGTTTATCATTGAGATGATGCGGCGCATATCAATATCCATTCCGATGACTCCGACCGCTGTTCCGCTTTCATCATAAAACGGTATAATATATGATATCATATAAACGTTGTCAAGGTTCTTGTTAATGTATGGATCTATCCAGACAGGCTTTCCTGCTTTAAGCGGTTCGTAATACCATGCAACGTGTTCGGCATCTTCTTTTTTGTACTTTTCTATGTCGGTAAGCTCATGTTCTTTGATATTGTTGCTATTGCTGTCTTTTACCCAGAATACACCGTCAGAAGAAAGATTCAAGTCCGGGTTATATCGGATATATCCGCAGATAGAAGCCTCGGTATTAGACATAACGTTCTTTATAAGCTGACCTACAGAATCATTATAGTCTATCAGTCTATCGGGATCATTCTGAAATTCGGATATACTGTGAAAACGATTAAGCGCATAGTCATAGCAGGTATTCATAGCAAGCTCGACCGCAGAAAAAAGCTGGTCAATGCTCTGAGTACTGGTAGACGCTTGCAATTGCATTATAGTTTCCGAGTCCTCATTTGCTACGCTGTCAATACCGATAATGCTTATCGAGCCGATAGCCAGCGAGCATATCAGAACACAACTGATCATCAGCAGGACAAATTTATTGCGGATAGATTTCACAGGGCACCCCTCCCTATAAATCGAATTTTTTATCTGTATGTTATTATTAAAATTATAACATTTTTCGACACCAAAATCAAGCACTTTTTTGTATAAAATGCAGAGGTTAAGCTGTTTTTTATGAAATTATACGCCCTCCGTTTTTAATGATATAACTTGTGACTTCGGCTGCGTCGTTTTTATTGCAACGAATTTTTGCGGTAACTCCGCGGCGGTTTTCTATATCATCAAGTGTGGTATTCTCGGGAAATACGGGGCAGAATATATTGGTCAGATAGTTAGCACCCGGTACTGTCATCGGAACTATGCCGCTGTAGCTGTAATATCCGTCGGCGATCTGAGTTGTATACATATCCGATGATGCGCTGTATAAAGCGTTTATATATACTGCAACACGCTGAGCGGTGTCTGTGTCATTAAATCTTGCGGTAATTTCTGTTTTCATTTTGTTTTCCTCCGTTTCTTTGTTATGATTATTCCCGTATCGCAAGTGGTAATTCGGACTGAATAATTTACATAAAAATTCGCCCGGTAATTGCAAAACGGACAAAAATGTGGTACAATATATTAAATATTGATGAAAGGAGCGGAGCTGATGGATATACAGGTCGGCGATATGCTGAAAATGAAAAAGGAACATCCCTGCGGAAGCAAAGAGATGCTTGTACTGCGTGTCGGTGCGGACTTCAAGCTGAAATGCACAGGCTGTGGACGCGAGTTTATGACACCGCGTTCAAAATGTGAAAAAAAGATAAAGTCAGTTATCCGCAATGCCGTTGAAGAAGAGAAGTAGCGTTCTGTCATAAATCAAAATTATTACTTGAAACGGAGAAAATACTATGACAGAAAAGCTTGAAATAATGGAAAAACGCTTCGATGAGATAAACGAGAAGCTGACAGATATAAATGTGATAAACGATCAGGAGCAGTATAAGAACCTGATGAAGGAGCTCAAGAACCTGACTCCGATTATCAATAAGTACAGAATGTACAAGAACGCCCGCGCAGATTATGAAGAAGCCGAACAGATGCTGTCCGACGGCGGACTGGATAAGGACTTCAAGGAGATCGTGCAGGAGCAGTACGAGAGCAACAAAAAGCTTATGGAAGAGTATACCGATGAGCTTAAGATATTGCTTTTGCCTAAAGACCCCGATGATGACAGAAACGTTATAATCGAGATAAGAGGCGGTGCAGGCGGAGAAGAAGCGGCACTGTTTGCAAACTCAATGTTCAGAATGTACTCAATGTATGCACAGGCTAAAGGCTGGAAAACCGAAGTGATAAGCTCAAACCCTACTGAGCTCGGCGGCTATAAAGAAATCAGTTTCTCGGTAGAGGGCGAGGGCGTATACGCAAAGCTGAAATATGAGAGCGGTGTTCACCGTGTACAGCGTGTGCCCGAAACAGAAGCTCAGGGCAGAATACAGACATCTACCATAACAGTCGCGGTCCTTCCGGAAGTCGAGGAGGTCGATGTTGAGATAAACCCCGCAGACCTTGAATTTCAGACTTACCGTTCAAGCGGTGCAGGCGGTCAGCATATCAACAAGACAGAATCGGCTATAAGAATAATCCACCACCCTACAGGCGTTGTTGTTGAGTGCCAGGAAGAGCGAAGCCAGTATAAAAACAAGGACAAAGCTATGAAAATGCTGTACAGCAAGCTGTATGAGGCAAAGCTGAATGAGCAGAACAGCAAGATCGCGGCTGAACGTAAGATACAGGTCGGCACGGGCGACCGTTCCGAGCGAATAAGAACCTATAACTATCCGCAGAGCCGTGTTACAGATCATAGGATAGGACTTACGCTGTACAAGCTCGAACAGTTTATGAACGGCGACTGTGACGAGGTGTTTGACGCACTTGCAATTGCCGACAGGTCGGCAAAGCTTGCGGCAGGCGGAAACGATTAACAAAGATAAGGTGACCTTTTTGAAAACAGAGATAAAGAAGCCGTCATACGAGGTATTATGCGAGGCGGCGGAGCTTATAAAGAAAGGCGAGATCGTCGCTGTCCCCACCGAAACGGTGTACGGACTGGCGGCAGACGCATATAATCCGGAAGCGTGTGCAAAGATATTCAAGGCAAAGGGCAGACCGCAGGACAATCCGCTGATCATCCATATCTGCGACCTTGATATGCTGAAAAACTCGGTAAAGGAGATACCTCCGCTGGCTCTTACTCTTGCGGAGCATTTCTGGAGCGGCTCGCTGACGATGATTTTCCCCAAGAAGGATATAGTTCCCGATACGACAAGCGGCGGACTTGATACAGTAGCGGTCAGAATGCCGGACAACGAGGATACGCTCAATCTTATAAAGATGTGCGGCGTACCTTTAGCCGCGCCGTCTGCCAATCTTTCGGGCAGTCCGAGCCCGACAACGGCACAGCACGTCTATGCCGATATGAACGGCAGGATACCGCTTATCATAGACGGCGGCGAGTGCAGAAACGGTGTGGAAAGTACTGTTATCTGCTTTACGGACGGCGGAACGGGTATAAAGGTACTGCGTCCCGGTGTTATAACCGCCGAGATGCTGAGCCGATTTGCAAAGACGAAAACAGATAAGAATGTATTTGCAAAGCCCGATGAAAACGAAAAAGTGATTTCACCCGGCGTTAAGTACAAGCATTATTCGCCGAAAGCCGACATAACTATTATAGAAACGGACAGCGATGAAAAACTGGCTGAGTTTCTGAATTCCAAGAATGACGGCAGTACTTACGGCGTTATTTTCGGAAATGAAAAAGGTATCGAAATACCTACAATATCCTATGGAGAAAGTGCAACAGAGCAGGCGCACAACCTGTTTGCCGTACTGCGCAAGACCGATGAACTCGGCGCTAAGCGTGCCTATGTACGCTGTCCGGAAAAGACAGGTGTCGGCACTGCGGTTTATAACAGACTGCTCCGTGCGGCGGCGTTCAAGACGATAGTATTATAAGGTTATCAGCGGAGAAAAAATGACAGATAAGAAGATATACGGACTGACAGGTATGTCGGGCGCGGGAAAATCAACCGTTGCAAAGAGCTTTGAAAAAGCGGGGTTTTATATAATCGACTGCGACATACTTGCGCGTAAGGTTGTGAAGAAGGGAGAGCCTTGTCTTCACAGACTGCATACACTTTTCGGCGATAATGTGATAACTGCCGAGGGCGAGCTTGACCGCAGGGCGATGGGGAACATCGTATTTACAGACAGCGAAAAGCTTAGGCTTCTCAACGACACGATATATCCGTACATAACCTATGAGGTTATTGCAATGTGTGAAAACACTGACGACAGATTTATACTGCTTGACGCACCGACGCTTTTTGAAAGCGGTATGGACTTCATATGTGACGGCGTGATAAGCGTAATATGTGATAAGGAGCTGTCGGTAAAGCGGATAATGCTCCGTGACAATATAACAAGAGAAAGTGCCGAAAACAGGCTAGGCTCACAGCATGACGGCGGGTATTATAAATCAAGGAGCAGCTACTGCCTTGAAAATAACGGTGATATAGCTACTCTTGAAAAAGCTGCCGCAGATACAGCAAGAAAGATAATCAATGGCAACTAAGAGAAAAAGAAAAAATGCGGGCGGTAGGGCGCTGATAATAACATTTGTCTGTCTTATCGCAGTGACAGTGGCGGTATTCGGAGTGTTCTTCGGCGTGGATAAGTATGAACGTTCCACCCACCCTATGCTTTACAGCGACTATGTGAACAGGTATTCATCTCAGTATAATCTGGATAAATATGTGGTATATTCATTTATATCGGTAGAAAGCGGCTTTAACGAAAATTCCGAATCGTATCTCGGCGCAAGAGGTCTTATGCAGATAATGCCGGAAACATTTGAATGGATAAGATACAAGCTTGACGAGGAAAACGACCCCGAGATGACCTTTGATAATATGTACAACGCAGAGGACAATATCCGTTACGGCTGTTTTCTGCTCCGGTATCTTACGGACACTTTCGGAGAACTGAACGAGGTAGCCGCCGCATATCATGCGGGTTCGGGCAGTGTGTCATCGTGGCTTGAGGACAGCAGATATACAAAGAACGGCATACTTACCGATATTCCCAATCCCGACACAGCACACTATGTCGATAAGATAACAAATGCCTACGATACTTATTGCAGGCTTTATAAAAAATAAAGGAAGGCAAAGAAAAATGGCTGAAAAGAAATCACAGGCAGAACAGCTTAAGGAAAAGCTGTTCTATGTAAAAAAACACGCAACACTCGTTATGAGCGAGCAGGAAGAAAAGAAGGCAGACAAATACTGCGAGGGCTACAAGAAGTTTCTTGATGCAGGCAAGACAGAACGTGAGGCTGCCGCAACCGCTGTCGCTATGGCTGAAAAGGCGGGATTTGCGCCTTTTGACAAGAAAGCTCGGTACAAGGCAGGAGATAAGATATATGTTCTCAACAGAGAAAAGGCGGTAATCTTAGCCGTTATCGGCAAGAGCGATATTTCAAACGGTGTTAATCTCACCGCGGCTCATATCGATTCACCCAGACTTGATTTAAAGCAAAATCCGCTTTATGAGAGCGATGAGCTGGGATACTTCAAGACGCATTATTACGGCGGCATCAAGAAATATCAGTGGCCTACAGTTCCTATGTCACTGCACGGTGTTATAGTAAAGTCGGACGGCAGTAAGGTAACTGTCAGAATAGGCGAGGACGAGGGCGACCCCGTATTCGTTGTAACAGACCTTTTACCGCACCTTGCCGAAGAACAATACAAGCGTCCCGCAACAAAGCTGATAAAGGGCGAGGAGCTGAATATTCTTGTCGGCTCAAGACCTTTCAGAGATGATAAAATAAGCGAAAAGGTAAAGCTCAACCTGCTGAACATTCTCTTTGAGAAGTACGGCATTGTAGAAAAAGATTTCTTAAGTGCAGAGCTTGAATGCGTTCCTGCCTTCAAGGCGAAGGATGTCGGCTTTGACAGAAGCCTTGTCGGCGCATACGGACAGGATGACAGAGTTTGCGCATACACTGCGTTTACCGCGATAATTGATATGAAGGCTGTTCCCGAAAAGACCGCCGTTTGTGTTCTCACCGACAAGGAAGAAACAGGCAGTGACGGCAACACCGGCTTACGCTCGGCTTATCTCAAATTCTTCCTTTATGATTTAGCCGAGAATATGGGCAGTGACGGAAGAACGGTCATCTCCGCTACACGTTGCCTTTCAGCTGATGTAAATGCGGCTTACGACCCCACATTCCCCGAGGGCTACGAGCGTAACAACTGCTCATTTGTAAACAAGGGTATAGTTGTTACAAAGTATACCGGTGCAAGAGGAAAGTCAGGTACAAGCGACGCAAGCGCCGAGTATGTCGGACTTATCCACAATATGCTTGACAAGAACGATGTCGTATGGCAGACGGGCGAGCTCGGCAAGGTCGATTTCGGCGGCGGCGGAACGGTTGCAGCATATATAGCTAACCTCAACATTGATACTATCGATGTCGGTGTTCCCGTGCTTTCTATGCACGCACCGTATGAGCTTACCGCTAAGAATGATGTCTATATGGCGTACAAGGCGTTTACCGCATTCTACAAGATGAAGTAAAACACAATAGCATAAAATCAGCCCGCTCAGAATATAGTATTATATTTGAACGGGTGATTTTATGAAGATAGATCTGTCAAAATTTAAACGCAGGCTTGGACTTAAGCTTATCGGTACTGCTGTGATGCTCCTGGGATTTGCGGGAATATTACAGCTTATGATAAGACCGAATATAATTAACGTCTGTGAGTACAATTCAAAGGCAGTCACGATAAGTCTTATTGACGATGCTATAAACGAACGGCTTGTGGAGCTTGGAGAAGATGCGGGCTACAGCAGTCTTGTAAAGCTCAGCTATACCTCGGACGGAAAGGTCGCTTCAATAGAGAGCAACACAAAGCTTATCAACCGCATAAAAAACGATATGCTGACCGAAATAAACGACAGGCTTATGAAAGGCGAAACCGAGAATGTAGATCTCACTGTCGGAACACTCAGCGGCATACCGCTGTTTCACGGTTCAGGACCTACTGTAAGAATGGAAGTCGAGCCGAAAGGCTATGCCGATGCTGTATTTATCAGCGAGTTTACCGATGCAGGACTTAACCAGACGCTTCACAGAATGATAATGCGTACAACTGTCAGCGTTACCGCATTCATACCTATGTACTCGGTGGAAACAAAGGTCAGCGGTGATTTTCTGATTGCCGAAACGGTCATTGTCGGAAATGTGCCGGAGAGCTTCACCCATGTGGTTTCCGACGACAAAGACGTTGTTGACGCTATAAACGACTTTGAGGCAGAGCCGTATGAATAACCGAAAACGGAAGGAATTACAATGGATAAAGAGCAGATAAAAAGTGAATACGAACAGCTTTGCAGAGAGGCCGAACAGCACAATTTCAATTACTACGTTCTCGACAATCCGACAATTGAAGATGACGAGTATGACAGGCTGATGAGAAGAATAAAGGAGATAGAAGCGGAAAATCCCGAAATTGTTTCCGAAAGTTCTCCCACACAGCACGTCGGCGGATATGCCATCAACACATTCGAGAAAGTAACTCACGAAGTGCAGATGGGCAGCTTGCAGGACGTTTTCTCAAAAGGTGAGCTGTACGACTTTGACGAGCGTGTAAAAAGCGCTGTCGGAAAGGCTGTATACTGCGTTGAGCCGAAGATCGACGGCTTATCGGTATCGCTTGAATATCGTGACGGTGTGTTCACAAGAGGTTCTACCCGCGGTGACGGCTTTGTCGGTGAGGATATAACAAAAAACCTCAAAACGATAAAGTCGATACCTATGGAGCTTACCGAGAAGCTTCCGTTTATAGAAGTCAGGGGAGAGGTATATATGCCGAAAGCAAGCTTTGAAAAGCTTGTAAAGACACAGCTTGAAAATGACGAACAGCCGGCTAAAAACCCCCGTAACGCCGCCGCAGGCTCACTGCGACAGAAAGACAGCAGAGTGACAGCTTCAAGAGGGCTTGATATATTCGTATTCAATCTTCAGCGTATCGAGGGCAAGGAGCTTACAAGTCACAGTGAGAGCCTTGACTATATGAAGTCGCTCGGCTTCAACGTGATTGACGGCTATAAGACGTTTGACAATATTGACGATGCGGTTTCCCGCATAATGGAGATAGGCGAGAACAGGCAGACATATTCTTACGATATTGACGGCGCGGTAATTAAGGTCAATGATTTTGAGCTGAGAAACGAGCTCGGCAGTACCGCGAAAGTACCCAAGTGGGCTGTAGCGTTCAAGTATCCGCCTGAAGAAAAGGAAACAAAACTGCTTGATATAGAGGTAAATGTCGGCAGGACGGGCGCACTCACACCTGTTGCGGTGTTTGAGCCTGTATGGCTTGCGGGTACGACCGTATCAAGAGCGGTGCTCCACAATCAGGACTATATCGACAGTAAGGATATAAGAATTGGCGATATTATCGCTGTCCGCAAGGCGGGAGATATTATCCCCGAGGTCGTGCGCAGTGTCAGCCACGCCGAAAACAGTGTGCCGTTTGAGATACCGCATATATGTCCTGTCTGCGGCGGAAAAGCCGAGAGAGTAGAGGACGAGGCGGTTATACGTTGCGTTAATATAGACTGTCCCGCACAGCTTCTGAAAAACATTGAGCACTTTGCTTCAAGGGCGGCTATGAACATTGACGGTCTTGGTGAAGCGGTAGTAAAACAGCTTGTCGAAAGCAAGCTTATAAATACTGTTGCCGACCTGTACGCTCTTACTCAGCAGGATCTTGAAATGCTACCCGGTTTTGCAAAGGTTTCAGCCGCAAAATTGATAGCAAACATTGAAAAGTCAAAAGCAAATTCGCCCGACAGACTGTTATTCGCACTCGGAATAAAAGGCATAGGGCAAAAGAACGCACAGCTTCTGATGAAGCATTTTGGCAGTATCGAAAAGCTGTCGGAAACATCTGCTGAGGATATTTCCGCTGTAGAAAACTTCGGTGATATTCTTGCAAATAACATCTTCACTGCACTTCACGAGCCGCATATGACGGAGCTTATCGAAAGGCTGAAATCTTACGGCGTGAACACGGTGTATCTGTCTGATGTAAAGAGCGATAAGCTGGCAGGTCTGACATTTGTTATCACGGGAACACTCCCCGATATGACAAGAGATGAAGCAAAGGCGCTGATAGAGCAGAACGGCGGTAAGTGCAGCGGTTCTGTTTCAAAGAAAACAAGCTATGTTCTTGCAGGCGAAGAAGCAGGAAGCAAGCTCACAAAAGCACAGCAGCTCGGTGTTGCGGTCATCAGTCAGCAACAGCTTATTGAAATGATAGGCGAATAATTTGTAAAAAACTATTGACAAATGAGTTTTTGTAAGATATAATATACTTGTTAATAGAAAAAGACGTTGATCAGGAATAAAGCCGCACGTTTATTCACAGAGAGTCGCCGCTTGGTGCAAGGCGATATTAAAGGTCGGAAATAGCTCGCCTGAGAGTCGCATGGCTGAACATTGCAGTAAGTCATGACGGGATCTCCCGTTACAGAGAAGCACATTGATAGATGTGGCATAAGAGGACATAGCATAAAGGTTGTGTCAAGAAGAGTGGTACCACGAGGATTTACCCCGTCTCTTTATTGAGACGGGGTTTTTGTGTATTTACATTGCTTTTTTAATGCCTGCATCGGAAAAACCAAATAGGGAAAGGACATCATTTATGAAAGGTACAATGAACACAAACAAATACTCAAGAGGATATTTTATGCCTCCTACGCAGTGTCTGGACTGGACAAAGAAGGAGTACATCGACAAAGCTCCCACATGGTGCAGTGTTGATCTGCGTGACGGTAATCAGGCACTTATCGTTCCTATGAGCCTTGAAGAGAAGCTTGAATTTTTCAAGGTGCTTGTTGCGATCGGATTTAAGGAAATTGAGATAGGTTTCCCTGCGGCATCTGAAACAGAATATGAATTCTGCCGCGCACTTATCGAGCAAAATCTTATCCCCGACGATGTTACAATTCAGGTACTTACACAGTCAAGAGAACACATAATAAAGAAGACTTTTGAAGCGCTGACAGGCGCAAAGCACGCAGTCGTTCATCTGTATAATTCTACTTCTGTAGCGCAGAGAGAACAGGTATTCAGAAAGCCCAAGAACGAGATCATCGACATTGCAGTCACAGGCGCAAAGCTGTTAAAGGAATACAGAGAAAAGACACCCGGCGACTTCAAGTTTGAGTATTCACCCGAGAGCTTTACAGGAACAGAGCCTGAATTTGCTCTTGAAATATGCAACGCTGTGCTTGATGTATGGCAGCCCACTCCCGATGACAAAGTTATAATCAACCTGCCCGTAACGGTGGAAATGTCACTTCCGCACGTTTACGCAAGCCAGGTAGAGTATATGTGCAAGAATATGGTGAACAGAGAGAACGTTATAGTTTCACTTCACCCCCACAACGACAGAGGCTGTGCTGTTGCAGACAGCGAGCTGGGCTTACTTGCGGGCGCTGACAGAATTGAGGGTACACTGTTCGGCAACGGCGAGCGTACAGGTAACGTTGATATAGTAACGCTTGCGCTGAATATGTATTCACACGGCGTTGATCCGAAGCTTGATTTCTCGGATCTGCCGTCAATAACGGAAGTTTACGAGAAGATGACCTGTATGAAGGTTTACGACAGACAGCCCTACAGCGGCTCGCTCGTGTTTGCCGCATTCTCAGGCTCACATCAGGACGCTATCGCAAAGGGTATGAAGTGGCGCGAAGAAAAAGATCCCGAGCACTGGACAGTTCCTTACCTGCCTATTGATCCTATGGATATCGGCAGACAGTATGACGGTGACGTTATCCGTATCAACAGCCAGAGCGGTAAGGGCGGTATCGGCTATCTGTTACAGCAGAAGTACGGTGTTGATCTGCCCAAGAAGTTCCGCGAGAAGGTCGGCTATACGGTCAAGTCGGTTTCCGACCACAAGCACAAGGAGCTTTCACCCGATGAGGTTTACGAGGTATTCTGCACGAACTTCGTAAATATTGAAACTGCACTTAAGATCACAGAAGCTCACTACAAGCAGGAAAACGGCGGAATTACAGCTACCGTGACAGTAGATTACAAGGGCAACAAGGCAGAGTACACCGGAAGCGGTAACGGCCGTCTTGACGCTGTGAGCGATGCTATAAAGAACGGTCTGGGACTGAGCTACAGCTTAGTGACATATAACGAACACGCTATAGAGGTAGGCTCTAAGTCAAAGGCTGCCGCTTATGTTGAGATATGCGACAAGAACGGAAATTCATTCTGGGGCGCAGGCATTCATACCGATATCATCAGCAGTTCGGTAAGCGCACTTGTTTCTGCTATCAATAACAGCGATATGGTTAAGTGAGTATAAAACAATATAAATAATATGAACAAAGGGCTTTGAGTGTTTCAAGGCCCTTTTGCTATGTTAAAACATATAAAATAACCGCAACCCGAAAGCTGCGGTTATAATTATTTATAGGTTACTGTACTCAGGAGTTACCGCTTGAGATAAGTCCGTTGTAGTATTCGATCTGCTTGTTGATCGAGCCTATGTTAGCCTCACGCATCTGTGTCCATGACTGACCTGCGTATGTTTCGCTCTGGAGGTCAAACAGTGTGTTGCCGAGGATATCCTTGATTATCTGACCTGTTGTTTCGTCAAGTCCGTAAGGTTCATCAACGACTGCATTGAAGTTTGATACATCCTTGAAGCTGTACAGGAAGTCGTACTGTTCATCGGTATACTTCTTGTTCTTCATAATACTTGTCTTTGTTGTAGCCTTAAGATCCTCATCTGTGTTGCTCAGACGGCAGCAGTTGATGAATACAGAAGCCTGCTTAGCGTTCTTTGAACCTGCGGGAACAAGATAACCGAAAGCTGACATTGAGTAGTAGTAGTTATCTGCTTCGGGATCTCTGGGAATCGGAACGAAGAAGATGTCAAGGTTGTCGTCTTTCGTCATCTTTCTTGCATAGTTTGTGATGATCCATTCGCCCATGCCCTGGAATGCCGCTGTACCCGAAACGATAGGATCTTCATCTATGTCTATAACGCCTTCCTGGAACTTTGCAAGACCTTCCTTCTTGAGTGTCTGCATAAAGTTAGCGGCTCTGTCAACGTTTGCATTGTTGAAGTTGCTTATGAGCTTGCCGTCATCGCCGATCTCAATAAGGGGAGTACCCGTTGTATCGATAAATGCATGGGCAGTATAAGCTGTTGCACCGTAAAGACCTGTTCTTGCGCCGTCTGAATCTGAGTCGATGAACTTGCGTATGCAGTCTGTCATTGTATCCCATGTCCATTCGCCCTTGTCGTAAAGCTCCTTGGGATCGTCTATGCCGATCTGCTCGAATACGCCGCGGTTGTAGATAAGGAAGTAGGGCGAAACGTTGTAAGCCCAGGGGTAGTAGTAGTTCTTACCGTTCCACTTGTACTTGTTAATGTACTGATCAAGGCCTGACCACTGCGGAGCAGAGAGGTCGATATACTCATCAAGAGGAGTGTACATATTCTTTGACATGATAAGCGGGAATGTGTTGTCCGCATAGTCAACAAGGTCAGGTGACTCGCCTGAAGAAATAGCTGTTGTCAGCTTTTCAAGTATCTGAAGCGAGCCTACTATTGTGCACTTGATCGTACAGCCGTAGTTCTCTGAGAAATACTTGTATGCGGGCTTTACGTCGCCTGCGGTAGTAATGTCATAGCAACCGAGATATTTGAGCTCTGCAGGCTCTACTTCTTCACCGGCGTTTAAGCTTATGTCGCCTACACTGACGGGGTTGTCTATCTCGTCATCGATAGTTGTTTCTGTGCTCGTGTTGCTGTCATCGGAAGCTGTAGGAGCTGTTGTGCTTGTTCCGCTGTTAGAGCACGCCGCAAGTGAAACAGCAGTAGCGGCTGCCATTACTCCTGCGAGTATTCTTTTGAAATTGATCATAAAAACCTCCATAATGTAATGTGTTGCAATCGTTTACACACATCTTTCCTTTGATTTTATCACAATAAGTACATTTATTCAATTCACATTTTAGTCAAAGTTGACTCGAAAAAATTGTGCAATGTGCATAATGCAACATACGAAAATCAAAAAAGTAAGCTAAAAAACCGCATAAAATAGCCCGTTTAATGGAACAATTTTAAGATTTACTTTATTAGCTAAAACGCCCCCTGTAGGCAGTTTACAGGGGGCTTGTGTTATTGAATTATTTTTACTGAGCGAGCAGTCCGTTATAATATTCTATCTGCTTGCTGATCGCACCGATATTTGCTTCTCTCATCTGAGTCCATGACTGACCCGAGTAGTCACTCTGGATATCAAACAGTGTATTGCCGAGGATATCCTTTACTATCTGACCGGTTGTTTCGTCAAGACCATAGGGGTTGTCTACTACACAGTGGAAGTTTGCGGGTTCTTTGAAGCTGTATAGGAAATCATACATTTCATCTGTGTATTTCTTGCTTCTCATTATGCTTTCCTTTGTGGTAGCTTTCAGGTCTTCGTCCGTGTTGCTCAGACGGCAACAGTTGATGAATACAGAAGCCTGCTTAGCGTATTTTGAACCTGCGGGAACAAGATAACCGAATGTGGTTATAGGATAGTAATATTCATCAGCTTCAACATCTCTCGGGAACGGAACAAAGAAGTAGTCAAGGCTGTCGTCCTTGAGCATTGCTCTTGCAAAGCCGGAGATTATCCATTCGCCCATACACTGGAATGCCGCTGTACCCTCAAGCATAGGAGTTGTATCAACATCTATAATGCCTTCCTGGAATGAGGCAAGTCCTTCTTTTTTCATTTCCTGCATAAAGTTAGCGGCTCTGTCAACGTTTGCATTATCAAAGTTCTGTACAAGTTTGCCGCTCTCATCGATAGTTATTAAGGGAGTACCCGTACTGTTGATGAACGACTGTGCAGAGTACTGCATTGCGCCGTAAAGACCTGTTCTCTTGCCATCGGGATCTGAGTCTATGAACTTGCGGATATCGTCCTTCATAGCCTCCCATGTCCACTCGCCTCTGTCATAAAGAAGCTTGGGGTCTTCAATACCGATCTGCTCGAATACAGCTCTGTTATAGATAAGGAAGTAAGGAGCTACATTATATGCCCAGGGGTAATAATAGTTCTTGCCGCCCCACTTGTACTGATTTATGTACTGCTCAAGTCCTGACCACTGGGGTGCTGAAAGATCCATATATTCTTCAAGCGGAGTGTACATATTCTTTGACATAAGCAGAGGGAATGTATTATCAGCATAGTCAACGAGGTCGGGAGATTCACCGGAGGAAATTGCCGTTGTAAGCTTTTCCTGAATTTGCAGTGAGCCTACTATCGTGCACTTTATTGTACAGCCGTAATTTTCGGAGAAATACTTATATGACGGCTTTACGTCACCTGCTGTTGTGATATCGTAGCAACCGAGATATTCAAGTTCGGCAGGTTCTACCTCTTCGCCTGCGTCAATGCTTATGTCGCCGACACTTACAGGGTTTTCTATCTCGTCATCGATAGTTGTTTCTGTACTTGTATTTGTTGTGTCACCTGAACCTGCGCCCGAGCCGCTTGTCGCACTGTTTGAGCAGGCGGCAAGTGAAACAGCCGTAACACCGGACATAACACCTGCGAGTATTCGTTTAAAACTTACCATAAATACCTCCAAATTTTTATATCGGGTTTAACTTTATTTATACTATACCACCGAATGCCAAACGCGACAATGCTTTTTTCTGCTTGATACAGTTACATTTTGTGCACGTTTTTATGCGGCGTATTATGGCTGAAACAGCGTAAACAGCTTGTAAAAGGCATTATGATATGGAAATTTGCGCAAAAGAAAAGCCGTAAACCCTTATTACGGGTCACGGCTGAAATTTTAAGTATCTGTTTTTATCAGAAATTGATATTGTTTACATCTGAGTTTGCAAGCTGTATTTCCTTCTTCGGGATACGCTTGAGGGGAGAATATACAAACTTCTTGCAGGAATCGTAAGACTTTACAGCACCGAACTTCGAGCACTGAATTTTATCGTCACCCATAGCGGTGCCAAGCTCACAGTATTTGCAGGAAGGCTTGATATTGTTTCCAAACAGTTTCTTTTTCATATAAAACACCACCTTACGAAATTCGCACTGATTTTCAGTGTCACTATATTTACCGTAATTATAACATAAAATCAAGTCGGTGTCAACATACACGGCGATACTTTGAAAATTTTTATCTTAATTTGATTTTTCCGTGTTTTTGAGCAGGATAAAAGTCATTCCCGCAATGCAAAGCAGTAGCAACGGGTCGGTTATCATTGTATCGGTTGCGTATGCGAATACATTTATTGCCGGATTGTAGCTGTCAAGGCTGACGACAGCAAAGCATACCAGTGCCGCCAATGCGGATATAACCGCTCTTGACAGTATAAACCGCAACATATCTATCCTGAAAGCCGACAATGCACACAGCTGATAAATAACGCATAATCCTCCGAAAGATATAAGTGCCGTGACTATCGGCAAAGAATAAATCACACCCGATGATTTGATATTGGTTATTTCGACTATGGCTTTTATTATATCAGGCAGCTCAAAACCCGTCAGATTGCTTATTACATAGCCTGCAAGCTCTGTTGCCGTGTTGAACAGAAGAACCGCAAGCGCGATGCTCATAAGTGCCTTAGCCGCACCGGTAAGACACGCTGTGATATCTTTTCCCGACAGAGAGAACTGCATATCGCCCCCGCTTAGCGGCTTTCGGCGGATATTCATAATAACTGCGGCTGTGAAATTTGCCGCAAGACACGACAGAAATACAATAAGCCCGGCTTTTACATCGCCGTATAGCCCTATGCCGACAATTCCCACAACGAATGCAGGACCGCTGTTATAGCAATAGCAAAGCGCCGTGTTGCATTCTTTGTTATATTCTTTACTGCCGTCTGTAAGTTCGCTCAGAAGCTTCACTCCGACAGGATAACCGCCTATCTGACTGAGCAGAAAAACGCAGAACATCTTTCTGTCAAGGTGAAGTATGAATTTCGTTATATACCACAGCGGAGTGAACAGAATTTCTCCTATTCCGCTTTTTATAAGCAGTGACGAGAACACCATAAAGCAAAACAGCGACGGTATCAGGCTGTCAAGGCAGACATATATGCATCGCTTTATCGTGTCGGCTGTTCCGGCACTGTCGGCTATCAGCAATATGCCGATCATAAGTGCCGACAGCGCGGAAAATATAATGATCGCTTTTTTCCTTTTCATAAACGCCTCACTTCTTTTTTATCCGGACCTGCATATAGATTATATGAAAGGGGAGGAGAAAAATGAATGTAAACAAGCTTGCCGGCAAATATGAACAGCTGAAAGAC
The DNA here is from genome assembly GCA_934490165.1 of uncultured Ruminiclostridium sp. Classification (GTDB taxonomy): domain Bacteria; phylum Bacillota; class Clostridia; order Oscillospirales; family Ruminococcaceae; genus Ruminiclostridium_E. Next base: position 283,449 of record CAKSTB010000001.1, on the reverse strand, counting down.
AAAACACGCAGTCATTCCTACATAACGATAAAGGATAACAATTTTATTGAAATAGAGTGTTGCAGAAAGGTCACGGGCTTCGGCGACAATATGATAGAGCTTGAGATACCTTGCGGTTTACTCAGAATAGTCGGACTGGAGCTGAGATTAAAGAACTTCGGCGCTGACAGCGTGAAGATATACGGCAGGATACATTCTATAGGCTTTGAAGAAAATACAGGACACAATTCGGAGGAACTATGAAGAAAAATAAAAAGAATAAGAAGATAAAATCGGGCTTTCCCGCAACCTATATAACGGTTAAGGGTATAGGCGGCTTTCAGGAAAAATTCATCAGCGGTCTTATATCGGAGGATATACAGATATATGCTATCACTCAGCAGACGGCAGGGTTTACAGCAGTCGTAAAACCAAATTGTTATCTGAAAATGAGCAGGATTGCACGGAAAAACGGCGTAAGGCTCAAGGTGATAAAGCGAAAGGGACTTGCCTTTCGACTGTATCCGTATCGCAGGCGGTGGGGGCTTGTGGTCGGAGCATTGTGTTGCTGTGCCGTGATAGTGTTCCTGTCGCAGTTTGTGTGGAGGATAGACATAGAGGGCAACACCCGACTTTCCGATGCCGAGATAAGCGCTGTTATGGAAGACAACGGCTTACTTCCCGGGTGCGGCGTGAAATCGTTTGACACAAAGGTGTGCGAGCTGTCGGCTATGTCGCAGTTGAAAGAACTGTCGTGGATAAGCGTTGAGCGCGAGGGGAGCAGAGTATACATAAAAACAGCGGAAACAAATGATCCTCCGAAAGCCGATATTCCGATAAATACGCCGTGCAATGTCATAAGCGACTATGACGGACAGCTTATCTATACGGAGATTTATAAAGGAAAGCTACAGACCACAGTCGGAAGCGGCGTTGTTAAAGGTCAGCTTCTTATCAGCGGAACGGTAAACGACAATGGCGGCAGGATAGTCTATGTTCACGCGGACGGACTGCTTAAGGCTCAGTGCGAACAGACAGAAGAATTTTATCTGCCGTTTGAGCAGACTAGACAGATAAAGACCGATGAAAAGTATTATTCTACCTACCTTATGTTCAGCTCTTACGCTTTGCCGCTTCCGTGGGAGCATTATACAGCAGACGATATGAGTGAGTTCAGCTACAGCGAGGATACTTATAATATCTCGGTTTTCGGTGCGGAAACTCCGTATAAGTACAAGCAAGGCGTATACACAAAGCTCAGAACCGAAACGGTGAAATATACCTCCAAGGACATAATGTCACAGCTTGAAAAGCAGAAAAAGGATTACGAAGAGAACTTCCTTTCCGACTGTAAGATACTCTCAGATGAAAAAGAGATCACAACAGATGAAAAGGGAATAAAAATGATAATAAAATATAAAGTTGAGCGCTGTATCGGCGTAAAGCAACCTATCACCGTTTTATATTGATTTGACGTAAATTTGTATTGAAATAAAGCCCGGAATGTGGTATACTAGCATAGAATAGATAAATTTCTAAGTTTTGAAAGGAATATCTCACGATAAATGACAGAAAAAGCCGTTAATATTTCAGATATGAGCCTGATGCACGCCGTTTTCGGTGACTTTGACGAGAATATCAATATTATCCAGAAGGAATATAAGGTTTCAATATACAGCCGTGATGATGAGATACGGATAAAAGGCGATGAGAACGCCGTAGAAAAAGCGGCAGAGGTTATAGAGTCGCTGATCGCCACAGCTTCAAAAGGTGAAACACCTACCGACCAGAGCGTAAGATACGCGATCTCTATGATAAACGAGGGTAAGAGCGATGAAATACAGGCGCTGTCCTCAGACTGTATCTGCGTCAGTCACACAGGCAAGCCGATAAAGGCGAAAACTGTCGGTCAGTCCAAATATGTAAACAGCATAAAGAAAAATACCATAGTATTCGGTGTAGGTCCTGCGGGTACAGGTAAGACTTATCTTGCGGTAGCACTTGCCGTAAGAGCGTTTAAGGCGCACGAGGTGCAGAGAATTATTCTTACGCGTCCCGCCGTTGAAGCGGGCGAAAAGCTCGGATTTCTCCCGGGTGATCTTCAGAACAAGGTCGACCCGTATTTAAGACCGCTGTATGACGCACTGTTTGACATGATGGGGTCTGAGGCGTTCCAGCGTAATATGGAGCGTGGCTGTATCGAGGTAGCTCCGCTTGCATATATGCGAGGAAGAACGCTTGACGACAGCTTTATCATTCTTGATGAAGCGCAGAATACAACTCCCGAGCAGATGAAGATGTTTTTAACACGTTTGGGCTTCAACAGCAAGATGGTTATAACCGGCGATGTGACGCAGATAGATCTACCCGATTCAAAGCGTTCGGGTCTTGTAGAAGCTACAAAAATTCTGAAGAATATAGATGATATTGCGATAAACCGTTTCACCGAAAAGGACGTGGTACGTCACAGACTTGTACAGGATATTGTAAGAGCCTATGAGCAGTACAACGAAAGAAAGAAAAATCAGTGATATAAAGAGGATGTAAAAATGTCAGAAACAAAAATGCCGAAGATATATATGTCGTTCAGGAACAATCAAAAAGCTATAGAAGTGCCTAACGGACTGCGCACAGTTATCAGAAAATGCATTGCGGAAACGCTCAGAGTTACGGATTTTGTCGGAGATGCAGATGTATCTGTAACTCTTGTGGATAATGAGCGCATCAAGCGTATAAACAAGGAGTTCCGTGACAAAAACAAGGTAACGGATGTAATTTCGTTCCCGCTCGGAGCGTATGACGAGTATGACATCAATCCCGAAAACGGCGCATATATGCTCGGAGATATTGTTATTTCAATGGAAAAAGCCCATGCACAGGCTATTGAATACGGACATTCACTGATAAGAGAGGTTGGATTTTTAGCTACACATTCAACTCTTCATCTGCTCGGATACGACCACGAGGACGACCCGGACGGTGAAAAGGTAATGCTGGAGCTTCAGGATCGTGTGCTGAACAACCTTAAGATCACACGGGAATGACCCGGAGGATAAAGTGTTTAAAAGACTAGGTAACAGCTTTAAATATGCGGCAAGAGGCATATGGTTCTGTATAACCCATGAGATGAATATGCGTATCCATATTGTGGCTACAATGTGCGTGCTGTATCTTTCTCAGTTTTACAATTTCACAAAAGAGCAGTTTATACTGCTGATAATCACCTGCGTTGTCGTGATTTCCGCCGAGATGATGAATACCGCGATAGAAGTCGTGATAGATAAGGTTTCACCCGGGTACTCGGCGCTTGCCAAAGTCGGTAAGGACGTAGCCGCAGGCGCGGTATTTATCACAGCTATAGCCGCGGTCATAATCGGTATAACGCTTTTCTGGGACACGGAAAAATTTGTACTTATATTCAGATTTTTTACGGGTGATATATGGAACCTCGCTATGCTGGCGGCTTTTGCCTGCCTTGCGTTTTTGTTTGTTGCAAAAGGAAAGAAAAGAAATATCAAAGGAAAGATGAATAAATGAATAATCCAAAATCGGTATTTGTGGCGATTGCGGGCAGACCTAACGCGGGAAAGTCTACTCTCACAAATTATCTTGTAGGGGAAAAGATAGCTATAGTCAGCGATAAGCCGCAGACTACCAGAACAAGAATAAACGGCGTACTCACAAAGGGTGAAACGCAGTATGTGTTCATAGATACGCCCGGTATGCATAAGGCGAAGAACAAGCTTTCAGACCAGATGTTAAAATCAATAAGAGAGAGCGTTACAGACGTTGACGTTATACTTATGATGGCTGACGCTACCAAGAAGATCTCGCCTATAGAGCGTAATCTTATTGACAGCTTCAAGGACAGAAAGACAGATGTCATTCTGCTTATTAACAAGGTCGATTTAATAAAGGACAAGTCTGAGCTTCTTTCGCTTATAAAAGAATACAGCGAGCTGTACAACTTTAAAGAGATAGTTCCGATAAGCGTAAGACAGAGAATAGGCGTTGAAGAAATAATGCCCATTATCGACAGATATGTAAAGCTGTCGCCGCATTATTTTGATGATGAGCTCCCGACCGATCAGGCAGAAAAGGTATGGCTTGCTGAGATCGTCCGTGAAAAGATACTCCGCAATATGAACGAGGAGATCCCGCACGGAACTGCCGTATATGTCGAAACTATGGAAGTAAGACAAAAGCCTAACGGCAAGGAAATAGTCGATATCGGCATTGTCATTGTCTGCGAAAAGGCTTCACATAAGGGTATGATAATCGGCAAGCAGGGCTCTATGCTTAAGAAGATAGGCTCTGAGGCAAGAGAAGATATGCAGGACTATTTCGGCTGTAAGGTCAATATGCAGATATGGGTCAAGGTAAAGGAAGACTGGAGAAACAGAGAGTCCGACATTGCCGACTTCGGACTTAAGGCTGATTGAGATATTTTAAGGAGTAGCTGTTCAATGCTTATTACGCTGAAAGGGCTTGTTATCGGACAGCGCAGTATAGGTGAGAACAGCTGTTTTCTTGACCTGTTTACGGACAAGCTCGGTATGATAGAGGTTATGGCGCACGGCGCAAAAAAGATAGGCGGTAAAAATTCGGGGGCGGCATCGCTTTTCAGCTACGCAACTTTTTGCGTCAGCCGAAGCAGTAAAGGCTATACACTTAACAGCGCCGAGCCGATATGCAGTTTTTACGGCATTTCATCAAGTATTGAAGCGTTGTCGCTTGCGGCATATTTTGCCGAGATAATAAAATACTGTGTCACCTCGGAAGAAGAGCACGACGATCTGCTCAGATTTACCTGCATGACATACTTTCAGCTTGAAAAGCAGAAGCTGCCGCTCGGATTTATAAAGGCAATATTCGAGTTCAGGTTTCTGTCAAGGATAGGCTTTATGCCTGACCTGCGTGCCTGCCGTGAATGTATAACGTATCAGAGCGATACTATGATGTTCTTACCTGTCGAGGGTGTGATATACTGCTCGGACTGCTATGAGGAACACAGTGAATTGCTTGAGAAAAACGCGTTTTTGCTCAACCCTACGCTTCTTCACACGCTGAGATATGTCGCTTATTCGGATACTGATAAAATGTACAAATTCAGAATATCAAAGGAAAATGAAAAGCTGTTTAGCGCCGTGGCGGAGTTCTATCTTCTCGCACAGCTCAACAGGACATTCCCCACGCTTGATTATTACAAAAACATCGTAATAGAAACATAAATACAAAGGATATAAATATGAAAAAAGATTATAAAAAGCTGGAGCTTGACAAGATACTTGATCTGCTCTCGCAAAACGCATACTGCGATGTATGTAGGGAACGGATAAAAAAGATAAAGCCGTCATTTGATATAGACACGGTAAAATCTGAAATAGCAAAGACAGACGACGCTTTCACGCTGTCGTCAAAATTCGGTACGCCGAAATTCTACAATATCAAGGATATCTGCTTTGGTGCGAAAAGGGCACAACAGGGCTCATCGCTTTCACTGAGAGAGCTTATGGATATAGGAATGTTCCTGCGTGAGGTATCGGGACTTGACGACTGGTACTCGCAGTGCAGCGGCATTCAGACTTCACTTACAGAATACTTTGAACAGCTCAGTGTAAATAAGCACCTCGAGAATATGATAAATAATGCTATCATATCCGAGGAAGAGCTTGCCGACAGTGCAAGCCCTCAGCTTGCCGCGATACGCCGCTCAATACAGCGCAAGAGCCTTGCCGTAAGAGAAAGACTTGACAAGCTGATAAAGAGCCAATCTACGCAGAAATACTTACAGGAAAGCCTTGTCACAATGCGTGACGGTAGATTTGTTGTACCTGTAAAAACCGAGTACAAGAGCGAAATAAGCGGTCTTGTTCACGATACGTCCGCAACAGGTGCTACACTATTCATAGAGCCTATGGCGGTAGTCGAAGCAAATAACGAGATAAGAGTATTGCAGATAGAAGAGCAGAAAGAGATAGAGCGTATCATAAAGGAAATGTCTGAGCTTGTCGGCAGTTTCGCAGAACCGATGATAAACGATTACGAGATAGTCCTGACGCTCGAAATTTACTTTGCCAAAGCAAACCTCGGCGCTAAGATGAAAGCCGTAACACCTGTAATTACGGATAAGCCGTGCTTCAATCTGATAAAGGCAAGACACCCGCTTATCGATAAGGATAAGGTCGTGCCGATATCGCTTGAACTCGGCAATGAATATTCATCGCTTATAGTGACAGGTCCGAATACAGGCGGTAAGACGGTATCGCTTAAGACTGCGGGATTGCTTGTACTTATGGCAATGTGCGGTATGATGATACCCGCAAGCGAAAACAGCGTTATAGGTATGTTTGACGAGCTGTATGTTGATATCGGTGACGAGCAGAGCATTGAGCAGAGCCTGTCAACGTTTTCGTCACATATTACAAATATCGCACGCATACTGAGAACTGCCGATGATAAGTCACTTATAATGCTTGATGAGCTTTGCTCGGGCACTGACCCTGTAGAGGGCTCTGCACTTGCCGTATCTATCCTTGATGAGTTCAGAAAGCGTGACTGCAAGGTTATAGCAACTACTCACTATCAGGAAGTAAAGATGTATGCTATAAAGACAGACAGCGTTGAGAATGCGTCCTGCGAGTTTGATATAAAGACGTTAAGACCGACATACAGAGTTATTGTCGGTATGCCGGGTAAGTCAAACGCTTTTGCGATATCTTCAAAGCTCGGTATCGGCAGTGATATTATCGACAACGCAAAGGAGCTTGTCAGCACAGAAGACAAGCGCTTTGAAGAGGTTGTACAGTCGCTTGAAAAGACAAGACAGGAGCTTGAAAAGCTGAAAAGCTCGGCGGCGGCAGAGCAAAGAAAGTCAAAGGAGATCACCGATCAGCTCAGAGCAGAACGTGATCAGCTTGAAAAGGATAAGGAAAAAGAGCTTCAGGACGTAAGAAGCAAGGCGGCAAGCATTATCGAAGAGGTGCGTTTTCAGGGTGACCTTATGCTTGAAGAGCTTGAAAGGCTCAGAAAGCAGAAAGAAAGTGCTGATTTTGCTCAGAAGGTCAAAGGTGCGCGTTCACATATCAACTCCTCTGTGAACGGAATGTATGACACAGCAAACCCTATAATGCAAAAGAAAGTAGATCATTATGTACTTCCCAGACCGCTTAAAATCGGCGATACGGTCAGACTTGCAGACCTCAACAAAGAGGGAACATTACTCAGATTGCCCGATTCAAAGAATATGTGCTTTGTTCAGGTCGGGGCTATGAAAACCAAGACCAAGCTTGAAAATCTGCGCCTTGTGGAAGAGAAAAAGGAAAGCAAGAAACAGCCTACCCCATCAAAGGTCGGCAAGAAGCTTGTCAGCAACTATTCACGCAAGAGCGGAATGGAGCTTGATATAAGAGGTATGCTCGGTGATGACGGCGTTATGGAGGTCGACCGCTTTATCGACAGCTGTCTTTTAAGCGGGATATCGGTTATTACAATAATTCACGGTAAGGGTACAGGCGCTCTGCGTGCGGCAGTTCAGCAGTATCTGCGCAAAAATCCGCACGTCAGGTCGTTCCGCGACGGCGCTTACGGCGAGGGCGAAGCGGGCGTAACTGTAGCTGAGCTTGAATAACTACTATCGGAGGCAGATATGATCAAGGTAGCCGCATTTGACATAGGCGGTACGCTTATGGAATATAAAGGTATGCCGGGCGTGTGGATCGATTATTACGAAAACGGTTTTAGGCACGTTCGTGAAAAACTGTTGCCCGATTTGAGCGAAAGCGATATAGCCTCAGGTATGGAAATACTGCGTGGCTATAATCCTACGATAAAATATCGGGAGGCTGATTATTCGCACGAGCGTATATTTGGCGAAATAGCTCAAAAGTGGGGTACGGATATTTCGACCGACAAAATTGCTTATTGCTTTTTCGAGGCTTTCCCGCTTGAAGCATACACATATCCTGAAACTATACCGGTTCTGTACCAACTGCGTACCATTGGTATAAAGACAGCAACGCTTACCGATGTAGCCACAGGAATGCCCGACGAACTGCACAAAAGCTACTTTCCTGAGCTTATACCGTATTTCGATTTTTACGTTTCTTCAACCTCGTGCAGATACCGCAAGCCGAACATAAAAGGACTTGCCGATATAGCGGTACATTTTGGCGTAAACCCGGATGAAATGATATTCATCGGTGACGAAAGAAAAGATGTACTGGTAGCCGAGAGCTTTGGCTGTACGTCTGTATATATCGACAGATATGATAACAACCGCGATTTCGGGCAGAAATACACTGTCAGAGATCTGAACGGATTTTATGATATTGTTACAAAGCTATAAAAAATTGCCCGGTCATTGACCGGGCGCTGTTTTTATCTTCAGTTATTCTGATCGTCGGGGAATTGCATATCATCGGGCTTTTTATTGCTGTCCCACGGCTTGCGGTCGTCGTTTCCGTCCTGCATATCATCTGCATTATCGTCTTTGTTGTTCTTGTCGTTTTTGTTGTTATTATTATCAGAGCCGCTGCCTGTCGACTCAGAGATAACCACAACATCACCCTCGTTGAGTCCGCTTAGTATCTCGGTGTAGCCGCCTGCTGTCGCACCTGCCTCAACGTACAGGTCATACTTCTCATTGCCCTGTAGAACGCTGCAATATGTCTTTGAACCGTCTTTCTTTATTGCTTTTTCAGGAACAGCAAGCACATTGACGCGTCTTGTTGTGACAGCGTGTATTGTCGCCCAGCCCGCGTCTACAGCGGTCACACCGTTGTTTTCGTTCAGAAGCTTGTTAAGGCTGTCCTTAGACAACGTAACAGCGCAATACTTAGTTGCATCCTTGCCGGCATCTGACGGCGCAGTGTCGGGAGCGGCGGTAACCGTTCCTGTGTAGTCGACATCGTTTATTACCAGGTCAACATCCATACCGAAACGCAGATTTTTTCCTGCTCCTTGAGAGTTATACACGAATATTGATTCAAGCACGGCAACGCGGCAGAGCAGTGTGCCCTGCTCAATGTTTGTGCCGACAGCAGAATAACAGCATTCTGCGATCACTCCGTCATACGGTGCGGTGACAACAGCACCTTCACGCTGTTCTTTGAGCTTGTCTAGCTCGATCTGGGCATAGCCCTTGTCAATACCGTCAGCCATTGCAGCTACTTTCATTTCCTGGTCGTTTATCTGAAAGTCAAGGTCGGTCGTGTCAAGAGCGATAAGCACATCGCCTTTTTTTACCTTCATATTTTTTGATATGTTGTTTGTCTTTATCTTACCGGAAACGGGAGCGTAATACGACTGCGACTGAGCATAGTCGAGGCTTGCGGGAATTTTAGCTTCCTCTTCGATAGTCATATACTGAGCTTTGGCGGTTTCATACGAAAACTGCACCTGATCGGTTATGGAGGTGACAATTTCTTCTTTCACAGGGTCGCTGCTACAACCCGACAAAGCCAACGTTACAGCTACTGCCGAAAATAAAGCTACAGTTTTAAAAATTCTGTTTGAAACAGACATTTGGAAATCCTTTCAATTACATACGAGAGATTATCTCTAAGCACATTCTTCCATTGTGGTAAGGGCACTTCCACGGATCTACGACCGGTTTGAAGTCAGCGGGCTGATCGTTGTCATCAAGCTGTGAATGCCATTCGCCGCCGGGGCGCTTGTCGATCATCTTTTCCTTGATGTAGTTCCAGAGAGTGCGTGATATTTCAAGATATCTTGCATCGCCGTATCTTTGATATGCGTTGCAGAATCCAACTACACCTTCAGCCTGCACCCACCATATATGCCAAGTGTTTACTACACCGTGTTCAACTTCATTATTCAGCCTGCCGTTTGATAATGCTCTGTCGGCAATGTTCTTTACGATCACTTTGTTCATTTCGGCGCATCTCTTTGAAAGGTGATCATCGCCTATTACATCGCAAGCTCTGTCAATAAGCCAAGTGGCTTCTATGTCGTGACCGTATGAATAGATATCGCCGATCTCGCTCAGGTTCTTGTCAAAGAATACGAACAGCTTACCGCCGTTCTTGTCGTAAATCTTGTCAAGAGTGATCTCAAGTGTAAAGCGCAGAGCCTTAAGAACCTGCTTGTCGCCGCTTACTCTGTAAAGCTCAGTATAAGCTTCCATAACGTGCAGGGTAGTATTCATTGTCTTATCTGCCATAAGACCGTTTTCTGAAAGTGCATCATTGGGGATAATGCTCCAATCTTTCGAGAAAGCTTCAAGATATGCAATATCATCACGGCACTTGTCTTCAACTGTATGGAATACATCAAGCGCGAGATCTAAAGCAGCTTTGTCCTTTGAAGCGTCATAGTAGCTGGACATAGCATAGATGAAGAAAGCCTGGCAGTAGGTGTGCTTCATACTGTCGTTTACAGTACCGTCAGCATTCATCATCCAGAATACACCGCCGTTTTCCTTGTCAACGCAGTACTTTGAAAGGAATTCAAAAGCGTGCTTTGCTTTCTTAAGACAGTTCTGATCCTTTAACACAAGATAGCAGTTTGAATAGAACCAGAGTATTCTTGAGTGTAGGATAACGCCCTTGGGTGCATCTTTATCAAGAGTAAGGTCGTTTCCCACATAACCGTAAAAACCACCGTTATCATTATCTTCAAGGCTGTTCCAGAAAGGGATAATGTGTTCTGTAAGTTCTTTTTTGCATTCACGAGCGAGCATTGTTTTTTCTCCTTTGATCAGTCAAAAATTTTGTTCATAACAAGTCCTGTTGTGAGCTTGGGATAGAAGTACGTGGACTTCTGCGGCATTTTTTCGCCTGCAAGCGCTACATCTCTTATCTCTGAAACTCTTGTCGGGTTAAGTATAAACGAGCAATTTGCACTGCCGTTATCTACCGCTTCAATAGCCTCATCAAGAACTCTTGTGTATGTAAGGTTCTTCTGATTAGCCATATTCTCTTTATCTATACCGAATATTCTTTCGAGTACAAGCGTATGCAGTACGCTTACATCAAGCTCGCGCAACGCCTTGCTTGCAGTCGGCATAAGCTTTTCCATAAGAGAAGTGTCCTTTAATGTCATAAGCGTATACTTGCCGCCGCAGTAAAGTACGAATGCCTTTTTGCCGTCCTTATAAGCCTTGTCGAGCTTAGCTGTGCTGTCATCTCTTGAAAGTCCGGTTTCTATATCAAAGTAATCCTTTGACTTTTCGATTACTGCGTTTACATCAAAGTTTTCAAGATCTCTCACAATTCTGTGGGTAGGGAATACCACAAGTCCGTTGTTCTCCATATTTACAAGCATCATGGTAACATATTCGGAAGTACCCGCGTCCTGCTTGTTTTCGGCAACGAATTTCTTGTAACGGAGTGCCGTTTCGTAACGGTGGTGACCGTCTGCTATGTAAAGCTTTTTGTCAGCCATCTTGGCGGTAAGCCTTGCGATAAAGTCCTCGTCGCTTACACACCACAGCTTGTGCGTAACTCCGTCGGGATCGGTAAATTGCTTGTCGGGTGCACCCTTGCTTGCATCGTTTATAAGCGTGAATACGCTGTTGTCTTCGTCCATATATAATGAATAGATCTGGCTGAAGTTGCAGCCTGTTGCGCACATAAGGTTAAATCTGTCCTCTTTAGCCTTTGAAAGTGTTTCTTCATGAGGGAGAATTATTCCCTTTGAGAACTCTTCAAGCTTTACCAGTGAAACATAGCCCTTGACGCTGTAGTTTGAGCCGAGTGCATCAAATACCATTTCATAAATGTATATAGCGGGCTTATCGTCACACTTCAGTATCTCCTCATCAAGCCACTCGTTAAGATAAGCTCTTGCCTTGCCGTATGCTTCATCTGTGTCATTAGCGGTCTTGGGAAGCTCCAGTCTTATAATATTGTGCGGATTTTCAGCAATATACTGATTTTTCTGTTCGGGACTGATAATGTCATAGGGCGGACAGCAGACCTTACCTATTTCTCCTGCCTTGTCGGTAAATCTCAGTCCTTTGAAAGCTTTAATCTCAGCCATTTTGGTATTCCTTTCATTGTAAGCTTTGATAAATTATGCTGTTTGGTTAATTAAAGCGTTCAGCTTGCATTCGTTTTATGAACACAAGCTGAAACTGCATAGTTAATCTGAATTATTCGTCTTTGCCACAGCACTTCTTATACTTCTTGCCGCTGCCGCAGGGACAAGGATCATTTCTTCCTATTCTGTCGGAAGAAGATTTCTTTACCGTTGTGTGCGAGCCGGCATTCTCAGCGTCAGGCTTCATAACCTGTTCACGCTGGGGCGGCTCTTCCAGTCTTACCTTGACTGTAAGGACAAGTCTTGCTGTATCCTCGCGGATCGAAGCGATCATTTCGTCGAACATTGCGAAGCCTTCGATACGGTATTCAACAACAGGATCTCTTTGAGCATAGCTTCTGAGGTAGATGCCGCGCTTGAGTTCTTCCATTGCGTCAATATGATCCATCCACTTTGTATCAACGACCTTGAGCAGACAGATACGCTCGATCTCACGCATATTTTCCTCGCCGAACATTGCTTCACGCTCGGCATAAAGCGCATCGGCTCTTTCCTGTAAGAGTTTGATAAGATCCTTGCGGTCGATATTATTGAGATCATCTGTAGTATAATTGAAGTCGTCTTCCTTTGTAAGCATATTTGCAAAATGCTCACGCAGACCGATGAAGTTCCAGTTTTCGGGATACTCATCGGAGCAGTATGTTTTGACGTTCTCCTCTATTGTTTCCTTGATCATGCTCTTTACATAATCACTTACATCTTCACCGTCAAGCACCTTGGCACGCTGTGAGTAGATCGTCATACGCTGCTGAGACATAACATCGTCAAAGTCAAGGACATTCTTACGGATCGAGAAGTTTCTGCCCTCGACCTTACGCTGTGAAGACTCGATAGTCTTTGTGAGAAATCCGTTTTCAATCGGAACATCGTCTTCAATACCGAGCGTCTGCATTACGCTCTGAACCTTTTCGCCGCCGAACTTACGCATAAGATCGTCTTCAAGCGAGATGAAGAAGCGGCTTTCACCGGGGTCACCCTGACGACCGGCACGACCTCTGAGCTGATTGTCGATACGGCGTGATTCGTGACGCTCTGTACCGAGTATGAACAGACCGCCCGCCTGTCTTACTTCCTCAGCCTCGTCCTTTATTGCGGCCTTATATTCTGCATTGTACTTGATATATGTTTCTCTTGCATTGAGGATATCTTCGTTATCTGTTTCGGCAAAGCCTGTAGCCTCGTTTATGAGTGCTTCGTCCATGCCTTCTTTTCTCATTCTTGCCTTTGCGAGATACTCTGCGTTACCGCCGAGCATAATATCCGTACCACGACCTGCCATGTTGGTTGCGATAGTAACCGCACCCTTCTTACCTGCCTGTGCAACGATCTCGGCTTCACGCTCGTGATTTTTAGCGTTCAGCACCTCATGCTTTATGCCTTTCTTCTTAAGCATTGAAGAAAGAAGTTCTGATTTTTCAATAGTGATAGTACCTACCAGTACGGGCTGACCCTTTGCATGGCACTCTTCGATCTGACGGATAACGGCTTTATACTTGCCTTCTTCGTTTTTGTAAACCTGATCCTCGTGATCTATTCTTGCAATGGGCTTGTTTGTAGGAATTTCTATAACGTCAAGAGCATAGATCTGTCTGAATTCGGCTTCTTCTGTCATAGCAGTACCTGTCATACCTGACAGCTTATCGTACAGTCTGAAGAAGTTCTGGAATGTGATGGTAGCGAGCGTTTTGCTCTCGTTCTTTACCTTTACGCCTTCCTTTGCTTCAATAGCCTGGTGAAGACCTTCGTTAAATCTACGTCCGAACATAAGACGACCTGTAAATTCATCAACGATTACTATTTCGCCGTCTTTAACGACATAATCAACATCGCGCTTCATAATTCCGACTGCTTTGATAGCCTGATTTACATGGTGCAGAAGTGTCATATTGTCAGCGTCCATAAGGTTTTCTACGCCGAAATATGCTTCAGCCTTTTTAACACCGCGCTGAGTCAGTGTAGCGTTCTTTGCCTTTTCGTCTATAATGTAGTCGCCGTCAAACTGATCCTGATCTTCCTTGCTGTCAAGATCAATTACGGTAAAGGGTTTTAACTGAAGAGCAAGTCTGTTGGCTTTCTGATAAAGGTCTGTTGACTTATCGCCGGGGCCCGAAATGATAAGAGGAGTTCTCGCTTCATCGATAAGTATGGAGTCAACCTCATCGACAATAGCAAAGTTGAATTCACGCTGAACTTTATCCTGCTTATGAATGCACATATTATCACGAAGATAGTCAAAACCGAACTCGTTGTTTGTACCGTAAGTAACATCGCAGTTATATGACTTTCTTCTCTCGTCGTTTCTCATATCGTGCAGGATAAGACCTACAGTAAGACCTAAGAATCTGTGTACACGACCTATCATTTCGCCGTCACGCTTAGCAAGGTAGTCATTGACCGTTACAACGTGTACGCCCTTGCCGCTGAGCGCTACAAGGTATGAGGGAAGAGCCGCAACGAAGGTTTTACCTTCACCTGTTCTCATCTCTGCAATACGTCCCTGGAAAAGAATAATACCGCCGAGTATCTGTACAGGATAAGGCTTTATACCGAGAACTCGCCACATAGCCTCACGGCATACAGCGAATGCATCGGGGAGAATGTCATCGAGTGTTTCACCGTTTTCAAGCCTTTCTTTGAGTGCCGGAGTCTGTGCCTTCAGCTCACTGTCGGTCATCGGAGAATATTTTGATTCAAGCTCAAGAACCTTATCCTTAATAGGAATTATCCGCTTGATCTCTTTTTCGGAATAATTACCGAATATTTTTGTAAGTAATCCCATGTAATGTGCTTTTTCCTTTCGTTTTTGAGTAACGGGCTGTATTGCTTAAAATACGGTATACCGCCGGGTTTGTATATCAAGCCAAACGCAAGTAGCGTTATCAGCCTATTGTCATATTTTAGTTTACATTCTTTTATATTATACACTCCGTACCCCGTTTTGTCAATATAAGAAGTGCATTCACGAAAAAAATTACAAGCTATATTTAAATATGTGTAGAAATACCATATTTTCTATTGACTGAAAAGAACGATTGTGATAAAATTAAAACAACATCAAATCTACCCGAAAGGACTGACGATATGCTTATAAATATGATGGAACATTACGTTGACGAAAGACTTTCCGAGCTTCTCAAAGAATACAACTGCTGTAAATGTGAGGTGTGCATTGAGGACATGAAAGCATATGCACTCAATCGTCTGCCTCCGAAGTATGTCAGCACCGTGAACGGTCAGGTGTTTACGCGCATAAAGCAGGAGCTTGAGAACCAGCCGTCGGTTGACCTTGACGTTGCGGTAATACAGGCTATTCAGCACGTTAGTGCAAGTCCAAGACACGGCGATGACAAGTAATAATGTATAAATTTTTATGCTTTTTTAGTGCAAAACGCGGATAATCGATAATTGTTATTGACTTAGTCCGCTTTTTGTGCTATATTTTTATAGTAAAATCGTAAAGTGCGAGATGTATTTCTTTCACTGAACGGTAACACGTTTACAATTTCATATCAACCGAACTGATCTGAAAGATTTTTTCTGACGGAAAAGCAAGGCGTTTTTGTTTTACGATATTTACGGTAGAGCTATGCCTTGGCATGGCTCTTTTTATTTTTACAAGGAAACAAGGTGAGAAATATGTGTGCCGAAAGCAGAGTTGCACTTATCGGAATAGTTGTGTCCGAACCGGCTTCCGTGCCCAAGCTGAATGCATATCTGCACGAATGCGCAGGATACATAATAGGCAGAATGGGAGTGCCTTATGAAAAGGCGGGCGTGTCAATAATCAGCGTAGCGATCGACGCTCCGCAGGACGTTATAAATACGCTCTCGGGAAAGCTCGGAGCGCTGAAAGGCGTAACGTCAAAAACTATCTATCAGAAGCTCCCTGAGGAAAATGCAAAAGCAAGGGAGGCATCGGGTTGAACGAACTGAAAGCACTTGTTGATAAGCTTTACAATGATCATCATCTTGAAAAAGACGAGTATGTAACGCTTATTGAAAACAGGGACAGCGTGCGCGATCATCTCTTTGAGCTGTCGCGCAGTGTCCGTGAAAAATATTACGGCAAGGAAGTCTACATAAGAGGTCTGATAGAATTTTCAAGCTATTGTAAAAATGACTGCTATTACTGCGGTATACGCCGCGGTAACAAGCAGACTGAACGCTACAGGCTGAGCAAAGAGCAGATACTTGACTGCTGTAAGACCGGATATGACCTCGGATTCAGGACGTTTGTTCTACAGGGCGGCGAAGATCCGTATTACACAGATGATATGATATGCGACATTGTCTGTACGATAAAAAGGAATTTTCCCGACTGCGCCGTAACATTATCCATAGGCGAAAAGAGCGAGGAAAGCTACCGCAGATATTTTGAAAGCGGTGCGGACAGATACCTGTTACGCCACGAAACCGCAGATCACGAGCATTATTCAAAGCTCCACCCGCCGGAGCTTTCGGCAAAACACAGGCAAGACTGTCTGAGGACGCTTAAGAAGATCGGTTTTCAGACAGGTGCGGGCTTTATGGTAGGTTCTCCGTATCAGACGGCTGAGAATTTAGCCGAGGATATGCTGTTTCTGGAAGAGCTTAAGCCCGAAATGGTGGGGATAGGTCCTTTTATTCCGCACCACGCAACACCGTTTGCTGATATGCCGCAAGGTACAGCAGAGCTGACGCTGTTCATGCTTGGGCTTGTCAGACTTGTGTTGCCGGATGTGCTTCTTCCCGCAACAACAGCACTGGGTACGATACACCCGACAGGCAGAGAACTGGCGCTCAAAGCGGGAGCAAATGTTGTGATGCCTAATCTGTCGCCAACAGATGTAAGAAAGAAGTATTTGCTATATGACAATAAGATCTGCACGGGTGACGAATCCGCACAGTGCAGAATGTGCCTGCAAAGACGCGTTGAAAGTGCGGGCTACGAAATAGTTGAATCAAGGGGCGACCACGCTGCCTATAATGAAAGGAAATGAATATGTATAATTACGATCCCAAATCACTCAAGGCTGAGGAATTTATCAATCACGAGGAAATCGAAGAAACACTGAAATATGCCGAAGAAAATAAGCACAATGCCGAGCTTATTGACAGCATTCTTGAAAAGGCAAAGCTCAGAAAGGGTCTTTCCCACAGAGAAGCCGAAGTTCTACTTGACTGCGATATTCCCGAAAAAAACGAGGAGATCTACAAACTCGCCGAACAGATCAAAAAGGACTTTTACGGCAACAGAATAGTTATGTTCGCTCCGCTGTACCTGTCCAACTACTGTGTAAACGGATGTCTTTACTGTCCATATCACGCTAAAAACAAGCACATATGCCGTAAAAAGCTGACGCAGGACGAGATAAGACAGGAGGTTATAGCTTTACAGGATATGGGTCACAAAAGACTTGCCATCGAAGCCGGTGAAGACCCTGTAAACAATCCCCTTGAATACATACTTGAATGTATAAACACTATCTATTCTATAAAGCACAAGAACGGCGCTATCCGCAGAGTAAACGTAAACATCGCCGCCACAACGGTAGAGAACTACAGAAAGTTGAAAGAAGCGGGAATAGGCACATATATCCTGTTCCAGGAAACCTATCACAAGGAGAGCTACGAGCGCCTTCACCCCACAGGACCGAAGCACAATTACGCTTATCATACCGAGGCTATGGACAGAGCTATGGAGGGCGGAATTGACGACGTTGGTATCGGTGCATTGTTCGGACTGGAGCTGTACAGATATGAGTTTGCCGGACTTTTAATGCACGCAGAGCACCTCGAAGCGGTACACGGCGTAGGCCCTCACACTATTTCTGTTCCGAGAGTAAGAAGAGCGGACGACATCGATCCCGATGAATTTGACAACGGTATCACCGATGATACATTTGCAAAGATAGTTGCCTGTCTGAGAATAGCCGTTCCCTATACCGGAATGATAGTATCTACAAGAGAAAGTCAGAAGTCAAGAGAAAGAGTGCTCCATCTCGGCATTTCGCAGATAAGCGGCGGATCAAGAACAAGCGTCGGCGGTTATGCAGAACCTGAGCCCGAAGAAGAAAATTCGGCACAGTTTGACGTATCGGATAACAGAAGTCTTGACGAGGTCGTAAACTGGCTTATGCGCTTAGGCTACATTCCTTCATTCTGCACCGCCTGCTACCGTGAGGGCAGAACAGGCGACCGTTTCATGAGCCTTTGTAAGGCAGGACAGATCCAGAACTGCTGTCACCCGAACGCCCTTATGACACTTAAGGAATATCTTGTAGACTATGCATCGGAGGATACAAGAAAAATCGGCGAGGAGCTTATCGCAAGAGAGCTTACGACTATTCCGAATGAAAAGGTAAGAGTAAAGGCGACCGAGTATATTGACAACATTATTCACGGTCAGAGAGATTTCAGGTTCTGATGACCGACAACGAAAGGAGCAGTCCGTGAGTTTAAACACTACTCCAAGCGGCGAGAGAATACATATTGGAATTTTCGGCAGACGAAATGCAGGTAAGTCGAGCCTTATAAACGCTATAACAGGTCAGGAGCTTGCGGTAGTTTCGGATACGGCGGGAACGACGACCGACCCTGTTTCAAAGGCAATGGAGCTTTTGCCGCTGGGTCCTGTCATGATAACCGATACACCCGGACTTGACGACGAGGGCGACCTCGGAAGTATGCGCGTCAAGAAAAGCTATCAGGTGCTTTTCAAGACTGATATAGCGTTGCTTGTTGTTGACAGCACAAAAGGCATATCCGACTTTGACAACGCTATACTTGAAAAGCTGAAGAAGCAGAATATTCCTTATATAACGGTTATGAACAAGTGCGATCTGCTTGATACCATACCTGCCGGCGGCAATGACACGATTTACACCGACGCACTGAACAAAACCAATATAAATAAGCTTAAGGAGCTCATCGGCTCAAAGCTGAACGTAAAAAACGAGTCGCTCCGTATCTGCGCAGACCTGCTGAACCCGGGAGATGTTGCGGTACTTGTAGTACCTATCGACAAAGCCGCTCCGAAAGGCAGGCTTATACTTCCTCAGCAACAGACAATAAGGGATATACTTGAAGCTGATGCTACGGCTGTTGTATGCAAGGAGCATGAGCTGCGTGATACGCTGTCAAAGCTGAATATAAAGCCTGCACTGGTTATAACCGACAGTCAGGTTTTCTCAAAGGTTTCGGCAGATGTCCCCGATGATATAATGCTGACATCATTTTCGATACTTATGGCGCGTTACAAAGGTGACCTTGAAACAAATGTCCTCGGCGTAACTGCGCTTGACAGACTGAATGACGGTGATAAGGTACTTATATCGGAGGGTTGTACACATCACAGGCAGTGTGACGATATAGGCACGGTAAAAATACCGAGATGGGTTAGCAATTACACAGGAAAGCAGCTACAGTTCGAGTTCTCGTCGGGAGGAACTTTCCCCGAAGATCTGAGCCCATATAAGCTGATAATCCACTGCGGAGGCTGTACTCTTACTGAGCGTGAGATGAAGTATCGTATAGCCTGTGCAAAGGACGCTGGTGTGCCTATAACCAATTACGGCATCTGTATTGCTTACACTCAGGGTATACTTAAACGCAGTGTACAGCCGTTTGAGTACATTTATTCACTTCTTTGCGGAGATAACGATGAGAATTGAAAGTGATTTTCTGGGCAGTGTCACACTGCCTGATGATTGCCTTTACGGCATAAATACCGCAAGGGCAGTATCTAACTTTGATATATCGGGTAAGGCCGTTCATAAAGAACTGATATATGAGCTTATTATGTTGAAAAGATCCGCCGCTGTCGCAAACCGTGACGCGGGGCTTCTTGATGATAATATAGCACAGTACATTGTAAGTGCGTGCGATAAGCTCAGCTTTAACATTGATATGTCGCTTTTTCCGACAGATGCATTACAGGGTGGTGCAGGCACTTCAATAAATATGAATGTGAACGAAGTCGTCTGTAATACAGCCTTGCTTATCGCAGGCAGAAAGTGCGGTGATTACGGCTATATAGATCCGCTTGACCATGTTAATCTCAGCCAGTCAACAAATGATGTTTTCCCGACCGCTGTACGCATTGCATCGATAAAGCTTATACGCAGGCTGAGTGACGCGTGTGCACAGCTTCAGACTGCTTTGCAGGAAAAAGAACAGGAGTTTGCAGCTATAAAAAAGATCGGCAGAACCGAGCTTATGAATGCAACGGAGATCACTCTAGGCGAGCAGTTCGGATCTTATGCTCAATGCATAGCAAGGGACAGATGGCGTATATATAAGGCGGAAGAACGCCTGAGATTTATCAATATCGGCGGAGCGGCAGTTGGCAAAGCGGCAAACAACAAATATGTCTTCCGTATGACGGAGCTTGTCCGCAAAGAAAGCGGTATAGGGCTTGCACGCGCCGAATACCCAATGGATATAACGCAGAACTGTGATGTATTTGTCGAAGTGTCGGGATTGCTGAAATCCCTTGCGGTTGATCTTATAAAGATAGCAAACGACCTGCGGCTTATGAACGCCGAGTTCCTCGGTGAAATAAAGCTTTCCCCTATGCAGAAGGGAAGTACCGCGATGCCGGGCAAAGTAAACCCTGTTATACCCGAAGCTGTAATACAGGCGGCAGTAAGAGTAATATCGAATGATACTGCTGTTACATATGCTTCATCTATGGGAAATTTTGAACTGAATGCTTTTATGCCGCTTATTGCCGACAGCTTTATTGACAGCCTAAAAATTCTTACCGGTGCGGTCTTGACTTTTACCGAAAAATGCGTTAAAATTCTCACAGCCGATAAAAATGCCTGCGGCTATCACCTTGAGAACAGTAGGGCGTATGCTATGAAATATGTTCCTTTGATCGGATATGAAACGGTAGATAAACTGCTGGTTGAGTGTGAAAACGACAGAGAGCGTTTCATAGCTCTTGCCGAAGAATATTTGCAGGCATCAAGCGGCAAAGGAGAATGACAATGGCAAAGGAAAAAGAGAACAAGACCAATGCAATGCGTATACTGGATAAGAATAAGATAAACTATGAAGTAAACACTTATGAGTGTGATGAATTTATAGACGGCGTACACATTGCGGATATGCTCGGACAGCCTTACGAAAGCACTTTTAAGACGCTGGTGACCGAGGGTAAAACTAAAAACTACTATGTATTCGCTATTCCGATAGCACTTGAGCTTGATATGAAAAAAGCGGCAAAGGCGGTTAGCGAGAAGTCGATCGAAATGGTGCACGTCAAGGATATAAATGCGGTAACAGGATATATCCGCGGCGGCTGCACCCCAATAGGAATGAAAAAGCAGTACAAGACTGTTTACCACAGCACTATAAAGGAATTCGATAAGGTTATAGTCAGCGGCGGTAAGCTCGGCACGCAGATAATAATAGCTCCCGATGATCTGATAAAGGTTACGAGAGCCGATGTGTGCGACATAGTAAAAGATTGATATCAAATAAAGCACGGCGAAAATCTGTTTCACCGTGCTTTTTTATGTCAGAAGAAAAGTCTTACCGCGACCGCAGAAGCGATCCAGCCTATCATATCGCCTGTCAGCGCCGCAGGAATAGCATAGCGGCTTTTCTTTATCTTTGCCGCTCCGAAGTATACGGCGACAGTATAGAAAGTGGTTTCTGTTGAGCCCATCATCGTTGAAGCAACACGACCGACAAAGCTGTCCGCACCGTTTTCTGCGATTATGCCGTCATATACTGACAATGCGCCGCTTCCCGACAACGGACGTATAAATATCAACGGGATACATTCATCGGGAAATCCGAAGAAAGATGTCACCGGGGCTATAAGCTGTGTCAGTATTTCCATACAACCCGAAGCTTTGAACATACCTATACAGGTCATAAGGCAGACAAGTGCCGGAAGAATATCAAATGTTGTTTTAAGTCCCTCGGTCGCACCTTCTATAAATGCGTCAAATATATCTGTTTTAGTGGCTATGCCGTATGTAAATACGGCAAGTATCATAACAGGTGCTATGTAATCTGTGATTTCAGTCATTTTTCTTTCTCCGTGATGCTATTCTGTCTGAAATAAATACGGCGGCAACCGAAATTCCCAGTGCAATTACCGACACTATCCATACACATGGAACAATATCTGCGGGAGCTGTACTTCCGTAAGACGCTCTGATCGCTGCAATAGTGGACGGAAAAAACTGCACGCTTGCCGTGTTCATTATAACAAGCATGATCATACTGCGAGTAGCGGTCTTATCGGCATTCTGCTCCTTTTTCAGCTCGTTCATCGCCTTGATGCCGAGTGGCGTTGATGCGTTACCGAGCCCTAGAAGATTGGAAATGAAATTCATTACTATATACTGCATCGCACTGCCTTTTTTATTGATATCGGGGAAGAGAAGCGACAACGGTTTTACGAATAGAACCGACAGTTTCTTTACTGCGCCTGAGCGCTCGGCTACATTCATGACCCCGCTCCACAGACAGATAGTTCCGCAAAGAGCAATGCAAAGCGTTACCGCGTCTTTACATGAAGTAAGCGCCGCTGTCGAAAGCTCCGCCATTCTTCCTGTCAGGGCGGAAAAAATAAATGAAAGGCATATTATAACAAAAATTACATAACGCATATTAACTCCACCGATTTTTGCCGGTATCAAAATGTACTATATATAGCGCAACAGTAAATGCGTATATGTGCATATTGCTGAATTTTTACACGCTTTTTAAAGATGATAACAATTCTTGTTTTTTGAAAAATAATGTCGAAATTGTTGTGAACGTTGTGAAATGCGATAGTAAAGCGATTTGTTAAAAAATACGATTTGAATACTGTTCAATTTCTTTTCTTGCTATGAATGGAAGCGAATTACAGCTATATAAAATCTGCATTTGACAAATGTGCAGAGATTTGGTAAAATATAATCGAAGCAAGCGGAAGTGACGGTCTTCTTGCTCGAAGAAGGAAAGAAAAGTAAAAACAATAAGGAGAAAAAACATGAAATCTACAGGAATTGTTAGAAAAGTTGACGAACTCGGAAGAATTGTTATCCCGATAGAGCTCAGAAGAACTCTTGATATCGGCATAAAGGACTCTCTTGAAATCTATGTTGAGGATGACCAGATTATTCTCAAGAAGTATATGCCTGCTTGCTCATTCTGCAATAATGCAAGTGACATTCAGCAGTTCAAGGGCAAGAACATTTGTTCAGAATGCCTCGCAGAGCTCATCAAGGATTTTGCTGAATAAGATACATAGAGCTGCCTTTTTGGCGGCTCTTATTTTTTGTTAATTTGCACTTGCATTTGCAGGGCAGATGTAGTATAATAAATCTGAAAGGCGGTTTCCGCCGGAATAAGAATCAAAGGAGAAAACAAATGTTAGTTTCTGCAAAAGAAATGCTGAACAAGGCACTTGAAGGCAAGTACGCCGTAGGCCAGTTCAACATAAACAACCTTGAATGGACAAAGGCTATCCTTCTTACTGCACAGGAGTGCAACTCACCTGTTATCTTAGGTGTATCTGAGGGTGCAGGTAAGTATATGTGCGGTTATAAGACCGTTGTAGGTATGGTAAAGGGTATGATCGAAGAACTGAATATCACAGTTCCCGTAGCTCTTCACCTTGACCACGGTACATTTGAAGGCGCTAAGGCTTGCATCAATGCAGGTTTCTCTTCTATAATGTTTGACGGTTCTCACTATCCTATCGCTGAGAACATCGAAAAGACAACAGCTCTCGTTCACACTTGCGATATCCTCGGTATCTCACTTGAAGCTGAAGTAGGCTCTATCGGCGGTGAAGAAGACGGCGTTGTCGGTATGGGCGAATGTGCTGATCCTAACGAGTGCAAGGCTATCGCTGATCTCGGCGTTACAATGCTCGCTGCAGGTATCGGTAATATCCACGGCAAGTATCCCGAAAACTGGCCCGGTCTTTCATTTGAAACACTGGCAGCAGTTAAGGAAAAGGTTGGCAATATGCCTCTCGTACTGCACGGCGGTACAGGTATCCCCGCTGACATGATCAAGAAGGCTATCTCACTCGGCGTTTCTAAGATCAACGTTAACACAGAGTGCCAGCTCGCATTCCAGGAAGCTACAAGAAAGTACATCGAAGAAGGCAAGGATCTTCAGGGTAAGGGCTTTGATCCCAGAAAGCTCCTCGCTCCCGGCTTTGAAGCTATCAAGGCTACAGTTAAGGAAAAGATGGAACTCTTCGGATCAATCAACAAGGCTTGATCGAAATATCAATGATACAGTCGCCGCTGTTTATCAGCGGCGATTTTTTGTGATCCGCTTTATATAGAATAGAATTTTTCGGTTGCATTTGTACGAATACTGTGTTATACAACCTCAGCCTGAAATCGTCAGAAGACGATTTCGCCGCATAGTATGTAGCTTTGCTACGCAATGGTTGAGAACGTTGAAGCACGATTTTG
Organism: uncultured Ruminiclostridium sp.; assembly: GCA_934490165.1. Classification (GTDB taxonomy): domain Bacteria; phylum Bacillota; class Clostridia; order Oscillospirales; family Ruminococcaceae; genus Ruminiclostridium_E. The sequence goes on along the minus strand of CAKSTB010000001.1, from coordinate 258,985 downwards.
TTTTGCCCGATAGGCAAAACTTGCGGCATTTGCCGCTATGTGCCTTGACGGCACATTAAAATCGTGTTATAATTAAATATTATGACGAAACGAAAAGGATGATGTAAATGCCGATTAAAATTCCTAATAATCTGCCGGCTTTCAGCACACTTGTAAACGAAAACATTTTCGTTATGGCTGATGAAAAAGCATCAAGACAGGATATAAGACCGCTTAAGGTGGCAATAGTGAACCTTATGCCTACAAAGATCGTTACCGAAACACAGCTTTTAAGACTGCTGAGTAACACACCCTTGCAGGTGGATATAACTCTTGTTAAAACCGAAACTCATAACCCTAAGAACACCTCGCAGGAGCACCTTATAAATTTCTATACGACATTCAATCAGATAAAGGAGCAGTATTTTGATGCTCTTATTATCACAGGAGCACCTGTAGAACTGCTTGACTTCAATTCGGTGCATTACTGGAAAGAACTCTGCGACATAATGGAATGGAGCAAGACACACGCATTTAATACTGTTCATATATGTTGGGCGGCTTTTGCGGGGCTTTACTATCATTACGGCATTCAAAAGCAGGTACTTGATAAAAAGATGTTCGGTATTTTCCCTCACAAGATAAATGCGATAAATCACCCTTTGCTTAAAGGCTTTGACGATATTTTTATGGTTCCTCATTCGCGTTATACAGGCGTAAATATGGAGGATATCGAAAAGAACCCCAATCTTGCACTGCTTGCGTATTCCGATATAGCAGGTGCATATATCATAGCTGACCGCACCAACAGGCAGATTTTCATAACCGGTCATGCAGAATACGACAGAAACACGCTTAAAGATGAGTATATGCGCGATGTGGAAAAGGGTATACCGATAGATGTACCGTACAACTATTTCCCAGATGATAATCCTAAGCTGACACCGCATTTTACATGGCGTGGCCATGCAAGCCTTATGTACTCAAACTGGCTCAACTTCTGCGTATATCAGGAAACACCGTTTGACCTTACGAAACTCGAACCGCTTGAATATTAACAATAGACTTAAAAAGCCGCAGTCTGACTGTGGCTTTAGCTTTCAGTGGGGTATTGAAAATGGATCGCTACTATGATATTAAACAAAGGCTTCTTTCTCTATGCAAAACCGAACAGGAAATAAAAGCAGTAATCCTCATCGGCTCTCAGGCGAGAGATTACAGCAAAGCTGATGAATACTCTGACATCGATCTCATCATCGCTTGCTCACATCCTGAAAGGTTGCTGTATGAAGATACATTGATAAGAAAGCTCGGTAAGCCTGTTTATTCGTTTGTCGAGGATACAATAGCAGGCGAAAAGGAACGCCGTATCCTCTTCGACGGTTCGCTTGATGCCGATATGATAATACTTAATGAAGACAGACTGAAAAGTCATCTGAACTCTCATTCAATAGATGAAATTATGAACCGCGGATACAAGCTGTTATTCGACAGGTGCGGTATAGCGGAATACCTTGATATGATTACTGTAATTGAAAAAACCAGTTATATACCCTTATTGGAAGAAGAATTTAAAAATCAGGCAAATGACTTTTTCTTTCACACGGTTTGGGCTGAAAAAAAGATAAGACGCGGAGAATTATGGACTGCAATAATGTGCATTAACGGCTACCTTAAGTCAAAGCTTCTTACCGTTATAGAAATGTACGAACATATTGTCCACGGAGAAAACTATGATACCCGGTACGGTGGCAGAATGATAGAGCAGTGGTCGGAAGATTTTGTTACCGAAAAGCTTAAAGACTGCTTTGCCCGTTACAACTCTGATGATCTGCTGTCCTCACTTGAAAACACCAAGCAGCTTTATATAACTCTGTGCCGAAAATGTGCACAAGCCTACAGTTATAAGACAGGTATAGATGAAATCGACAACTGAATACAGCAAAGCCGCAGACCGATTTTGTATCAGCCTGCGGCTATATTTTTACTTTTCGCAAAAAAGCTCTATCTCTTCGCCGAGTGGGCCGTAGCAGAATGCAATTCTTGCTACTAGCGGATTTTCTGCGGGTATATAAATGTTTTTTGGTTTTATAAAAACCTCATATCCGGCTTTTTCGATCTTGTCTGCAAGCTCGTCTACATCGGTTACGGCAAGCGCAAAGTGCCTTATAACGCCCTGCGGTAAATCGTTTTCGGCGTTTGAGAAAACCTCAATAATTCCGTTTCCGGTATCAAACATAACACCGATGGGATTATCCCAATCCGGACCCCATTGTCTTACTATCATCATACCGAGCGTTTTGGTGTAGAAAGCGATAACCTTTTTAAGTTGTTCGCCTTTACTGCATTTGAATGAAATGTGGTGTATACCTTTTATCATTTGTTATTCCTTATTTCTGTGGCAATTTTTTATCCAGCCTGTGATACCGTCAGGGAGCTTATCGTAATACGGTGTCCCGTCATCAAACATAAGATTTGCCTGCACCTGAGTTATCATGCAGTGTTGACCCATTTCTATCCCGAAAAACAGCGATGCTACGCCGTGGTCACCGTTTCGTATCCACTCGGGAGTATAACATATACCGTTTTTCATTTCGGATATGTAATTATAGATCTCGCTGTACTCTTTTTTGTAGCACCCGAACTCATCGTGCTTGCCACAGGCATAAAGCACGTTTATACTTTTGTCTTCAAGCATTTTAAGCTGACTTATCGATGGCATAAATCGTGAAGAAACAGGTATACAGCCGTCAAAAAGCTCCGGGTAGCTCAGAACCATCTTCCACGTCATATATCCGCCTGAAGAGCCGCCTGCGATAATTATGTCCGAAATCGGATTGTCGTTAACCGTCTTATCTATAATGCTTTTAAGATACGGAAAATATCTTTCATCCCAGCTGTCGCACAGCTCTCCGTTTTCGTCCTTCTTTTCGTTTGCGAGCGGTACAAGTATAAACGCACCGCCGCCCATCTTCTGCTGATAATCGGCAGTTGCAAACATTTCACTGCCGCTGTGTGATACGCATATTCTGCCGTCAAATGAGTTTGTTGCACCGTGTATAAATACAAGCAGGGGATATCTGCCGCTTTCGCGAACAGCTCCGTTTTTTATGGGATCATACAGATAATATGTAATATCACCTGTCTTTTCGGCGGGAAAAGTAAATTTATCAAATTTATCACGTTCAGTACCGCCTGTATACGAGGGATTGTAGCTTATAAAATCGTTTTTTCCGAGATACTTTTCCCACTCGGGTCGAACATTGTCGACCTTTGTCTTGTCGCTGAATTCGGTTACTTTCATATTTCCACCTCTGTATTATTTAAGGCAACACCGACATTCTTATGCAGGCGTTGCCTTAAAGTTATGTGTTATTTATTACAGCTGTACCGGTTCTATCTTCCAGATTTCCTTAGCATAGTCGCTAATTGTTCTGTCGGAGCTGAACTTGCCTGAGAAGCACATATTAGCCCAGCATTTTCTTGCAAAGTCAAGACGTGCATTTGCATAGTCGCTGTTAGCTTTGAGCTTTGCTTCAACATAAGATTCAAGGTCGCCGAGCAGGTAATAGTGGTCGGGAACATGCCAGCTAGCACCGTCTGTCAGAGCAAAGTAAAGCTCCTTGAAATCACCTGTTCCGCCGTCACTTACCGTGCCGTCAATAAGTGTATCAAGTACGCGCTTGATTTTGGGGTTCTTGCTGACAAGCTTTCTCGGGTCGTAGTCCTTCATTATCGTTTCAAGCTCTTCAACTCTTGCTCCGAAGATGTAGTTGTTGCTTTCTCCCGCTTCCTGTACTATCTCGACATTTGCACCGTCGTAAGTTCCGAGCGTTACCGTGCCATTGAGCATAAACTTCATATTGCCCGTACCCGATGCCTCTGTACCGGCAGTAGATATCTGCTCTGAGATATCTGCGGCAGTAACAAGCTTTTCTGCGTATGAAACATTGTAATTCTGTACGAATACGACCTTTATCAGCTTGTTTACTTCTTCATCGGCATTGATAAGCTTGCCGATCTCGTTTATGTACTTGATGATAGCCTTAGCTCTCATATATCCGGGCGCAGACTTTGCACCGAAAATGAATGTGGTGGGGTAGAAGTTCTTTATGCTTCCGTCCTTGATGCCAAAGTAGATATAAAGAATGCTGAACGCATTGAGAAGCTGTCTTTTGTATTCGTGCAGACGCTTTATCTGAATGTCAAAAATGCTGTTTGTATCAACTTCAATGCCGTCCTTAGACTTCATATATTCGGCAAGCTGATTTTTCTTTTCCTGCTTTATGTCCATAAATCTCTGCATCATATTGTTATCGCCGCGCAGTCTTTCAAGGCTCTTGAGCTTAGAAAGGTCTGTGACCCACGAATTATCACCGAGCTGTTCGGTAATAAGAGAAGATAACTCCTTGTTGCAAAGGGCTATCCAGCGTCTTGGTGTGATACCGTTTGTCTTGTTCTGGAACTTTTCGGGGAAGAGCAGATACCAGTCCCTCAGAACATCGTTCTTTAAGATCTCGGTATGAAGTGCCGCAACGCCGTTTGTATAGCTTGAGCAGTAAACCGCCATCTTAGCCATATGTACAACGCCGCCCGAAATCATCTTCATATAGTCGGTCTTGCCCTTAGGCATATCCTTTGCATACATCTCGGCAACGAAAGCTTCGTTTATCTGTAAAATGATCTCGTAAATTCTGGGCAGAACTTCCTGTACGATATCAATACCCCACTTCTCCATAGCTTCAGCCATTACAGTGTGGTTTGTGTAGTTGAATGTCTTTTTGGCGATTTCAAGAGACTTTTCAAATGAAAGTCCCTCGTTATCTACAAGTATTCTTATAAGCTCAGGGATAGATATAACAGGGTGAGTATCGTTAAGCTGAATTGTAACCTTTTCGTACAGCTTTTCAATATCGTAGCCTGCCGCCTTATGCTTCTTCACGATATCTGCAAGAGAAGCCGCACTGAAGAAGTACTGCTGCTTGAAGCGAAGTATCTTACCCTCTCTTGTATCATCGTTAGGATAAAGCACTCTTGAAATATCCTCAGCCTTTATCTGCTCTATGCTTGCATTAACATAGTCCTGAGAGTTGAATTTGAGAAAATCGAATGTATTTACGGGTTCTGCCTGCCATAAGCGCAGAGTGCCGATATTCTTTGTTCCGTAGCCGATAACAGGCATATCATACGGCACTGCTACAACAGTCTGATCTGCGAAGCTTATTGTGACCTTGTCGTTTTCGTTTCTTCTGCTCCACGGATCGCCGTACTTTGTCCAGTCGTCAGCTTCTTCCTTCTGGAAGCCGTCAACGATAGACTGCTTGAAAAGACCGTACTTATAACGTATGCCGTAGCCGTCGAGCGGTAAAGAAAGAGTAGCGGCGCTGTCTAAAAAGCAAGCTGCAAGTCTGCCAAGACCGCCGTTTCCGAGTGCCGCATCTTCGATCTCTTCAAGGTCGGAAAGCTTTGCGCCGAGCGAGGAAAGAACCTCTCTTGCATCGTCTTCAATGCCAAGGCAGAGAAGATTGTTGTAGATCGCTCTGCCTACTAAAAATTCGGCTGAGAAATAGCACGCTCTGCGTGTGGCGATATGAGCCTTTCTGCTGTCTTTCCATACAGGTGCGATCTGCTTCATTATTGCAGATGAAAGTGCTTCGTGCAGCTGATAGGGCTGTGCCTTGTCGGCTGTAACTTCATACTTGTCGAACAGTACCGATTCGATATCGGATTTAAGTAATTCCTTGTTCATAGCTCCTCCAATAATCATATATCTGTTAATATGCCGATAACGGCATTTGATACCAAAAATCCCTCGGGCGTAAGGCGTATAGCCTTATCGTCCGCTCTGTACAGCTTATCGGGGATAAGTCTGCATTTTTTTAATATATCCTCTTTTGATACGCCGAAACGCTCCTTAGCAGTACTGAAATCAAGCCCCTCACTGAGCCTTAGCTTCAGCATTGCCCATTCTTCATAGTCGCCGCATACACGCTCGGTGATAACGGCAGGCTGAACCTTGCTTTGAATGAACGCTTTAAGGTCGCGCCCGACAGCAAAACGCTCGCCGTTATAATACGAATGCGCCGCAGGTCCTATGCCGAGATATTCTTCACACCGCCAATATTTCAGATTGTGTCTGCTTTCCATGCCCGGCTTTGCAAAATTGCTTATCTCATATTGATTATATCCTTTGTTGGCAAGTCTACTTACCGTTTCAAGATAGATATCCGCGTATCCGTCGTCATCGGGAAGTGCAAGCTCTTTTTTTGCAAACGGTGTATTCGGTTCTATTTTCAGCAGATATGCCGAAATGTGAGTAAGCGGCAGGGAAGTCATATAGTCGATCGTTTCTATAAGACTTTCTTTTGTCTGAAGAGGTACTCCGAGCATTATATCGCCCGAAATATTCTCAAATCCCGCTTTGTACGCCATATTCACGGCATCTGCGCCGACCTTTGCATTGTGCCGTCTGCCGAGCGCTCTAAGCTCATTATCATTGCCGCTTTGTAGTCCAAATGAAATTCTGTTCACGCTATGTTGTTTTAATGAACAAAGCACATTTTCATCTGTACAACACGGATTTGCTTCAATAGTAACCTCGGCATTTTCTACTATATACGGCTGTATTTCGTCCATAATATCGCAGATTTCATGCCATAGCAGTATCGGAGTACCACCGCCGAAATATACCGTGTCAAATCTGAGCTCGCTGTTTTGCAACAGATAATACTGCAGATTTCTTATCACGGCGTCCTTGTACTGCTTTGCCGTATCGCTGTCAAACGTCACCGAATAGAAGTCACAGTACGGACATTTCGACAGGCAGAACGGAACGTGTATATATAAACCTTTATTCATCAAGCTTGAGCACTGCCATAAATGCTTCCTGCGGAACTTCGACACTGCCGAGCTGACGCATACGCTTTTTACCCTCTTTCTGCTTTTCGAGCAGTTTCTTCTTACGGGTAATATCGCCGCCGTAGCACTTGGCAAGTACGTCCTTACGCATAGCCTTTACGGTTTCTCTTGCTATTATCTTACCGCCGACTGCCGCCTGTATCGGTACTTCAAACAGCTGGCGCGGGATATTGTCTTTAAGCTTTTCTGCGATTTTTCTTGCTCTTGTGTATGCCTTATCCGCGTGAACAACAAATGAAAGTGCGTCTACAATGTCGCCGTTGAGCAGAATATCAAGCTTTACAAGACGTGACGGAACAAATCCGGACATCTCATAGTCATAGCTAGCATAACCCTTGGTGCGTGATTTAAGCGCATCAAAGAAGTCGTATACTATTTCGTTCAGCGGCAGGTCGTAGTGCATCTCAACACGGTTAAGATCAAGATACTTCATATCCTTGAATGTACCGCGTCTTTCCTGACAAAGATCCATTATACTTCCGACATAATCCGACGGAGTATAGATATTCGCCTTTACCATAGGCTCTTCTGCAACTTCTATTTCCGACGGATCAGGGTAGTTGGTCGGGTTATCTATAAATACCGTTTCGCCGTCTGTCTTTGTTATCTTGTAAACAACCGACGGAGCGGTCGTAACAAGGTCAAGGTTATATTCGCGTTCGAGTCTTTCCTGAATTATCTCCATGTGAAGAAGTCCGAGGAAGCCGCATCTGAAGCCGAAGCCGAGCGCTATGGAAGTTTCAGGCTCGAATGTCAGTGAAGCGTCATTGAGTTGTAATTTTTCGAGTGCGTCACGCAGATCGCCGTACTTTGCACCGTCTGCGGGATAAATACCGCTGAATACCATCGGGTTTACGTTGCGGTAACCCTCAAGCGGCTCATCGGCAGGGTTATCAACCAAAGTAACCGTATCGCCGACCTTTGTATCGCCTATTGACTTTATCGATGCGGCAATGTAGCCGACCTCGCCTGCGCGCAGCTCATCTGCGTTTTCAAGCGTCTTTGCTCCCATATATCCGACATCTACAACATCAAATTCAGCACCGGTAGCCATCATTCTTATCCTGTCGCCGGGTTTAAGTGTGCCGTCCTTTATTCTTACATAAACGATAACGCCTTTGTATGCGTCATAGTAGCTGTCAAAGATAAGCGCTTTAAGCGGAGCATCGGGATCGCCCTTAGGTGCGGGAACGTTCTTTACCACCTGCTCCATAACTTCCTTTATATTGATGCCCATCTTCGCTGAGATAAGCGGTGCTTCGTCTGCCGGAATACCTATTACGGTTTCGATCTCTTCCTTGACTTCATCGGGGTGCGCCGAGGGGAGGTCGATCTTGTTTATTACCGGTACAAGCTCAAGATCCTGCTCTATGGCAAGATATGTGTTTGCAAGCGTCTGCGCTTCTATGCCCTGAGAAGCGTCGACTACAAGTATAGCACCCTCGCAGGCGTTCAGCGAACGTGATACCTCATAGTTGAAGTCAACGTGACCGGGAGTATCAATAAGATTGAAAACGTATGTTTCGCCGTCGTCAGCCTTATATTTGAGTCTTACGGCGCGCGCCTTGATAGTGATGCCGCGCTCGCGTTCAAGCTCCATATTGTCAAGTATCTGTTCTTCCATTTCACGATGCGCGACAGTTTCTGTCTGCTCGAGTATTCTGTCTGCAAGTGTGGACTTTCCGTGATCTATGTGTGCTATGATACAGAAGTTGCGTATCTCCTGCATATATTCCTTATCAGCCAAGCTAAAAAATCCTTTCTGTAATAAAAAATCGCTTATTCCATAAAATTATAGCATAATTCCCGACAAAAAGCAAACTATATTTATATATATCCGGATAAATAAAATAAAAACCGTCGGAGGACATAATTATGAGTGATATGCTTGCGTATGAAGCGGTACAGTTAAAAAAGCTTCTTTCCGAAGAAAAAGCAATAAAGAATAAATATATTACAGCGTCCGAATCAATTTCAGACCCGCAGCTGAAAGAAAAGCTCCAGAAGTGCGCCGCTGTGCACAGCAGTCATGTCAGTGTTATTGAAGGACTTACAGGTGAAACAAATGACCGATGAAAAAAATATGCTTAATGAGCTGCTTAAAGCCGAAAATTCGCTTGCACAGAAATATGCCGTTATGCTTTGTTCTGCGGTAAACGGCAATATCCGCACAAAACTTACATTCAATCAGCGCGGAATAAACGAAGCGGCTTCATTGGTGCTTGACGAGATAAATGCGCGTGGCTGGAACGTTCCGAAAAGTATTTCGGACGGAAAAAGCAACCGTTCCTAAACTTATTACCCTTTCTGCCGATAGAATATACAGAAAGGGTGATCATAATGTCCGCAGTAAATACAAATTACGAATACAAGCCCGCTTACAAGGTAAGCACAACCGAAAAGACCGATAGATCCGATAAGACATCTTCTGTTAAGCTCAGCTCCGAGGCTCAGAAATATCTCGAACAGCTGAAAGATAAGTACAAGAATGTAGATTTTATAGTAGCGGATTTTTCTACAGATGAAGAAGCACAAAAGCACCTTGCCACGGGTAAAGGTGAGTATAATTGTGTCATAACCCCCGATACACTTGAAAAAATGGCGACCGATGAAAACGAAAGAGCCAAGTTTGAGGGAATAATCGACAAGGCGATTGGCGAACTGCCTGAAATCAAAAAACAGCTCGGCGATGATGCGGACAAGGTTACAAAGCTCGGCATCAGCGTTGACAGTGACGGCAACGTTTCATATTATGCTCTTATCAAAGAGAGCCTTAAGAAGAATGAAAACGTAGAAAAGGCTAAGGAAAAAGCCGCAGAAAAGAAAGCGGAAGAAGCAAAAAAGGAAGAAAAAGAGGAATTTGAAGAGCGGCTAGTGACCGCATCTTCAATGGAAGAGCTCATAAGGCTTATAAAGGGCGAAAAAACGGACAAGACAGACGACCGCTTTGAAAAGAGCAACAAGAACGATGATTCGCTTAAAATCGACAGAGTAGACTTTAACACAGGCAAAGCTCAGACAACATATGAGCAGTATGTTCCGTCTGCCGCTCCCGAGGAAAAACACCCGTTCGACTTTAAGGCTTGATCGGCATAAATCAATATTAACGCAAGACGTTTATCCGGTTTAAGATAAGCGTCTTGTTTTTTGTCAGAAAAACGATATTATAACAGCCTTATCCGGTATATTCTTGTCCTAAGGATAATAGTATTAACCGGAAAGGACTGATTATTTGAAAAACACCTATGTAAAAAACACGGCGATACTTTTTGTATCAATGGTAATAAGCAAGATAATCGGCGCAGTGTTCAAGATACCGCTGACAAATATACTGGGCGGTGTCGGCATGGGCTACTATTCTACAGCCTACAGCCTCTACACTCCGATATTTGCTATGACTGCGGCGGCTATACCTACTGTGATCATTAAAACCGTTGCCGATAACATCGCACTTGGCAGATTTGCAAACGCGAACAAAGTTCTGCGCACGGCAATAATGACGTTCGGCTCTATCGGAGCACTCGGAAGTGTGCTTATATTGATACTTGCAAAGCCGTTTTCGGACTATGTCGCTCAGTCTCCTCAGAGTGTGTGGGGAATTATGATAATAGCACCGTCGGTATGCCTGTGCTGTATTTCATCGGTTTATAAGGGTTATTACGAGGGTTGCTGTAATATGATGCCGACCGCGGTTTCACAGGTCGCAGAGTCGGTATGTCGTGCGGCAGTCGGGCTCAGCGCCTCGTATTTTATACTTGATTACGGAATAAAATGCTTTGATAACGGCAAAGCAATATTCGGCACGTTAGCCGATAACAAAACGCAGGCTATAGATATAATAATGCCGTATGCGGCGGCAGGAGCTGTTCTTGCGGTGACCGCAAGTGAGCTATGCGCTCTTATCTGTTTGCTTATAAGAAAGAGATTTTGCCGCAAGGTTATTGATATCCGCAAAGGCGATACATCGACCGACAGAACATTCAGGATAGCCGCAGAGCTTTTAAAATGCTGTATACCTGTATCTGCGGCGGCTATAGTTATTAACCTTTCATCGTTTATCGACCTTATAACTATCCCTCGTTGCCTTAATTACGCGCTTTCGTGCGATCCTGAGTACTTTTCGGGGCAGTTTTCGGAAATAATCAGCTCTCAGGGTGGTGCTGTCAAGCTTGCAAACTTTATGTACGGAAGCTATACAGGCCTGTCGTGGACGATGTTTATGCTGATACCGTCATTTACCGCAATGTTCGGCAGAAGCGCACTTCCTCAGATAGCGGGGGCGTGGACGCTGAAAAATAAGGCGGATTTTGAATGCAAGGTTTCGATAGTACTGCGCTCGAACTTTATGATAGGCTTTCCTCTCTATCTCGGGCTTTCGGCAATGAGCCCGTACATACTCGGCTTTCTGTTTTCGGGCAGACAGCAGGAGGTGGCTGTAAGTATACTGCCGCTGTTTATTCTGGGGCTAGGCGGAGTATTCCTTACTTTATCATCGACCTTTATTTCCGTTTTTCAGGTCATTGGGCGCTCAGATCTGCCAATAAAGCTTATGCTTCCGGGCTGTGCGCTGAAGCTTATCATAAATGTATTTACTATTTCAGTCCCTCAGATAAATATCAGCGGTGCGGCTGTGTCAACGGTGATAATGTACGCGTTTGTTTCTCTCGGCGGATATTTTGCACTTGAAGCGGTAACCGGAATAGATTTTCACATTCTTCGGAAAATGTCACTGCCGCTTATCGCAGGAATTGTATGCGCGGTAACCGCTTATCTCGGCGAAAATATACTGTTTGAGCAGTCGGGCACACTTATAAAGTTGTTCCTTTCGATCGGCGCAGGAGGTTCAATTTATATAATTTTGCTGATATTATTCAACGAAATCAATATAAAATCCTTGCTAAATCGACAAAAACGAAAAAAATGCAGAAATAGCCTTGATATATGACAGATTTTAGTGTATTATTATATGAGCGCGATGCGTGACTTACAAAGTCGATTTTATTTAGGAAGTGTATATTTTGGACTTTAAGTTTAAAGATAAGTATGACATAAACGATCTTCTTGAAGTTACCCGTATTCTCAGAGATGAGAACGGCTGTCCGTGGGACAGGGAACAGGATCACAAGACTATCCGTATGAACGTTCTGGAAGAAGCGTACGAGGTTATGGAAGCGATTGATGCCGATGATGCCGCAATGCTGAAAGAAGAACTCGGCGATCTGCTGTTTCAGGCTGTTTTCCATTGTCAGATCGAAAGAGAACGCGGCAGATTTGAATTTGATGATATATGTGACGATGTTACAAAGAAAATGATTTACCGTCACCCTCACGTTTTCGGAGATGTGAAGGTAGATAACAGCGACGATGTCCTTAAAAACTGGGATCAGCTGAAGAAAAAATCCAAGCATCAGGAAACCGTTGCAGATACACTTGACAGCGTTCCTATGGTTCTTCCCGCTCTTATGCGCGGACAGAAGGTGTTTAAGCGCGCATCGAACGCCGGTGTGGAGCTTAGTTGTACCGAGGAAGCACTTGACCTTGTCAAAAGCAGATTGGATAATCTTGAGTTGTCAATAAGCAACAAAAATGAGGAACTTACTGAAGATAAATTTGGAGAACTTTTACTCTCTTGTTGTAATTTATCACGTTTTATCAAAAAAGATTGTGAAAAAGCCTTGACTTTTGCTGTAAATAAGTTTATAATGCGTTTTAGAGAGCTTGAGAGTAATGCGAAGTCGCAAGGCAAAACGCTCGACAATCTGTCAGATGAGCAGATAAAAGCGCTGTTTTTAAATTCTGATTAACCGTAAAGCAATTAGTCGGTTGACCGTATTACGTCTATAAGCTTTTTAGCTTAATAAAAATATTTATAAATTTTTTGGAGGATTACTCAAATGACAAAGGCAGAATTAGTTACAATGGTTGCAGAAAAGGCTGACCTTACTAAGAAGGACGCAGAAAAGGCTATCTCAGCTGTAGTTGACAGCATCTCTGAAACACTCGCAAAGGGCGAAAAGATCCAGCTCGTTGGTTTCGGTACATTTGAAGTTCGTGAGCGTGCAGCACGTGAGGGCGTTAACCCCCGTACAGGCGACAAGATAAAGATCGCAGCTTCTAAGGTTCCCGCTTTCAAGGCAGGCAGTGCATTAAAGGACGCAGTTGCTAAGTAATTAAGTCTGATTAAATAGCGGAGGCAGTATTATTACCGCCTCCGTTTTTTATTTTGAATAGAAGAGAGGAATTTTTGTGAGATTAGACAAATATCTTAAAGTATCCCGTCTTATAAAAAGAAGAACTGTGGCAAACGAGGCTTGCGACGCAGAAAAGGTTTCTGTAAACGGTAAGCCCGCCAGAGCTTCCTATGACGTAAAAGTCGGCGATGAAATAGAGATCAATATGGGCAAAAGCCCGCTTAAGATACGCGTTCTGAAAGTCGTTGAAGTTGTCGGCAAGGACGGCGCATCTGACCTTTATGAGGTAGTTTAAGCATAAACAGGACATCCCCCGAATATTATTTATTACACTATAAATAATGAGCGGGGGTATTTTTTTGAACGAAAAACAGCAGTTGCTTACTCTTACCGACAGGAGCTCGCTACATATGAACGGCGTGCTTGAGATAATCTCATACAGCAGTGAAAGCATCGTATTATATACAATTCTCGGAGATATACATATAAGGGGCTCGGAACTTGAAGTCGGTAAAGCGTTTACCGAAAACGGAAATATAGAGATCAGCGGAAATGTTCGATCGATCATTTTCAGCGATAACAGAACAAAGTATGCCGATAATTTCATATCCAGGATTTTCAGATAGAGGTGAGCATATGAATGTCGAAACATCACTCATCTGGCAACTGGCTTGCTTTTCGCTGTGCGGAGTATTTCTCGGGGTCGGCTATGAGATCCTGAGAGTTATCAGAACCGTTATACCTCATCACAGCTTTACCGTAGGTGTTGAGGATACGTTTTATCTGGCGCTTTGCGGGCTTGTACTGTTCGGGTTGTCGATGGAAACGGGTAACGGTAACTTCCGGGCATCATATCTGCTTTTTGCGGCTCTTGGATTTATTGCATATTTTCTTACTGTCGGCAGGCTTATAAAATTGGTATATACCACGGTCATCAACACAGTTAAAAAGCTGCTGAAATTTATAATAAAGAAACTGTTAAGACCTGTATCAAAAGTGTTTGTATCATTTGCACATAAAGCAGTACAGCCATTTGTTGATTTTTACAAAAATCTGAATGAGAAAATAAAAAGTAGAAGGGCAGACTTGAAAAAGCACCGTGAAATGATATATAATAATGATAATAATCTTGAAAGGAACGAAGTTGCAAATGTCAGCGGGATCGAAGGCAAGGTCAGGAAAATTCAATAAAGTTATGCTGATACTTGCGCCTCTGCTTGTTATCGCACTTGTGATCTGCGTGTATAACTTCATCTCCATACAGGTAGAAATATCACAGAAGAACGAAGAGCTCGCAAAGCTTACGGCTCAGGTGACAGAAGTAGAAAACGAGAACAAAATGCTCGGCAGATATTCCGAGGACAGCTACAAGGTAGAATATATCGAAACGATAGCGAGGGATAAGCTTGGCTATGCTAAACCGGAGGAACGTATTTATTATATAGTTCCTGCTGACTGATATAAAACAATGTAAATAAAGTAAATGGGTTGTGATGCAACCCGAAAAAAGTGAGTCGAAGCGCAAAGGGTAGTGCGCTCGGCTCACTTTTTTGTATGTGGAGAAAGTCTGTCTTTTAGTGTATTTCTGTTATAACGTTTTAGCATTAAAATTGATAGCTGGCTACCGATAGTTCTGTTTGTCGGATAGCACTTCTCGGGTTCGTTGCTTTATGCGACATAGTTTTTGTTTTCGGTTTAACGAAAATGTTTGATATTTTTAATATGATATCAGGCTACCGATATTGCCTTTTGCGGGATAGCACTTCTCGGGTTCGCTATTCAAATTGATAACGTTGCTACTATGTGTGAGGGAGACAACCCAAGGGGAGAGAGGAAGGCGCTCCAAAGGCGCTTTCCCCTCTCCCCTTAGGTTTTCTCCCTCACTTTCCCTCTTTCCTGACTCCTTTTCTCTTCTGCCATAATGTGGTGTTGGCGATAAGAGACACAAACGATTGCGTTTAAAAGCCCGTCATAATCGGGACGCTCCGCTCTGTTCGACCCGGGGGGCTGTACAGATATCTCAGGATAGTGCGTTTTTTGGAAGTTTCGGTGATAATGCAGTTGTATCGATACACTCACGAAATTATTAACGCCTTATCGGCACGGAAATTGTTTTCAGCGGTGTTGGCTGTATGTTTCATAATACTGCTTTATCGGAAATGTGCTGTAATGAGAATTATTGCTTATATGCAAAAAAGAGGGTTGTATCACAGCCCCCTGATTTTTTGTCTTATTTAATTCCGAGCAGTTGGAAAGCAACTATGCCGACTATGCAGACAATGCTTCCGATCACATTCAGCGGTTTTGTGCTTTCTTTTTTTATAAGTCCGATAAAGAAGAGTGCTACCATTATCATTGGCTGTATGAATGAGTAATTTGTCATACTTGTGGCTATGACTGCGTTTTCAAGCACCAGTCCCAGAGCATTCGGTATTTTGGTAAGTGCCACAAATGCACAGCCTTTCGGCTTGTCTTTTATAAGCTGTATCGGGTGCACGAACGGAATGAGCACGACCGCAAGTAATATAAGTCCGAAGAGCAGTGCAAAGTACGACGATATGTACGGCGCAGACGCAGTGATTATAAATCCGTATCCGAACTTTGACAGCAGATAGAAAAACAGCGGTATAGCTATTTTCTTATAATTTATACGTTCTCTTTCCGACCTTGCTATCATAAACAGTCCTATTGCCGTAACGGCAATTGCAAGTAATCTCAGAGGACTGAATGTATCAACAGCGGTTATTATATCGGTCGCATATGACGCGAACAGGCATAGTCCGAGCCAGGCTTTAAGCTCAAAGGCGGACATTTCTGTCAGTACAAGTGCCGACATCTTGAACTCAAGCAGCTTTGATATCATAATAAGAACAGCCGCAAGCGCCGACTGCCAGCAAAGCTGTAAGTGCATATCCGAAAACGGCATAAGCGGCAGTAAAAGTATAGCTGTCGGCAAAGCCATAAGAAAAGTAAACGAATTGCCGTCAAACTTCAGCTTTGCGACGGAGTATTTGTCGCTTAGCCCGCAGACAGTGTAGCAAGCGACAACAAGAAGCATCAATACCATAACACTTATCCCTCTTTATTCTTCTATAGTATATTCAAGCATTTCATAGTGCAGTTTAGTTCCGATGTCTGTTCCTAGCGGAAGCAAGGCAAGTGCAATGAACAGTGTTTCGCCTGTATTTCGGTCGGTAAGTGTAGCGTATTCGCCGCTTATTTCTGTCACGATATAATCTTTAGGTTCCATTTTGTTTATCTCTTTTCCTTTTTGATAGATTTCATTTAATTTTAGCATAAAAACTCAGCAATAACAAGCATTTTTTACTTGAAACCGCGTTCGCGATATGTTATACTAATGTTTACCGAAAAGATAAGCTAAATAACATTCGGTATTACCTAAAAAGAAAAGCAACAAAAGAACAACGGAAAGAAAAGAAAAATGAGAGATCTAACAAAGGGAAGCATAATCAGGCTTATGCTCCTGTTCAGTCTGCCTATCCTGCTCGGCAGTCTGTTCCAACAGGCGTATAACCTGGTCGACATTATTATTGTCGGTAAGAAGCTAGGTGAATTGTCACTGTCTGCTGTCGGCTCAACAACAGCGGTAGTGTCGCTGATGTTCAACATTATAAACGGCTTATGCACCGGTTTTGCAATACCGGTGGCAAAGCATTACGGTGCAGGTGATATGAACAACGTGCGCCGTACTGTAGCAGGAATGATTACATATTCGGCAATTATCACCGCTGTACTTATGACGCTGTGCATTGTATTTGTCGAGCCGCTTCTTACGGCGCTGAATACCCCTGCTGAGATCTTCGGCCAGGCAAAGCTGTATCTGACTATTGTAGCGGGCGGACTTGTTGTTACGCTGGTCTACAACCTTGAAGCGAACATACTCCGTGCGCTCGGCGACAGTGTAGTGCCGCTTATAATTCTTGTAATATCAGCCTTACTTAATGTAGGACTTGATTTTCTGTTTATATTCGGCTTTGGAATGGGCGTTGACGGTGCGGCACTGGCTACTGTGATAGCACAGCTTATTTCGGCGATTATTTGCTTTATTTATCTCATAAAGAAATGTCCGTTCTTAAAGCTTCATAAGTCGGACTTCGGACTTCACGGTGCGGAGATCAAAGCACTGCTTGCAACGGGTCTTGGTATGGCACTTATGTACTCGATAGTTGACATAGGCTCGATCGTACTGCAAAACGGTATCAACGGACTGGGAACTGACATAATCTCGGCTCACACTGCGGCGCGAAAGATATTCAGCTTTACAATTATGCCGTTCTCGGCGATCAGCGCAACGCTTGTTACATTCGTAAGCCAGAACCTCGGTGCAGGCAGATTTGACAGAATAAAGAAGAGCATAAAATACGGTCTGCTTATCGGTTACGGTTGGTCAACACTTGCTGTGCTGCTTGTATACCTTTTCGGCGAACAGCTTGTACTTATGATAGCGCCTGCCGATAATCGTGAAATAATCGATACCGCGGTTTACTATCTGCGTATAAACGTGCCGTTCTACTATGCCTTAAACACGCTCCTGTCGCTCAGATGCACCTTGCAGGGGCTTGGAAAGAGCGTAGTTCCGATAGGCGCAAGCCTTGTGGAGATGATATGGAAGATAGTAACGGTAATTGCCGTTATACCTATATGCGGCTATTTCGGTGTCTGCATTTCCGAGCCCATTATATGGACTGCAAGCGGACTGCTTGTTGCTATAATTGCGATAAAGACATTAAGAGCATTTGAAAGGGCATAACGCCTTGTTTTTCTACATTCTGAGCAATTCTGAGTATTTTTACAAAAAAGTGCAAAAATCGCTTGAAATGTTGTAAATATAGTTGTATAATAAAAATGATAATAGCGTTTACGCTGAGGAAGGTTAAACTTATGAACATCTGGCACGATATCGACAAAGAAAGAGTAACTCCCAATGACTTTTTAGCTGTCATTGAGATATCAAAGGGAAGTAAGTCAAAGTATGAGCTTGACAAAAAGACAGGCGTACTTATACTTGACAGAATACTGTACACATCAACACATTATCCCGCAAACTACGGATTTATCCCAAAGACGCTTGCTGACGACGGAGATCCGCTTGACGTGCTTGTTCTGTGCAATGAGCCTCTTGTTCCGCTTGTGCTTGTACAGTGCTATCCTATCGGTGTTATAAATATGATAGATAACGGAAAGATGGATCAGAAGATAATAGCTATCCCGTTTGAAGATCCCAATTATAACTCCTACAGAAGCATTGAGGGCTTACCCTCGCACATCTTTGACGAAATGCTCCATTTCTTCAAGGTATATAAGCAGCTTGAGGGCAAGGAAACAGCCGTGAATGAAGTAATGGGACACAAGGCGGCAGTTGAGATTATCAAGGAATGTATCGCAAATTACGATGAAGTTTACGGTGAAAAGTACAACAACGATGATTCTGGCAAGTAAATCTCCACGCAGAATAGAGCTTATGACGCTGGCAGGCTTCGATTTTTTATCCGTTCCTGCCGTAAAGGAAGAGAAGATACCGGACGGTACAGCACCGTCAGACGCAGTGCTTATGCTATCCCGACAGAAAGCAGCGGAGATAGCCGAGAAATATCCCGGTGACATTGTTATCGGAGCGGATACTGTTGTGGCGCTCGGTAACGAGATAATGGGCAAGCCTGAGAATGAGCAGGACGCATTTGATATGTTGAAAAAGCTGTCAGGTAAAACACATACGGTACTTACGGGAGTATGCGTAATTTCTCCCGATAAGCAAATAAATTTTTATGAAAAGACCGAGGTGGAATTCTATCCGCTCGGCGACGATGAGATACGGCAGTATATAGCAAGCGGTGAGCCTATGGACAAAGCGGGCGCTTACGGTATCCAGGAAAAAGGCGCTATGTTTGTAAAACGTATAAACGGCGATTTTTACAACGTTGTAGGATTGCCTGTAGCACGGCTTGCAATAGAACTGAACGCTCTCACAGAAAAATAATCTTCAGTGAAAGGACGCAAAGGTATGTTATTTTTGAACAACGCATTTACAAAAGATATTACGGAGTACGACGGAGAAGTACTCAAGGAAGTAAAAACCGTAGACGGAAAGATATATCTTTCAAACGGCGCTATCATTAAAGAGGGTGTTGTCGGAAAATTCTTCGACATTGCAACTAATGACAAATACGGTACTGTATTTGAGGCTGACGGTCCAGATGAGATCGGTCCTATCGTTGGATTTGCTCCTGTTACGGGCGATTCCGCTCCCGATTATTTTGCATTCTGATTATCGAAACTTAACAAACTGCGGCAGAGCAACACGCTTTGCCGCTTTTTTCTTTTCCGTTTTTATGACTTCGGTTGGATTTGCCGTTTTTATAAACTAATACTTTAATTTTATGCTGAAATATATGTTGCATACAACCGTTATTTGTGTTAAACTTAATGCAGACAAGGAGGAATTGATATGGAAACGACATTTTCAAAGCAGTTACAGAAGCTCAGAAAGCAAAGCGGTATCACGCAGGAACAGCTTGCCGCCAAACTCGGCGTTACCGCACAGGCGGTATCAAAATGGGAAAACGGGAGCTATCCCGACGGCGATTTACTGCCTAAGATAGCGGACATCTTCGATGTTTCTATCGACAATCTGTACGGCAGAGAAGAGGAAAAGTGTTCGTTTGAACAACAGGTCGTAAATCATATGCAGGTTATAGCTGACAGCAATCACGATTCCTGTGCTGAGTGGCTTAAAAATTACCGTAATATAATCTGGGCAATGCAGCTGACTTCGTGGCGCGAATGCCGCTATTATTATGATCTTCCTGATTTTAAAGATTCAAAAGGCTCGTTTGTTTCCGAATGCACCTGCAATACAGGTGTGACGTATATGCGGCTTAATGAGGATTTCCGTTATTTCACCTATATAGAGCAGCCGGAGAGCTTTGCAAAACAGTTTTCGGATATTGATAAGCTGTCGGAGCTGTTTGGGTTCTTAGGAGATAAGATGAACTTAAAGGTGGTAATGTATCTTCTTTCTCTTGATAACGGCGAGGTAGTCGGTGCCTCGACCATAGCAACTCATCTCGGCTATCCGAAAGAAAAGATAGAAAAAGCGCTCCGGTATCTTTTGAGCATCAACGGCTCAAACAAAGAGATAATCGAAATAAGCGTGCTTTGCGCCGACAATGATAAAGAAAAAGTCTATGGAGTAAGAAACTACTTGCCGGAAATGCTTATTTTGCTGACAGGTGCGTTTGCCGTACTCAATCAGCCGCATGGTTATCAGACAAGCGTAAACAACCGTGATTATCCTTTCTTTGACCGAAAGGATATGAGTTTTATAAAAGTGGGAGAGAAAAATGAAGAAAAATAAAGAGAAAGCGAAGGACACCAATCCTTATCATAAGGAATACGGCGTTTTCAGCAACAGCATTCACGCATTGAAATCAATGCTAAGCTATTCACACAGGTTTATACCTGTTATAATAATCAGCGTAGTCTGTGCGCCGATAATGCAGTATCTGTGGTCGTTCATATCAAAGTTCGTTATAGATATGATAACTACAGGACAGAGCGTTACTGCGCTTGCACTGCTTATGGGCGGATTCACCGTAATACAGATTACGGCTACTATGCTGAACCTTTACGGCAACTCATTCTTTCACATTTATATCGGAGCAAGATTCAGGCAGATGGGACTTAAGAACCGCAAGATAATGTCGGTGGATTACGGCTATCTTGAGGACAAGGACTTTATGGACTGCTATCAGAAAGCAGGAAACGCCTGCAACAGCAATAATGAGGGCATAGAGGGAATGATGAGAGGCATTGTGCGTCTTCTCACGCTTATACCGATAATCGTTGTCGGTATCGCCATTCTCGGTACGATGAATATTTTTATCGTTATTGCTATACTTATCTGCTCGGTACTGCAATTTTTTGTCACAAACAAGACAAACGCTTACTGCAAAAAAAAGGTGTGGGATCCGTTAGCTCCGTGGTGGCGCAGACACAATTATCTTTCTTATACCACAAGCGACTTTGAGGCGGCTAAGGATATAAGAATGTTCGGAATAGCCGACTGGCTTACAGAAAAGTTCAGAGTGCTGAACAAAGAACGCTATGCGGCGCAGAAGAAAAATTCAAGGATATGGGCGGTGTCGGCTGTCATAAATGCTGTACTCTGGGCAGGAGTGCAGGCGGCAGTTTACGCATGGCTCTTATACAGCGTTGTAACCGGAAGCATGACGATAGGCAATTTTACTTTGTACCTTGCATCGTCAATGACATTCTTTGATTATACAAATCAGCTTCTGACCGCTGTATCGGACTTACTTGCAAGGAGCAGGGAATATGACGATTTCCGCAGCTTTATGGACGCTGACTGCGGAGATAAGGACGACAAAGGAATTGATGTTCCGCAGTGCGACAGCTATGAATTTACATTCCGCAATGTTTCGTTCAAATATCCGAAGGCTGAAAAATATGCACTGAAAAACGTCAATATCACTCTTAACGCAGGTGAGAGGCTTGCGGTGGTAGGGCTTAACGGTGCAGGAAAATCTACATTTATAAAGCTGTTGCTAAGGCTGTATGAGGTGACAGAGGGTGAAATTCTGCTGAACGGCGTCAATATAAAGCAGTACAACAAGCACAGCTATTATAAGATTTTCTCGCCTGCTTTTCAGGAGGTCGAGCTGTTCGCATTTCCTCTGTATATGAACGTTTCGATGAGCAGTGCGGATAAATCGGATAAGGAGAAGGCAAGGCAGTGCGTTATTGATTCGGGACTTGAGAATAAGCTGAATGAACTTGAAAAGGGTATGGATACCGAGATACTAAAGATCGTTTACGATGACGGTGTTGATCTGTCGGGCGGCGAAAAACAAAAGCTGGCGCTTGCGAGAGCGTTATATAAAAATGCGCCCGTAGTTGTCCTTGACGAGCCTACGGCGGCACTTGACGCACTTGCGGAAAGCAAGCTGTACGGTGACTTTGATAAGCTTATCGGTAACAAGACGGCGGTTTATATCAGCCACAGATTAAGTTCAACTCAGTTCTGCGACAAGGTTGCTATGTTCAAGGACGGCGGTATAGTCGAGTACGGAACTCACAGCGAGCTTATGAACAAGGGCGGAGAATACGCTGATATGTTCAATGTTCAGGCTCAGTATTATATTGATAACAATGAAAGCAAGGTGGCTGTAAATGCGTAAAGAAAAAGAGAAAAAGATCCTGCCTACGCTTAAATTTATGCTGAAAACGGCAGTAAAGAATAAGCCTCAGCTGTTTATCGCTTATGCGTTGCAGGTAGTGGTTTCGTTTTCGCAGACAATGGTTAATATCATCTCTTCAAAATATCTTGTAGATGAGATCGCCGCAATAATAGGCGGCGGTAAAGCTGAGGAGCATATACCTACTGCGATATTCTGCATTGCGCTTATAGTCGGTGTGACCTTGCTTGCGGCACTTATAAACTATCTTGTAAATGAGATAAAGAATGTTTATTCCGAGTGGTTTGGCGAGTATTTTGAAGTAAGCCTGTCCGAAAAGGTAATGAAGATGGATTTTGAGCATACCGAAGACCCTGACACGCTCGATCAGATGAACAAGGCGAAAGAGGGTATGTCGTGGTACAGCGGCGGAGTAGTCGGAATACTGAACGGTTTCTTCAATATCGTTTCAAACGGGGTGAACGTACTCGGCGTTATAGCGATAATCGCAGTTACCTGTCCGCTTCTTCTGCCGATACAGATCATATCGCTTGTTCTTATCACGATATTTACGAATAAGTGCAATAAGATCGATATAGAATATTTCAAGAAGCTGTCTAAAATCAATCGGCTTTTCGGGTATTTCTTCTATCAGCTGTCCGACCCGTCAAACGGTAAGGAGGTAAGGCTGTTTGACAGTAAGGATATGATGTGCGATAAAGCGGATTACTACAGCAATAAAACTGTAGACAAGTTCAGAGAACAATACCATGCGCAGTATAAATATATGCAATACTCAAATCTTACAAACGGACTGCGCGACGGACTTTCATATTTCTATATAGGCTTTAAGGCACTGACGGGAGCAATTACACTCGGTGATTTTACAATGTGCGTTTCATCGGCATCAACGCTCTACTGGGGACTGTATTCTATTGTATCCGGCATTGCGGATACAATAAAGTCCTGCGGTTACGCATACGAATATCTGAAATTTGATGCTATTTCCGACAGAATGACAAAGGGCGATAAGCCTGTTTCGGACGGCGAACACGTTATCGAATTCAGAAACGTAAGCTTCAAATATCCGAGAAGTGAAAAGTATGTTCTCAGAAACATCAATATCAAGATAAAGCAGGGCGAGCATCTGTCTGTAGTCGGACTTAACGGTGCAGGAAAGACAACATTTATAAAACTGCTTTGCCGTATGTATGATGTAACAGACGGCGAGATACTGATAGATAATATCAATATAAAGGATTACTCGGACAGCGAGTACAGAAAGCTGTTCTCGGTGGTGTTCCAGGATTTCGAGCTGTTTGCTTTCAGCCTTAAGGAGAATATAGTACTTGACGAGCAGGAGGACGAGAAAAAGCTGATAAAGACGCTAAAAATGGCAGGCTTATATGAAGATGCGATGAAGCTTGAAAACAAGCTCGACACGACAATATTCAAAAGCTATGATGAAAACGGCACTGAGCTTTCGGGCGGTCAGCAGCAGAAAACCGCTATCTGCCGTGCTCTTTACCGCGACAGCCCGATAGTTATACTTGATGAGCCGACAGCGGCGCTCGACCCTGTAGCCGAATACGAGATATACAGGCACTTCAACGAGCTTGTAGGCGGTAAGACCGCTATCTACATTTCGCACAGGCTGTCGAGCTGTAAGTTCTGCGACAATATAGCCGTATTTGCCGATGATACTATAAAGGAATACGGTACACACGATGAGCTTGTTAAGCGTGAAAACGGCATTTACTCAGAAATGTATGCCGCTCAGGCACAGTATTATGTTGAGAATGCTTCGTGATATTATGTGATCCTGTAGAGATATTCGTTGCCGCGCTTACCGGCATAGTCAATTACACCGACATACAGCAATATTCTTATTGCTATAGAGGCATCACCGGAACGCATACGCTTTTTAAATTCTTTGAGCGTAAACGTTTCGGGTAAGCCCTCGGGGATAAAGCATCTGTAGCTGTCGCTGTCCTCGAGATAGGTAAGCTGTAGCAGGGAAGTCGGAACGGTAATCTTTCTGTCCGACTTCCTGCGTTTCATATCTTTAGCGCAGTATCTCAGGTTTTCTACCGCAATATCTGCAATGCAGATCGTGAGGTTGGGATCGCTGAGATACTGTTTTATTCTGTAAAGTTCGATGAAGAAATCGCTCATATCGCTTGTGGTGACTGTTCTTCCGCTTTTAAGAATTTCACCGGTGGATCTGTCAATGTAATTAAGACGGCTTTTTTTATGATATGGGTATACAACCGTGACGTGAGAAGCTTTGAGAAAAGTATTGAGCTTTGGTACAAGGTATTTGAAATTAGCCGTCTGTATCTCAAATATGCCGTTCTCGGTAACAAGGTCGGCAAAGTAGCTGCCTATCTTTATCTCCTTGTCGAACAGGGAAGAGGCAAAGTAGCTTTTAAGCGTTGCGTGTATCTGCTTTTCGTTGAGTATTCCAACTCCGTCACCGCTGTCTGCTGTGGCGGTGCAGGCACTGAAACGCGCATTATCGGGCAAAGCGTGTAACGGCTGTTTGTTATATTGCCATACCGTGCAGTTGTCGTTTTGAATGAACACAGGCACGCCGCTTTGTTCGTTTGAGCGGATAACTCCTGTTGCGATTTCTCTCAGCTGTTCGGTAGCATTGGATACCGCATAGCACCTGTCGGCGACCGAGAACATAGAGATATCGTTTGTATTGTCACCGAACACTATAAGCTCGTCTGCACCGAGCATTTCTTTAAGCTTGAGTGCGGCGTTTGCTTTGGATACATCGTCACGGTATATCTCATACCAGTATTCACTTGTATCGTATGTATCAGGCTGATAGTTTCTTGAAAATCCGTTCTTGTTGTAAAAACAGCAGTCAAGCTCCTCGGGAGAGGTTATCGGCTCAATTAAAGTTATATAATATATGTCGCCGTCAAAAAGCTCTTCATAGTCACCGGCACGGTACATACGCTTATCTCCGGCTCTGTCCTTGAGATAGCGCACCGTTCCTTTGTTCAGCCTTTCTTCAAGATAGCTGACACGCTCGTAATTATCAATGACCGAATAGACAAGTACCGATTCTTTATGTTCACAGAAAAAGTTTTTCAGGAACGTTTTTGATTCTTCGCTGAAAAAGTGAGTTACCAAGCGCTCTTTTGTAATCGGGTCGATGATAAATGCACCGTTGTGTGTGATTACAGGCAGTCTGAAATTTATACAGTTTACCTTCGGCTCTGCCGAATGAACAGAGCGAGCCGTAGCATAGCTTACGGCAATGTCGTTGTCGATAAGCATATTCATCATAGCTTCTGTCATTCGCCCGATTTCGGCTTTATGGTCAAGAAGAGTTCCGTCAAGGTCGGTAAGATACAGTTTCATTTCATTTCTCCAATTACAATTTATATATCTCAGCGGGGTTTGGGGCGTAGCCCCAAGCGGGGTGAGGGCGGCAGCCCCAGTAATATAGCCCCGGCACGGATGCCGGGCGTGCATGCACAGAGGCTCTGCACGATGCAGAGCCAACCAAGCATACACAGCCTTTCACCCGGGGAAAGGGGTTTGGGAATAGGGATTGAGAATAAGCACTTTTTTTGAAAAAACAGACTTTTTCAAAAAACCGAATTTATACAGACTGTCGAAAAACCTATATAATTTTTGAAAATGGGGTTTGGGGCGTAGCCCCAAGCGGGGTGAGGGCGGCAGCCCCAGTAATATAGCCCCGGCACGGATGCCGGGCGTGTATGCACAGAGGCTCTGCACGATGCAGAGCCAACCAAGCATACACAGCCTTTCACCAGGGGAAAGGGGTTTGGGGATAGGGATTGAGAATAAGCACTTTTTTTGAAAAAACAGA
Organism: uncultured Ruminiclostridium sp.; assembly: GCA_934490165.1. GTDB lineage: Bacteria > Bacillota > Clostridia > Oscillospirales > Ruminococcaceae > Ruminiclostridium_E. Next base: position 232,829 of record CAKSTB010000001.1, on the reverse strand, counting down.
CTTTTTCAAAAAACCGAATTTATATATCTATAATAACAGAAAATCTTACACAATTCAAGCGTTTTGTGTATATTGCACAAATAACTATTTTAAAAGTCGGGAATAATTCACTTTCTTTTTTTGATAAAAAATTATCAAACCACTTGATAATGCAAGAAAAATTTTGTATAATAGAATAGTAGAAATTTAGCGGACGCTTTGCGCCTGCGAAAAATTCACAAAATTTTTAGGAGGAATATTCCAATGTCAGTTAAAGTTGCTATTAACGGTTTCGGCCGTATCGGACGTCTTGCTTTCAGACAGATGTTCGGCGCAGAAGGTTATGAGGTAGTTGCAATCAACGACCTTACAAAGCCCTCAATGCTCGCTCAGCTTTTAAAGTATGATACAGCACAGGGCGGTTACTGTGGTAAGATAGGTGAGAACCTTCACACAGTTACTGCTGATGACGAAGCAGGCACAATCACAGTTGACGGCAAGACACTTAAGATCTATGCTATGGCTAAGGCTAATGAGCTTCCCTGGGGTGAGATCGGTGTTGACGTAGTTCTCGAATGCACAGGTTTCTACTGCTCAAAGGAAAAGTCACAGGCTCACATCGATGCAGGTGCTAAGAAGGTTGTTATTTCTGCTCCCGCAGGCAACGATCTGCCCACAATCGTTTACAGCGTAAACGAAAAGACACTTACAGCTGATGACAAGATCATCTCTGCTGCATCTTGCACAACAAACTGCCTCGCTCCTATGGCTAAGGCTCTTAACGATTATGCTCCTATCCAGAGCGGTATCATGAGCACAATCCACGCTTACACAGGCGACCAGATGATCCTCGACGGTCCTCACAGAAAGGGTGACCTCAGAAGAGCAAGAGCAGGTGCTGCTAACATCGTTCCTAACTCAACAGGTGCTGCTAAGGCTATCGGCCTTGTTATCCCTGAGCTGAACGGCAAGCTTATCGGTTCTGCACAGAGAGTTCCTGTTCCCACAGGTTCTACAACAATCCTTACAGCTGTTGTTAAGGGTGCAGACGTAACTAAGGAAGGCATCAACGCTGCTATGAAGGCTGCTGCTTCTGAGTCTTTCGGTTACAATGAAGATGCTATCGTTTCATCTGATGTTATCGGTATGAGATACGGTTCACTCTTCGATGCTACACAGACAATGGTAGCTAAGATCGCTGATGATCTGTACGAAGTTCAGGTTGTTTCTTGGTATGACAACGAGAACTCTTACACATCACAGATGGTAAGAACAATCAAGTACTTCGCTGAAATATAATCAGTAACCCTTGATACATTATGGCTCGTCTTCGGACGAGCCTTTTTGTATGTAAAGCGCTGTTTATTCTGAAAATTATCTGAAACTGATTGATTTTTCCTTTGCATTGTGGTAAAATAATGGATAGTTTATGTAAGCAAAGGAGTTTATGATGTTAAAAAAAATATTAGCGGGTATTTTATGTACCGCAGCAATGATAACAATGGTTGCCGGTTGTTCCGGTGACAGCGCAACGTCCGGAAATACGTCCGTTGACCCATCTGCAAGCTTAACAGGCAACATCGGTGATGTAAAGCTTGAAAAGGGCGATAAGTACGCTGTAATGACAATAAAGGATTACGGCGATATCACTATCAAGTTATATCCTGATGCCGCGCCGAAAGGTACACAGAACTTTATCGACCTTGCAAACAGCGGATACTATAACGGAAAGACATTCCACAGAGTAGTAGCAGACTTTATGGCACAGGGCGGTAAGGATTTTACAGGTAAGACGGACGTTGAGAACTTCGGCATCGAAACCAACTACAATATGCGACATTTCTACGGCGCTTTATGTTATGCAAATGCAATGGGCAAAAATTCTACAGAGTTCTATATTGTAAATAACAAAAAATCTCAGGATTATGATAATTTCAGCACAGCAAGGATTGACAACAACATACAGGGATATGAGGATTATGCAAAGCAGTACGACAAGGATTCGCAGGAATACACCTACTATATGTTCCAGGCAAACTACTACAGAAATTTAAAGCAGTTCATTGAGAATATGGATGACGCTACAAAGGCTAAGTACAAGGAAGTCGGCGGTACACCCTCTCTTGACGGAAACTATACCGTATTCGGTCAGACAGTTGACGGCTTTGATGTGCTTGACAAGATATCGGCTGTTGAAGTAGTGGCAAACGATGCTATGGGCGGCGATGAAGTAAGTAAGCCAAAGACTGAAATAGTTATTGAAAAAGTAGAGATCAAGGATTACGAATAATATCAGATACCGCTCCGCGTGAGCGGTATTTTTTTCATTGAAAACAAAGGGGTAATTTTAAGGCAATACCGCACAAAGACCATTTATCGGATTTTGTGCGGTATTGTCTTAAGCTTTTTGTTTGACAGTGTAGGCAACCCCGGATTTCAAACTAAGACAGCTTCGGAGCGTTTGTGCTTATTTACAGTGAGTGGCTGTGAGTTTCGGTACGGCTTTTTCTTTTTCCTCCCTGACAAACTGTAATATTATGTCCCACCATCACATATATTGAGTTAAGACCCACAAAGAGGGGAAACAGCTAAAGGAGGATCATATGGACTTTTCTGTAAAGAAAGAGCCTGTATTTGTCACGGAAGTGGTATATGACGGACAGGCGGAGCAGGGCGTTGAGTTTGATTACGTTCTGCCGGATTATTATCCCGATATCTTCAAGATATTAAGATGTACATTGCGTCCGGGGATAGTATCCTACAATATTTCCGGAGATAAACTGATATGTGACGGCGTTATCTGCATAACCGCGCTCTACCTCAGCGAGGGCGGCGGTATGGAGTGCATTGAGCACCGCTACAGCTATTCAAAGACGGTCGACCTGCCAAAGGCGGCTGACAACGGTACGGTCACCATAGAGCCTAAGGTCGACTACTGCACCTGTCGTGCCGTTTCGGGCAGACGTATCGATGTCAGAGGAGCGGTGAGCTTCAAGATAAAGGTAAGCTGTATCACACCGTTTGAGATAATAACCGATATGGAGGGCGGTCTTGTGCAGACAAGAAAGAACAAGGTCTGCTGTACAAGAAAGCTTACCGCGGGAAAGCAGTTCGTAGTCCGCGAGGATATCGGAGTGTCGGGAGTTGACGGCAGTATCAAGGCAGTAGTCAGCTGTGACGCCGCGGCGGTGGTGAACGACTGTAAGATAATCGCCGATAAAGTGGTGCTAAAGGGCGTGGCACAGCTCAAAGCACTGTATCTTGTTCAGAATGATGGCGGCAGTATGCTACAGACTATGGAGGCAGAGATCCCGCTCAGTCAGATAGTCGATATGCAGGGCGTTGACGAAAAGCATACCTGCTATGCGCAGTTCAGGGTGCTGTCGTGCAACCTTTCGGTAAAATCCGCAGATGATGTTACCGCAGGAGTATTCGGCTGTGAAATGACCGTGGGCTCGCAGATAACCGCAACTCTCGAGGAAAATATTTACCCTGTTACCGATATGTATTCCACAGGCTATGAGTGCAGTTTCACAACAGCGGCACTTAAAACGGAGTCCGATCACCGCTACATAAGCCAGACATTCAACACAAAGCAGATGATTGAATGCGACAACGGCATACCCGACAGTGTTATCGATGTCAGCTGTGATGTGACGGAGATAATGTGCAGGACGGGCGATAACGGCGATATTACGGTGAACGGCAAGCTGATATGTTATATTGCCGCTGTAAAGGACAACGAGCCTGTATTCTCAGAGAAGAGCCTGCCGTTTGAGGCAGTCGTATCGGTCGGCGGAGTCACAGTCGACAGCGTAATTCAGCCTGTACTCAGTATATCGGCTGTAAGCTACAGTATAAACGATGACGGCATCGAGCTCAGATGCTCTATGCTTATGCAGGGCAGTATGTATGTCTGCTCCTCATCGCAGGTAATAAAGCAGGCGGAGATAAACGAGAACGAGTGTAAGAAGAAAGATGATGAGTATATGCTGAAGCTTTATTTTGCGGACGCGAATGAAGATGTATGGAATATCGCAAAACGCTATAACACATCTGCCGCGGCTATAGAAGCCGAGAACGAAGTTACCGACGGCAAAGTGTCGGGGCTTCTGCTGATACCGATAGTTTAAACACCTTGTTTTCCGCGCGGAGATAAGGCATTATGCAAGCAGATAAGGAGAAATTATGCCAAAGTCAATTTATAAGGACATTTCCGAGCGAACGGGCGGAAATATCTATATAGGAGTAGTAGGTCCTGTGCGTTCGGGAAAGTCTACATTCATAAGCCGGTTTATGAATGCACTGGTAGTGCCGTCAATAGAAGACGAGTTCCGCAGGGAGCGTGCAGTTGATGAGCTTCCTCAGTCGGCGGCAGGCAAGACCATAATGACCACCGAGCCGAAGTTTGTTCCCGAGGAAGCGGTAAGTATAACGGTCGATGAGAGCGTCAATATGAATGTGCGGCTCATCGACTGTGTGGGATATATCGTGCCCGGTGCAAAGGGCTATATCGAAAACGAAGCGCCCCGAATGGTGAAAACCCCGTGGTTTGACGAAGAAGTACCGTTCAATATGGCGGCTGAGGTCGGAACTCATAAGGTAATTACCGAGCACAGCACGATAGGACTTGTGGTAACGACTGACGGAAGTATCACGGATATCCCGAGGGAAGAATACGAGGCGGCGGAAGAGCGCGTGATAAATGAGCTGAAAGGCATAAAAAAGCCGTTTACCGTGGTGCTCAACTGTACAGAGCCAAAGTCCGAGCAGTCGCGTGAGCTTGCGGAAAAGCTATCGGAAAAGTACGGCTGTGCCGTAACGCCGCTCAGCTGTCCCGATATCACCGAGAACGACATAAAAGCATTGCTGTCAGATGTGCTTATGGGCTTTCCTGTCAGAGAGATCGGCATAAGACTGCCGAAATGGCTGGCTTCACTCGATAACGATCACTATCTCAAGAAGCAGGTGTTCGGTTCAATCCGTGAGGCGGCAGAGAATATAAGCTGTATGGGCGATATAGACGGATTTATCGACAGGGTAAGGCAGTGCGAAAGCATCAGCTGCTGTAATAAGGATAACGCCGAGCTCGGCACGGGTGCAGCATATATCACGGTAAATCTCGGTCAGGATCTGTTTTACAAGGTGCTCGGTGAAACCACAGGCATTGAGCTTGCCGATGAGGGCGACCTTATGCCGTGTATGATCGAGCTTGCGAAAATCAAGAAAGAGTACGAGAAGGTACGCACCGCGCTTGAGGAAGTAAGGGCTACCGGCTACGGCATAGTAATGCCGGGAGCTGAGGAGCTTACTCTTGAAGAGCCCGAGATAGTAAAACAGGGCGGTAAGTTCGGCGTCCGTCTGAAAGCGTCCGCACCGTCTATTCATATGACGCTTGCCAATATCAATACCGAAGTAAACCCGATCGTCGGAAGCGAAAAGCAGTCGGAGGATCTGGTAAAATACCTGCTCAGGGAGTTTGAGGAAAACCCGACCAAGATCTGGGAGAGCAATATTTTCGGAAAGTCGCTCCACGAGCTTGTAAACGAGGGACTTCACAACAAACTCAGCCGTATGCCCGCAGACGCAAGGGCGAAGCTTCAGGAGGCTATACAGAGAATTATCAATGACGGCTGTAACGGACTTATATGCCTGATTTTATAACCGATAAATACAAAAAGACCGCACCCTTACAACGAGTGCGGTCTTTGTATTATTAACTTTATTGCATAGCCGGATTTCCGCCGAGCAGATTCATTATATCAATTCCCGCAAGACTAAGCAGGAAGCTTATAACGATGAAAAGAACAACTGCCACGACTGCGGCTATCCATACCGTTCTTTTCTGCTTTTTCGTCCAGGTATGCTGAGGCCGCGCATCGTCACTTACCTTAAAGGATATCGTATCATCGTTTGCATAAGTAGCGGGCGCTGTCATGTCGTCATTTTCGTGATTTTCGTTATCTTCTGCGTTTATATGCTCTTTTTCGTTATCCATATCTGTCCTTACTTTACGATCAAGTCCTTAGCCTTTTCAAGGATAAGCTGTTCTCTTCTGAGAACGAAGCTCATCTGATATTCCTTACACTGCTGTGAAAGCTCGTGCAGTTTGCTTACAGCCTGTTCGTAAGACATCCATTCAATTTTATAGCCGAGACGTTCCTGTGAGCGTGCGAGTGTGGCGGTGTCGCACTTGTCCGAAGTCTTTTTTGCAACATAGCAGTGAGAAACCATACAGAATTTTCTCTTGAACTTGTGCTCCTCGATCCAGCCGAGATATCCTATAAGTTCGGCGGGGTAGCCTGTTTCTTCCGATACTTCTCTTAAAAATGCCTTGTCGGGAGTTTCTGTTATCTCTATACTTCCGCCGGGCAGTTTGTAATAGTCGGAGTTTTCTATTTTCATCATGGCGATGTTTCCCTCGCCGTCCGTCATAACACCTCTTGTGTTATAGCGCGCGTCATCTTCGATATACTGAGGCTCACCACCAAAGAAATCGCTGTCGGTTATCTTTGCAATAAGCATTAAATAGTCGTCCCTTTCGTCCTGCGGTTTCTGCCGCTGATTTTTTCATACATATAATATCACAAACTACAGTCCATTGCAATATGTAAATGTAGTTCGTTTTTGTAGAAATCACCTATATATATACCACGATTATTGTTAAAAATGCACAGTGGAACTTAATGCGACATAGTGATATAATTATTTAGTACGACTAAAACAGAGTTTTTGAAAAGTGAGAATTTCATGGAAAATACAGTTACATCTGCAAATACACAAGTAAAAAAATACAGACGTGCGGGCTTTATGGACGAGGTAAGAGGCTTCTGCATACTCTGTATGGTGGTCTATCATGTCTGCTTTGACCTGAATTATACTTATGGCATACACATACCGATTATGTTCGATGGCTGGTTTGATATTATCCGTGATATTTTTGCGGGAGCGTTTATGTTCATATCGGGTATGAGCAGCCGTTATTCGAGAAACAACGCCAAGCGCGGCATACAGTGCTTCTTTATAGGTATGATAATAACCTTTATTTTTGCTTTTTTTGCACCGAACGCGCCGATACTCTTCGGTATACTGCACTTTATGGGCGTGTCGATGATGATATACGCAATAGGGGACAAGTACTTTCTTAAGATACCCGCACCTGTCGGTATCGCAATATGCGCCGTGCTTTTCGTGATGACAAGAGGAATTATGTACGGCTATCTCGGACCTGCCTACGGTGTCGGAATAAAGCTCCCCGGATTTATATATAATGCGGGATTGCTGTTTCCGCTTGGCTTCAGATCGGCGAGCTTTCAGTCGATGGATTACTTTCCGCTCCTGCCGTGGTTCTTCGTGTTCCTTGCGGGCGCGTATACGGGAAAATATGCCATTGAGGACAAGATGCCCGAATTTTTTTATAAGACGCACTTTAAGCCTCTTGCACTGGCAGGACGCTATACGCTGTGGATATATGTGCTGCATCAGCCGATAGCAATGGGAATATTCTTGCTGATATTCGGAAGAGTGTAAGAAAATCAAAAAAACTCTTGACAAACCTTTCCGGGTTTGATATAATAATAAAGCTTGACAAGTATACAACTTTGTCAACATCCCTTGCTCGTACAAAAGTGCGGGCTTAATATCCACAAGGAGGTGCTTATAATGGCAAAGCTCAGCGAAAAGTATGAGGCAGTTGTTGTATTTTCACTTAAGAACGGTGAGGATGCAGTAAAGGCTCTCGTTGCTAAGTTCTCTGATCTGATCAAGGAACACGGCACATTAGTTGACGTTGATGAATGGGGCGCTCGTAAGCTCGCTTATGAGATAAACTACGAAACCGACGGTTATTATGTAGTTTACAGCTTCGACTGCAAGCCCGATTTCCCTATGGAATTCGAGCGTATCATCAATATCACTGACGGCGTTATCCGTTCGCTCGTAACGGTACGCAAGTAATTGGTTTGGAGAAGTATACAGGAGGAGCGGTAACATATGTATAACAAGGTAATTATGATGGGTCGTATAGTGAACGACCTCGAGTTGAGATCCACTGCTTCGGGCGCGTCTGTGCTTTCTTTTAGAATAGCAGTAGACCGCAGATTCCAGACAAAGGGCGAAGAGAGAAAGTCGGATTTCTTCAATGTGGTCGCTTGGCGCAATGAAGCGGAATTTATCTCAAGATATTTTTCCAAGGGTCGTATGATACTTATCGAAGGTGAGCTTCAGAACAGATCCTATACCGACAAGAACGGAAATACCGCATACATTACCGAGATCATAGTTGACCGTTCAACGTTCACCGGTGAAAAGGCTAACGGCGGACAGGCTTCATCGCCTTACCAGAGCTATCCCGGTAACGCACAGGCTGCTCCCGCACCTGCACATCCTGCACAGACTACAAACACCGCGCCCACAGTGTCGCAGGGTAACAATGCAGATTTCACAGAATCTGCCGATGATGACGATTACCCGTTCTGATCAAAATAAGGAGGATAATACAATGGCTGAAAGAGAAAAGAATGAAAAGTCAACAGTTCGTCCTATGAAGCGCTCAAGAAAAAAGGTTTGCGCTTTCTGTGCTGACAGAGCTGAATTCATTGATTATAAGGATGTAGCTAAGCTCAAAAAGTGCATGACAGAGCGTTACAAAATTCTGCCACGCAGAGTAACAGGCTGCTGCGCATATCACCAGAGAGAGCTTACAACAGCTATCAAGAAGGCTAGACAGGTAGCTCTTATTCCTTATGTTTCTGACTAAGTTATAAACAGCTTGACAAAAATCGGTGCTTTTAATGCACCGATTTTTTTGTTTTTGTCTATTGATTATTTCCTGAAAATGCTGTATAATAATACAGTATGATTGCGAGGTGTGTGTTTTGGCACAGAAGAAAAAAGGAAAAAACAAATTCGGAATAACACCGTCAATGATATTCTTAAACCTTTTATTGGTTCTTATTATTTGCACAGTGTGCTTCTTTACTTATAATATAATAAACGGAGAGGACGGCACATCGTCTGAGCCGCCGTTCACAGCGGTAACATCAGAGCCGCCCGAAACAGAAGCTCCCGCTACAGAGCCTGACGCAAGCTCTGCTCCCGAAAGCACGGCTTCCGCTACCGAGTCTGCCGACAATTCTTCGGATACATCAGCGGATACTCAGCCGACAATTGACTTTGATAAGGAGTACTTCTCATCATCGCTCTTTATAGGCGACAGTATCTCGACAGGTCTTAGCCTTTACGGCTTCCTTGACCAGGATAACGTGTTCGCACAGCAGGGTCTTGCACCGTCTACCGCACTTGACGCGGAGATCGACGGAGCTACACTTTCGGATAAGATAGCTTCGTTCAAGCCCAAGAAGATATTTATAATGCTCGGCACAAATAGTGTCGGCTATGCGGATAACGAAACGCTTGCGGTAAGTATGAACGAGCTTGTCGAGAAGATTTCGGGTCTTACAACGGCAAAGATCTATGTAATATCGATCCCGCCCGTAACACTCGAGGCAGAGCAGTCCGACGAGAACGCTCTCACAAAGAAGGATATAGATGATTACAACGAAAAGCTCAAGACTGCCGTTTCAGGCAGCGGAGCGGCATTTATAGATCTCAACAGCGTGCTTTCAAATTCTGATGGATATTTTGACGCGGATTATGCCGAGATGGACGGTATCCATTTTATGGGTACGACATACGAAGTAATGCTCAGCTACTTACAGAAGCATTCAGCCTGATCGTTATGAAAGGATCTGATAGTATCAGCACTGAAAACAAACGCGGTAAGGTAAATAACGGCGAGACCGCTTTATTGTCACTTGCTTGTGCGCTTTCGGTCATTCTTTGCGGCTGTACCGATGTTACAGCTTCCTCAGGCAGTGATAGCAGATCCTTTGCCGAGCAGAGTACTGTAGCAACAACAGCGGAAACAACGGTTGCGACTTCTGCGACAACTCCGCAAACGACAACTGCGGCAGTGACAACAACGGTCACCTCCGCCGCAACAGCCGAAACCACGACAACCACAACAACTGAAGCTACTACTCCAGAGCCGCAGACACAGCCGCCTGCAACTGAGCCTGAGCCCCAAACAGAGCCGCAGACAGAACCCGAACAAGTCATAACAGAGCCCGAGCCTACAGATACCGGGTCAGATGACACCCGTCAGACCTCACAGACTGAAGCACCTGCCGCGTCTACGGACTTTGACACGGAGTTTTTTGACGATGCGCTTTTCATAGGCGACAGTATAACAACAGGGCTCTACCTTTACGGATATCTTGATCCGTCACTTGTATACGCAAAGCTCGGTCTTGCGCCGTCAACCGCTCTCGACAGTGAGATAGACGGTGAAACGATCGACAGTAAAATAAGCGCAAACAAGCCCTCCAAGATATATATAATGCTCGGCACAAACAGTGTCGGATATGCAGACGGCAACTATCTTGCCGAATGTATGGGCGAGCTTGTGACACATATATCAAAAATCAGCAAAGCCAAGGTATATGTATTGTCTATACCACCCGTTACCTACTATGCCGAAGCCGACTATGACAATGCGCTCACGACATCGGCTATCAACGAGTACAACAGCGCACTTGAAAGTGTTGTATCGGGTACAAAGGCAAAGTTCCTTGACTTACATTCTGTGCTGACAGCGCCCGATGGCTACTATTACGAAGAATATCATGAAATGGACGGTATCCATTTTATGGGTTCAACATATCAGGTTATGCTTAGTTTCCTTGAGAAACATTCTTAATATAATGTGCATAAAAGAAAGGAATTATGAACAATGAAAAATCTTACCAAGAGAATAGCAGTAGGAATTATCTGTGTTGCAATCGCAGCTTCAATATGCGGTTGCTCCGGCAATAACGCTCAGTCTTCCGCAACAGAGAGCACAGTATCATCAGAAGCAGGCTCAACAGCAGACAGCAGTACAGACGCTTCTTCCGATACAGCCGAGGCTTCCGGTAAAGCTGTAGAAATTACCGATAAGATACAGGCTGACGTAAAGTTCCCCGGTATGGCTAAGATAGACGCAGAGCGTATGTCGGGTTATTATGACGTTGCAAGCGACAAGCTTGAAAGCTTCAGTGCATATATCTGCGGTTCGGGTGCTTATCCCGACGAGATCGCGGTATTCCAGCTCAAATCCGCCGATGATGTTGCCGATGTAAAGACAATGCTCGAGAAGCGTGTCGAAGCCCAGACAGCTACTTTCAAGGACTATACACCTGATGAGATGTACAAGATAGACGGCAAAAATGTTGTAACAAGCGGTAACTATGTTGCGCTTATCATCTGTGCCGACAACGCAAAGGCTATTGAAGACTTCAACTCAATGGCTAAGTAAGATTTTTTCGGAAAGGAGATCATTATGGCTATAGAGTGTCTTGTAATTACCCTTATACTTGGTGCTATAGTGTTCTCGTTTGCAAGAGCTGACAGGATACGCTGGGTGCTTGCGACAATTCCGATAGGAATACTGCCGCTTGTCAACTGCGTGTCAAGCTTTATATGTACAAGCTTTTTAGGCTATGAGCTGCCGCAAAATGTCGCTATGATAATACTTCTTCTTGCTGTAATGGCATCATGCGTATGGATCGGCATTGCGTCCGGCTTTCTGCGCACCAACCGCATGAGGATACCTTATATATGCGTCGGCATCGGCTTTAACGTAGTGCTTGGACTTATACTGCTAAATTTCTATATGAATCTTTGATGATACAAGGATAGCTCCATAGAAGCTGTGATGAAGTGCAAAAAATTTCATCACAGCTTTTTAGTTTATTAAAATTTCATTGAAATTGCAGTGCAACATATTGTAAAAGTCAGAGCAATAAATATATTGTTAGCATCGCTGAAAACAATTCCATAGTGACAAGGTGTTAATAATTTCGTGAGTATATCGGTGCAACTGCACTGTCACTGACTCTCAGAAAAAGCGCTACTATCCTGAGATATCTGTACTAAAATGGGACTGAGTGAGCGTCAGCGACCCGCTTATACAAACGTTTAAAACCCAGTCGTTTGTGTGTCTTATCGCCAACACCCTAGCGGGGTGTGGGTGTGGGTAAGGAAAGTGGGAGCACGTCTGAGCATTGCATAAGCAATGCTCCCGCTCCTCTCGTCGCTCCAGAGGAATAACTGATTTGGGAGAGAACCTAAGGGTATAGGGTTGAGTCTTGCTTTCGCAAGCACTCGGACGTTGCGCTTCGCTTCACTGGGCTGCTAAGTCCAACGGAGCTTTAGCGGAGTGCACGAGCCTTGCGTAAGTAAGGCTCAGACTTGCACCTGTTCCCTTTGGTTCTTGCCCTCGTTCATAGCAGCAACGTTATCTCACAGAATAGCGAGCTAGAGAAGTGCTATCCTACAAACAGCACTATCGGAAGACTGCTATCAATGTTCATTATTAAAACGATATGATAAGTAGAAGCGTTCTCGTTCAGGTATCACTTTTTCTTTTTCGGGATGTGTCACAGCCCCTATTTTTTTGCTCTGCGCCATACCGAGTATTCATCGGCTTTCAGCTCAGTCAATAGACAAAATATCTAAAAATGAGCACCGATTTTTATCTACTTATTCTGAAAAGATGTATTGACAAATGAAAAAAGACACTATATAATATTAACTGTATTTCGCTCACCACTACATATTGTGGTAGTGCGAGGAGTTTTCAACGAGAGGGAGAAACAAATGCTGACTAAGATCCAGAAGAGAGACGGACGTACAGTACCGTTCAACATTGAGAAGATAGCCGACGCAATATACAAGGCGGCAAGGGCTGTCGGAGGTAACGACTATCAGGAAGCAAGCGAGATGGCGGAGAAGGTTTGCGATTATCTTGAGGCAAACACTAACAAGACAGGAGAGCTTCCTACTGTAGAAGAGGTACAGGACGCTGTAGAAAAGGTACTTGTTGAGAGCGGACACGCAAAGACCGCCAAGGCATATATTCTTTACAGAGCCGACAGAACGAGAGTAAGAGAAATGAATACAAGCCTTATGAAGATCTATGAGGATCTTACATTCAAGGCCGCAAGAGATTGTGATATCAAGCGTGAGAACGCTAACATAGACGGCGATACTGCAATGGGCACAATGCTGAAGTACGGCTCTGAGGGCGCAAAGCAGTTCAATGAGATGTATGTACTTGCCCCCGAGCACTCAAAGGCTCACAGGGACGGCGATATACATATCCATGATCTGGACTTCCTGACACTGACAACGACCTGCTGTCAGATCGACCTTATAAAGCTGTTCAAGAACGGTTTTTCGACCGGTCACGGCTTTTTAAGAGAGCCCAACGAGATAACCAGCTACTCGGCGCTCGCCTGCATCGCTATCCAGTCAAACCAGAACGATCAGCACGGCGGACAGTCTATACCTAACTTCGACTATTCTATGGCTGACGGCGTAAGAAAGACATATAAGCACCGTTATACTCAGAATATCGTAAGAGGTCTTGAGCTTATCGGTGGTATTGAAGACCTTGCTACGGCTGAAGCCGATGTAAAGGCTTATTCAAAGAAGCTTGAGGAAGAAAAGCAGCTTTGCCCGATACTCGCTAACGATAACGGTTATCAGGACGCCGAGCGCGAATGCCTGAAGGAGCTTTGCCCCGATGTTCCCGATGAAATAATCGACAAGATACAGAAGTTTGCGTTAAAACAGGCTGAGGTTGAAACCGACAGAGCTACATATCAGGCTATGGAGGCTCTTGTACATAACCTCAACACCATGAACAGCCGTGCGGGCGCACAGATACCATTCTCATCAATAAACTACGGTACTGATACATCTCCCGAGGGCAGAATGGTAATAAAGAACGTTCTGCTCGCTACCGAGGCGGGTCTTGGAAACGGCGAAACACCTATCTTCCCGATACACATCTTCAAGGTAAAGGACGGTCTTAACTACAACGAGGGCGACCCGAACTACGACCTGTTCAAGCTCGCTTGCAGAGTATCAGCTAAGAGATTGTTCCCGAACTTCTCGTTTATTGACGCTCCTTATAATCTTCAGTATTACAAGCCCGGCGACTATAACACAGAGATCGCATATATGGGCTGTCGTACCCGTGTTATCGGTAACGTATATGATCCCACAAGAGAGATAGTAACAGGAAGAGGTAACCTTTCATTCACATCTATCAACCTGCCCAGACTCGGTATACTTGCGGGCGGCGATATAGTAAAATTCTTTGAAATGCTCGAGGACAGAATGAACCTCGTTATAGATCAGCTCCTCTACAGATTTAAGATACAGTCACAGAAGAGAGTAAAGAACTATCCGTTCCTTATGGGTCAGGGTATATGGATCGACTCGGAAAAGCTCAATCCTAACGATACCATAGGTGAAGTATTAAAGCACGGTACACTTTCAGTCGGCTTTATCGGACTTGCCGAGTGCCTTAAGGCTCTTATCGGCGTTCACCACGGCGAAAGCAAGGAAGCTCAGGAGCTCGGTCTGCGTATCATCGGCAGAATGAAGGCAAGAATGGACGAGGAAAGCAAGAAGACAGGTCTTAACTTCTCGGTTCTCGCAACTCCCGCAGAGGGTCTTTCGGGCAGATTTGTAAAGATCGACCGCAAGAGATTTGGTAAGATCGAGGGTGTAACAGACAGAGAGTATTACACCAACTCCTTCCATATCCCTGTATATTTCCCGATCAATGCATTCAGAAAGATAAAGCTTGAAGCGCCTTATCACGCACTTACACTCGCAGGTCATATCAGCTACGTTGAGCTTGACGGCGACCCGCTTCAGAACCTTGAAGCATTCGAGCAGGTCATCAGATGTATGAAGGAGTCAGGCATAGGTTACGGCTCGATCAACCACCCGGTCGACAGAGATCCCTGCTGCGGATATACCGGTATCATCGGCGATGTATGCCCCAAGTGCGGCAGAAGCGACCACGGTGACAACACAAGATTTGAGCGTATCCGCCGTATCACAGGATATCTTGTAGGTACAGTTGACAGATTTAATAACGGCAAGAGAGCGGAGGAAAGGGACAGAGTAAAGCACGATGTTTCCCTTGACGGTCTTGAAGACTGATAATCTCAGATAACGTTTATAAAATATCCGGCATTTTCCGATGTCGGATATTTTTATGTCAAAGACTTGAATTTGAATTTGGTTTAGTATATACTATCTGTATAGACTATCGAAGTATCATAAAGGAAAGTGAAACAGATGCCCTTTTTACCTATATCAAAACAGGATATGAAAGACAGGGGGATAGATCAGCTTGACTTCATCTGCATAACAGGTGACGCATATGTGGATCACCCGTCATTCGGCATTGCTATCATATCGCGTATGCTCGAAAGCTGTGGCTGTAATGTCGGAATTATCGCACAGCCGGTAACAGACGATGATTTCAGAAAGCTCGGCGAGCCTAAGTACTGCTTTCTTGTTACAGGCGGAAATATCGACAGTATGGTGTCGAATTATACCGTATTCAAGAAAAAACGCTGGGACGATGCCTATTCCGAGGGCGGCAAGGGCGGAAAGCGCCCGGACAGAGCGGTGACGGTATATTGCAGGACGCTCTTAAGGCTGTTCCCGCATAAAGAGATAGCTATCGGCGGACTTGAAGCCAGCCTGCGCCGTTTTGCGCATTATGACTACTGGGCAGATAAGGTAATGCCGTCAATACTGGTTGACAGCGGTGCACAGCTTCTTATGTACGGTATGGGCGAGCTGACAATTGTTCAGCTTTACAGAGCGCTTGCCGAGGGTAAAAAGCTTTCGGAGATACACGACATAAGAGGTACTTGCTACCTTACCGAGCCTAAAAACACGCCGCTCGGTGCTGTACAGTGCGACAGCTATGAGATAGTATGCGAGAACAAGAAAGCGTATGCAAAATCCTGCCGACAGCAATATGACGAGCAGGACGAGGTTTACGGCAGGACTATGGTTCAGCGTCACGGAAATATGATGCTTGTGCAGAACCCGCCGCAGAGAAGCCTTACACAGAGCGAATTTGACAAGGCGTATGAACTGCCATATATGAAAGCGTATCACCCCTGCTATGAAAAAGGCGGCGGAGTGCCCGGAATAAAAGAGGTTGAGTTCTCAATAACGCATAACAGGGGCTGTTTCGGCTATTGCAATTTCTGCTCGATAGCTCTGCACCAGGGCAGAAGAATACAGACAAGAAGCGAGGAATCAGTTATCAATGAGGCAATAGATCTTACGAAGAAACCGGGTTTTAAGGGATATATACACGATGTCGGCGGACCTACCGCAAACTTCCGCAGGACTTCATGTGATAAGCAGGAAAAAGCAGGACTTTGCAAGGGCAAAAAGTGCCTTGCTCCCGAGCCTTGCCCCGCTCTTAAGGTCGACCACAGCGAGTATCTCGAAATGCTCAGAAAGATACGCTCCATAAAAAATGTCAAGCGTGTATTTATCCGCTCGGGTATAAGATACGACTATATGATGAAAGATAAGAATGACGAGTTCTTCAAGGAGCTTGTCGCGCATCACGTCAGCGGACAGCTCAAGGTCGCTCCCGAGCACGCAAGCAACAAGGTGCTTGACCTTATGGGAAAGCCTCATATAGAGGTTTATGAGGATTTTGAAAAGAAGTTCTATAAGTATACGAAAGAGTGCGGAAAGGAGCAGTACCTTGTACCGTACCTTATGTCATCGCACCCCGGCTGTACGATAAAGGAAGCGGTGGAGCTTGCGGTGTTCCTCAAAAAGCACAATATAAGGCCTGAGCAGGTGCAGGACTTCTATCCCACACCGGGAACTATATCTACCGCTATGTATTATACAGGTCTTGACCCGTATACGATGCAGGAGGTATATATCCCCCGCGACCCCAAGGAAAAAGAGATGCAGAGAGCACTCTTGCAGTATTATAAGAAAGAGAATAAGCAGATAGTCGCAAAGGCACTCATAAGAGCGGGCAGACGCGACCTTATCGGTTACGGTAAGGAATGCCTTATCACTCCCGACGGACTATCTTTAGAACAAAACAGAAAAGGAGCTGTGAAGAATGGCAAGAACTCCTCTCCAAAAGCAAAGACGAATCAACGACAGGGCAATAAGAGCGGCGGCAGGAGTAAAATGCAGAAGAAAAAGCACTAAAGTGTTTATTATGGCAGTTATTGTAGCTGTGTGCGCTTTTGCTTTTCTGACGCTCAATGAGCATATTCTGAATATCGAGAAGCTTCCGAGCTGGAGCGGGATATTCGGAAACAAAAATCATTCTGTAAGTGCGGTGATTTACGCTCGGTATCTGCCGTATTGAAGCCAAGGAGAACATTATGCCGATAGTTGACAGATTTGAAGAAGATAAGGCTGTTATCTTCGATGAGGACAGGCAGATGATAATAGACAGAGATAAGCTTTCTTCCAATGTAAAAGAGGGAGATGCGATAATGCTTTCCGACAGCGGCATATATATCACGGACGAAGCCGAAACAAAGCGGAGAAGAAGCGATAATCTCAGCCTTTTGCAAAAACTGCTGAATAAATGAAAATACCCTGCGGCAAATGTACTGTCGCAGGGTCGTTTTATGCTCAGAAGCTTGTATGTATCTCGGTATAACTGCCGCTTTTCCCGAGCCTTAATGTCTGACCGTTATCAAGTGACAGCTTTGCGTTTGATATTTCGCCGTCAAGCTGTTTTCGTACAGACGTGATAAATTCATCGGCGCTTTGCGACTTGCAGAAAACGCTCAGCAGCTTTTCAAGGGCTGAAATGTCGCTTTCGGTTTCGATGAACAGCTCTATCTCGGATTTATCGGTATCTCCGCTTTTATTGTAAACGATTTTAAGCTGTGATGTACGGCTGTTATCGGCGGTGGGCTTGGTGTAGAGATATACTGCGTTGCTTATCTTCTGCACTGAGTAGCCGTTTTCGGTGAGTATCTCTTCAATAACGGAATTGCTTTCGGAAATTGCGCTGTTAATTGTATCGTTTTTGGCATAGCCTATGCATAGATCTGTTATTTCAAGCAACAAAAAGATAGCGAATATCAAAACCACCCTTACGGCAACTCTTCCGGCAACCGACTTTTTGACCGCATTTTCAGCGATCCGTAAATCCGGCATACTGTCGTATATTTTGAGTATCTTTATAACCTTGCCGTTGCTGTTATATTTGAGATAACGCTTGGTTTCACCGACAAGAACGGCGTTTTCGTAAACTGTCTTTTTGTATCTGTCGGTATCGAAATTTGCTTTAACAAAGCTGTAATCTGTGTTTGCGGTAATTTTTGAAATAAGTCCGCCGCTTGTTGCTATAACGCCCTTGATTATTGTGTTGCCGTCAAATTTATATGACGAAGTAAGCGCCTGAGCAAACCTGAGCAGACAGACAAAGTATATGATAATAGATACGGCAAAAAACGGTATAAGAGCAATAGCTGTGCAGTCCTGAAGTACAGTACTTGTTATTTTGAGGATTGATGCAGAACAAAGACCGATGGCGGTAACTCCTACACCGACTGTAAACATAGATATAAGCGACACTATCCACCACAGCGTTTTGCCGAATGCGTGGGTATATTTTTCTGTTTCAAAAGACGGGTTACAATAAATCATAATAGCTAAATCTCCTTGGTTTATGATTAAAGTATATCAATTATATACATCGCTGTCAACAAAACAGAGTATTACGGCAAAAATTTTTCGGTATGCTGTAAATCTCTTTACAACTTCTTAAAATAGGTGTAAAATAGTATCATAATATAAAGGGGGCAAAAGTTATGAAGAAATGTCTTATAGTAGTGGATTATCAGAATGATTTTGTGAGCGGTTCGCTCGGCTTTGAAAAAGCAAAAACGCTCGAGCTCGGAATTGCGAACAAGATAAATTCTTACCATGTAAACGGTGATGACGTGATTTTCACGCTTGATACCCATTATGACGATTATATGGACAGCTATGAGGGTAAGCATCTGCCTGTGCCGCATTGCATTGAGGGTACGGACGGACACAAGCTGTACGGCAGTGTTGCCGGCTGTGTATCAGATGAAGACATAGTATTCCGTAAAAGCGTGTTCGGTTCGGACGCGCTGTACGAGTATCTTAAAACTGCCTGCTACAGCAGTGTTGAGCTGGTCGGCGTTGTCACGAATATCTGTGTTGTATCAAATGCCGTGCTTGCCAAGACCGCATTGCCCGATGCCGATATAATCGTAGACAGTGCGCTCACCGCGTCAAACAATGAGGGGCTTCACAAAGCCGCTCTTGATACAATGGAAAGTATGCAGATAATTATAAAATAAAAGAGAAAAAAGGAGAATAACTATGAAAAACAGAGATAACTACACAATGCTTTGTGACTTCTATGAGCTTACGATGGCAAACGGCTATTTTAAGAACGGATTTTACAAGCGCACGACCTATTTTGATGTGTTTTTCAGGAACGTCCCCGACAACGGCGGCTTTGCCATTGCGGCAGGACTTGAACAGATAATTGACTATATAAAGGATCTGCATTTTTCAGCCGAGGATATAGAGTTTTTACGCAGTAAGAAGATATTTGACGAGGACTTTCTGGAATACCTTAAGGATTTCAGGTTTACCGGCGACATATACGCCGTTCCCGAGGGCACTCCCGTGTTCCCTCATGAGCCTGTGCTCACCGTCAAAGCTCCTGCCATTGAGGCGCAGCTTGTTGAGACCTATATCCTGCTTGCGATAAATCACCAGTCGCTTATAGCCACAAAGGCTAACCGTATAGTAAGAGCCGCAAACGGCAGGGTAGTCCTTGAGTTTGGTTCAAGAAGAGCGCAGGGCGCAGACGGCGCGGTGATAGGTGCAAGAGCGGCATATATCGGCGGCTGTGCCGGTACAGCCTGCACGCTGACCGATTTCAAGTACGGTGTTCCTGCGGGCGGAACTATGGCGCATTCATGGGTGCAGATGTTCGACACCGAATATGAAGCATTCAAGACATATTGTGAGATCTATCCCGATAACGCAGTACTGCTTGTCGATACCTATAATACGCTTAAAAGCGGTGTACCGAATGCGATAAAGGCGTTCAAGGAGGTGCTTGTACCCAAGGGTATCACAAACTTCGGCATAAGGCTTGACTCGGGCGATATATCGTATCTCTCGAAGAAGGCAAGAAAAATGCTTGATGAGGCGGGACTTCAGAGCTGTAAGATCGTAGCGTCAAATTCACTTGATGAATATCTTATCCGCGACCTGATGATGCAGGAGGCGAAAATCGACACATTCGGCGTAGGCGAAAGACTTATCACTGCCAAGAGCGCTCCTGTGTTCGGCGGCGTATACAAGCTTGCGGCGGTCGAGGACGAGGACGGCAATATTATCCCGAAGATAAAGATAAGCGAAAATACCGCGAAAATAACAAATCCTCACTTCAAGAAGGTATATCGTTTCTATGACAATGAGAGCGGAAAGGCGCTAGCGGACGAGCTTTGCGTATATGATGAGGTCATAGATGATACAAAGCCGCACACTATCTTTGACCCTGACGCAATATGGAAGACAAAGACGCTTACCGATTATTCGGCAAAGGAGCTTCACGTTACGGTATTCAAGAACGGTGAGCTTGTGTATAAGCAGCCGTCGCTGTATGAGATCAAGATATACTGTGCCGAGCAGATAGAAACGCTGTGGGACGAGGTAAAGCGTTTCGAAAATCCGCATACTTATTATGTGGATCTGTCAAAGAAGCTCTGGGACGAGAAGACAAGACTGTTGGAGCAGGGCAAAAACGGAAATAAGTAAGGAGCATTGATATGATGAAAAGGATAAATACCGTTATACTTTGTGCTGTAATCGTACTGTTATCTGCGGGTTGTTCACAAAACGCAAACTCAGAGCTTAAATCTGCGGATAATTCTTCAGCCGAGGAAGGCACTATAAGTCAGATACAGTCACAGGAAGAAAGCAAAACGGAAGAATCTGATAATAAATCGTCCGGTACACAGACAACCACAGGCGGATTTAAAGTTGACGGCACAAAGCTGCTTGACGCAAACGGTGAAGAGTTTATAATGCGTGGTATAAACCACGCGCATACATGGTATCTTGACGAGGACACCACAGCAATCAAGGCAATTGCCGAAACAGGCTCTAACGTTGTAAGAGTTGTGTGCTCTGACGGTCAGCAGTGGACAAAGGACACCGAGGAAATGCTCGAAGCCGTGATAGATCTGTGTATCGACAATCAGATGATAGCAATAGTAGAGGTTCATGACGCAACCGGAAAAGATGATGTTTCGTATCTCAGAAACGCAACAGATTACTGGATAGAAATGAAAAATGCTCTTATCGGTAAAGAGCAGTATGTGATACTGAATATTGCCAATGAATGGGCAGGCAGTTGGGACAGCGGACTGTGGCGTGACGGTTATACCGAAGCGATCCCTAAGCTGCGTGAAGCGGGAATAAAAAATACTATACTTGTAGATGCGGCAGGCTGGGCACAGTACGGAAAAAGCATAGGCGACTGCGGCAAGGAAGTGTTTGAGTCAGACCCTGACAAGAATACTATGTTTGCGGTTCATATGTACGGCACGGCAGGCAAGGACAGCGCTACGATAGAGAATAATCTCAGATATGCGACAGATAACGGACTGTGCGTAATAGTAGGCGAATTCGGATATACACATACGGACGGCGATGTCGATGAAGCGTATATTATGAAATACTGTCAGGATAACAATATCGGATATATCGGCTGGAGCTGGAAAGGCAACAGCGGCGGTGTTGAGTATCTTGATATAGCGAATAAGTGGGACGGCTCTGTGCTGTCAGCCGACTGGGGCGAAAATCTCATAAACGGTGAAAACGGCATAAAGCGGACATCTAGGAAGTGCAGTGTTTTCACAAAAGGAGAGTAAATGACATTTAAAGTATACGACAAGCTCTGTGAGGACGCAAAGAAAATACGGACAGAAGTATTTGTGGAGGAGCAGGGCTTTGAGATCGAGTTTGACGATACGGATAATATCGCAAAGCATATAGTCGGTTATGACGGTGAAAAGCCTGTTGCGGTCTGCCGCTATTTTTACGATAACGCGCATAAGTCCTATATGGTAGGCAGGATAGCGGTCGCCAAGGATAGCAGAGGAATGCATTACGGCGATAAGATCTTAGCTTTTGCCGAGCAGAGGATAAAGGAAGACGGCGGAAAGAACGTTTCGGTTTCCGCACAGACGCGTGTATCGGGCTTTTACGAAAAGCAGGGCAGTGAATATCTTGATGAATTCTGCCCTCATATCCTTATGACAAAGACGCTGTAAGTGAGGCAAAGCTATGACAGATATTATTACGGCTATGGAAAACCGCCATGCGGTAAGGGCGTATGACGGCGATAAAAAGATAGAGCAAGATAAGCTAGACATAATAAGAGAACGTGTTGAACAGCTCAATGCCGAAAGCGGGCTTCATATTCAGCTTGTGACCGATGAGCCGAAAGCGTTTGACGGTTTTATGGCGCACTACGGTAAGTTTTCGGGTGTTACGAATTATATCGCGCTTATCGGAAAAAAGAGTGATAAACTCAACGAGGTGTGCGGCTATTACGGCGAACAGCTTGTACTGCTCTCTTCTCAGCTCGGACTTGACAGCTGCTGGGTGGCTATGTCATACGCTAAGGTGAAGAATGCTTATGATATCGCAAGGGGTGAGAAGCTGTGCTGTGTTATTTCTCTCGGCTACGGCAAAACACACGGAACGCCCCATAAGAGTAAATCAATCGAAGAGGTTGCTATTATCAAGGAGGATACTCCCGAATGGTTTATCAGCGGCGTAAAAGCCGCATTGCTTGCACCCACGGCAATGAATCAGCAGAAGTTCGGCTTTATGCTTGACGGCGACAGGGTACTTGCAAAGGCTGGAAAGGGTATACTGTCTGATATGGATCTCGGAATTGTTAAGTACCATTTTGAAGTTGGCTCGGGGAAGGAAATATTCAGACAAAGTATGAAATTATAGTTTGAATATTTTTTATTTATACAGCGAATATCCAGGCAATATTCACCAATTATTCGCTAAAAATGCCGATTTCACTGAAAAATGCGCCGTTTTCACTGTTTTTAACACAAACCGATGTATATATGCTATAATATTATTTGTAGATTGATGCTACATATAATTTGGGTATAGAAAGGTTGGGCAATTTATGTTTTATTACGATGTTGTTAGGGAAAATCATTCGGATGGTGAAATCGGAAATTATGATTCATTCGGTATTGCGGTATTCAGGGTAATTGACGGCACAAAAGAGAAACTGTGTCAAATTGAAGATGTTTTTTTGAATGAAAGTAGGGCAATTGAGTTTACGCAGGCATGCAACGACTTTCAGCTGTCACCTGTACATATTTATGATGCCATACTCGATGCGATAGGGTAATACTGAGTCTGATTTACTGCGATATGTGATGGCGGACAAGTCACAGGGGGATTCAGTCGAATGACTTGTCAACGACTTATCAGAAATGGATTTCTCCGGCAGAAGCCTTAAGTGGCTTTGTCGGGGGATTTTTTCTGTTTGGTATATAGTTAGGAAACTAACTTGACATGCATTTTGACATGCATACTACAGTGAATTTCAGTAAAATTTCTGTTTTGATAACAATTATCAAAAATATAAGAAAACCGCTTAAGCAATACACTTAAACGGTTGTTTTATGTGAAAGGACTATAAAATAGATTTTTTACCCTTTCTTATTCAATTGCTTTTAACTCCTTTTCTAACACATCTGCAAAACGTTGAACAGGCTCTCCAAGCGTTTCAGCGTAGTCGAATGTATCTTTATCATATCGGTACTTTAACGGGCATCTGCGGACATTCAATGCGGTTGTAAGAGCGTGCACATCCGGGCAGAGGTTGTTTTGGAGCGCCCATTCCGCCGCTTTTGTTTTAGAAATAATCTTGCCTGTGCGAAGCGTATATATGCAACGAGATATATCCAACAGCCAACCGAAAGAATAAAAATTTCTTCCGGTACTTTGTGCATACTTTCTTATAGTCTTATAGTGCCGATTCACATCGGAATACAGCTCGTGAAAATCGGGATCTTTCAGTTCTCTTCGTATATCTTTTCCATACAAAAGAATACTGCTCTCAATCAGTTCTGCCTTGCAAAAGCTATCAAGCAAATACCTGTCGGTAATTTGCTCTCCGCTTGTACCCCAATAAATCACTCGGTCATCAGCGTTTACAAGAAAGGCACTTTTGGTGAGCATAGCGCCCTCAAAAGAACGGTAATAAAGATTATCAGGCTGTTTTGCGAGCATAGTCTGGCGGAGATTTACAAGCAAATTTGCCTGCGACTTAGATATTTGCTTCTGAGTGAGAACCAAAATATCAATATCGCTCCAACCCAATCTGAAATCATTCAAAGCAGACGAACCGTACAAATATATTGTCGGGTCACAGTCCGCAAGAATATGGCTGATTTCCCAAACCATACTGTTAATAGAGATCTGTCGGGCTTTTCGTTCTGCGCCGACGGGGAAAAGGACAAATTTTTGATTTGGGTAATCGAATTCCTCTATAAGCTCATCTGCAACAAAACCGAATTTCTCATACAATGTTCTTGGTGCAATTCCTTTTTCATCATCAGCCCGAAATGTTGAAACCGTTATTTCTTTTGTTCTGTCTAAATTGGCAAGTGCTTTATCCATAAGCATTGTAGCCACACCGCGGCGGCGGTATTGGGGTGCAACTGCAAGACAGCAAATCATGTTGTGTGCTCGTGAAAACAATATAACTCCCGCAATTTTGGATTCTTCTTTTACACAAACGGCCTGTCGCTTATTCATAAATTTTAGGACGGTGGTTTTATGCTCAATTAGCTTTTCTTGTGTTTCAAGGCCCGGAAAATTCCATCTAACCTCTGTTATTAGGTTCATCCATTTTTCAATATCTTCGGGTATCCCATAAAAAAGTTGTATAGTATTTCAACTCCGTTCATCGTTCGATTTATCTGCAAAACGGTTATTTTTTGATTTCTGTTTGCCTGTATATCGGATATTTGGTTGCGTGATAGTTCAAGACATCCAACAAAGGGAAAATATCATTTTTATATCTGTCAAAGCGATTCGCTGAAATTTCGCCGTATAAATGGCGAAAACCCCGATGAAATCGGGGTTTTCACTGGCTACATCTTTTTTGTAGCCTCTTTATGGTCGAGGTGACAAGATTTGAACTTGCGACCTCTGCGTCCCGAACGCAGCGCTCTACCAAACTGAGCCACACCTCGATGTAATCCCTCTTTTTCAAGAGAGGGAGAGAGTATATGATCTGATCAATATTGAACGCCGTATGTGCTACGGTACTGCTTCATAGCGTCAAGGTACTGCTTACCTTCGATAACGCCGTTTTCTATAGCACTGATGATATCGTTGATGTTTACGATCGAGTAAACCTTAACACCGAAATCCTTATCGGCAGACTGAACTGCGCTTAAATCACTGTCAAGTGCCTTTTCCATACGGTCAACTGTGATGACCATTGCCGTAATTTTTACGTCAGCCGCACCTTTAAGCTTGGGAAGTACCTCTCTTAAAGCCTTACCTGATGTCATAACATCTTCAATGATAACTACCTTGTCACCGTCAGCGAGCTGTTTTCCTACAAACATACCGCCTTCGCCGTGATCCTTGACTTCTTTTCTGTCAAAGCAGTAGCTTGCGTCAACGCCGAACTTGTTGAACAGTGCAACACAAGCGCTCACTGAAAGGGGAATGCCCTTGTAAGCAGGTCCGAACAGAACCTCGGCTTCAATACCGTTGTCATGAATGCACTCAGCATAGAACTCACCGAGCTTTGCAAGCTGAGCACCGGTCTTGTAGTTACCTGTGTTTATGAAGTAAGGAGCTTTTCTTCCGCTCTTGAGTGTGAACTCACCGAATGTAAGAACTCCGCTGTCAACCATAAATTTGATAAAACTCTCTTTGTATGTCATACTGTTCTCCTTATCGGTCATCGCTCCGTCGTTACGGTTGCTCCAAAACTTAACGCTATATATTATAGCATATCGGGCTTGCCTTGTCAAGTCTTTCCGGTAAAATCATCGAATTTGAGCTTTCTGAGCTCTTCGCATACTATGTCTGATATCTTTGCAAACGCCATACGGTAGTTGCAGGGAAGGCCTTTTTCTGCACGGTTGCAGTTATAGTGTCCGTCAAGACAACGGCTGAACATATATGTACCCTCAACAGCCTCGACAACATCGTACAGCGAAAGCTCAGATGGCGCTTTGCTAAGCTCATATCCGCCTTTAGTGCCCTTATATGAATTTACTATGTCCGCAGAACCGAGCTTTCTGAGTATCTTCATAGCGAATGTCTGCGGAACGGAGGTTTTTTCCGAGATCGTCTTTGCATCCAGTCTTCCGGAGTTCTTTGCCATAAAATCGACTATTCTTATCGCATAGTCGGTTTCAAGAGTAATGTGCATCTGCTACTCCTTATCAGTCCAGAAAGTCTTTCAGTTTTTTGCTTCTTGATGGGTGTCTGAGCTTTCTGAGCGCCTTTGCCTCTATCTGCCTGATACGCTCTCTTGTTACGTCAAATTCCTTGCCGACCTCTTCGAGGGTTCTCGGTCTGCCGTCTTCAAGACCGAATCTCAGACGCAGTACCTTTTCTTCACGGGGAGTAAGTGTGCCGAGTATCTCGCTGAGTTGCTCCTTGAGCAGTGTTCTTGATGCGGCTTCTGCGGGTGCGGGAGCGTCCTCATCGGGGATAAAGTCGCCTAAGTGGCTGTCTTCCTCTTCGCC
This sequence comes from uncultured Ruminiclostridium sp., assembly GCA_934490165.1. Taxonomy (GTDB): domain Bacteria; phylum Bacillota; class Clostridia; order Oscillospirales; family Ruminococcaceae; genus Ruminiclostridium_E. The sequence continues at coordinate 206,109 of CAKSTB010000001.1, read as the reverse complement.
GATAGGAGTTTCGAGCGAAACGGGATCCTGCGAAATTCTGAGTATTTCCCTTACTCTGTCAACTGTTATGCCGAGTCTTTCGGCTATTTCCTTGGGTGTAGGTTCGTGACCGTTCTCATGCAGAAGCTGGCTTGATACCTTCTTTACCTTTGTGATGGTTTCAACCATATGAACAGGTATTCTGATGGTTCTTGCCTGGTCGGCGATAGAACGCGTGATAGCCTGTCGTATCCACCATGTAGCGTATGTCGAGAATTTGTAGCCCTTGGTGTAGTCAAACTTCTCAACTGCCTTGATAAGACCCAGGTTGCCCTCCTGGATAAGGTCGAGGAACTGCATACCTCTGCCGACATATCTTTTTGCTATGCTGACAACAAGCCTGAGGTTTGCCTCGCTCAGACGCTTTCTTGCATACTTGTCGCCCTGAGCCATACGCGTTGCAAGCTCAATTTCTTCCTCTGCCGTAAGAAGCGGTACACGACCTATTTCTTTCAGATATATTTTTACCGGGTCGTCAATAGCGATGCCTTCGGACGACAGTGAGGATTCAAAATCATCGCTGTCCGTAAAGTCGAGCGCGCTGTCAAGATCTTCATCAGCCGTGAAGTCGTCCACTATTTCAATGTTGCTGTTTTCAAAATCATCATAGAGCTTGTTTATTTCATCGGCATCAAAGTCAAGTTCTTCCAGTACATCGGTAATTTCCTTTGTAGTAAGCTTACCGCTCTGTTTGCCATGATTTATGAGTTCGTTTATTTTGCTGTCTGCCATATTTATCTTTCCTTTCAAGACATAAAGTCATGATTTTTTGTTCTTTATTCTGTCGGCAAATTGCCGTAATTCGTCTGCTGACATATCAGTCACTTTCTTTGCCTGCTTTTTATCTCTGTATTTTATAAGTACATTAAGATAATCGTTCAGTCTGTCTACGCTGTACGGTAAATTATTGTTATCGTGTATCAGCTTGTATATTGATGCCACTTCCTCCGCAGTATATCTTTCGGAGAGCACCGCAACATCGTTTGACAGTCCGCATGATATCATTGCCGTTAGATCAATGAACAAACGTTTGTTGAAATCGGTCACGAAATCATCTGAACTTATCTTATCGGTGATCTTTTTAAGGAAGTCGGGGGAGTGGAATAAAAACGCGATTATTCCGCGCTCTGCCTGCGTTTCTATCGGATAACGCGAAGATTCAGGATTTATCTTATCCCTTGTGCGTGTTCCGTTTATTATCTCTCTGCGGCGGTCGTTTTCCTTTGTTCTGTACCGCCTGCGCAGTATCTGATTTACGGCAAGGTCAACATTTGCACGGTTTACATCGCACTCCTGTGCTATGGTCGAAATGTAGACCGCGCGGTCGATAGAGCTGTTTATGTTGGCAATAAATTCAACGGCTTTTTTCAGATATTCCGATCTTCCCTCGGGGGTAGACAAATCTATTACGGAGCGAAGCTTCTTAAGCTCATATTCCATACCCGACTCACTGCCGTCTATCAACATTCCGAATGCTTCTTTACCGAATTTTTTGATATATTCGTCCGGGTCTTTTGCGCCCTGCATCGTAAGAACGTTAGCTGTTATACCTACCTTGTCGAGAATATTCATTGCTCTCGCCGTGGCTTTCTGACCTGCGTCGTCGCTGTCATATGCCAGTACGACCTTTTTAAAACCAAGATTTGCTATTGTCCGTGCATGAGCATCTGTCATAGCAGTACCACAGGTCGCAACGGCGTTTTTGAAGCCCGCCTGAAACATTGCGATAACATCAAGGTTTCCCTCGCACATTATCAGTGTATTTCCGCCTGCGTTCTTTGCATGGTTCAGACTGTACAGGAATGTACTTTTATTATATACTGCTGTCGCTTTAGTATTAAGGTACTTCCTGTTATCATCTCCTCCTATAACCCGCCCGGAAAATCCGACAATGTTACCTCTTACATCAATAAAGGGAAACATTACCCTGTACTTGAAAAAATCAAAGTAATTATCGCTTTTTGACGATTTTGAGAGCAGCGACGCTTCTTCCATCTCTGCGTCACCGTATCCGAGCGAGTGCATATGATTTTTCAGCGTATCCCAGCTGTCGGGAGCATAACCAAGACCGTATGTCCGTATCGTATGATCTGTAAGTCCTCTGCCGTAAAGGTAGTCAAGACCTTCCTTGCCGGCGGGGGAGTAGAGATATTTGTGGAAGAACCTGCCCGCTTCACGGTTCATCTCAAGCGTTCTTGAACGTTTTTTCGCGCCGTCATCGCCGCCGTCTTCGGGCATCGGTATACCGACTCTCTGTGCAAGGAACTTTACACTTTCTATGTAGTCAAGATGTTCGTAAAGCCGTATGAAATTTATAACATCTCCCGCCGCACCGCAGCCGAAACAGTAAAAGCTCTGTGTCGCGGTATATATGTGGCAGGACGGAGTTTTTTCCGAATGGAAAGGACAGTTGCAGACATAGTCTGTACCCGTCTTTTTAAGCGGTACATACGATGAGATAACATCATATATATCATTGCTTTCTTTGACTCTTAAAAGAAAGTCTTCCGATAAGCGCATCGTATTTCCTTTCTTTATTTACATTGTATCAATATGACCAGCTTTTCGGGATACAAAGCTCCTTAAAGTAGTCGACAGCAAAGTCGTCTGTCATTCCGCTGATAAAGTCGCAGACTGCGCGTTCTTTGCCGTATTCTTTTGCAAAGCCGATATAAAGCTCAGGCATTTTTTCCGGAGAATTTATGAAGTATCTGTAAAGATACTCGACTATATGGCACGCCTTGCCCTTTTCCGCATTGGTACTGGGTGCAAAATACACATAGTCAAACATAAACTTTCTCAGCTCGTCATGCGCTTGTTTTGTAACATCGTCATATTGTATGAGATCTGTACTGTTGGCGATTATCGACTTGATAAGTGTAGTAATACGCTGACTTTTTGTTTCACCGAGCACTGATATAGGACCTTTAGGGAGATCCTCCTGTCTGAGTACTCCGCCTCTTATCGCGTCTTCGATATCGTGATTTATGTACGCTATCTTGTCGCTGAACTTTACGACCTGACCTTCAAGCGTTTTGGCGGTAGCATTGGTGTGGCACAGAATACCGTCAATGACCTCATCGGTGAGATTAAGACCTTTGCCGTTTTTCTCAATCACTTCAACCACCCGCTTGCTCTGCTCGTAGTGCCGGAAATGCCCCGGGATAAGCTGATCGAGCGTGCGCTCACCGTCATGACCGAAAGGAGTGTGCCCCAAATCGTGTCCGAGCGCTATCGCTTCGGTAAGATCCTCATTGAGCCTTAACGCTCTTGCAATCGTCCGAGCAATCTGTGAAACTTCAAGAGTGTGCGTCAGGCGCGTCCGGTAATGATCCGATTTCGGTATCAGGAAGACCTGCGTCTTGTGCTTCAGCCGTCTGAAAGAGTTGCAGTGTATGATCCTGTCACGATCCCTCTGGAAGTCGGTGCGGATATCACATGGAGTTTCATATATCTTTCTGCCTTTTGAGTCGGTGCACTTGCAGGCATAGGGCGACAGTGTCATATTTTCAATTTCCTCGGTAATAATACGGGGTAATTTATCCATACTGAACACACCCTTTCATCACTGTCTGTGACAAATCGAAGATGAGCGATACCGGATCGTCCATCTTCATAAATAATATACTGAGAATTTTTATAAAAATCCTTTAATTTTAAAAAATATTTAAAATTCGACATAGCCGTAACTAAGCTTTTCTATATTTACCTTGCCGTTGCATTTGTCGATAAGCTTTTCCGTAAGTTCATCCGTGAGCTCTGTTTTAACGTCTGCGTATACACATACGCTGTCTGTATACTCTGTATCACGGATAATAGCCTTATATTCGGGCAGAACCGAGCTTACAATGCCGTACATGGTGTAGTCACAGCTTATTTTAATACTGTCTGCGACCTCCATAGTGACAATTTCGGAGTTTGCAAGAGCCATTGACGCACCTTTTGAGTAGGCGTGTACCAGTCCGCCTGTGCCGAGCAGGATACCGCCGAAATAACGGGTCACCACGCATACAGCATCTGTTATGCCGTTTTTGGAAAGTACGTCATAGATCGGCATTCCCGCAGTGCCGCCCGGCTCGCCGTCGTCGCTGTGCCTGCCTGTGTTGTTATGCCGCAGAATATAGGCATAGCAGTTGTGCGTTGCCTTTCTGTGCATGGCTCTTATCTCGTTTATAAATGCCACGGCTTCTTCCTCGGTAGCGGCAGGGGATATGTAGCCTATAAACTCCGATTTTTTCTCTGTAAACGAAGCCTCGGCGCGCTTTCTTATCGTCTTGTAGCTCAATATCCGCCCCTATCAGTTCTTTGTGCCCTTTAACGCCGCGCGAGTTTTTCTTACATCGGTGAGATTGCCTGTGAGCAGCTCGTCAACTCTGCTGAGCATATTCTCAACATAGTCGTTTGTGGCGTTTCTGATCTCCTTGGACTTTGTCTGTGCCGCTGTGAGTATCTCGTGCGCTCTCTGCTGAGCCTGTTTTGTTATCACTTCTTCAGATACCATAACTTTGGCTTTTTCTTCAGCCTTTCTTATGATGCTCTCAGCCTCTGCCTTAGCATCGTTTATAATAACTCTGCGATCATTTACAAGTGCCTGTGCCTGCTTTATCTCTCCGGGGAGATTAAGTCTTACCTGCTTTACAAGCTCTCTGAACTGCTCGACATCAATAAGAGATCTGCCTCCTGTAAGGGGAATGTTCTTTGATCTGTCAAGCTCGTCATCCATTGCTTCAAGAATTTCGTCGATACTCATTTTAATACCGTCCTTTCAAAAATTACATTTATTGTTACCTGTATCAATAGCGTTTCAGTCTTTCGTTGATCCTGTCGAGTATGCACTCGGGAACAAAGTCACTTATATCTCCGCCGAACATTGCAATTTGCTTTACCATACTTGATGACAGATAGGTATATTCGCTCTTCGATGTAAGGAATATCGTTTCGGCTTTGTAGCAAAGCTTTCTGTTTGCCTGCGCCATCTGAAATTCATACTCAAAATCCGATATTGCGCGCAGACCCTTTACTATCACGTCTGCGTTCTTTTCGTTGAAATAGTCTATAAGAAGTCCCTCGTTGCTGTCGACCTCTACGTTGCCGATGCCCTCCGCAACAACGCTTTCACGCAGAAACTGCTTTCTTTCTTCTATTGTAAAACTGCACGGCTTGAGCGGATTTACCGACACAAGCACTATTACTTTATCGAAAAGCTTTGACGCTCTCGAAATAATTTCAAGGTGTCCGTATGTCACCGGGTCAAAGCTACCCGGATATATCGCGATCTTCATATATTACTCCTCATCTTCATTCTGCGGTTTTCTGTAGAAAGTAAGGCTGCTCTTGCCGTACTTTTTTGATTTTGTGATCACAAATCCGTTTATTTCCTCGGGAAGTCTGCAACCCGGCTCGTGTTCGCATACGATAACGCCTGTGTCGTTCATCTTTTCTGTAAGCACGGGAAGAGAACGTTGTATCAGGCTCTTCTCATAAGGCGGGTCGAGCAACGCTATGTCAAATTTTTCACTTGTCGTTCTTAAGAATGCGGAGTTCGGCATATTGACGATTTCGCACTGGCTGTCAAAACCGACGTGTGATACATTCTGTTTTATGAATTTTATCGAATTCTGACTGCTGTCTACAAGATAAGCCTTTTTTGCGCCGCGGCTTACTGCTTCAATTCCGAGCTGACCGGAACCTGCAAACAGATCGAGCACCGTGCTTCCCTCGATCTCAAACTGTATAGCGCTGAATATTGCTTCTTTTACACTGTCCTTTGTCGGACGTACATCAAGCCCCTCGGGGGCGATCAGCTTTCTGCCCCTGGCAGTACCTGTTATTACTCTCATCTTATTTCCTTTCTTATGCCTGTTTAAAAATTCTCTTGTATAAAATTGTATATTTCTATTGCTTTTTCTTCTTTTACTTTAGCGACTGATGCCAGCTCATCGGGTGATGCTTCTTTCAGAGCCTGCTTAGTCTTGAAATGCTTTATCAGACCAAGCGCCTTAGCTTCGCCTATACCCTTGATCTTTGTAAGCTCAAGCTCGTATGTCTTTTTCTTATGCGTCTGCTGCTGGAAAGACAATGAAAAGCGGTGAACCTCGTCCTGAATGTTGGTCATCAGCGAGAACAGCTTTTTATTCGCGTTTATCTGTATCTCGCCGCCCTGTGCCGCTATTGCTCTGGTGCGGTGCTTGTCGTCTTTTACAAGTCCGTACAGCGGGATAGAAACGTTCATGTTATCGAGCACCTGCTGAACAGCGTGGACGTGACCCTTACCGCCGTCAAGAAGAATGAGGTCGGGCAGCGGTGAGAAGTTCTCGTCACCGTCAAGATAGCGCTGTATGCGCCTTTGCAGAACCTCCTGCATACAAGCATAGTCGTTCTGACCGACAACGTTCTTTATGGCAAACTTTCTGTAGCCTGCTTTATACGGTCTGCCGTTGCGGTACACTATCATACCGCCGACCCTGCTGTCTTCGCCGAGGTTTGATATATCGTAGCTTTCTATGACTGTAGGTATTTTCGGAAGACCGAGAAGCTTTGCAAGGTCTTCAAGCGCGTTTATTTCCTTTACTGTCCTGCCGACTTTCATCGACAGATATTCCGATGCATTCTGCTTCGCAAGAAGAACTCTTGACAGCCCCTCACCGCGCTGAGCTACCGTGATAGTAACTTTATGTCCGCAAAGGGCGGAGAAGTACTCTTCAAGCACAGCACTGTCTTCCATTTCCTTGTCGATATATATCTGCTTCGGGATCGCGTCCGCTCTTGTCGAATAGTACTCGACCAGAAAGTCCGAGCGCATCTGTCCCGGGTCGTATTCATCGCCTATAAAGAAGTTTACCTTGTCGGTTATTCTTCCGCCGCGATAGCACATAACTGCTATACTTGCAAGCTCAACGTTCTGCGCCAGCGCAACGACATCAAAATCATAGGTCTTGTCGGAAAATATATCCTGACCGTCCTTCATCTTCTCAATCGCGTTTATGCGGTCGCGGAGCTTTGCCGCTTTTTCAAACTCAAGGTTCTCGGACGCTTCATACATCTGCTCGGTAAGTCGCTCCACGCTCGCTTTACTGCCGTTTTGCATATACTCTATAGCAGAGTGTATCATACTGTTGTACTCGTCCTGCTTTATCTTGCCTGTGCATACGCCCATGCATCTTTTTATATGATAGTTAAGGCATGGACGTTCTTTCCTGAAATCCCTCGGGAAAACCTTGTGACAGGACGGGAACATAAATATCCTGTTTACCTCATCTACTGCCTGCTTTGCGGTAAATCCGCTCGTGAACGGTCCGAGATATTCGGCGTTCTTATCCTTGCAGTTGAGCGCATAAGAGATACGCGGATACGGCTCTTTTGTTATCTTGATGTAATTGTATCCCTTATCGTCCTTTAGCAGTATATTATATTTGGGGTTGTACTGCTTTATCAGACTGCATTCGAGCACAAGTGCGTCAAGCTCGCTCGGGGTGACTATAAAATCAAAGTCGTAGATATTGTCTACAAGCTTTCTTGTTTTCGCATTATGGCTTTCCAGTGCGTGAAAGTAGGTCGTGACGCGGTTCTTGAGCGCTTTTGCTTTTCCGACATATATTATCTTTCCCGTGCTGTCCTTCATAAGATATACTCCGGGTGAGAGCGAGAGCTTATTCGATTTATCTCTTAAAAAGCCAAGTCTGTCGTTCACCGGTCACACACTCCGAAAAAATATAGAAATTATCCGTATAGATATTTATATTGTATCATTTTTTACACACGATTACAAGTACTTTTTAAAAATAATGACGAATTGCGCCGCTGTGCGCGTTTTCGGCTCTTTCAAAAAAAGCTTTGACTTTTGAGTGTGATTGGTGTATAATATCAGGAGATATATTTTTACCCGGAAAAAAGAGAGGTTTATTTTATGAGAGCAGTAGTTGCGGTTATTGGTAAGGATACAGTCGGCATTCTCGCAAAGGTAAGTAATATCTGCGCAGAGTGCAATGCAAACGTTATGGACGTTACACAGACGATCATGCAGGATCTGTTTGCAATGACTATGCTTATCGACATTACAAAGTGTTCTGTAGATTATAACGTACTTGCCGACAAGTTAAAGGCGGCAGGCAGTGAAATGGGTCTTCAGATACACGTTATGCATGAAGATATCTTCAATTCAATGCACAATATATAATTACAACGGGAGAAACTAAATGTTCAATTCAAAAGATATTCTTGAAACCATCAAGATGATACAGGAAGAGAACCTTGATATCCGTACAATAACAATGGGTATCTCGCTTCTTGACTGTATCGACAGTGATATAGACAAATCGTGCGAAAAGGTGTACGAAAAGATGATGCGTGTTGCCGAGCACCACGTTGAAACAGGTGAGATAATCGAAAAGCGCTACGGTATCCCGATAATCAACAAGCGCCTTTCCGTAACTCCCATATCAATGCTTGCGGCGGCGGCAAAGGGCAGTCCCGTAAAATTCGCCAGGACGCTCCAGAGAGTAGCGGAGGGCACAGGCGTAAACTACATAGGCGGTTACTCGGCACTTGTACAGAAGGGCTTTGCCGCAGGTGACTTAGAGCTTATAAACTCTATCCCCGAGGCGCTTGCCGAAACATCAAACGTTTGCTCTTCCGTAAATGTAGGCTCGACAAGAGCCGGCATCAATATGGACGCAGTTGCTCTTATGGGTAAGATCATAAAGCAGGCATCTGAAGCCACAAAGGATAATCACTGCTTCGGTGCGGCAAAGATAGTTGTATTCTGCAATGCCGTAGAGGATAACCCCTTTATGGCGGGCGCGTTCCACGGCGTAGGCGAGGCTGACTGTGTTCTCAATGTCGGTGTAAGCGGACCCGGTGTTGTACGTTCGGCACTTTCAAAAATGCCCGATGCAAGTATAAGCGAGGTTGCAGAACAGATAAAGAAGACCGCGTTCAAGATCACCCGTATGGGACAGCTTGTTGGCGCAGAGGCAAGCAAGATGCTCGGCGTACCGTTCGGTATTGTCGACCTTTCGCTCGCTCCCACTCCCGCAGTAGGCGACAGCGTAGCGCATATCCTTGAAGAGATCGGACTTGAAAGCTGTGGCGCACACGGCACAACGGCGGCTCTCGCAATGCTGAACGACGCAGTAAAGAAGGGCGGCGTTATGGCATCGTCAAGTGTCGGCGGTCTGTCAGGCGCATTTATCCCTGTATCCGAAGACGCAGGTATGATAGACGCTGTAAACCGCGGCGCTTTATCGATAGAAAAGCTTGAAGCAATGACTGCCGTTTGCTCGGTAGGTCTTGATATGATAGCAGTTCCCGGTGATACGTCAGCCGATACTATCTCGGCAATTATCGCCGATGAAGCCGCTATCGGTATGGTAAACTCCAAGACAACGGCTGTCCGTGTAATTCCCGCTATCGGAATGAAAGAGGGCGACACGATAGAGTTCGGCGGACTGTTCGGAAGCGGTCCTGTAATGAAGCTCAGTAAGTTCTCATCTTCAAAATTCATATCAAGAGGCGGACGCATTCCCGCACCGCTCCAGAGCCTTAAAAACTGACCTATGACCGCAGGCGCACCCTGCGGTTTTTTGATGCGTAATAATGCGTTTCACAGGCAATTTAATTTTGTCAAGGATATTTTCGTACAAAATTTTCGCGGGCTTTTTGGTTATTATTTTGCTTGTATTTTGGGGATAATTGTAGTAAACTTAGTTATGATTTTAGATTTATAAGCAGCTTTCAGAAAGGTGGTGCTCTGATGGACGTTATCAGCGAAATAATCGCTTATGAAAAACACGCCGAAGAAATAGTGGCGGATGCAAACAAAAAAGCCGATGCTATTCTTTCAGATGCGGCTGCACTCCGTGAAAAAGAACGCATAAGCTATGAAGAGGATCGCAGTGATAAGATAAACAGCTATCACGACGAACTGAAAAAAAGCGGAGAAGAACACTACAGCGCGACCTCGGCAGAGTGCAGTGCTGTGATCGCCCGTCTTGACGATGATTTTTCAAAAAATAAGGACAAGTGGGCGCAGGAGATATACAATAATATAGTTTCCGCGAAGTGACAGCACAAAATATATATCCGGAGGTGATATTATGTCGGCGGGTTCTGCGGCGGTAATAGCCAAGGCGAGAGCCAAATACGGCAAGCTGCTGAGTCTTGAACAATACAAGGCTCTGATATCCAAGGCGAATGTCGGCGAGATAGTAACACAGCTTAAGACCTATGACGATTTTGACAAGGATTTTTCCGGTGTTGACAATACGGTAAGGCGAAGTCAGGCTGAAAGGCTGATGGAAAAGCGCCTTTTCAGAGTATATGACGAGCTCAGAAAGTTCTGCCCCGGCAGCAGTAACAGGTTTTACGACTTTCTGCTGATACAGGAAGAGGTAAAGCAGATCATAAATGCGGCAATGTATATTGGAGCGGGCGTTTACGACCTGTTCATTCCCGGCTTTCCCGGTTATCTGACAGATATCTGTTCTTATGATATACTTGCGCTTTCAAAGGCAAGAACATATGATGAGATACTGAGCGTGCTCAAAAACACGCCGTATTATGATGTACTTGCACCTTTGTCGGACGGAACGAAGGATTTTCCTCCGATAGTATCCATTGACTGCGCACTGACAAAATACCTTTATACAACGCTTTTTGCGTATATAAAAAAGGATATGTCGGGAAGCGAAAGATCAGAGGTCGAAAAATGTATACGCAGACGGTGCGATATGTACAATATCAAGATATGCTACAGACTTAAAGGTCTTTTCAAAATGTCTGTACAGGAGGTTATGGAGCACACGCTACCGTTTTACGGCAGGTTTGACCAAAAGACAATGGAGCAGATATTGACCAGGGCTGAGAATGAGCCGATACTCCCGCTCCTTCTTAAGTTGCCGTATTTCAAAGACCTCACCGAGGAGCAGGCGGTCGATATCGAAACAGCCGTCTATACGTCAAATAAGCGCTATTATGACAGTAAGCTTGCTTTGTCGCAGTGCGACAGCACGGTAATATACTCTCTGACTGAGCTTATTCAGATCGAAAACAGAAATCTCACTACTGTGATAGAGGGCGTAAGATATTCGCTCGAGCCGTCACAGATAGAAAAAATGCTGATATTATAGAGCAAATATACAGCGAAAGGAATGATATAATGGCAGTTGAGAAGATGTCACTTATATCGGTCAGCGGACCACTTAAAAAAGTCAATAAAACGCTAGTGCGATGTTGCGAAACCAAGTGCTTTCACATTGAGCCGTCGTTTTACACTATGACTTACGGTTCTGCCCATTTCAAGACGCTAAAGGATAAAGATATCTACGGCGGACTTATGAAACGAGCGGAGATATTATCATCGGGACTGGGGATAAAGGAAAGATCTGTTCCTTACGATGATATACAGATGGAGGCAATACACGATTTTGATATGTACTTTACCGGGCTTGAACAGCAGGTAATGCCTCTTATCGATGAAAAGAACGAGCTTGAAAGGTCGATAGACGAGTACCGTCAGGTGCTGAAGCAGGTCGGTAATCTTTCCAACATAAATGTTGACTTCAAGGATCTGTTCGGATGTAAGCACGTCAAGATACGTTTCGGCAGACTTCCGTCGGAGAGCTACACCAAGCTTGAATTTTACAGCGAAAAGGGCTTTGTGTTTGAGCCGCTTGAAGAAAAGGACGGTTACGTCTGGGGTCTGTATTTCGCCCCTGTTGAGGAAAGTGTACAGATAGACGATATTTTCACAAGTCTTTATTTTGAGCGTATACGTCTTCCGGACTTCCTGCACGGTGACGGCGAAACCGCAACGGCAGAGCTTAACCGACAGCTGAAAAGCTTTGACACAAAGCTTAAAGAGGTAAAAGAAAAGCTTAGCGCTGTAAAGCAGACCGAAGAAAAACAGTTTGAAAAGGTACGCAGTAAGCTTATATTCCTTAATAACAGCTATGAGCTGAGAAGCCAGGTATCCGTAATAAACAACAAGTTCTATATGGCGGGCTTTGTCCCGACAAGGGAAGTCACTAAGTTCAAAGAGCATCTGTCGGCGGTATCCGATATCGTGATAGAAGAGAAGAAATACTTTGTTGACGAACGAATGAAGCCGCCTACAAAGCTCAGAAACAACTGGCTGTTCAGACCGTTTGAGATGTTCGTCAATATGTACGGACTGCCGTCATACACAGGCATTGACCCGACACCGTATGTTGCGATAACATATATGCTTATATTCGGCATAATGTTCGGCGACCTCGGACAAGGACTCGTGATATCACTGTTCGGCTTTATCCTTACAAAGTGGAAGAATGTAAAGCTCGGTCCTATAATGGAGCGTATCGGTATCAGCTCGGCGATATTCGGCTGTCTGTACGGCTCGGTTTTCGGAAACGAAGAGATAATAACGCCGTTCTTCCATATTGAGCCGCTGTACTCGGTACTCGGCAAGCCAAACAGTATATTCCAGATCTCGACCTATCTTCTGATCGCGGCACTTGCGATCGGTGTTATACTGATAGTGGTTTCTATGACGATGAATATCGTGCTGTCGTTCAGGCGCAAGGACTATGCATCCGCACTGTTCGGCGCAAACGGCATAACCGGTATGATATTCTATATCGCAGTGGTAGCCGCCGCAGGACTTCAGCTCGGCTTCGGAATAGAAATGTTCACACTGCCGTATGTACTGCTCCTTATCATTCTGCCGCTCGGCATTATGATGTTCAAAGAGCCGCTTGCTCATCTCGTTGCAAACTCCATTAAGTGTAATGTTGTAAACCTGAAGCACAAGACGGTTGCCGACGCGGCGATTATGGCTTCGGATACGCTCAGTGAAGAGATGCTCAGAAAGACAAGAGAAGACCTTGAAAAGCTCGACGATCTTAAATTCGTCCGTGCCGTTTACGGTAAGATGCCGCGTGAGAGCTATGAAAAGCTCGGCTACTTCACGGATAAGGAATTTGTATTTATTCCGCTTACCGAAAACGAGGATAACGTCTATGGCGTTTACTTCGTATCAAAACAGCACAGAGCAATGGTCGATGATATATTCGCAGGTCTTTATTTTGAACGTATGAAGATGCCAGCAGAGCTTACCTCACCAGGAAAGCCCGCACAGGAAAGCTCGGATAAGCCCAAGGAGAAGAAGTCGGTCGGCAACTTCATTATAGAGGGTATCATTGAACTGTTTGAAACCTGTCTTTCCTATCTTACGAACACTATGTCATTCCTCCGTGTCGGCGGTTTCATCTTAAGCCACGCAGGTATGATGCTAGTCGTAGGCGTTTTAGCCGGTGACGGCGGTGTCGGTACGATAATAGTACAGATACTCGGAAACGCTTTCGTAATAGGTATGGAAGGCTTCCTTGTAGGCATTCAGGTATTAAGACTTGAATTCTATGAGATATTCGGCCGTTTCTATGTAAGTGACGGCAAAAGCTTTGAGCCGCTCAAGGCTAACTTAAACTAATTTCGGGAGGAACTGAAAAATGTTACTTTTTTTACTGCCTTTATTCGCACTGGCGCTGATCATGCTGCCGTTCTTTGTAATGCTTAAGAGAAGAAAAGAGGGCAAGCCCTTAAAGACAAGAAAAGCGATCCTTATAAATGCCGGTTCATTCATCGGTGTTATGATAATGATGAGCGTGTTCGTACCGCTGTTCGCATTCGCATCGGCAGAGGGTGCGGCTGAGGCTGTACAGTCTGCGCTCAGTGTAGGCGACGGTCTTAAGTACCTCGGTGCGGCTCTTGCAACAGGTCTTGCAACTATCGGTACAGGTATCGCGGTTGGCGGTGCTGCTCCTGCGGCTATCGGAGCTACAGCAGAAAACGACAAGAACTTCACAAAGGCTCTTATCTTCGTAGCGCTCGGTGAAGGTGTCGCAATCTACGGTCTGCTTATCTCTATACTTATCCTATATTCATAATGACCGGAAGGTAAGAAATATGAAATTCTTTCTTATCAGTGATAATACGGATACACAGATGGGTATGCGCCTTGCGGGCATTGAGGGGATAGTTGTAAGCCGTCCCGAAGAAGTCAGCGAGGCTCTGGAAAAAGCAAAGGCGGATAAGGATATCGGCGTGGTGCTTATGACGGAAAAGCTCATCAATATGTGCAAGCAGACAGTTTACGATATGAAGCTGAACAGCACAAAGCCGCTGATAGTGGAGATACCCGACCGTCACGGAACATCGGATATCAGTAAATCTATCGACGGATATGTCCGTGATGCGATCGGACTGAAATTATAATTTATCAGAAGGGAGCAGCTGTATGCCGGAAGTTCAGGACAGAATAGAAAAGCTGGGCAATTCAATTCTTTCCGATGCCAGACGTAAGGCGGAGGAGATAATCAGCAAGGCACAGCAGCAGGCTGACGAGCTGACAGAACAGGCAAGAGAGCAGTACAGACGCAGTGAAGAAAGCGAGATAGCTCTTGACAGACAGAAAACTCACACATTGTATGCCAAGGAGCTTTCAAAGAGCGACTTTGCCGCACATAAATCGGTACTTGCGCACAGATGTGAGCTTGTAGACAGCTTGTTTGACGATATAAGAAAAAGGCTTGAGAGCTTTGTAAAGAGCGGCGAGTACGCGGAATTTATGAGCACTCTTGCAAAGAAAGCAAATGACGAGCAGGCTTTCAGCAAAGACTGCGTAATAAATGTAAGCAAGGACGATAAACAGCTTGCAAAGGACATAGCCGATAAGTACGGTGTCGGAGTTGCCGTTGACCGTAATATCGAGCTTGGCGGAATTTCTGTTTATTATCCGTCACAGAACATATATATAGACTACACGCTTGACCTTGCGTTAGAGCAACAGCGAAAGGCTTTCGTTGCGGGTCACGGCGAGCTGTCGTTATAACGGGGAGGTATTGCAATGAACTGTATTTATGCGATCAACGGACCCGTTGTAAAGGTCAGGGATACAAAGTCATTCTCAATGCGTGAGATGGTAATGGTCGGTAAGAGCAAGCTTATCGGCGAGGTCATCGGCGTTACAGATGAAATGACGACCATACAGGTGTACGAGGGTACGGCAGGTCTTATGCCGGGCGACCCCGTAGAGCCGACAGGAACACCCATGAGTGCAACGCTGGGTCCGGGTATCATATCAAATATCTATGACGGTATCCAGCGTCCGCTTAAGGCTATGACAGCGCTCAGCGGTGTATATGTAACAGAGGGCAGTGCGATAGCCGCACTTGATGAGGAGCGCGAGTTTGACGTTACCGTGACCGTAAAGGTCGGCGATAAGCTTCACGGCGGCGATATCTACGCCGAGTGCCCCGAAACACCGCTTATTACTCACAGATGTATGATACCGCCTTACACAGAGGGTACGGTAGAATATGTAGCGCCTGACGGTAAGTACAAGGTAAACGATGTAGTGCTTAAGCTCAGAATTGACGATGAAACCGTACAGGAGCTTACATTAGTACAGAAGTGGCCTATCAGAACGCCGCGACCTATAAACAAGCGTCTGCCTATTTCAAAGCCGCTTATCACGGGTCAGCGTATAGTAGATACTATCTTACCGCTTGCAAAGGGCGGTACAGCCGCTATACCCGGAGGTTTCGGCACAGGTAAGACAATGACACAGCACCAGCTTGCAAAGTGGTGTGATGCGGATATCATCGTGTATATCGGTTGCGGTGAGCGTGGCAACGAGATGACGCAGGTACTTGAAGAGTTCTCGGAGCTTATAGACCCTAAATCGGGCAGACCGCTGACAGACAGAACGGTGCTTATTGCAAACACCTCAAATATGCCTGTTGCCGCCCGTGAAGCGTCTATCTACACAGGTATCACGCTTGCAGAGTATTATCGTGATATGGGCTACCATATAGCTATAATGGCTGACTCAACATCACGTTGGGCTGAGGCACTGCGTGAGATATCCGGACGACTTGAGGAAATGCCCGCGGAAGAGGGCTTCCCCGCATATCTGCCGTCAAGACTGTCTGAGTTCTACGAACGTGCAGGTTATGTTGAAACTATGAACGGCAGAGAGGGCAGTGTTACTATTATCGGCGCTGTATCTCCTCAGGGCTCTGACTTCTCTGAGCCTGTAACTCAGAATACAAAGCGATTTGTACGGTGCTTCTGGGCGCTCGACAAGAACCTTGCTTATGCAAGACACTATCCTGCTATCAACTGGAATATGAGCTATTCCGAGTACAGCGACGATCTTGCCGAGTATTACAATGAGCACGTCGGCGAAGAATTCTGCCGTTACAGACAGGAAATATCGACCCTGCTTGTTGAAGAAAACAACCTTATGGAGATTGTAAAGCTGATAGGTGCTGACGTTCTCCCCGACGATCAGAAGCTTATCATTGAGATCGCCCGCGTTATCCGTGTAGGCTTCTTACAGCAGAACGCCTTTCATAAGGACGATACGTTCGTTCCGCTTGAAAAGCAGAAGCTGATGATGAAAGCAATTTTACTTCTTTATCATAACTCGCTGAATGCCATAAACGGCGGTAAGCCTATATCGGAGATAATCTCCTACGGCTTCTTTGATAAGCTGATAAAGATGAAGTACGATATACCTAACGACAAGCTTGAAATGTTCGATGAATATTTCGATATGATAAACAGCAGGTTTGCCGAAGAATAAACCCGATAGGAGATTATTTTATGATTCAATATGCAGGACTGAGTGAAATAAACGGACCGCTTGTCTGCCTTGAGGGTGCTAAGGGTGTTTCTTACGATGAGATCGCAGAAATCAAGCTTGAGGACGGCACTAAGCGTTTAGGCCGTGTCGTTGAGATGCAGGGCGATAAAGTAGTCTTACAGGTGTTTGAGGGTACAAACGGTATCTCTCTTACCAATACAAAGATCAGCTTTACGGGAAAGCCGCTTGAGATCCCGCTGTCTACCGAAATGCTCGGCAGAACGTTCAACGGCGCGGGCAAGCCTATAGACGGGCTGGGCGAGGTGTTCCCGCAGAAATATGGCGATATCAACGGACGCGCATTAAATCCCGTTGCACGTTCATATCCCAGAAACTATATACACACAGGCATTTCCTCTATAGATGCGCTTATGACGCTTATCAGAGGTCAGAAGCTGCCTATATTCTCGGGCTCGGGTCTGTCGCACAACAAGCTTGCTGTGCAGATAGTAAAGCAGGCTAAGATCGCCGACAGCGAGGGCAAGGACTTTGCCGTAGTATTCGCCGCAATGGGCGTTCAGAATGACGTCGCAGAGTACTTCAGACGTTCGTTTGAGGAAACAGGCGTTATTCAGCGTGTTTGTATGTTCTTAAACCTCTCGAACGACCCTATCATCGAACGTATCCTTACTCCGAGATGTGCGCTTACCGTTGCTGAGTATCTCGCGTTTGAGAAGAATATGCACATACTCGTTATCATGACCGACCTTACATCTTACTGTGAGGCTCTGCGTGAGTTCTCTTCGTCAAAGGGCGAAATCCCCGGAAGAAAGGGCTATCCCGGTTATCTTTATTCCGACCTTGCCTCTATGTATGAAAGAGCGGGCGTTGTTGAGGGCAGTACAGGCTCTGTTACACAGATACCGATACTTACAATGCCTAACGATGATATTACTCACCCTATCCCCGACCTTACGGCGTATATCACCGAGGGTCAGATAGTATTCGACAGAAACCTCGACCAGACAGGCATTTATCCCGGACTTTCGGTACTGCTTTCGCTGTCGCGTCTTATGAAGGACGGCATAGGCGAGCAGTATACCAGAGCCGACCACGCCGATGTTTCAAACCAGCTTTTTGCTTGCTATGCGAGAGTTCAGGACGCAAGAGCGCTTGCATCGGTTATCGGTGAAGACGAGCTTTCGGCATCGGATAAGGCTATTATGAAGTTCGGTACGATGTTTGAAAAGTACTTCCTTAATCAGGGCTTTGACGAGAACCGTTCTATGGACGAAACGCTTGACCTTGCGTGGGATCTGCTTTCACTGCTTCCCGCAAGCGAGCTCGACCGTGTAAATGAGCAGCTCATCAAGGATCATTATAACCCCGAAAATGCAAAGAGATTTGTATAACAGTTAATTTATGAAAGGCAGGTGAGTGTATGGCTGAACAGGTTTTCCCGACCAAAGGCAATCTTATCAAGGCGAAGCGTTCGTTACAGCAGGCAAAGCAGGGCTTTGAGCTGATGGACAGAAAGCGTAACGTATTGATAAGAGAAATGGTTGCACTGACCGATAAGTCAAAGCTTGTCCGCGGAAATATCGAGCAGACCTATGAGAAGGCTTATGCCGCACTGCAAAAGGCGAATATCTCGCTCGGCTCGGTATCAACGCTGACACAGTTCGTTCCCGAGGAAACGGAGCTTAAGATATCGTTCAGGAGCGTAATGGGTGTAGAACTGCCGACAGTCGAGCTCCCCGATAAGCCGATAGTTCCGCAGTACGACATTGCAATGACAAATTCGTATCTTGATAATGCCTACATCTGCTTTAATGAAACCAAAAAGCTGACAGTCGTACTCGCCGAGATAGAAAACAGCATATACAGGCTCGCTGTGGCTATTAAGAAGACACAGAAGCGTGCCAATGCGCTTAAAAACATCATTATCCCGAAATACGAGGCGCAGGTCAGATTTATTTCGAACTCTCTTGAAGAAAAGGAACGTGAGGAATTCTCACGTCAGAAGGTTATCAAGAGCACCAAGATAAAAAAGGAAAAAGCGCAGAAAGAAAAAGAATAACAAACAATGTAAGATAAAAGCCGCACTGAGGGCTTCCCCCGACAGTGCGGCTTTTTTATATCCGTATTTTGCGCTTACACTTCTACAAAGATCGCACCGCTTGCAGGAACAGTAACTGTGTCTGCGTTTACAGCGCCGTTTTCGCCTAAAGTATAAACAGCCTTTCCGCCCTTTGCGTAATCCGCATTGACGGTTACAGCCTTGTCAGACGGATTTATAAATACATATACCGTCTGGCTGTCACAGCTTCTCTTGTATACGAGCGGATAACCCTCACTGCTTACAAACTCGAATGCGGAGAGGTTGTGGAGCGCGGGATTGTCGTTTCTTACCTTGATAAGCTTCTTAACTTCATTGTACAGCGAATTACCGTCAAGCATCTGCTTTTCCACTGTGGGTCTGTCGGGAGCATCGTCCTGCTTTATATAAAGCTGTGACTTGTCGGCAGTAGAGAAGCCGTCATTTGCCGTGCTGTCCCACTGCATAGGGCTTCTTGAACCTGTGCGGTTGTAGCCGCCCTCGACCGAAACAAGACCCTCAACATAGCGCAGTCCTATCTCATCACCATAGTAAACGAAAGGCGCACCGGGCATAGTCAGCAGGAAAGCAAAGCAGCATTTCAGCTCATCTTCATCTCTGCCTCTTGCAAGTCTGTCCATATCGTGGTTGCCTGACGGTATGCAGATAAGTCCGCCGCCTGTTGTTGCCTTCTCGTGATAGCCGTTGTACTGCTCGGCAAAGATTGCGGGAGTACCCTTACCTCTCTTTGAGAAGAACGGCTCAGCACATCTGAACATAGAGTTGTAGCCCTCAGGACCGAAGTGCAGTAAGAAATCCATATCAAAGCCGCCCTTAAGCGAATACTGCGGCTCGCCCCACTCCGATACCATAGCGGCTTCGGGGTATTCGCTCTTAAGATATCCCGTGATATCCTGCCAGAGCTTGATGGTTTCCTTGTACTCGGGATCGCACTTTACAAGCGAGCCTGCCATATCTACTCTGAAGCCGTCACAGCCCATATCGAGCCAGAACTTCATAACGTCCTTTATTGCGGCTCTTGTAGCCATAGGACCGGGATCTGTGGGCTTCTGCTGATATGCATATTTAGGCTCGGCGTAGCCGTAGTTCAGAGCGGGCTGTGAAGAGAAGAAGTTGACAGCGGCGCTTCCGTCACGGTCGGAGATACCTCTTATGCAGTTGAGCCCCTCGGGCTGTTTCCATATATTGCTCGTCCATATATATCTGTCGGTGTATTCGTTCTTTTCGGGGAGCATCGACTGCCTGAACCATTCGTGCTCTACCGAAGTATGACCCGGTACAAGGTCAAGCAGAATGTGCATACCACGCTTGTGACACTCGTCAAAAAGCCGCTTTAGATCGTCATTTGTGCCGTATCTTGCGGCGGCTTTCTTATAATCTCTTACGTCATAGCCCGCGTCACCGAAAGGTGAGTCGAAGCAGGGGTTCATCCATATTGCGTTGAAGCCTGTTTCCTTGATGTAGTCAAGCTTTTCGATTATACCCTGAAAGTCGCCGATACCGTCACCGTTTGTATCGTTGAAGGACTGAGGATATATCTCATAAAAAATTGCATTTTCCAGCCACTTAGCCATAATTTACCTCCATTGCGGCAAAGCCGTTTTATAAGGATATTATATACTGACGGGCGGGAAAATGCAAGATTTATTTGAAAAGAAAAACGTATGCCAGTACAAGCAGGAGCTTGTAATCGGCTTTATCGCGCCAGAGGATAAATGCTACGGCGGCGACCTTTAGCAGGTCATCGTCATTCATAATTCTTCCGATTATGTCCATTCGGTTACTGCGGGCGGAATTTCAGTTCGGCTTATGCCCGCCTTTCTCCTGCATATGACCGCCGCCTTGACAGCGGCAGTGCTCACATCCGCAGGGCTTTTTGCTATTGCTCATACTCTTATTGTGGTTATGTATGGCGTTGTTGAAGCTCGGAGGAGGGCAGTTCTTCTGCTTGTCGGCAGAGAGCTTTTCGACCCTTTTGTCGGCTTCGTCCTCGCTCATAAAAACGCTTGCAAAGCTGTCGAGTATCTCCTCATCGGTATGCTCATCTTCCGTGTCGCAATTATCGGGAGTATCGGCTTTCGGGCTTTTCTCATCGCAAATTTCCTCTTCCGGCTGAAAGTCCGATGTATCCTGCGGCATTTCGGCATCTTCATCGCAGTCCGCGTTTTCGTCATTATCCGATGCTTCGGGTTCGCTTTCGGCGGGGATCTCTTCCGTGTCATTTCCTATTGCTTCGGCTGAAATCTCAATGTCACCGCTTTCTTTATCAGCCACAGTTACCTCAATATCGTCATCGGCCATTTCCGAGTCTTCGGTGTCGTGGATTTCTGCGATTTCGGGCACGGCTGTATTTTCATTTTCCGTGACGATCACCGCTTCTGCAACTGTCTGAACCGCCGGTACAGACTGCGGTACTGCGACTGATACCTCCTCGGTCGGTATCGAAAGCTTTGCTTTTTCGGCGGCTTTCATAGCGGCGGCTGTATATTCTTTCTGCAAGCGTTCAAACTCCGCCTTTGACATTTTTATACTGCTCCATTCCATAATGTAACTCCTTTTCATAATAAGTTTTCGAACAGACCGCTGTCTTTGAGATACGGCAGCAGAGAGATAAGTCTGAACAGCTTTACCGCTGTGTCGATCTTTGCCTGATTTTCATCACGCAGGTGCGGTTTTAACGCAAGGAGAAGCTCGGTGTTCTTGTCCTGCTCGCTCATCTTTGACATTATCTCGCCTATTTTCATAAACATATCTATGTTTAATCCGCCGAAAATATCATCGCTGTTTTCATTGTCGGCGGAATTTTCTGCGTTCTCTGCCGAGGTATCGCTGTCTTTATTTTCTTCGTTATTGTTGTCGGACAGCATAGCCTTAAGTAAATCTTCCATTTCGCTCATACGCTGCCCTCCGTTCATTGCTACTTATTCATTGATTTTTTCAGCTCCTGCGCCTTTGCGGAATTCATCATCTTCTTGATCATTTCCGGATTACCTAGAATGCTTTTAAGCTTCTTTGCGTCCTTTTCGGGCATATTTTGCAGTGCTATCGAAAGGTCGCCCTTTTGCATGGCTTCTTTCAGCTTCTGCGGGGTTATACCGAGTTTTTTGCTGACAGCGTCAAGCATAGAATCAACGTTATTCATAACTGCCTCCTGAAATTATATTTTGAACGGGAAGGGAATATTCCCGTTATATTCAGTTTATAATTTTTTGTAAAATTATACAAAAGGCTCTTTATGTTTTGTGTAGAATTTCTAAAAATACGGATAGTTATCTTTTCTTTTCCTTTATTATGTGTTATAATTACTCCATGGGTTCTGTATTCAGCCGTAACGGCTGACCCGACTGAAAGGATAGAAATTATGAAAATTGTAGTAGTATCCGATTCGCACAAGGAATTTCACAAGCTGAATTCGGTTATTGAGAACAATCTTGATGCCGATGCGTTTATACATCTTGGTGACGGTGAGCACGAATTCAATGATGTACGCAACCTCCACCCCGACAAGAGCTTTTTATTCGTAAAGGGCAACTGCGACTTCGCCGAAAACAAGACGATAAGAATTGCTAATGCGAAGGGTATAAAGATACTTTGCGTACACGGTCACGAGCACCATGTACATCAGGGTCTTGATACGCTGATCTCCGTTGCAAAGCAGAACGGTTGCAAGATCGCGCTTTACGGTCATACGCACCTTTACCGTACCGAGCTTATTGACGGCATTTATGTTATGAATCCCGGCAGTATCGATTCGCCGAGAGATAAGCGTCCGCCGTCATACGGTATCATAACGATCGACGACAACAAGAAGATCACGATGAATATAGTGGCGCTCGATTACCATGCAGACAAACAGTGAGATATGCGGGTCGCCGCTCATAACGTTTGACACCTTGCCGTCCACTAACACCTATATCAAGGAGCACGCTGATAAGCTTGCTGACCGTACCGTGGTTATTGCCGATATGCAGAGCAGCGGTAAAGGCAGGATAGGCAACAAGTGGCTTGCGACCCGCGATATGCTCCCGATATCTATACTGATAAAAGCGCCGCGGCACGGTCACGACCTTACAGTGATATGCGCGGTAGCCGTATGCCGCGCCGTTGAGCGGCTTTGCGGCATAAAGGCGGGCATAAAGTGGACGAATGACATAATCTGCTCTGAACGCAAGGTATGTGGTATTTTATGCGAAAGCTCGGTCAAATGTTCCTCGGACGGCGCAATTTATAACAACGTGGTCTGCGGAATAGGGCTGAACGTCAATCAGAGCAAGGAATTCTTCGAGAGCAACGGACTTGTCAATGCGGCATCGCTCTACACGCTGACAGACAATAAATATGATAAAATGCTTGCGGCAAGGTATATAGTGACCGAGCTTGAAACGCTTATAGACAGCGATTTCTCGGCGGTGATAAAAGAGTATTCCGACCGCTGTGTAACGCTCGGAAAAACAGTGAAACTGGTGCAGAACAATAAAGAAACAACAGCATATGCAAAGGCTATTGCCCCGGACGGTTGCCTTATCTGCGAGAACGAGAACGGTGAATTTACCGTAAACTCTGGACTTGTGCGGGTGAGAGGAATCGGGGGCGAATATGTCTGAGGTCAAACTGAAAGGAGATACGAATAATGGCAGACAATGTGTACATACCTGAGATCAGCGGTCCGCTGAGAAGCTTTATGCTCAAAGTACCCGAAGAAATACAGCGGGCAAGCGGTATAAGGATAATGGGCAAACTTATAAAATCGATAGTATTTACAACCGACATCTGCATTATAAGGAATGTCAATGCCGATGCGGTAATAGCGGTTTATCCGTTTACGCCGCAGCCGATAATCACGCAGGCTATAATGAGTGCGGCTGATATACCTGTTTTTACGGGTGTCGGCGGAGGGCTGACGCAGGGCAAGAGAGTAGTCAATCTCTCGATGCACGCAGAGTTTCAGGGCGCTATAGGTGTTGTAGTAAATGCGCCGACATCGAATGATGTTGTGCGTCAGGTATGCGACACTATTGATATTCCGGTAGTTGTTACGGTTATTTCGGAGCACGAGGATATCGAAAGCAGACTTGAGGCAGGTGCAAAGATATTCAACGTATCTGCGGCGGGAAAGACAACGAATGTTGTAAAGGAAATACGCAAGCGTCACCCCGACATTCCGATAATCGCGACAGGAGGACCTACAAGAGAGTCGATACTCGCGACAATAGAAGCAGGGGCTAATGCGATCACATGGACACCGCCCACAAACGGCGAAGTGTTCCGCGATATAATGAACGCCTACCGCGAAGGCAAACCCCACCCCTAAGCGGCGGGTCGCCGCTGACAATTCCGCCTTTTATACTGTTGTATCATTGCGAAGGATAGCAAAACGGCGGGGTTACATAAAGCAATATGCAATATGATAAGGCGGTTACGGCGGCAATGTGCCGCTTCAAATTCGCCGTGTGGCTGAAAGCCACTGTAAATTCGCCGTTCTGAATGTCGGCGGTTTGCGTAGGTAACGCTACCGGCGAGTGCCGATGGCACACCCTTTTGACGTTAGTACAGAATTAAGTTAAAATATAGAAATCTGAGTTATTAAAAACGGAACAGCGGGCGGCAATGTGCCGCTTCAAATTCCGCCGATATACTCGCAATATAAAGTATAAATATAGACTTATGAAATGGTGAGAGATATGTGCAACACTGAAAATACTAATTTATGTAAATTTGGGCTTGATAAAAGTGCCTCTGTAAGTAATGCACAACATCTCTGCGTAAAATTAAATATGGTTATTATGGCATAGTCCACATAGGTGGGCTGTGCCTTTTTGTATTTTAAAAGGAAAGAAGTATGAATTTATGAAGCTGAAAAAGTGGCTGCCGGCACTGGCGGCTTTCGCGGCGATGGTCGTGCTATGCGCGGTGTGTGCAGGAGCGGAAACCTATGGAGACCTTAAGTACAGCGTGCTTGATGACGGTACGGTGGAGATTACCGATTATAATGGTAGCGCAAAAACAGTTGATGTTCCGGAGAAGATCAACGGGAAGAGCGTGACGAGTATAGGCAATTGTGCTTTCAGATATTGCACAAGCCTTAAAAGTATAACGATACCGAACAGCGTGATGGAGATAGGCAGTAGTGCTTTCAGCGGTTGTTCAAGCCTTAAAAGTATAACGATACCGAACAGCGTGACGGAGATAGGTGTTTATGCTTTCAAAGGTTGCACAAGCCTTACAAGTATAACGATACCGAACAGTGTGACGAATATAGGCGATAGTACTTTCTGGGGTTGCTCAAGCCTTACAGCAATTTATGTTGCAGTTGATAACAAGAATTATACATCGGTAAACGGTGTATTGTTTAGCAAAGATAAAACTGCGTTGATATGCTATCCTGCCGGAAAAACAGATAAGAGTTATAATATAACTAATAGTGTGACAAGTATAGGTGATTACGCTTTCAATGGTTGCTCAAGCCTTACAAGCGTAACGATACCGAACAGTGTGACAGAGATAGGCGGTAGTGCTTTTGTAGGTTGCGCAAGCCTTAAAAGTATAACGATGCCGAAGAGTGTGACGAGTATAGGTGATATGGCTTTCTATAAATGCTCAAGCCTTACAAGCATAACGATACCGGACAGTGTGACGAGTATAGGCAGTTCTGCTTTCTCGAACTGCTCAAAGTTAAGAAGCATAACAATACCGAACAGTGTGACGAGTATAGGCGCTTGGGCTTTCAACGGTTGTACAGGTCTTACAGCGATAAATGTCGCAATGAAAAATCAGAATTATGTTTCACCGGACGGCGTTCTGTACAATAAGGATAAAACTACTATAATATGTTATCCTGCCGGGAAAAAGGGTAATAATTATAAGATACCTGACGGTGTGACAGAGATAGGCAGTATTGCTTTCAGCGGTTGTTCGAGCCTTACAAGCGTAACGATACCGAACAGTGTTACGAGTATAGGCTCCGGTGCTTTCAACGGTTGCACAAGCCTTACTAGAGTAACGATACCGAACAGTGTGACGAAGATAGGCTGGAATGCTTTCAGCGGTTGCACAAGCCTTACAAGCATAACGATACCGAACAGTGTGATAAGTATAGACTGGTATGCTTTCAGGGGTTGTACAAGCCTTAAAAGTATAACAATACCAAACAGTGTGACAAGTATAGGCAAGTGTGCTTTCGGTTACTATTATGATAACGGCAACAAGAAGATAAACAACCTCAAAATATACTGCTACAGTAGCACAGCCGGCGAACAATATGCCAAAGATAACGGCTTTGATTATATGTTGCTTGACAAGTTTGCACATACAAAAGTAAACGGCGCTAAGCTCGGCGGCAGAGCCGCAGACGCACTGAGAATAAACTGGACTAAGAATGCAAGTGCTGACGGATATATTGTTGAAATGTACCAAAACGGCAAGTGGGCGCGTGTCGGCAAGATTACAAACAACAGCACGACTACATTTAGGAAAGCAGGTCTTAAGGCTTCTACCGTATACAAGTTCAGAGTTAAGGCATACAAGATGTGTGGCACAACTGCGGTCTACAGCGATTATTCTTCAACGCTGAAAGTCAATACAAATCCTTACGGCGTAGGCGGATTCAAGTGTACTTCAAAGTCAAGTACCTCAGTGACATTAAAGTGGAACAAGGGCACAACAGCAAGCGGATATGAGTTACAGCAGTACAAAAATGGTAAGTGGGTAACTATCTACACCGGCACAAAGGCTACCAACACAAGCTACACTGTAAAGAATCTTAAGGCAGGTACGGCAGGCTACAGATTCAGAATAAGAGCGTACAAGACTTACGGAAACACTAAGCAGTACGGCTCGTGGAGCAGTGAGGTAAAGGTTAACACCAATCCCTACGGCGTTGGCGGTTTCAAGTGTTCGTCAAAGTCGAGTACCTCTGTGACATTAAAGTGGAACAAGGGTACAACGGCGAGTGGCTACCAGTTACAGCAGTATAAGGACGGTAAGTGGGTAACTATTTATACCGGCACTAAGGCTACCAACACAAGCTATACTGTAAAGAATCTTAAGGCAGGAACAGCGGGTTACAGATTTAAAATAAGAGCGTATAAGACATACGGCAGCACTAAGCAGTACGGCTCGTGGAGCAGTGAAGTAAAGGTAAACACCAATCCTTACGGCGTGAGCGGCTTCAAGTGCTCGTCAAAAACAAGTACCTCTGTTACGTTAAAGTGGAACAAGGGTACGACCGCAAGCGGCTACCAGTTACAGCAGTACAAAAACGGTAAGTGGGTAACTATCTACACAGGTACTAAGGCGACAAATACAAGCTACACTGTTAAAAATCTCAAGGCAGGCACGGCAGGTTATAGATTCAGAATAAGAGCTTACAAAACTTATGGTAGCACAAAGCAGTACGGATCATGGAGCAAGGAAGTCAAGGTAAATACCAACCCTTACGGCGTAGGCGGTTTTAAGGCAAAATCAACAGCCAAGACTTCGGTAAAGTTAGGCTGGAACAAGGGTACAACAGCAAGCGGTTACCAGTTACAACAGTACAAAAACGGCAAGTGGGTAACTGTTTATACAGGCACTAAGGCTACATCTACAAGCTATACCGTCAAGAGCTTAAAGTCAAATACAAGCTACAAGTTCAGGATAAGAGCTTACAAGACTTACGGAAGCACAAAGCAATACAGCTCATGGAGCAAAACGCTGACAGTCAAGATGAAGAAGTAAGCGGTAAAAATTCAAAAGTTATAATCGGGCATCGGTGTGAAAACTGATGCCCGATTTTATTATGTTTCAATGATGTATTTAGTTTTTCTAAATCAAGTGTTTTTTTATAAAAGTAGTGCAATTTCGTGTCAACTGTGGTATAATTAAAAAGTATATTTAAATCAAAAAACAGATAAAAACGGAGCAATTATGAGTTACATGATAAATCTCGGCAGCTGGGGCAGCATTTTTGCAGTGCCCTCAGATGTCGTTGACAAATACATAAAGATAGCAAGCGGTAGCAGTATCAAGGTTTTACTGTATTTTCTGCGTCACAGCGGAGAACAGCTCAGTGACGGTGAGATATCCGAGGCGCTTTCGATGGCGGCAGAGGACGTAAAGGACGCGCTTTCATTCTGGGAGCAGGTCGGACTGTTATCGCAAAATCACGGCATTTATGAACCGAAGCAGGGAGTGCCCGCCTCAAAGCCGCAGGCAAAAGAGCCTGTAATGGCGGCTGTATCGGCGAGCGTAACAGTTCCGCAGGGTGTTACGGCGCAACAGGCTGAATTTGCCGCAGTAAAGGCGGCGGCTTTACGTTCACCCGAGTTTTCACCTGCAGAGATCGCAGACACGGTAAGAAAAGACGATAAGGTCGATTTTCTTTTCAAAACCTGCGAAACGCTTTACGGCAGACCGCTAAAGCATACCGAGCAGAACGCTCTTATCACGATCACCGAGCATATAGGGCTTCCGACCGAGGTCGCGCTTATGATGGTGGATTACTGCTTCTCAATAAACAAATCATCGCCTGCGTATCTTAAGGAAACAGCGATGAACTGGATGGAAAACGGCATTAACGACCTTGCCGCCGCCGAAAGACAGATATCAATGCTACAGTCGAAAAACATCGCCGAAAGCTCTGTCAAGTCTATGTTCGGAATAAACAGGGCATTGACGCAGAAAGAAAAGGATTTTGTCGATTTATGGTATAACGTATGGAATTTCAATTCCGAAATGGTTAAACTGGCTTACGAGATCAATGTCAACGCAAAGGGGCAGTTCGCTTTCCCGTATATCAGCAAGATACTTGAAAACTGGCACGCAAAGGGAATTACGACTGAACAGCAGGTAAACGACGAAAAGAATAGCAGACCGATCTCTACCGAGAACAATTCATCGTTTGATGCAGAAAAAATCGATGATATGCTTCTTGAAGATTATACATAAGGAGTAAATATGGCTTATCCGTCAAATTATTATACAAAAGCACAGGAGATAATCGACAAGCGCCGCTTTGATAACAGTGTAACTATTGAGCGGCGCATAAGAGAACTGCGCGTAAAAATTCCCGAAATAGGGGAAATTGATAAAAAGCTCAGCGGTACTATCGATGTGCTGGCAAAAA
The DNA here is from genome assembly GCA_934490165.1 of uncultured Ruminiclostridium sp. Lineage (GTDB taxonomy): Bacteria > Bacillota > Clostridia > Oscillospirales > Ruminococcaceae > Ruminiclostridium_E. The sequence goes on along the minus strand of CAKSTB010000001.1, from coordinate 177,225 downwards.
TCATACTTTCAAGAAATTCCGATGCCCGTGAAAAAATTGAAAGGCTTAAGAATGAAAATCTTGCGCTTCAGGACAGAATGAGAACACTGCTCAAAAGCAACGGATACCCCGAGGACTATCTTGACCCGATATTCACCTGCAAAAAGTGCTGTGATACCGGTATCGGCGAACACGGCAGATGTTCATGCTATAACGATGTGCTGAAAATGATCGCGTCAAAGGAGCTGAGTAAGAGCCTGCCTATGGGGCTTACCTGCTTTGAGAGCTTTGACCTCAGTCTTTACAGCGATCAGCCCAAGGCGGAGCTTAAAAATAAATCACCCAGAGATATAATGAAGCAGAATTATGACTTCTGCGTTTCGTATGCGGAGAATTTCCTCGTGCCGGGTGAGAGTATTTTTATGACAGGCGGAACGGGGCTCGGAAAGACGCATCTTTCCTTGTCGGTCGCAAAGAAGGTCATTGAAAAGAACTATTCCGTGGTGTACGGCTCAGTACCCGATCTGCTAAGAAGGATAGAAAACGCTCACTTCAACAAGACCGAGGACGATGCCGAGGTAATGAACACGCTCAAGGAGTGCGACCTGTTACTGCTTGACGACCTCGGCGCGGAGTTTGAGTCGCAGTTCTATGTTTCGTGCCTGTATGAGCTGATAAACACAAGACTGAATTACGGCAGACCTACGATAGTCAATACCAATCTCACAGGAACAGAGCTGAAAAAGCGTTATGCCGATCGGATAGTATCACGGCTTTATTCTATGAAAACGCTTGTTTTCAGCGGCGATGATATCAGAATGAAGCTTAAAACAAGACGATAAACGATCAAAATATAAGGGGTGTATGTATGAGCAGAGGAGCTGCGGTATTTTTTATTCTCGGCGTGATCGCCGTTGTACTATCACTTGTTTTCCCGGATAATTCAAAGCGCAGTGTAAGAAATGCGGTTTCGTATTATGTGGCGCAGGATATTGAGGAAACCGACTACGATTATTTCAGAGAGCGGCTCAGAAGTCCCGTGGAGCTTCCGTTTGAATATTCATTTGACGATAAGGAGTTTGATAACGGCTTTGAGTATGAATTTAACCCGAATGTCAAGTCGGGATATTATCACAAGCCACAGACGCTGAAATTTGATTGCAGTGACACAATATGGTATACAACCGACGGAACACTGCCCGAAAAAAACAAAACCGCTTATCTTTATGATCCCGAGATCGGTATCCGAATGGAAACAGGTGTAACAAATATCTGCGTCAGAGCGGAGAAGGACGGCAAGATGAGCCGTGTGTATGTGGGGTCTTATGTGATACTCGGCACAACCGAGGACGCGTTTTACGGATATGGGTATAATTCGCTTGACAAGTATGACAGGTATATTTATTCCTGCCTTTACAGGGCAATAAGCAACTTTGAAACGAAGTTTGACGTGCCGTTTACCGGTGTGTCTTATCAGCGGCTGTACAGAATTCTGATGTGCGTAAACTATGACAATCCGCTTCTTTTCCAAGCTCCGCTTTCGTTCAGAAGCTGGAGCGGAAACAAAAATGACGTAAGCTCGATAATGCTCGACTACGACTTCACAAAGGCTGAATGCGAATACTATGTTCAGCAGACTGAAAAGAGAGCGACCGAGATACTGGAAAAAGCAGATGGTGCGGAGTCACTGGTTGATTATCTGCTTGACATACATGACGAAATACTGAAAAATGCCGAATATGACTATTCGCTCGAAGGTAACGGAACGTATGAAGCATTCGGCGTGCTTAATGTCGGTAGCGGTGTGTGCGAGTCGTACTCCAGAGCTTATCAGTACCTTTGCCAGTGCATAGCGGTGGATAATATACTGGTAGTCGGGCTCAGCGACGGCGAGCCGCATATGTGGAATATGGTACAGCTTGACGGTGAGTGGTATCACGCTGACCTTACCTGGGACGATGGCGACAACAATATGATAGATTATTATTATTTCTCATTCAACGATAACAACCTTGACGACTACGGACAGAGAAAAATCTCTCCCGAGCTTTCGGACAACAGCGCTATACTTGATATGTACAGCGACTCCAACTATTATCCGATACCGAATGCGATCGGAATAAAATATACGGTAACCAATATGTTTCTGAACTGACGCTTTAAAATTAAAGGAAGTGATTGCTTGAAAAAAATATTTATAATGATGTTGGCGGTCGCATTGGCTTCATCGCTGATACTGACATCACTCAGCGCCTGCTCTGTAAATGATAATGACAAAGACAGGGAAGAGCATAATTTCGCGGAAATGAAGTCGGACAGCGAGCTTGCATATAACACCAAGGGCGAGTTCTCGGTCAATGTGTCTGCCGATAATATCACACTGAATAAAGATATAAGCGCCGACAGTGTAAAAGTATTCTATTCATATATCGACAGCGACAAGCTTCCTGACATTGACGCATCGCAGGCGGTAAAGCTGAACACCGACGAATACTCGGCGGTGTACGCAAAGGTTACATCGCTTACGGTGAACTCGGAGCATTCGGCAACAGTCGCTTTCAGCGACAGCAAGTTCAGCGAAAATCAGCCCGACTGCTTCTTTGTGCTGTTTGATAAGAAGACCAACGCCTCGGGAAGATATCTTGTTTCGATGATACCGGTGAAGTACACAGCATATTCGCTTGTCAGCGATACTACGCAGATACGCTCGGAAAGCACAAGCAACAAATTCAAGCTTACGCTTGACAAAAGCAGTTTTGCAAGCGAGGTCACGGCAGATGATATTGTGCTGTCGGGCGGCTTTGAAAACTGCGAGATAAGCGACATCGAAAAGGTCGGTGACAATACGCTGGCATTCGTGATAAATTCGGACAACGGCTATAATTCCGATGATGACGGCTGTATAACTGTTAAGCGCAGAGCTATAACAGACGCGGCTATTGATGTGTCGACTGCGGTCGATATTGTATCGCCGTCGGTCGTTTTCCAGTCAAACGACTTCGAGGCTTCGACAAATTATGCAAGAATACACATTTCGCTTGTTGACTGCACATTCAGTGACAGCGCTCAGGTAAATATGTTCGGCTGTGATGACAACAGCGTTGAGATAACACGTTTTGACAGGGTATCGGCAAATGACGGAGTATTGTATCTTTCATTTGATACGGAAGCACCGTCCAAGGCAATCACGCTGATATCCGACTGTACATTCAGCATTAAGGACAGCGCACTGAGTATAAATTATCCGCTGTATTTCAATGTATCGCCCAAATCTCCCGATGTAAGCGCGGTTATTACCAAGGTTGAGGAGAACGGCTCTGACTTCAAAGTAACGGCTCAGTTCAGTGTGGTAGACGGTACATTCAATGTAATAAGCAAGAACAGCTTTATCTTCAGCGGTGATTATTCCAAGGCGGTGATTACTTCCATAACCGCTCAGGACGATATGGCTACTGTCTGCTTTGATATACCGAAAACCTCGTCGGCAGAAAACGCGGAGCTGTACGGCACTGTCGGAATACGCTCGGGCGCAGTAATGAGCCGCTGGGGCATACAGACAAATATCGCGGCATTTCCGCTGTATTACAGTGCCGCCGAGCAGGACAGCGATGATATTGATAATGCCGATAACGATGAGCTTCACGATATGCTTACAGCCATGAATGAATATTTCGGTACGGTGAGCATAGGCAATGAGCTTTCGCTTGACAGATTATCCGCGGTAACAGCAGGAAGCGGTACGTTCGGCGAATATTACGCAAAGCTCAGTGATAAGTACGGCTATATCTACAGATCTGTAAGGAGAACAAACGAACTGCTCGGCTCGGACAGAATAACATCCGGTACAGAAAGCACCGAGGATATGTACAGCGTTGAGAGATATATGAACGACCTTTTAGCAATGCATACTCTCATACGCCCTGTTTGCGACAGCACGGCAAGATTGTTTGCAGTATATGATCAGATGAGCGCGACAAAGGATAATCAGGAGCTTGAAACCCTCAGCTCAGAGGCAAAGGAGCTTAAAGCTAAGATAACGGCGGTATATTCCGCTAAGGTCAAGGGCATATCCTACAGCAAGCTGCTCGAGAGGATCATTTCCGGGTACTCAGACGGTGCACTTGATTCTTTTGACGCGCTGTGTGATGATATCTACAACTGGTATCCCGAGAGTGTAGATGATAAAAAAATGTTCAGAAGTATGTCGCTGAGCGTAATTACCAATGCTGCTGTCATTGAGTATATTTCGACCTCAGGCTCTGAAAGCAATGCAGATGAGTTTGCGGAGATTTGTAACAGCCTGACGACACTTGACAGCTATCTTGACGCACATAATGTCGACAGCAGTGAGAGCGGCAGAATACTGAGTACTACACTCGGCAGAACATTCAGTCTGCAAAAGGTAAACTCATTATTGTCAGATCCTATAAACGAAATAACGCTTTCTGAAATTTCACAGCTTGAAAATTATATGAACAAAGACAGTTCTATGGAAAATGAGCTTATAAGTGTCGGATTTGATGTTTCATCAGTCAGATATATAGTATGCGCCGACAGCAATATCACAAGCAGGTCGCAGGCAGAACAGGGACGGCATATGTATTCCTTTGTTAGACGTGCTACTTTGTATGACCTGACTGTTTCGCAGACTGTCAATGAAATGGAATACTGTAATTATTATTACAGCATCGAAATTGATGATAACGGAAAGCCGACCGCCGTACCGTATGTCAATGTCTATTACAGGCTTTATACGCTAAAGTGATTTGATATCACAGGTGAAAATATGATTATATTCTTTTCGGCAACAGGGAACTGCAAGTATGTTGCACGGCGTATTTCAGACGCTACCGGACAGGAAACCGTTTCAATTACGGATTGCATTAAGCTTTGCAGATATGATTTTTCAGACAGTGATATTACGATCGTATCTCCTACTTATTTCTGGGGATTGCCGAGTATAGTAACTGATTTTTTAAAAAAATCAAATTTCACAGCGGAATATCTCTGCTTTATCGCAACATACGGTACAACTCCCGGAGCGTCCGGGCGCATTGCGGACAGACTGATAAAAGGCAGAAAAATCGATGCATTTTACTCTGTCAGAATGGCTGATACATGGACGCCTGTCTTTGACCTTTCGACACCAGAGAAGGTCAGAAGGTTCACAAAAACTACCGAATATGATATTGACGATGTTATCGGGAAAATAAAAGCACGACAGCATAACAGGAAAATGGAGCGCTCGCTTCCTGCGTTTGTAGTTGATTTGTTTGCTCAGCCGATATATAATAACTCAGCTCGTAATACAGCAAATTTTTCTGTAACCGAGCAGTGTATAGGGTGCGGTCTGTGCAGTATAAAATGCCCTGTAAACGCAATTGAAATGAAAGACGGCAAGCCTGTATGGGTTGCGGCTAAATGCGTTATGTGTCTTGGCTGTTTGCACAGATGTCCGAAGTTTGCGATAAATTACGGTAATAAAACGCAGAAGCACGGACAGTATACCAATCCGAACGTAAAGGTGTGAAGCTATTGAATTATATAAAAGAAAACACGATCGTTACCGAAAGACTTATTATCAGACCTGTAGCGGTTTCAGATACAGAAGAGATCCACAAATATGCGGGCGACAAGGAAATCGATATGATGCTCTTCCTGCCAAATGATACTATTGAGCAAACCGTAGAATTTGTCCGGAACTCGGTTCGTGAGTGGGAAAGGGAAAATCCGTCAATCAGAGAATATGTAATTATCTATAACGATAATATCATCGGTGGTATCGACCTTGAAACGCTTGACGAAAGCACATTTGAGATAGGTTGGGTAGTAAGTAAGGACTACAGGAACAAAGGGTTTGTAACAGAGGCTGGCAAGGCGCTTATCGGGTATGCGTTTGAACAGCTTTCGGCGAAAATGGTGATAGCTCATTGTGATATAAGAAACATTGCATCGGAAAAAGTGATGAAAAAGCTCGGAATGACGCTTACAGATAACAGCGGCACACGGTTTTACGAAAGGACGAGCGTAACATCGGGAGAGCTTACATATTGTATAGAGAAGTCTGAGTATGAAGGTCACAAATAATCTGTGGTGTGATTTATATATAACAAAAACGGGGCTGTATTAAGCAGTCCCGTTAAATATTATCCGTAAAGATTATTCCTGAGCTTCAGCTTCAGGCGCTTTTTCTTCAGCAGGCTCTTCGGCAGCTTCTTTTGCTGTATCAGCCTTTACTTCATCATCAGCCTTGTTCATAACCTCGGCGGGGTCAAGAACCTCATCGTCATCATCAAAGAATTCATCATCGAAATCTTCATCGCTGTCCATTATATCATCGAACTGATCGTATTCGATCTCCTTTTCTGTCTTCTTCTTAAGATATATAAAGACAGCTGCAACAGCACCGAGTACTGCGAGAGTGCCAACGGCAAAACCGGTAAATGCTTTCATTTTCAACCTCTTTCCGGTGCTTTCACACCAACTTTATTGTAATTATTATACTATATTCACAGTCGGATTTCAAGTGTTTTTTATCAATATGAGCAGTTTTAACAAAATTCTTAAAGGTTTCCTGTCAAATTCATCAAAACGGCAAGCGCCGCAACAGGTGCGGTTTCACATCTTAAAATACGTTCGCCGAGATGCACTGCGGTAAATCCTTTAGAAAGAGCATAGTCGACTTCTTCCTTTTCAAAACCGCCCTCACTGCCGATGAATACTGCGATTTTCTTATCAGACAGATCAAGCTCGGACAGCTTTTTGCCGCCGCATTCATAGAAAATTATCGGCAGGGTGTCGCTGTCTATGCCGGTTACGGCGGACTTAAAATCGGTAAACGGCATAACCTCGGGGATCTTTCCTCTGCCGCACTGCTTTGACGCTTCATACGCTATGCGCTGTAGGCGCTGTACCTTTTTATCGGCACTTTTCGCATCGGGGCGGGAAACACAGCGCTTTGACAGGAACGGTACAACACGCGCCGCACCAAGCTCTGTCGCCTTCTGCACGATGAAATCAAGCTTATCGTTCTTCGGGATAGCCTGGTAGAGTGTTATTTCTACATCGGGCTCTGCCGCGTTATCCTTTTTGTCGAGTATCGCAAATTCTACTGAGCTTTTGTTCTCGGCAGAGGACAGCTCGCACAGGTAATCATGACCGTTTTTATCGCAGATTATCGCCTTGTCGCCTGTTCTCATTCTAAGAACCTGCACGATATGCTTTGAGTCCTCGCTATTCATATATATTGTTCTGCCGTCTTCATCTATTGTATCCGAGAAAAATCTTGGATATCTCCATTTTTCGAGCTCTTCTGCCATATATTCTCCTTTATGCGTTCGGCGCATTTTCAAACAATTTATTTATCATTTTCATATAACTGCTGTTTTTAGGCTTTTCAAGATGGATATCATCGCGCAGGATATCATCAGCCGCTTCGCCCGTCAATTTTAGTATGTCGAGGTCGGCATAAATATCGGCGATCTTTAGTTGAGGAAGACCATGCTGCTTGCTTCCGAAAAAGTCACCCGGTCCGCGGAGCTTTAAGTCTTCGTTGGCAATTTCAAAGCCGTCCGTGGTTCGTACCATTGTATCCATACGCTGTTTTGTGTATTCGCTTTTATTGTCGGTGACAAGAATACAGTGAGATTGCTCCGCACCTCTGCCGACTCTGCCTCTGAGCTGGTGAAGCTGTGACAGTCCGAACTGCTCGGCGTTTTCGATTATCATTACGACAGCATTCGGAACATCTACACCGACCTCTATCACCGTTGTCGCAACAAGGACTTTCAGCTTGTTATCCTTGAAGTCCTGCATTACCGCGTCCTTGTCGGCCTGCTTCATCTTTCCGTGAAGAAGTCCTGTCGGAACGTTTGCAAGGCAGGTGCTCTGAAGCGAGTTTATATAATCGGTTGCCGCCGCCTTTTCGGATACACCCTCTTCTATAAGCGGGCAGACGATGTACGCCTGAAAGCCGCTTTTTACATATTTCAGGATAAACTTATACAGTCTTTCGCGATAGCTTGTATCGACTGCATATGTCCTTACGGGAAGTCTGCCTTTCGGCATTTCGTCAAGTATTGAGATGTCAAGGTCGCCGTATATTATCATACCGAGAGTGCGGGGGATAGGGGTTGCCGACATAACAAGAACGTGGGGTTCGTTGCCCTTTGAGCCGAGTGCCGCGCGCTGTTCAACACCGAAACGGTGCTGTTCGTCGGTTATCACAAGACCGAGTGAACTGAACCTTGTGCTTTTCTGTATGAGCGCTTGCGTTCCCACAGCAATGTCGATCTGACTGTCAGCTATCAGCTGTCGTATCTGCTTTTTCTGCGCGGGTGTCTGCGAACCTGTAAGCAGAGCAATATTCACACCAAGCGGCGCTAAGAACTTGTAAAGCGTGTCATAGTGCTGTTTTGCAAGGATCTCAGTAGGTGCCATAAGAGTGGACTGGTAGCCGTTCAGATAGGCAAAATATGCCGCTCCTGCCGCTACGGCGGTTTTACCAGAGCCGACATCACCCTGTAACAGCCTGTTCATCGGCACGGACTTCTGCATATCGGCACAACAGTCCGAAATAGCGCGTTTCTGTGCTCCTGTCAGCTCAAACGGCAGAGAAGAGTAGTAAGGCTCAACGCTCTTTTTCTGCATTGTCGCGCCCGCAAGGCGTTTATTGCGGTTCTTCATCGACTTAAGTCCGAGCTGTAAAAGGAATAGCTCTTCAAACGTAAGGCGGTATTTAGCCTTGTCGTACTGCTCTTTATTTTCCGGGAAATGGATCCACCTGAGAGCGGTGTCGTAAGCGATGAGGTCGTATTTTTCTCTCAGACTTTCCGACAGATGATCCTCATAGGTAAAGCCGCTGAGGACGTTTTTGATGCAGTTTGACATTATGCCTTGCGATATGCCGGTTGTAAGGCTGTAGCGGGGCATAAGCTTATTAGGCTCTGAGGAGTCAATAAAAATCGGCGAGTTCATTTCCTTTCTGAGAAAATCACCCGCCGCTTTGCCGTAAAAGCAATATTCGTTATCGAGCTTAAGCCTTGTGAAAGAATAGTCACTATTGAAAAATGTAATCAGCATATCGCCTGTGCCGTCACTGACTAATACCTTGAATATATTTATCCTGCCGTAATACGGCGGGAACTTCTTTGTAACGAATGCTTTTACAACGTGGTTTTCGCCGTCATTTATCAGTTCTGTTATTGCAGTCGTTTCATTGAAGTCAATATATCCTCTGGGATAATGCTCGGCAAGCTGTAACGCTGTTGTAATGCCGAGCTTTCCGAGAAGCTTTGCTCGTTTTTCTCCGACACCCTTGATATAGCAGACAGGGGAGTCGGGACATTTTTTTATTTCGTTCATAAAATTATTCTACTGATACGAGGTAGTAATATACAGGCTGTCCGCCGTTTACAAGTACTATTTCGATATCATCGCTTATCTTGGCTCTGAGTGCTTCAAAAGCCGCCTGAGCGGTTTCATCGGTTACGTCACTGCCGTAAATTACAGTGATATATGACGAGCCTGAACGGATAAGCTTCTTTGTTATCTTGATGAGCGCCTTTGTAACGTCCTTTTCGACAAATGCAAGCTTGCCGTTTTCCATGGCGAGAATTTCGCCCTTCTTTATCTGTCTGCCCTCAAAGTCACTGTCGCGCACAGCAAAGGTAATTGAGCCTGAGCCTACGTTATCAAGTGCTTTTGTCATATTTGCGCCGTTTGTTCTGAAATCGCTGCTTTCATCAAACGCAAGCATAGCAGTGATACCCTGAGGTATTGTTCTCGTCTGTAAAACTATAACGTTTCTGTCGGTGAGCTTTACAGCCTGTTCAGCCGCCATAATTATATTCTTGTTGTTCGGGAGAACAAAGATATTTCTTGCGGGGGTTGCATTGATAGCTTCAAGTATATCCTCTGTCGAAGGGTTCATTGTCTGACCGCCGCGTACTATAACGTCAACGCCGAGATCCTTGAACAGGTCTTCAAGTCCTGCACCCGATGTAACTGATACAAAGCCGAAATCCTTAGTAGGCTCTGCTGGGGCGAGCTTCTGCTTCTTCTGCATTTCAGCCTTTGCCGCCGCACCCTTGTGCTGTTCTTTCATATTCTCGATCTTGAGATTTATGAGTGAACCGTAGAGGATACCCTCTTCAAGCGCCTTACCGGGGTGCTCTGTATGAACGTGGACTTTTATGATGCTGTCATCATCTACAACAACAACGCAGTCGCCTATCGATTCAAGAAAAGCGCGGAGCTTTGTCGCGTCCTTGTTTACATCGCTCTTTACTACGATGAACTCTGTGCAGTAAGTAAACTCAATGTCGGTTTCGTATGTGCCTGCGGCATTTGTTACGACTGCCTTTTCGGTCTTGGTTTCCTCGTCGGTTTCTATCATTACGCCGCCGCAGATAACGGAAGCCATACCTTTGAGTATTGTGTAATAGCCCATACCGCCTGCGTCTACAACACCTGCCTTTTTAAGAACGGGGAGCATCTCGGGGGTCTGGTCAAGTGTTTCCTTTGCGGCTGTTGTCAGAACTTCAAACAGCTCGGGGAAGTCCTTGCACTGAGCATCGGCGGCCTTTTCACTTGCCACTCTTGCTACTGTAAGTATTGTACCCTCTGTGGGTTTCATTACCGATTTATATGCCGCCTCAGCACCTAATTTGAGTGCGTTGCAGTAGTCCTCTACTGTAGCCTCGTGCTTTCCTGCAAGACCCTTTGAAAGACCTCTGAATAAAAGCGACAGGATAACGCCTGAGTTGCCTCTTGCACCTCTGAGCATTGCAGAAGCCGCTGTCTGCGCTACTGTTTCGACAGTTGCGCTGTCGCTGAGCATATTAAGTTCTGCAACGGCATTTCTTATGGTCATAGACATATTAGTGCCTGTGTCGCCGTCTGGAACGGGGAATACGTTAAGTTCGTCAACGCTCTCCTTATTGTTGATTATATTGTTTGCGCCTGAGATGATAGCATCTCTGAGAATTTTTCCGCTTAACATCAGTCAGATACTCTCCTTGATTTATACTTTGACAGCATCGACAAAAACGTTTACCTTATCAACGGTAAATCCTGTTTCGTCCTCAACTGCAAATCTTACCTTATGAATGATACTCTTTACTATCGTTGACACATTCACGCCATACATAACGGAAATGTGAAGGTCGATATACAGCTTGTCATTTTTATATTTTACCGTGACACCTTTTTCTGAAAGGATAGTCTTGTCGGCAAACTTCTTGACAAACTTAAGAGGTACTTTTTCGATGAATGTCTGCTTTGCGTCAACGGCATTCATTCCTACAATGCCAAAGCAATTGGTAACAGTACCGCCTATAAGGCTGTAAAAGAACTGCTTTGAATAGGTGATCGTTCCTAAGTGGTTGTTGATCGTGATCATATACATAACCTCCTTGTAAATCGGACTATATAATTATACTATATCCGGCGGCAAATTTCAAGCATTTGCGCCAAATTACCGTTCAATTACCGAAATGCCGCAATTTGTAGGATGTGCGACAAACAAATGCGGGTATTCTGACGATAAAACACTCTGCGCCTGTAAAGCCGTTTTTTCGTCTTTGAAAATGCCGAAAACGACGCTCCCGCTTCCTGTCATTTCGGACGATATCGCACCTGCCGACAGAATATCGTTTTTGATTTCATCAATGCGTCTGTCGTGATAGATCTCTGTGAATACATTGCTTATGTATTTTGCACTGTCCGAAAGACTGCCGCAGACTATGCTGCTTACAAAATCGGCGTAATGAGGATCTATCGCGGTCGGGTTTTCGTCATATTTTGTATAAGCTTCTGCGGTACTGAGCGTAAAATTGGGATAAATACAGAGAAATACGCAGTTATGCTCACATTCGGCTGTTATCATATCGCCGCTTGAAATGCTGTACTGTGTTCCGCCTTTCAGGCAAATAGGAACATCTGCGCCGATCTTATCGCCGATAGCACAAAGTGCGTCTGTATCAAGCTTTTTGCCGAACAGCTCATTCAGCGCTACAAGCGTACCTGCACCGTCAACCGATGAACCGCCCATTCCGCCCATCAGAGGAACGTGCTTTTCTATATCTACCGAAATTTCGGCATTTATGTCGGTCGCATCAAAATACGCTCTTGCGGCTTTCCATACGATATTCTTTTCATCGCACGGAATGTCGGGGTTGTCGCAGGTTATACTGCACCCGAAGCTGTCGGTGCTGAGAACGCGCACCGTTATATCATCGTACACGTCTACGCTCTGCGTTGCGATATTCAGCGAGTGTCTGCCGCTCGGCAGTCTGCCTGTTATATCAAGGAATAAATTCAGCTTTGCATATGCCCTGATTTTAATTTTCATTGCAGAACACCGAGCTCTTCGAGGAACAGTCTTATACGCTCAAGTGCAGTCTTGATATGCTGGAGCGAATATGCGTATGATACGCGGATATAACCCTCGCCGCACTTTCCGAAGGCATCACCGGGCACTACGGCAACTCTGTGCTTTTCTATCAGCTGTTCGCAAAATTCCTGCGATGTAAGCCCCGTGTTCTTTATTGACGGGAAGATGTAGAATGCGCCCTCGGGTTCAAAGCATTCAAGCCCCATCTCATTGAAGCCGTTTACTATAAGACGTCTTCTCATATCGTATTCATTGCGCATATATTCTATATCTTTTTTGCAGTCCTTAAGTGCAACCACTGCGGCGTACTGGCTCATTGTGGGCGAACACATTATGCCGTACTGGTGTATCTTCAGCATCTGAGTGATGATAGGAGCGGGTGCTGCGGCAAAGCCGAGTCGCCAGCCTGTCATTGAAAACGCCTTTGAGAAGCCGTTTATAAGAACGGTACGCTCTTTCATTCCGTCTATATCGACAATTGAACAGTGCTCTTCATCGCCGTAGGTAAGCTCGGAATATATCTCGTCCGAAATTACGACAATATTTGTATCTCTGATAACCTCCGCTATCGCTTCAAGGTCGGCTCTTCTCATAACAGCGCCTGTGGGATTGTTGGGGTAGGGAAGTACAAGGGCTTTTGTTTTCGGGGTTATATGCGCTTTCAGTGCTTCGGCGGTCAGCTTGAAGCCGTTTTCAACGCTTGTTTCTATCGCAACGGGCGTGCCGTTTGCAAGTGTCACGATAGGACCGTAACAGACAAAGCTCGGCTGAGGGATAAGCACCTCATCGCCTGTGTCAACAAGCGCTCTTACGGCAAGGTCAATAGCCTCAGAGCCGCCTACCGTCACGAGAATTTCGTGCATAGGGTCATAGGAAACGTGTATCCTGTCGGTTATATAATCATTTATCGCAGTACGAAGATCTGCAAGTCCTGCATTTGCCGTGTAGTTAGTACGACCCTTTTCAAGTACTCTTATAGCTTCTTTTCTTATTGCCCAGGGGGTCTTGAAGTCGGGTTCGCCTACCGACAGGGAAATTACATCATCGTAGCTTGCTGCTATATCAAAAAACTTTCTTATGCCCGAAAATTGCAGATCCTGCACCTTTCGGGAAAGTATATTTTCATAATCCATCACGGAGATACTAAACTCCTTTCGTCCGTGTTCTTAAGGAACATCTTGTCTTTTTCTTTATATCTGTGCAGAATGAAGTGTGTTGTTGTGCTGAGAACACCGCCGAGAGGTGCAAGTCTGTCTGTTACGAACATAGCAACATCACGCAGATTTGTGCCCTTTATAGTTACGGCAAGGTCATATCCGCCGCTCATCAGATAAACGGAGGATACCTCATCGTACTGGGCTATAACCGCGGCAACGTCATCGTAGCCGCACTGTATCTCGGGAGAAACTCTGACCTCGATAAATGCGCTGACTGAGTTCCTGTCAAATTCTTCTTCATTTATAATTGCGGTATAACCGATTATCATTCCGCTCTTTTCAAGCTCCGCTATCATCGCCGCGACATCATCGGCTGAGGTATCCAGCATCGCCGCTAACTGTTCGTTTGAAAGTCTGGCATCCTGTCTTAAAAGGTTTACAAGCTTTTCTTTCTTTGTCATCGTCTTATCCTCCGAATCATTTTATACTGATAAATGTAGGATTGCGCTTCTTGAAAAATGCAAGCTCTGTAAATCCTACACTTTTTGCGAGTGCTATTGCCTCGGGAATGCCTTTTCCGAGGTCTTCTGTGCAATGCGCGTCAGAACCGACCGTAAGTATCTTACCGCCGAGCTCCTTATAAAGTCTTACATAATATTCATCGGGCAGAGTAAGACCTATCTTTTGTCTGAGCCCGCTTGAATTTATTTCAATTCCGATATCGTTCTTTATAAGCGTCGAGAATATCTCCTTTATTATCGAAAGATACTTGCTCATATCTATATAAAGTTCGGATTCGCCGACAATATAGCGTAAGGGATATGTAAGATGTCCGAGAACGTCAAATTCTCCCCAGCGAGCCATTTCAAGCATTTCTTCAAAGTACAGCTTCATTATCATCTCGGGCTGTACCTCGTTGTAGTCGAGCAGGTAGAAATCCTCCCAACCGTTGCACATATGAAGCGAGCCGATTATGAAGTCGTATTTGTAGCTTGACAGCATTCTTTCGGTAAGCTCCATATCCTGAAGCGGCTGTCCGAGCTCAACGCCGTATGCCATATTTATCTGTCCGGCATATTTTTCAATGAGGGCGGGAGATATCCCGGACGCTCGTTTTACCGGCTCTTCATAGAGGTATTCTTCATCGTAGAATTTATTTATTTCAAGGTGATCAGTCAGCGAATAGTACTTTATTCCGAGCTCTATCGCTCGTCTGACCATTTCTTCGGGTTCGTTGCTTCCGTCGGGTGACAGGTTGGAGTGATTGTGCACGTCCATCAGAATTTCCGATTTGTTCATTTTTGTTACCTTCCTTTTGCGGTTCTCTATATCTATACATCATTTATTGTACCACAAATGAAACCGTTTGTCTATTGAAAATGAAATAAAATCCGCAGTTTTGCAAAAAAATACCGAGGAAACAAATTCCCCGGCAGATTTTTATTTACTTGTCATTGTCAAGATTGTTATTTACACCGTAGGAAAGCGTCAGCAGACTGTCGCCGAGGTGAACATTCTCAACAATTATATTTTTATGCTCAACGTTTATGTCATAGTGGGAGAAATTCCAGAATGACCGCACGCCAAGCCCTGTAAGGCGGTCGACTATCTCCTTGGTCACGGACTTCGGTATGCAAAGGACCGCGACCTCGGGCTTGTTTTTACGGCAGAAGTCTTCAAGGTCGTCTATATCAGTGATGTTAAGCTTTCCGAGAGGATTGCCGACTATTTTCTTGTTGGAGTCGAATATGCCGATAAGGCTGCACCCGCTCTTTTCAAAGTTGATATGCACCGCAAGTGCCGTGCCGAGATTGCCCGCGCCGATAAGTATTGTTTTCCTGTGCTTGTCAACACCGAGAATACGACCTATTTCTTTTCTCAGCTCCGACACGTTGTAGCCGTAGCCCTGCTGTCCGAAGCCACCGAAGCAGTTAAGATCCTGTCTTATCTGTGACGCGGTAAGGTGCATTCTCTCCGACAATTCCCTTGAAGAAATTTTAGAGATCCGCTGATCCTCAAGCTCGCCGAGAAAGCGATAGTAGCGGGGAAGTCTGCGTATTACCGAGTTTGATATATTGATGCTTTTCGACAAGGTGATGCCTCCTTACAGTTTCGTATTTTTACTTGAATTACAGTGTTTCCTTAAGTCTGTTGTTGATCTCAAGCAGGAAGTCCTCTGTATTTACCTTTCTCTTATTTTCGAGGTTTGAAAGTACATAGAGGTCGCCGGTCATAACACCGTCTTCTATCGTCTTTATAGTAGCCTTTTCAAGCTTGTCCGCAAAGTCGGAAAGCTCCTTGTTGCCGTCAAGCTCGCCGCGCTTTCTTAATGCGCCAGTCCATGCAAACAGAGTTGCTACCGAGTTTGTAGATGTTTCCTCGCCCTTTAAGTGCTTGTAGTAGTGACGTGTTACTGTGCCGTGTGCGGCTTCGTACTCATAAACGCCTGTGGGTGAAACGAGTACCGATGTCATCATACCGAGGCTGCCGAAAGCTGTAGCTACCATATCCGACATAACATCGCCGTCATAGTTCTTGCAAGCCCAGATATAGCCGCCCTCTGAACGTACAACTCTTGCTACTGCGTCATCAATAAGGGTGTAGAAGTATGTGATACCTGCGGCATCGAACTTTTCCTTATACTCGTTATCGAATATTTTCTGGAAAATATCCTTGAATGTGTGGTCGTACTTCTTTGAAATTGTATCCTTTGTTGCAAACCAGATATCCTGCTTTGTATCAAGTGCAAAGTTGAAGCACGCTCTTGCAAAGCTTGCGATGCTTGCGTTTATGTTGTGAAGACCCTGAATGATGCCGTCAGAACCGTTGAACTTGTGGATAAGCTGTCTTGTTTCGTTGCCGTCCTTGTCGGTAACAACAAGCTCTGCTGTGCTGCCGTCGGCAACCTTCATCTCGGAGTTCTTGTAAACATCGCCGTAAGCGTGACGGGCGATTGTGATAGGCTTCTTCCAGCCGGGGAGCAGAGGAGTGATACCCTTTACGATAATGGGCGCTCTGAAAACCGTACCGTCAAGAATTGCACGGATAGTGCCGTTGGGGGACTTCCACATTTCCTTTAAGTCATATTCTGTCATTCTCTGTGCGTTGGGTGTTATTGTTGCGCACTTAACGGCTACGCCGTATTTCTTGGTAGCATTTGCGGAGTCGATAGTTACCTGATCGTTGGTTTCGTTTCTGTGAACAAGACTGAGATCGTAATAATCTGTCTTTAAGTCAACGTAAGGGCAGATAAGTATATCCTTGATCATCTTCCAGATAATTCTGGTCATCTCATCGCCGTCCATCTCAACGATGGGAGTGGTCATCTGAATTTTTGCCATTGTAGCTTTTCCTTTCGATATTACTTGTTGTGCTTGGTGTAGTTAAGCAGTCCGCCTGCGAGCATCATACCCTTGCCGCGCTCGGATAATTCGCAGGTAACTTCGTATTCTGTACCCTTTGTTATATTCTTTACGGTTATCTTTGTACCGTTTTCTATCGCATTTCTGATACCGGGGAGCTCAAGAACGTCGTCACGGTCGATCTTGTCGTAATCAGCCTCATTCACAAAGCACAGAGGAAGAATGCCGTTGTTGATAAGGTTCTGTCTGTGGATACGCGCAAATGACTTGCAGATTATAGCCTTTACGCCGAGGTAGAGGGGAGCGAGTGCGGCGTGTTCTCTTGAAGAGCCCTGTCCGTAGTTTGCACCGCCGACAATAATGCTCTTTCCAAGCTCCTTTGCTCTTGTCGGGAATGTTTCGTCACATACTGTGAAGCAGTACTGCGAAATAGCGGGGATATTTGAACGCAGAGGTAATATCTTTGCGCCGGCAGGCATAATATGGTCTGTAGTGATATTGTCGCCGACCTTGAGAGAAACCTCAGCCTTGATATCTTCAGCGAGAGGAACATTTACGGGGAACGGTTTTATGTTGGGGCCTCTGAGGACTTCTACATTGGGAGCTTCCTCGGGAGAAGCGGGAGGAACTACCATATTGTCGTTTATGAGGAACTTCTCGGGCATTACATAAGGAGGCATATCGCCGACAAGTCTGGGATCTGTAAATACACCTGTGAGCGCCGAGATAGCGGCTGTTTCAGGTGATACGAGGTAGATCTGACCGTCTTTTGTTCCGCTTCTTCCCAAGAAGTTTCTGTTAAATGTACGCAGTGAGATACCCTTTGAGTTAGGCGACTGCCCCATACCTATGCACGGACCGCAGGCGCTCTCAAGTATTCTTGCGCCGGCACTGATGAGTATCGACAATGCGCCGCAGTCAGCGAGCATATTGAATACCTGCTTTGAACCGGGAGCGATCGACAGGCTGACATCGGGGTGAACCGTCTTGCCCTTTAATATATGAGCAACCTTGAGCATATCTTGTAATGAGGAGTTGGTACATGAACCGATACATACCTGATCTATCTTGATAGCGCCGATCTCCTTAACGGTCTTTACATTGTCGGGACTGTGAGGACAAGCTGCCATGGGAACAAGCTCTGAGAGATTGATATTTATCTCTTCGTCATATACCGCATCGGGATCTGCGCTGAGAGCTACGAAGTCCTCTTCACGATCCTGCGCCTTTAAGAAAGCAAGTGTTGTTTCATCGGAGGGGAATATAGATGTAGTTGCGCCGAGCTCCGCACCCATATTGGTAATAGTCGCACGCTCGGGAACGCTGAGGCTTTTTACACCTTCGCCGCAGTACTCGATGACCTTGCCGACGCCGCCCTTTACGGACATTATCTGAAGTACCTTTAAAATTACGTCCTTTGCGGAAACCCAGTCGTTAAGTTTTCCTGTGAGGTTTACCTTTACTACCTTGGGCATTGTGATGTAGTAAGCACCGCCGCCCATTGCAACTGCAACGTCAAGTCCGCCTGCACCCATTGCAAGCATACCGATACCGCCGCCTGTAGGTGTGTGGCTGTCAGAGCCGATAAGCGTCTTGCCGGGCTTGCCGAAGCGTTCAAGGTGAACCTGGTGGCAGATACCGTTACCGGGACGTGAGAAGTAAATTCCGTGCTTCTTTGCAACACTGCCTATGTATCTGTGGTCATCGGCATTTTCAAAGCCTGACTGGAGTGTGTTGTGGTCGATATAAGCGAGTGAACGCTCAGTCTTTACTCTGTCTATGCCCATAGCCTCAAACTGAAGATATGCCATAGTACCTGTAGCGTCCTGTGTCAGTGTCTGATCGATACGAAGACCGATCTCTGTTCCTTTGATCATCTCACCGTCAATTATGTGGTCTTTGATGATCTTTTCAGTAAGGGTAAGACCCTTGCTTTCGTTGTTTCCCATTTTTTGTCCTCCTGAAAAAAAGATTACAGTTAATTATACATTATATCAAAGTAAAAGTCAAGAATTTACACGGTTTGCGACAAAGCGAAAACCGATAACCGTAAAATTTATTTGTTTATATTGCACAAGCGCAAATGCGGTTTATTATAGGATTTATAGAAAATCATTTCTGCAAGTGCAAATTTGATGAAATTTGAGAAAATAAACCCGTTGCGGTAGACTTCATCAGTGGAGATATTGTATAATTTAATGTATATCCCGTATTTTACGGGAAATTTTACGAGGCGTATCTGATGCAGAATGTATAAATCACCCGAAAGGAAAATATATGTCCGTAAAAAAGAAAATTGCGTTTACAGCAATTGCCGCGGCAGTGTCGGTTATGGCAAGCGGTTGCGGCAAGGCACTGATACTTGAAAATAACCCGTCCGAAAGCGAACGGAATAATATAATGAGCGGAGTTACCGTCAGCAAAACCGAGATAAAGCCGGCAGAAAGCATACCCGAGCAGACCGGCACTCATGAAACGACTGCAACCGCCGCAAAAACTAAGGCCGTATCTGCACAGCAGACAAAGCCCGAAACCGCGGTAACAACTGTTATACGAACCGAAACATCGTATGATGAAACATCATATGACGAGCCGGCGGAAGAAACACACTACGACAGAACAGACAGTGCGCCTGAGCCTGACAGCACAGACCCGCCTGTTTCGGTGATAGAAACCGAGCCGCCCGAAACCACAAGCACAACAACCGAAAGAAAGGTGCAGGAAACACCTGCGCCTGAGCCTGACAATAACAGTGCCCCTTCGCTTAATGACGATCTGCCTGTAAACAGCTACACAGCGCTTAATTACAGTGATGTCAAGGGCGTATGGATATCGTATTTCGAACTTTATCCTATTCTCACAGGCAAGAGCAAGTCGGAATTTGCAAGCGGTATCGGAGAGTATTACGACAACTGTCTGTCACTCGGCATAAATACGGTGTATGTTCATGTGCGTCCATACGGTGACGCGATATACAGATCCGACTATTTCCCGTGGTCGAAATACTGCACAGGCTATATCGGAGAAGATCCGGGCTTTGACCCGCTGGATATAATGATAGAAGAAGCTCACGCAAGAGGAATATCCTTTCAGGCGTGGGTAAACCCTCTGCGTTGCTATCAGGAAGACGACGCTCCGTATGTAAGCACCTCATATAAGACGGGACAGTGGTATGATACCAAAGACGGCGACTATATCGTCAAGGTAAACTCATACTGGTGGCTCAATCCCGCTTATAAAGAGGTTACAGACCTCATTGCGCTCGGTGCGGCGGAGCTTGTGTCAAAGTACGATGTTGACGGCGTTCATATAGACGATTATTTTTATCCGACTACCGATGAATCGTTTGACAGCATTGCTTTCAGTGCTTCGTCATACAGCAGTCTGTCACAGTTCAGGCTTGATAATTGCAGCAGAATGGTGTCGGGTATGTATAATGCCGTTAAATCACACAATCCGACCGCTGTATTCGGCGTAAGCGCGCAGGGTAACGTCACCAACAACGAAACACAGCTTTACGCAGATGTTGAGAAATGGTCAAGAGAAAGCGGTTATGTGGATTATATGGCACCGCAGATATATTACGGCTTTGACAACAGCGGACAACCGTTTGAACAGGTCATTGAGCAGTGGGACGATATGCTGAGCGGTACAGGAAAAGCGCTTATACCGGGTCTTGCAGTGTACAAGATAGGCACTGAGGACACCTGGGCAGGCGACGGTCAGTATGAATGGATAAACGATACAGAGATAATAAAACGACAGATCATAAAGTCACAGGAAACGTCAAATTACGGCGGCGTGATACTTTACAGCTATCAGTTCATTTTTGAGCCTGAAGAGTCTGTAAAGCAGGAGGTAAGCGAGGAGATCTCGGCGTTCAAGCCGCTCCTTACACAGTAAAAGCCGTAATATCGGAAGGAAGAGCAGAAGATGAGAAATAAATTTACCGGAATAATTGCGGGTGCGTTATCGGCACTTATGCTATTGTCGCAGTTCGGCGCTGTTGCCGAGGAAAGTGCAGGTAACGATAACGCCGCTTCGTCGGCAAAAGCGTCAGAGCAGTCAGATAAAACCACCGCTCAGACGGCTGTACCGAAATTTACTCTGTCAGACGAGCTTAAAGCTACAGTAGTAAATCTCGGCGACTTTGACGCGGAGAAGTTCAGCGACAGTTTTTCGGCAAAGCTGGATACGCTTATAAGCTACGGAATGAACGGTGTATACATAAATCCTTACGGCAAAGATGTTTCGTATTTTTCCACAAATATGAACAAGGGCGGAGATCGGCTTGAAAAGGCGCTTGCCGTTGCCACGAAAAAGGGAATGCAGAGATTTGTGTATTTCGATATCAACAGAGCTATGTCTTCTTGCCCCGAGGGTGAGGACAAGTATGACTATCTTGTAAGCGAAGCACATAAATTTGCGCTCAGATACAGATGCAACGGAATAATCCTTACGGGATTTTACGGTTCAAACAGCAACACTGTATATGACGAATATATGAAGAAGGGCTCGGGCATAGGCTATAAGAACTGGCTTTATGACTGCGTTGAATATAAGTTCACCACGGTGAGCGACGTTATTCATCTTTCTGATAATTCGATAGCGGTAGGTCTTGACGCAAAGGATATATGGGCAAATTCTTCCCGCAACGATAACGGAAGTGACACTTCCGCGAAATATTCCGCATATTATAACGGCTATGCCGATACCAAGGCGTTCGCTGAAAAAGGACTTGCTGACTTTATCGTGGCAAACGCTTCCGGCTCGCTTGATGATGAAACAGTGGGATTTGATGAAGTATGCTCCTGGTGGAGCAATGTTGCCGCTACAGCCGATATACCACTGTATATTGTTCATCACAACGAAAAAATAGGAACAGACGAAGCGGGCTGGGGCGTTGAAGATCAGCTCTTGAAACAGCTCGCCAAGGCTGACGAGCTTGATAATTATTCGGGCAGTGTATTCTATTCGGAAGCATCGCTTGAAGAAAACCCGATGGGTACTACCGACACGCTGACAAAGTATTTCAACGAGCAGATAAACGTCGACAGCCTTTTTGAGGATCTCGAAATGACCTCGCCGTATTACACAAGTTATTCTACCGATGATACATCAGTTGCGTTTATGGGTACATTTGACGAAAACTTCGATGTTTATTTCGACGGCGAAAAGCTGTCGCTCAATGAAGCGGGCAACTTCTACTTTGAAAAGCAGCTTGAAGTTGGAATGAATACTTTTGTCATTACGCACAAGGGCAAGACGATAAGCTATAATATAGAGCGAACCATCAACGTACTGAAATCGGTCGGCAGCTCGGTTTCGGAGGGCAAGACGCTGAGTGTTGACGGCGGTACTTCCGTGTCGGTTCTGGCGGTCGCATATAAGGGCTCATATGCTACGGCTACTCTCGGCGGTACTACGATAGAGCTTACCGAAAATGCTAAGTCCGATGTAGTTGATATCAACTCCTCATATGCCGCATTTACAGGAAAAATCACCGTTCCCGAGGGAATTGTCGATGAAGAGCAATACCTCGGAAATATTGAGATCTCCGCTTCTTATGCGGGCTATTCACGTACATATATCGGTGCGGAAGTAACAGTAAACGCTGTAAAGCTCCCCGAGAAAAACGTTGAGGTCATAGATGAAATACCTGCGGATCAGAGCTCGTTCGGTGACTCTGAGGTTGTCGGCAAGCTTTCTCCCGCAATTTCTGAGGAATCGGAGGTCACATATGTAAAGCTCAACAAGAACTTTGCTTATATCTATGACGGCAACAACACCGACTCTGTAAATCCTCCCAATGTCGGACAGCTGCCCGAGGGTACGCTCGACTATTATAAGAGCGAGTGGGACGATTATTATGTAACAAGCTCGGGCAAGCGTTTCCTGAAAGAAGACGCAGACCTTGTGAGCGGTGTCGGTATGGGTGAAAATCCGCTTGTTGTCAAGGCAATAGGTAACACAGGCGGCGACTCATTTATACAGATGTCGCTTGAAGACCGCGCATCGTTTACTGTTACGCCGATCGGTAATGAATATTATACGGGTGTAGACGGCGACTTCAATCTTGATGAATTTACCGCTGAATACATATACATAACATTCGACAACGTGACATCGGTAACATCGCTTCCCGATTTTGAGAACTGCACGGTATTCAGCGCGGGCGAATGGAAGCAGGTAGAGGTAGACGGTGTGATGAAGTTCAGACTTGTGCTCAAACTCCGTCAGCCCGGCGTATATGCAGGAAACAGCGCAACATACAATTCTGACGGCGATCTTATGTTTAAGTTTGAGATACTTACAAACGACATCACCAATATGACTATTGTAATTGATCCCGGACACGGTGTATCGGAATACGGCTATGACGATCCCGGCGCTATCGGACATATCGAAGAAGCCGGCGCTAACCTTGCGGTCGCAAAACTTGTTGAATCAAAGCTAAAAGACCTGGGTGTTAATGTAGTAAGGCTCAATACCGAGTCGGAATTTTATGATACTATGAGAAGACCGTATTATGCGCGTGATTACGGCTGTGACCTTTATATAGCGATCCATTCCAACAAGGCAGGCTCAGAGGACGCAAGAGGTACGGAATGCTATTACTACACATCGTATTCCGAGCCGCTTGCAAACGCGCTTACCAATCACGTTTCGTCCTATTTCAGCAATAGCGTTTATTCTGACGGAGCTGACTGCAACAGGGGCGCTCAGTACAGCTATATGTGGACTACAAAGCAGCAGGATTTCCCGTCAGTGCTTATCGAAATGGGCTTTGTAAGCAACTATGAAGACGCAATGGCGCTTGCAAGCGATACCCATCAGGAGGGAATTGCACAGGCGATAGTTGACGGAATACAGGAATATGTTACAAGAAGCGGAGTTTCTTCTTACTGATAGTGCAAATGCGGCGGGCGGTATGCTTGCCGCATTTTTGTATGCGCAGTGTCTTTTTTATGAAAGAAATAAAAAAATACTTGCAATTTCCACGCACTTTTGCTATAATGTTAATGTGCTATGCAAAGGGCTGTCGTGCCCGATGCAAATATTATATTTTTTTAACAGAAATGGGGACTTCCAATGCCAGCAAATATAGTTGTAGGAACTCAGTGGGGTGACGAAGGTAAGGGCAAGATAATAGATATTATCGCCTCAAGAGCCGACGTAGTTGTACGTTCACAGGGCGGCAACAACGCAGGTCACACTGTAGTAAACGACGGTCAGACTTACAAGCTTCACCTTATTCCTTCAGGCATTCTTTATAAAAATACTCCCTGCCTTATCGGTGCGGGTGTAGTTCTTGATCCTAAGGATCTTTTATCAGAGATCGACAACCTTTCACCCAGAGGCGTTTCTTTTGATAATCTGAAGATAGATCCCAGAGCTCACGTCGTAATGCCCTGGCATATAACGCTCGACGGACTTTCGGAAAAGTTCAGAGGTAATTCCGATATAGGCACTACAAAGCGCGGCATAGGTCCTTGCTATATGGACAAGTACGAGCGTTGCGGTATCCGTGTTTATGACCTTGTTCACCCTGAGGTTTTTGCAGAAAAGGCAAGAATGACAGGCAAGCTCAAGAACAAGATAATCACAGAAGTTTACGGCGGCGAACCTCATGACATTGAAGCTATCATCAAGGAATATTCCGAATACGGCAAGCGTCTTGCAAAGTATGTTGATGATGTATCCGTTATCGTTTATGAAGCCGCAAAGGCTAACAAGACGATAATGTTTGAGGGTGCACAGGCTACACTTCTTGACATTGACTTCGGTACTTATCCTTACGTTACATCATCTCACCCCTTATCGGCTGGCGTTTGTGTCGGTACAGGCGTTGGTCCTATGATCATATCGAACATCATAGGCGTTGCTAAGGCTTATACCACAAGAGTAGGTAAAGGTCCTTTCCCGACAGAGCTTGATGATGAGATTGGCGAAACGATAAGAAACAAGGGCGGCGAGTTCGGAACTACTACAGGCAGACCCAGAAGAACGGGTTGGTTTGACGCTGTAATCGTACGTCACTCAGTCAGAGTAAACGGACTTTCTTCACTTGCTATCAATAAGCTGGATACACTCGGTGGCATCGGAGATCTTAAGGTATGCGTTGCTTATAAGAAGCCCGACGGCACTGTTATAGAGAATTTCCCCGCAGCACTTGAAGAGCTTGCAGACTGCACGCCTGTATACGAAACTCTCAAGGGCTTTGATGATGATATTTCAGCCTGCCGCAGCTTTGACGAACTGCCCGATGCTTGCAAGAAGTACATTGAAAGACTTGAGGAGCTGTGCGACTGCCATATTTCTATGGTCGGCGTAGGACCTGACAGAGAGCAGATAATCGAAAGATAACAAAACTGTAGGACGTGTTTGATTGAATATCCTTTTTATCGGAGATGTTGTAGGGCAGAAGTCCTGTGCAAATCTCAGAGAAAAATTACCTTTGCTAAAAAGAGAATATAACATTGACACTGTGATCGTAAACGGTGAAAATTCCGCAGACGGAAACGGCATAACGCCTGTAACGGCAAAATACCTTCTTGACAGCGGGATCGATTGTGTTACAACAGGAAACCATTGCTTCAGAAGAAAGGAAATGGATGCTTTCTACGAAACATCGGACATAGTGATCCGTCCCGCGAATTTTCCCGATGAAGTAGTCGGAAAAGGGTATGCAATACTCGACCGCGGCAGATACTCGATATGTGTTATAAATCTTATGGGTGTTGTGTTTATGCAGAACCTCGAAAATCCCTTTCACTGTATAGACAGGATACTGAGTGAGATCAAATCAAAGGTAATAATCGTAGACTTCCATGCGGAAGCTACCTCGGAGAAAAGGGCGCTCGGTCACTATCTTACCGGCAGGGTTTCAGCCGTGCTCGGTACTCACACACACGTTCAGACAGCAGATGAAGAGATACTCGGAGGTCACACCGGATATATCACGGATGTGGGTATGACAGGTGTTACCGATTCGGTTCTCGGCATTAAAAAAGAGATCATTATAAATAATATGATAACGGGATATCCGCAGAGGTATGAGTATGCAGAGGGCAGATATTATATCTGCGGCGCGGTTATTTCGGTCGATGAGAAAACAGGTATCTGTACCTCAATAAAGAGGATCAGATACTGAATATAAATTACCGGGAGGTTTAAAATGGAAGTAGTAAAAGTTTCAGCAAAATCCGTACCTAAGTCGGTTGCAGGCGCGATAGCAGCAGTTATCCGTGAAAACGGTGAAGTTGAAGTTCAGGCTGTTGGCGCAGGTGCTTCTAATCAGGCAGTAAAAGCTATAGCAATTTCAAGAAGCTACATGGCTCTGTCCGGCGTGGATCTTGTGTGCATTCCTGCTTTCACTACCGTAAGCATTGACGGCGAGGAACGCACAGCAATGAAGTTTATCGTTGAATGCCGATAAGCTTGTATTTATGGTAATTTAAGAGGAGAATTGTTCCGGCAGTTCCGGCACCGCTCTGACGTTTTGTTGTCAGGGCGGATTTTTTTGTATATATGCTCCTTGCAGGCAGATTATATCTGTATAGAAAGCGGAGGTATATATGACAGACATTATAATTATCGACCGTCACGAAGAATTGGCACTGCTTGCGGCTGAAACATTGTCACGTTCGTTTGAAATACGCTTTTGCGCCGACAGATCGCTTTATAAAGCAGGGAAAGGCAAAACGCTCAATATATGGAGAACCGACAGGCTGAACGGACTTGTAACGGAAAACTGCGTGATCGTTCTGGGCGAAAAGTGTGTTTCGGTGCCACGGATAATACCTGACAGCGCCGTTATAATCGCAAACGCCCTGAATAAAGAGCAGATGTCGGCACTGTCGCGTGTCACCGGTAATGTAATCACCTGCGGAAATCTTGTCAAGGATACAGTGTCATACACGAGCGTCACCGATGATACTGTAACGGTTTCATTCGGCAGGACTTTTTCGACATTATCCGGCAGAGAAGTACAGCCGTTTGAAATGCCTGTATATCGCCGTAATGACGAGAGTGTGTATTCCGTGCTTGCCGTGACGGCTCTGCGGGTGCTTCTGGACGAGTCGGGAGATATAAATGCGGACTTTTAACCGATGAATATAAAATGTATCCGATAGACTTGTATTTTTCCCGCGTCTGGTGTATAATGTATATAATAGCATTATAGTAGTGTAGTGTGCCCTTTGGCACAATTGCAATTATAACTTGTATCGCAGCGCTTGGTTGCTTGCGGGAAAGGCAGTATAAGTATGAATAAAAAAGTAAATCGTACAGGTGCAAGCCTGAGAATATCAAATGACGTACTTACTAAAATAGCAGAGGTTGCCGCTACCGAGATCAGGGGAGTTGCCTCCGAGGGCGAGCATCTTGTTGTAAGTGACAAGAATATGGCTCAGATCACCGGCAAGTTGATGACACCTTCTCCTGTAAAGGCTGTGCTTAAGAACGATGCTGTTGAAGTAACACTGAATATCGTTGTGCTCCAGGGCTTTAAGGCTGAGAATGTTGCACAGTCGGTTCAGGAAAGCGTTAAGTCGGCTATTCAGAATATGGCAGGCATTTCCGTATCAAAGGTAAATGTAAAAATAGCTGATATTATGCTTTCTAAGTCAGCTGAATAAATAAAGGAAATTAAATTAAATGGCAGAAAGAAAACTTACACGTCACGAAATGAGAGAAGCGGCACTGCTGATCCTCTTCCAGAGAAAGCTCAATCCTGAAACTCTTGATGAACTTCTTGAGGACTGCAAGGAGTCGTTTGAGCTTGAATATAACTCACAGTCTGTGAAGCTTGCAAACGGTGTTGAAGAGCACGAAGATGAGCTTAACAGTATTATTGAAAGCTATTCGCCTTCCAGAAAGCTTGACAGAATTTCCTACATAAACCTTGCTATCATGAAGATAGCTATTTATGAGATGAAATACTGTCCGTCTGTTCCGGATAAGGTAGCGATAAACGAAGCAATAGAATTTGCAAAGGAATATACGGACAAGGCAGATGTACGCTTTATAAACGGCGTGCTCAACTCTTATTACAAGGACAGCCTTAACAATAAGGAACAGCCTGATGCCTGAATTTTTTACCGTAACCGTATCACAGGTCACAAGACGGCTTTCGATGCTTGTAAAAGGCGATAAAGCGCTGTCTGATGTCTATGTTGCGGGGGAAATATCAAATTTTACCCTGCACAAAGCGTCCGGTCATATGTATTTCACACTGAAAGACGAAACATCGTCGATAAAGTGTGTTATGTTTGCGGGAAAGGCCGCAGGACTTACATTTATGCCGTACAGCGGTCAGAGCGTAATTGTCCGCGGCAGCGTAAATGTGTATGAGCGTGACGGCGCAAATCAGATATATGTAAGCGAGATCATCGAAAAGGGTCAGGGAGAGCTTGCGCTTGCTTTTGAAAAGGCGAAGCGGGAGCTTGAAGCCGGCGGATATTTTGACAGAAAGCGTCCGATACCAAAGCAACCGCGCAAGGTCTGCCTTATAACGGCAGAAAAGGGTGCGGCACTTCAGGATATGCTGAATATCATAGCAAGGCGCAGACCTATACTTGAAGTAGTGCTTATCCCTGTAACCGTACAGGGCGTTTACGCTCCTGCCACACTGATAAACGGCATTGCGGCGGCACAGACGACAGGCGCTGACCTGATTATAATAGGCAGGGGCGGCGGTTCTGCGGAGGATCTGTCGTGCTTTAACGATATCGGATACGCAAAGGCGCTCTACAACAGCGAAATACCGACAATATCGGCAGTAGGACACGAAACGGATTTTACAATATCGGATTTTGTGGCGGATATGCGCGCACCGACACCGTCGGCAGCGGCTGAAATTGCCACATCGGTTACCTGCGATGATCTGAGCGAACACATAGAACTGACTTATGACAAGCTCAGTGACGTTGTGCATTCTCAGATAGAGGGCTATGAACAGCTGATAGACGGCTATCAGAGGCATATATCGGCGTACAGTCCGATAAACCGTCTTGAGCGTTCACAAAGAGAGCTTGAACTGCTTGACGGCAGGATAAAAGCCGCAGTAAACGGAATTGTTCACCGCAGTGAGGTGCTTATTGAGGGCTATACTGACAAGATTGAAGCGCTCAGCCCTGTCAATGTGCTCAGGCGCGGCTACAGTGCCGTTACCCGAAACGAGAAAGCGGTAAACAGCATTGATGATATATCTGTCGGAGACACGGTAGAGATACTGATGTCGGACGGTGTTGCAAAGGCAACAATAACAGAAACGGAAAAGACCAGCGAGGTGCATATTAAATGAGCTTTGAAACAGCTATGAAAAGACTTGATGAGATATCGGTACAGATGGAACAGCCCGATATCACGCTTGATAACTCAATGAAATGCTATAAGGAAGCGGTTGAGCTTATTGCGTTCTGCCGCAAATATATAGACGAAGCCAAGCTTACCGTACAGAAGCTGGAAGAGGCGTAATATGCATATGAACTTAATCGGTACTCCTGCGACAAAAGAAGAATTTGACGCTATGTTCAGGGCATACCGCGAATATTTTGAGGAACAGCTGAAAGCTGTGTGCGGCTCTTTCTGCGACAGCGGTGCCAAATACAAGGCGCTTTATGATGCGGCGGCATACAGTCTGGAAGCGGGCGGCAAGCGTATAAGACCCGTTCTTGCGTTTGAGATGTGCCGCGTATGCGGAGGAGATCCGTCAGACGCGCTTCCTGCGGCAATTGCCATTGAAATGATACACACGTTTTCTCTTATACATGATGATCTGCCGTGTATGGATAATGACGATATGAGAAGAGGCAGACCGAGCTGTCATAAGGCTCACGGCGAGGCTGTGGCACTTCTTGCAGGGGATGCGCTCACGGCATATGCGGGAAAAGTAATATGCGACAGCGATCTTTCGGCTGAAAAGAAAGCCGCTATGATACAGGTGCTTTACGACAGGACTATCGGTATGATAGAGGGTCAGACAATCGATATAGACGGCAACTTTGATACGCTTGACGGACTTCTTTCAATGTATGAGATGAAGACCTCGGAGCTGCTGACAGCCGCCTGTGTTATGGGCTGTATTGCGGCGGGAGCTGACAAGAAAAAGATATCCGCCGCAACGGCGTATGCTCACGACCTGGGACTGGCATTTCAGATAGTGGACGACATACTTGATGTGACATCTACTTCAGAAGAACTCGGTAAGCCTGTAGGAAGTGATGAAGAGCAGAACAAGACTACAAGCGTCACCTTGCTTGGACTTGACAAAGCAAGAGAGCTTGCAGAAAAGTATACCCACGGTGCGGAGAATGCACTTACGGCGTTTGATGATACCGTATTTCTTAACAAACTGACGGATCTGCTTTTAAGCAGAAAGAAATGATGAGGGTAGTTATACCCTGAGGAGTTCAATATAAATGAGAACTGATCAGATAAATGTAATTCTACTTATTGCGCTGATTAGCTGGGGCACGGCGCAGATAATAAAAACGATCATACATTTTATCAAGACGAAAAGCTTTAAGGCTGAGCGTCTTACAGGTGCGGGCGGAATGCCGTCTGCACACTCGGCTACAGTATGCGCTACCGCAATAACCACTTGCAGAGTATGCGGAATATGCTCCGCCGAGTTTGCGCTTGCTATGATACTTGCAATGGTAGTTATGTATGATGCTATGGGTGTCAGACGCTCCGCGGGTCTTCAGGCAAAGGAAATAAACAGGCTGAGGCGCGTTGTAAACGAGCTTGACGAAGAGTTTATGGATAAATTCGATGATAAGGTCGCTGAGATAGAAGAAAAGAAGCCCGAAGAGATACACGAGCTTAAGGAGTTCCTCGGGCATACTCCGCTTGAGGTGCTTTGCGGCGCTTTGCTCGGAATACTTATAGCTATGGCTGTACCGATACAGGTAGTCGGCTGATAATACATCAATCAGGTGAATTAAATTGATATTGAAAAACGATATGTCCGCCGAGTACCTAAAGTCACTTACTCCCGAACAGCGTAAAAAACTGTGTTCGGAGATAAGACAGCTTCTTATAAAGACGGTAACGGTAAACGGCGGTCATCTTGCGTCCAATCTCGGAACAGTCGAATTGACAGTAGCAATGCACACGGTTTTCGATTCTCCGAGGGATAAATTTGTTTTTGACGTGGGACACCAGTCCTACACTCATAAGATAATAACAGGCAGAGCAGGGAAAATGAATACACTGCGCTGTGAGGGCGGACTTTCGGGCTTTCCGAAAGCCGAAGAGTCGGAGCACGATGCCTTTATCGGCGGTCACAGCAGTATTTCTATTTCTGCGGCGCTCGGCATAGCAAAGGGTATGCAGTTAAACGGCGACGATCACAGTGTTGTTGCTGTTATCGGCGACGGTGCATTTACAGGCGGCGAAGCATATGAGGGTATGAACAACGCAGGTAAAAGCGACTGCAATCTTATAGTTGTGCTAAACGACAATGAGATGTCGATATCCAAAAATACCGGTGCTCTGGCGCTGTATCTTGCGCAGATAAGGTCAACAAGGAAATATTACAGCACAAAGACTTCTGTCAAGAATGTGCTTGATAAAACCCCTATAATAGGCAAGGGACTGGGTAAGGCGGCAAAGGGCACAAAGCAGCTGCTCAAATTCGCTATCTACCACTCAAATCTGTTTGAGAATTTCGGCTTCAAATATCTTGGTCCTATTGACGGTCATAATCTCGATGAGCTTACAGAGGCACTGATGGTTGCAAAGATGATGCACAAGCCGTGCCTTGTTCATATTTACACGAAAAAAGGAAAGGGCTATGCACCTGCTGAAAATAATTCGGGCGAATATCACGGATTACCGCCTAAAAATCAATGCGGCGGTGACGGTGAGTGCTTTACGGAAGCGTTCGGAAAGACGATTCTTTCGCTTGCTGAAAAAGATAAGAATATATGCGCCGTAACTGCGGCAATGAAGTACGGAACAGGACTTCAACACTTTTCCAAGGCGTTCCCCGAGCGCTTTTTTGATGTCGGGATAGCGGAACAGCACGCCGTGACATTCTGTGCAGGTCTTGCAAGTCAGGGCAAGCTACCTGTATTTGCTGTCTACTCATCATTTTTACAGCGCTCTTACGACCAGCTTATACACGACTGCGCTATTGAGAACCGACATATCGTGCTCGGTATCGACAGAGCGGGCTTTGTCGGTGAGGACGGTGAAACTCATCACGGACTGTTTGACGTTGCTATGCTGTCAACCGTTCCTAACGCAACTATCTATTCGCCGAGCGATACAGCCGAGCTTTTGGTCTGCCTTGAACACGCGCTGTACAACGATACAGGCATATCGGCGGTAAGGTATCCGAGAGGTTGTGAGCTTTCACATTCCGATACCGTAAAGTACAGTGATTATAAATATTACTGCTACAACAAGAAAAAGCTTATATTCACATACGGCAGGATAGCCGCATATGCAAAAGAACTCAGTGATGAAGCCGACATATTGCAGGCTGTAAAGATTTATCCGATATCCGATGAAATTATCAATATATGCCTTAAATACGATGAGATATACGCCTTTGAAGAGGGCGAAAAAGAGGGCGGAGCGGCTCAGAAGCTCTGCACTGCTTTAGCTCTTGCGGGATATAAGGGTAAGCTTACTATAACCGCTGTTGACGGATTTATCCGCCATGCAAGCGTTGCGGCACAGCTTCATAACGCAAAGCTTGATACCGACTCAATGAGAGAGATCATAGGAGGATAATATGCCAAAAAGACTGGATGTTTATCTTTCCGACAACAATATTGTTAAAAGCCGCAGTCTTGCCGCTACTCTGATAAAACAGGGGAGTGTTGAAGTGAACGGCAGGATATGCACAAAGCCCTCTTATGCCGTAAACGACAGTGATAATGTAAAAATAACCGGCGAACTGCCTAAATATGTCGGCAGGGGCGGGCTGAAACTTGAAAAGGCACTGACTCATTACAGACTGCACCTTGACGGCGCGGTGTGCATCGATATAGGTGCGTCTACCGGCGGATTTACCGATTGTATGCTCCAGAACGGCGCAGAAAAGGTTTACTCTGTAGATGTAGGCACCGATCAGCTGGACGAAAAGCTCAGGAACGACAACAGAGTTATTTCTATGGAAAAAACCGATATAAGAAACTGTGTCGGTGCATTGCCGCAGGTCGATTTTATCAGTATAGATGTATCGTTCATATCGCTCAAATTGGTGCTCCCATCCGCGTTTGCGCTTCTTAAAGACGGCGGTGAGTGTGTAGCGCTGATAAAGCCGCAGTTTGAAGCGGGAAAAGCACATCTGAGCAAAAACGGCATAGTGCGTGATACCAAGGTACATAAAAAGGTCTGTGACGAAATTGCTGAATTTGCATCAGCCGTGGGTTTTGAACGCGGCGAAACCATACCGTCCCCGATAACAGGCGGTGACGGCAATACCGAATATCTGATATATTTAAAACGACCGAAAGCGGGTGATAAGCTTTGAAAGTAATGATATGTGCTAACCTAGATAAGGAGAGAAGCCGTAGGGCGGCTCTTGATGCCTGTTCAAAGCTTATTGATATAGGCTTTCAGCCGCTTATCGAAAAGCAATATGAAAGCGCTATAGGGTTTGACAAAGCGCTTTATTCCGAAACGGACAAGCTTATCAACGAGTGTGATATGTTTATGACTATCGGCGGTGACGGAACTATCCTCAAGTGGGGACAGAAGGCCGCGGTTTGCGGAAAGCCGCTTCTCGGAATAAACACAGGACGGCTCGGCTTTATGACTTCTATTGAAAGCGATGAGCTTGAAACGCTCGAACGGCTGAGAACAGGTAACTACAGCATCAGCCGAAGAATGTTGCTTGATATTGAGTATGAGGGCAAGGGCAATTTCAGCGCGATAAACGATGTAGTATTCAATAAATGCCGCTACTCAAAGCTCCCTGAGTTTATCGTATCGGTAGAAGAGTACGAGGTCACGAAGATAAGGGCAGACGGTATAATTTTCAGTACTCCGGCAGGCTCTACAGCCTATTCGCTGTCTGCGGGAGGTCCTATAATATCGCCCGATGCACAGTGCATTGAGTTCACACCGCTGTGTGCACATTCGCTTTTCGGACGGCCTATGATATTCTCATCGGACTCGGAGATCACTGTACGGTTTTCTGCATATGAAAACAGCGGAGTATCGCTGAGTATTGACGGAAACGATGATATGGACTTCAACGAGGGAGAAACAATAAAGATAAGACGCTCAAAGCAGGAGCTTTCACTTATTGATATAAACGGAAGCAGTTTTTACAAGGCTGTTCATAACAAGCTTATGCGTCCGCTGAAATAATTGACAGAGGGGTGATATTGTGAAAAAGAAAAGACAGGCTGAGATATTGAGGATAATATCCACAAACGAGGTCGAAACGCAGGAGATGCTTCTTAATCTGCTCCGTGAGCGCGGCTATGACGTTACACAGGCTACCGTTTCTCGTGACATAAACGAGATGAACATTGAAAAGACTGTGTCGGCAAACGGTGTAAACTGCTATGCCAAAGCCGAAAAAATACATACAGTCAAGTTTCACAATATCATTTCGGAGGCAGTTGTCAGCATTGACTATGCAATGAATATGGTTTCGATAAAGTGCCACAGCGGTCTTGCAAACGCGGCGTGCGCGGGACTTGATATGATGAATTTGTCATATGTTGTCGGTACTATCGCAGGCGATGATACTATTTTTGTGCTGACGCGCACAGAGAGCGATGCAAGAGTGCTCACGCGTCATCTGAAAGAATTGCTTTAATGTAAGGAGGTCGGCGTTTTGCTAAGAGAATTGTCTATTGAAAATCTTGCGGTCATAGAAAAGGCGTCGATTGCCTTTGACGACAAGCTGAACGTATTTACAGGTGAAACAGGTGCAGGTAAGAGTATACTTATAGGCGGCATAAACGCAATACTCGGTGGCAGAGTAAGCAAGGACATTGTAAGAGCGGGAGCGGATAAGGCGGTTGTAACCGGTCTTTTTGACGACCTGCCGCAGACTGTTGTAAATAAGCTCACCGAAAACGGCTTTTCTGCCGAGGACGAGCTTTTATTACAGCGTGATATACATTCGGACGGAAAAAGCACAGCCAGAATAAACGGCAGAGCCACGACTGTTTCTATACTGCGTGATATAGCTTCGGAGCTTATAGATATACACGGTCAGCACGATAACCGCCTGCTTATGGACGGCGATAATCAGCGGGAAATTCTCGATAATTACGGCAGGAACGGCGAACTTCTCAAAGAGTACGGTGCGGCATTCAAGGAGTTTTCGGCGCTGTCGCGTAAGATAAAAGAAGTCAGCCGCAAGAAGACCGAATCGCTTGAAAAGGCAGAACTGCTCAGAGAGCGCCTCGAAGAGCTTGACAGATACAATTTCTCAGCAGACGAAGAAGAAACAACAAAGCAGAAGCTTGAACAACTGCGTAACGCTGAGTATATAAGCGAAAATCTGTATAACGCGCAGGCGGCGATTTCGGGTGACGATGATACAGACGGTGCATATTCGTTACTTGAACGCTGTCGTGACAATATCTCATCGCTCAGCGACACTATGCCTGAGCTTGAAAAGCTCTCGGAAAGAATATCCGATATGCTTGTGGAGCTTGAAGATATCAGGGAAGAGATAGCACAGCGCATACCCGATGACGATGAAGATACGGCAGGTATGCTGGGCGTTTATGAAGAACGGCTCAGTGTTATCTTAAGGCTTCGCAGAAAGTACGGCGCGGAGCTTTCCGAAATACTTGAAAATGCTGATAAATGGCGCACAGAGCTTTATGAGATCGACAACGGCGATGATATAATCGATGAGCTTACCGAGAAGAAAAAGGAAGCGGGAGAAAGGGTAAAGCGTCTGGCGACAGAGCTTACAAACAGCAGAAAAAATGCGGCTGACGAGCTTGCCAAGCGTATTTCGTCCGAGCTTGCTTTCCTTGATATGCCCGATATAAGGCTTGTATTTGATATAACGCAAGACAAGGTCACGCTGAGCGGTATGGATAAGGTCGAGATGCTTATATCCGTCAATAAGGGCGAGGAACTTAAAGCTATGAGCAAGATAGCATCGGGCGGCGAGCTGTCGCGAATTATGCTTGCCATAAAGAATGTCCTTGCCGATACCGATAAGCTTCATACTATGATATTTGACGAGATAGATACAGGAATCAGCGGCAGAGCGGCTACCAAGGTCGGCATTAAGCTTCACGAGGCGGCTAGGAACAGGCAGATACTCTGTGTAACTCATCTTGCACAGATAGCGGCTATGGCAGATACACAGCTTCTTATCAAGAAGACAAGCGATGATAAGCGTACATATACAGCGGTCACAAAGCTCGACTTTGACGGCAGAAAGCACGAGATAGCGAGGATCATTTCGGGTGACGAAAACGACCCGATATCGCTTGAGAATGCGAAAATGCTGCTGACAAGAAAAAACGAAGCGTAAAAATTATATACACACAGTCCGGGAAGAACAAAACTTCCCGGGCTGATTTTTTATATCCGTATCACAAACCGACACTTTTTTCCCCGCCTTTGTCCTATAATAAACGAGGGGCTTGGAAATGGTAATTTATCTTGATGTACTTATACTGATAAACCTGTACGTTACATATTTTCAGATACTTGCGGTATCTGCGCTCACTCACCGCAAGGTCATATGGTACAGAAAACTGATATCTGCGGGAATAGGCGGGGCGGCTTCTCTTAGCATATTCATACCACAGGATATGGTCATAACTCTAACTATGCTTAAAATAACGCTGTGCTTTATTATAGCGCTGACTGCGTTCGGATACGGCGGATTTTTGAAGTATATGAAGAGCGTTTTGTTTCTGCTCTTCGTGAACTTCCAGTTTTCGGGGCTGATGCTGTGCGTATGGCTGTTTGCCGCTCCGATGAAGATGCTGTTCATAAACGGTACCGTGTATTTCGGAATAGATACAATGACGGTCATTTTGTGCACCTGCGCCGCATATACGGTAATGAGGATAATAAGACTGATACTTGACAAAAACGGTAAAACCGATAAGAAATATACTGTTGAAATACATAACAACGGAAAACAGTGCAGACTGTCAGCGCTTGCAGACAGCGGAAACGGACTTGTTGACTGCTTCAGCGGGCTTCCTGTCATAGTATGCAGGCGTGATATCTGCGCCGATATTTCGCCGCCTGCCGTTGCGGCAATAGACGGCAGTAAGGACTTGTCAGAGCTGTGCACGGAAATGATAAAAGGCGTGCGTGTTATGCCGTTTTCAACGGTCGGCAAGGACGGACTTATCTGCACATTCAGAGCCGACAGCGTTGTCATAAATGATGAAAGAGAAGAAAAGTATCCTGTGAATGCCCTTATCGGTGTAGTAATTGGCGGAAAACAGGAGTATGAAGCGATATTCAATCCGAAAATACTTGTGTGAGGTGTTTTAGTATGCTGAAAGTAATAGAAATTATCAGCGGACTGATACAAAAACTGCGTATGTCCGCTGTGGGAAAATGTGAAATAGACTACATAAACGGCGCAGAAACCTTACCTCCGCCGCTTTCAAAGGAAGAAGAAGCAAAAACGCTTGCTATGCTTGAAAATGATTTTGAAAAAGCAAGAGAAACGCTTATTGTTCATAACCTGCGGCTTGTTGTGTACATAGCAAAGAAATTTGAAAGTACCGGTATCGGCATTGAAGACCTGATATCTATCGGCACTATAGGGCTTATAAAGGCGGTAAACACATTCAGCGTTGAGAAGAATATAAAGCTTGCGACCTATGCTTCACGCTGTATCGAAAACGAGATACTTATGTATCTCAGAAAAACAAATCAGCAGAAGCTCGAAGTGTCTATAGACGAACCGCTGAATGTCGACTGGGACGGAAACGAACTGCTTTTGTCCGACATTCTCGGCACAGATGATGATACGGTAAGCGTCAACATTGAAAATGAAGCGGAAAAGCGTGTACTGCTTGAAGCGGTAGAAAAGCTTGACGAAAGGGAAAAGCTGATAATGGAACTGCGTTTCGGACTCAATAACCGCCCCGAAAAAACACAAAAGGAGGTCGCCGATATGATCGGGATCTCCCAGAGTTATATTTCTCGTCTTGAAAAGCGCATTATAAAGCGGCTCAAAAAGGATATGGAGAGCCTGTGCAGTTAGCGCTTTGCAAAATCTCTGCCGAGCACAGCCATAGCGCACCTCAGACCGTCCATTGCGGCGGTGACGATACCGCCCGCATATCCCGCACCCTCGCCGCAAGGGTATAAGCCGTTCACGCTGACAGATGAAAGCGTATTATCCCTTACTATGCGGACAGGTGACGAGCTACGCGTTTCAGGTCCTGTCATAACGGCATCGGGCAAGCCGAAACAGCTTATTTTCTTAGCAAACTGCGGCAGTGCAAATCTGAGTGCATCGCATACAAAGTCCGGCAGATATTCATCGGGGAGTACAAACGCTGTACCGATAGGGTATGTCGGGGTCACATTGCCGAATTTTTCGGAAGTACGTTTATCGAGGAAGTCGCCTACCAGGGCTACAGGTGCTTTATAATTGCCGCCTGCCGCTTTGTATGCGGCTTTTTCTATTTTTCGTTGCAGTTCAACACCTGCCATAATATCGTCTTTGTTAAAATCATCGGGGGTAATTCCGACAAGAACGGCACTGTTTGCATTTTCGCCGTTTCTGGCATAATAGCTCATACCATTGGTGACTATCGTTTCTTCTTCGGAAGATGAAGCAGTAACCACACCGCCCGGGCACATACAGAACGTATAGATACCTCTGCCTGTTTCATCGTGCACAGAAAGCTTGTAATCTGCGGCAGGGAGCGCAGGGTGTCCGCTCATATCGCCGTACATACTGCGGTCAAGGTCGCACTGTCTGTGCTCGATCCTGACACCGACCGAGAAGTTCTTTGGTTGCATACTCACGTTGCGATTTTTCAGCATATAGAATACATCTCGCGCACTGTGACCTATGGCAAGTATCACTTTATCTGTTTCGATAGTGTTCTGAGCACCGTTTTTTTCATAGGTCACTGATTTTACTGAGCCGTTTTCGGTATCATATCCCGTGAATTTAGCCCCAAATATAACCTCGCCGCCAAGTGAAATAATATCATTTCTGATACTCTTGACCGTTTCAGACAGCTTATCCGTTCCTATATGCGGCTTTGCGTCATATATGATTTCTTCGGGCGCACCGTGACGGACAAACTCTTCAAACACTATCCGCGATAACGGGTCGTTTACACCTGTATTCAGCTTACCGTCTGAAAAAGTACCCGCGCCGCCCTCACCGAACTGCACGTTGCACTCTGTATCAAGTATACCTTTCTCCCAGAATAAGCGCACCTTCTCCTTGCGGCTGTCTACGTCAAGCCCGCGTTCAAGCACTATCGGACGTACACCGCACTGCGCAAGATACAGTGCTGCAAACATTCCCGCAGGTCCGAAGCCGATTATCACGGGGCGCTTTGACAGTCTTGCTTTTTTGGGTAGAGAATACGGTACTTCTTTATACAGTGATATATTTTTGTTGCCTGTATTCTTTCTTATTATGTTGTTTTCGTTATCACAGGAAAACGCCACGGCATAGACAAAGTGAATATCATCCTTATGTCGTGCGTCAACGGATCTTTTTATTATTTTCAGTTCGGAAGCTTTAAGCTGAACCGATTTAACCTTTTTGTTTATAAATGCCGCTATGTCATCTTTTGTGTGTTCAAGCGGCATTTTTATATTACTGTATTTTATCATCACTTACTCCGATAAAGATAAACTTGCGTTCATTCCTGCGGTATAACCGCTTTTCCAAGCCCAGTCGAGATTATATCCGCCGCATTTTCCCTGAATATTCAGTATCTCACCGCAGAGATACATACCGCCTGCTTTGAGTGATTCGAGCCTGTCTGAAACCTCGCTCGCAGGGATACCGCCGCAGGTTATCTGCGCAAGACTCCAGTCGGACACGCCTTTTATAGGATAACGACTGTCCTTTGCGGCAGAGCAAAGAACAGATATTTCTTTTGGCGTTATTTCTCCGCAAGTCTTAGTAAAGGCTATACCCGCCTTTTTCAGCATAGCCTGTCCTATGCGCTTGTGATATATCCCTGTCAGAAGCTCCTCGCAAGGAAGAGTAGCTCTTATCTCCGCCGAGCTTTTGATTATGCCGTAGAGCTCCTCTTTGCCGAGTGTAGGCGCTGTATCAAGCGATATCTCGCCCTTATCTACATATTTTGCGGCTTTTGCCGACAGATTGAATATGCATATACCGGATAGTGCACCGTCCGTGAACTGGACTTCACCCGACTGTCTGTCAATGACCTTGCCGTCTGCGATCAGAGAAACATCGGCGGCAACGCGCAGTCCCTTGATTGCTTTTACAAGTCCGACATCGGTTCGTATCGGGGCTAACGCAGGGTAGAGCTTAATTACTGAGTGACCGAGCTTTTTACACAGCTCATATCCGTCACCTGTTGTGCCGAGCGACGGTGCGGCTTTTCCGCCTGCAGCAAGTATCACGCGTTTTGCACTTATCTTATTGTCGCCCGATGTCAGCAAAAAGCCGCGCTTTGTCTTTATTATGTCGGTCACCCGGCAGTCACATATCGTGTTGATACCCGCAAAATCGGCGGCAAAGCGCAGCGCGTCAAGCACCGATGTAGCCGCATTGCTATATGGGTAAACTCTGCCTGTGTCATCGGCTTTGCAGATAAGACCCAGGGAAGAGAAGAACTCCTCAGAGCTTTCTGTATCACCGCTTATATATGACAATAACCCGGTGTCGCCGTCATAGTCGCCTGCCGAGATCGAGCTGTTTGTAAGGTTACACCGCCCGTTACCGGTAGATAATATTTTTTTGCCGACTCTCGGCAGTTTTTCAAGTATGGTTATATTGTTACAGCCGTAACGCGAAGCGGCAATGCCGGCAACAAGCCCCGATGCACCGCCGCCGATAATAGCTATATCGATAT
The DNA here is from genome assembly GCA_934490165.1 of uncultured Ruminiclostridium sp. GTDB lineage: Bacteria > Bacillota > Clostridia > Oscillospirales > Ruminococcaceae > Ruminiclostridium_E. The sequence goes on along the minus strand of CAKSTB010000001.1, from coordinate 136,328 downwards.
CAATTGTTTTCATTTCTGCTCCGTTCAAAGAAGTTAATTAAATTTATAATCGGTTAACATAAAAAGTATACCATATTATCATTCGGTAAGCAAGAGGTTTGCTTATATGCAGATTATATGGGAAAATCTGCTCAGAACAGGAGGATATTAAAATGGACGACAGAATAATGAGACTTATAATTGCACTTGGCAAGTTTTCGGCTCAGCCAAGGCAGTACAGAATAATGGAGGGGCTTAACGCAAGCGAAACAGGTGTATTCTGGGCGATGACTCAGATAGTCGCGGAAAAGCCCGGCACAGAGCTTTTCGGACTCAGTGAGCTCAACAGCTATCTCAATTTCACAAGACCCAATCTCTCTCAGACAATAAACAAGCTTGAGGACAAGGGCTATGTTGAGCGTGTTGTATTAAAGGACGACAGAAGGGTAACATATATCAAGCTTACCGAAAACGGCAGAGCAACTGCAAGAGCAAAGTATAACGAGATATTCACACGGCTTGAAAATATAGCAAAAATACTCGGTGAAGAAGACACCGACAAGCTTATAGAACTCGTACTGCGTTTTGCCGATGCCTATGACAAGTCTGCCGAAATAAAGACTAAGTGAAAGGAAGCATAAGGTTTGTTTAAAATATTCGGGTATCTGAAAAACAGTATACCGCAGGTCTTACTTATTATCGTCCTGCTTGTGATACAGGCGTGGGGCGATCTTACTTTGCCGAAGTATACATCGGATATAGTAGATATCGGTATACAAAACGGCGGTATCGAAGATGCGGCGGCAGGTGCACTCACTGTTGACGGTTATAACGCACTGAAAGTGCTTATGAACGAAGAGCAGAAAAGCATTCTCGAAAAGAGCTATACGCTTGTAAGCGCAGGCAATGCTACAGATGAACAGAAAAACACATATCCCGCGTCAAAAGACGCCGATGTATATTTTCTGAATGACCTTAACGCTGAAGAAAAACAAGCTCTTATCGATGCCGTGGGAATACCTATGACTGCGGCTGAAATGCTGAGTGAGCTGTCGTTTGATGCGTTTTCGGCTATGATAGGAGAGCAGGGTGCGGCATTACCGTTCACATCATACGAGCAGGCGGGACAGGCTCTCGGAATTGAAGTCGATAAGGCGAATGCGCTGAATGTCCTTACCGCACTTGCAGGTACAGGTGCTATGGGTGATACGGATCTGTCCGTTTCACTTGATAAATTGTCAGATATGCCCGGTACAATAACCGAGCAGTCGGCTGTGCTTTTTGTAAAGAACGAATATTCATCTCTCGGCGTTGATATGAACGCCTTGCAACAGAACTATCTGCTTACTACAGGCGGTAAAATGTTGCTTATCGCTCTTCTTATGATGGCAGTGTCTGTAATTGTCGGCTTCTTTGCGGCAACGACAGCGGCAAAGGTCGGCAGGGACTTGCGAGCTAAGGTATTCAAGAATGTAGTTGGTTTCTCCAGTGCCGAGATAGACAAGTTCTCTACAGCAAGCCTAATTACAAGAAGCACAAACGATATACAGCAGATACAGATGGTTATCGTAATGCTGCTCAGAATGGTTATCTATGCGCCCATACTCGGTATAGGCGGCGTATTTATGGTAGTGACTACAGGTACGGGTATGGCGTGGATCATTGCACTTGCGGTTATTGTTATACTTGCCGTTGTACTGGTGCTGATGAAGGTCGCTATGCCCAAGTTCAAGCTTATGCAGAAGCTTGTCGACAGGCTGAACCTAGTCGCAAGGGAGATACTGACAGGTCTTCCCGTTATCCGTGCTTTCAGCCGTGAAAAGTATGAAGAGGACAGATTTGATAACGCTAACAAGGATCTTACTTCAACAATGCTGTTCACTAACCGCACAATGACGTTTATGATGCCGCTTATGATGATGATAATGAACCTTATCACGGTTCTTATCATATGGGTAGGCGCAGGTCAGATATCGGACGGTTCACTCCAGGTCGGCGATATGATGGCGTTTATCACATACACAATGCAGATAGTAATGTCGTTTTTGATGCTGACTATGATATCGATAATGCTCCCCAGAGCTGCAGTTTCGGCGGACAGAATAAACGAGGTCATAACAGCAAAGAAGAGTATAGAAGATAAACCGGGTGCGGCAGCTTTCGATAAATCCGCACTCAAAGGCAATGTTGCTTTTGAGAACGTATCATTCCGCTATCCCGATGCAGATGAAGATGTGCTGACTGACATCAGCTTTACCGCAAATGCGGGTGAAACAACCGCTATAATCGGCAGTACGGGAAGCGGCAAGTCAACGCTTATAAATCTTATCCCGAGGTCGTTTGACGTTACAAAAGGCAGGATCGCGATCGACGGTACTGACATAAGAGATGTGACACAGCATTCTCTTCATGATATAATCGGTCTTGTACCGCAGAAGGGCGTATTGTTCTCAGGCACTATCGACAGCAATATAAAGTTCGGCGCGGAAAACGCAAGCGAGAAAACAGTAAAGCTTGCCGCCGATGTTTCGCAGTCGTCTGAATTTATTGACAGTAAGCCGCAGAAATACAATGAACCTGTTTCTCAGGGCGGTACGAACGTTTCAGGCGGACAGAAACAGCGTCTGTCAATTGCCCGTGCAATAGCAAAAGAACCGAAGATATACCTGTTTGACGACAGCTTCTCGGCACTTGATTTCAAGACCGATGTGAAGCTCAGAAAAGCACTTGCCGACAATATTCACGACTGCACGATAATAATCGTTGCTCAGCGTATAAGCACTATCCTTAACGCAGATAAGATAGTCGTGCTTGATGAAGGCAGGATCGCCGGCATAGGAACTCACGAGCAGCTTATGAAAAGCTGTGAAGTTTACAGGCAGATAGCCCACTCGCAGTTATCGCAGAAAGATCTTGCGGCAATAGACAATGCAAAGGGGGTTACCGACAATGAGTAATTCTCACAGAAGAGGACCCGGTGCTCCCGTGGAAAAGGCAAAGGATTTTAAAGGCAGTATCGGCAAGCTCGTAAAATACATGAGTGAATATAAGCTTGCCCTTATCTTTGTTGTAATTTTTGCTATTACATCAACTGTTTTCAATATCATAGGTCCTAAGCTGATGGGTAACGCCACAACCGAAATATTTAACGGCATTATCGCTAAGGTGAACGGCACAGGCGATGTGAATTTTGACGCGCTCGGCTCAATACTGCTTCTGCTTATAGGCTTCTACCTTATCAGCAGTATCTGCTCATTCATACAGGGTTGGCTGATGACGGGCGTTTCGCAGAAAGTCAGCTACAGACTGCGTAAGGAGCTTATCGCCAAGATAAACCGTCTGCCGATGAACTACTTTGATCGCAGTACTCACGGCGAAGCCCTTTCAAGAGTAACAAACGATGTCGATACGCTCGCTCAGAACCTTAATCAGAGCATAACACAGCTTGTTACATCGATAACAACTATTATCGGCGTACTTGTAATGATGCTGTCGATAAGCCCGCTTATGACGCTTGTGGCGCTTCTGATTTTGCCGGTATCGCTTGCACTTGTGCTGATAGTTGTCAAGATATCGCAAAAGTACTTCAAGTCACAACAGGAATATCTCGGTCATATCAACGGTCAGGTAGAAGAGATCTACGGCGGTCATAATATCGTAAAGGCGTTCAACAGGGAAGAGCGTGTAATAAAAGACTTTGACGAAGCAAACGATGTTTTATACAAATCGGCGTGGAAGTCGCAGTTCTTCTCAGGCATTATGATGCCGATTATGACCTTTGTCGGAAATCTCGGCTATGTAGGAGTTGCAGTGCTCGGCGGTTTCCTTGCCGCGAACGGAACTATTATGGTCGGAGATATACTGTCGTTTATTCAGTATGTAAAGAACTTCACACAGCCGATAACTCAGCTTGCACAGGTGTCAAGTATGCTCCAGTCAACGGCGGCCGCGGCAGAACGTGTATTTGAGTTCCTTGCCGAAAATGAAGAGATACAGACCGCAAAGGAGCACGCAATGCTCACCGATACATCGGGCAATACAAGAAATGTAACGACACTTGATATAACAGGTGATGTGACATTTGAGCACGTCCGTTTCGGATACGATCCCGAAAAGATAATCATCAACGATTTCAGCGCTGAGGTAAAGCAGGGTCAGAAGATAGCAATTGTCGGTCCTACCGGTGCAGGAAAGACTACTATCGTAAAACTCCTTATGCGTTTCTACGAGCTTAACAGCGGCAGGATACTGGTAGATGGATATGATATTGCCGACTTTGACAGAAGCGAGCTGAGAGAGTTGTTCGGAATGGTGCTTCAGGATACATGGCTGTTCAAGGGCACAATTATGGAAAATATCCGCTACGGTAAACTTGACGCTACCGATGAAGAAGTTATCGCGGCGGCAAAGGCGGCTCATGTCGATCACTTTATAAGAACACTTCCGGGCGGATATGATATGGAGCTCAACGAGGAAGCTTCAAATGTATCACAGGGTCAGAAACAGCTCCTGACAATTGCAAGAGCAATTCTTGCAAACAACAAGATACTCATACTTGATGAGGCTACAAGCTCAGTCGATACCCGCACCGAGATACAGATACAAAAGGCGATGGATAATCTGATGAGAGGCAGAACAAGCTTTATCATCGCACATCGCTTGTCAACGATAAAAGACGCAGACCTTATACTCGTGCTTAAGGACGGCGATATAATCGAACAGGGAGATCACGAAGAGCTTTTAGCAAAAAACGGCTTCTATGCCGAGCTTTACAACTCGCAGTTCGATTCGTGAGTACCGCAGAATATGCATAGTTTGCAAATGAAACTTGCAAATTTGGCGTAAACCCTATTGACAAGTATCAAGATTTAATGTATAATTATATCAGCAAAGGCGCAAAGCAGAAATGTTTTGCGCCTTTTTTAGATGTGTAAACAGACGGAGGGCGATTATTGTGGATAAGACAGAATTTGCTGATAAACTTGCAGAAAATGAATATGACAATATAAACGTGCTTCAGCTTTTCGGGCTTCAGGACGGCGTATATGTCGGCGGCAGTATAGAGATCTATCATAAGCCTTGCGGGCATACGGATACCGTGATATTCAGGCAAGGCATCTACGAAAACACGATAAATGACTGTATAAACGACTATTGCGGTGAATGCAGGCGCAAGATGAATAACACCGTCGAGTTTGTAAAAAGCTATATTGAATGGCTGTATGTAGATGTCAGGACAGACAGCTACGGAAGAAAAAGCATACTTAAATCGGGCGACTACCGCGAGTTTTTCAAGAGCGACATCAATCTCGACAAGTTTGTTAAGCACAACTATACAGCGTCACCTATCGAGCTTATGAATGCAATTGACAGCTTTATCGCAGACTATCCGCGTTTATATTCCGATGAAACCGGAAAAGAGATATCAACAGTTAAAATAGACAGCATTAAAAACAGGATCACTCATTTCAGGAGCAAATGCGGCATATCGCGAAAAGAGCTTTCCGACAGGACAGAAATTGCGTTCAAGACGATAGAAAACTACGAGCTCGGCAGGACTAAGCTTACCTCTATTTCGGTGGAAAATGCGTTCAGGATAGCTCAGGTGCTGGGAATACGCGCAGAATATCTGATATAAGTTTTCATCTTGACAACACCCCTGAAAACGAATATACTTATCTTATAATCAGAAATTCGGAGGTAATCATTTGTTACAGGACGTAGTATCCGTTTCACTCCCTGTGAATGAGCGGATGAGAGTAAAGAAAAACCACTTTGAGCCGTATAATCCTACCGGCAACGAAAAGAGAATATGCATTGTCACAGGAATACACGGAGATGAGCTTGAGGGGCAGTATGTCTGCTATGAGCTCAGCAGAAGACTGAGCGAAAACGGCCATCTTCTGACGGGAATAGTTGATATATATCCCTCTATGAACCCGCTCGGTATGGATTCGATAAAGCGCGAAATGCCGATATTCGACCTGGATATGAATATGATATTCCCTGGCTCTGAAACAGGCGCAGTTGCCGAGCACTTAGCCGCCGCTATTATGAACGATATCAAAGGCGCGGATATATGTATCGATATCCACGCAAGCAATATATTCCTGCGTGAGATCCCGCAGGTCAGAATTTCAGAGGAAACAGCGCCCAAGCTGTTGCCTTATGCAAAAATGCTGAATGTAGACTTTATATGGGTACATTCAAGCGTTACCGTTATGGAGGCAACGCTTTCCCACAGCCTTAACAAAGCGGGAACTCCTACACTGGTTGCCGAAATGGGAGTAGGTATGCGCATTACAAAGTCATACGGCGACCAGCTTCTTGACGGTATTTTCAATCTTATGTCAAAGATGGGAATATGGGCGGGAGAAACAAGAAACGTATCACACCCGATAGTATCCACAGACGGCAACGTGTCATTTGTGTATTCCGATACCTCGGGCATATATATGCCGACTATCAAGCACTGGGCAGGAATATCCAAGGGTGATCACATCGGCGATATACTCGACCCTCTTACAGGAACGGTAGAGCAGGAGATATTCGCACCGTGCAGCGGAATTGTATTTACACTGCGCGAGTATCCTGTCGTGTATGAAGGCTCGCTTCTGGCGAGAATACTGGGAGGGTGCTGAAAATGAACAAGGAAAATATAGTAAGATTAAAATCACCCTACCGTGATGATTTTGAGATAAACGGATACAGATTCGGCAAGGGTGAGAAGACCTGCTGTATAGTAGGAGCAATGCGAGGCAACGAGGTACAGCAGCTGTATGTATGCTCACAGATAATCAGAGCGTTATCGGGCATAGAGAAAAAAGGTGACATTGCACACGGAAAGCAGATCATGGTCATTCCGTCACTCAATCCGTTTTCAATGAATATTCAGCGCCGTTTCTGGTCGGTAGACAACACCGACCTTAACAGAATGTTCCCGGGCGACGCTAACGGTAAGACAACGCAGAGAATAGCCGCGGGCATTTTTGATTTTATCAAGGAATATCAGTACGGTGTACAGTTTACATCATTCTATATTTCTGGTGACTTTATCCCGCACGTTCGAATGATGGATACAGAGCACAAGAATATCGGTCTTGCAAACCTGTTCGGACTGCCGTATATACTACTCAGAAAGCCTAAGCCGTTTGATACGGCAACGCTTAACTTCAACTGGCAGAACTCAAATACAAGCGCGTTTTCTGTCTATACGAACGAAACCGAGCATATAGACGAAGAATCCGCCCGCATAGCTGTCGGAGCTGTGCTACGTTTCTTATCAAGAATGGGAGCTATCAAATATCAGAGCCACGGCGGATATATGGCTACCACTCTTGAGGAAGAACACCTGATGTCGGTGCACGCACAGAGCGGCGGAATTTACCGCAGGATAAAACAACCCGGTGATGAAGTAGAGCAGGGCGAAGCAATGGCAGAAATACTTGATCCTTTCGAGGGAACGGTTATTGAAGAGATCAAAGCACCTGCTAACGGAATAGTATTCTTTGCACACAAATCTCCGCTGGTGCTAGAAAATTCTGTTGTCTATAAGATAATCAAAAGACTTCATATATAATATAAAGCCGTACAGATGAGGTAGTAGCTGTACGGCTTTTATTAGGTGTGTAGAAAATGCTGTAAATTAGATATTGCTTTCATCGGCGGAGGTATTCATGATGGGAATCAAAAATTTATTTTAAGCCGATGATTTTCTGATGTTATAAACATACTCCTGAAAGACACCTTCATATATATAAACGTTTCAAGCGCAAAAACCTGACATCAAAATCGGCAAAAGTCGAACGTTTTGTATGATTGCATAAATATATTTCGATAAACTGTGCATATTACCCAACTCAAAACGACTTAATGCGACAATAAAAAATTATGATTTATTAAAAATTTTAGTTTGTATAGCACAAGAAAGCTTACAATTCAGCTCAAAAAACAAGTCGCCCTGCTGAACAAAGCAGAGCGGCTCGTTTTTATATAATGGGTGTTACTTGCTTAAGTGACTTGCCTTATATGAGGTATGGAGTATCTCATGAGCAATGTGACTGCCGGGTTCTTCGAGGAAGTTTGCGTATACTTCCTTGACATCGGGGCTCTCGTGCGACTTTCTGAGCTTGTTAGCGTCATCAAGGCTGTAGAGCGCCTTTGCACGCTCAGCACGGATATCTGTGAAGTTGCGGACATCGGCAGGCTGTATTACCTGACCGCCGCCGTTTACACAGCCGCCGGGACAAGCCATGATCTCAATGAAGTGGCATTCAACCTCACCGTTCTTGACCTGGGTAAGGAACTTCTTAGCATTTGCAAGACCCGATACAACAGCTACCTTTACGGTAAGATCGCCTACCTTGTATTCGGCAGTCTTAATGCCCTCAACGCCTCTTACGTCCTTGAATTCAACAGGGCTGTCGGCTGTTTCGCCTGTCAGCTTCCATACTGCTGTACGAAGAGCAGCCTCCATAACGCCGCCTGTTGCACCGAAGATAACAGCAGCGCCTGTGCCGTTTCCTAAAGGTGAATCAGCGACCTCATCGGGCAGATCTCTGAAACGTAAGCCTGCACGGTTGATCATCTTTACAAGCTCTCTTGTAGTGATAGAGATATCAACATCGGGAACGCCTGCGGCAGACTGATCCTCTCTGCCTATCTCAAATTTCTTAGCTGTACAGGGCATTACAGACACGCTGACAATATTCTTGGGGTCGATACCCATCTTCTTTGCCCAGTATGTCTTTGTTATAGCACCGTTCATCTGCTGAGGTGACTTGCAGGTTGACAGGTTCGGGATAAACTCGGGGAAGTAAGCTTCGCAGAATCTTATCCAACCGGGTGAACACGATGTGATCATCGGCAGAACGCCGCCGTTTGTAACTCTGTCAAGGAATTCGTGTGACTCTTCCATAATTGTAAGGTCAGCACCGAAGTTTGTATCAAATACAGCGTTGAAGCCAAGTCTGCGCAGAGCCGCAACCATCTTGCCCTCAACGGGAGTGCCCATAGGATAGCCGAATGCTTCGCCGAGCGATGCTCTTACTGCGGGAGCAGTCTGAACTACAACTACCTTTTCGGGATCTGCAAGTGCGTCCCATACCTTATCTGTATCGTCCTTTTCGGCAAGTGCGCCTGTAGGACAGGCTACGATACACTGACCGCATGATACGCAGGCAGTTTCTGCAAGCTCAAGGTCAAATGCACAGTCAATGCTTGTCTTGAAGCCTCTGTTATTAGCGCCTATTACGCCGATACCCTGGAGCTTATCGCAGGCGGCGATACAACGGCGGCAGTGAATGCACTTGTTGTTATCGCGGAACATATGCTTTGAGCTGTAGTCGATCTCGTATTCGTTCTTTTCGCCCTCAAAGTATGTTGTATCATCAACACCGAGCTCCTTACACAGCTCCTGTAATTCACAAGTGCCGTTTCTGGAGCACGCAAGGCAGTCCATATTGTGGTTTGAAAGCAGGAGCTGTAATGTCATCTTTCTGCTCTGTAATACAGCAGGGGAGTGAGTCATTATGTTCTTGCCCTCGTCAAACTTTGATAAGGGATATACGCATGATGCAACAAGGCTTCTTGCACCGGTCATCTCAACTACGCAGATACGGCACGCACCGATAGCGTTGATATCCTTTAACCAGCAGAGAGTAGGTATTTTGATGCCGTTCTGACGACAAGCTTCAAGGATCGTTGTACCTTCTTTTACCGAGTACTCTATGCCGTTAATCTTTATATTAACCATAGTAATATTTATTCCTTTCAGTGATCCGTCAAACGGGATCATTCCTTAATAATAGCACCGAACTTACACTTAGCCATACAAGCGCCGCACTTGATACACTTTGTCGTATCAATGCTGTGAGGCTGCTTGACTGTACCGGAGATCGCTCCGACAGGGCATCCTCTTGCACAGGCCGTACAACCCTTGCACTTAAGGTCGATGATCTTGTATGTAAGAAGATCCTGACATACGCCTGCGGGACACTTCTTATCCTGAACGTGTGCTATATACTCATTCTTGAAGTAACGCAGAGTAGATAAAACAGGGTTAGGCGCTGTCTGACCAAGACCGCACAGTGAGTTGTTCTTGATGTAGTAGCAGAGCTTCTCCATCTTATCAAGGTCTTCCATAGTAGCGTTGCCTGAAGTGATCTTTTCAAGCATTTCATAAAGACGCTTTGTGCCGATACGGCAGGGAGTACACTTACCGCAGGATTCATCAACGGTGAACTGTAAGAAGAACTTTGCGATATCAACCATACAGTTGTCTTCGTCCATAACGATAAGTCCGCCCGAACCCATCATTGAGCCGATAGCTATAAGGTTATCGTAATCGATCGGGATATCAAGGTGTTCGGCAGGAATGCATCCGCCTGAAGGTCCGCCTGTCTGGGCTGCCTTGAACGCCTTGCCGTTGGGGATACCGCCGCCGATCTCGTAAATTACCTCGCGCAGTGTAGTACCCATAGGAACTTCAACAAGACCTGTGTTATGGATCTTACCGCCAAGTGCGAATACCTTTGTACCCTTTGACTTCTCAGTACCCATAGATGCGAACCAGTCAGCACCGTTGAGGATTATCTGAGGAATGTTAGCGTATGTTTCAACGTTGTTGAGTACGGTAGGCTTCTTGAAAAGACCGCTTTCTGCAGGGAAGGGAGGACGGGGTCTGGGCTCGCCTCTGTTACCCTCGATCGAAGTCATAAGCGCTGTTTCCTCGCCGCATACGAATGCGCCTGCGCCAAGTCTTATATCAAGGTCAAAGTCAAATCCGCTATCAAAAATGTTCTTACCGAGCAGACCGTATTCTCTTGCCTGGTTGATAGCGATCTGTAAACGCTGAACGGCGATGGGGTATTCCGCTCTTATGTAGATATAACCCTGTGTAGCGCCGATCGCATAACCTGCAATAGCCATAGCCTCAATTACAACATGGGGGTCGCCTTCGAGAACCGAACGGTCCATAAATGCACCGGGGTCGCCCTCGTCGGCATTACAACAGACATACTTCTGATCGGCGTCCTTGACAAGATTTCTTGCAAGCTGCCACTTCTTACCTGTGGGGAAGCCGCCGCCGCCTCTGCCGCGCAGACCTGAGTCGAGAATTGTCTGTATTACTTCATCGGGTGTCATGGTTTTCAGTACCTTACCGAGTGCCTCATAACCGTTTCTTCCGATATATTCGTCAATGCATTCGGGATTTATAACACCGCAGTTTCTCAGAGCGATTCTGTGCTGCTTTCTGTAGAAGTTGGTTTCCTTAAGGGATTTTATTTCGTTTTCGCCAATCGTTTCGTCATATACAAGACGTGTAACAACACGGCCCTTGAGAAGATGCTCGGAAACGATTTCCGCAATATCATCTTCCTTTATCATTGAATAGAATGTACCCTCGGGGTAAACTATCATGATAGGACCGAGCGCACACAGACCGAAACAGCCTGTACGAACTACCATTACTTCATCGGTAAGACCGTTCTTGTCGATTTCTTCCTGCAATCTTTTTGCAATCTTATCGCTGCCTGAAGAAGTACATCCGGTACCACCGCATATCAATACTTGTGAACGATACATATATTAGTTTCCTTTCAGATTTTACATAGCGGAGTTTATTGTGTACTTCGTTACAACGTTGCCGCCGATAATGTGCTGCTCGATAACCTCAGCAGCCTTTTCTGCCGTCATCTTTACATAAGTAACCTTTTCCTTGCCGGGAGCGGTCACTTCAACGATAGGTTCATACTGGCAAAGACCGATGCAGCCTTCCTGTGTAACCATTACGTCTGTAATTCCTTTTTCCTGTATCCCGTCGGAAAATGCTTTCAGAACAGGTCTTGCGCCTGCCGCAATTCCGCAGGTTGCCATGCCGACAACGATCTTTGTGCAGTCTGTCGCTTCATTTCTGAGATTGACAAGATTCTGCATTTTGTCGCGGATAGCAGCTAATTCTTCAAGAGATTTCATATCTTAAAATTATCCTTTCGTGGTGTCAGTATTTCTTGCCGCCGTTTACCTCTGCTGTATTATCATCAAGATAACGGGTTACAAATCCCGTCACTTCAGGTAAATTTATCGGCACATCGCCGAGTATTTTTCTTAACTGCCTTGTATCAAGAGTGAAGCTTCTTTCGTCAACCGAATAGCTGAAAAGAAAATCAATACGGCAGTTTGCGTCTATAAGCGATACAAGGGTATCGGTCATATTTCCGAGCGGCATTCTGTCAATGCTTGACAGTACAAAAACAGCCTTGACCCGTGTACCTTTTCCTTTTTCCGAGCTTATCTCAAAGCTGCCGCCCGTCATTTCAGACGCGGCTTTAAAAAAAGGTACTCCAAGTCCTGTATTTCTCGTTTTTCCGGTAGTATAAAACGGATCAACGGCTTTCGACAATTCCTCGTTACTCATACCTGAGCCGTTATCTTCTATTATAACGGTAAGAGTATCGGTAGCATTATCGATATTAACGGTTATTTCTATGACAGAAGCCCGTGCGCTGATTGAATTCTGTACGATATCCAGAATATTGAGAGAAATTTCAGAAAACATTATTCTGTATATTTTGCAAGAATACCGTCGATCTGATCAACGGTAAGCTTACCGTAAACATCATCATTTACCGTCATTACGGGAGCAAGTCCGCAAGCGCCTATGCAACGGCAGGCATCAAGTGAGAAAATACCGTCCTGTGTGCACTTACCGTCTGTAATTCCGAGCTTTTCAGAGAGCTTTGCGAATATATCGCCTGAGCCCTTAACGTAGCAGGCAGTACCAAGACAGACTGAAATTTTATACTTGCCCTTGGGATAAAGAGAGAATTGCGAGTAAAATGTGGAAACGCCGTATACCTTTTCAAGCGGTATTCCCATTTCTTCGGCTATTATCGACTGAACCTCTATAGGCAGATAGCCGTAGATTTCCTGAGCCTGCTGGAGCACCGGCATAAGCGCGCCCTGCTGACCCTTGTGCTGACCGATCATCTCACGCAGAGCCTTTTCCTGCTCAGGCGTGCCATTGAACGGTACGGTAGTTTTTTCTTTGGAACCCATTATATAACCTCCTTGGATTTGACCCGCAATTCTTGCCGATTTACGGGGGATATGTTAATTATAACATATCTGTTATGAAAATTTCACTATATATTTGTACTCAAAATTTCCACGGAGCTTTGTTGATATTGCACTAATCGATAATTTGATATCGGATAAAATTACTCCATTTTGACCTAAAAACCGTCATTTTCTACAAATTCCACAGGTTATTTTTAACTTTACACCGTGGGCAGAATGTGGTATAATAGCTATTGGATTTGTGCATATTGCATATAACCTCACACAAATCATAATTGACAATAAAGGCAGGTTACACAATGACAGTCGGAAAACTCGCTGACAGCGGACTGTTCAGACCGCTCAACACAGGTGACAGCGATGTCTGCATAACAAAACCGTTTTCATGCGACCTGTTAAGCCTTGCACTTTCCAAAGATCTCAACGGCTGTGCATGGCTTACCGTTATCGGCAATATAAATACAATTGCTGTTGCAGTACATACCTGCGCGTCCTGCGTTATTCTGTGTGAGGGCGTACAACCCGATGAAGATGCTCTCAGAAAAGCCAAAGAGCATAACGTCAGCGTTTTTACAACAGATTTGCCTGTCTTTGACGCGGCACTTAAACTCAACGCCTTAACCGGTGTATAAATAAAGTAAGGGAGATAATAAAAATGAACGATTTTTCAAGCTATGCGGTATACCATATTTATCCTTTAGGATTTTGTGGCTGCCCCAAGACAAACGATTATTCGGAGAACACCGAAAACAGACTTAAAAAGATAGAGGACGCAATTCCTCATATAAAGAGTATGGGATTCAACGCTATCTATTTCGGTCCTGTGTTCCAGTCGGTGGCTCACGGCTATGATACCGTGGATTATACCAAAATAGACAGCAGACTCGGTACAAACGCAGACTTCGCCGCACTTTGCAAGAAGCTTCACGAGAACGGCATCAAGGTGATCCTTGACGGCGTATTCAATCATGTCGGCAGAGATTTCACAAAGTTCGTCGAAGTCAGGAACGGCAACAATCAGTACCGCGACTGGTTTCATATAAACGACGGCAACTCCTGCTACAATGACGGTTTCTGGTATGAGGGCTGGGAAGGTCACTACGAGCTCGTAAAGCTCAATCTCTACAATCCCGCTGTTAAAGAGTATTTGAAGGAAGTTATCACGGGCTGGGTAAAGGAATTTGACATAGACGGACTTCGCCTTGACGTTGCATACTGCCTGGATCTCAATTTCTTAAAAGAGCTCCACGGTCATTGCAAGTGGCTTAAAAACGACTTCTGGCTGATGGGCGAAACACTCCACGGCGACTACAACCGCTGGATGAACCCCGAGATGCTTGACAGTGTAACGAATTACGAGTGCTACAAGGGCTTATTCTCAAGCTTCAACGACCTCAATATGTTTGAGATAGCGCATTCTCTTAACCGTCAGTTCGGAAAAGAGCAGTGGTGCCTTTATACAGGAAAGCTTCTTTACAGCTTCGTTGACAACCATGATGTTTCGCGTATTGCTACAATGCTGAACAATAAGCGCCAGCTACCCGTTATTTATCCGCTCCTGTTCACAATGCCGGGTATCCCCGGTGTTTATTACGGCAGTGAATACGGCATAGAGGGTGACAAGCACCACGGTGATGACGCACTGCGTGTAGAATACAACGAGGAAAAGTTCAAGGCAGAGGGTATTACTGACCTTACAGGTGAGATCACCGCGCTGTGCAATCTGCGTACATCTTCAAAGGCGCTTGCACACGGCGATTACACCCCCTTACAGCTTCTTAACAGACAGTTCTCGTTCAGACGTGACTGCGACGGAGAAACTGTTGTAACGCTCCTGAATATAGATGATAATCCGTTCGACTTCAACCCCGGTATCGGCGGCGAATTTACAGATGTTATCACCGGCAAGAAGATAGATCTGTCCGGCAGTGTTCATCTTGACGGCTGCAGTGCGATAGTAGCGGTCAACAAATGATAAAAGCAGTTATATTTGATATGGACGGTACGCTCCTTGACAGCGAAAAAATCGGGCTTAAGGCATGGCAGTATGTTATTGATAAATATGATCTGCCGTTTGATTTATCGCTTCCGTACCGCTCAATAGGACTGAATTATACCTCGATGAAAAGCCTTTTTCTCGGAGAGCTCGGCGAGGATTATCCGTTTGACGAATACTGGAATTCTGCAAAGCAATATTTTGCAGAATACGAAGAGAAAAACGGCATTCCGGTAAAACAGGGATTTGATGAGCTTTGCGCATACCTTAAAGCAAACAACATCGCAATGTACGTTGCCACATCTACATATCACGCTTCTGCGGCTAAGGAGCTTGAACATTCGGGCATTCTCGGATACTTTGACGGAATAATCGGCGGTGATGAGATCACAAAAGGCAAGCCCGACCCTGAAATATTCATCAAAGCGGCTAAGCTGTCAGGATACAGCAAGGAAAACTGCCTTGTTATCGAAGACAGCACAAACGGTCTTAAGGCAGGTATAAGCTCAGGGATAAAGACTGTCTACATTAAAGATATTGTAGACGTACCTACAGAAATAACCGACAAAGCTTATGCAAAATGTGGAGCTCTTGACGGCGTAATCAACATTATAAAGAACGAAATATAATTTTTTACGAAATTTAAATCAGTGCACAGATACAAATACATCGGACAAATATAATTTCGGTATCACCGAAGTATTGAAGGTCGCAAAACCGTTTGTATCCTTATTGTGCACTGATTTTATTTTACCGTTTTGCTTGTAAATACAGTGGATTTATTGTATAATGGTGAACGGAGAAGTATAACAGAATTTTACACGCAATTTCGTAAAATGAAAATTTTACGAAATTAGAAGTGCTGAAACCTCGAAAGGCATACAAAAATGGCATACAATATAGATTTCAGACAAGCTACGTCAGATGCACCCGCTTGTCTTACCGAATACCTGAATTATCTGACTACCATCAAAAACCGTTCACAGCTTACGGCTCTGAACTATTATACGGATCTGCGTATGTTCATGCGATTTCTCAAGGTCAAGAATAATCTTGTTTCATCGGATACCGATTTCTCGGATATCACTATAGCCGATCTTGACGACAAATACATCAAGGCTGTAACACTCAGCGATGCTATGGAGTTTCTGAGCTTCACTGTAAGTGAACGTTCGAACCAGGCTAAGGCTCGTTCACGCAAGGCTGTGTCTTTGCGGCAGTTCTATAAATTTCTTACCAATAACAAGGCGTGGTTTGCGGCAAGCCCTATGCTTAATTTAGAGCTACCGTCACCTAAAAATGCGCTCCCGAAGCACCTTACTTTGCAGGAATGCAGTCAGCTTTTGCACGAGGGATTCAAGGAATTTTCGAGCTGGATGGATTACCGTGACTATGCAATGATCATAATGTTCCTCAACTGCGGTATGCGTCTGAGCGAACTGGTGGGTATAAATGTAAACGATTTCGTTGAGAATATTGATCCGTCACAGCCGGATATAAAATACATATCGGTCAAGGTGCTCGGTAAAGGCAATAAGGAACGTATAGTTTATCTTAACGAACAATGTGTAGACGCGGTCACAAAGTATACAGAAGCAAGAAAAACCGTTGCCGACCCAAAGGAAAAAGCGCTGTTTATAAGCAAGCGCGGCAACCGTATCACTAACCGCCGCGTTGAACAGATAATCGATAACCGGCTTAAAGCCTGCGGATTAGCCGGTAAAGGAATTTCGGTGCACAAGCTCCGTCATACCGCGGCTACTCTTATGTATCAGAACGGCGTTGATGTGCGTGTGCTTAAAGAAGTTCTAGGACACGAAAACCTGAATACAACACAGATCTATACCCATGTGGTAAACACTCAGCTCCGCGACGCTATAAACTCAAATCCCGTAATGGATATAAAAAACGACCTCCCCGAGCCCGATTTGAAGCACGAAGAGGAAAAGAACAAAAAGTAATTTCGTTATATTTTTAATTTTACGAAATACTAATTTGAACCATAACCGCCGTGCTAATCAGATCGGACACGGCGGTATTGCTTTATTTACTTACAATCTCATTGAACAACGCCTTACACCCCAGCAATACATCTCTGTAAGTATCATCGAAGTTCCCGGTATACCACGGGTCGGCAATACTTCCGCTAATTTCTGCGTGCGACAACAGCAGACTTACTTTACCATGGGGATCGCTCTTTATGATCCGCATTATATTCCGTATGTTCATCTCGTCCATAGCGATTATATAGTCGTATTTGTCATAATCGGATCTTGTCAGTTGCACTGCCCTTTTGCCGTCACAGGATATGCCGACTTCTGCTAGCTTTCTCCTTGTGCCGTAATGCACGGGGTTACCTATTTCCTCTGTACTTGTCGCGCACGAAGCAATATAGAATTCATCGGACTTACCCGCTTTGTTCACTATATCCTTCATCACAAATTCTGCCATAGGCGAACGGCAGATGTTGCCGTGGCAGACAAAAAGTATCTTGTGCATAAAAAATCCTTTCTTATATCGCATAGCCGCCAGAGCGTTCAGCGGCTATATCTGTTTAAAATATGTCAGTTTATCGTTGGCATTATTTGTTCCGGTGCGGTCACAAAGCGCATAACCGCATTTTTCGTAAAGCCTTTGCGCGGGGAAATTATCCTTGGTCGTATGTATCTTAATACATGATTTTCGGTGCTCAGACAAGTATTTTTCCGCAAAGGAAACGGCATATTTGCCTACACCTTTTCTCTTGAACGCAGGAGCTACCGCAAGAATTGATATCCAATCGGTATCATCGTTGCCGTTAAGTCCGTTGATTTTCAGATATCCGCACGGAACAGCACCCTTGCATATCAGAAAGTGTTTTTCATCGGTATCATTTGCGGAAATCAGCTCACACCATTCACGGTAAGAAATTATGTCACTGTGAAGCAAGGCCGCGTTTTCATTAAAAATGTCCGTAATATATCTAGCACCGTGTTTTTCTGTAACCGCTACCGCATTGAATGCTGCAAGCGTTTTTTCAAACATTATCTGACCGTCGTTTATGAGATCATTAAACGGCCTGTATACACATTCGGTAAATCCGTTTTCTCTTTGTAAGCACAGCGATATTTCATTATCAGGCTCTACATAACATCTCAGTGTATGACACCATTTATCAGACAGTACCTGTTCTGCTGTTTCAAGCAATCTTTTTAATATATTTCTGCCCCTGTACGGCGGTATGACAAATAAATCGCCGTAGTACCACAAACCTGCATTTTCGGCATTTTGTATGCAGAACAGCCTGCCGATCACATCACCGGCACCATTTTGTGCAATCACATTGAAGCAATCGGTATTGATCTTATTCTCGTAATTGAAGCTTATAACAGCATCTGCCCATTCAGGCTTATTCCATATAGCTTTTGCTGTTTTTTCCGCAAGCTCGGGTGTGATAAATTCTTTGACTGAAACAGTCACGCAATCGTCATGCACTGTTTTTCTGCGGTTTTCTTTGCCGGAAACGGTAAAATTCAAATTGTTCATATTGACTCCTTTAAAACAAAAATAGTGTTCCCGATAACGAGAACACTTGAATTTTACCTTTGCACAAATGCCGCATTTTAAAAGCAAAAATGTGAATGATAGATACTCTCGTTACGGTTAATGGTTATTTTCATATCATTCACCTGCCTTTCTGAATGTTTTTATTATATCAAAACCGAGCTGGTATGTCAAGACGAATAGCTGTATCGAATTGGTCCGAGATCAGTTTTATTTCGTTATAATTAAGATTTTACGCAATTATTTCTTCCTGTTACAATATTCCCTCGACCTCGTTCAGCTCATTTATAACATAATCCGCCTCGATATTATCACTATCAACACCACCGATATTGTAAAAGCACGTTTTCATTCCGTAGCTTCTTCCACCCTCAATATCGGAAGTCAGCGAATCGCCTATGATAATCGTATCAGCCGGCATTATCACTTCATCTCTGCCGCTGTTAAGCTCTGCGAATGCTTGTCTGAAAAACTCCTCCGACGGCTTGGACGCTCCGAGCTTTTCGGATATGAATATGTAGTCGAAATACTGCTTCATTCCTGCAATTTCAAGTCTGTGGACCTGCTGTTCATACGGTCCGTTGCTCGCCGCACAAAGTATATATTTACCGCTGAGATAACGTAACATCTCGTTGGCATACGGCATAGGAATGGCGCTGTCATAAAGCGCACGCCTGAAATACTTTTCAAACACCGTACCGTCAAAATCGATCCCGAGCCTTGCAAATATAACATTCCATCTCACCTTTTCAAGCTCCGAAAAGACAAGCGTCCCCTGCTCTATTCTGCGCCACAGCTTATTGTTTTCTTCGGCGAAAATATCATACATATAAGGTTCGTAGCGCTTCAGACCGAAATGCGCAAATCCGTCCTGCATTGTATGCCTGACATACTCGCTGAAGCTCAGTAAGGTGTTGTCTATATCTATAAATACCGATTTCATGTAAATCTCCGTTTCAACATAAACACAATTTTTGAAACAGCCATAAATACCGCCGCTCCGAACAGGATTTCTGCGGGATAAAAAAGCACAGCGTCCTGCGTGATTATCATAGGCAATATTGCAAGTGCCGCCGCAGGCGGCATAAACTGTCCCGCTGTCCGCATTATTATCAAAACCGCAAGCATTGCGATCACAGCCGCAACCGTCAGCGGAAGCCCGAGCATAATGCCAAAAAGGTATCGCGACACTGCCCCGCACAACGCACAAGCGGTAATAATACCCACGGATTTTACAGGCTTGCTCCTTGCTGTACTTTCAGGGTTTGTAAATTCCGTGAACGCTACCAATAACGGCGGAGCTACACAGAAAGGCAAATTCATATATATTGCCGTAACCGCAAGCACAGCCGCTGTCGCAGTTCTTACTATTGCGGATATGTATGCCGACTTCTGCGGCTTTCCCAATGGGATAAATTCGGTATACTCATATACTTTCAGCTTTTCAAGCAGATACTGTGCAATTACCGTAAGTATCGTCATTGATACAGCGGAAAGCGGATATATGATCGTATCAGTTCCCATAAGAACAGGCAGTGCCGCCGCAGATATAAGCGGAGCAAAACTTGTCCCTGAAAACATATATATGACCTGACACAGTACATATGCCAAAACAAGGTTTACAGACTTCGGAAGCGGGCAATACCGTACGAGCACTATACCTATGACCGAACATACCGCTATGAGTATCACCATTCTTATTCTGCTTGTCTGCCATGACTGTTTCGGTGCTGCAACAGCACCAACCGCCAAAGCCGCTATTTCGGGGAATATTATTTCTTTTTCGGCGGTAAGCTCTGCTGTACCTACCATAGCGGCAACAAGCGCTAAGCACACTGCGCACCGTATTACATATATCTTACCCCGGGATAAAACCGTTTTTATACTCACTTTATTAACTGCCACCCTGATTGCTTTTTTATATCAGTAGTATATCATATCACAGCGAAAATGTACAGCAGTATTTTAAATCCTCTTTTTTACCGCCATGAATGTAACATTGATAATAACCGATGTAATTACCCATGTGACGGGAAAAACAACAAACAAGCTTTCGAGCGTGTTGAAATGAGCAAACACGGTATACAACCATATTATCCTTATAGCACAGATGCCGAGCATTGTTTCAATCGCCGGCAACGTTGAATATACAAGCCCTCTCATAGTCCACGCGGGTATTTCGTACAGGGTGCAGATCGGTTGGAACAGCAGTATTATCATTATACGCTCACACGCATATCGGATTTCCGTCTGAGATGAAGAAAAAAGCGATGAAGTCTGATACCTGAATACAGTGAACATTCCGCAAAGCACTGCCGAGAAAACAAGTCCGAGCATAAGGCACACTGTAAATATTCTGTTACAGCGCTTCCTGTTTCCGCTTGCATAATTCTGACTTGTAAATGTAGCAGCCGCCTGACCAAAAGCGGTGTTGACGTAGTAGGCGATATATTCAAAGTTCATTGCTATGGCTGAGCCTGCCGCCGCTTCACTGCCAAATGTGTTTATAGCCGACTGAATAAATATATTGGCTATGCAGAATACAGCACCCTGCAAAGCCGCAGGTATTCCGACAGCCGCAAGTGCATCGGCAGTTCCGAATTTACCCGCTATAGCTGTGTCTGCGGAATTGAACAGCTGCTGTAGAATACTGCTTGCCGCAACAGGAAGCGCAAATTTTATTATATTTTTTGTCAACGGACCGTTCAGCATATCTATTGTATATTTGTCTACGATTTTTTTCATTACTATACCTCTTTTCAAATTTCCTTTATCATTTTATCACAGTAAATTAAATTTGAAAAGCGAATAATATTTATGATTATTATGATGTTTTATCATCTTATACAGAGTGAGTTCGTGTAAAATTCATTCAAAATTGTGCAATATCGTTTATTCTGCTTCAATTTATTGACAGTAGGCGTTTTTATGTGCTAGAATAAATATATATGATTATATACGACTTTACGCAAAGCATAAACAACTTATAATTGGGGGAACAGTATGAAAAACAAGAAAGGCATTACGTTTATAATTTTGTTGACGGTAATCACAACACTACTATTCAGTGAAGCATATTATTCATATGTTTCTAAGATAATGTTTAATGAAAGTTCAACTCATCTTACCGAAATATATTCACAAGTCGGTAAATCGCTGAGTAACCTGCTAACCGACAACTGGAGTGCCATGAAAATGTGGATACCGTATTTCAATGACGCGGACAGCGATGAAAATATAAGGAATTACATCTACAACATAAGAGCAACAAGCGCTTTCACGGATTTTTATTTTCTTTCGGAAAACGGCAGTTATTGTACCATTGACGGCAATAAAGGAAATATGGATCTCGGCAGGAATATGAAAAAACTGATGTATGATAAAATGAATGTGGTATCTGATACGGCACTTATTGACCGTTCCGAACTTGTTGTGTTCGCTATACCATGCCCACAAGGCAGGTATATGGACTTTTCTTATTCGGCAATCGCTATCAGCTTTAATAATAAGGATATTATTTCACTGCTCAGCGCTCAGACATTCGACGGACAAGCAGTAAACTATGTTATATATCCCGATGGCAGAGTTGTTGTTAATAACAGAGGTGAGCACGGCGACGAAATAAACAATTTTTGGCGTATGCTCACAGAAAATTCGCAGCTTGACAATGAAACTATCAGGCAATACCGAACAGATATTTGTTATAACGGTTCAGGTGTTGACACAATTATGATGAACGGCGTTTTATACTATGTAACATACGAATTGATCGGCTTCAAGGACTGGATACTTATCGGTATAGTTCCGGCAGGAGTGGTAAACGAAAACCTGAATGAACTTCAAACTGTAACGATAACGGCGTGTGTCAGTCTTGTAGCATTTATAAGTCTTCTTTCGATACTGTATCTTATCTGCAAGAACTACATCAGCATAAGAATTAAGGACTCTGAGATAAAGTACCGTGAAGAGCTGTTCTCGGTGCTTTCAAACAATGTTGATGATATATTCCTTATGCTTGACCAAGACTGCTTTTCAGTCGGATATGTCAGTCCGAATATTGAGCGTCTGCTTGGGATTGCTCCGAGAGATGCCATATCCGATATCTGTGTTATTGAATGTGTACTTGAAGAAAGTCGTTTTGCTATCCGCCGCAGATTTAACGATATGTCGGAAGATGAGCGTATTGAATGGGACAGCATCTATAAGCATCAGCAAAGCGGTGAGAGAAAATGGTTTCATATAACGGCATTGTGCCGAACTATAGGCGGGCAGAAGAAATATATACTTGTACTGTCTGATCGTACCAAAGAACGCTCAATAAATCAGGCGCTCAAAAACGCAGTAAATGAAGCTGAACGTGCAAACAAGGCGAAAAGCACGTTTCTGTCAAATATATCACACGACATACGCACACCGCTCAGCGCAATACTCAGCTTTGCTATGCTTGCCGGTAATGAAAGCGGAAACACAGAGCTTACAAATGACTATCTTTCAAAGATAATGATATCCGGTAATTATCTTCTCGGACTTATAAGCGATATTCTTGATATGAGCCGCATTGAAAGCGGTAAGCTGACCTTCAATAATTCAAATGTTGATATTTCCGAAGTGCTTTACAATATAAGAACGGTAATAAATACTCAGGCAGCGGAGAAAAAACAAAATCTGTACGTTTCTATGCGCGGTGTCGTTCACGAAAATGTTTACTGTGATCAGTACAGGCTTGAGCAACTTTTTACAAATCTGCTTTCAAATGCTGTAAAATTCACGCAGGACGGTGGTGATATTTCTCTGACAGTTATAGAAAAAACAGGAGATATCCCGAATATTCCGACATATGAAATACGTGTCAAGGATAACGGCTTGGGTATGAGCGAAGCGTTCGTGGAAAAGATTTTTGAGCCGTTTGAACGTGAGCGTAAAGTTGCTGGCAATATTCAGGGAACCGGCCTTGGAATGCCGATAACCAAGAACATAGTTGAGACTGTCGGAGGCACAATTACAGTTGACACAAAACAAGGCGTAGGAACTGAATTCATCGTAACTCTGCCGTTATCGATCTCTAAGAAAAAGGACATACCTGCGTTTATCGGATTTACTGCGCTTATAGTTATCACAGACAATAATATAGCGGAAAACGCCGCGTCCGCTCTGAATAAATTGGGAATATCATGCGATATCTATGACGGACAATTAAAACGCCGAAATGATAAGTGCTATGATATTATTCTGTCGGACTGTTATCGGGCATCCGATGCTCAGAAGTATATTACGGAAAACAAGCTTGATGATACTCTGCTGATTGTTGCCACAGATAATACCATGTGTCTGAATACTCCGGATAACACATCATACATAGGAAAAATATGCTCAGTACCGTTTCTGACCTATGAACTGAAAAAAATAATCGAAGCTCATTCGAACTGTAAAACCGCCGAAGCCGACAGCAACGGAACAGACGCGGATATACTCGGCAGTAAGCGCATTCTGTTGGCGGAAGATGTTGATGTCAATTGTCGGATAGTAAAGGCTATGCTTTCGTCCTACCACGTTGAAATCGATACGGCGGAAAACGGTATTGAAGCACTGGATATGATAAAATCTCACGGTGAATATTATTACGACTGTGTCCTGATGGATATATTGATGCCTATTATGGACGGATACGAATGCTCCCGCGCTATAAGACAGATCAAGAACGATTATGCATCAAAAATACCGATAATAGCAATGACAGCCAATATTTTCAGCGATGACAGAGAAAAAGCCGCCCGGTGCGGTATGAATGCTTTTCTGACAAAGCCTGTTAACACTAAGCAGCTGGTAGAAACACTTATAAGAGTGTTGTCAGAATAATTGCAGGCGGAGAGTGTAATACTCCCCGCCTTAACATTTATGTCGTATTTTCATATAATGTATTACATTAGCTGAAAGGTGAAAAATATGAAATACGATAAAGAATATACCGTAGCTCTCGCCGGCAACCCGAATGTCGGCAAGAGTACCGTGTTTAACGCGCTTACAGGACTTAAACAGCATACAGGAAACTGGGTCGGCAAAACAGTCGGAAATGCTGTAGGCAGCTATATCTGTCATAATAACAAGTATGTAATAACCGATCTACCCGGAACATATTCGCTGTGCGCACATTCGGCAGAAGAAGTGATAGCACGCGATCATATCTGCTTTGCAAAGCCTGATGTCACGGTAATAGTCTGTGACGCGTCCTGCCTTGAGCGCAACCTTAATCTTGTGCTTCAGGTAACGGAGATAACAGACAAAGCCGTGATGTGCGTCAATATGATAGACGAAGCCGCAAAAAAGAACATAACGGTAGATATAAAAAAGCTGTCGGAGCTACTCGGTATACCGGTGGTCGCAACCTCGGCGCGCAGTAAAAAAGGACTTGAGAAACTGCTTTCGGCGATAGAAAAGTCGGCATCGGGCGAAAAAAAACGTGCGCCGAATTCGGTTACTTACACAAAAAGGATAGAAAGCGCAGTATCCGAGCTTATGCCGCTTGCAAACGGAATTACCGATGACATAAGAAAACAGCGTTTCATCTGCCTGAGATTACTGCAAAACGATGCCGATATGAAGAAAAGCCTGTGCGGTAAATTCGGGATATGCTCACAGAAATATGAACCGTTACTGCTGAAGGCCGAGGAGCTTATATCTGAAGCCGAAAAGCCGTTTACTGATGAAATAGTATCGTGTATATTTATAACCGCCGAAGGGATAGCGGCGGAAAGCGTAAAAAAATCCTCCGACAGGAAGTTTTCCCGCGACAGGAGAATAGATCGTATTCTTACAGGCAAGATAACAGGCATTCCTATTATGCTTGTGATGCTTCTCGGCATATTATGGATTACGATCACAGGGGCAAACTACCCCTCTGCTCTGCTGTCCGAGCTGTTCGGCAGGATTGAGATATTTCTTTACGACGGACTTACGGCAATCGGCACACCTACAGTTATTACCGATGTCCTGACACACGGAATATTCAGAGTGCTCGCATGGGTAGTAGCCGTAATGCTGCCGCCGATGGCGATATTCTTTCCGCTGTTCACTATTCTTGAGGATTATGGAGTACTGCCGAGAATCGCTTTTAACCTTGACAAATCGTTCAAAAAAGCGGGGGCGTGCGGTAAACAGGCGCTGTGCCTATGTATGAGCCTTGGCTGTAACGCCTGCGGAATAACAGGGGCACGCATAATCGACAGCAAGCGTGAAAGACTTATGGCAATAATCACATCTTCGCTTATGCCGTGCAACGGTAAATTTCCGACAATTATAAGCATTATCACTATGTTCGCAATAGGTATACCGGCTGTCGCAGGCTCGGGGCTTATTGCGGCATTATGGCTTTGTGTTGTCATAGCCGCGGCAATTGCGGCAGTAATGCTTGTTTCAAGGCTGTTATCCAAAACACTGCTTAAAGGTATCCCGTCATCCTTTACGCTTGAACTGCCTCCTTACCGTACCCCGCAATTCGGTAAGGTTCTGGTAAGAGCTTTTCTTGACAGAACTCTCTTTGTACTCGGAAGAGCCGTACTGGTCGCGGCACCCGCAGGTCTTATAATATGGATAATGGCAAACGTTACCGTAGGTGACGCTTCTCTGCTTTCGCACTGCACACAGTTTCTTGACCCGCTCGGCAGACTTATGGGGCTTGACGGTGTGATATTGTTTGCATTTATACTCGGTTTTCCCGCAAACGAGATAGTAGTGCCGATAATTATAATGGCGTACTCAAACGGCTCGGCACTTACCGAGATATCCGAGCTTTCGGCTCTGAAAGAGCTGTTTACGGCGAACGGCTGGACTATGGTTACGGCGATATGTATGGTCATATTCGTGCTGTTTCACTTTCCGTGCTCTACCTCCTGCATTACCGTATACAAGGAAACGAAGAGCATAAAATGGACTGTTGTAAGCTTTATAGTGCCGACTGTGATCGGAACAGTGCTTTGCATAGCCGTGAACGGAGCTTGCACTCTGCTTGGCATAGGCGGTTAAGATATTTATTCATCGCCCTTGAGATACCTTACAGCTATCTGTGTCCTGTGTTCAAGTCCTGTCTTTTCGAGTATAACACTGATATAGTTTCTGACTGTACCGTTGGATAAAAACAGCTTTTCGGCTATTTCGGCATTTGAACAACCGTCCGCAATAAGCTTAACTATATCGAGCTCTCTTTCAGTCAGCAGGCTGAACACGGCGCTTTTTCCGTAGCATTTTACAGCCGCGTCACGGATATACGATAAAATATCCTGCTGAAATACCGTGCCGCCGTTGTAAACCGTTCTCAGTGCGCTGAAAATTCCGTCTGTCTGCGTATTTTTAAGGATATATCCGCTGACCCCGACCTTCAGTGCGCGTTGTATCAGCTCCTGTTCGTCAAACGTTGTAAGCAGGAGCGGCTTGCACAGATTTTCATTCAGCATAATTTTCGCCGCGTCTATGCCGTCCATAACAGGCATTCTTATATCAAGCAGTGCAATGTCGATCCTGTGCTTTCTGCAAAGCTCAACCGCTTCAGCACCGTTACAGGCAACATCTATAATTTCAAAATCAGGCTGTGATGAAATTATCATCTTAAGCCCCTCACGGATTATATTATCATCATCAGCAATAATTATCTTCATACATTTTCCTCTTTCAGACTGAATATATTAACGACCGAGAAGCCACCCGGCTGCATCAGAAAAATACACTTTCCGTCCGCAAGCACCGTGCGTTCTTCAATGGCGGTAAGTCCCGTACCCTTTTTAAATTCATCGCTTCCGCCGCCGTTATCCTTAAACTCGGCACGGATAACCTTGTTCATAACCGATATATTAAGTGAAAATTCGTTTGCACCCGAATGCTTAAGCGTATTGGTGAGCGTTTCGATCAGATTTTCTTTTATGCAGTTCCATATCGGAAAAGTTATTCTGTCGGCATCTCCCTTGATTTCAAGCGAGGTTCTGATGCCGTACTTTGCCTTATATTCTCCGAGTATCTCTTTAAGCTCGCTTATTCCTATTGTTTTGCTGTCGGGACGTTCCTCACGAAGTGCTTGCCTTATATCGTCAACGCCGCTTCTGAGATTATCCGTTACTGTGGTTATACACTGCTCTGCACTGTCGGGGTTTGTCTTTATATTAAGCTTCGCCGCTTCCAGCAGTATAATGCTGCCCGATATGCTGTGCCCGAGCTTATCGTGTATCCTTGCCGAAAATCGTCTGCGCTCCTCGACAGCCGCAGACTTTTTTGCTGTTGCCGAGTATTCTTCAAGATTTGCTATGCGGCGGTTTAGCCGTACTGTTTCTTCTCTGCTGTCGGCAAGCTGTTTTCTGCACTGAATAAGAAGTCCGGCAGTAACGCGTGTAACTGTGAATGTTATCAGCATTACGATAAGTATTACGATATTGACAAACGGCGGCTTGAGTATAAACATTATCAGAAGCACCGCAACGGCGCTTATCTGCCATAAATACTTTTCCGCACCGAATTTGTCGACTGCAAAAATCACCGCAAAACACAGCACGAATATCAGGTTATCGTTATAAAGCATAATTGCGACAGCTGCTGATATACACGAGCATATAGCCGCCGCGATGTCCGACTTTTTGAGCACCGAAAGCAGGTATTCCGCCAGTGCAAAGCAGGAAAAGGCGAGTACGGTAAGCACCGTATCGCCCGAATCACAGTTATTCATTATATTCATAGTGCCGAATGCGGCAGTTGCCGTGAGTTTGAATACAAGATATATAAGTGACAATTCGTTTTCCTTTCGTTATGCCTTTGACACTACCGATTTTCTGCCGAAAAGTGCGGCACTCGCAAGCATAATAAGCAATGTGTAGAGTATAAGCACGCAGATATTTATAATCGGCTGATTTGCCGAGCCTGACATAAAGCTGAAGTACCAGTACTGCGGTGTGATATATGACAGATATTTCAGCATACCTACAGTTTCGTCGATAGGAAACCATGCACCGCCGAGCAATGCTCCGACCGATGCGATACAGCCGGACAGCGTTGCCAGAGCCTGTTTTGAGCTTATCAGCTGTGCCAGCATTATCGATAACGCCGAGTTGAACAACGAGTAGATTATCACAGTTATAAATACAAGAGGATAGTCAGCATTCATCTGAGCGCCAGTAACAAGCAGATACAAGGGTAAAATTATAAGTGAAATAAGAGATATAAGCACGCTTGCTCCGAGTGTACCTATTATGTACTGGATACCCGTTACGGACGAAATAGCCATTCTGCTGTATGTTCCGTACTGTCTGTCGTCCATTACCGCAAGGGTTATGAACATTCCGATAGCGGTAACAAGCATTATCATAAAGCCCTCGGAGAATGTAAAGCCTGCGGCAACATACTCATTTTCCCTGTCTGAAACTACTGCGTTTTTTACGGTGAGCTCTGTATCGGCGACCTTACTGTTCATTATCTTCAAGAGTAGCTGTAAATCGCCGTTTGCGGCGTTTGAAGCGACATCTACGCTTCTCATAAAGCCTTCTATGTATACCGAGATATATGCACCGTTTTCGTAATCGTCAAGAGTTGTTGATTTTATCTTAACGTCTTTTCCCGAAGCTACGTCAGCTTCAAAATTCTGCGGTATCTCTATTATAGCAGAAACATCGCGGTTAATCAATTTATCATTGAATTTTTCCTGCTCGTCTTCAATGATATTCATATTCATTTTATCCGACAGATAGCTTTTCAGCTTAGCCGACAGCTCCGAATTATCGTTATCTGTCACGGCAATGTCGATCTTTTCTTCAACCGAAAACAAATCTGCTATCGGTCTGCCGCAATAATACAGTGCAATGCTTGCCAGTCCCGCGAGGAGCGCAATGACAAGCGCGAGCTTAAGCCGTCTTAACATACTGAAAAATATGTTTATGATATTATTCATTATAAACGCCCCCTTTCAGACGGATTTCTTAGCGTGGAATATAGCCGCTCCTACCAAAGAAACGATTATTGTCACAGCAAGGCATACCGCTATAGTTATCAACGCATCATTGCTTTCACCGTAAAGCGTCAGCCTGAACGCCGACTGCTGAACAAGATACGGCGGTAATTTCTCGCTGAAGCCCTCTATGAATATATTTTTCGAGAACGAACCCGAGAAGAACAGAAGTGACCACGCTAGCGGGATTATAACACCCTCGGCAGGTATTTTTATAATAACACCTATCAGCATACCCACGGCTGTTGACGCAAGTGAGCAACAGCAGAACAGCAGGAATAAAAGCAGATTGCCTGCAAAGCTGTCACAATATTTTGCTCCGAACACAAGTGCAGATAACAGCATTATTACTGCGTTTCCTATAACCGCAGACGGCAATATGCCGATAAGCTTACCGAAAAACAGCTTTGTTCTGCCGAGCGGCGACAGGTAAAGGCGTGACATAGTATATATCTTTTCCTCGTCCTTAAAGGCTGTACAGCCCATCATCATATGTGACATGAATATCATCATTACAGTCATGCTGACGGCGTAATAGTCAATCATACTGCGGTTTACGCCTAGACCGCTTTGTTCAACGAAAGATTTTTCCGTATCCGAACTTCCGATATTCATAAGCAGCGATGGGTCTGTTGATGCAATTTTATAGTATGTATCCGATACCGCAATATAAGAATTGAGTACAGAACCGAGCGCTCTGTTTGCAATATCGTTTCTGCCGCTGTGAAAAACTATCTCACCTGCTTTTACTTCTATATAAGCATCTGTATCACCGTTGTCTGTCAGCTTTAAAGCACTTTCGGCATCATCGTTCTTCTCGGCTTTTATCATCTCTATATTACCGATAAAATCCGAAAAAGCCTTACCGCTTTGTTCATCGGCTTCACTGACGCTGTATTGCAAATTTATCTCTCCTATGTCATAATCGGAGATATCGAGGTTTTGCAGCATTGTTCCGAGAAAGAACACCAGAAGCACCGGGAACAGCAGTCCCATAAATACATTTACCGGGCTTCTGAAATATTCTCTCACCTGTTTTATAATTAAACTAAGCATATTTCCGCTCCCTTAACGTATTTCGTGACCTGTGAGTGACAGGAAAACAGTATCCATATCAGGCTTTTCGGTGTTGACTTCAAGCACAGGAAGATTGTGGTTTACAAGTTCGCTTATAACGTGCGAAATATCATTACAGCTGATACTCATATCAACGCTTATTACGTTATCTTCAAAATGCGCTCTGTTGACATCGGGAAGATTGGATATTGCCCCCAAAACCTTGTTTCTTGTTACGCTGTCGCAAGGCTTTGTGGTAATATGTACCGTACAGCTGTCCGTTATCATAGTGATAAGCTCCTGCTGCGTACCCTCTGCCACAAGTCTGCCCTTGTCTATTATAGCTACTCTGTCGCAGATCTCCTCGACCTCATGCATATAATGCGAGGTGTATATTACCGTTGCTCCGCTTTCACGCAGCTTCTTTATTGAGTTCATTATGTGCTCTCTTGACTGTGCATCAACTCCGACTGTCGGCTCGTCCATAACTATAAGCTTCGGTCTGTGCGCTATACCGCAGGCAATGTTAAGTCTGCGCTTCATACCGCCCGACATTTTCTTCGGTTTCATATCAGCCTTGTCTGCAAGTCCTGCAAACTCAAGTGCAGTCATCGCATTTTTATGAAGCTCCTCACCCTTGAAGCCGTACAGCGAAGCGAAAAACTCAACGTTTTCTTTAGCTGTAAGATACGGGTATACCGCTATTTCCTGCGGTACACTGCCAATTATGCGTCTTATCTCCGCTCTTTGCTTTGCGATATCCTTACCGTCTATCACCACACTGCCCGATGTCATTTCATCAAGGGTGGTAATTATATTGATCGTAGTGGATTTTCCTGCTCCGTTAGGACCTATAAGTCCGAATATCTCACCCTCGTTCACGTTGAAGCTGAGGTTATCTACGGCGCAGTGATTGCCGTAGTTCTTGACAAGATTTTTTACACTTGCAAATATCATATATGTTTTCTCCTTTCGGTTATCGCTTTATCGTTCTGTAACGATTATACCGCAAAAAATCCGTCTGCGCCAGTTACAAACGGAATTTTCATATGTGACATTTGTAATAAAATAATATGAAAAGGCTCTGTCGGAGTACTGCCCCCGACAGAGCCTTAAATTTATTCTGTTATAGATCATTCATCGGCTGAGATGCTCTCGGTTCTGTAAATGAACTTTACAGTACCTTCTGTCTTATCGGACTTACCTCCGAATGTATCGTAATCCTTGCCTGCGGCTACTGTAGCTTTCAGCTTGTCGATAAGGCCTGCAATATCACCGTCAACAGCGTCAACTATCTTCTTGACAGCCTTTTCGTTGAACTCGTCCATACCGTCATTCAGTTCCTTAGCGCCGTCCCTTAACTGCTTTACACCGTCAATAAGAGTTGCTACACCGTCATTGAGCTTATCAGCACCGTCCTTTAAGTCGCCTGCGCCGTCATGAAGCTGTAATGCACCGCTATGAAGTGTACCAACGCCGGCAACAAGGCTTGCTGTACCGTCCTTTAAGTCGCCTGTACCGTTATCAAGTTTAACGCCACCGTCATAAAGTGTGTTTACGCCTGCAACGAGGCTTGCTGTGCCGTCCTTTAAGTCGCTTGCGCCCTTATTGAGATCTGTAGCGCCGCTCTTGAGTGTACCTACACCTGTTACCAGGCTTGCCGTGCCGTCCTTTAAGTCGCTTGCGCCCTTATCAAGCTGTAATGCGCCGCTGTGAAGTGTTCCCACACCTGTAACAAGACTTGACGTACCGTCCTTCAAATCGCTTGCGCCCTTGTCAAGCTGTGTTGCGCCGCTCTGAAGTGTACCTACGCCTGTTACAAGGCTTGCCGTGCCGTCCTTCAAATCGCTTGCACCCTTGTCAAGCTGATTAACACCCGCTATAAGTGTTGAACCGCCGCTTGTGAGCTGCTCGGTGCCATTCTTGAGCTGTGTAGCACCGCTGTGAAGATCCTTAGTACCGCTGTAAAGCTGTGATGCACCTGCCGTCAACGTCTGCGAACCGCTGTATGCACTGTCAACACCGGCTGTATATGTTGTAAGACCTGTATAGAACTGATTGTAGGAGTCGAGCTGAGTGATAAGGTTCTTTATCGTTGTCTGACCTGCCGCAGCCTTTTCAACTGCTTCGTTTATCTGAGTTGTTACAGCTTCGCTCTTCATATTCTGATCAATAAGCTGTGTCTTCTGTGCTTCAACATTCGTGCTTATCTGAGCCTTTACGTTATCTGTTGCCATCTGTGCCGTTACTGCGGCATTGACCTGCTTCTGTACCGCTTCGGGAATCTGTCCAGCCTTTACTGCGGCATTGTACTGCTCTGCCGTCATTTCATAACCTGCGGATTTGAGAACTGCCTCAAGAACCTTTGCCTGTACAGCCTGAGTAACACCTGCCGTAATAGCATCGTTATTCTTTTCAACTTCAGCGGTTACCTTTTTAAGTGCCGTATTATATGCGAGGTCGTATACCTTATCTTTATCAAGTGAGCTTACAAGCTTGTTGAGCTCTGTCTTGTAGTTCTTTATCGTAAGCGTATTAACAGTAAGACCCGATGCCTTTATCTGTGTTTCGGCGGTTGATAACAGTGTTTCAAAAACCTGCTTTGCTCCTGCGTTAAGCTGTTCGCTGTTTGACGAAAGCTGTCCGAGCCCCTTGCTCAGGTCGGAAGCTCCTGTGCTTACCTGTCCTGCGCCGCTTTCAACCTGTGCCGCGCCGCTGTCGAGTGAAGCAGCTCCGCTGTTAAGCTGATCTGCGCCGGCTATAAGATCCTTTGCGCCGCTTACAAGGGCTGTTGTACCGTCCTTCAACTGTCCTGCACCTGTATTCAGTGCATCTGCGCCTGTCTTAAGGTCATTTACACCGCTTACAAGTGAACCTGTACCGTCCTTTAACTGTCCTGCACCGCTGTCAAGTGCATCTGCACCGTCTTTAAGGTCATTTGCACCGCTTACAAGCGAACCTGTACCGTCCTTTAACTGTCCTGCGCCGCCGTCTAGAGCGTCTGCACCGTCCTTAAGATCGTTGACACCGCTTACAAGTGTTCCTGTGCCGTCCTTTAACTGTCCTGCACCGCTGTCAAGTGCTTCCGCACCTGTCTTAAGATCCTTGATGCCGGCTACCAGAGAAACCGTACCGTCTTTTAACTGTACCGCACCTGTATTCAGTGCGTCTGCACCTGTTTTAAGATCATTTACACCGCTTACAAGTGAGCCTGTGCCGTCATAGAGTGTTCCTGCACCATCTGCGAGCTGCTTTGTACCGTCTGCAAGCTCACCCGATTTCTCAAATAATGTTACCAGACCGTCATACAGCTGTGAAGAACCGTCAGAGAGCTGATCTACAGCGTCTGTAAACTCCTTGATAGTACCGTCGATGTCGTCCATGCTGAGCTTATCGGTATCGACCTCGTTGAACAGCTCGGTCGTTCCGATCGTCATACAGGTCATAAGCTCAAAATTCTTGACATCTGCGCTTATCTCAACGTATGAGGGAATTTCGTAATCGTCTTTGTCAAGGCCTAAGTTTTCCTGCATACCGGGAAGTGCAAAGCCGAGAACTGCGGATCTGTCGCCGTCGTTTACAAGCTTACCGTTTGTGACCTGAATATTAGTGAACTTCTCATTATCAAGTACTGTTCCTGTTACCATAAGGAAAGGAACATACATATCCATGCTCTTGCCGTCAACCTTTACGGTACGCTTTTCATTGTTTGTATAGTCAAAGCGGATCGTAACCTTACCGCTCTTGCCCTTTATCTCATCGGGAGTTACCGTCTTTCCGTCAAGCGTGTATGTGATCTTCATATCAACGGGAAGAGCCTTGTCGGTCGTACCCTGATAATAGATGTCGCTTCCGTCGGCAGCCCATGTGTAGTTCTCGCCGTCATTTGTGAAGCTCTCGTTACCCTTGACGTTCTTGATATCCTTGAGTGATGTTTCATCAGAGATCGATGCACTCTGTGAACCGTTCTTCAGCCAGTCGCTGACAATAACCTTCTTTGTTGTACCGTCTGCGTTGGCGATTATGTATACTGTTTCTTCCTTGCCGTCAGTGTCGGAGTGCTTCTTTTCACTGCTACCGGTCGTTGTGCTGTCAGAAACCGATGATGATGTATTGTCATCATTACCGCTTTGTGCGGCGAATGCAAGCAGACCCGAGGATGTGCCTATCATTGCGGCTGCAAGTACTATTGAAACTATCTTTATGATCTTTTTTCTTATCTCTTTCATGCTGTTGTCCTTTCTCAGTTCGTCTTCTTACCGGCTTCTCTTGCTTCTTTGAAGCCAAGGCTTGTGTGGATAATGATCTTATCGAAGAGCTTGAGCATAGCGGGTAATAACAGGATTACCGATACCATACTGATGATAGCGCCTCTTGCCATAAGAGCACACAGTGAGCTTATCATATCTACATTTGAATAAATACCTACACCGAATGTTGCGGCGAAGAAGCCGAGCGCACTTACGATGATTGAAGGTATCGAAGCTTTAAGTGCCGTGTAGATCGATTCGTTCTTGTCATTGCCCTTATTACGTTCCTTTTTATATCTTGTAGTCATCAGGATCGCGTAGTCAACGGTAGCACCGAGCTGGATCGTACTGATACAGATAGGAGCGATGAACGCAAGCTCTGTACCTGTGTAGCAAGGAATACCGAGGTTTACGAAGATAGCGAACT
Source organism: uncultured Ruminiclostridium sp. (assembly GCA_934490165.1). Taxonomy (GTDB): domain Bacteria; phylum Bacillota; class Clostridia; order Oscillospirales; family Ruminococcaceae; genus Ruminiclostridium_E. The sequence goes on along the minus strand of CAKSTB010000001.1, from coordinate 101,022 downwards.
CGATTACCGCCACAAGTATCAGCGGGAGCGAGATTGACTTGAAGGTTACCAGAATGATAAGGAATATAGCGGCTATTGAAATTACATCGACTACCTTGAAGTCCCTGTCGGTTACTTCGATAAGATCCTTCGTACAGGGAGCTTCACCGATAAGCATTGCCGAGCTGTCATACTTCTTTATAATGTTGTTTATCTCTGTTACCTGATTATTGACTTCGTCTGTTGCCGTACCATACTCACTGCCTACAAGCATAAGCTGGTACTTATCGCCCTTAAGCACTTCGGATATTGAATCGGGGATCATATCTGAGGGAACAGCCGAGCCGATAAGTGAATCAAAGCCTACCGCAAGATTAACACCGTCAACCTTTCCGACCTCGTCAAGCATCGCCTTTGCGTCCTTCTGCGACAGCTTTGAATCGGCAAGTATCATATGAACGTTCGACATTCCGAAATCGTCCTTCAGCTTTGTGTTGGCGATAACGAAGTCCATATCCTGAGGCATTGTCTGGCTCAGATCGTAATACTTTTGGGTATTGTTGTAACCGTAAACCGCCGGTCCGATAAGTACAGCGAATATTATAAGGAATATCCATGAACGTTTTGTTATAAACCTTGCCACCTTGTCAAATTTCGGCATAAGCTGTTTGTGTCTTGTCTTTTCGATAGCCTTATCAAATACAAGGATAAGTGACGGAAGAATTGTCACGCAGCCGATAAGTCCGAAAACAACACCTTTAGCCATTACTATACCAAGGTCCGCACCAAGCGTAAAGCTCATAAAGCACATTGAAAGGAAGCCGGCTATTGTTGTGATAGAAGAACTTGCTACAGAAATGATACTGTTCGATATCGCGTGCGACATCGCACGTTCCTTATCGCCGTCAAATCTTACCTTCTGCTCGTTGTAGCTGTGCCACAGGAATATCGAGTAGTCCATTGTAACACCGAGCTGTAGGATAGCGGAAAGCGCCTTTGTTATGTAGCTTATCTCACCTAAGAAGTAGTTACTGCCCAGGTTGTAGAGAATAGCCATACCGATACTTGCTAGGAAGATTATCGGTATCAGGAACGAATCCATAAAGAGCATCATTACCACTACTGCGAGTACGACCGCAATAGCTACATATATCGGCTCTTCCTGTTCGCAAAGGTTCTTAAGGTCGGTTACCATTGCGGACATACCGGAAACGAAGCACTGATTATTTGTTACATCTCTTATTGTGTTGATAGCATCCATTGTTTCGTCGGCTGATGTCGATGTATCGAAGAATACCGCCATCACCGTTGAATGATCGGTGTTGAATGCGTCTTTTATCTTATCCGGAAGAATATCCATAGGTATTGAAACATCTGCTATCGAATCATACCATATTACCGAGTCAACGTGATCGACCGCCTCTATTTTTTCTTTGAGAGCGGAAACGTCTTTCGCTTCCATATCTTCCACAACTATCATACTGAATGCGCCTTTGCCAAAGTCATTCAGCAGAATGTCCTGACCCTGTATGGTTTCCATAGTGTCGGGCAGGTAATTGAGCATATCGTAATTTATTCTTGTTGCTACCATACCGAGTACCGAGGGTATCAGCAGTACGACCGCAACAATAAGAATGATCACTCTGTGCTTTGTTATCCATTTGCCTAGCTTAATCATCTTTGTCCTCCCTGTTGCTTGTTTCTACATAAATTTTGTCATCGGCGTGTATTTCTTTTTTTATAGCCTTGACTGTATAAGCGGCGATCCATATGTTAGATAAGCCGTCGGCAAGCAATGTTATACCGAGCAGGATCGTAAGAGCTACCGCACTCTCAAAAGGATTTACGAGTAACAGTATTCCGATTACGCCCGTAACAATTGCACTGACGAGAATAAGCCACCAGCCGTTTACGCCGAAACGCTTTGCATCGACAGCAGTCTGAATTTTCATTATGCCGTCTATCATAAAGTAGATACCCATTATAACAGGTACGATAGCCATTACATTACCGGGGTGAATAATTACTATCAGTCCCAGCAGTATCGCTATGATACCGAATGCAAAGTCAAACTGGAATGCCAGACCGTAAGGATCTGACGAAAAATATCCCGTGATCTTAACGACACCGAATACTATAGCGGCAATACCGAGCATATAGCATACAGCAAGCATTGAGATCTGCGGGAATATTATCAGTATAAGTCCGATCACCGAAATTGCGGCACAAGCGGAAATATAAGCTGCTTTAGCACGTTTTATGAATCTCATGGTTTTCAGTCCTTTCTTTTTCTTTACAGCTATATTTTATCCCGTTTTCACACTTTCTACAACGGTCAATCGTGTGCCGGTGTTCAAATTTCAGACAATCGATAAAAATTGACTGATTTTTAGGCAAACAGGCTTTTCTGCCTAAAACTTGAATTTTTAATAGAAATGTTGTATAATATGAACCGGAGAAAAGGAAACAGCTAAACTAAGACAAAACGGAGGTAATATGTCGGCACTTACCAAAAGAGCTATACAGGAATCATTTAAAAAACTGCTGAGCACTCAGCCTTTAGATAAAATAACAGTCAAGAATATAACAGACGACTGCGGAGTAAACCGCAACACATTCTACTATCATTACAGTGATATATATCAGCTTCTGGAAGAGATCTTCCTTGCCGAAGCGCAGAAATCTGTTGACGAGATGGTTATCGGTCAGTCATGGGAAGAAGGGCTTAAATCAGGGCTCTGCTTTGTAAAGGAGAACAAGAAGCTTGTCTACCACGTTTACAATTCGCTCCACCGCGAAACGATCGAGCGCTATCTTTACAGCGTTTCACTGGACTTTGCAAATAAGTTCATTGACAAGGCGTCAAAACAGCTTGAACTTAACGTGTCCGATGATGATAAGAAATTCATAGCGTCGTTCTATAAATACGCTATTGTCGGAATAGTGCTTGACTGGCTTGAGGGCGGTATGAAGAGCGAGCCGGACGATCTTATCACAAAGATGTCTACCCTGCTTACAGGAACACTTAAGACGGTTCTTGAAAATGCAAGTAAAAAGTAATACATAAAGCCGGTTGCCGAATATGGCGACCGGCTGTTTAAGTATGCCGGAGCTGTCGTCTGTCTTGACTTTTTTGCTGATTTATAGTATTATTATTTAGATAAATGCAGTTCAAAGGTGGAACACAATGGATATAAAAATAGCACCGTCAAAGCTTCACGGCAAGCTGACAGTGCCGCCATCAAAGAGCATTTCACACAGAATGCTTATATGTGCGGCTTTGTGCGACGGTATAACTCATATAGACAATCTGCTTGAGTGTATGGACTCGCACGCAACAATAAATGCGCTGACTGCGCTCGGAGCTGAGATCAAAGGCAAAAACGGAAGCTATGATGTAAAAGGAATAGCAGAGCCCGCAAAAACGGCGGCAATCGATTGTTTTGAAAGCGGCTCAACGCTGAGATTTATGCTCCCGATCTTCTCTGCGTTCGGTTGCGAGGCTGAGTTTACAGGCAGAGGAAAATTACCGGAAAGACCAATAACACCTATTATTATGCCGATGACCGATAACGGTGCGACATTTGAAACGCTTGCCATGCCATATAGAGTAAAAGGTAAGCTCCGCGGCGGAAAATATTATATAGACGGCAGTGTTTCATCACAGTTTATAACAGGTCTTTTGTTTGCGCTTTCTGTACTGAAAGAAGACAGTGAAATAATACTCACCACACGGCTTGAATCAAGACCGTATGTGAATATCACGATCGACTGTATGGAGCAGTTCGGCGTTGGAGTCACCGAAACGGAAAACGGATATTTTATCAAGGGCGGTCAGAAATATCAACCGCATAACTGCACTGTCGAAGCGGATATGTCGCAGAGCGCATTCTTCCTTGCCGCAAACTGCGCAGGCTCGGATATAGAGCTTTCAAACCTTAATATGAACAGTGTTCAGGGCGATAAGGCTATAGTTGATATTGCCGACAAGTTCAGAAACGGCGGTGATTTATCAATAATAGACGCATCGGATATTCCCGACCTCGTCCCTGCGATTGCTGTAATGATGAGCTTCTGGAAAAAGCCTTGCAGAATAATAAACTGCGAAAGATTACGCATAAAAGAATGCGACCGTCTGGCGGCTACCACCGAGTTTATAAACGATCTCGGCGGAAAAGCGGTCGCTCACAGTGACAGCATTGAGATATTCCCTGTAGAAGCATTTACAGGCGGAACGGTACGCTTCTATAACGACCACAGGATAGCAATGGCGGGCACTGTTGCGGCAACTCGTTCAACAGGCGATGTAATAATAAAAGGCGCTGAATGCACAAACAAGTCCTATCCCGGATTTTTTAACGACTTCAGAGCACTCGGAGGTATAGCAGATGTCATCAGCGTTTAAGTTCGGAGAGCTCTCCGTTTCTATATTCGGAGAATCTCACGGTAAGGCAATAGGTGTTGTAATAGACGGACTTCCGGGCGGCACTGAGATAGATTTTGACACAGTACTTGACTTTATGGCAAGACGCGCGCCTAAAAAAGACGGCACAAGCACAATGCGCAGTGAAAAGGACTTTCCAAACGTAGTATCAGGAATGGTAGACGGTGTGCTGACAGGCACTCCGCTTTGCGCCGTAATACAGAATACAGATCAGCATTCGGCAGATTATAAGAGCGTAAGCCATCTTGCGCGTCCCGGTCATGCGGATTACACGGGATATGTACGTTACAACGGCAGTAACGACCTGCGCGGCGGCGGACATTTTTCGGGCAGGATCACCGCTCCGCTGGTATTTGCGGGAGCGCTCGCATCTCAGATACTTGAAAGCAAGGGTATCACCACAGGTGCACATATACTGTCAATTATGGACGCAAGTGATGAGCGCTATGACCCGGTAGATGTAAACGCAGAACAATTAAAGCAGGTCAGAAGCCGTTATCTTCCATTGATAAATGCTTCTGTGGAACAGCAGATGAGAGATATTATAGCGAATGCGTCCGCAAATCTTGATTCGGTCGGCGGAGTTATAGAGTATGCGGCAGTAGGTCTGCCCGCAGGTATAGGTTCACCCATGTTTGACGGTATCGAAAACAGGATCTCGCAGATAGTATTCGGCGTTCCTGCCGTAAAGGGCATTGAGTTCGGCGCGGGCTTTGATGTTGCAAATATGTTCGGCAGTCAGAATAATGACGAGTTCTGCATTGAAAACAATGAGATCAGAACAAGGACTAATAATCACGGCGGTATTTTAGGCGGTATCACAAGCGGTATGCCGATAATTTTCCGTGCGGCAGTAAAGCCCACACCGTCTATATCAAGACCCCAGCAGACAGTCGATTATACGACTATGACAGAAGAAACACTTAACATAAAAGGCAGGCATGACCCTTGCATTGTACCGCGCGCCGTACCGTGTATCGAGTCTGCGGCAAACCTTGCAATTTTATCTTATCTTATCTGATTTTCAAGCCGAAAGGAGGAATATGTATGAGCATACCTGTTCCTAAATATACGCTTTATGACCGCAAGGACATTGAGGTGCTTGTAGCCTATATCCTTTATAAGGTAGGAAGTATCACAAAAGACGAGCTTATGCGCTGTACGGTCGATCATGATTTTGTTATGTATTTTGACCTCATATGCTGTCTTTTTGATATGGAAGAAAAGGGGCTTATCACCTGTGAAAAAGTCGGAAATGACGAAACCTGTCTGCCGACTGCCAAAAGTGAATATCTTGCTATAGAGCTCAGCTATACTCTTCCCCTTTCAATAAGAGAAGATACTGTTTATTACGCTAAAAAGATCACCTCGCACTCACGGCTCGAAAAGACAGTCAAGACCGAGATCGTAAAGGTCGAGCAGGGCGGATATCAGCTTTGCATACGCTTTATAAACGAGATGGGCGGTGCTGACCTTATGGAGCTTAAAATTTACGCTCCGACATGGGAAAGCGCCGAGCAGATGGAAAAAAGAGTGTTCGATAACCCTGTAGGAGCATACAGAAACGTGCTCAATTCATTTATACAAGGATATCTGACTGTATCGGAAAAGGAGATACAGGAAGTGCTTGATGACACTAAGATTTAAATAAAATGCATATAAAAACAGCGCCCGTGTGATTTTTCACGGACGCTGTTTTTGTATAACCTTACTTTTTACTACAGCATTCAGGCGAGCACATACCCTTGTACATCTCGATCTTTCTGTCAAGCCTTGCAAGCGTATTCTGCATTTCTTCGATCCTGCCGAGCAATGCCTCACGTTGTTCTACAAGTATCGCCATACGGGCCTGCGCGGTAGAGTCGCCCTCTCTGTAAAGGGTCATATACTCTATAAGCGCTTCTATGGGAAGTCCTGCATTTCTCATACACTTGATGAACTCTACGGACTTGCAGGAATTTTCGTCATAGTCGCGCAGTCCGCTCTTGGTTCTCGGAACAGGCGGCAGTAAACCGATACGCTCATAATAGCGGAGCGTGTCGGTGGAAATATCGTATTTTTTGCTTACTTCTGAAATCGTCATAATCTATCCCGTCCTTTCGGTACTTTTATATTATCACATGGAGTTAACTCCATGTCAAGAGGTAAAAAAGAAAAACTGCCGAAAAATCGACAGTTTTTCATAAAATTATGCTCTGACATTCAGAATGTATCCGGTCACTCCGGCAGGCGGAATATCAGCGCTGTTGATAAGATCAACCACCTCTGCCCCGCTTTGCTCGATGCTGTCGATGCTCTTTGACAGCATTGCTGTGGAAACGCTCTGTGCTACGTTTGCCTGTGCCATACTGACAGACATACTCGCAATGTAGGAAGTAAGATCCATAATAAGACCTCCTTTAAGCTATCAATCGGTAATGATAGTCTTTTCTCTTATCTCTTTTTCTACCATATCGCAGAAGTCGGATACCGACATTGTACCGATATCGCCACGCTTGCGGCAACGGATAGAAACGTTTTCTGTTTCAACCTCCTTATCGCCTATAACAAGCATATAAGGGATCTTCTGAAGCTGTGCTTCACGAATCTTGAAGCCTATCTTCTCGCTTCTGTCGTCAACCTCTACTCTTACGCCACGCTTCTTAAGCTCTGCGGCAACCTTTGCTGTAAACTCGTTGTGACGGTCGGCGATAGGCATAAGCTCAACCTGTACGGGAGCAAGCCATATCGGGAATGCGCCTGCAAAGTGCTCAGTCAGGATTCCGATAAATCTTTCGATAGAGCCGAATACAACACGGTGGATCATAATAGGTCTGTGCTTTTCGCCGTCTGCACCTGTGTATTCAAGTTCAAATCTCATAGGTAACTGGAAGTCGAGCTGGATAGTACCGCACTGCCATGTTCTGCCGAGTGAGTCTTCAAGATGGAAGTCTATCTTAGGTCCGTAGAACGCACCGTCGCCCTCGTTTACAACGTAAGGAAGTCCAAGGCCGTCAAGAGCCTTACGCAGACCTTCTGTAGCCATATCCCAGTCTTCCTGGCTACCCATACTGTCCTCAGGCTGTGTTGACAGCTCAACGTGGTACTTGAAGCCGAACAGCTTGTAAACTTCATCGATAAGTCTTACAACGCCCTTGATCTCATCTGTGATCTGGTCGGGTGTCATAAAGATGTGTGCATCGTCCTGTGTAAAGCATCTTACACGCATAAGACCGTGAAGTGCGCCTGACTTTTCGTGACGGTGAACAAGTCCGAGTTCGCCCATTCTCATAGGTAAATCTCTGTATGAACGGGGCTTCGATTTGTATACAAGTATACCGCCGGGGCAGTTCATAGGCTTTATGGCAAACTCTGTATCGTCAATTACAGTAGTATACATATTCTCTTTGTAATGATCCCAGTGACCCGATGTTTCCCAGAGCTGACGGTTGAGCATTATAGGAGTAGAGATCTCAACGTATCCGTCACGGGTGTGGATCTGACGCCAGTAATCAATAAGAGTATTCTTGAGCGTCATACCCTTAGGTAAGAAGAACGGAAATCCGGGACCCTCGTCCATTATTGTGAACAGCTCAAGCTCCTTGCCGAGCTTTCTGTGGTCACGCTTCTTCGCTTCTTCAATCATATTGAGGTATGCCTCAAGCTCTGAAGCCTTGGGGAATGCTGTGGCATAGATACGGGAGAGCATCTTGTTCTTTTCGCTGCCTCTCCAGTAAGCGCCTGTACAGCTTGTCAGCTTGAATGCCTTTACATAGCCTGTTGACATAAGGTGAGGACCTGCACAAAGATCGGTGAATTCACCCTGCTTGTAGAAAGAGATAGGCTCGTTCTTGCCTGCGTGCTCTTCACAAAGCTCAACCTTATAAGGCTCGTCAATATCCTTAAGATACTTTATAGCATCTGCGGGAGCCATTTCAAACTGCTCGAGCTTTAAGTCTTCCTTGACGATCTTCTTCATCTCAGCTTCGATAGCTTCAAGCTCTTCGGGCATAAAGGGAGTTTCTTTATCAAAGTCGTAATAGAAACCGTTATCTATAGCAGGACCGATAGCAAGCTTTACATCAGGGTAAAGTCTTTTTACTGCCTGTGCCAGAATGTGGGAAGCAGTATGGCGGAAAGCCTTTTTACCGTCCTCATCTTCAAAAGTAAGTATTTCAAGTGTGCAGTCACTGTCAATTACAGTACGCAGATCCTTGATTTCGCCGTTTATCTTTGCAACGCAAGCCGCCTTTGCAAGACGCGGGCTGATTTCCTTGGCAACGTCAAATACAGAACAAGCACTTTCAAGTTCCTTTACGCTGCCGTCTTTCAATGTAACTTTTATCATTGTTTTTCCTCCGTTAAGCCGCCATACGAGAGCGGTCTTTAATAGTGTATAAAAATACAGTATTATTATATCACTGCAAGAGGAAAATGTCAAACGGTTTTGAAAACTACGTCGATATTTGCCTTATGTGCCTGTGAGTGCTGAAATTTTCTTTCTATACGATAGAATTTGCCGTCTTTGATAAACCTTGCGCCTGTCTGTCTGAAATGAAAATCAACCTCCGCATTTATACACTGCTCTCTGATGTCAAGTATCCAGTCATAATTACATTCTCTTGCTTCATTTCCCGTTTCGCCGCCGACTACAACTTCCTTTATCTGCGTATTATCAAGATAAGGACTTAAGTCGATATGTTCAAGCAAGGGCTCGCATATGATCGATTTGTGCTTTATCGGTGCTTTCAGAAATATCGGCAGGCGGTAATCTGCCATCTTCTGATTTTCACAGGTACAGCAGATATGAACATTCTCATAACCTGACTCCCAATCGGCGGGAATACACTGCAAAAAACGATGTATTCTTTTCGTGATGATCAGAAAAGTGACATCGGGGCGCTGTTTTATCATCTGCCAGCATTCGCCGCGCCATTTATCCGCTTCATCAAGGAAAAAGTCGGAAGTAAAGCAGGTATAGATGATACCGCCATCAGGTATCATTTTGTAATTGCCGTATTTATAACGCTCGGCAGGAGCGTAAAACGTTTTGTTTTTCACTACTGCCGTGCTGTCTATATCGTATTGTGCGTCACGTCTGTAGACGTAACAATTTTTGCACCCCGCACTTATCTTTCTGCAACCGTGCCAAGGATTCCATGTATCGTTCATATATTCGAAGTGAAATGAACGTTACATGATATCAAGTATCATTGTGTTGAGCTTCTCACAGAACTTGTCGTCAAGCGTAACAGGTGTTTCAACGCCGTCTGACATACGCTTGAGCTTAGCCGACTTTGTCTGCATTTCATCGCCGCCTATTACCATACAGTAGGTAGCGCCGATCTTATTTGCATACTTCATCTGCGCCTTGAAGCTTCTTCCCGAAATGTCACACTCAGCCCAGAATCCCTCTTCGCGGAGCTTCTGTACGAGCTCCATTGCATAAATATTTGTATCATCGTCAAATGACGCAATGTAAAGGTCGCACTTCTTCTCAGGTTCAAATTCGAGCTTCTGATTTTCCATTACCATTATGATACGTTCAAGTCCCATAGCAAAGCCAAGACCGGGAACGCTGTTTCCGCCGATCTCTTCTACAAGTCCGTTGTATCTGCCGCCTGCGCATACAGCACCCTGCGAGCCGATCTCATTTGAGATAAACTCAAATACGGTGTTGGTGTAATAGTCAAGTCCGCGGACGATAAGGGGATTTACCGTATACGATACACCCAGTACATCAAGGCGCTTCTTGACGCTTTCAAAGTGCTCCTTGCAATCGTCGCAGAGATAATCAAGTATCATCGGAGCGTCTTTCTTAAAGCTGCTGCATATTTCACTCTTGCAGTCAAGCAATCTCATAGGGTTGCGGTCAAGTCTTTCAAGGCAAGTGCCGCAGAGCTGATCCTTGTACTGTGAATAATATTCTTTCAGTGCCTTGTGGTATTCTGCACGGCATTTCGGACAGCCTATGCTGTTGATCTCAAGACTGATATTCTTTACGCCAAGACCCTTGATTATATCGTTTGCAAGCGCAATTACTTCTGCGTCAGCCGCCGCCGATGCCGTACCGAAATATTCAATACCTACCTGATTAAATTCACGCAAACGACCGCTCTGAGGAGCTTCATATCTGAAACAGCGTGTAAAATAATATGTTTTAAGCGGAAGCGCATCATTGAGCAGTCCGTTTTCTATAGCCGCACGGACAGCACCTGCCGTGCCCTCAGGCTTAAGAGTGATACTCCTGCCCTTTTTATCGTTGAACGTGTACATTTCCTTCTGTACAACATCCGTAGTACCGCCTACACCACGCTGAAAAAGCTCTGTGTGTTCAAATGTAGGTGTTCGTATTTCTTTACAGCCGTAAGCTTCGGCTACGTTTCTTGCAATTTTCTCGACAGTGTGCCACTTATATATTTCTTTAGGCAGCTTGTCTTCTGTTCCTCTGGGTCTTTTAGTTACTAGCTCCATCTGATTTGTTCCTTTCGATTTTTAACATAAAAAAGGCGTACATAAGTACGCCTGCATAAGCTTTATCCTCTGACAATTTCACGCCAGTCAAGGTCGCCGCGCTCAAGAGCGTGTATCAGCGCCTCTGCTGTAGCTATATTCGTAGCAAGCGGAATATTATGAACGTCGCAAAGACGCAAAAGATTCATTTCGTTGGGCTCGTACGATTTAGCATTCAAAGGATCTCTGAAGAAAATAAGTACATCTATCTCATTACATGAAATTCTTGCAGCTATCTGCTGATCTCCTCCTTGAGATCCGCTGAGATAACGTTGAATATGAAGCCCCGTTGCCTCTGATACAAGCTTACCGGTAGTTCCGGTAGCGCATAGGTTATGTCGGCTGAGAACGCCGCAATATGCAATACAGAACTGAACCATCAGTTCTTTTTTGGAATCGTGAGCAATTAGTGCAATATTCATATTAAACCTCTTTTTTCCTCTGCTTTATACCGTATACACTTAACATAAACTATTTAGTTGATATTGATAGTAAGCGGTACATCTTCCCCAAGTATTCTTCTTGCAATAGCCGCATATGCTTTTGCGCCGGGACAAGTAGGCGGCAAAGGAAGTCCTTTTGCGCCGCAAACCTTGATATTATTGTCCTCCGGCACAACACCTAAGAGCTGTATACCAACAGAGTCCATTACTTCATCAAGGTCATAAAGTATCTCTTCGTCCTTGAAATTCTGGCTAACCTTATTGATGATAAGTCGCTGATTGGTACAATTCTTGACATATAAAAAATCAGACAAAATAGCACCGTCACGTACACATACGGTATCCGGAGTAGTTACCATAAGAATCATCTCTGCCGCTTTGATAACGCTGAATACCGAACTTCCGACACCGGCTGTGTCTATTATTATATAGTCAAAATGCTGACGCATCTCTTCGCATACGCCCATGATCTTTTCAGGGTTGATATCCATAAACGGGTTTCGTGTTGCACAAACCAGATATAGATTTTCTACAGTTTCAACCTTAGTTGTCGCTGTAAGAATATCGATCTTGCCTTCAAGATATTCGCCTATATCGTGCTTAACCTTATCTTTAATGCCAAGCATTATATCAAGACATCTTAATCCGAAATCGAGCTCAACCAGAAGAGTCCTCTTGCCTAAAGCGGCTAATCCGCGGGCAACGTTGGCTGAAGTGGTCGATTTACCCGTTCCGCCTTTACCTGCTGTTACTGCTATAATCTGTGACATAATATTCGCTCTCCTTGCGATGATAACGATAAAACTTCGTTTATCTTTGTTCTAATTGTTATAATTGTACCATAAAAACGCGCATAAATAAAGTCTTTTAATTGAAAAAAATCAAATTTTGTTAATTCAATATGTTTTTAGCTTACTTTTTTATGCAAACTGCACAAATCGTCATTCGTTTTCTGAACTGTTTGACGTATCATTTTTGTTATTCTCAGTCAACTCTCCTCTGGCAGGTCTGCCGAGAGTGTTTGTGCTCTGACCGCCCCAAGGAAGAATTATATCGCCCTTTTCATTGGTCACAGGCTGATAGTTGTCATAGAAGTACGATTCTATTATATTTCGTACCATCAATCTTGAGAACTCGCCTTTTTCCAATACAATTCCAAAACATATCTGAGGATCCTCAGCCGGATAATATCCCAGGATAGTAGAATTGAAAGTATCTTCCGTAACCTGCGGTGTACCTGTCTTTATCGCTACTCCGTAAGGCAGGTCGGCAAGCTGTGTTATACCCGAGCCCATAGGCCACTGAACATCATCTGCAACCATTATCATACCTTCGCGTACCACCTGGAATATATGCTTATCGGCATCTATTTTATACGCAACTGTAGGCTCGGTTTTCTTGATCGTCTTAGTGCCGTCATAGCTTGTGATGCTGTCGACAAGATACGGTTGATAACGCGTACCGTCATTTGCAAGCGTCAGTGCAATCACTGCCAGATTAAGCGGTGTTACCGTTGTTTCAAGCTGACCAATACCCGCCTGAATGGTAGAACCGGGTGTCCATGTGCCGCCGAGCGATTCTATATATTCGGGAGTACTCATATTGCCTGTCGCGCCGCCGATCTCAAGGTTAAGATCCTGACCTACGCCAAACCAGCCGGCTACCTTTGCAAGGTAATCTATCCCCATCTGTCGCGCCATATCATAGAAATAAATATTGCACGAATGTCTGAGCGCCGTCCTTACCGTTACATTGCCAACAAATCCCATGATACATCCGGGCTGATAGTCATCATAATATGTGTATATTCCGCCGCAATACACTTCAGTATTTTCGTTTGCTATACCCGATACAAGCGCCGCTGTCGCCGTTATTGTCTTGAACGCCGAACCCGGACGGTAAAGTCCGTAAATACATCTGTTGTATGTCGGGTTAGGTTCAACGGGATTATTTATAAGGTCGATATAATTATTGATATCATAATTCGGGTAGTTTGCCATCGCAAGCACCGCACCGGTCTTTGCGTCGAGAACCACTACTCCGCCCGCGTCGACTTTATTTCCTCGTGTCGGGTCGTTGTTATAGTGAAGCCACTTGATATGATTTTCAAGTATAGCCTGCACATCATTCTGAAAATCGCTTTCGATAGTCAGCTTTACCGAATTACCGGCTGTTGCCGCCTTAGTGATTTCATCGGATACGACCATTCCCGAAGAATCTCTCGTTATTGAGCGTATACCGTTATTTCCGCGAAGCGTGCTTTCCATGGCGCTCTCAATGCCCCATTTACCGGTGGTATCATTCAGACTGTAGCCCTTGTCGGAAAGCTCCTCGTATTCGTCTGACGATATCGCGCCTATCCTGCCGACTACCTGCGGGATAAAATCCTTGCCGTCATACTGACGTATTGCTTCTTCAATAATATCGATACCTTTCAGCATAAAGCTCTGTTCTTTGAGCTCAATTACAGTCTGTACAGATACATCTTCTGCCATTGTATAACGATTTTGATACGAAAAGTCGCGAATAAGCATCTCATAGCGCACACCTGCTATATATCTGCGCATCTCCTGACCGTATTTGTCAGAGATCTCAAACTTTTCATACAGCGCATTCATACAGTTTTCGGCTGTAGCATAAACACCGAGCTCGAGCTTGGATCTGAGGGTATCTATCTCATCATCGTCACCTGTAAATTCATACGGAGTTGTCTTGCTTATCGGGATAGTTTCTATCCATTCCTCTTCATTGTTCTGAAGTATTTTGAGCGTTTTGGCTATAACGTCATTTTCTGTGCCGCTTTCAAAAAATGCTTTCTGAATTATTATCTTATATACAAGCTTATTGGTGTTGAGTAACTTTCCGTCTTTTGTGAATATCTGTCCTCTCGCCGCCTGAATAGTCTGATTTGCAGTATATGTGTTTGTGGTCTGGTCTTTATAATATTCACCGTCAACTATCTGTATTTGCAGTAATTCGATCGTACACGCAAATGACAAAGCTACCACCACAAGAACAAACACCATATTTCTTATCTGTCTGCTTAGTTTAGTCACTCGGTCCTCCGTTAATATCTCGCATTGTCCTCGCCGTCTTCGGCATCTTCAAAAGCGGTAAGAATATCCTCAGTCGTATTTTCGGCTCCCAGTTTTCTGTTTATAAGTCTGATAAGCAGGTAAATCGGTGCTGATAACAGCACTGTCGATATCATAGCGGGCAGGACATAATCAAGAAGCACAACATTTATATCGGGATTTCTCCAGATAACATACTTGAAAAGAAGCTCTGCCGCTTCAACGATTATTAAAACGGCCAAATTCATCCAAAGAAAATTCAGAATATTCCTGTGGATAAGATTTACCGTAAAAAGCGTTACAAAAAGGCAGCACGGAAGCAGCCATATGGACGTAAATCCGAACAGCGAGCCCATTGCAAGGTCATGCATCATTCCGGCAAACGCCGCAAACACAACACCGCTCAGCTCATTCTCAAAAAACGAAACCGCCACCGCAACACTAAGAGCAAGATACGGCTGCCATGCGGCAAACGGCATTGTGACCTCGATCACATACGCTAAAACGAGTACAAGCGAGTACAGCACCCACTTTGCGATACTCATAAATATCTCTTTGCGCGTCATTGCTGTGCGATTTATAATTCTGAATTTCATCAGTCAACAACACCCTGCCCTTTAAAGTCGGTGATCACGACACAATCGGTAACAGTACGAACATCAACCGCAGGTTTGATAACAGCGTGCACCGATAAGCCGTTTTCATCGTCATACACCTTTGAAACTGTGCCAATAAGTAGATTGCCGGGAAATACAACGCCTGCAACCGATTTTACTATCTCGCCTTCCTTGATGCCGCTGTCCTTTGTTATATAGCTCATAAGGCAGTTTCCGTCATTTGCATTCCTGATATCGTTATCGAGTATGCCCGTTACCTTGCTGTCGAATGTCATAACACCGACATTGATCTCATCTGACAATATAGTCGCGACCTTGGAATAATTCGGAGCTATCTCACAAACCATTCCGATAAGACCGTTGGACGTCATTACCGGATCATACAGCGCTATACCATCGTCTGAACCACGGTCTATAGTAAAACCCGCATATGCATCATTTGAATTTCTTGCTATTATATTACACGGAGCAGAAAATTCAAAATCTTCGTTCTCCTCTTTTATTTTCAGTATTTCCTTGAGCTGGTCATTCTCGTGCTTTACGTTCTCAAGGTCGATGATCTGCTTATATTGCTCGTTGAGCTTATCTTTAAGCTCCTCGTTCTCTGTCTTGTATCTGTCTGCATTTGCAAACTTGTCAAGCGTATCCTCGACCCACTGTGATACGGCATTGGAAACGGCAACGAAAGGCTTTGTTACGGTAGTAAGCACATTTTCGGGGAATGTGGAAAAGCCACCGGCAACAGCGGCATAAATAACCACGCCGAGCACCAGTGCAAAAACGCATACTATAATTTTAAATTTAAATCCTTTGAAAAAGTCACGCATACAATACCTTTCAGAGTTTAGCAGATACTCAAACGAAATATGGTTTATATAACACATTATGACTAACCGTAAAATTACAGTTAGCCATAAGCATTATAATTTCTTTAAAATCAATATCTGGTATCGTCGTCTGTAAGAACATCAACGAGCTTGTCAATATTCTCAAGAACCTTACCTGTGCCGTCCGCAACGCAGTCAAGAGGTCTTTCGGCAACCTTGACGGGCATTCCTGTTTCCGAATGGATAAGCAGGTCAAGACCCTTAAGAAGCGCGCCGCCGCCCGCAAGCATAATGCCCTGGTCGATTATATCGGCGGCAAGCTCGGGAGGAGTCTTTTCAAGTGTGACCTTTATAGCCTCGATAACGTGGCTTAACGGCTCTGAAAGAGCTTCTCTTATCTCTTCCGAAGTAACTGTGATATTCTCGGGAAGACCGTTAAGCAGATTTCTGCCCTTGATATCCATTGAAGGCTCATTATCGCTGTAGGGATAAGCAGAGCCTATTGCGATCTTTATGTTTTCTGCCGTTCTCTCACCGATGAGAAGGTTATACTTCTTCTTGATATAGTTGATTATTGATGAGTCGAATTCATCACCCGCAACTCGTACAGAACGCGATGTAACGATACCGCCGAGTGAAATAACTGCAACCTCGCTTGTACCGCCGCCGATATCAACTATCATGCTTCCTGTAGGCTCTGCCACGGGAAGTCCGGCACCTATTGCAGCAGCCATAGGTTCTTCAATTATCGAAACACGCTTTGCACCTGCATTCTGTGTAGCTTCTTTGACAGCTCTGCGCTCAACGGCTGTAACGCCTGAGGGAATGCAGATGATTACTCTTACTCTTGAGCCGGCAAACGCTCTGCCCTTAAGAGCTTTTCTTATAAATTCCTGCAGCATACTTGTTGTCATATCAAAATCGGCAATAACGCCATCCTTAAGGGGTCTGACAGCAACTATCGAGCCGGGTGTACGTCCTATTACGTCCTTTGCTTCCTGTCCTACATAACGTACTCTGTCCATCTTTACATCAACAGCTACTACACTGGGCTCTCTTATAATAATTCCCTTGCCTCTCATATAGACAAGTGTGTTGGCTGTTCCTAAATCGATACCTATATCTTTTGAAAACATCAGTAAAACCTCCGGGGTGTTCTTCTTTACAATTCAATAATTATTATACCACTTTTTGAAAAAGCATACAACAAAAATACGAAATTAAATATTCATAAATAATCGCGCGTTTTTATCGGATATTTATGCAAATTGCATTACATACTGCCTGTTGAGCCGAAACCGCCCTCGCCGCGCCCGGTTTTATCAAGCTCGTCACAAAAGCCGTATTCACATAGATCCACCGGCATGATCACAAGCTGGGCGATACGTTCGCCGTCTTTTATGGTATAAGGCTCGGCAGAATGATTGATAACAGGCACTTTGACCTCGCCTCTGTAATCGCTGTCGATAACGCCTACGCAGTTTGCAAGCGATACGCCGAACTTAGACGATAGTCCGCTTCTCGGAAACACAAATCCGCCAAATCCTGTAGGTACGGCGATCGCGATACCTGTAGGGATAAGCTTTCGCTCACCGGGCATAAGCACCGCATCGGCATCAATGCAAGCGCACAGATCCGCCCCCGCACTGTCGCGAGTTGCTCTGCAAGGTAATTTTGCCTTGTCGTTCATCTTTTTAACATCTATGAACATTTACTGTACTCCTCTGTAATAAAGTCCTCTTGTAAGCTTTCCGTCAGGCTTGATATCATTGAGATACATATCAAGTACTGCATCTGTATCGCTTTCATCCGTGAACTTAAGCAATACAAAATCGAACTTTGCAAGCTCGCCTTGTCTGTCGCTGAGATACAGCTTATCGGGATTTAATATCTCGACTGTATTTTCACTGCAAAGGCACGGCATATTGTTGCCCTGTCTGTCTGTGATGTACTGCGGGCAGTCGGGTCTTTTGTTCTTTCCGCAGGGTCTGCCGTTATTTATCGGGCATCTCCTTGTTATCATAAGCGGCAGTCTGCCATATCCGACTATACCCGTCTTTATCGCACTGTCTGCACAAAGCGATACAGCATCGCTCATAAGCAGCTCAAACGAAAGAACAGTGTCAGACAGCCCCATCTTTTCGTATTCTCTCAGCGAATATCTGTTTGTGATATTCAGCCTGAACATACCGTGCGGTTTTAGCCCGCACTTTTTAGCTATTCCGATATGAGAGAGCGTATGAACAGCCATATGTTCATATCCCTGTTTTTTAAGCACACCGAGATTTTCCATAACTTGCTTTTCGCAGTCGGCAAGGAACACCGGTGGTACGGCAATAATTCTGAATTTATCGGGTGTATCCGCACTCAGCAGATGCATAGGCGCATATATAAAAGAATATTCGTCCTGCAAAAGCGCCTGTTCAAGCTGTTCTGAGGTGCTTACCTTGCATCTGAACTCAGGACGTATCTTCTTTCCATCCTTGCTGTCAAGCGGAATGTAAGGCGATATTTTATAGTGATGAGAGTTCTTTTCAAGAATTTTCTCACTGACACTTTCGATCGCTTTTCTTCTGAGTTCATTCAGATGAGCGGCAGAAACCGACAGTCCTTCATCGACATTTACGGTAATATTTCCGGGGAAATATACTGTACCGCCGAGCTTACTGCACTGATTTTCGAGATATTCGGCTGTAACAGCTCTGTTGACAGCCGCCTCGGGAACATCTCCTACCGCTACAGAGCTTACGCCTTCGGCGGTAATTTTGTATGAGATAGGCTGATCTTTACATACATTCACACTTATATCGGCTGAAAAACGCTTAAACGGCTTATGGTAATACTGCTTCATACCCGAGAGAACCTTTGAGGTCGCCGCTGTCACATCTTCCTTTGTGCGCACTCCCTGCATATTTTTGAGATCATCATCAAAGTATGCGCTTGTAAATCCGCTTCTTGAAAAGACATTTTTCAGCGATATAAGATCGGGAGTACCGCCGTCAAGAGCTGTACGGCAGGCATTTACAGCACCCGCTACATACTCAGGACGCTTCATTCTGCCCTCTATCTTAAACGATGTTACGCCGAGATTTTCAAGCTCCGGCAATCTTTCGATAAGCGACAAATCCTTCAGCGACAGCACATTATGCCTGTCGCCGCTTGTAAAATCAAGTCGGCAAGGCTGGGCGCATAACCCTCTGTTACCGCTCCTGCCACCAAGAACACTGCTCATATAGCACTGACCGCTCAGACAGACGCATAATGCGCCGTGGACGAACAGCTCGGTTTCGATATCACAGCTGTCAATTACCGCTTTTATCTGCTCATAGGAGAGCTCTCTGCCGAGTACAACACGGGTAAATCCGAGCTTTTTCGCCATAATAGCACCCTCAGGTGAATTTACAGTCATTTGTGTTGACGCGTGTAAAGGCATTTCCGGTACTATCTGTCGTGCCAGTCTTGCAACGCCCATATCCTGCACAATAAAGCCGTCAACATCAGCCTTGGCGCAGTTTTCAATTGCTTTTGCAAGCAGAGGTATTTCCTTGTCAAATACGAGCGTATTCAGTGTAACATAAACCTTGACACCGTTGTAATGACAAAAGCGTACCGCTTCACAAAGCTGTCCGGCGGTAAAATTATCCGCATTTTTTCTTGCGGAGAAATATTCTTCTCCCAAATAAACCGCGTCGGCGCCTGCATTAACAGCCGCCGACAGACTTTCCTGTGCTCCGCACGGAGCTAAAATTTCACTCATAACGTCATCTGACCGTCATTGACGATCTCATTCATCTGTGCGCTGAGATCGGCATACTTCTTTCTGAGAGCCGATAACTCATCGTTCAAGTCCTTGACCTCTGCGTTACGCTGATTTGCGTATTCGTCAAAGGTTTTCTCGTATGTATCAACTGTGCCCTGGAGCTTATCGATCTGAGCAAGGAGCAGCTCGTCCTGTCCGCGCTCGCTTGCAAGCTTTTCATGATTGTTTTTCAGCTTTTCAAGCATTTCCTCTGCATGGGTGTTTTTGTCGGTAAGCTCGGATATCTGTGCTCTGAGCTTAGCGTTTTCGTCACTCAATGCAGATGAGCCTGACGCATTTTCGCCGAGCTTTGCGTTTTCAGCCTTAAGCTGTTCGATCTGCGCTTTGAGCTTTGAATTTTCATTGTTCATTGCGGCACTGTCGCTTGCGTTCATTTCGGTAAGCATAGCATTTTCCGCGGTCAGCTCTTTTATCTTTGCATTGAGCTTTTCGTTTTCTTCGCAAAGCTTATCTGCTTCATCAGCCTTGCTTTCGCTTATCATTTTCTTTTCGGCAGTAAGCACCTTTATCTGCTCATTAAGCTTTGCGTTTTCCGCTTCAAGCTTGCCCGATTTCTCGGTATCGATATTTGCAAGCTGTTCTTTAAGTGCAGATAATTCGCTCTGCGACTCGGAAACGGTGATCTTAAGAGAAGCAAGCTCGGTTTCTGAAGCCGAGAGCTTTTCTGCAAGCTCTGCCGCTCTTTTTTCGTTTGCAACCGACTTAGCCTGTATCTCCTGTGAAAGCTGCTGTGCTTTAATTACAACATTTCTGCTGTCGTAATTTTCATCGGCAAAATCAAGCGCCGCAAGCATAGCGATATCTGTCAGCGACATTGATGCCGCCATCGAGCTTAACTTATCTATCTTCTTCTGTAAATTTTCCGCAGCGTCATACATTCTGTCGGGATCTTCGCTTTTCAAGTAAAAATCGTGTCCGCTTATAGATATTTTTACTTTTTCCATTACGTCCTCCGGGATTTATTTGTAGAACTTATTTTTCGTTATCAGTATTGCAACAATGACGGCAAGTATTACGGAAATGACAACCGGGAACCATGTATACGGGAGCGGCAGGTCAACCACATTCATACCATAGAAGCTGAACACCATAGTAGGCACGGACATTACGATAGTGATAACCGTAAGCACCTTCATTACGATATTCAGGTTGTTTGATATGACACTTGCGAATGCGTCCATTGTACCCGAAAGTATGTTTGAATAGATATTGCTCATTTCGATAGCCTGCTTTACTTCTATGAGTACGTCTTCAAGCAGTTCCTGATCTTCTTCGTAGAGCTTTATTACTCTGCCTCTCAATATCTTTTCAAGCACTGTTTCGGTAGATTTAAGCGACGTTGAGAAATATACCAGAGATTTCTCAAGTCCGAGGAGCTGTATAAGCTCTTTATTCTTCATTGATTTGTGCAGCTGCTGTTCAACATAGTTTGAAAGCTTGTCTATCTGCTTTAAGTACAGCAGATATTTACTTGCTATCCTGAGCAGCATATGGAATACAAAGCGCGTCTTGAACTGTGTCTGTATCCCTTTTACAATGCCCTTTGTAAACTCATCGATTATGATGTTTTCCTTAAGGCAGACGGTTATAACGTGGCTGTCTGTGATAATGATACCCATAGGCATCGTGTAATAGCTGATAGTATCGTCCTTATCCTGCACTTTTTCTGCAACCGGATAGTCAAGGACTATGAGCGTCTGTCCGTCATCGCTTTCAATACGCGAAGTTTCTTCTTCATCGAGCGCGGAACGGATAAAGTCGCGGTCGATGTTCAGATCTTCCTGAAGTGAGGATATTTCGGTTTCGGTAGGCGCTACAGCAGATACCCAGCAGCCGGGTTCCATTGTTTCAAGTTCAACTATCGTGTTCTCAACAGTCTTGTAATATTTCAGCATAACGTACCTCTTTCCTGCACAGAAAGCCGTTATGCGACGACTCCTGCGCATTTTTCATTCTGTTTTAATTGTTTCCCACAAGGGTCCGCAGTCATCGTCTTTCACCTCTTTCGGTAGTATTATTGCATAACCTTATATATTTTAGCACACTTTTTACGGTTTGACAACAGTTTTCAGCTCATTTTGCGATTTTTTTCTTCCGTTTTTTCTTTCTCTTTACGTTCAGCCTGCATACGGCTGTATATGCAACCGCAATAATTCTGACGATACAGTCCGTATTCGGCGGACAGCTCTATCGAGCGCTTATATCCGTTGCGCTTTTTGAAATCCGAATAGAGATATGGTATGTTGTATTCTTCACTCAGTTTACCGCCGAGCTCGTTCAGCTTTGCGGCATTCTTATGAGGGCTGACGGTCAGTGTTGTGCAGAAGTACTCAAAACCAAGCTCATTTGCAAGTCTTGCGGTTTCTCTCAGTCGCATTTCATAACATAAAAAGCAACGTTCGCCGCCCTCGGGGATATGCTCTTTTCCTTTCGCCATTGCAAAAAACAGATCAGGAGAATAGTCGCCGTCTATCATCTTTACGGGATACCGGAAATGCTTTTCCCTTATCAGCCGCTTAAGCTCGTTTTTACGCTTTTCATATTCGTCCTTTTCGGTTATATTCGGATTATAGAAAAACACCGTGATGTTGAAATGCTCCGCAAGATATTCCAGTACATAACTGCTGCACGGCGCACAGCACGCGTGAAGTAAAAGCGTCGGAGCGTGGTCGAATGATCTTATGATCCTGTCGGTTTCAAGCTGATAGTTAATCATCAGCCTTCACCAGCTTTTCATCTGCTATCCGGCGGAGCTCGTCAAGTGAGCCTTCCTTGATATCATTTTCATTTATGATAAAAAGATATCCGTCATGAGTTACGATATAAGCGCTTGATTTATTGAAATCAACAGAAGCCACGGCAGTCCATTCGGCAATTGCCTTTGCTGTACCGCCGTTTTTAAGCACAATACTGCTTGCTGTTATCTCGATTGCGTCATATCCGTTTTTGGAGTTTACATCAAAAATCTCTTTTGTGTATTTTTTAAGCGTTGCAGAAAGTATAAGCGCAGTTGCGGCTATAAGCAGTCCGCTGATCACGGTAGCGAATATAAACCACCACATCTGTGTGACTATAGCAAGTACAACGCCTACAGCCGCAATAAGTCCCATAGCGACAAGGTAGCAAATAACATATACCTTTGATGTTTTGTTCTTGCCGAAAATGTTGTACTTCACAAATTCGCCGACATTTTCTGAGGTGTATTTCAATTCTGAGTCTATCATCTTATACTCCCTTCATAGTAAGAGAAATACGCTTTTTGGCGGGGTCGATATCAAGCACCTTTACTTTTACGATATCTCCGACCTTTACCGCTTCAAGCGGGTGCTTTATGTACTTATCGCATATCTGCGAGATATGTACAAGTCCGTCCTGATGCACGCCGATATCGACAAATACGCCGAAATCTATTACATTTCTTACCGTACCGTCAAGTATCATACCGGGCTTTAAGCTGTTAATATCGGCAATGTCGGTTCTGAGAAGAGGGGCGGGAAGCTCATCTCTCGGATCTCTGCCGGGCTTTGCAAGCTCGTTTGTTATATCAGCAAGCGTCATCTCGCCTATGCCGAGCTCATCGGACAGCTTCTTTACGCCTATGCTTTTTACTTGCTCCTTGATTGACGGAATACCGCCCGAAACATCGGCAAGCTTAAATCCGCACTTGTCGAGCAGAGCTTCCGCCGCCTTATAGCTTTCGGGGTGCACCGAGGTATTGTCGAGCGGGTACTTGCCGCCGTGAATGCGCATAAATCCCGCGCATTGCTCAAAGGCTTTCTTGCCGAGCTTTGCAACCTTAAGAAGCTCCTTGCGGTTTGTAAACGCGCCGTTTTCCTCTCTGTAGGTCACTATGTTCTTTGCAACCGCAGAATTTATGCCTGCAACATAGCTGAGCAGTGAAACAGACGCGGTGTTAAGGTCTACCCCGACGCTGTTTACGCTGTCCTCTACTACTCCGCCGAGCGCCTCTGACAGCTTTGCGGGCGGCATATCGTGCTGATACTGACCTACGCCGATCGCCTTGGGGTCGATCTTTACAAGCTCTGCGAGCGGATCCTGAAGTCGTCTTGCGATCGATACCGCGCTTCGCAGTGAAACGTCATACTCGGGGAATTCCTCAGCCGCAAGCTTACTTGCCGAGTACACGCTCGCGCCCGCTTCGGAAACGACCATATAGCTTACCTTGCGGTCGATCGTTTTTAGCAGATCGGCTATGAACACTTCGCTCTCGTGGCTTGCCGTGCCGTTTCCTATAGCGATAATATCGACCTTGTGCTTTTCTATAAGCGATTTTATTATTCTGCCCGCTCCCGCGATGTCGCTCTTAGGCGGCGTGGGATATACAACTGATGTATCAAGTACTTTTCCTGTCGCGTCTACTACTGCAACCTTACAGCCTGTCCGATAGCCGGGGTCAAAGCCCAGCGCAACGCTGTTCTTGACAGGCGGCTGCATAAGAAGCTGTCTTAAATTGTCGGAGAATGTATGTATGCTGCTGTCGCAGGCTTTCTCGGTAAGCTCGTTTCTGAGCCTTCTTTCGAGCGAGGGGTGTATAAGGCGCTTGAAGCTGTCGTCACACGCGGAACGCACCAGTCTGCCGCAGTCGTTTTCTGCCTTGACATACGCTCTGTATATATGCTTCATTACCCACTGCTCGTCCGGCTGTACCGTAACCTTTAATGCTTCTTCGCGTTCGCCTCTGTCAAGTGCAAGAAGTCTGTGCGGGGGTATTTTGCACGCAAGCTCGCTGTAGTCGTAGTAATTTTTATATACCGTTTCGGCGTTTTCATCGGTTGCCTTGGACACGATGAGTGCGTGACCTGCGTACTCGGCATACAGCTTTTTACGCAGATCTGCATCGTCCGAAACTGTTTCAGAGATTATGTCAAGCGCACCGTTTATCGCATCATCAACAGTTTCAACGCCTTTTTCTTCATCAATATATTTCTGAGCTTCTATTGTCGGTGAAGCGAGCGTCTGTGCAAGAATGAAATCCGCAAGCGGCTGTAAGCCTTTTTCTTTAGCTATGCCCGCTCTGGTCTTACGCTTGGGCTTGAACGGTCTGTAGATATCTTCTACCTCCGCTAGCGTCCTGGCGCTAACAAGGTCGCCTTCGATCTTTTCGGTCAGATTACCGCCGCTTTCGATAAGATTTTTAACTTCTTCCTTTCTGCTTTCAAGATTGCGCAGATATGTAAGTCTTTCGCTGAGCTCTCTTAAAAGCTGGTCGTCAAGACCGCCTGTAGCTTCTTTTCTGTATCGCGAAATAAACGGTATTGTGTTGCCGTCATCTATAAGCTTGACGGTGTTCTCTACCTGGGTGTTTCTTATCTTGAATTCTTCCGCTAACTGCTTTAATATATCCATTGCTTTTCTCCGTTTTTATCAGAATAATTTTCCCACTATCTCAAAGACAGGACCGTGCTGCCACAGAAATGTGCTGAGCTGTATCTCAAATCCCTCGCCCTGGTTGCAGGCAAAGTCTATAGGCTTCATCTTGGGCAGACCGTATCCCGAAAGGAGATTCATAATAACTCCCGAATGCGTAATTACTGCGGCAGAAGTAACCTCATTCGCCATCATATCCTTGAATATCTCTTCAAGCCCGTCAAGACATCTTAATGTGAAATGTCCGAAGCTCTCACCGTTCGGCGGGGCGGCATCATATCCGCCCTTGAGCCATTCAAGGTACTTCTCGTCACTCTGTAGCTCAGCCTGCGTCTTGCCCTCATAATCGCCGAAATCTATCTCGGATATTCCGTCAATACGCTTTAAAAGGCGCTCGGGATAAATGATATCGGCAGTCTGAAGACAACGCTTAAGCGGGCTTGAATACACTTTCTGCACCTTGGGATACACATCAAGCGCCGCAAGCGATGAAATGGCGTTTTCGCCCTCCTCGCACAGCGGCAGGTCGGTAGTACCGATATATTTTCCCTCAAGGTTACCCTGAGTAATTCCGTGACGGATAAGATAGAGCCTGTAATTCTTCATTTTTTACTTCCTTTCGGTCTGTTTTTACTGATATTTATGCCGAAATCGGCGATTTTTGTTTTATTATGGGGTTATTACATAAAAACCAACTTGATTTTTTGTATAAAATCACGCTTTACAATCGGGAATAACTCCGCTATAATATACTTTGTGAATATTGTCAGATTAAGAGAGGTCAAATAATGAATACCGATTTTCCGAGGATACTTTCCCTGCTCCGCAAAGAACGTGGGCTCACACAAAAACAGGTTGCCGCAGATCTGGGCATAGCTCAGGCGCTCCTGTCACACTACGAAAAGGGCAAGCGTGAATGCGGTCTTGAATTCCTTGTAAAAGCGGCAGACTATTATAATGTTTCCACCGATTATCTGCTCGGTCGTTCTCCCGTTTCAAACGGCGGTATTATCACAGAGAGCGACATACCCGACGGCGGCAATGCGAGCGACTCAAAATCGGGCGATATTATGCTTGCTCTTAATAAAAAGCTTATAACCAACAGCATAGAGGTTATATTCTCTCTTTTACAGAAGATAAAATCTTCAAAGCTGAGCAAGAGCGTTTCTTCAATGCTGACGCTTTCTGTTTACAAAGCGTTCAGAATAACATACAATGCTAACAGCAAGAACAATGAAAGCCTTTTCGGAGTATCGCCGACATCGGCTCTTCATCTTATCGACAGTGCTATATGCCTTGAAGTAGGTGCAGCCGCCGATGCCGCAAATGACGCGGAAAACGCTCCCTCGATAACCACAAATTCCATTGAAGCCGAATACGATAAGCAAGGCACAGCGCTTTTAAGCCTTATCAAAAACGCAGAAAAGCGTCTTGATCGCATAAACGCCGACTGATCACTGACACGAAAGGATCAACATATGAAAAAAGCCATTTCCGTTATCATAGCAACAGCCGCTTTAGCAACCGGATTTTTTATACTGCTTGACAAGTTATACAAAAAGGCGGTTTCAGGTATTATCAAGTGACCTTAATCCTTTGAAAAAATCGGTGAGAAGCTTTGCGCAATCGTCCATAAGTATGCGGCTTCTTACCATAGGTCGATGATTGAACGGATAATCGAATATCTCCATAAGCGAGGCGCAAGCCCCGCCTTTTTCATCGAATGCACCGTACACAAGCCTTTTAAGCCGGGAGTTGATTATTGCACCCGCACACATCGGGCACGGTTCAAGCGTAACATATAATGTACAATCGGTAAGCCGCCATGAGCCAAGTGCTTTGGCGGCTTGTTCTATAGCAAGTATTTCTGCGTGAGCGGTCGGTGACTGCAAGGTTTCACGCATATTGTAGCCTCTGCCGATTATCTCTCCGTCCTTGTTTACCACGACAGCTCCGACTGGGCATTCGCCGTTTTCTGCCGCCTTTTTGGCAAGCTCTATGCAGATTGTCATATACTCTTCATCAGCTGTCACGGTCACACCTCCCGGAAGATGATCATACGATGTTTATTATACCATAAATCAAGTCGGTGTAAACCGACACGGCGGTACGCCGTTTTTTGTCATCAGACAAAAAGATTTAATGGTAAAATGTTCTCAGACTTGCGGTTTTCCGCAAGCCGTGCAAGGCACGGCAAAATCCGCTTTCGACGGATTTTATGTCTGAGGTTATTATACGTTATTATACTACATTTTCTGTATAAAATCAACATCAAAAGCACAGCCGTGTTTAAAAGCCTGAAATGAATAGGCGAGCCGAAAACTCAATATGTGACAAATTTCTGAATAATTGACACATCGCAAGGAATAATATGTTTGTAAGAGCAAAAACAGTTTCTTCAGAAAGGAATGTCATATAATGAAAGCTACGGGAATCGTAAGACGTA
Source organism: uncultured Ruminiclostridium sp. (assembly GCA_934490165.1). Classification (GTDB taxonomy): domain Bacteria; phylum Bacillota; class Clostridia; order Oscillospirales; family Ruminococcaceae; genus Ruminiclostridium_E. The sequence continues at coordinate 73,492 of CAKSTB010000001.1, read as the reverse complement.
TTGACGATCTCGGAAGAGTCGTAATACCTAAAGAAATAAGAAGAACAATGAGAATAAGGGAAGGCACGCCGCTTGAAATATATACAAGCGTGGACGGCGAGGTTATTTTCAGAAAATACTCCCCTGTCGGCGAGATCTCAGGTACAGCTGGACAATATGCAGATGTCCTTTACAAGGTCGGAGGAATGCCGACGGTAATATGTGACCGCGACCATGTAATAGCGGCATCGGGCATTCAGAAAAAGGAAGTGCTTGAGCGCAGAGTTTCAAGCTCGCTTGAGGATCTTATCGAACAAAGAAAATCCTTGTACCGAACCGCTGACGGCGTTAAAATGAACCCTATTGAGGGTGTTGACCGCTTTGCTGTTGCCTGCGCGCCTATAATGGCAGACGGTGATGTAAACGGTGCTGTAATAATGCTGTCGGATAAGGAAAACGCCACGGTTGACGACAAGACAAAGGCTCTTGTTGAGGCGGCGGCTATGTATTTCGGAAAACAGATGGAAGATGTCTGATAACAAATTATACCCACAAACGATATTTTCGCTTGTGGGTATAGCTTTATTCCTTTTTGCCAAACATCATATCCGAGAACTTAACTACATATTCGCTCCAGAAGGTCATATCGTGACCGCCCTTGCTTTCAAGATAAACGTGAGGTACGTTTTCTCTTTCAAGAAATGTGTGGAACTGCCTGTTATTATCAAGCAAAAAATCTTCTGTGCCGCAAGCAATATATATCTGCGGTATTTTCTTTTTTTGTGTGTTAAGGCGCTTTATAAGCGTTTCGGGGTTATTATCACTGTCAATTACCGTATCAAGGTTGCCAAAGCATTCGTGATAATAATCGTAATTTGCCACATCGTTTCTGCCGCCCTCTTTCATACCTGCTATTTCATGTACGATGAGTGCAGATGACAGAGCACATACCTTGCCGAATGTTTCGGGATAAGTGAATGCAGTATGAAGTGCGCCGAAGCCTCCCATAGAATAACCCATTATTGCGGTATCTTCCGCAGCCTGCGCAAGTCCGAATGTATTTCGCACATACCGCACCAGTTCATCGCCGACATATGTACAATACTTATGCCCCGTTGACAAGCCGTCAAGCCAGAATGAATTTTCACCGTGAGGGATCACAACAGCAAGGTTATATTTTTCCGCGATATGATCCGGTATCCAATTGTTGCCGTCCTGAGAATAACCGTGCAGGATAAACAGCGTTTTCATATTTTCTTTATCGTAAGTACCGCCGTAATTGCGCTTGTCATCGGGAATGTACATTTTAAACGATGAATAGCGGTTCAGCGACTGCGAGAAAAAACGTATATTGATCTGTGACATATGACACCTCTTAAAAGCAATGCTCCATATCGGATAACACGGAGCACTTTGTTTTAATTCTTGTAATTCCTTGAGCGTCTGACATATCTGTGTCTGATAACACGATAGCGCTTTTTGAGCTTGCGTTTTCTGTTCTTTTTCTTATAGACCTCCATCGCCTCTTTATAGACATCAAGCAGGTCATTTGCAAGGCGAACGGCACCGGATGTTCTTATCGACTCTCTTGTCTGTCTGCCAAACTCGGCTAGTTCTGTTTTCGGCATATCGCGGAGCTTTTTGAGAAGCTCGTACATACTGTCCGCATCGGTGAAATTATAACCGTTTACACCGTCCTTGACCTGTCCGACATTAAGGTCGTCCTTAAGGCTGAGAACAGGCAGATGCATTGCCATACCCTCAAGCATAGATATTGAGCAGGTGTCGGAAAGCGAAGCTGTGATATATGCGTCACAGCAAGCGTAATACACGGGTAAATCGGGGTGTTCTACTCTTCCTGCGAACTTTACCATATCGGCTATGCCGTATTCTTCAGCTTCTTTGCAGTGCTGTTCGTGCAAAGGTCCGTCACCGAGAATAAACAGCTTTATCTTATCCTCGGACTTTACATTCTTAGCCCAGTACTGAAGCAAAAGTGTTATATTCTTCTCTTTACCGAGTCGTCCGCAGAAGCAGTAAACCATATCGTCGTCTGCGAAGCCGAATTTCCTTCTCATTTCAAGAGCGGCGTTCTTATCAACGTTTTCGGGCTTGAAAACATCAAGCTCAACCGAGTTCGGAATAACGTGAACCGGCTTCTTGACACCGCAGAGCTTGAAATATTCCGAAACCTTCGGAGAAGGACCTGTTATTGCCGATGCTGTAGAAGCGAGCATTTTTGCGTAAAGGTGGCTTGCCGAGGTTACAAGCTTAACAAAACCCTTGGTCTTTGCTACATAGTACACATAATCGTCATACATGGTATGAAGCGTGTATACAAGCGGAACTTTGAGGGTTCGTGCTATCAGCACACCCGAAATTCCCACACCGAATTCGTTATGGATATGGATTATATCCGGAGCAAAGCTCTTTATCTTATCAAGGCGCTCCTTGCTTATCGGCGGAGCTATATCATAATTATATATCTTCTTGAGCTTGACAGCCGGACAATACATAACATCGTCCGCTATAACGTGGTTATTTACTCTTGAGTCTGCGGTTACTACCATAACGGTATGTCCGAGTGCCTCAAGGCCTTCTTTTAATGTTTTTACATGGGTGACTACACCGTTGATGCTCGGTAAGTATGTTTCTGTAAACAGAGCTATCCTCATTGGTATTCCCCTTTCAATATAATTTGTAGAACGATTGGAAAATGTATCCTGTTTTTTGGGTATATTCCTATAAATATTTTACACTATTTCGGAATAAAATACAAGATGAAAAAAGAGAAAATAATTTAATAAAATTTTCAAAAAGCACTTGACAAGCTGCTGAAATAAGTGTATAATATATCAAGGTTAATCACCGAAAAAACCACAACCAAATGCCGCTGTGGTGGAATCGGCAGACACAAGGGACTTAAAATCCCTCGGTAGCAATACCGTATCGGTTCAAGTCCGATCAGCGGCACCAATTAAATATTTTATAATTCGCCATGCAGAAATACCCAAGTGGTGAAGGGGCTCCCCTGCTAAGGGAGTAGGTCGGGAAACCGGCGCGAGGGTTCAAATCCCTCTTTCTGCGCCAAAAGAAGTCACATTTTCTGTGACTTCTTTTTTTATGTAAAAATGCGGCTGATAGCCATAAAGGCTTCAGCAGCATCAGATTGTAGAAAAAGTCCATTTTATAAAAATGGAGCAAATTCTCTATCCCTTTAAGAACACTTTGTGGGCTTTGCGTCCTTGCAAAGCCTTTGGGTGTTCTATATCGGCATCCTTGCCGAAACCCCAAGCCCCTTCCTCTCGGTGAAGGGCTGTGTATACTTGGTTGGCTTTGCGTCTCTGCAATCGTGGTCGTTTGTTGTCGGTGCGTCACTGCCTCGACAGTCTTTTGTGTCGTTGCATCGCGCAACGGCACAAACAGCTGACTTTGCAGAGATGCAAAACCAACAGAGCAAGCAATAAGCGACACCCCATTTTTAAATAAGCAAGAGATTTTTCGACAGACTGAAATGAGCATCATACCGATACTCATTTTGCTTATTATATGGCTCTTTGCCGGTAAAATCAATAAAACCCGCCGTCAACTCCGAGCACCTGACCTGTGACAAATCCCGCAGACGCAAGATACACTGCGGCTTTTGCGACATCCTCGGGTGTGCCGAGCCTGCCGAGCGGAGTTTCGGCGATAAGCTCGTTCATCTCATCGGGCGACAGGTGAGCATTGTTCATAGGGCTGTCGATCACTCCCGGAGCAATACAGTTTACGGTAATGCCGCTCGGCGCGACCTCCTTTGACAGCGACTTTGTAAAGCCGATAAGCCCCGCCTTGACCGTTGAGTACGGCACTTCGCAGGACGCTCCGTATACCCCCCAAACGGACGAAATATTGATGATACTTCCCCGTTTATGCTTTATCATATCGGGGAGCACCGCCTTGGTCATATTGAATGCGCCCGTCAGGTGGACATCGACCATATTGTACCAGTCAAGCTCGGTCACATCGCTGAGAAGCTTTATCTGCGATATGCCGGCGTTGTTTATAAGCACATTTATCTTTCCGAAGTCGGATATTATCTGATGTACCGCCACCGCTACCTCGGGGGCTGAGGATACGTCCGCCTTATATGCCTTACAGCCTGTCTGCTTTTCAAGCTGTATCGCTTTTTCATCGGAGCTTTTATATATTATCGCAACGTCATTTGTTTTTGCAAACTCGCGCACCATCGCACTGCCGATAGCGCCCGTGCCGCCTGTAATAACCACTGCCATAAGTATGATTCCTTTCGTTTATGCAAAAACGGAGCACTGCATTATGCAATGCTCCGCAGTATTATTTGCCTGTAACCTTTATCTCGTCACCGTCCGCGTCAACATTTATCTGTGAAACGTTGCCGTCAGCGTCAACGATGATGTTCGCTACCTTGTCCTCGATATCCTTGCGGACTATTCTGCGGACATCTCTGCCGCCGAACTTACCGCCCGACGCTTTCTTTGCAACAAGGTCATATGCCGCGTCTGTCACATTAAGCGTGATATTCTTTTCAAGGAGCGGCTCTTTCATCTCGCCTATCATAAGGTGAGCTATGCCGTTGTATGCTTCAAGCGACAAGGGCTTGAATACAACTACCTCGTCCACACGGCTTAAGAACTCGGGGCGCAAGAACTCGCCGAGAGCCTTCATAGCCTTATCCTTTGAGATATCCTCCTCGCTCTTTGCAAAGCCCAGTCCGCTTGTGTTGAACGATGAACCAGCGTTTGAGGTCATTGCGATAACGGTGTTTTCAAAGCTTACCGTTCTGCCGTGGGCATCGTTTACCTTACCCTCATCAAGGATCTGTAAGAGTATATTCATTACATCGGGGTGAGCCTTTTCGATCTCGTCAAAGAGGATTACCGAATAAGGCTTTCTGCGTACCTTTTCGGTAAGCTGTCCCGCTTCATCATAGCCTACATATCCGGGAGGCGAACCGATGATCCTCGATACGCTGTGCTTTTCCATAAACTCGGACATATCTAGTCTTATCAGCGGGTCAACCGTGTTGAACAGCTCATTTGCGAGCACCTTTACAAGCTCGGTCTTGCCGACACCGGTAGGTCCTACGAATATGAACGATGCGGGTCTGCGGCGTGCCGAGAGCTGTACTCTTGTCCTCTTTATGGCGGCGGCTACGAGCTCGCAGGCTTCGTCCTGACCAACAACCTTTGACTTGAGCACGCTTTCAAGGTTCGCTATACGCTTGAACTCGGTTTCAAGGAGCTTGCTTGCGGGGATACCCGTCCACAGCTCAATTACCTTGCAGACATCGTTCTCGGTAACGTGAACCTCCTTTATCATCGGTTCAAGCTCTTCGATACGCGCTGTGTTCTTTGCAAGCTCGGTCTTTATCTCCGCTATACACTGATAATTCTTGTTCTCGGTTTCGGCTGAAAGGTCGTTTTCTTCGACCTCGAGCGCCTTGTTTTTCTTCTTGAGCTGTTCGTATTCGGTAAGCTCCTTGCTGTTGATGCTTGCGCAAGCGGCGGCTTCATCAAGCAGGTCTATCGCCTTGTCGGGCAGATATCTGTCGGTGATGTAGCGCTCGCTGAGCACGGCACAGCTTCTTAATATATCATCGCTTACATACAGCTTGTGGTACTCTTCGTAATATTCCTTGATACCCTTGAGAAGCTCTATTGTATCCTCAATTGACGGCTCGTTTGCGGTAACGGGCTGGAAACGTCTTTCAAGCGCAGAGTCCTTTTCGATATACTTTCTGTACTCGTTGAACGTGGTCGCACCGATCACCTGAACCTCGCCCCTTGAAAGAGCGGGCTTTAAGATATTTGCGGCATTCATCGTGCCCTCTGAGTCGCCTGTTCCGACAAGGTTATGAACCTCGTCGATAAAGAGGATTATGTTGCCGGCGTTCTTTATCTCCTCGATAAGCGCCTTTACACGGCTTTCAAACTGACCTCTGAACTGCGTGCCCGCTACAAGCGCGGTAAGGTCGAGCATATACAGCTCCTTGCCCTGAAGTCTGAACGGCACATCTCCGCTTGCAAGCTTCTGCGCGATACCCTCTGCGATAGCGGTCTTACCTACACCGGGTTCACCGATGATGCAAGGGTTGTTCTTGGTACGGCGGGAGAGTATCTGCATTACGCGGTAAATTTCTTTCTCTCTGCCGACTATGCGGTCGATCTCGCCCTTTTTGGCTTTGGCGGTAAGGTTAGTGCAGTAAGCGTCAAGGAATTTTCTCTTCTTCTCCTCTTTTTTCTTATTGCGCTTCTTATCGTCCTTTACTTCCTTTTTATCGCCGTCTGCCGTTGCTCCCGAGCCGGGTACGGCACTGCCTGCGGCAAAACGCTGGAAGAACGGCATCATAGTGCCTGCTCCGCCGGGTGTGAAATCATCGTCGTTTTCTTCGCTGTCGGGATCGCCCTCGCCGAAAAGCATCTTATAGCTTTCTTCGAGATCTTCATCGCTTATTCCCATCTTTTCGAGGTAGTCGTTTACCTGCGGAACACCGAGCTCCTTGGCGCATATAAGGCAAAGTCCCTCATCGCGCTTTTCAGTGCCCTGTATTGTCGAGATAAATACAACTGCCTGTCTTTTTTTACATCTTGAACAAAGCATTTATATCCAACCTTTCTTTAGGTTCTTTTGTCTTAATATAAGCCGTTTAAACAGCTTACTTATAATTATATTTCTCTTTTGTTAACTGAGTATTTAGTTAAGGAAGTCGAGGAATGAGAAGTTGTATACCCAGCTGAACGCATATGACTTGTTTATCGTCATTTCGTTCAGGAATATGAGTGTGTTATTTGTGATCGCAACCGCCATATGCGCGATTATCACAACGATAAACACTATTATAAGACCCTGCACAAGTCCGAGCACACCGCCGAGCAGTGAGTTCAGCTTGCCGATCACCGGGAGCTTGTTTACTACAGATGTAGCCTTTATGATTATCGACAGTATTATGAATATAAGGAAGAACAGTATCACAAATACCAGAGTTCTCAGCGGCACAAGTATAACAGGCTTTGCCACGTTGTCAAGAATTGCCTTGCCGGGGTTGCCCGAAGATTCGACAACGCTTACAACGACATTGTTCACAAGTCCGCCGTCTATGTCTTCGATAGTCTTGCCCTCAAGGCCAAGCGCAGGCACTGCCTCGTTCACCTGTTGTATTATGTCGTTTACGCTGTCGGCAACATCGCTGTTCTTGAGATTTTGCGACAGCACCTCTGTAAGGAGCATATTCTCAAGTCCGTACTTGTCGATATCGCTCTCGTACAGCTGTACAGAGCCGAGGTTGATATTTGAGTAATCGACCGACTTGTCAATACCGAACGCAGTAAGGTCTACCTTGCTGATACCTGTATTGCTGAGGTTTACATCACTGAGGTTTACAGTCACCTTACCCGCCTTGTCTGCCTTAAGGTCAAGGCTGTCAAGGCTCTTGCCGTTTATCTTGGCCTTATCCATATCTATCTCGCCGAGCTGTGTTACTACATTATCGCCGAGCGCATCGTTTATAGATGTCGATATGGTCTGCTCGAGCGGCTGACTGATAAAGCTGTCATATACCCATGTCGATACGCCGTCGCTTATAAGCAGTGCGACAACAAACGATGCCACAAAAGCCGCCAGGCTCAGCACCATACGCACAAAGCCCTTCTTCGCGCCGACAAACATCATACCTATAAGTATCGCCGCGAGTATTACATCATAAAACCAAAAAAAATCCGTTCCCATAAATGTTTTCCTTTCCGTTTGCTGTTACAGGCTTATGCTGTCTATTGCATCATAGCCCATAAGCAGTATTGACCCGCCGAATGTGATAAAGTCGGAATAGCTGTCTGTGAGCAGTGTCTTTTTCACCGATTCAAGCGATAGATCATACTGAGTTATGTCCGATTCGGTCATAACCATAACAGTATCACCGCTCACCTTTATCTGCTTTACATCGGCTGAAACTGCGGCGCTTGCCGTCATTTCACACTTGTCGTTGAGAAATATCAGTTTCTTTCCGTCATTTGTATAATCGTCCAGAACAAATACCTTCTGTGAAGTAGATGTATCAAAGTTTTCAAGCGTTCCCTGATAGCTGTAATAACCTGCTGGCTCACCACTGTCCGCATTATACGTTGCCACCATATTGTCACCCGTCACTGTAAGCGTATTTCCGTCTATGCCGAGTGCAAGGGATACGCAGTCGCTCAGTGTCTGTGACCACAGTTCAGTGCCGTCACCTGTAATATCGTACTTCGAGAGCTTTGTTACTATATCGCCGTTATCCGATGTGACCCTTGTCACATAGAGATACTTGTTATCCTCGGAGAATACCGCCTGCATTACGTTATCATCGATAAAGCGCTGTGTGTAAAGCCACTTTCCGCTACCGTCATAGACGTATATAACGTTAGAGTATCTTCCGCCTGTCGTTACGACCGCCGTATGCTCCGAGCTGCTGAGAAATACTGATACTATGACCTCGTCCTCGATATTTCCCTTATATATCTGACTTGTCTTGTTGAACAGTGAGAAATCGTGTCCGCCCTTATCGTAGATGACAACACGCTTTGAGTTTGACACTGCCATAGGGTGAACATAGCCGTGCTGTAAAGCAAAGTTCTGCCCGCCGTTCTCGTTATAGGAATAAAGGTAAGTATCGCTCAGCAGTGCGAAGCTGTCATTCATCGCACAGAAGCTGTAGTCAGACCTGCCGGTAAGGCTTATCGGATAGCCCGCCGTTTCATCAGTGGTAGTCTGTATCCTTGAAGCGATACCGCGCAACGGCTCGAATATTGTGTCGCGGTATATCCATACCGGCACTGCCGCCGCAACTATAACAAGCAGTATGATAAGATTTCTTATCAGCTTTGCCCGCTTTTTCTTTTTGCGATACAGCGTAACATCGTTTATATCATTGTTTTGCTCTTCAAGAGGATTTTTATCGGGTACTTTCATATCTACCCCTCTTTCATTTATACATCGTTTTCGTAGAACACCTTGTTAAGATACAGCCCGCACGCAGGTACGGTCTTTCCCGCAAACTCCCTGTCGGGCTTTGTGAGCGCATTTATAATATCCTGCTCGGTGCGCTTGCCCTCGCTGATATATATAAGCGTGCCTACAATTATCCTCACCATATTGTGAAGAAAACCGTTGCCGCGTACCTTGATCTCCACAAAGTCGCCGCTTTGTTCAACATCTATCGAATACACCGTTCTGACGGTAGTCAGCAGGTGCTCCTTTGCTTCCGCCTTGCAGAATGAAGCAAAGTCGTGCTCGCCGACCATAAGCCGTGCCGCACTGCGCATTTTCTCAACATCCGGAGCATACGGATAATGGAGTGCCATATCAGCAGTAAATACATCGCGCACAGCGCCTGTATATATCCTGTAGACATACTCTTTGCCCTTGCTGTCAAACCTAGCGTGAAAGCTGTCAGGCACTTCTTCGCACGAAAGAAACGCTATATCCTGCGGGAGCATTGCGTTTCCGCCCTTTATAAAGCCGTCACAGGGAATGGGGCAAGCCGTCTTTACATTGAACACAAACGCTCTTGCGTGCACACCCGTGTCAGTCCGTGAACAGCCGTTTATCGTGATATCCTCTCCGAGCAGTTTTGACAGCACCTCTTCTACAGTCTGCTGTATGCTGTTTGCGTTGTTCTGCCGCTGATATCCGTGATAAGCCGTGCCGTTATATGCCATAATTACTTTAAGATTACGCATAGCTCACCTTACATTCCGGGTACGGGAACATAAATGTTCATAAGAACCGTCAATGTGATCATTGCCGCCATTATAACAGCAGCAACAATATCCCTTGCACCGAACTTCAGCTGTTTCATTCGCGTCCTGCCCTCGCCGCCCTTATAGCAACGGCACTCCATAGCAAGCGCAAGCTCGTTTGCGCGCTTGAACGCCGAAACGAAAAGCGGTATGAGCACCGGTATAAGCGCCTTGGCTTTCTTTACAAGACCGCCTGTATCAAGGCTCGCACCTCTCGCCTTCTGTGCCGACATTATCTTGTCGGTTTCCTCGATAAGAGTAGGGATAAATCTTAAAGCTATCGTCATCATCATAGCAAGCTCGTGAACCGGGAAATGCAGTTTTTTGAGCGGTGACAGCAGTCTTTCTATCGCGTCTGTCAGTGCTATGGGTGAAGTTGTATAGGTAAGAAGCGACATTCCGACAATAAGGAATATAATTCTCACCGTCATAAACACGGAGGTATTGATACCCTCCATATATATCGTTATAAATCCGAGCTGTACCAGCGGGTCGCCCTCACCGTGTATAAAGAACAGGTTAAGTATACAGGTGAACAGTATGATCGGCATAATAGGCTTTAAGCTCTTGAAGATCAGCTTGAAGCTTATCCCCGACATCATATAAATTATCAGCATGAACAGTCCCGCCGTTATGAGCGAGCAATAATTTCCCGCCATAAACAGCATTACAACATAGGCTATATCAAGCACTATCTTGAAGCGGCTGTCAAGCCTGTGGATTATTGAATTGCCCGGGAAAAACTGTCCTATTGTAATATCCTTCAGCATATCGTTCCTTTGTCCATATACTGCATTATTCTCTCTTTTGCACGTTCAACAGTATATATATCTTTTCCTAAGTCTACACCTTTATCTCTCAGCTTCATCATGATCTTTGTGATCTGAGGAACATCAAGACCTATCTTTATGATCTCGTCCTGCCTTGCAAATACGCTGTCCGTATCCTCATGGCAGAAGAGTTTGCCCTTGTTCATTACAAGAACCTTATCGGCATACTTTACTATATCCTCCATAGAGTGGGATACAAGCAGTATCGTCTTGCCGTATTTCTTATGATAATCGCTTATCTTGCCGAGCACCTTTTCTCTGCCTATCGGGTCAAGTCCTGCGGCGGGCTCGTCAAGTATCAGTATCTCCGGGTCCATCGCGATAACGCCCGCAAGCGCTACGCGGCGCTTCTGTCCGCCCGACAGATCGAAAGGCGAGCGCTCGAGCAGTTCCTCACGGATACCCATATTTTCTGCCGCCTCGCGCACCCTGCGGTCTACCTCGGCTTCGTCACAGCCCATATTCTTTGGTCCGTATGCTATATCCTTGTACACCGTTTCCTCAAACAGCTGATACTCGGAGTACTGGAACACAAGACCTACTTTGAACCTTATCGAGCGTATGTCAACGCCCTTGTCCCATATGTTCTGTCCGTCTATCAGCACCTCGCCCGATGTCGGCTTTACAAGACCGTTGAGGTGTTGAATGAGCGTCGATTTTCCGCTTCCGGTATGACCGATTATTCCGCAGAATTCGCCCTTTTCTATAGTAAGGTTTACGTTATCGACAGCGGTCGACTCAAACGGAGTGCCCACGCTGTACTTATAGGTAAGCCCTTTCAGTTCTATCACATTCATTTGTTATTCCTTATTTTTAAGAATATTGTACAGAACCTCTGCACACTCATCTTCATCTATTACATCATCGGGAACATCTATCCCGCTTTTTTTCAGCTCATACATAAGCTCTGTCGCCTGCGGAACGTCAAGTCCGACCGACTTTAAAAGCTCGACCTGCGAAAATATTTTCTTCGGAACATCGTCAAGCAAAATCTCGCCCTTGTCAATTACGACCACGCGGTCTGCCTTTGCCGCCTCTTCCATATAGTGGGTTATCAGCACGACAGTTATACCGTGCTCCTTATTCAGCATCTTTATGGTCGACATTATCTCTTTTCTGCCCTTGGGGTCAAGCATCGCCGTGGGTTCGTCCATTACTATACAGCGCGGACGCATTGCGATAATTCCCGCTATCGCCACTCTCTGCTTCTGACCGCCCGAAAGCTGGTGCGGTGCGTGGCTTCTGTACTCGTACATATCCACTGTCCTGAGCGCCTCGTCTACCCGCCTGCGTATTTCATCGGGGGGGACACCGAGGTTTTCAAGCGCAAACGCAACATCTTCCTCAACTATAGTCGCTACTATCTGGTTATCCGGGTTCTGGAACACCATTCCGACAGTCTGACGGATATCGTATATCCTGCTCTCGTCCGTGGTGTCGATACCGTCTACAAGCACTTTTCCCGAGGTCGGGAGCAGTATGCCGTTGAAGTGCTTTGCAAGGGTCGACTTACCGCTTCCGTTATGACCGAGCACAGCTACGAAGCTTCCCTCCTCTATCGTCAGATCAATGTCGGTGAGTATGCGGTTCTTGCCTGTTTCCTCGCCGTTCTCGTCAAACACGGTGTAGTCGAATATAAGGTTTTCGGTTTTAATTATCTCTTTATCTTTCAATCCGTTCTCCTTTACCGCAGTTTAATCAAAATATACTACCGCGGTGTTTCCTGCGGGAACTGTAAGTCCCGTCTGCTCAACAGGAAGTCCTATCTCCTGCGAGTCTACTCTTATCTTGTATTTTCTGCCTACCGTCATCTGTAAAAGATAAGTCATTACCGATGACGAAAGACCTGTAGTATAGCTGTTGAGCACTATGAACAGCGGCTTTTCGGTAAGCACCTCGGTGCACATATTCATAAGGTCGCATATGCTGTCCTCAAGCTTCCACATCTCACCGTTTGTTCCTCTGCCATAGCTTGGTGGGTCGAGTACGATGCCGTCATAGCGTGTTCCGCGTCTTATCTCTCTGCCGAGGAACTTTACCGCATCGTCAACTATCCATCTTATGGGTTTGTCTGAAAGCCCGCTGAGCTTTGCGTTTGTCCTGCCCCAGTCTACCATACCCTTTACCGCATCAAGGTGACACACCTTAGCGCCTGCCTTTGCACAGGCGAGCGTTGCGCCGCCGGTATAGGCGAACATATTAAGCACATTTATTTCCCTGCCGGCGTTCTTTATAAGCTGTGAGCATAAATCCCAGTTGACCGCCTGCTCGGGGAATATACCGGTGTGCTTGAAGCCGGTGGGCTTTACCATAAAGGTAAGACCTTTGTAGCTAATATTCCAGCTTTCGGGGAGCTGTTTTTTGTACTCCCATTTACCTCCGCCGCTCGATGAGCGGTGATATACCGCGTCTGCCTTGTTCCACAGCGGTGAGGGGTTCGGATTTTTCCATATTATCTGCGGGTCGGGTCGCACAAGCGTTATTCCGCCCCACTTTTCAAGGCGCTGACCGTCAGACGCATCTATCAGTCTGTAGTCCTGCCAATCCTGTGATTTTCTCAAATTTGTTCACCTTATCCTGTAACTGTCTACCGTCGGTCGTATCGTGTTGAGAAACGAGTTCTCTCCGATCGTATTTATCTTGAAGAACAGAGCCTGACTTCCGCCCGTTGAAGTTACCGAAACGAATATTCTGCCTTCCGTCTGGAACAGTGTGACGTTCATACTTACTCTGCCGCTTCCAAGCCAGCTGTAACGCTCGTATGCACGGACTGCGCAACGTGTACTTCCGACTACAATATCAGAGCTTTCTTCAAGAGATGCGCTGGAACTCCCTCTCATTACAGTGTTGTGAAGATCCATAAGTATAATATCGAAATTGCCGTACAGCTCTGCCTCTATCTTTGCCATTTACAAACTCCTTTTACATCAGCACAGACACTCTTTTATCGTGTCTGCGATAAGATTTGTCCAGTGGTGCACTTCCTTTTCGTCCTTGCCCTCTATCATAACTCTTACAAGCGGTTCTGTTCCGCTTTCTCTGACGAGTATCCTGCCGTTTTCGCCCATAGCCTGTTCAGCCTGTGCGATAATGTCGGTTATCTTCTGCGTCTTTTCCCACAGTCCCTTTTTGTCCTCGGTAATCTTTACGTTGACAAGAAGCTGTGGAAAGTCGGGTATATCCTTTACAAGCTGTGACAGCGGACGCTTGCATTTCGACAGCAGTTCAAGGGTCTGCGCCGCTGTCAGCTGTCCGTCACCTGTCGTTGCGTGGTCAAGGAATATAATGTGTCCCGACTGCTCGCCGCCGATGTTATAACCGCTGCTGAGCATTTCTTCAAGCACATAGCGGTCGCCGACCTTTGTGCATACGGTGTCTATCTTGTTCTCATTCATAAAGCGGTGGAAGCCGAGGTTACTCATAACGGTGACTACCGCCGCATTGTTCTTGAGCTTACCCATTTCCTTCATATAGCGCGAAAGAATAGCTATAAGCTTGTCACCGTCTATAATATTGCCCTTTTCGTCAACGGCAAGGCATCTGTCCGCATCGCCGTCAAACGCAAAGCCCACGTCACAGCCGCGGCTTTTCACAAGCTCGACAAGCTGTTCCATATGGGTAGAGCCGCAGTTGTCGTTTATGTTAAGACCGTCAGGCTCGTTGTTTATATACACATATTCCGCGCCGAACTTATAGAACAGCGATTCGGCTGTTGCACTTGCACTGCCGTTTGCGCAGTCAATTGCAACGAGAAGTCCCTGGAACTTTCCGCCGACTGTCGACTGGATATGCTCGTTGTACTCGCTTACAGCGCCGTACATCGTTCTTATTCTGCCGACATTTCCGCCGTCAACAAGCTCCATCTTTTCGGGAGTATCAAGTATCAGCGCTTCTATCTCGTTTTCCACGTCATCAGGGAGCTTGAAGCCTGTCGATGAGAACAGCTTTATGCCGTTATACTCAACGCTGTTGTGCGATGCGGATATCATCACGCCCGCGTCAGCCTCATAATATCTTACGAGATAAGCAACGGCGGGAGTAGGCACAACGCCGAGAAGCTCAACATCGGCACCTACAGAGGTTATACCCGCGATAAGCGCCGATTCAAGGATATCCGATGAAATTCTGGTATCCTTGCCTATAAGTATCCTTGCTTTTCCTTTATGTGTTTTCTGCTTTGTCAGTACAATGGCTGCGGCTCTGCCTATGTTCATGGCAAGCTCGCAGGTAAGCTCGGTTATAGCTACACCTCTTGCACCGTCAGTTCCGAATAATCTGCCCATAATGCTTAAAATACCTTTCTTCTTTTTTCCAAACACAACACAATTTTACTCAAGTCAGTCAAATCTCTGCTGACCGTCACGCACAAGTCCGAGGTGCTTATAAGCAAGCTCGGTCGCACATCTGCCCCTCGGAGTTCTTGAAATAAATCCGAGCTGCATAAGATACGGTTCGCATACGTCCTCAAGCGTCACCGACTCTTCGCCTAGCGCAGACGCAAGCGTTTCAAGTCCGACAGGACCTCCGTTATAGCCGTTTATTATCATAGTGAGGAAGCGCTTGTCAAGGCTGTCAAGACCGAGCTTGTCGATCTCAAGTCTGTTGAGCGCGATATCTGCCATTTCCTTTGTGATCTTTCCGTCACCCATAACCTCGGCAAAGTCGCGGACGCGCTTTAAAAGGCGGTTTGCGATACGCGGCGTTCCTCTTGAACGCTTAGCTATCTCCATAGCGCCGCTTCTTTCACACGGTATCGAAAGTATGACCGATGAGCGCATCACAATATTGCAAAGCTCCTCGGGAGTGTACATTTCAAGGCGCATTATCACACCAAATCTGTCACGCAGAGGACCTGTGAGCTGTCCGGCTCTTGTTGTAGCGCCTATAAGCGTAAACCTGTTCAGGTCGACCCTTATCGACTGTGCAGACGGACCTTTTCCTATCATTATATCAAGTACGCAGTCCTCAAGCGCAGGATAGAGTATTTCCTCGACCTGCCTTGAAAGGCGGTGTATCTCATCTACGAACAGCACATCGCCTGTCTGAAGACCTGTGAGCAGTGCCGCAAGCTCGCCCGGCTTTTCGATGGCAGGACCTGAGGTGACCTTGAAATTAACGCCCATCTCGTTTGCGATGATCCCCGCAAGCGTTGTCTTACCAAGTCCGGGAGGACCATACAGCAGAACGTGGTCAAGGCTCTCGTTTCTTCTGCGTGCCGCTTCTATATATACCTGTAGATTTTCCTTTACCTTTTCCTGACCGATATACTCGTTCAGCCTTTTGGGTCGCAAGGAAAACTCAACATCGGTATCCTCTGCCGAAAACTGCGGCTCTACTATCCGTGCGCCTTCATCGTCGGCTATATGTGAAAGATCGTTTCTCTCAATCATTTATACGCTTTCCCTTCAAAGTTAATGCGTGGACAATTATCAGAACTTAGCAAGCTTCTTAAGTCCCGCCTTGATAAGCTCATCGGCAGGCGTTGCAGGGTCAAGTCCGCCAAGCGCCGATGTGGCTTCGTTATTCGAATAACCCAGCACCATAAGCGCGGATATCGCCTCGGCAAACGTATTTGACGGTGCGGCTACTATCGGCACTGCACTGCCCTTTACTCCTGCGGCTACGTCCTGCTTTGATACCTTGTCCTTAAGCTCAAGGACGATACGCTCTGCGGTCTTCTTGCCGATACCGGGCGCGTTAGTAAGCGCCTTGCTGTCGCCAGACGCTACGCACAGGGCGAATGACTGCGGTGTCATTCCGGATAAGATCGACAGCGCCGCTTTAGGTCCTACTCCAGACACCGAGATCAGCATTTTAAAGCAGTTAAGCTCTGCCGCATCATAAAAGCCGAACAGGTCTACCGCGTCCTCCCTTACCGCAAGATAGGTGAGGAGCTTTGCCTTTTCGCCTGTTTTAAGCTGTGATAATGTATTTGCGGTGGTGCGGCAGGCATATCCCACGCCGCCGCAGTCGATGACCGCAAGATTAGGCTCGATCAGATCGACCGTTCCGTTTACGCTGTATATCATAATCTACTCTTTTCTATATATTTGATGTTCTGAGATTTCTGAGCAATGAACCACTGGTCTGACCGTGGCATATAGTCATTGCCAGCGCGTCCGCCGTATCATCGGGCTTAGGCACTGCGGGGAGCTTCAGTATATTTTTTGTCATTTCCTGAACCTGTTTCTTTACCGCCTGACCGTACCCTACGACCGCCTGCTTTACCTGTAGCGGGGTGTACTCGTTTATCTCGATACCGCGCTGTGCGGCCGCCATAATGATAAGCCCTCTTGCCTGCGCAACGTCAATACCCGTCTTCTGGTTGTTGGTAAAGTACAGCCGCTCGATCGAAAGCGCATCGGGCTTCCAGTTATCCAGTATCTGACAAAAATCATCATATATCTCGCACAGGCGTTTCGGAAACGGCGTATCCTTATCGGTGGTAATAGCGCCGTAGTCGAGCACCCTGAATTTTCCCGCGTCATAATCGACGATCCCGAAGCCGACTATCGCATAGCCCGGGTCAATACCAATGATACGCATAGCCGCCTCCTGAAGCAATGTTTATTTGCCCGCCGACACACACGGCGAAAACAAAATACAAAAATCCATACTAAAGAAGTATAACACAAACGCAGAAAAAATGCAACTTTTTTGTTATCTGTATGGTAGTGTAATACAAATTAAGTAAAATCGGTTGAAATTTACGTCCTTTAGGTATATAATAGTATAAAACGAATGGAGAGAAAATGAGAAAAACACATTTTACCGCTGTCCTGTCGGCGGCTGTGCTGTGTACTGCTTTTACGGCGGGGTGCAGTACAAAGCAACCGTACAGGCACGACAGCTTTGCATTTGATACTTTCGTATCGGTCACAATATACGACATTGACGGAAATTCTACCGCAGAGGAGATCTGCAAGGGCGCATCGGGAATGCTGAGCGCGCTTGACGATACGCTGTCACGCACAAAGTCCGACAGTCTGATCTCAACGATAAACGACAATGCGTATTCATCGGCAGTTGATGTCGATGCGGCAACATATAATATGCTGAGGAGCTGTACGCAACTGTCAGACATTACAGGCGGAGCGTTTGACATAACTCTCGGCAATATCTCCGATATGTGGGGCTTTGGCAAAGAAAACGCCGTAAAGCCCGATGACGCGGAGCTGAAAAAGCTTGCCGGCAGAAAAGACTACGAGAACATCGTCTTTAACGCCGACGAGCAGACAATTGCCTTCTCCTCAGACGGTTTCAGCATAGACCTCGGTGCGGCGGCTAAGGGCTACGCTATGGATATGATGGACACGTACCTGAGAAATTCGGGCGTTACCTCGGCGGTAGTCGACTTCGGCGGCAGTGTCCTTACTATAGGAAGTAACAACGGTAACAGCTGGAACATAACCGTTACCGCAGATGAAACAAACACTTCTATAGGAACACTCACTGTCGACGAGGGCTACATAGCTACCTCAAACGGTGCTAAGCGCTATGTCGAATATGACGGCGTGAAATATCACCATATTATTGACCCCGAAACGGCTTATCCCGCAGACAGCGGCGTTAAAAGCTGTACCGTATACTCGGGCAGCGGGCTTATAAGCGATGCGCTGTCAACGGCGTTTTTCGTAATGGGGGCTGATAAGGCGGCAGAGTTTTACGACAGCTACAACATAGCTGAGTACATCATGACCCTGACAGACGGCACGGTCATCACGTCTGACGGCATTTCAGCCGACTTTACCGCATCATGACGGATAAGCGCAAGGTTATCTGCATTGTCGCTGTCTTATGCATTGTTTTCTTTTCACTGCTCGGCATAATTCTTGTAAACGGTACGTCGGGCGGAAGCACCGCGTGTATCTACAGTGACGGAAAGCTTGTAAGGACGGTAGACCTACGCAATGCAAACGAGCAGTCCTTCACCGTAAGCTCGGCAGACGGCGGCTATAATGTCGTGACGGTAAAGGACGGCAGTATCAGTGTCACAGACGCAGACTGCCCCGATAAGATATGCGTGCACACAGCCCCTATCTCGGACGGTGTACAGCCGATAGTCTGTATGCCGCACAAGCTGGTAATACGCATAGAAACAAAGCAGGGAGAATACAGCTATGACAGTTAAAAAGCTTGTATTTTCGGCACTTCTCGCCGCAATGTCGCTGACACTGTATATAGTCGAGGGTATGATACCGCCTGTCGTGCCCGTACCCGGCTTCAGGATAGGGCTTGCGTATTTCCCTGTGCTGTTCTCGCTGTATCTCGGCGGGAATTGGAGCACATACGACACCGCGCTGATACTGATAACCCGCGTGCTTCTGTCGGCGCTTATATCGGGAAACCTTATGGCACTGCTCTTTTCGCTGGCAGGCGGCGTGATGTCATTTGCGGCAATGGCTGTCACCCACCGATTTATAAAAGAACCGTGGGGTGCATTTCCGGCAGGCATTTTTTCCGCAGTAATGCACAATGTCGGACAAATAGCGGCGGCATCGCTCATTTACACGCCGGCGGTGTTCGCGTATCTTCCGCTTCTGGCAATTGCCGCGGTACTTACGGGAGCATTCATAGCCGCGGCGGTATGGCTTATTTTAAAAAAGCCGAACAGCTTAACAGATAAGATAAAGAACCTCAGATAAAGGAATAATTATGGAAAAAGCTAAAATTGAAAGAATAAATTATCTTGCCAGACAGTCCAGAGAGCGAGAGCTCACTCCCGAAGAAAAAAGGGAGCAGACTGAGCTACGCAACGAATACAGAGCCTCTTTTAAGCGCGGTCTTATGTCCGAGCTTGACAGGGTCTATGTCGTTGACGAAAAAGGTAATCAGGAAAAGCTGATAAAAGATGACAAGAAGTAAAATAATCCGCAAAGGAACAGATTGCCATGGATAAAATATTTGAAGCCCTGGAAACGCTTTACGGCGATTCGGGCATACCGTTCTTTTTAACTGACGAATACGGAAATGTGCATTGGAAAAATTCAGCGTGCGGAACTGTTATAATCTTTCCTAAAGGAATTGACAATACCGCATTAACAGACAAGGTAAGCATTGACGGAGAACTCTTTGCAGCACAGGCAAGCAGGCTTTCCGGCTCCGGTAAGACGCTGATACTCTGGCGCGTCAACACAGTCACCGATGTACTTATGCAGCTTGGAAGCACCGACACATATCCGGATATATGTTATATGCTTGCCCAGGCTAAGAGCAATGTTGAAAAAGCACAAAAGCTCTGCACCGACAAAAAAGCACTGAACAGTATAAAGCGTGATATTGAAGTGCTGACCGAGCTTTCAACTGTCATATACGGAAAAACAGCGCGCGTTCCGTCGGTATACTTCCTTGATCAGCTGACACAGATAACCGATGAAGCGAATAAAATACTCAGCTGTATTCCCGCTGTGTTCAAAATTGATACCGAGCAGACATTCACCGAAGATGTACCGGTAAACACCGGTCAGCGTATGTTCTACGTTTGTATGTTCAGTATATTGAAAGCCATGGTGCGGTGTTCCGACAAATATCTGTTCAATCTCAAGGTTGGCAGAAACGCCGACAATGTAACGCTGTCGTGTTCATTCTCGCTTAAGAGTGACACTCATACAGGCATGATAACGGACGATTTTGAAATGTACTGTGCAAGACTTTATTTGGAATATATCGGCGGTTATTTAAAATATACACCGGAAAGTGATTTTGCCGATATCAGGTTATCCATACCGGTAGGCAGCAGTGTCGCGCTCAACAGCCCCTCATTCATACTGTCCGATGAGGTATGTCCCGAAATCGCAGGAATTTTCATGAGCGGCATAGCAGATGAAGTATAAAAGCGGTCATAAGTCGGTATTGTGACAGCGTATTAACCATTTTTTTAGACTTCAAACACATTTTTATCATAAAAGGCGGATATAATAATAAGCGTCAGGTAAGACTGACAGATTTTATGGTGGTTGAATAATTCAATAATCATAATTTCCTCTCCCAACATTTCATTGATAATTTGATTTGTGCTTATTTATTTCCGTTCAGTTTACTTAGTTAAACTGAATTTTTTTTACAAAAAATCAGACAGACCGAAAAGAAAGGAAAGAAAAAAATGTACAAGATACTCATTGCTGACGATGAGCAGAAGATCCGAGAGGTCATAAAGGAATATGCCGAATACGAGGGTCACACCGTGTACGAAGCGGTTGACGGAATGCAGGCAGTCGATATGGCCAAGGAACAGGATTTTGACATAATAATAATGGACGTTATGATGCCGAGGCTGGACGGCTTTTCAGCCTGCAAGGAGATAAGAAAGTTCAAGAACACCCCTATACTTATGCTCTCGGCAAGAACCGAGGAATACGACAAGCTTTTCGGCTTTGAGATGGGCGTTGACGACTATGTTGTAAAGCCGTTCTCACCCAAGGAGGTGCTTGCGCGTATAAACGCTATAATAAAGCGCAACAAGTCGGGCAATGAGCCTGTGGGCGAAACGGTAAAGTTTGAGGGTCTTGAGATAAACTTCACCGCAAGAGATGTATTCATAGACGGCGAAAAAGCAAACCTTACCCCCAAGGAATACGACCTGCTGTTCTATCTTGTAAAGAACAAGAACATAGCGCTTACCAGAAACAAGCTTCTTGAAGAGGTGTGGGGCTATGACTTCTTCGGCGATGACAGAACGATCGACACACACATCAAAATGCTGAGAAACAACCTCGGTCCGTACAGAAAGTTTATTGTTACGTTAAGAGGTATGGGATATAAGTTCCAGGTGTAAATAATTACAGCCGTCAGTGTTGACGGCTGTAATTGGTAATAAGGAAGGCACTTTTCGATGAAAGAAAGATTTAACAGCATACGCTTCCGCTCATGGTTTATTTTTGTGCTGTACTCGCTTATGGTAATAGTATTCCTGTACTTTTTTCAGGTCGTGCTTCTGTCGAGCTACTATGAATATATGAAAATCCAGGAAACCGCCGCCGCCGCAAAGCAGATAAAAGACGCATGGTCGCAGCAGCCCGACAACCTGAACTCGATCGTATCAAACATAGCCGACACGCAGAAGATATACATTGAGATCTCCGACAGCAACCGCCCTTATTTCAGGGCAAGCTCGGTCGATAAGAGCAACAAGGAGGTCTACTCCCTTATAACGAGCCTTGACCCCGAGGATATGAAGGAAGTAATATCGGGCGAAAACACATTCTTTACCGCGACTATCCCGAGGACAAATAACGACAGCAAGGCTATAGTACTTATAGCGCAGCTTGACGACGGCACACAGAGCACATTCTTTGAAACAAACGGCGTGGTAAGACTGTATATATTCAATTATCTTGAGCCGCTCGGAACTACAACAACGATACTCCACAGCCAACTCAATCTCACCGCGGGCATTATCATAGTGGCGGCAGTTATAATGTCGGTAATCTTCTCAAACAGCATTTCAAAGCCTATCATCAATATATCAAAAGCGGCTCTGAAGCTTCCGCAGGGACAGTTTGATATGCCGAAGCAAAGACGGCAGTTTACCGAAATAAACGAGCTCACCGAAACACTCAGCTCCGCATCGGTAGAAATAGCAAAAGCGGATACCTTGCGTAAGGATCTTATGGCTAACATCTCACACGATCTGCGAACACCGCTTACGATGATTAAAGCCTACGCCGAGATGATAAGAGATCTGTCAGGTGACAATCCTGAAAAACGTGAAAAGCATTTGCAGGTTATAATTGACGAAACCGACAGGCTGACTTCACTGGTAACAGATATTCTCGACCTTTCAAAGCTTCAGAGCGGTGTTGCCGAGCTGAAATACGAAAAGATAAACTTCTCAGAGCATCTGGGTGATATAGTCCCACGCTTTTCTCTGCTCAACGAAATCAAGGACTACAACGTAGTTCTCAATGCAGAACCGGATATTTTCATAAATGCCGATATCACAAAGATCGATCAGGTAGTATACAACTTCATAAACAACGCACTAACTTATACGGGCGACGATAAGACGGTAAAAGTCAATCTCTACCATAAGTCGCCTAAAACCGTGCGTCTTGAAGTCTGTGACAGCGGTATAGGCATCGACCCCGAAAACCTTAAATACGTCTGGGACAGATATTACCGTGTCAAAAAAGACGGAGAAACACACCAACGTGCAAAGAAAGGAAGCGGTCTTGGACTGTCCATCGTAAAAGGTGTGCTTGAAATGCACAAGTTCAATTTCGGCGCGGACAGTACGGTCGGAGTAGGAAGCACGTTCTGGTTTGAATTTGAGGACTGCAACCCTGATATAGTACCAGCTGACGAAAAAAAGCACAAAAAGCAAAAAAGCAAGAATAACACCGAACAACAGTAAAACAGCAAGCCCCCGCTTGATAAAAAGCGGGGGCAAGTTATATTCAAAAAAACAATTGTCAGTCGCCCGTTGACTCTCTGAGCACAAGACTATGCGGCAACGTGTAAAGATTATGGTCAGGTGCAGTTGCTTTCATGTTCTCAATAAGCTTTTCGATAACGAGCTTGCCCTGCGCATAACACGGCTGCTCTACTGTCGACAAGTGCGGCACGAACATATGTGAGTACTGGATATTGTCAAAGCCCATAAATATAAGATCCTTGCCGATCCTGTAGCCCTTTGAAAGCGCATAGTTCATAGCACCGATAGCGATAATATCCGATATGGAGAATATAGCTGTCGGAGGGCTGGGTAAATTCATAAGATACTCACAGCCTCTCATACCCTGCTCTGTTTCATAGCCGCCGAAATAAACGTAATCTTCGTTATAGGGAATGCCGTTGTCCTTGAGCGCAAGCTTATAGCCTATCTCACGGTCGATACTCGACTGGCTTCTCTGCAAAGTCGTGATAAGACCTATCTTCTTGTGACCCTTGCGGATAAGATAATTTACCGCGTCACGACCCGCCTTGACGTTATCAATAGTAACGGTAAGAACATTACAGTTATCAAGACGTTCAAGGCACATTGCGATATTGTGCTTTTCGCCGAGCGCATTGATAGTAGCGGCATCAAGCTTAGGCCCCAGGAGCACAGCACCGTCTACCGCCCTTGAGAACAGCATACCGAGCAGGTGCATCTCGTGATTGGGGTCGTCGTGCGTTGTTGCTATCAGTACGTCATAGCCCTGCGAGAATGCCGCGACCTCCATACCTCTTATAACATCGGAATAGAAGCTCTGCTCTGTCGATGCGATTATCGCAAGTATTCTTCTCGTTTCGCTCTTTCTCAGATCTCTTCCGAGAAAGCTCGGGCTGTAGCCGAGCGCCTGAACAGCGCTGTTTACCGCCTGGATAGCCTCGTCGGACACATTGGACTTTTTATTAAGAACTCTGGAAACCGTTGCAACGGAAACGTTAGCCGCCTTTGCAACGTCCTTTATTGTTACGCTCATATATCGGTTCTCCCTCACAGATACTTACTCATGTTACAATTATAACGGATTATGAAACCGTTTTCAATGTAACATTTCACCAAAAATCCTCGTGTAATTTCATCAAATATTACAAAGCGGTTAAATTTACTTCACCGAATTTAACATATCGCGCATTTCTGCGGCGTTACTTTTCCTTAAATTATATACGATTATTAGCTGAAATCTGCCTAAACGAGTGAAAATAAGTTGTTACAATTATAACTTTAGCTAAAATTATGAAGTAAACGTAAAGAAAAACTTGTTTTTTGTGCAAAAAGTTACTTTACAAATCGGCGGTTTTAGGTTACACTATAATACAAGGGTTCATATAAAGTTATAAACTTAAACAGACTGCGCAGAGGTAATCAAAATGAAAAAGAAATCAGTTACAATGAGTGACATAGCAAAGACTATGGATATAAGCACCGTTACCGTGTCAAAGGCACTCGGCGACAAGGACGGCGTAAGCGAGGAGCTCCGCGAGAAGATAAAGCAGAAAGCCAATGAAATGGGCTACCGTTTCAGCTACACGTCAAAATCTTCAAAAGAGGGCTTTACATTCAACATAAGTATAGTAGTGGCAAAGCACTTTATAAATGACGCTAGTGCATTCTACTGGGTAATGTACCGTCATATAGTAGAGCTTTTACAAAAGCAGAACTACTACGGCATACTTGACGTTATTTCCGAGAGCGACCAGGCTAAGCGCTCAATGCCGAACTCGGTAGCCGACAAGAAGGTTGACGGCGTTATCGTGCTCGGACAGTTTGACGATGAATATGTAAGCGAGCTGCTCGACCTTGATATACCGGTCGTATTCCTTGACTTCTACAGCAGTGACAACCGCACCGATACTATCCTTTCGGACAGCTTCTTCGGCTCGTATATGCTGACAAACTATCTTATAAACGCGGGTCACCGCAACATAGGCTTCCTCGGCACTATCACATCTACATCAAGTATACAGGACAGATACCTCGGATATTACAAGGCTCTGCTCGAAAAAGACATACCGCTCCGCAGTGAATGGGTAATAGACGACAGAGGTCCTGAGGGTACGAGCTACCCGCACTTCGACCTGCCCGCACAGAAGCCCACGGCTTTTGTCTGCAACTGTGACGAGGCGGCTTATTGCCTGTTAAATCAGCTCAGGAGCGAGGGCTATGTAGTGCCCGATGATATTTCGATAGTCGGCTACGACAACCACATCTACTCCACTATCTCAAATCCGCGTATCACAACGATTGACGTTGACAGCAAGAGAATGTCATACGAGGCAGTAGAAACGATAATCAAGAAGATAAGAGATAAGAACTATTCACGCGGCAGAACACTTGTAACAGGCAAGCTTATTATCCGCGACAGCGTAAAGATACTGAAATGACAAAAATTATAGATACTCATGCGCACTATGACGACAGCTGGTTTGACGAGGACAGATATGAGGTTCTCGACCGCATTTTATCCGATAACGTGCTGGCAATCATAAATATGAGCGTGGATATTCCGACCTGCGAGTTTTCTCTGTCGCTTACCGAGCGTTACGAAAACGTGTTCTGCGCAGTGGGAATACACCCCGAAAACATAGCCGGTACTCCCGGAAATTATATTGATATTTTAAGGGAGCTTGCAAAGAATAAAAAGGCGGTAGCTATAGGCGAGATCGGACTTGACTATCACTATGAGGGTTATGACGCGCAAAGACAGCAGGAGATATTTGAAAATCAGATAAAGCTTGCGAATGAGCTTTCGCTCCCGGTGATTATCCACTGCCGTGACGCTACCGAGGACACGATGAAGATACTCCGCCGCACTACCCCGGAAAAATTCGTGGTGCACTGCTATTCGGGCAGTCCCGAAACCGCAAAGGAGCTGTTGAAGCTCGGCGCGTATATCAGCTTCACAGGCGTACTGACGTTCAAAAATGCCAAAAAGGCGGTGCATTCCTGTGAAATTATCCCGAATGACAGGCTTATGCTCGAAACGGACAGTCCGTATATGGCACCCGTGCCGTTCCGCGGAAGTCGCTGTGACAGCTCTATGACGCATAAAACGGCGGAAAAGCTCGCGGAAATAAAGGGTATATCGGCTGAAGAAGCAGTGAAGATGTGCAACGAAAACGCAATACGTTTCTTCAAACTTGATATAAAGACTTGATTTACAGCATAAAATATGGTAAGATATATAAAGATATCGGCAGGACACGAAGTTCTGCCGAAAAATATATTTTGATATTTGAAAGGAAACAAAATGGACGCAGACCCCCGAAAACCTAAGCGAGCGGTAAAGATACTGCTTGCACCCCTGATTTTACTGAACAAAGGTCTTGATAAGCTTTTATCAAAGGCGCTCGGCGACAGCTACTACGACAAGGAAGAAACCACGCAGGACAACATTATGTCTATGGTTGACGCGGGCAACGAATACGGCAACCTCGAGGACGAATCGGCACAGCTGATAAACAACGTGTTTGAGTTCGGCGATCTGGTAGCCTCCGATGTAATGACGCACAGGAAGAACATAGTCGGGGTGGATATAAATTCATCTCTTGACGATATAGTCTATATTGCGCTTGAAAAGGGCTTTTCAAGAATACCCGTATATAAGGAAAACATTGACGCTATAGTCGGAATAATCATAGTAAAGGATCTGCTCTGCCTTGTCGGAAACGAAAACAAGGATAAGCTGAAAATTGAGGACTTCCTGCGCGAGGCGGTATACGTTCCCGAATCGTGCAGTTGCTCGGACGTGTTCAAGTTCCTGACCAATCTCAAGTCGGGTATGGGCATCGTGATTGACGAATACGGCGGTACGGCAGGTATCATCACGCTTGAGGATATAATCGAGTCGATAATGGGCAACATCGAGGACGAGTATGACGAGGAAAAGGATATGATAATCCCCCGCTCGAACGGCGCGTATGAAGTCAGCGGCGAGGCTGACCCCGAGGACGTGCTCGAGCTGTTCGGCTATGAGCTTGAAGAAGACCACGAGTACGACACTATCGCGGGCTTTGTTACCGACCTGCTCGGATATATTCCCGAGGAAGAGGGCGAGCACCCTAAGGTTCGCTATAAGGACATTATCTTCAAGGTTATCGAGGTTCACGACAACTGTATCTCGAAGCTTATCGTCAGACCGTGCAAGGAGGAAGAGCTTGCGCTTGAACCGAAGGAAACAATGCATTTCGGGCAGTAATATAAAAAAATGGCTGTGACACAGCCCGAAAAAGAAAAAGTGAGTCGAAGCGCAAAAAATAGTGTGCTCGGCTCACTTTTTTGATATTTGGAAAATTTCCGTTTTTATTGCACTTCTGTTATACAATTTTAATAATAAACTTTGATAGCAGGCTACCGATAGTTCTGTTTGTAGTATAGCACTTCTCGGGTTCGCTATTCCGGTTAATAACGTTGCTACTATGTGCGAGGGAGACAACCCAAGGGGAGAGAGGAAGGCGCTCCAAAGGCGCTTTCCCCTCTCCCCTTAGGTTTTCTCCCTCGCGCTCCCACTTTCCTGACCTCTCTCCTCTTCTGCCATAATGGGGTGTTGGCTATAAGACACACAAACGATTGCGTTTCAAATCCAGTCATAAGCGGGTCGCTCCGCTCTGTTCGACCCGGGGGACTGTACAGATATCTTTGGATAGTGCGTTTTTTGGAAATTTCGGTGATAATGCAGTTGTAATGATACACTCACGAAATTATTAACGCCTTGTCGGTATCGAAACTGTTTTCAGCGTTGTTGGCTGTATATATTGCTTTGACTTTTTTTGCAATATATTGCACTGCAATTTCAATGAATTTTATAAACTAGGAAGCTGTGATGAAACTTTCGTATTTCGTCACATTTTCTCTCTGTATCATCTACACCCTCTTCTCCAGCATCACAAGCATAACATCGGGTATCCCATTGAACACGGTCGGCACAATGCCTATTTCTTTATATCCGAGCTTTTTGTACATTGCTCTTGCCACAGTGTTTCTCTCGTTGGTATCAATCCTCAGCTCGTGACAGCCGTGCTGTAAGGCATAATCCTCATAGAATTTCACAAATGTCCTGCCGCAGCCCCTGCCCTTTGCATAAGGCGATATTACAAGCGTGTGCAGTACGCAGACCTCATCGTCAGCCGCTTCATATTCCCACTTGCCGTCCTTGTACACGTCTACCTGAATATCGTTTATCATCGCTGAGCCGAGCAACTGTCCTCTGTCCTCCATTACATAAAGGTCGCCACGCTGAAGTCCTGCCTCGGCTGTCGCACGGACGGGATAAATGCCTCTTATCCAGCCTGTAGTCTGCTCTCCTTTTTCCTCTGCGGTATGAATATCATCGTATATCTTTTCTATAGCGTCAATGTCGGCTGTTGTTGCCTTTCTTATGTTCATTGTCACATCCTCGCTTTCGCGTATATCTTTCTGAACCGATAATAGCACAAAATCCGATATAATTCAATATATCCCGCAGAAATTTTGTGCCGATGAAAACAATCCCTGTCACCACATCATTCCCACAAACCGCATTTTCACACGGACGTTATGCACAAAAAACAAAGCGAAATTTTATGCAATACTACAAAATTCGTAAATTTACGGAATTTTATGCAAGGTTTTACCCGCTTAAACGTCATATATTATGTAGACCTTAGAGTACTGTACCTCTCCTAAACAGTCCTATTACAAAAACTATTCTCTCACCTGCCCGCCGCCACAAGGCTTGTGCCTTACGGGCAACCACAACATCTTCTATTCGTATCTTAAGACTACATAAAAAGAGCCGTCGCACCCACACCATACGACGGTTCTTTTAATTTGTAAAATTCTGCGGCAAAACAGCCGCATAAAACTCGAACCGCCGCACATCACTGTGCGGCGGTTCTTTGTTTCTATGCACCTTTCATCGTTGAACCAACGATGATTATATACTCAAAGTACAGCTCGCTACCTCATCATTTGGTCGAAGCTTTGACAGTCGACCATGCGCTGTACTGAGTAGTCTTACCTATAGTCTTATACGCCCTTATTCTGAAGCTGTAGCTCTTGCCGGACGTAAGACCGTTCACCTTGCAGGATAATGTAATGTTACTGCTTACACGCTTCATATCAGTCCACTTCTTGGTAGAAGCATTATAATACTGTATTACATATCCCGTAGCGGTGCTGTTCTTATTCCATTCAAGCGTGATGCTGTTCTTCGTTCTTTCCGAAGCCTTGAAGCCGCTTACACCCGACAGATTTGTCCTTACTGAGCAGGTAGCTGAAACAATGCCGTATCTTTCAGTCTTATCGGCAACACGATAGGCTTTTACACGGAACTTGTAAACAGTATTTGAAGAAAGCCCCGTCACTTTATAAGAAACAGTCGCGTTATTTGTTATCTTTGCAACTCTTACCCACTTGTTGTTCTTATACTGCTCAACTATATAGCCATGTGCCGTCTTGTGTTTATTCCATGTAAGCGTTACCGTTGAAGCAGTCTTAGCACTTGCCTTAAGGTTAGTTACGGCATAAGGATTTGTTGTGGCGTTTATATTCGTCCAATTGCTCGACTGAGTACCCTTATATGCTTTTATACGGAACTTATAGGTCGTTGCCGTCGAAAGGCTCTTTACAGTGTAAGATACTGTGGTGTTCTTTGTGATCTTTGCTACCTGTACCCATTTGTTGTTCTTGTACTGCTGTATTACATAGCCTGCAGCATTGCTGTTTTTATTCCAGCCGAGTGTAATTGATGTGCGCGTTGCCGATTTTGACTTTACGCCGCTTACACTGCTGACAGCAATCTTTGTCTTTGCCGTCAATGCAGCGGAATTACTGCTGTAAACTGTTTTACCGCCCGATTTCTTATACGCCTTTATGCGGAATTTATAAGAAGTGTCAGCCTTAAGTCCCTTTACCGTACAGCTTGTATTGCTCTTGCCCGAAACCGTTGCGGCTTTCACCCAGCTCGTGCCGTTATATCTTTCGATTATATATCCTGCGGCTTCATTGCTGCTTGACCATTTAAGCGTTACCGTCGAGGCGGTTGTGCCCTTTACCGAAAGATCTGTTACCGCAAACTTATTTTTTACCGTAAATGTGAACGTCTTTTTAAGCGTTGGGTTGTATCGCGGGTAGAATGTTACCGTTGCACTGCCCGCCTTCTTCATCTTAAGCGCAGAACCCGAAATGCTCACGACTGTTGAATTTGACGATTTTGCAACGATATCGCAATTAACATCAAAACCGTACATAAAATTAAGTGTACTGCCGGCATAATAAGTGTTGGTAGGAAGCGACATATAATACAATCCGTCACTGCGCTGCCAGTACACGGCAAACTGAGTTGCCACCTGCTTTGTCGTAGCTTTTCCGCAGACGGTGCAGGTAAGCTTGGCAGTACCGTTTGTTGTTCCGTTCCACTTGTACTTATGACCGTTTACAATAGCCGTTTTCTTGTTAGTTGCGGGACTGTTTATGTTTATCTCGTAGAAGTTGACCTTTTCTTTATTCCAGGTGTACCATACCAGCTTGCCCGAGCTTACGATCGGAACGCAGTCGGAGATCTCGCCTGTCATGGAGTATATCTTGCCGGTCTTGTTTCCGTATGCGTCAAGGAAAGTATAGTATACCTTTGTGCCCTTCGTCCAGAGCAGAATATATTTGTCCGTAGCGACCTTGACTAAATGCGGAGTGCCTATATCGCCGCTCTTCTCATTTGTGATCATCTTTACCGTTGCGGTTTTGCCGTTCTTTTTCAGCGTTGAAACAAAGATATTCGGCACACTGCTACTATTGTTGAAGTCGATCTTTGTTCCCACGGTAATATATGCCTTGCTTGAAACTTCAAATCCGCCTACCGTAACGCCTGTATAGTTATCACCCGTCGCACCGGGAATATCAAGCATCGAATAATACCGGCACGGAGAATTGAAATAATCCGCCTGGAATGTACCTTTTGATACGTCTGCCTGATACTTCAGCAGTGCAAGACTTCTCGGATTTGCATCGCCGTGGTCAAGCGTAACTATCTTGTTGCCGTCAGCCGAAATAAACTGGTTGAATGAATGGCTTACATATCCGACATTCGTATTCATAACATCATAAAAAGCGTCGGTTATCTTCATAGCCGTGGTATCGACCTGTATGGTAATATTTGCCTGATGGTGATATCCGTCACTTGTCTTATACATTGCATGGCTGGTATGCAGAATAAGATACTTTCCGACCTTGGCGATCCTGCAAGTACCTCCGTCAAAGGGAATATATGTATTGCAGTTGCTGAGTCCGACTGACGAAAGACGTTTCCAGTTCTTGTCGTACTTTGTTATTCTGTAGCATTCCACGGTATTGCTCTGGCTCAGATTTTTCTGACCGCTTATAATATAGTAGTTGGCGGAGGTTTCATAGAATGCACCGAATATCGGCAGCTCCTGCTTGATCTTTTTCGTGCCTGTAAGATTGAACGACTTGTCGTAGTATTCAACAAGCACGCCAGACTCTCCGAGGTTCTGAACGCGCATATAGCCGTTTGTGCGGTTGCACAGATACGACTCGGTAGGGGTCGCCCAGTAAAAACTGTAATTGTTGCTGTCAACATTAGAGCCGTTGTACACCGTACACGTTGTCTTGACGGCAAATGCTCCGACAGTCAGAACAGCACAGCATATCACGGCAAACAATGAAGCCGTTACAAGCTTCGCCGCTTTTAAAGCTTTGTTTTTTCCCAACATATTTGTGCCCTCCCTGAAGCTTATTTTATTGATTTAATTATACTAAACATTTTAATAATTGTCAATAAAAAACTGAAATTATATCCGACGGCACTCAGCGAATACGCTAATATCGGCGTGTAAGTCATTTCATCATTTTTACTGATTTTAGCTCTCTATTCTTGACTTTTTTGTAGAACTACTGTATAATAAAATCAGAATACAAACCACATAATTATCGGTAAAGGGGGAGCGTATGAAAAAGATAATCGCGACAGCTGTTGCAACAATAGCTGCGGCATTACTGCTCTGCTTTTCTGCGGGAGCGTTTGACAATAACGACTACGGCGGTGGAGGCGATTACGACTTCGGAGGCGGATACGACTACGGAGGTAACGACTACGGGGGTAATGACTACGACAGCAGTAGCTACAGCGGAGATGCCGACCCCATTTCGGTTATAATCGGAATAGGCATAGTTGTTGTCATTATTATTATATCCACGATCGGCGGAAACAAAAAGAAATCTTCCGGCGGCACAACACGTCCGTCATCAATGAACGGTGCAAATGTTGTTCTTCCAAACAGGACCGAACAGATAGAAGGCATTATCAAACAGGGAGATCCGAACTTCTCGGCTTCCGACTTTATCACTTTCACGAAACAGGTATACATAGATATCGAAAATGCATGGTGCAAACGTGACCTTACACCGGTTCGCCCCGTAATGCACGAAAATCTCTACAATACGACAAACAAGCAGGTACAGGCTAAGATCGACCAGGGCATTGTATACCACTATGAGAGCATCGCTATAGACACTGCATATCTTACCTCATATGAGCGTGATTCACAGTTTGAATATGTAACAGCTTACCTCACTTCAAGAATGATCGATTATCAGGTAGACGAAAAGACCGGCAAGATCATAAGAGGTGACAAGACTACTCGCTGGGTACAGAAGTACAAGATGAAGTTTGTACGTTCGCTCGGTGTTCAGACAAAGACAGAAACAGGCGCTATGAACGGTCACAACTGCCCGAACTGCGGCGCTCCGCTTGAGATCTCCTCGTCCGGCGTTTGTGAATACTGCGGCTCTGTTGTTACAACAGGTCAGTACACATGGGTACTTACCGACTTTGCAGGTATCAGGAACGATACTGTAGATGACGGCATAAAGGGAGTATAATGTGGATATATCATCGTTCGTTCTTTCAATATTAAGCTGGCTTGTCCCACTTATAGTCATAGGCATTATTGTTTTAGTAATAGTAGCTAAAATACGGAATGCGACACAGAAATATCTCGGTATGTCCCCGTCACAGGCAATGGAACTTGTAAATAAGGGCATGAAGGAAGAAACGACTACGCCAAAGGGAATAACAGCCCTCAGCGAAATGTACGGTCCTGCTATCACCCGTGACTTTCCCGAGATCGGATACAACGGTATGGAGGTCAAGGCAAGAAATGCGATAGTTGCAATTCTCAATGCCATTATGAACAAAAACACCGGATCGCTAAAGGCAGACGAATATACACAGGATCTTATCAACAAGGTCAATAATCGTATAACTACCCTTAATGCAAACAACGAAAAAGAGATTTTCAATAACATAAAGATCCACCGTTGCGGAATTGCAAGCTATCAGAACAGAAGCAAGGAGGCTACGGCAAGATTTGAGGTATCTCTTCAATATGAATACGCAAAGGTATCCGAGGATAAAGCGGATACGGCAAAACCCGCACTTATGCAGACCGCTTACAGCGTAACGCTGGCTTACAAGCAGGATCTGCACGAACAGACAACAAGCATTGTGTATTCAAGCAACTGTCCCAACTGCGGTGCTCCGATCGATGCTTCCGCAAAGGGAAAGAAGTGTCCGTACTGCGGAAGCGGCATTACAGAAATTGCCGACCGTGTATGGCTGGTAAACGATTTTAATTTAGTAAAATAAATTAAAAACTCAATACGAAAGGAAATATTACTATGGGACTTATTAAAGCAGCCGTAGGCGCACTCTCGGGCACTCTGGGCGATACCTGGAAAGAAGCGATCCACTGCCCCGTTATCGGCAACGATACAGTTGTTGTCAACGGTGAAAAGATGCACAACGGTAATGCGAGAAGCAGTAACACAAAGGGAACGGATAACGTTATCAGCAACGGCTCGGCTATTATGGTCGAAGAAAACACCTGTATGCTGACACTTGACAACGGAAAGATAACTAACGTTGTTACAGAGCCCGGACGTTACATACTTGACAACTCGACCGCACCTTCGATCTTTGCAGGTCAGATCAAGGATTCGCTCAAGGATCTTATTTCAAGATTTACATACGGCGGAACACCTGCAACCGAGCAGAGAGTAATCTACATCAATCTTCAGAAACTGCCCGGTATCCCCTTCGGTACAGGAACACCTGTTCCCTATCCCGATCCCCGTTATAATACAACAGTAGATCTGCGTTTCTACGGTACATTCGAGGTTCAGATACCCGATGCCGAGAATGCCTGCAAGTTCTACGCCGAAGTTCTCAGCAAGGGCGTAAATGCTCCTCAGGTATACGTTAAGGATATCTTCAAGAACGAGCAGTACAAGAACGAGTTCATGCAATCTCTGATGGTAGCATTAAATCAGCTTTCAGCTGAGGGTTACAGCTACAACCAGATTACAAGCCAGCTCAACAACCTTACCAACAAGACTAAGGACGAAACCGCTAACAACTGGGCACAGAGAGGTCTGATGCTCACAAACATCGGTCTTGGTCCTATCACGATTTCCGAAGAAACAAAAGAGCTTCTTAAGGATCGTCTTAAGGCTGATACAATGCTCGGCGGCGATGTTCAGCGTGCTATGATGACAGGTGCCGTTGCTCGTGGTATCGAAGCGGCAGGCTCAAATGAAAACGGCGCTATGATGGGCTTTATGGGCATGAATATGGCTATGAACGCAGGTAACAACGTACTGAACGGTATGCCTGCCGCTCCTCAGCAGACAACACCTCAGCAACCCACACCGGGCGGTTGGAAATGCTCATGCGGCGCTACAAACACAGGTGCATTCTGTTCATCGTGCGGCGCAAAGAAGCCCGAAGCGTGGACTTGCTCATGCGGTCAGTCCAACACAGGCAAGTTCTGTGCTAACTGTGGCAAGAGCAAGGAAGGCGACGCTCCCGCAACTCCCGCTCCTTCAAGCTGGACGTGCGAATGCGGTGCTACAAACACAGGCAAGTTCTGTGCCGAGTGCGGCAAGTCAAAGCCCGCAGCACCCAAGAAGTACAAGTGCGATAAGTGCGGCTGGGAACCCGCAGATCCCGAAAATCCTCCGAAGTTCTGCCCCGAATGCGGCGACCCCTTTAACGAGGACGATTTAGTTTGATCCTAACGGATTAAATTCGTATTGAATAACCACCGACCCTCCCCTTAAGCGGGAGGGTTTTGTGTGGAATTTTGAAAAGACAGTGTAAAAATGAACATAATTATAAATTTCGTAAAGAAAAACACAGTGATGGTGATAGCGCTCGTTGCGGCGATTATCACGGCATTCTTCGTTCCCCCCGATGCGCAGTATCTCAGCTACTTTGATTATAAGACGCTTGCCTGTCTTTTCAGCGTACTGGCGGTAGTATGCGCTCTAAAAAACGTTAAATTTTTCTATATACTCGCCTGCAACATAGTAAAGAAATTCAAGAACGTGCGGCTGTGCGTCGTGGTGCTTGTATGGATGACCTTTATCGGCTCTATGCTGATTGCAAACGATATGGCATTGCTCACTTTCCTGCCGCTCGGATATTATGTGTTGCACACAGCAAATAAAGAGCGCTATATGGCGTTCACATTCATAATGCAGAACATCGCGGCTAATCTCGGCGGTATGCTGACGCCTTTCGGCAACCCTCAGAATTTATACCTCTATTCAAAATTCAATATTCCGACAAGTGAATTTACTCTGATAATGCTCCCTCCGTTCCTGCTTGCGGTTACACTGATAACCGTATGCTGTATGATTTTTGTAAAGTCTGAACCGATAGAGCTTAAGGATACGCCTGAAAAAATCGATCGCAAACGCACAGCTGCGTATCTGTTCCTTTTTGCAATAGCAATAATAATCGTGTTCAATTTTATACCATACCTAATAGGCACGATATTCATTGTGCTGACGCTTATAGTCATGGACAGGAAAGCACTGGCGGCTGTGGATTACCCTCTTCTGCTGACATTCGTTTTCTTCTTTATATTTGCGGGCAACATGGCAAGGATAGATGCGGTGAAGGAGTTTTTCTCCTCGGTACTGCAAATAAACACCCTGCTTTTCAGTGTAATTTCATGCCAGTTTATCAGCAATGTACCGTCTGCTATCTTACTGTCGCAGTTTACAAGCGATTATCACAGCCTTTTACTCGGTGTAAACATCGGCGGTGTAGGCACGCTTATAGCGTCGCTTGCAAGCCTTATCACGCTCAGGCAGTACAATACGCTGAACCCCGGCAAAACAGGCAAATATGTTGCCGAATTTTCCGCATTCAATTTCAGCTTCCTGATAGTCCTCACAGCTTTTTGTATGCTCTTAGTATGATCAGATATAGTCAAGCATAAGGAACTCTTCAAAACGCCGCGCGGTGTTATTTCCCGGCGCAGTATTTTTCGCGATATTATCCTCATTCATCCACTTTTCAATGGTCGGATACATCGGCATACCCTGTCTGTCGTGCTTGTCCGCCCATTTATTGAAACGCTGTTCATAGCGCTCAACGTTTTCCGCTCCGAATTTTTCACTGAGAGAATTTCTGTATGCGGCGGCGGTGAGCGCATTTTTGTCGGCATCGTCCGACAAGCTCCCGCTATTATCCGCTACACTTATCTCATCTGTACTAACCTCTTCTGTACTTATCTTATCTGCGCCGACATCTGACGGACAAACGTCAGGCAAAAGACAGCAGTCTGTTGTCACCTGTGCCGCCTTTTCTTTGCCATTATGACGCTGAGCGGCGGCTTTTTCCGGGTCGTACACATACATACCGTCCGCGCGGACATACAGCATTGCCCTTTCGTTTTCAAACGATGTCTTTTTCAGTCTGTCGGCTCTTATGCTGTTATTCAGCTTCCAGTGAGTGATAACATACACCCCCGAGCCGAAGTCTATCAGGTATCCGCTATCGTACAATGCCTTAAGGTCGGACGGCTTACAGCCTGTCATTCGCTGAATATTTTTCGCACAGCTGACAAAGCCCTCGTCATCGGCGTACAGCGAGAGATAGAAGTAGAGTACCTTTGCTTTTGCTGACAGGTCAAGAAACCTGTCACTTGTTACTGTCTGCTTTGAAAACATACGTTTTTCTGCCATTTTACATTTCCCCTTTCGTTATGGCTTCATTACAACATTTTGTTTACACTGATATTATAGCACTGTTTTTGGCGTTTGTCAACCTTTTGTTGTATTTATTTGCATTAAAAAACCGCAGGCTCTCCTGCGGTTTTTTGTTGATGGATCGCCTGCACCGAACCTTTCCACTCGCACAAACACCTCCGCTGACAATCCTTCAGTCACAGTGACGGAAAACTCAGTTATGTCGAACACATCTATAACCTGCAATTCGAAGAAATACCGAAAATGTTATACCACACTGTGACAGCTCCCTTTACACAAGGGAGCTGGATTGCTACAAGGCTTGCTTGTTAAAAATACAAGCAAATTCAGCGACACTCACACAGTTCAAATTTCTCATACTTTATCTGTCGCAAGACTGAGGGATCGCCTGCACCGAACCTTTCCGCTTGCACAAACATCTCCACTATCACAAATTTGAATATATGTTATTTCAGCAAACAACGACCGCAGACTTTCGCCTGCGGTCATAACGCGTTAAAAACCCGTATTACTGCACTTCCACAATAGTAATATTCTCCCCTGCGACCTCGACCTCGGCAAGCAGTGCACTCTTTATCTGTGCCGCCTGAGCGGTATCAAGTCCCTGTGACTTCACGATGATATTCGCACTGTTATCGCTCAGGTAGCAAAGCACGTCTTCAAAGCCCTGTGCCTTAAGCGTTGTTTCAATCTTGTTTTCAGCCTCCATAAGGTCGGTCAGCTGCTGTGCATCCTGTGCGACTACCGCAAGCTCGTCTTTGGTCATATCTCCGCCGCCGTAAATACTCTTGAGCGTTTCCTTAGCCTCTTCTCTGCTTGCCTGCTTGTCAATGCGCGCCTTTGCAAAATATTCCTCACTGCTGTCGGCTACCTTTTCGGTATTGGCAGAAGCGGAAACAATATCGCTGTCCTTTTTGTTGGACACTTTGCTCGTATTGTCGTTTTCATTTGATACAAGCCTTGTATCGCCGTAGTTATCCCCCGATGCGCTCTTACTGCTCACGTTACTCCCTATGGCAAAATTGGCATACAGTCCGACTGCAAGCACAAGCGCCAGACCTGCCGCAACAAGATGCTTTTTGCCAAGTATAAGATTGATTCTCGGTCTTCTCATAACAAATACCTCACTTACGTTGTAATACATATTCTCGATGCGGAAACGTCAAGCGCCGTTTTTACCGCATTGATTACCCTTTCGGCTGTCAGGTTGCTCGCGGCATCGGGACATACCACCGTCACGCCGAGCACCGTGCGCTTATCCTCGTCAAGCCTTACCGTGACATTCGGAACATCATCTATCCCGTCCATAGCCGCAAGCATCAGCGTTATGCGCTGTTCAAGCAACTGTTCTTCGGTAAGCTTTGTGTCCGACCCACCGCCGAAGCTTGAAAGAAAGATAAGCGCGATCGCCGCTATCCCGGCAATGAAAGCTATTTTCAGAAGCTTATCGGATCTCAGCAGTTCTTTCATATTCTACCTTTCTTTTGTGTATCTGACCTTTATATCGTCCCCGACTGCCGCCTGTACAAGAGAAACCGCGTCGGCGACATATTCATCGTCCGCGCCGTCATCAAATACAAGCTCAACCTCACTAATAGATATGCAGAACGCGCCGTCGATATGCGCTGTAATGTACACCTTACGGTAAATAAATCCGTGCGAGGTGAGCAGCTCCTCAACCTTCTCCCTGACGGCTCTTGCCGCAGTGACACGCGCCTGCTCGGAAAGCTTATCGCTGAAATCCACCTGAGGGATATCGGCAATCTGCGTTTCTATGCTGAGCGCGGGGATAATATCGGTGACGGAATTTATCAGGCACACCGAAAAAATACACGCTATAGCGAACGTGATCTGCGTCCTGTACTTTTCGCATGGTATCAGCATTCTGAACAGCCCCGCCGCCGCGGCAAGCACGCATATGCCGAGCGCCGCCTGCTTTATCTCGTTCATACCGCGCCTCCCGCCATAAATATCATAAGTGATATCGATATTACAGCCATCAGCAGGAACGATACGAGCATCGCCATAATTATAGAGCTTACACCCTCGGCGCATTTGAGCAGTCCCGTGAGCTGTGATATGCCGAACAGGTCGCTGAACGCCGCTGCCGCAGAAAACGCAAGCTTATAGCACAGCACCGACAATATTGACGGAAGTATCAGCGCCCCGCCGACTATTATCCCGAACACGCCGAAGTTGTTACGGATAAGCCCTATGCCGCCGTACATAACCGACAGCGAATCGGACACCGCCCCGCCTATAAACGGAACGCCGTTCGACACCGTGAACCTCGCGGCTTTAAGCCCTACATTATCGGACGGCACGGTGATAAAGCTCTGCATTGCAAGCAGTGCCACGAATACCGTCATAATAAGCCCGAGTATCCATATCACGGTTTTCTTTACCGCTTCGGCAAGCGCCGACAGCTTAAGCTCACTGCACACGCTCCCCGCAAGCGATACGCCGAGTATGCTCATCGATACCGGCATAAGTATCTTTGACGCAAGCTGTGTAAAGCCCTGTGCGCCGCCCATAACCACGGTGTTGAACATAGCGGCAGATGTAACGTGACCGCTCGTTGCGAGTATTCCCGCAAACGCGGGGATAAAGCTTGCAAGGAACACGCTCCCCGACTCCAGCGTCTTTGATGCCGCCGCCAATGAGTCACTCGCGGCTGTAACGGTGAGCGTACTGCAAGCAAGCACCGATACTGCCGAAAATACGGTCTTAAGATTGCCGGAATTATCGGCAAATACATTGGCTACACTGCATAAAAGTGTAACTCCGAGCAGTGACACAAGCAGCTTCAGCGGGCTTTGAACACTGTCCCACAGCATACCCGTGACGTTGCTTATCACGCTGTCGAGCGACAAGGTGTTACTGTCTATGCTCTGCGGCGTTATCCCCGCCGCCGACAGCTGTCGGTCAAGCTCCTGCGGTATGTCGGCACTGTAGCCGTCAAGTATCGTGCTGTCCTGCGCACCTGCGCAAAACGGCACGGCAAGCATCACAAGCGCCGTTAAAAATACCGAAATGATTTTTATAATAGCTTTTTTCATATCTCCTCACTGCAGCAGTTGTTTTATTACTTCCATAAGGCGGTCAAACACAGGAAGCGCGAGCAGCACTATAGCGAACTTCCCCGCAAGCTCTATCTTCGCGGCTATCGACTTTTCCCCCGCGTCCGCACAGCTGTCCGATGCCATCTGCGTAATGTAGCAGACCGCAAGCGATTTCACGAGCACGTCCGCATACGATGTATCGGGGTCTGCTATCTGCAAATAGCCCGTTACCGTTTCTATAACAGGCTTCACCGCCGTTACCGCCGCACCGAGCATAAGCATTCCCGTAATAAGCGTAATGTACACGCTGAACTCGGGCTTGTACTGCCTGAGCACCACCGACAGCACCGCGCCGATAATTCCCGCACCGACAAATGCGATAATGTTCATATTCCCGTCCCTTTGAAGTCTAAAGATTGAAAATGTTTTTTATCGTGTCAAACAGGTTGCTGATCTCGGTCACTATCATCATAAGCACGACAATAAGCCCCGCGATAGTAGTCATCATAGCCTGCTCTTCTCTTCCCGAGCGCTGTAAAAGCTGATTGAGCACGGCTACGACGATACCTATCGCCGCTATCTTGAAAATAAAGTCTACATTCATATCACACCGCCGCTTTCTATATCAGCATTATTCCGACCGCCGCACCGAGCATTATCCCTAGCGTGCGGTAAAGCCTGCCCTTGCGCTTTTTCTCTTCGTTCGCGCTTTGGAGCGCATTATCGAGCCTTGTCCGCGCAAGAGCGAGAGCGGCAGTTTCACCCTCTGTATTGCTTTTGCCTATGCTCCTGCCGAGCTCCGACAATATCTGCCTGTCCTCCGCCTTGAGATAACCGCTGTTATACACGCACGCGTCCCATTCGTCACTTATATTGCCGCCGCTTTCACTGACAGCTATCAGTTTGTCCGAAATATAACAGCGTGACGTTCCCCGGCACGCTTTCAGCATTTCGTCAAGCTTGTAGCCGTTGTAGGTGACATAAGCCGTCATACTCTGAAACAGCGAGATGTACGCCGATATCAACTCACAGCGCTGTGAAAGTCTGTCCGAAAAATACGCTCCCACAGCCGCACCGCTCAGTGTTGTAAGCAAAAATATGACAATGCTTATCATACGGTGCACTCCGCCATAACTTCGGGCGTAATTATCTGCTTCACGGCGGTTATCCTGTGGTTTTTAAGCAGTGCAATATGCTGTATCGCCCCGCTGTCAACAATGGCTTTGATACCCGCATTTGCGAGAGCGGCTTCGATACTGTCCGCGTGAGCCGTCATAATAAGCCCGACACCCGAGTTTATAAGCTGTCTTATACTGTCAGCGTCTGCCCCCAGCTCATCGGTCACAATGTAATCAGGCGACATACATCTGACCGCCCTTATTATGCCGTCGGACTTTCCGTATCCGCTGAACACGTCCGTCATAAGCCCTACATCAAGGCACGGCTTTCCGTCATATACCGCCGCTATCTCCTGCCGTTCATCAATAAGCGATATTCTGAACCGCCCGCCTATGCTCCTGCACAGATCGCGCAGTACGGTGGTCTTACCGCTGAGCGGTCTGCCGACTATCAGCAGTCCGCGGCTTTTGTTTTCATCATCAAAAAGCGGGAGCAAGTCCCTTGCCGCCCCATAGTGCTGTCTTGCAATACGGATATTGACCGAGCTTATATTCTTCACCGCGTGAAGCTTGTCACCGCTGTACACCGCACTTCCGCAAATACCCGCCCTGTGACCGCCGTACAGCGTTATAAATCCGTTTGCTATATCCTTTTCATATGTATGCACCGAATTCTGACAAATAGCGCTCATACACTCGCTTATAAGCGCGCTGTCGGCGGTGACTTGCATAATGTGGTTTCGGTCACCCGCACGGATTATAAGCGGCGCACCGCACTTTATCCGTATCTCCTCGGCGGTAGATCTGAGCGACTGCGGCACAGAACACAGTGCCGGGAAGATCCTTGCTATCGGGCGTATCGCAGTGTCAAATTCGTTTGTTTTACTTTCTATCATTTTTTCATATCCTTTCGGCTTGTCTTTTTGTTTAGTAAAGTCTATGCGCGAGGGTATAAAAAAAGAACGCAAGATTTCTCATGCGTTCAAAATGTAAAAAGAGTCTGTTTTTTAAAATAGAGCAAATTCTCTATCCCTAACCCCAAACCCCTTCCCCTCGGGAAGGGGCTATATTACTGGGGCTGCCGCCCCTAGTCCCTGCCGGGGGCTTCGCCCCAAAGCAAGGATGCTTTGATTGCTTGCCAAAAGTTTTGCACGACGCAAAACCAATAGAGCAAGCAATACTCGACACCCTATTTTTGATAACGATAGAGGTTTTTCGACAGACTGGAACGCATGATCTCTCATGCGTTCCCTGTAAGTTAATCATCTATCAAAGCTCGAACCTGTCGGTCAGCGACTTCAGTATAGTAGCCTGTCCGCTCAGCTCCTCGCTTGATGCGGCGCTTTCTTCCGCTGTAGCCGTGTTGCGCTGGATAACATTCGCTATCTGCTCAACGCCGTCCGTAATTCTT
Organism: uncultured Ruminiclostridium sp.; assembly: GCA_934490165.1. Classification (GTDB taxonomy): domain Bacteria; phylum Bacillota; class Clostridia; order Oscillospirales; family Ruminococcaceae; genus Ruminiclostridium_E. The sequence goes on along the minus strand of CAKSTB010000001.1, from coordinate 30,819 downwards.
GCAAGCTCTTCGCTTTCCTCGTTAGCATCAGATGTGATACTGCTTACAATGCTTACAGCCTCGTTTGCGCTGTCTACAAGCGTTATCATAGAGCTTGCAGTGTCAGTCGTAAGCTCAGCACCGTTAGCAACGGCTTCAACAGTATGCTCTATAAGCTGAGAAGTCAGAGCCGCCGCGTCTGCTGTCTTTCCTGCAAGGTTTCTTACTTCATCGGCAACGACCGCAAAGCCCTTGCCGGCTTCACCCGCTCTTGCCGCCTCAACAGCCGCATTGAGTGCAAGTATATTTGTCTGGAATGCGATATCCTCGACCGTCTGAATGATCTTCTTTATCTCTCCCGACTTCTCGCCGATATCCTGCATAGCCGCCGACAGCTTGTTCATACTGTCATTACAGAGATTTACCTTTTCACCCATCTCAGTCACTATCACATTTGCGCGATTTGCATTGTCGGCTGTGGTCTTTACGTTTCCGGATACAAGCTCACAGTTCGACGAAAGCGTATCGATAGCGTTCGCCTGCATAGCCGCACCGTCAGAAAGCTCCTGAGCGCCTGCCGCAAGCTGTGCCGAGCCTTCGGATACCTGACTTGCCGCGTTTTCGATCTGTGTAAGCGTATCCTTAAGCGAGTTCTGTATCTTTATCATTGAAGCTTTTATATCGGCAAAATCCCCGTTATATTGCAATGTTATCTCATTGTTGAAACGGCCTTCCGCCATCTGTCCGAGCTTCATATCTATATCCGAAACATAGTTCTTAAGCATACCGTTAGCTTCTTCGATGGCAAGGCAGGCAGAACCGATCTCATCATTTTTGCGGTATTTGCTCTCATACGACAGCTGACCGTTTTTCATCGAGTCAGCCGCTTTATTGATTTCACCGAGCGGTTTGAGCTTGCGGCTTATTTGAATGTTAAGTGCGATAGTGCTTATTGCTGTAAATACGGCAAGTACCAAGAAGAATATTATAACCAGCCACATCTCGCTAAAATAGAAAGTATATGTGTCCTGTGCGTAAATTATTGTCCATCCATAGTCGCCGACACCATCCTTTGCATAGATCGAAAGCTGACCGTTTTCATCTGTGCCTGTATATGTCTTTCCGTTCTCATTTCCGGCGATCGCCGCAAAACTCGTATCGGAAGCCTTTGTATAATGTTCGCTTTCATCATTATCTACATAAGGCAGATATGCATCATTCCTATGTACAACTATATCTCCTGCGGCATCGATAAGTATCGGATAATATCCGCTGTTGACATTTGACTTTGCTATATCAATGACAGACGTTACAAAGATATCGGCGGCAACTACCGAAATATCGCCGTTATCGTGGAATATCGGCTTTGAAACCGTTATTACAAGCTCTTTTGTCTTAACATCGATATACGGATCGGAAACAACCGTCTTTTTAGCTTCAACCGCCTTTGTGTACCAGTCACGGTTGGTAGGGTCGTAATTTTCTGCGGCAGCATCCCAACCGTCAGAGAATACAGATGATTTATCCGACTTTCCGATGTAGAATACATATACCTCGTCTGAAACCGACTGCATATCGACAAGGAAATCTTTAGCCTTGTCGAAATTATCGGCATCGAATTTACCGCTGTCAACAGCCTCTGCTAAATTATCCATCATAAAGCACTGCTTATCGAACCATGCCGTTATGTCAGAGGCACTCTTGGATGTCTGCGCAACGAATATGCTGTGCTTACTGTTTATCGTATTCGTTATCGACGTAAAATACGTCAGGAGCAGTATCATTACGGCGGTTATGCAGAATACAAGCTCTACACAGTGTCTTAAGCTTCTTTGAATACCGTTGTTTCTCTTTTTGGCTGTAGATGCTTTTTTCATTTACACTTCCTCTTATACTTTCTCCGTCATAGCCTCAGTTCTTACTCTTTTTCCGAAACGACCGTCCTTATATGGAGCTCTTCAAGCTGCTTGTCGTCTACCGTTGAGGGGCACTGCGACATAAGCTCGCTTGCGTCCTTTACCTTGGGGAATGCAACAACATCTCTCAGGCTGTCTGCGCCGCAAAGAAGCATTGAAAGTCTGTCAAGACCTATGCCAAGACCGCCGTGCGGAGGAGCGGCATACTTGTATGCGTCAACAAGGAAGCCGAATTTCTCTTCAATTTCCTTATCGGTAAGACCGAGCAGTCTGAACATTCTCTCCTGAAGCTCGGGGTCTGTAATACGGATAGAACCACTGCAAAGCTCGATGCCGTTGAGTACGAGATCATAAGCCTTTGCTCTTACCTTGCCCTTGTCTGTATCAAGGTATTCAAGGCATTCTTCCATAGGCATTGTGAACGGGTGGTGCATAGCAAGCCAGCTCTCGGTTTCATCGTCCCACTCGAAGAACGGGAACTCGGTTATCCATAAGAAGTTGTAGCCGCTGTCGGGTACAATGCCTATCTGCTTGCCGACCTTAAGACGCAGAGCACCGAGTACAGGGAGCGTCACCTTATTCTTATCGGCAACAATCAGCACTACATCTCCCTTTTCACAGCCGAGGTGCGAAAGGATAGCGTCAAGCTCGCCCTCTTTGAGGAATTTTGCAAATGAGCAGTTAGGCGCGTCATCATTCCAACGGATATATGCAAGACCCTTAGCGCCGATACCCTTTGAGAATTCGGTCAGCTTGTCGATCTCTTTTCTTGTGAGAATGCCTGCGGCGTTCTTAGCTACAATGGCTCTTACACTGCCGCCTGCGGCAATTGCCGAGGAGAATACCGAGAACTCTGTATCCTTGACGATATCGGAAAGATCCTGTATCTCCATACCGAAACGTGTATCGGGCTTGTCCGAGCCGTAGCGTGACATAGCATCGTTATATGTCAGCCTGGGGAGCGGTGTTGTGATGTCAACGTCAAGAACGTCCTTCATCAGCTTTCTGATAAAGCCCTCTGTCAGCTCCAGTATCTCATCAACGTCCATAAACGACATTTCAAGGTCGATCTGTGTGAATTCTGGCTGTCTGTCCGCACGCAGATCCTCATCTCTGAAGCATCTTGCAAGCTGTATATAACGGTCAAAGCCCGAGATCATAAGCAGCTGCTTGTATATCTGAGGTGACTGGGGAAGTGCATAGAACTTACCCTCGTGAACTCTTGACGGTACAAGGTAATCTCTTGCGCCCTCGGGAGTCGATTTCATCATCATAGGTGTTTCTATTTCAAGGAAGCCGTTGTCATAGAAATACTCACGCGCCGTCTTTGCTATCTTGTGGCGCATTATAAGGTTATCCTGGAGCTTTTTTCTGCGCAGGTCAAGATAGCGGTACTTAAGGCGAAGCTCCTCGTTTGTCTTAGTGTCGTTCACTATCTCAAACGGTGTTGTCTGCGCCATCGAAAGTATACGAAGATCTGTAACGAGTATCTCAACGTTACCTGTCTTTATATCGTTATTCTTGCTCTCTCTTTCACGCAGAAGTCCCTGCGCCATAAGCACATATTCGCTCTTTATCTGCTTTGCCTTTTCAAAAACGGCAGGCTCTGTTGTATCGTCAAATACCAACTGTACAATGCCTGTGCGGTCGCGCAGGTCAACGAACATAAGGCTGCCCTTATCTCTCACTCTCTGTACAAATCCGGCAACTGTAACCGTATTGCCTATCCCCTCGACCTCACCGCAATAATGGGTGCGCTTAAGACCTTTCATTGTGTCTAACATAAAATCTATACCTTTCCTACGGTTCTACCCGTTTATTTCCAATCGGCAGACTGAAAAGACCGCCGACAAACCTTTATAATTATAGCATTTTTTTGTCGGTTTTTCAAGTAGCGGGGTGAAAAAAAGAGATATGTCAATATGTGCTTATGCAAAAAAATAACCGTGGATTTCTCCACGGCTCAGCTTGTAGAAAAAGTCTGTTTTTATAAAATAGCGTAAGTTCTCAATCCCTAACCCCTTCCCCACGGGAAGGGGCTGAGTGTGGGGCTGCCGCCCTCACCCCGCTTGGGGCTACGCCCCAAACCCCATATATATAGATTTATCAACAGATTGAACCGTGGTACAAACCACGGCTTTGTATACAATTATTTCCTGCATCTTTTCTCCGTCTGTCCTATCATCACAAGTAACAGCACAAAGAAAAAAGCAAGGAACACCGGCATAAGCCTTAAGCTGATACCGTTCGCGATAACGCCGAACAACGGCGGCATAAATGTTGAGCCGACATAGGCGCTTGCCATCTGTATCCCGATGATACCCTGCGAGTTCTCCGCCCCGAAGTTATAGGGCGTAGAGTGGATAATACACGGATATACAGGCGCACAGCCAAGCCCGATCACCACAAAGCCCACCACCGCCGTGACAAAGGTCGGGATCGCTATCAGCACAACGCCGGATATCGCAATGCCCGTGCCAAGCCTTATCATACGATTGTCGCCGAGCTTGTCCGAAATAAAGCCTGACAAAAACCTTCCCGCGGTAATTCCGATAAAGAACAGCGAGCCAAGCGCCGCCGCCTCGTCTTTAGGAAGATTGGCAACGCTTTCAAGATAACTGCTTGCCCACAGCATAGCGGTAGCTTCTGCGGCGCAGTAGGCGAAAAATCCTGTCAGCAGAAAAGGCACACCCTTTACCTTAAGCGCACCTCTTATTCCGAGGAGCGGCGTGCTCTCTTCCCCGCTCACCTCGGTTTTCTTATCGTTTATCTTCCACAGCGGAAAAGAAATTACGAGTATCAGCACTATGCCGAACTGTATGAACGATACCCACCTGTAGCCGTCCGACCATGTGGCGTAGTTCAGCGCCATACTCATTATGTACGGGCTTACTATCGTTCCGACACCCCAGAAGCAGTGAAGCCAGCTCATATGCCGCGAGCTGTAATGCAGTGCCACATAGTTATTGAGTGCCGCATCGATAGCCCCCGCGCCAAGTCCGTAAGGAATACCCCACAGACACAGCTGATAGAATTCGCTCACCGTGGAAAAGCCGAACAGTGCAACAGCCGTAAGCAGTACGCTGACTGTAGTCACGACCTTAGTTCCGAGCCTTTTTGTAAGGCGCTCCGACATAAGCCCCGATATTATCGTGCCGCCGGAGATTATCATCGACACTAAGCCCATATACGACAGCGGCACATCAAACGCCGCCCTTATAGTAGGCCATGCCGAGCCGAGAAGCGAATCGGGAAGCCCTAAGCTTATAAACGCGATATATATTACCGCAAGCAAAAGAAGATACATAAGTTATCCCTCGGATACAGAGGAATTTGCACTGCCGGCCTTAAGCTTGTCGAGTATCGCCCTTTCAGCCGTCATAGGCTCGTCCGCCGCTATAAGCACGCACAGATCGCCCTTTTTGAACACTACCGTCTGCTCGGCATTCTTTGCCTGCTCGGGATATGTTCCGAACTGTTTAATAAGGCTTTCTTTCCTGCTCTGGAGCGCATCATACACGCCGTCCGCGTCACTTGCGCGCACCGCGATCACTTCCGACAGCTCAACGCTTATCGCCTGCTGATATACGCAGTAATCGGTAATTCCGTACTGCGAAAAGTCCATTATCGTATCAAGCAGTGTGCTGTCCGTTGCCTTTACCATCTCGGGGAAATTTCCCGCGTTCAGTGCGGTGAGCACCAGCCCCTCGCAGGAAATATCATTGTCGGCGACCTCGACAGGTGTCCATTTAGTGGAAGAATGTGACGAGGCTTCGTCCGTCGCCAAGCTTTCGGCAACCGAAGTATCCGACTGCTGAGCCGAAGAAACCGTTTCACTGTCCGAACAGCCGCAGAGTACAGCCGCCAAAGCCGCGGCACAAGTCACCGCGATCAGCTTTTTCATTTACTTTCTATCCTTTCAAGGTTTGCGATAAGTGCATCGGGGAGCTTATGCCTGTCCTTATCGTACCACGGCAGATCCTCGCGCATAATTACATCGGGGTGCGGCATAACGCGCTTCATAAAGTCTTCCGTCATATATTTTTCATTTATCACCGTGTAGCCGTCTTTATCGAAAACAGGCTTGTAGCCGTCCCGCTTGTAGACAAATTCGCCCCACCACGGAAGCCACCACAGCCACATAGCATTATCCTTTTTCATCTCATCGGGTTCGGGGATATAGCCGCACTCCGACAATGTTATCAGCTTGCCGTGCGCAAGCTCCGTCATATATTCAAATCTCTTCTTCTGGGAAGAATGGTCATATTCCTTTAGCGAATAGATATCATCGCCGCAGATGTCAAACGTATTGGGATTTACCTCCATACACTTATCCTGACCGTTCCATACCCATATAAGATTAGGCAGTTTGTGATAGTTTTCCATACGGTCAAATATCATATACCACAGCTTCTTATACGCTTCACGGTGCTTTTCATCGTGGTTTCCCCACCAGAACCAGTTACCGTTAGCTTCATGCAGAGGGCGCCACAGCACAGGTATGTCAAGCTCCGCCATACGCTTAAGCTCGGCAGACACCATATCTATCTCACGGATAATGAACTCATATTCCGCCGTGCCCTCGGTCACACCCTTGCACAGATCAAAGCAGGTCTTGTGATCGTAGTCGGTGGTCTTATAGTAAAATGACGAGCCCTTGGAATAATCGTTCATATCATTCGGGGCGTACCAGTGCCAGCACATTGTAACAATACCGCCGCACTCGGTAGCCCACTTTATGGCTCTGTCGACCTGATCGTCAGTCTTCTTACAGGAGCTTACGCCCATAAAGTCATAGCCGCGCACAGCCGGGAGCTTGCCTGTAAGGCGGTAATAGACAAGATCCTCGACCTCGTCACTCAGCAGATACTGCTGACCTGACAGGTGCTTTTTGCCGTATATGCTCTTAAGATAATCAAAAAGCTTCACGGTGTTTTCGCTTGCCTGCTTAGAAACAAGCTTTGTCGGGTTGGGTTTATAATTCAGCTGTTCTTTCAGCTTCTCAAAATCGGTAGTATACGCCATAGTTCCTCACATTATATTTTATCTTTCTTTACTTATTCTTCTGTTCCTGTAATGTTCTCACAGTTCTTAGAAGGAGCTTTGTCGGGGCAAATCTTGAACCTGCCGCAGCCGCCTTGGTCGTAACGCCGGGGATTATAAGCAGGTCGCCGCATAATAGGCGCTCGATAGCATAATCCGCAACATAAGCCTCGTTCTCGCTCGGAATGCCGAAGCTCTTTACGCCTGCAACGCTGTTGAACTCCGTATCAACAGGTCCGGGGCAAAGCGCGCTTATAACTACTCTGCTGCCTGTGCTTCTGAGCTCTTCATATACAGCCTTTGTCAGCTGTACGACATAGTTCTTTGTCGCATAGTAGGTAGCGAGCAGAGGACCCGGCATAAAGCCCGCAACAGACGCGGTGTTAAGGATATATCCGCTGTTTCTCTCTGCAAAGTCGCGCAGGAAGAGCTTAGTCAGGATATGGACTGCCTTGATATTGACATTTATCATCGAAAGCTCATCGTTAAGGTCGGTTTCAAGGAAAGGACCGTACAGTCCGAAGCCCGCATTATTGAACAGAAAATCTATCCTGTAGTCCTTTACCCTGTTGTAAAGCTCAAAGCACTGCTCCTCCTTTGAAAGGTCGGCGGTTATCGTCTTGACCTTTATCTCGGGGCAGTTGTATCTTATCTCTTCTTTAAGAGCGATAAGGCGCTCCGTTCTTCTTGCTACAAGTATCAGGTTCACACCTCTTGTTGCAAGGTTCTTAGCCATTTCTCTGCCTATTCCTGAGCTGGCTCCCGTAATAAGTGCTATCATATTGAGTTCCTTTCCCGGTTTATGACCGTTTGAGTTAAATGTATCCGCTTTAAGCCTGCGACCTATGCATAAGCGCAAGCCTTTAAAAATCACTGCTGTTTATTCATCTGGCGCTCGTAGTACTGCTCCTTTGTCATAAGCACCTCTCGCGGCTTACTGCCCTGTGACGGTCCTACAATGCCCATCTCTTCCATAACGTCCACAAGTCTTGCGGCTCTGCCGAAGCCGAGCTTCAGCTTTCTCTGAAGCGTACTTACGCTTGCCTGTCCGTTCTCGACAACTATGCGGATAGCGTCCTCAAGCTTATCATCGCTGACATCGATATCGCCGCTGTCAAAGCCCGAGTTGTCCGAGGACTTGTCGTTGCCCTTGACAAGCTCAGCCTGACGCTCGACCTCTTTGATTACGTCATCGTCATAATCAAGCTCAAATTTATTCTTGAGAAAGTCAACTACGCGCTCGACCTCCTTGTCGGATATCCAGCAGCCCTGCACTCGTGTAGGCTTAGGCATAGAAACAGACTTGAACAGCATATCGCCCCTGCCGAGAAGCTTTTCCGCACCCTGCTCGTCCATAATTACACGGCTGTCAGTACCCGAGCTGACTTTAAGTGCGATACGGCTGGGTATATTTGCCTTGATAAGACCGGTAACGACATCTACCGTCGGACGCTGTGTAGCGATAACAAGATGCATACCGGCGGCACGCGCCATTTGTGCAAGTCGGCATATGCTGTCCTCGACCTCATTCTTAGATGCCATAATAAGATCGGCAAGCTCATCAATAAAGATAACTATCTGCTCCATCTTCTTCATATCGGGGTCTTTGTCCGCAAGCGAGTTATAGCCGTGAATGTTACGCACGTTGTACTCGGAGAACAGACTGTATCTTTTGAGCATCTCGCCTACCGCCCAGCTGAGCGCGCCTGCCGCCTTTTTGGCATCGGTGACTACCGGTATCAGCAGGTGAGGAATGCCGTTATACGCCATAAATTCGACCGCTTTCGGGTCTATCATTATAAAGCGCACCTCTTCGGGCTTGCTTCTGAACAGTATCGACATTATTATCGAGTTCACGCATACCGACTTACCCGAACCTGTAGTACCCGCAATAAGCAGATGCGGCATTTCCGCGATATCGGCAATTACTATCTCGCCCGAAATATCCTTGCCGAGCACAGCCGCAAGCTTGCTCTTCTTCTCGGCTATCTCGGGGCTTTCGATAAGCTGTCTGAACGGCACGGTATCCCTTATCTTGTTCGGCACTTCTATGCCGACAGCGGGCTTATTGGGTATCGGGGCTTCAATACGAATGCCCGATGCCGCAAGGTTAAGTGCGATATCGTCCGCAAGTCCGGTTATCTTTGATATCTTAACGCCTGCCGCAGGCTGTAACTCATATCTTGTTACGGACGGTCCGCGGCAAGTGCCTATGCACTTTGTCTGAACGCCGAAGCTTCTCAGCGCTTCGACTATAGTCGTGGCGTTGGTTTCAAGCTCCTTGTTTATATCCTCCTGCGTCTTGCCGGGCATTATCTCGTCAAGCAGTGCGGTAGGCGGGAGCGGGTGGTCGTCAGGGTCGATAGTAACGGTATACAGCTTGTCCTCAGCATCTTCACCCGACTGCTTAATGCCGTCATTCCCGACGGTGTTTTCCTCTGCGGGCGGCTCTGCGGGCTGTAAAACAGGCGCGCTTACGTCACTTACAAACTGCTCCTCGCGCTGTCTTATTGCTTCCTGTTCACCGTTTGTTTCTTCTATGAACGAATTGAGCGCCGCTTCAACGGGGTTTACCTCCTCGGGAGGATAATCGGGTAACGGCGGATAATCATCAGCCGTATTGACAGCGACTGCGGCGGTATCCTTGATTTCTTCTGTTACTGCGCTTTTCTGCTTTGTGTCAGCCGTATTTACCTTAGTATTCTCTGTGCCGTTCTTTGCCGTATCCGGCAGGTCGGGGAGCTTTTCGCACGATGTATGTATATCGCTCTCGGGTGCTATGTCGGGCAATTTTTCATTGCTCTGCTGTACAGCCTCATCGGGCTTAGGGGAAACTATGCCGTTGTAGTTGTTAAGCTCGTTTATGAAGTTATCGCTGTCCTTTTTCTGCTCTTTGATATTCTCTTTCTGCCTGTCCTTAAGCGTTGTTTTTTCGCTTCCGACAGTGTTCATTTCAAGCTGAGCAAGGCGTTCTTTGTTCTCGCTTTCAGCCTGAAGTCTGAGCTGTTCCTGCTCGCGTCTGAGCGCTTCCATCTCCTCTTTATGCTGTGCGTGCTTTTCCTTGGCGGTAACAGCCGCCTTTTTCACGGGCTTTCCGACAGCACCTAGAAAATCCATCAGTGATTTTCTGCTTATCAGCATTACAAATACAAAGGCTATAAGTATTATCATCACCACAGCGCCGACATTGCCGAACAAGAGCAGTAACCACGCGGGCAGACCGCCTATTATGCCGCCGCCGATAAGGTCAACGCCGTCAGTGTAAAGACTGCCTATAGCGCCGAAAAAGTCGGTTGTGCCCTTGCCGACCGAGCCTACAAATATTATCTGTATCGCCGTGCTGAGTATTATTATACCGCCCGACAGCTGTAATACCTTTGTCAGAATGCTTGTTCTGCTCTTGTCGGTCGCTATCAGCACAGCAACATATATCACTATAGGACCTGTAAAGAACACGGTAAAGCCGAACACGCCGCACAGGAACGAATAGATCATATCGAGCATATTCATGCTGTCGCTCTCGCCCCTGCTCATACCGCTTATCAGTCCGATTATTGTGAACAGAAGCAGTAAAACGCCGATAGCAAAAAGAATTATCGAGCTTCTGCGCCTTTTTGAGCGCTGTTCCTTTTCAAGCTCTTCCCTGCGGCGCTCAAGATACTCCTGCTGTTTTTTATCAGCAGTGCTTGTGCGCTTCTTTGTTGCCGTCTTTTGTGTATCCTTAGCCGTATCTGCATTTATATTTCTTTTTGCAGCCATTTACTACATCCTTTCTCCCACGGACTCTGCCGGATAATAAGTTTATATCTGTATCAGAAAACTATCATAATGCGTGTGCCTGTAACAAGTTCATATATTCCCACTGCTATACACGCCGCGCCGAGTATCGCCGTATAGAAGCCGAAGATCTTGAATCTGTCCTTCTTTAAGAGCCACTTTACAAGTGCGATCGCAAGCAGTCCGACTACAGCCGCGACTGCAAAGCCTACGCCGAGCTGTACCCAGTCAAGCTGAACATCGCTTTTCAGCGCACTGCCTATTTCAAGCACACTGCCGCCGAGTATTGCGGGTATGCCGAGTATAAACGAGAATGTGACTGCGGTTTCCTTTGTAAGTCCGCAGAAAAGACCTGCCGCCGTTGTAGAACCCGAACGCGAAACACCCGGGAACAGCGCAACGCACTGCATAGCACCGACTGCTATGGCATCGGCGACCTTCATCTTGTCGCCTGTCTTGTTGCCCTTGACGCACTTATCCGACATAAACAGGAGCAGTGCCGTGAAAATGAACGCTACACCCTCAAAGATGATATCGTTATCGCTCTCAAAGCCTGTGAAGAAGTCCTTGAAGAAGTATACCGGCACAAGCATAGCCGTAGAGATTATGACCATAAACATCATACGTCTGTTTGCGTTCATATTCTTCCATGAGAATTTGCCTGTGAATATATCCTTTATCGTAAGGAAAAATTCCTTTATCATTCCCCATATAGTCGGGAAGAATGCGATAAATACCGCAAGTAAAGTACCTAGGTGAAGAACTATCGAGGTTATAAGACCTGTTTCGCCGACATTCATAAAATGCTGTGCCACAGAGAGGTGACCCGAGCTCGATACAGGCAGAAATTCGGTCAGACCCTGAATAATGCCCTGAATAATTATGCTTATGTACTCCATTTTCATTTGTTCCTTTCAGGTTTGCAGTGCCTTTCGGCGTATTATTATATTATATGTACGGGCATAAGCCCGGAATGACTACATTTTAATTTCGGTGAGCTTAAGGTACGCACCCGGATCTGAGCACAGCCGCTCCTGCTTTGCGTCAGGCTTTACGCTGTATGAAAACAAACAGCCGTCAACGGCATAATAGGCGTTGTTATCATATGGCACAGCGCCGCCGAAAACCTCATACTCGTCAATGACGGTCTGAAACATTTGTGCCACCTCGCTTTGCCCGTGCCTCAGCACCACCGGGGTGATACTCTCTGAAGGTGCTCACCTTTGCGGTCGCCTTGCTCTTCTGTGATGAGCCCTTGATCGTCCTTTTGGAAGCTGTTGAGGATTTTTTACTGTCAGGGCTTTTTACGGTAGATGCTTTAGCGTCCGACTTTTCGGTCTTGCGCTCTTCGATAAGCGAATACAGACACTGAACCGCGTCACTCAGTCCGCCGAGGCTGTCTATAAGACCCTCGTTTACTGCCGTTTCGCCGTCAAGCACCGAGCCTACGTCCATAACGAGCTCGTCTTTCTTCATCATAAGCTCTCTGAAGCGTTCGGGCTTTATCCCGCTGTTCTTGCTGACAAAGTTGATTATCCTCTCCTGCATACGCTCAAAATATGATAAAGTCTGAGGTATGCCGAGCAGCAGACCGTTCATTCTGACCGGGTGTATCGTCATTGTTGCGGACGGCACGATAAAGCTCTTTCTTGCGCTTACCGCAAGCGGTACGCCTATCGAGTGACCGCCGCCGACTACTATCGAAACCGTTGGCTTTGACATTCCCGCGATAAGCTCCGATATGGCAAGCCCCGCCTCGACATCTCCGCCGACTGTATTCAGTATTATCAGAAGCCCCTCTATACTCATATCCTGCTCTATCGCCACAAGCGCGGGCATAATATGCTCATACTTTGTCGTCTTGTTCTGCGGCGGGAGAATATAGTGCCCTTCTATCTGACCTATGACGGTAAGGCAGTGTATATTATGCTCCGCATTGACAGAAGCGAATACGCCGTTATCGGACGGCTGATCCGCCGTTACCTGCTCTTCGTTTTCTTCCTCTGCGGGTTCGTTATCGGTTATGTTAAGCTTGTTCATTGCGTACTCCTTTACTGTGAATTTTCTTGTTATATTCTTAGCAAAAGAAGTACGAATATTCAGCTGTGCACGCCGCTGTCACATAATAATACATTATAAGTATATCACAACCTGCTTGTCATTTCAAGCTGAAATTTAATATAAAAAGCCCCGCAGATATTCTCCGCGAGGCTTGAAATTTCAATTTTCTGCTTTATCAGCCGTTTTTCTTCTTGGCTTCGATATCGGCAAGTGCAGCCTTTCTTGAAAGTCTGATCTTACCCTGATTATCGATGTCGAGAACCTTAACGATTATCTCATCGCCGATAGAAACAACATCTTCGACCTTTTCAACTCTTCTGTTTTCAAGCTCTGAGATGTGTACCATACCGTCCTTGCCGGGAGCGATCTCAACAAATGCGCCGAAGTTCATTATACGAACGACCTTGCCCTTGTAGATAGCGCCTATCTCCGGAGGAGATGTGATAGCCTTGATCATTGCTACGCAGTTCTGAGCCTTTTCAAGATCCTGACCGCAGATGAATACGTTACCCTCTTCATCGATGTCGATCTTGACCTCGTAATCAGCGCAGAGCTTCTGGATAACCTTGCCGCCTGTACCGATAACTTCTCTGATCTTGTCAACGGGTACTTTATAGTTGAGCATCTTGGGAGCGTACTTGTTGACTGTAGGACGAGGCTCGGGGATAGCCTTGAGCATAATTTCGTCAAGGATATAATCTCTTGCCTTGTGTGTCTTTGCAAATGCGTCCTTGATGATCTCGGGTGTAAGACCGTCTATCTTAAGATCCATCTGGATAGCTGTGATACCCTTGTGAGTACCGCCAACCTTGAAGTCCATATCGCCGAAGAAGTCCTCAAGACCCTGGATATCGACCATTGTCATCCAACGGTCGCCCTCTGTGATAAGACCGCATGAGATACCTGCAACAGGTGACTTTATCGGAACGCCTGCGTCCATAAGTGAAAGTGTAGAGCCGCAGATAGAAGCCTGTGATGTAGAACCGTTTGAAGAAAGAACCTCAGATACAAGTCTGATTGCATAGGGGAACTCTTCAACGGGAGGGATAACGGGTTCAAGTGCGCGCTGTGCGAGTGCGCCGTGACCGATCTCACGTCTGCCCGGTCCTCTGCTTGACTTTGTTTCGCCTACAGAGTATGCGGGGAAGTTGTAGTGGTGCATATAGCGCTTTGTTTCTTCTTCGTCAATGCCGTCAAGCTTCTGGCTGTCGCTTACAGGGCCTAAGGTCGTGATAGTCATGACCTGTGTCTGACCGCGGGTAAACAGACCCGAACCGTGTACTCTCGGAAGAAGTCCTACTTCAGCGGCGAGAGGACGCATTTCGTCCATACCTCTGCCGTCAACACGCTTCTGCTCGTCTAACAGCCAACGTCTTACGATAAACTTCTGTAACTTGTAGATGCACTCGTCTATCATAGCAGCCTTGTCGGGGTACTGCTCGTCAAACTCTGCGTGGATAGCGTCCTTGATGGGCTGTAAACGCTCTTCGCGTATATTCTTGTCATCTGTATCAAGAGCGAACTTTACCTGATCTGTGTACTTATTTTGGATAGCCTCGAACAGGTCGTGGTCAACCTCCATTGAGGGGAAGCTGAACTTGGGCTTGCCTATCTCAGCCTGGATCTGCTTGATGAAGGGGATAAGCGACTTGTTGATCTCTTCGTGACCTGCCATAATAGCCTTGAGCATTGTGTCGTCGTCAACTTCGTTTGCGCCTGCTTCGATCATTACGACCTTCTTCTCGCTTGACGCAACAGTCAGCTGAAGGTCTGACTTAGCTCTCTGCTGAGCGTCAGGCATAAGAACTATCTTGCCGTCAACAAGACCTACAGAGATACCGCCGATAGGACCGTTCCACGGAATATCGGAGATAGAAACCGCGATAGAAGCACCGATCATAGCGATGATCTCGGGCTGTGTTTCGGGGTCTACAGCGAGAACCGTCATAACGATAGCAACGTCATTTCTCATATCCTTGGGGAACAGAGGACGCATAGGACGGTCAACAACTCGTGAGTTGAGGATAGCCTTTTCGCTGGGTCTGCCCTCTCTCTTTAAGTAGCCGCCGGGGATCTTTCCAACTGCATAGAGCTTTTCTTCATAGTCTACCGCGAGAGGGAAAAAGTCAACGCCCTCTCTGGGCTTTGCGCTTGCTGTAACGTTTACCATTACGACTGTTTCGCCGTAATGTACCCAGCAAGAACCGTTTGCAAGTCCGCATACCTTACCGGTCTCGACCATAAGCTCACGGCCTGCAAATGTCGTTTTGAATGTTTTGTAATTCTCGAACATATTGTTCCTCCTGTTTTATTTCAGAGAAACAGCGTTAGCAATAAGTTCAGCGGAATAGCCTTTATTCCGTTCAATTTATTGCTGACTCCACTGCTTCTCTTTACATCGGAAAATGATATCTGAAATAAGGGTTAAAGGGCAGAACAACAAATGCCCTGCCCTTTTTTAAACTCTTACTTACGAAGACCGAGCTTTGCAACTATTGCACGGTAGCGTTCGATATCCTTCTTAGCGAGGTAGTTTAACAGATTACGTCTGTGACCAACCATCTTGAGAAGACCACGGCGTGAGTGGTGATCCTTCTTGTGAGTCTTTAAATGTTCTGTTAAGTCGTTTATTCTCTTTGTGAGAATAGCGATCTGTACTTCGGGAGAACCTGTGTCGTTCTCGTGTGTGCGGTTAGCTTCGATAACCGCTGTCTTTTCTTCCTTTAAAAGCATGGTTACACCTCTTAAAAATATTTTCTTTGTCATAGCGGCGGGAAACGGTGTTTCTCAAAAAGAGCATTCTCCACAGAGCCAAGACAAGAATTGATCGTGTGCAGTGCACAACAAAGATATTATAGCATACAAAATTGCTTTTGTAAATACCATTTTTAAAATATTTTTATTTTTTCACTGTGCGGTATGGTTTTTGGCGAATGTCTGCCGATATTGGCAATAATACGCCGACTTCTGACCGCGAACTGCTGTCAGTTGCCTGCCAAATGCCGCCGTGACTGACCGACCGCCGACTGCCGCCTGTGAAAACAGATACAGCCCGGCACAAAAACAGTGTCGGGACTGCATTATTTATAAGTCTTTGTCAGCCGAAGCTCAGCCTGCGTTCTTCTTGAGTGCTTTCTTCTCCGCACTTCTTCTCAGCTTTGCGACATTCGCATCTCTGATTATTTCAGGCTTCTTGCCCTCGGTAACGCATTCGCCTGTGAGCACGACCTTTGTTATACTCTCATCGCTCGGAGCGTCGAACATAGTATCCGAAAGCGCTTCTTCAACTACCGTTCTCAGTCCTCTTGCGCCTGTCTTTCTGTCAGCCGCTTTCTTGGCGATGGCACGCATAGCGTCATCGGTTATTTCAAGCTCGATATTGTCAAGCGAGAACATATACTTATACTGCTTTAAGATAGCGTTTTTAGGCTCTGACAGTATCTTCACGAGCGCGTCCTCGTCAAGGTCGTCAAGCACCGCGATAACGGGAAGTCTGCCCACAAGCTCGGGGATAATACCGAACTTTACAAGATCCTCGGGCTCTACCTGATGGAGCGCCTCGTTTATCTTGTTTTCCTGCTTACTCTTGACATCAGCACCAAAGCCGAGCGCAGAAGAGCTTGTTCTCTGCATTATCAGCTTGTCGATGCCCTCAAAAGCACCGCCGCAGATAAACAGAATATTCTTTGTGTTTATCTGTATAAACTCCTGGTTGGGGTGCTTTCTTCCGCCCTGCGGAGGAACGTTCGACACAGTGCCCTCAATTATCTTGAGCAGTGCTTGCTGTACACCCTCACCGCTTACATCGCGGGTTATCGAGGTGTTCTCGGACTTTCTTGTTATCTTGTCTATCTCATCGATATAGATAATACCGTGTTCTGCCGCTTCAATGTCATAATCGGCGGCCTGGATAAGCCTTAACAGAACATTCTCAACGTCCTCGCCGACATAGCCTGCCTGAGTGAGCGTTGTTGCGTCGGCAATGGCAAACGGAACTTTCAGAATATTTGCGAGCGTCTGCGCTATCATCGTCTTACCTACACCTGTAGGACCGAGCAGAAGCACATTGCTCTTCTGAAGCTCTATTTCGTCAGCCTTTTTATCATCGCCGCAGAAGTTCTTTTTATAGTGGTTATATACGGAAACGCAGATAGTCTTCTTTGCCTCGTCCTGACCTACGATATATTTGTCAAGTATCGCCTTTAAGTCAGCGGGCTTGATAAGCTCGTGCTCTTCCTCGTGCTTGCTGTTTGACTTTCTTGAAACAGGCTTGCCCTCCTGCTCCATCAGCATCTGATATGACGCTACTATGCAGTCGTTGCAGATACAGCCGCTTGCACCGTATATTATTCTCTCAACCTGATCTTCGGTTCTTTCACAGAAACTGCATCTAAGCATTGGTTAATTTCCTTTCAACTGATTATCTCTTTGCAATTACCTTGTCAACAAGACCGTAAGCACAAGCCTCTTCTGCTGAAAGGAAGTTATCTCTTTCGCAGTCCTTGTGGAGCTGTTCATAGCTCTTGCCACAGTTGTCTGCCATTATCTTTTCAAGCGTTTCTCTTGTCTTTTCAAGATACTTTGCATGGATCGTGATATCGGTCTGCTGACCGCTCAGTCCGCCGCTTATAAGGGGCTGGTGTATCATAACTTCCGAGTTCGGCAGGCAGAAACGCTTGCCCTTAGCGCCGCTTGAAAGCAGGAATGCGCCCATAGAAGCCGCCATACCTACACAGATCGTGGATACATCACACTTGATGTAATTCATTGTGTCATATATTGCCATGCCGGCAGAAATAGAACCGCCGGGGCTGTTGATATAAAGGCTGATATCCTTATCCGGATCCTGTCCTTCAAGAAACAGTAACTGTGCAACAACAAGTCCCGCAGTAACATTGTTTACTTCTTCGTTAAGCATGATAATTCTGTCGTTAAGCAGTCTTGAGAAAATGTCATATGCTCTTTCTCCTCTGCCTGTCTGTTCGATGACGGTTGGTACTAAACTCATAAAACTCCTGCCTTTCCTTATTTCATACAGACAATAAAGAGCTTTCCATATACGATACAGAAAGCTCCCGATTGTAAAACTAAATTATTCAGTAACTTCGGTTACGTCTGCACTCTCACGAACGATGTCGAATGCCTTTTCAACCTCAAGATCCTTTCTGAGAGCGTCCTCAGAAACAAGAGCCTTTACCTTGTCAAGCTCCATCTTGTAGTTTTCAGCCATCTCAGCGTATTCCTTCTCAACGTCCTCATCTGTAACAGTAACGTTTTCAACCTGAGCGATCTTCTCAAGAGCGAGTCTGAGCTTAACCTGCTTTGCGGCGGGCTCTTTGAAGTTCTCCTTGAACTGCTCGATCGTTGTGTTTGTGAACTTCAGATAATCGGCTACTGTGATGCCCTGATATCTGTTTCTGTATTCCCAGTCACGAACGAGGTCGTCAACACGGTTGTTTATCATAGCGTCGGGGATCTCGCCCTCAAGCTTCTCGATAACAGCGTCTGTGATGTCAGCATCAAGCTTAGCGTCAGCGGCATTCTTAGCGCTCTCTTCAAGCTTAGCTCTGATGTCAGCCTTGAATTCGTCAAGTGTATCGAAATCGCTTACGTCCTTAGCAAACTCATCGTCAAGCTCAGCGTATTCCTTAGCCTTGATCTCGTGGATCTTGCACTTGAATACTGCGGGCTTGCCCTTTAAGTTCTCGGCGTTGTAGTTCTCGGGGAATGTAACATTAACGTCAAATTCCTCGTCAATGCTGTGACCTACCATACCGTCCTCAAAGCCGGGGATAAACTGACCGCTGCCGATCTCGAGTGAGAAGTGCTCAGCCTTGCCGCCCTCGAAAGGCTGACCGTCAACGAAACCTTCAAAGTCAAATACTGCTGTATCGCCCTTCTGAAGCGCTCTGTCTGTAACGTCGATTATTCTTGCGTCCTTCTCCTGATATCTCTTGAGTTCGTTAGCAACATCTTCGTCAGTTACAGTCTTGACAGTCTTGTTTACCTTTATACCCTTGTAGTCCTTAACTTCAACCTCGGGCTTTGTTGTGAATGTAGCCTTGAAAGAAACGCCGTTCTCCTTGCTTACTTCTGTTACTTCGATATTGGGCATATCAACAACTTCAAGCTTGAGCTCGTCGATAACCTCTGCAACGGTCTTCTGATACATACCGTTTACCGCATCTTCATAGAAAACGCCCTCGCCGTACTCAGCCTCGATTATCTTACGGGGTGCTTTACCCTTTCTGAAACCGGGAACGTTGATGTTCTTTTTCTTCTTTAAATAAGCTGCCTGTACTGCCTGCTCAAATTCTTCGGCTGTTGCCTTGAATTCTACCTCTACCGTATTTGTAGCGGTCTTGTTGTTTGAAATGATCTCCATTTGAAAAATCCTCCGTTTTTGCAAAGCCTTGTATACGGCGATGCGTATTATTGTATTTTATTCCTGCACAAGTACAGGTGTAAATTTAACATAGTCAGCCGACACCATTCTGTAGGTAATTCCGTCCCTCACGCCCTGAAAAGCTTTCGGGAAGCACGGAGCGCTGTGAACGTGACCGTAGAAGCACCGCTTCACGGGATACCTTGACATAACATCCAGAATGTAGTCGTTTTGCTCACTGCCGTATATCGGCGGGTAATGTATAAACACCACAGGCTCAAGCCCTGTGGCAACGGCTGCCTTAAGCGACATCTCCAGTCTGCCCGCTTCTCTTGCCAGAACCTTTGCGTCCTGCGGCTCGCCGTCATCATTTATCCAGCCTCTTGTTCCGCATATCGCTATGCCGCATTCGCTGAACGCGTTGTTGTGCATTATACTGATATTGTCGAAACCGTTTGACTGTAAAAAGCTGTTCATTTTATTAAGTGTAGTCCACCAGTAATCGTGGTTGCCCTTTGAGATTATCTTCCTGCCGTGAAGCCTGCGGCTTACGAACTCAAAATCGGGAAGAGCCTCCTCAAGCGACATAGCCCAGCAAAGATCACCGGGTATCACAACGCAATCATCTTCGCCGACTGTACTGTTCCAGTTCTTTTCAATGCGCTCGGTGTAATTTTCCCAGCCACCGAAAATATCCATCGGCTTCGGTCTGCCGAAAGGCAGATGAAGATCTCCCATTGTGTATACTTTCAAATAAACGCTCCTTAATTACTTGTTTATAAATTTGAGAACTGCCTTTGACATATCCTCGGGCTTAATTGAACCCGAAAATCTTACAGGCTTGTTCTTTGTATCGGAAAGCGCCTTGGGGCAGGTCGTCTTAGTCAGCTTTTCAAGCTTGCCGATAAGCTCGAACTCGTCAACGCCCTCGGTTTCGCCGCCCAGTGCGTCATATACCGCAAAGCCGAACTTGTAGGGATTAGCGGTAGAAGCGATAAGCGTCTTTGTGTTGTCGCCGGTCTTCTTCTTGTAATCCTCATATACCTTGTAAGCAACAGCCGTGTGAGTATCCATAAGGTAGCTGTATTCGCCGAATACTTCCTTGATAGCGCCCTTTGTTTCCTCATCGTTGCAGCAGCCTGCATAGAAGGTTTCCTTGATAGCCGCCTTTACGCTGTCGTTTACCTCATATCTGCCGTCTGTCTTAAGAGCTGTGAACCACTCGTTTATCAGCTTGTCATCTTCACCTGTGAGGTGATACAGCAGTCTTTCGAGGTTGCTTGAAATAAGGATATCCATAGAGGGAGAAACAGTTGTGTAGAACTTTCTGTTTCTGTCGTAGATACCTGTGTTTATAAAGTCGGTAAGTACATTGTTTGCATTTGACGCACAAATAAGCTTGCCTATCGGGATACCCATTTGCTTAGCGTAATATGCGGCAAGTATGTTACCGAAGTTACCTGTGGGAACTACAACATTGAGCTTCTCGCCGTACTTCAGTTCGCCGTCCTTGACGAGCTGTACATAAGAAGAAACGTAGTAGATTATCTGGGGAGCAAGTCTGCCCCAGTTGATGGAGTTTGCACTTGAGAATACCGTATTTGCCTTTTCAAGCTCGGCGATTACAGCTTTATCCGTGAATATCTGCTTAACGCCGCTCTGGCAGTCGTCAAAGTTGCCGACTACAGCGCATACGTTTACGTTGTTGCCCTCCTGAGTTGTCATCTGACGCTTCTGCATATTGCTTACGCCGTCCTCAGGGTAGAATACCATTATTGAAGTGCCGTCAACGTCCTTGAAGCCCTCAAGTGCGGCCTTTCCTGTATCGCCGCTTGTAGCAACGAGGATAGAGATCTTCTTACCATCGATCGTCTTCTTGGCGGAAGTTGTAAGCAGATAAGGCAGGATCTGAAGTGCCATATCCTTGAATGCGCAGGTAGGACCGTGCCACAGCTCAAGAATATATGTACCGGGTACAAGGTGAGAGATCTCAGCGATGTTGTCGGTAGCAAAATTCTTGTCGTTGTAAGCGCCGTTTACGCAGTGCTTTATCTCATCATCGGTAAAGTCTGTAAGGAAGAGCTTGAATATCTCATATGCTCTTTCGGCATACGACATATCGCAAAGCGACATTATCTTCTCTTCTGAGAGCTTGGGAAGACTATCGGGAACAAAAAGTCCGCCGTCAGCCGAAAGTCCCTGTGAGATAGCATAAGCGCTGGGTACATTTACCTTGACATCTCTGGTGCTTTTGTAGTTCATAGCAAACATCCTTCTTTGTTAAAATTGCGTTTCATATCCGGTAGTGTCGAATGCGTCCTCATAGTACTTAAAGTCTATGACCCGCACAGCAGTACCCGATGAAACCGTTACCTCCGCTATATCATAGCGGACAGTCTTTTCAGTGCCGTATCCGGCAAGAAATATATCGGCAGTTGCGATTATCCTGCCCTTTTTCTTATATCCTACCGCTTCCGCCCCGCTTACAAGACTTCTGTACTTCCGTGTTTTTACTTCAACGAAAGCCAGTATATCGCCCTTAGACGCTATAATGTCGATCTCACCGCAGGGTCTGCGGTAATTTCTTTCGATTATTCTGTAGCCGTGTTTTTCAAGGTAGTCCGCGGTGAAGTCCTCACCCAGTCTGCCCTTTACGGCTCTATCGTTATTTGTCTGCGGCATTCTTTGAATTATAGTACTTCACAAGAAAGCTCTTACGGTGAATATCGCTTGCGCCGTATTTGTCAAGCATTTCATAGTGAAGCCTTGTGCCGTAGCCTTTGTGCTTCTGGAACATATACTGCGGATATTTTTCGGCAAGCTCCTTCATATAGCGGTCACGCGCTACCTTTGCAAGTATAGATGCCGCCGCTATTGACGCACTTGTCGCATCGCCCTTGATTATTGCCTTTTCGGGGATATCAAGCCCCGGTGTCTTGTTGCCGTCGATAAGCGCCGTGTCGGGCTTTACAGAAAGCCCCTCATACGCTCTTTTCATAGCAAGCATTGCCGCATTGAGTATATTTATGCTGTCGATCTCCTCGACAGACGCAGTTGCGATACAGTAGCTTACAGCTTTTTCCCGAATTATGTCAAACAGTGCCTCGCGCTTCTTCTCGGTAAGCTTCTTGCTGTCGTTTATTCCTTCAATTACGATATCATCGGGGAGTATCACTGCCGCCGCATAAACATCACCGGCAAGCGGTCCTCTGCCCGCTTCGTCAATGCCGCAGATAACGCCGCATTCACTTCTTGCTTCTTTATCGTAAAGAAACAGATCCTTCTTATCCTCAAGGTCTTTCGAGAGAGATCCTGCCAAGTTTACCACTCCTGAATTCATCGAGCACTGCCGCAGCCGCTCTTTCTATATCGGGTTCGCCGCCCGAAACGAGCATACCGCGCTTTCTTGCTATCATCTCAAGGTCGGGCTGCTCTGTGTTCTCGTCAAGCTTGTAGCGCGCAATGACGTTTTCCTTGTAGTTTTCCCACAGGAAGCAAAGCAAGCTGTCCGCAAGCTCGCACACGTCCATTACATCGTCCTTGATAGCGCCCGTATAACCGAGCTTTATCGCTACCTGCTGGTCGTCAAACTTCGGCCAGAGTATTCCGGGAGTGTCGAGCAGTTCAAGCTCCTTGTCAAGCGATACCCACTGTGCACCTCTTGTAACGCCCGGCCTGTCCTCGACCTTGGTCTTGCCCGCCTTTGAAATTCTGTTTATAAAAGAAGATTTACCGACATTCGGTATTCCTACTACCATAACTCTGAGCGACTGACCGACAAGACCTTTTGCCTTACGTTTGGCAAGCAGATCCGAAAGCAGATTCTTGACGTTCGGTGTAAAAGCCTTTACACCTTTACCGCTTCTGCAATCGCATATCATAGCCTTATAGCCCTGCGCCGTATAGTACTTCTGCCACTCCGCGGTCACTTTTTCGTCCGCATAGTCGCATTTATTAAGCAGGATAATTCTCGGCTTAGAGCCTGTTATCTCGCTTATTACGGGGTTTCTGCTGGATTCGGGTATTCTTGCGTCTACTATTTCGGCAACAGCGTCAACAAGCTTTAAGCTTGCTTCTATCTGTCGCTTGGTTTTGGTCATATGACCCGGAAACCACTGTATATTGGATACCTGTGCCATTACCCCTCCGTTTAAATTGTTCCCAGTGCGTTTAAAGGCCAGATCCTGAGATATGCCTTACCCATTATGTAGCGCATATCGACCTGTCCTACATCACTGCTTCTGCTGTCCTTTGACGCGTTTCTGTTATCGCCGAGCACGAACACCTTGCCCTCTTCAACCGTGACCTCACCGTTAAAGGGGAAGTTTTCGGGAAGATTTGTAGGGGTATTTGTGTACTCCTCTGTCAGTGCTTCGCCGTTTCTGTAAACAACGCCGTTCTTAAAGTCGATTTTTATAGTATCGCCGGGCAGTCCGATAACTCTCTTTACTATCGGCTTTCCGTATTTCTGAGTTGTTTCGTTATACAGCTTGTCGGCGTAGAGTATTACTATATCGCCGTACTGCGGAGTATAGAACATATCCGACACGATAAGTCTTTGCTGATCCTGAAGTGTAGGAACCATCGATTCGCCGTCGACCGTGATAACACGCGCAAGCAGTGCAAATATTACAATAAAGCACAGAATGGCTGAAAAAATACTGCACATCCAGTCGAACATATCGGCAAAAAAGTTTTTCTTGTCAGCTGTGCCGCTATTTTCATTTTCTGTTATGATTTTTTCTTCCATAGTGCGTCCCTTCAAAACAAAATATCGAATTTATGCAGTGGCATATCGCCACTGCCTTGAAAATTCGATGAGGAAATGATGTAAGGTCTTAGATCTTTGACTTAACCTTAGCAGCCTTACCAACTCTGTCGCGGAGGTAGTAAAGCTTAGCTCTGCGAACCTTACCTTCTCTTACAACTTCAACCTTTTCTACTGTGGGTGAGTGCAGAGGGAATACTCTCTCGATACCGCAGCCGTGAGCTACTCTTCTTACCGTGAAAGTTTCGCTTACGCCGCCGTGCTTCTTAGCGATTACTGTACCCTCGAATACCTGGATACGGAACTTGTCGCCTTCAGCGATGCGTACGTGTACCTTAACTGTGTCACCTACGTTGAACTTAGGTGCGTCAGCCTTAAGGCTGTCCTGTGCAATGAGTTTTAATGCGTCCATTTTTTCCTCCTGGTTTTCGGATATTCTTGTATCGGCTTATCCTCCGTGCGCCCTTTTGCGCTACGGATAACGGCAACTTTTGACGTTAAATACAGCGGACTACCCGTTTTAATGTCTTTGTGCTTTTCGCACTAACGGCATTAAACACGCTGACAGTATATGCCAAAAGGCATAATTATCCCATCAGCGGATTTCAAATGCTTTAATATTATAGCACCTTTATACGAAATTTGCAATAGTTTTTTGTTAATTTTTTTCGGTTAAAAAGCTATGCGTAAGATTGCCGAATAGTTCATTTATTAAAGTAAGTAACATTTTTAAAATCCCTATCCCCCTGCCCCCTTTCCCCGGTGAAAGGCTGTGTATGCTTGCTGGCTTTGCATCGTGCAAAGCCCTTGTACATACACGCCCGGCATCCGTGCCGGGGAAAATGCGGGGACTGGCGTCCCTGCTCAAGCAAGGATGCTTGTAGTCAGCCACACCCAGTCGTTGCACGATGCAACGACACAAACTGGCTGACAACCTGCTACTTGGGGCTAAGCCCCAAACCCCATTTAAGATAAATTGCATTTCACACAAAGGTGCTTATAATTGTAAATTTATTCAAACTGAGTGCCGTCTTTGCAGAGTATTCCGGTTCGTACTATATCAAGTCTTTGGGTCTCCTCGCCGCTGAATTTCTCGAATGCGTCAAAGAAAAGTGACGGATTGAGCGTGAAGTCACAGCCTGACGGCATTATAAGCGTAAAGCGCCCGCGTTCATAATCCTTTATCTGTGTGAACGGTTTGATATCAAGCGTGGTTATGCCCTTTTTGGTCTTCTTCTCAACTTCGACAGACGGCAGCTTCATAAACTCCTCAAGCTTATCGTAATCGCATACGATATTTACCGAGTACACCGACTTTTCGATCTCGGTGTGCTTTTTTATGGGCAGTGCCGCTCTTATTATCCTGATATCGGGCGGGAGCACGGCATTGAGCTTGTCCCTCAGCGTATCAAAATCTGTCTGCTCGGTGAGCTTTATATCCATAGACTCGTTCACGCCCTCGCTTCCGAGAGAAAGCGGCAGATTGACATTTACATATGTGTGCGGATTGAATCCTTGCGTGTGCCATATCGGGATATCCGTGCGCCTTATCGCACGCTGAAAGCAGGTGATAAGGTCAAGCGCCGATATATATTTTGCTCTGCCTGTCTTTGAAAAGAACAGGCGGACAGCGATATTATTCTCATTCATATTTAAAGCAAGCCCTTCCTAAGCATTTGTTTATGCCGCAGCCCGCGCACTTTTCGCGGCAGTTTGCGGTGGTCTTTTCCTCGTGAGCCTTGATATTCTCTCTTACAAGGAAACTGCGGTCAAACAGCATATCCATATGCTCCCACGGAGCGATCTCGTCATATTCGCGCTTACGGTTAGCGTAAAATGCCTTGTCAATGCCGAATTTCTCAAAAGCCGCGTCCCATATTTCGGGCTTGAAGTATTCGTTCCAGCCGTCAAGCTTACAGCCGTTCTTCCACGCCTCATAGATAACGGCGGACAGCTTTCTGTCGCCCCTTGCTAGCACTGCTTCAAGTATAGTAGTGTCATAATGGCTCCAGCTGACATCGATACGTCTTCTGCCCTTTGAGCCGATTATATCAAGCAGATATTTCTGCCTTTTGTTTATCTCTTCCTCGGTCGCCTGCGGCTCATACTCAAACGGAGTAAAGGGCTTCGGGATAAAGGTCGACAGCGATATCGAAATGCTTATTGCCTTCTTGCTCCTACCCTCCGTATTATAATACAGGTCAATGATCTTATCCGCAAGCTCCTTTATAGCCTTGATATCGTCAAGCGTTTCGGTCGGCAGACCAAGCATAAAGTACAGCTTTACCGAACTGTAGCCGCCCTCAAAGGCAATCTTACAGCTCTTGAATATTGCTTCCTCGGTAATATTCTTGTTTATTACGTCGCGCAGACGCTGTGAGCCTGCCTCGGGCGCAAAGGTAAGACCGCTTCTTCTGACGCTCTTTATCTTCTTTACGACCTCGTCGCTGAATTTATCAATACGCAGTGACGGGAGCGACAGATTTACGCCTTTCTTATCCGTGTATTCTGTGATATCGTTCAGAAGTCCCTCGATATCACTGTAGTCGCTGGTAGACAGCGATGAAAGAGAAACCTCGTCATAGCCTGTCGTTTCGGTAAGGCTTTTTACCTGATTTACGATAGTTTCCTTGGACTTTTCCCTGAACGGACGGTAGATAAAACCCGCCTGACAGAAGCGACAACCTCTGATACAGCCTCTGAGTACCTCGACTACCGACCTGTCGTGTACTATCTGGGTATACGGCACTACAAAGCTGTCCGGAGTGTAAACCTTATCGAAATCATCGATTATCTGCTTCTTTACCTTTGCGGGAGCGCCGTTCTTGGGCGTTATCGCCTTTACTGTTCCGTCCTCATTATAACTGATATCGTAAAGTGACGGAACATAGATACCCTCTATCTGCGCCGCCTGCTCAAGATATTCCTGCTTTGTGCCGCCGTTCTTCTTGAACTTCTCGGCAAGCTGCATCATCTTGAGGTTTACCTCTTCTCCCTCGCCGAGCACGAACAGGTCAAAGAAGTCCGCTATCGGCTCTGCATTACATACGCAAGGACCGCCGCCCATAACTATCGGGAAAAGATCCTTTCTGTCCTTTGAGTAGACAGGCACGCCCGCAAGGTCAAGCATAGAAAGAATATTCGTATAACACAGCTCATACTGGAGCGTAAAGCCGATGAACTCAAAGTCCTTTATAGGATCAAGGCTTTCCAGACCGTAAAGCGGGATATCGTTCTTCCTCATCTGCTCTTCCATATCGGGAAGCGGCATGAACACACGCTCGCACCAGTAATTCGGCACGCTGTTCTTGAGCGAATACAGTATCTTTATGCCGAGATGTGACATTCCTATATCATAAGTGTCGGGAAAGCAGAAAGCAAAACGTATATCTACCTTGCTTTTGTCCTTAACGACCGCATTGACTTCACCGCCGATATAGCGTGACGGCTTCTGCACCTTCAATAAAATCTTGTCTAATTTTTCCTTTAGCATTTTTACTTCCGTTCCGTTCCGAAATTTATAGTTATAGAGTATATTTTACTACATAAATCCGCTTATTGCAAGCCCTATCCGATGAACTGGGCGAGTATGAGATAAAATACCACGAAAATCAGCGACAATGAAACGCTTTTGCTACAGCTGACACAATATACTATCACGCCCGCGATTATCGCAACAGAAAGCACCGCACCGACAACTTTTTTCACCGTTTCGGCGGCTCTCAGCGACATAAATTTCGACAGCAGTATTTCAAGTATCCCCGCTCCGTCAAAGTACCCTATCGGCAGAGCATTGAACAGGCAGATGACAAGGTTCACCGCACAAAAGACCGCCGCCGTGCCGTTGTCCGGCATAAAAAGATAAGTCGATGCGACTATCAGGTTCACCGCGCACCCCGCCGACAGTATCACAATACGCTTGCTGTCGGGCAGGCTCTCCATTCCCGTCCTTGTCAGCGCTATCCCTCCGCCGTAAAATGTTATACGCTCAGGGTACGCGCCGCATACCGCCATAGCAAGCAGGTGCCCGCCCTCGTGCAATATACAGGCGATCAGCGACAGCACCGCCGCCCCGCTCGTATCGACAAATATCATAAACGCCACTACCGCAAAGAAGCTGAAATCAAACTTGACTTTCAGCCGACCGTTATGTTCCATTCTCATTCTCCTTTTAGTCTTTTGGATAAGTATATTAGGAAAAACGAAAATAAGAACAAAAACTACATAGCACAAATTCGGCTCTGTGTCAACCGACACGGCAGTACGCTATCCTTTTCCGTCGACAAAAGTTTACACTGAAATAAAGATTTTTGCAACAATTCACACTTTTATATATTATAATCGGATGTAAGACCACAATAAAAAGACGATACTTAACTGAATTTTGGAAAACTTACACAAAAAATCGTTTCACACTTTGCTGGCAAAGCATGAAACGATATCCATATTTGGAGTAAATAAAAGCAAAAAACAGCACAGTAGATTAGTGCAGTCAGGTTATAGAAAAGTCTGTTTTATAATTTCTTTATCTTTCTTGTAATTTCGTAAAAATTCATCTGACATTTCCTTTGGCGGTGTTTATAGAAGCCACAAGCATTGCACGCAAACTAGTGCAAATTTTATCCAATTCTTTAAACTGATTTTCACTTATATAGTTTGTCTTTAAAAGCAGTTCTAACCAATATCCTGTTTCATTTGCTTCTTTTAGCGCAATTTGCAATTTAGCAATAAAATCTGCTTTTCCGTGGGCGTATTGTGCTTCACGAATGTTAGCGCCTATGCTTGTACCGCTTCTTCCGATTTGATTGGATATAATATGTTCCTTATTTTCTTTCAGGTATTTCACAAGATTTATAACAGAAACCGCAAAATCCATAGATTGAACGGATAATTTATCGTTACGCATAACGACACCTGCTTTCTGAACAAATGATAACGAAATCTGCAAATTCTTTCAATGAAAAATGAAGCATTGGCATAAAGCCAATATGAAGCACTCGCTTGTCGCTCGTATGAAGCAAAGCGCATTTCCGCAATGTGCGGTCAGGCATACATTTTTCATAAGCCGCAGGCGACTTCATTTTTCATGCACCGTCAGGTGCGCTTCATTAAAAAAAGCACTTAGCGAAACGCTAAGTGCTTTTATATGGTTGCGGGAGCCGGATTCGAACCAACGACCTTCGGGTTATGAGCCCGACGAGCTACCCCTGCTCCACCCCGCGATATTTTGTTCACTCTCCTGAGTGCTTATATATTATAACACGAAGTTTAATGTTTGTCAAGCGTTTTTTTGAAAATTATTTTCTAGCTTCAGCTGAACCCGCTTGCAGAGCGGATTTACGGCTGTGATTTTTTCTGCGTGTATGCTCTAATATATGTGGGTAACGGCGGAAATATTCATAATTTTTTCTGTATTCGTCATCGAAAATCGGATATAAGAGGGATAATATTCCAAAGCAAACTCCTATATTTACTCCTATATACCTGCTTTTCGCCTGAATTGCTATAAAAACTGCTATAAAAATTGCTATAAATTTTACGCCCTGAAATCCGCTTGGTTATCAGGGTTCTCGGCATTTCTAAAATGCAATTCTGCTATAAAATATCTCGCCTACCTTATTCATGCTGTCACGCTTATGGTCAGGTAGTGCATTTTCTGTGTGTATGCTCTGATATATGTGGGTAACGGCGGAAATATTCACGAATTTCTCAAAATCCGTATTGAAAAAAATTCGTTCTGCTTTTTCTGTGCAGTAATATTCCTTTACTTATGTGAGAAAATGTAGTAGAATAACATCAGAAACAAAAAACGGAGGTAAAGCTATGTGCACAGCCGCAACATATAAAACAAATGATTTTTACTTTGGAAGAACGCTCGATTACGAAAGCTCTTACGGCGAGGAGATCGTCATTATGCCGCGAAATTTCAGGCTCGATTTTCTGAACGCGGGTATCTGCGAAAAGCATTACGCCGTGATCGGCACTGCGCATATCGCAGGCGGATATCCCCTTTTCTATGACGCTGTGAACGAAAAGGGACTGTGTATGGCGGGGCTGAATTTTGTCGGAAACGCCCGCTATTTCAAAAACAAAGACGGTAAGGACAATATAGCTCAGTACGAATTTATACCGTGGATACTCGGAAAATGCGCGAGTACAGATGAAGCTAAAGAGCTTATTTCAAACATAAACATTACCGACACTCCTTTCAGCGAACATATGCCGGTAGGACAGCTCCACTGGATAATAGCTGACAAAAACAGTGCGATCACAGTTGAATCTGTATCTGACGGAATCAAGGTATATGATAACCCTCTCGGCGTGCTGACGAACAATCCGCCGTTTGATGAGCAGATGTTCAGGCTGAACGACTTTATGCATCTATCGTCAAGACAACCGAAGAACACATTTTCCGACAAGCTGGAGCTTAAAGCTTACAGCAGAGGAATGGGCGCTATCGGGCTTCCCGGCGATCTGTCGTCACAGTCAAGATTTGTGCGCGTGGCATTTGTAAAGGCAAACTCTGTTTCAGCCGGCAGTGAAAACGAGAGCGTAAGCCAGTTCTTCCATATCCTCGGCTCTGTCGATCAGCCGAGAGGCTGTTGCGAGGTTGCCGATGGCAAATATGAGATAACAATATACACCTCCTGTTGTAACGCCGATAAAGGGATATACTATTACACGACTTATGATAATCATCGGATATCGGCAGTTGATATGAGAAAGGAAAACCTTGACGGAAATTCCCTCACAACGTACCCTATGCTGACAGGCGAGGATATAAGCTTCCTCAATTAGGCAAAACAGATATATAAAGGGGCTGTGACAAAATGCAAAAATTTCATCACAGCTTTTTTGTCTATCAAAATTTCATTAAAATACAATGCAGT